>NZ_CM142738.1:0-592500 GCF_054901285.1 Sporosarcina saromensis
TTTAAGCGTAAAGGGACTTGCACCTGTTTTTCCGGGTGCAGATCCTTTATTTTAGTAATGAATCCTTTAATTTGTAGATAGGTAACATTGCTCCGGCAGCTTTTTCGACCAAGGGAACAATTTTGCAAGCTCATTCACATTGTTCTTAACAATGTTAGGAAGCGTTTCATAGAGGTGAACTAGATAGGCTAAGACATTTAACTTATTCTCTTTCGCCGACTCCACGATACTATAAAGGATGGCAGTAGATTGAGCCCCTTTTGGAGTAATCGAGAATAGTGAGTTTTTCCGTCCTAATACAAATGGTCTGATTGATCTCTCTGCTCTATTGTTATCAATGTCGAGTATTCCATCTAAAAAAGGACGCAGTAACTTCTCTTTTTGATTGATTCCATATTTAATTGCTTTACCTAGTTGGCTTTTCGGTGTGACTATTGGTTGAATGGATTGAAGCCATGCGAAAAAAGCCTCTGCGAGTGGTAAACTTTCCTTGCGGCGCACCTTACGGCGCTTTGCGAAAGATTGAGAGGTGATTTTTCTTTCAATTTTATAAATCTCTCCAATTTTCATAAGTGCTAATTCTGAAAGAGTGGGCGCTTCTTTCTTGTTCTTTGGGGCAGCTTTTACAGCTTTATCAAAATAACGCCTTAAGTGTGCCCAACACCCTGAGAGACTAACGTTTTCCAACCCCTCATAGCCTGAATAGCCATCTGTATGAAGCGTTCCCTTAAAATTTTCCAAAAAGAGTTTTGGATTAGTAGCGCTTCGAGTTGATGAATATACATATATGGCACATGGAGGCCCAATCCTCCCAGTCCTGTATAACCAAATATATGACTTCGAAGAAGGCTGCTTACCCTCTTCGTACAAAACTTGTTGTGTTGACTCGTCTGCATGAAGTACTGGAAGCGATAAAATAAATTGATGCATCGCAGAGTAGAGCGGACGAAGTAGTTCCTCTGTAGAAAGGACTAACCAATTGGACATCGTCTGCCTAGATAGATGAACACCCAATTGGCGAAACTGTGCCTCCAACCTATGTAGTGGCGTGGCATACATATACCTTTGCGTCACCACATAAGCAATCGCTGAAGGTGATGCCATGCTTTTAGGAATGACAGCTTCTGGCATTGAAGCTCTTACAATTGGTGTATGAGTATTCTCTTTCTCGCATGTTCGACAAGAGAAAACGTCACGTTCGTGTTGGACAATCTCTGCGCGAGCAGGGATGATCTTGATTTCACGGCGGATTCTTTTTCATCACATGCATAGAATGACCGCAATCTGAACAGGCCTGCTCCTTTAAGGGCAGGCTGTGGTGAACGACTGTTACAGGTAGCTCATTGTTTAGGCTTTCCCGAACTTTTCGTTTCTTTTTTTTTTGATTGTAAGCTTTTGAAGTTCCTTGCACTGTCGTATTTTCCAGGGTAGAAGAATGTGATGTTTCCTCACCAAAAAGTGTCAATTGACCACTCGGAAACTTCTCACTTGAAGCTCCGAATTGGCGTTGCTTTTGTAATCGAAACATCTCTTCGTACCTAGCTATGATTGCTTTTAGACAGAGTAGTTCCTCTTCAAGAGCCGCAATCTTTGTATCCTGTTCAGTTAATTGGGGTGAGTGATCATTTAGGTTTCTCATATTATAAATATCGACATATTTACCATAATCTTTATGCGGTTAGACAACTTTTTTTACATTCATTTTCGGAAATACTCTTCCGTCTTCCAATGTTAACCCTTCAAGTAACCAAATTAATTGCCTAGGTGTAATTTGCATGGTCTCATCTTCTGGACCTTGCGGCCAGTTAAATGTACCGTTTTCGAGTCTTCGATAGTAGAGCCAAAAGCCATTATGATCCCAGTGAAGGATTTTTATTCGGTCCTGTTGGCGATTACAGAAAATAAAAAGGTTCGAAGAAAAAGGATCTAATTCAAAAGTTTCTTGTACACGAGCTGCTAGACCGTCCATTGAAAGACGCATGTCAGTTGAGCCGTGTGCGAGGAAAACACCTTTCACCCCCTCGAGATTAATTCGCATCTTTTAACACCTCCACAATCTCCAATAGAAGTGTTCGATCGAATCCCGGAGGGACCTCTATATATAAACCATTTACATGAACATTCATAGAAGAGGACGGCAACTCCATTGTAATAGCTGACCAAGTATTGGGTTTTCCAGTTCCATAAACTTCTTCTGGATAAAGTCTTCTTCTAGCGTTCACTAGTTGATAATAGGTGACTTCATCTTGCCCCCTGATCCATTCTGACATGGTCATACCGCTATCCTTCCACTGTTCAATAATCTCAATCCAGCGAGCATCTTTTTCATCATGTATCGCGGATGGATTCGCTAATTCTGACAATCTCAAACACCTCTCTGTTTCTAAAAGTTACTACCAGTATTGCATGGACAAACAAATAGAATAAGGTGTATTTCGATTAACGCTTACGCATAACTTCTAAAATCGCCGCATATTCCCGGCAAACGCAGCATAATCCAGGCGTTCGCCGCATAACCGACAACTAAATCCCCTTAGCCTTCCTCCCCGTCCGCACAAACTCCACAAACGCATCCTTCCCCATCCCTTCAAGCCCCAATGACGCCAACGTTCTCGCCTCCGCCATCAAGTCTTTTCCAAGCAACAACTGGCCCATTGCGACGACACTCTCCATATGCGTCGTTGGCAAGCCGAGCATTTTTCCAAGTTCAATAAACGGCACAAGCCCCATTGGAATATCTTCCGTCAAATAACGGGAGTCTAACGTCTTTTGTCCTTTAATGTCCTGGTACACTGGGTTTTTACTGACTGCATTTGCAAGTGTGTCTTCAAAAACATTGTATTCCACTTCCATTTGTTCACGGCACGACAACAAATTGAGTCCGAACATCCGCCCGATCGCCATGCGCTCTTCATCCATCTGTTCGACATATCGCCCAACGCTTGGCGTGAACCCATCGACGTAAAAGCGCCATTCATCCGCAGATTCGATTTTACCAGCATTGAAGATCGTCGTTGCCGGATGCAAAATAGGGTTCGTGTTATCAAAACTTGTAACGAGAACACTTTCGCATGGCTCAAATTGTGGGAAAGCCGTTTGTAACACTCCAACGACTCGTTCCGTTTCCGTCGCAGGCAGAATCGCAGTCAAAATCCGGTTCTTTAATCCAAACACTTGGGTCCTACCCGGTTCAATGATGCGACAGCCATACAATAACGTGTTCGTTTCCCCAAGCACGACATTCGCCGTACAGCCTTCATCTTCTAACGTCTTCAAAAACGCAAGCGAGCCGAATGTCGCGGCAGGATTCAAGATGACGATTTGTCCGTCCTTTAAATATGGCGCACATGCTTTTGCGACATTCACATGTGCAGTCGCAGGCACTGTGACAAAAATCACGTCAGCACCCGTCACCGCTTTTTCCATATCTGTTGTTGCACAAGTCACTTTTCCGAAACCGTTCAACGCATCCTCCAGATGAATGCCACCTTGCGCATTAATGCGATCTACCGTCTGTTCAAATATATCGTACAGCGTCACGTCAAATCCCATCATGCCCAGATGCCCTGCTGTTGTTTGACCGCCGTTTCCTCCACCAATAATCGTCCACTTTAACGTATTTTCCATAGCTGCTCACTCCTAGTTCGTCTATCCAATTAATTGTTTATAATATTATAATGTTTCATTCCATCAATAAACGCTTGCCTCTCAGTAAGGCCCCCAGTCAATCATGACTCCTACCGCTAAAATAATCATTGTCCAAATTGTCCATTTAAGCACAAGTGGACCAGCAAAGCGAAGCCACTTCCCAAACGGAACAGCTGCAATGCCAAGAGCCGCCATCAATACCGGGTGCGTCGGCGTAATCATATTCCAATAGCCATCCCCCGATTGGAAAGCTTGCACAGCAATTTGCCTGTTAATGCCGATAACGTCACTGATTGAAGACATAATCGGCATAACGACGGCCGCCTGACCTGTCGAAGAAGGGATAATGAAATTGATCAACCCTTGGGAAAGATACATGCCCCACGCCGCAAATACACTATGAAGACTACCGAGTGGAACCGACACAGCATAGACGAGCGTATCAATAATATGCCCCTCTTCCATGACGACAAGAATTGCTCGGGACAAACCGATGATCAGCGCAGCAGCCGTCATATCCGCAGCACCTTTCATGAATTCATCCGTGAACTGATTGAAACTCCCTTTAAATGCGATCATTCCGACAATTATCCCCATGAGTAACATGAGCGCAGAAATTTCTCCAAGATACCAGCCGTACTTCAACACACCAAACACAAGCGCAACAAGCGACAAACCGAGCACTGCCATAATCCACTTATGTTGCGACGTCATCTCAGTATTTTCCAAAACAAGTGCATCCGTTTCGATAGCTGCCTCGCCAACGAGCAACCCACTCTTCGGATCAGCCTTCACTTTTTTTGCATAGCGCAATGTGTGGTGAATCGCGATTACGAGTCCGCCAATCATCAGGACTGTCCGCAGGCCTATCCCTGAAAATAGCGGCAGTTCCGCAATCCCTTGCGCAATCCCAACGTTAAACGGATTGAGTGGCCCAGCGGAATAACCCGCATACACACCGACGACGACAATCGACACCGCAATAATCCGGTCATACCCCATCGCAATTGTTGCTGCTAACACAATCGCCACAAATGGCAACGTTTCTTCCGCCATACCGAATGTCGCCCCACCAATTGCAAACGCTGTCATTGCAATGATGATGAATAGCGATTCCCTTCCCTTCAATCGAGCGATCAATTTTGCCAGCGCTGCGTTAATGGCACCACTCTTCACAACAACGCCAAATACGCCTCCGACAATAAAAACAAACGCAATAATCTCAGCCGCACCAACAATCCCACCGAAAACCGAAGACAAAATGCCCCCGATTCCTACAGGCGTTTGCTCCGTGTAACGAAAACTATCCGCCACAATCAACTCTCGCCCAGTCTTTTCATCCATCACCCGGTCGTACTGCCCAGCCGGCACAATATACGTCAACAAACCAACGAGCACAATCATGAACATCAGCAACGCTGTTGTCGTCGGTGGCTTCAATTTCCATTTCGTTTTCTCCATATTCCCATCCTCCTCTATTTCCACTTTCACCTACATTGCAAATCGACCCCAAACCACTCCTTTGTCTAATTAAGTATAATGTTATAACTTTATATTATGTGGAAAAGCATGCAACTGCATGACTTCCACGACTTACACAAGTTCAATTTCCATATAATATTTCTCTTTGTCCTGTTTCATGACAAACTTCGAATACTCAACAGCTTCCCCAGTGTCGGCATATGTGATCCGCTCCCAAACGAAAAGCGGTGTATTCGGGCGGACACCAAGCAACTTCACTTCTTTTTCATTTGCCACGGCACCCGAAAAATAGTTCTTGGACCGTTTCAACGTAATCCCACAATCCATCTTCAACACATCATAGATAAATGCATCCTTATTAATGGAAAATTCATCACCTGGCCAGAGATTTTGCGGAATAAACGTATACTCAATCGATACCTTCTTCTCGTCTTCATAACCGAGCCGTTCCAAGTAGACAAATTCAGCATCCGCTTCTCTCCCAAGCTTTTTAGCAATGTTCGGATTCGTAACTCGGACACGACTCGCCAGCAAATCATGCATACTGCTTACTTGCTCATCCATCTTAATAAACTCGGATTTGTGGATATTCTTCTCAATATGCCTGCCCGTCACAAACGTTCCCTTGCCCCGTTGCCTCACAAGCATCCCCTTATCCACAAGGTTCATAATGGCCCGTTTCACCGTAATATTACTCACTTCAAGCTTCAAAGCAAGCTCCGTCTCCGTTGGAATCTGATAGCCCTCCTCCCAAACACCAGAGGAAATCCGATTTTCAAGCACCGCCTCCACCTGAGCATACAGCGGAACCGTCGCCATCTTATCAATCTTCAACAGCTTCACCTTCTATCCAGGTTATAATATTATAACTATTTGAATTATACGAGGTGTTTTTTGAGTTGTAAAGTGTTTTTTGAAAACGGTTGCAAGGGGACTCGCTGCGTCAAGGTACTTTCAAGATCCTTCTACTAAACGATATCTACTGAAAGAAAGGGACGATCTGATAAAACGTTTAAGTACTAATCGTATTGGCAATGAATAGAATAGATTAACGAAAACGCCAAATCGCAAATTAATTAAATTGACTTTTCGATAAATTTAAATTAGGATGGAGGTAAGGAGGATGATATGTATGAGCACAGCTCTATACGAAGAGACAAAAAATGCTATCTCAGAAGCCTACTGTAACCAAGATAAAACAAAAATTGAAAAAGAAACAAGTTTTATATTTAATCAATTATTTGTCACATTGCTTAGTAGCTTTACCGATCGTCTCATAGGCATCCATTTAAAACCGTTAGATTACAAAAATAACTACTTTTTAACAGCCAAGAACCGTGAAAATCTCTCTGATTGGTTAAATCGATTTCATTCAATGGATCTTCCTCTTACAAACTTGGAATTCGGAAAACTGAAAGTCGACTTTGAGGATTGGTATTACCAATTAGGTGGAGAAGAAATAGCATTCCTATATCGTGAAGATTATCTACTAAAACCCAAGCAAGCATCAAAACAATTAGGTATTTCGACTGTTACGTTAAATAAATATATAAAACACGGGTTAGAATGTGTAGATACAACAAGTCATCATAAAATCCCAAAACATGCAGTAGACATTTGGAAAGATCCTGTCTATTCAATAAAAACGCAAATGGTATTCCAAGCAAAGATACACCAAAAACAAACAACTCACGAACGAATCCAAGAAATTAATCAAGAATTGCTCGAGTTTCAAATTAAATTTAAGGCAATGAATTGTCTTGAAGCTTTCAAAAACATCAATATACATTCGTTAGATGACCCAAATCCCTATTATGAATGGCGAGATTTAGAAGAAGAGAAAGAAACACTAGTATCCAAATTAATTGAAGAAACGAAAGCTGGTGGCAAATAATATTGATACTGAAATCCTTCTTCCAGCAGATATACATGAAATTTTGAACAAGTATGGTTATACAAGAAAAAATTACAAACGTACCAACCACAAAATTCAGATTTAATGTAAATTAAATGAAATCAAACCTGCACATGCGCCGTAAAAACCAAAAAGATATTCAATGTAGAATCAAGGAAGCAAAACAAACAAGCCCACCCACTCCAACATTCCAACTTTAAGTAGTTGTATGTGTAGTGAATGGACTGAATTAGAATGTGAGAGAATCTATCAATGACTCTCTTTATCTCGCAGAACAGTCATTGGATAAGGATTTAACAGCTCATCTATCTCCTTTTCGGTGCCAATATGATAGTCAAGGCAAACTTCCTTAATTGATTTCTCTGCAAGAAATGCTTCTCTTGCAATTTGAGAGGCCATTTCATAGCCGATACTAGGAATAAGAGCGGTCAATGTGCCAATGCTATTTTCAACATGTTCTCTAAGTCGTCTTTCATTTACCGTAATATCCGCTAGACAGAAACGGCTGAATGCATTGATACCATTATTCATAATGCTGATTGACTGGATTAGATTATAGACGAGCACAGGTTCCATCACATTTAATTCAAATTGGCCCGCTTCAGATGCAAGACTGATTGTCTGATCATTGCCAATTACTTGGAATGCAATTTGGTTTATTACCTCCGCCATGACAGGATTCACTTTTCCTGGCATGATGGAAGATCCCGGTTGTCTCGCTGGGAGATTGATTTCCCCTAATCCAGTACGTGGGCCAGATGACATTAGACGCAGGTCATTTGCCATTTTGGACATGTTCAACATACAAATTTTCAATACAGATGAAATTTCGGTGTAGCTATCCGTATTTTGAGTTGCATCTACTAAGTGTTCTGCCGATTTAAGAGCAATTCCACTATTTTTACATAGTCGTTCAGTGACTACATTAATATACTGGACAGAAGCATTGAGCCCTGTTCCAACCGCTGTGGCGCCCATATTGATTTCCAGTAATTTCGTTTGTGCGGTCTGTATACGCTGGAAATCACGCTGAATCACCCTTTTATACGCTCCGAATTCTTGCCCTAACCGAATAGGAACTGCATCTTGCAGATGAGTCCGTCCCATCTTTACAAACGAGTCAAATGCAAGCTCCTTCTTTTGCAAGCCCTCAATCAACTCATGTAGGGTTGCAAGTAAATCTTCCAACAGCTTGTACACAGCCATCTTAACTGCGGTTGGAAAAGCGTCATTTGTGGATTGGGACATATTCACATGATTGTTTGGACTGATTTTGGTGTAATTGCCTTTTGGATATCCAAGCAATTCCAATGCACGATTGGCAATTACTTCATTAGCATTCATATTGATGGATGTGCCAGCACCTCCTTGAATGGGATCAACGATAAACTGGTCATCGAGCTTTCCTTCCATCACATCTCGGGCAGCTTCCGCAATCGCTTTGGCATTCTCAGCAGATAGACCATTCACTTCGCAATTCGCTTCAGCTGCAGACTTCTTCACAATCCCTAAAGCCCAAATTAATTTCGGATGTATACGCTCTTTAGTAATCGGGAAATTCTCAAGGGCACGAAGCGATTGGATGCCGTAGTAAGAATCTCCCGGTAGTATACGTTCTCCAAGGAAGTCACGTTCAAGTCGCCCTTCTACAGAAATTTGCATTCCAAGATGAGTAGTGATCATATAGATTCCTCCTGGGAATACTTATGGATTAACGCTACCAGAAATTTAATGCCATCCATGTAGTCATCTATATAAATACTCTCGTTCGGCGCATGGTTTTTTGAATCCGCATGACCTACCCCAAATCCTGCCGATGGTATTCCAAACTTTTGGCAAAATGAATACATCGGTCCAGTTCCTGCTTGGGACCGTAAAATTTTCGGGGGCTTGTTATAGAATTCAGTAGCGGTTTCTTTGATTTTATGCACTAACGGGTCATCCAAATTTGTTGTAGCTGCACGCGTTCCTTTTAAAGGAACAACTTCGATATCTGAAAAACCATGTTTGTCTAGATGTTCGCGAAGCAGTTCCAATATCTCATCGGGATCTTGTTCCGACACTAAACGGAAATCTAGCTTCGATTTCGCTACACTTGGCAGAACGGTTTTCGACCCTTCTCCTGTATAACCCGATTCAATACCACAAATTGTACATGTCGGCTGGAAAATAAGTTTCTCTTGTAACTCAAATCCTGTCAATCCATTGATATATTTAGAAATGCCAAGTTGCTTAAGATCTTCTTCCTCGTTATACTCCATATCCTCCGTCAGCTGTCGCTCAGCCGCTGTCAATGGCAGAACTTTATCATAGAAACCTTCAATTAGGATTTCGTCTTTCTCGTTCTTTAATGTTGACAGTGCCCATACTAATCTCCAAGCAGGATTTTCCACGATAGCAGCCCTTCCAGAATGCAAATCTGTATTCGCGCCGTGGGCATGTAATTCTACGTATAACATCCCTTTGCAACCAAGGCTTACTTGAAGGTTGCCATCTACGTCCTTAAAGCCGTTTTCCCATATATTCGCATCCGCTCGTATCAAATCAATATGTTCATCTGCAAAGGCTTCTAAATTTGGACTCCCAATTTCCTCCTCACCCTCTACAATGAATTTAATGTTGACTGGGAGCTCGCCTATCATTTTTTTATATGCGTCGATTGCACAAATTCTAGCCATAAGAGATCCTTATTATCAGCGACACCTCTGCAAAATATTTTGCCGTCTCGTATAGTCGGTGTAAAAGGTGGGCTCTCCCATTTCTCTATCGGATCCTCGGGTTGTACATCATAATGGTTGTAAAATGACAACGTTTTGGCACATTCAATAGAAGGCAGCTGTCCAAATACTACAGGGTTCCCTGGAGTTGGAATGACTTGAATTTCCGCGCCTATTTCCGAAAGGCGGTTTGAAACAGATTGAACTGCTTCAGGAATCCCCCTTGAATGCGCTGCAACACTTGGAATTTCACACAACTCACAGAGCCACTCCATATATTTGTCTTTGTTCTCATCTATATATTGAAATACTTGTTGCAGCTCTTTCTGTTTAGTTTGAACCATTGAGGGTCACCGCTTTCGCTGTTTTCTTCAGCGCTGGCTTCGCCACACCTGGACAGCCAAACAGTGCCAACACGGTCAACAACACTTTTTGAACACCCAAATAACCGTTTGTCGGATCATAGTATTCTTGAAGGGTATGGAATCCTCCAGCTTTTCCACCCCCTCCTAGTGTCACCGCAGGGATACCAAGATGAATTGGCACATTTGAATCCGTACTGGAAGCATCGTCAAGTATCGGCTCAAACCCTAGTACTCTTGTCGCTTCACAAGCCACTTGTACAATTTCTGCATCATCTGGCTGGCTGCCGGCTGGACGATCTCCCACCAATTTCACAGTCACTGTAATTTCATCTGTTTTACTTCTGAAGGCATTCTCTTCTTTTGCGGACTTTTGAAAGAGAGCGAGCACTTCCGCTTCAAGTCTTTGCAATTCCTCTTGTGAATTTGAACGCATATCTACAAGCATCGTCGCAGATTGGGCAATTGTATTGATGGAAGTGCCGCCACTAATCATTCCAATATTGTAGGTCGTTTTCGGATGTTCAGGTGTTATTAAATTGGAAATTTCTCCAATTGCCCTGCCGAGTGCATGAATCGGGCTTGGTGTTCCAAAACTCCCGAAGCTATGGCCCCCAGGTCCCGCGTACGTTACTTCATATCGCTTGCTTCCTGTTCCTAGATACGTAATGCGTTCCGGCTCCCCCGGTTCGATAGAGATGAAACCGTCGATATCGTCTCGAGAATCGAAAAGGTGCTTGACACCACGAAGGTCTCCCAAGCCTTCTTCACCAACTGTCGCTCCAATTACAAGATCGCCTTCTGTCTCTATTTGTGTTTCCTTCAATGTTTTGGCGATTGCTAAAACAACTGCGAGACCTCTGCCGTCGTCAGCGATGCCCGGAGCATACACTTTCCCGTCTTTCCAAGTCGCTTTTAAATCCGTTCCAGCTGGAAATACAGTGTCTAAATGAGCGCAAAGAACAAGTGTCGGTCCATTCCCTTTTCCTTTTCGAACACCGAACACATTCCCTACTTCATCAACACCCACATTCTCAATACCTAGTTTTTCAAGCTTTTCCTTGTACACCAGCCCTCTAGATGCTTCACAAAAGGTCGGCGCTTCAATTTCCGTCAATTCAATTTGTTCAGCAGTTGTCTCCTCGTGAATTTTCTCGATATAGGCAAGTGCCTCTTTAATTACTTCATCTTCAAACAATGCCATCATTGATTCATTTAGCCCTAATGAACTAGCACTCATTTCAAGCACTCCTTCTGTAGTGTTTTTCCTAAATGTTCGCTAAAGAACTTTACAGTTTCCGTATGCATCGTAATATGGTTTTCAATACGTTCCGTCTGATGACCTTCGTCTTCAAAGATAATCAGCTCAACTTCCCTTTTTCGAGATCTCAAATCTGCGACAAGTTGTTCCGCTTCACTAACAGGTACACGTGTATCATTTCTTCCGTGAAAAACAAGCAGAGGGGCTTTCATTTGATGTGTCAGATTCATAGGGGCTATTTCATCAAAGTATCTACTATACTCTTGTAAGGACCCATATTCACTTTCACGTAGGTATCTTCGCCACTCCCCGGTGTTCTGCAAGAATGTCTTTAAGTTTGATATCCCAACAATATTCACTCCTGCGGCCCAATCTTCTGGATAATGGGCTAATGACGCCAATACCATAAATCCTCCATAGCTGCGTCCCACAATTCCAATTTGACCTTTTTTAACATCGTGCTTAGCAATCAGTTCTTTCGTTAAGCTTGCTAGATCCGCAACTGCATCTAGGCGCTTATCTGCATCATCAAGTTTCAGATATGCTCGACCATAACCGCTACTCCCCCTAATATTCGGCGCTGCTACTGTAAAGCCACGATGGGTTAAATATTGAATAACAGGATTGTATTCAGCTTTCGTCTGTCCCTCTGGTCCACCATGCACATAGACAACTGCTGGTTTTCCTTCTCGATCATCTGACGAATAGAGAAAATAGGGGATCTCAAGATTGTCAAAGGATTGAAAGGTATGCAGTTCTGGCATTCTCCAGAGATGCCCAACTGACTTGGATACACCCATCTGCGTTAGCCTTTCTGCCTTGTTATTCGTAAAATTGTACGTCCATATATCCCCTGGTTCCACCGGTGTTTTTAATGTAAATAAAACAGTATCTTTGGATGACCAAGTCATCGTACTGATCACACCACTTGGCAATCCTTCTGCCAGAAAACAATTCTTCGACCCTAAATGGTAGAACCCAAGTTTTGAAATTCCGTTCTCGTTTAGGCAGAATGACAACAACTTGCCATTTGGCGATAATGCAATTTCGTCAATGTCCCACTTATCCCAATGAAGTAGCTTTTCAAGCTCCGACGGCCGACTAAGCGAGAACTTACTAATATACATCGTATCTTCTTCAAGGTCTGATAGCAGATAGCCTTCCATACTATTTGGTTGCATGATAGGCGATGCATAACGTGCACGTTTCCTATAATCACCGAGCTGCCGGACCTCACCTGTTTCACTATTGACGATATGAATAGTGCTATCAATATTTGTCTCTTTCACGTCCAAAAAAATTTCACGTTCATTCACCCAGCTGAGTGGTACACAGTTCTTATCGGATGAATAAACTTGTTTAGTTTCCCCAGTATCCACATCAATCACAAATACATCAAAAGCGCCAGGATTTCGACGGTTACTTGAATAGCAGATATTCCTACCATCCATAGACCAGCCACCACAATAATGGAAGTGATTTGCTGAAACAACTAGCGGCTTCACTGTATTTCCAGCTTGATCCACCAAATATAATTGTTGCTTCTCATTTCCTCCACTATCCATACCAATGACCATTCGAGTACCATTAGGGGAATGAAACACACTTTGTACTCTGTCGCTTGTAGTCACTAATTGATATGAATAACCTTTTCTATCCATCTTCCATACTTGTGGAAAACCCGTTTTCTTTGTAATAAATGTGAACTCTTCAGTTCCAGGTATGACCTTTGCGTCATATGCAGAATCAACTGTAAGGAAATCCAACAACTCTTTTTCATCATGATTCACTTTTATTCTCCTCCCCTTCTCCCTTTCCATTCCAATCGCTTAGTATAAATGGCATGCAACGGAATGGCCCGGCTCCATTTCTTTGCTTTCCGGTACATTTTTCTTGCATACATCCATAGCAAATGGACATCTTGTGTGGAATACACAACCCGTTGGTGGATTGAGTGGCGAGGGTATCTCCCCTTTTAATGTAATTCGTTCTCTTTTGATCCGTGGATTCGGAATGGGAACTGCTGATAAAAGTGCTTTCGTATACGGATGCAATGGATTTTGAATCAGGCTATCGGTAGGTGCAACCTCTACCATGTTCCCTAAATACATAACACCGATTCTGTCGGAGATATGGCGCACTACACTAATATCATGTGCAACGAATAAGTAGGTTAAGTTAAATTCGCCTTGCATCCTCCGGAGAAGATTAATAATTTGTGATTGGATAGAAACGTCAAGAGCAGAAACTGGTTCATCACAAATAATAAGTTTAGGGTTAGCAATTAATGCCCGTGCAAGCCCAATCCGTTGCCTCTGTCCACCAGAAAACTCATGTGGGAACCGATAAAATTGATCCGGCAGCAAACCGACCTTTTGCATAATGTCCATTACGCGGTCTGTGTGTTCACTTCTTTTTCCGATGGAATGAATAATAAGTGGTTCCGCCAAAATATTTCCGATCCTCTTTCGGGGATTCAAAGAAGAATAGGGATCTTGAAAAACCATCTGAATTTCTTCTCTTGTTTTACGAAGATTTTTACTCGATTGGTCAAATATATTGTCTCCGCGAAAAATCGCCTTTCCGCTAGTAGGTTCTAACAATCTCATCAACGTACGGCCAGTTGTACTTTTTCCACATCCCGATTCACCGACCAGCCCGAATGTTTCACCTTCATATAGTTGAAAACTAACATCGTTGACCGCTTTCACGGATGGGCGTTCACGATTGAATGCATTAAAAGAACCTTTAACAGGAAAATGCTTTGTCAGTCCCTGCACGTCGAGTAGTACTTCAGGTTCATTTTTAAGTTGTTGCATAGACTTGCTCCCCTTCCTGTTCAGCAATCTTTTCGGCGTGCCAGCAGCGAACTTTTTGCCCCTTATTAATTCCGCGTAAATCGGGAGCTTGAGTCCAACATTGCTCATCAGCGAATTGGCATCTCGGAGCAAAACGACAACCTTGTGGAACGTTATCTAACGATGGAACCGTACCTGAGATCACATGAAGTTCCTCTTCACGATCGCTATCCATATGAGGAATGGATTTAATCAGGCCTTTCGTGTAAGGATGCAACGGATTTTCAAAAAGGTTATGGATATCCGCTTCTTCCACGATTTGTCCCAAATACATGACAACCACTCTGTCACAAAGCTCTGCAACAACGCCTAGGTCATGGGTGATAAAAATAACGCCCATTTCAAAACGCTTATTGATATCCTCAATTAAGTCTAATATTTGGGACTGAATCGTAACATCCAATGCAGTCGTCGGTTCATCCGCTATAAGCAGTCTAGGTTTACACGCTAAGGACATAGCAATCATCACTCGTTGTCTCATACCACCCGACAATTGGTGAGGATAGTCATGAACCCTTTTCTCTGGCGATGGAATTCCCGTAAGACGAAGCATTTCTACCGCCCTCTCCATTGCCTCTTCCTTTGAAACTTTTTCATGCAACATTAAGGTTTCTGCAATTTGGAAGCCGATGGTCAATACTGGATTCAAAGAGCTGAGAGGGTCCTGAAAGATCATAGATATTTCATTTCCACGCGCCTGTCTCATTTGTGCTTTCGTTAACTTAAGTAAATCAATTTCCTCTTTGAAGATAATTTCACCTTCATACGAAACCAAAAACTTTTCATCAAATAAACGCAGGATGCTTTGAGACGTGACACTTTTCCCACATCCCGACTCTCCGACGATTCCAAGGATTTCTCCTTTATCTACATGAAAGGACACATCATCCACTGCTGTTACCCTTCCTGTCTCCGTATTAAAATGTGTTCGAAGATGTTTAACTTCTAATAACTTACTAAGATTCATGACAAGCCCTCCTCTTCATTGAACAATTGCTGTCTATCATTTGGTCGTATGTGGATCGATATAATCTCTAATTCCATCCCCTAATAGGTTGAGACCAAGAACAGAACAGACGATTAAGATTCCAGGAAATACCGTCATCCACCATGCGTTAAAAATTACTACTTTACCATCATGCAAGATATTTCCCCAACTCGGATCTGGCGCAGGTATGCCCGCTCCAAGGAAGCTTAATGCCGCTTCAGTTATGATTGCATCCGCAAAAATGAAGGAAGCTTGCACAACTAGAGGCGCAATTGTGTTAGGTGCAATATGCAAAACAATAATTCGCCATGTTTTGGCCCCTTGTGCTCGAATTGCCTCAATATACGTCTCTTCTCTGACAACAATGGCGGCTGAGCGTACAACACGCGCCACATTCGGAACGAAAACAATTGTAAGAGCGATAATTACATTTTCTATTTTAGGACCAAGCGCAGCCACGAGAGCAATCGCCAGGAGGACACCTGGAATTGCCATCAATCCATCACAAATACGCATTAACAAGTTGTCAAGTGAGCGGTAATAGCTCGCGAGTAAACCAACAACCATCCCAAGTACACAAGAAAGAAAAGCAACTGACAAACCAACACTTAACGAAACCCTTGCACCATATGCCATCCTCGTAAGCAAGTCTCGGCCGAAGTTGTCAGTCCCTAACAGGTAGTCACCGCCTGGAGCTTTTAGCCTGTCAACAACAATCATTTCATAAGGATTGTATGGTACAAAAAGTGGTCCTAAAAGAGCAAATAACGTAAGAAAAATCATCGTGCTGCCACCTATCACAATTCCCCGGTTGCGCATTATACGCCGCAGCAACAGTTGCCTCTGTTGTTTTTTCAAACGCTTTTTCGCCTGCTTAAAATCATCTTGGATCGTACTATTTTCTTCCTGAACAACCTGCATGTTCATCCCTCCTATTTCTTACTTAATCTCACTCGGGGATCTACGACGCCGTAAAGTAAATCAACAATTAAGTTGATGAATACATACGTGCAAGTAACGAAAAGAACGACTCCCTGAATAACTGCATAATCCCTTCGCTCAACTGAGTTAATGATCAACTGTCCAATGCCTGGAATATTGAATATCGTCTCTGTTACAACTGCGCCTGCGATTAGAGAGCCAAATGTTTGGCCAATGACTGTTAGAATCGGAAGAAATGCATTCCGCAGTGTATGCCGCATAATTAGCAGAAACTCACCAACCCCTTTTGAGCGGGCCGTCTTTATGTAGTTCATATTCAACACTTCCAAAAGGCTTGACCGTGTCATTCTAGCAATCAGCGCAGCGTGCATGGAGCCAAGAGCGATAGACGGCAGAATCAGATACTTGATATGTTCAAATAGCCCGTCTCCAATAGGGCGGTACCCTGCAACTGGAAGCCATTGTAACTTTACGCCAAACAGTAGAATTAGAAACAGGCCTAATAGAAAGCTAGGAACACTCATTCCAATTAAGGAAAAGCCCATTACTGTTCGATCTGTATTCGTTCCCCGACGTGTTGCTGCCAATATCCCAATAGGTATGGAGATTAGCAAAGAAATGATACCAGCTAAGATTGCAACAGAAATGGTTGGTGTAAGATGGCTGAGGATTGATTGCATCACTGGTTCTTTCATAAAATAAGAAGTTCCCAAATCCCCTTGGACTGCATCAGTAATCCAGTTAAAATATTGTTCCGGTAATGGCTTGTCAAGTCCAAGTTGCGCTCTGAGTTGTGTAATATCTTCATCTGTCGCTTCCTCCCCTAGTAGCATTGCAGCAGGGTCACCAGGTGTGATATGAATAATCATGAAAATAACGATTGAAACAATAAACAACACAGGGATTAATGATAATATTCGTTTAAAGAAATACGTCTTCATTGGAAATTCCTCCTTCACTAACAGCCGAATCGTGAAATCATGGTATGGAAGACGGTTCATACTTGCGAGAAGTATAAACCGTCCTAATTGTTACTTTTTCTTTACTTCCCATAGAAGAGCATTATTAAAGACGATTAGATCATCCAGTTGGTCTGTCGCTGTGATGACAGATGCATAATGGCCGAAGAGTGTGTGAGGCACATAATCATCCCACATATATTGTTGCAATTCGCTCCAATTAGACAGTGCTGCTTCTTTTGAATCAGCTTGACGTATGTCACCTAGTAGCTCAGTTACCTTTGCATCATCTGTCCATCCTGGGAAGGTTGGGTTTACTACTAACAATTGGGAAGGCGTAGTAACATAGCCCGTACCAAGGATCATCATGTCCCAATTCTCAGGATTAGATCGCTTTTCTTGCAAAGTTGGCCAGTCATAAATCTCAAGCTTCGCATTGACACCCATCTTAGACAGTTGTTCTTTTAAAACGACGGACGCATTGTATTGGTGATCATAATCTCCTGTAGAGTAAAGGATGACTTCCTCATTGTTATAGCCTGCATCCTTTAACATTTGCTTCGCTTTCTCTGGATCATTTACACTATAGGCATCTTTTCCAGCGTCAGTAGCCCAGTCGATATTATCGGGACTGATATACCCTGGATCCAACCTAAATAATTGTTCGCTTCCCACTGCTGCCAACATAACAGCATGTGCATCTATTCCAGCATTAATAGCCCTGCGCATTTCTGGATTTGTCATAATACCTGATTTCTTGTTATACGCAACGTTAATAGTTCCGTTATCAAAGGAGGCAAACGTCTGTAACTGCTTCATTGCCTTTAATTGTTCATAGTTATCAAATGGCATATTGAGAGCTATATCATATTCTCCCGTTTGGACACCAGCCATCCGTGTGGAGGAATCTGTAACAATATGGAATTCTACACCATCTACATATACCGTTTTGCGTCCAGTTAGGCCGTCCGGTTCCCCTTCAGCTTCTTGGTATTCCTCAAACTTTTCCAATTTAATAAACTGGTCTTGTTTCCATTCCACGAATTTGAAAGGACCTGTTCCGATATACTCAGATACGCCGTCTTCACTTGCATTAGCAAGAATCTCCGCTGGCATGATTCCTGGAAATTGTCCTCTTCCCGCCATGATGTCAAGTACATCAGACGCTGCTTCCTGTAATTTTAATTCGACAGTATGCTCATCTTTCTTTTCAAAAGATGCACCCGCCAACAAAAGCTTCGCACGTGAAGATTTTTCTAACCATCTATTCATTGAAGCAACTACATCATCTGCCGTCATGTCATTCCCATTATGGAACTTCACACCTTGACGTAATTTGAATGTATAGATTAAGCCATCATCACTTTTGTCCACCGACTCCGCCAACATAGGAACCGCTTGCTGTTTACTATTTTGTGCAATAAGTGTCTCATAAATATTTGTAGCAACATTGATGGCATCTGAAGATGTCGTCAAATGGATATCGAGTGTTGGTGGCTGTGCGCTGATCGCAACTTTTAATACTCCACCCTTTCCTGAACCTGTCTCTGCTGCATCCTTTTTATCGTCATTGCTACATCCAACGAGCAATACAATAAATGAAAACATGAGTGCAATCCAACTACCTTTTTTCATATTCTTTCCTCCATCACATTATTTTTGAGTACTCATACTTGCACAGCCATTGATGATTGCAAAGACACTTCTCCAACTCCGTCAACAATTGCTATTTCAGTTCCATACGGTTTGGACAAGATTGATAGCCTCTCTAGAATTTTTGCATTGTCAGTTAGCATAGGCCAACCACGCTGGAACCTCTTCTTTCCAAAACCAAGCTCGACAGGATATAGTTTAAGATCAGTCAATTCTCCATTTTTCATTTTCCAGATGGGTAATACCGTCTCCCAAATAAGAGGGTTAACGCCAAAACCTATTGTATTCTCCTTGCTTCTCGCATCTAACCCATCCGCAACAGTATGGTGATGTGCCAAGCCATATGTCTGGTAAAAATCTTGTGGAAGATGTGTCACTGTATCATTTTGGAAAATAAAGTTGCCTAAGCTATAAAAAATGGGTCTATTCTTATACACTTCAATGCCCCTAAGAATATGTGGTCCATGACCAACAATCATATGAGCACCTTCATCAATACATCTTCTAGCGAATGTCTCGATAAATTTAGCTGGCTTCTCCTTGTCCTCTCCCTCCATTTCATGTGCATGGATACTAACAAAAACATAATCTGCTTGGCGTTTCGCTTCATGAATTGATCGAATTGTACGTTCTAAATCTTGAAGTAGCGGATAGGTAACTTTACCGGGTCTATCCGACACCTTGAACAAATGCCCTCCAAAAGAGTATATTCCATCGGTTCTCTCTGACTTAAAGCCTTCTTTAACGCTTAAATTATGTGTGGCATTGATCGCTGTGGAACATGCAATTGTCTGCAAGAGCGAGAGTTGTTCTCTCGTTACATGATGGATTGTTTCATAACGTAATGGGTTAACACCTGGCCTTCCCACCATATCCGGACGCTGTTCCCCTGCCGCCCCACTTTCATGAAACGTTGATGTAAGCGCTATCAACGCTATGCGCGCTTGTCCGATTTCCAAATATCTCGGCTCTGAAGCACTGGCAAGGTTTCCTCCAGCACCTCCATGAACGAATTCCTGGTCATTCAAATGCCTCTCAGTTGCAAGAAGCCCCGGAATTGAATAATCAAGCGTATGATTATTTGCCCAAGCAATTAAGTTAAAGCCATATCTTTTAATGTCCTGTAAAACTGCCGGTACTGCTTTCGCCCACGTTCCCCCACTTACTGCTGCTGGTATTCCCTCATCCCGATGAATCGTTACCTCCAAATTTGTAAAACAGACATCTGCACTTTTAATGAGTGCAGAAAGATCATTTACCCCCGCATGATCTTTCGGTAGTCGTCTAGTAATGAATGAATCTCCCGTTGCAGTGAAAATGACTTCTTCCAAACTTCTTCCCCCTTTTCCGTTTGAAAATCTTGTCGTTGAATAGGCAATTCTACATTAGAGGATATGAAAACCAATTAGATATTGAATGGTAAATGTTATTAACGGAAATATCCTTTAATGTTCCGTTAATAATAATTCGTTATTAATTATTTGTCAATACAATCTATTAAATATATTAAAATAATGCGAACTATATAGACTTTTTAGCCTAATAGCTCGCATTACTTTTAACTTATTTAGTTTGACTCAACAAATCCTAAACGATATACCTTCCTAGGTCTCCCTCTTTGACCTGATTGTTCTTCTCCCGTAATCTCTACTACTCCGACGGCTTCGAGCTCACTTAGAATCCGACGGGCATTACGTTCTGTGCTATTGATCCAAGTTGCCAGTTCATTTGAAGTGATTTCCGTTTTTTTATAATGCAACGCCATCGAATGAATCCGATTAAATGCAGCAGGACTAATGTTTGCCTTTTCAAGCTGCTCTCCCCATTCGTCATAGCTTGACCGCCTGTCATAAATAATTTTAGAATTTTTTTCCTCTATTTCAGAAACTTTTTTGTTTTCATCGACTGTTATGACCCACCCGGTATCCTTGCTTCGAGCATACTGAATAGCTAGTCTAGAATTCTGCTCAGCTTCCAAAGACGTTATACCATAACCGATGCCAATTTTTATTTTAAATTTACTACGAATACCAACTTGATTGACCAAAGTAAAAAGGGCATCATTTTGTACTTGTAACTCAACCTCTCCTCTAGTTGTATAGATAAAATATCTGCTATCACCGATTTCCACGAAAGAACCATTAACACTTTCAGCATATTGAAGTAATAATCGCTTCAATTCAAGTTCACGGTACTTAACCCGGTAAGAAAACTGTTCATCGATAGAAGAAGGCAATACTTCAATACCAGTTATAGCAATTTGCGCTTTCCGATACCATTGCGATACACCTCGTTGCTTTAAGTATTGAATGATTAAGCGGATGGAGGTCTCATCAGCTGATACACGATAGCAAGGAATCCCCTTTTCTTTAAGAATATTGTAAACGTTCTTTATACATGTAACAGCTACTTCCACTTTCCCAGCTCTATAAAGATTCACATGAAAGTCTACGATTTGTTCCACCGGTAAATACCCTGAATAAGGAAACGTATATAGCTCCATTGATGTCAATGCTTTTTCTAGTTCACTTTCGGTCTCTTTAATCGTATCCAAGCTAATACTTTTAAAGAGCCGTTGCTCTTGCAGTTGCGCCTGCAACAATGTTTTGTAAACGCTGTTACTATTCAGTTGTGCATAACTTCCTTCTTCGGGTTTAATAACGCCACGGTTGACAGCAAGAAAGTAAGGGGATTGTCCCGCAAAAAACCACTGATCTACTAGCGAACGATTTTCAGGAATGATATCGATCACCTCTTCAATTGTTTCGTACGGAAAAGGGAGCATACTGATTTCAGTAAACTCTTTTACCACTCTTTCAATTATCTCCATTGAGTCATAAGCCCCAACAACACCTAGCCGAATTTTCACCTCAAAAACCTCCTGCCACATTGTCTCCCGTTACGTTCGCATAAGAAACATAAGTAATTCAGTTTATCACTATCCCACTATTCTTTCAAATCAGTTGATTTTAGTGATTTTCCCACTAACACTAACGTAGTAGCTTTCTATATATCTAAAAGATTTACACTGGTTTTCTCCCGTCATCGGTACCCGCGCAGGAAACAATCACGTTAACTCACCCAATTCGAATGAATATACAATTAATCATTCAAAACACCCCAACTACAACTTTCAGCATTCATTTATATACAATTGTAGTGAATTGACTGAAATCACTCACGCAAAGGCACTCAAAAAATAAAAAAGCATGTTTCCAGGACAATCATCATATCTATTAACCATAGGAATATGGTGGCTGTGCTAAACATTTACGTGCATTCAACTACTTAAATGTGACATTCGTGATGTAACGTGAATTGCCATGCCACAGGTACCAATTTCTATCGTATGAATATGAATGGAGCTGATGATAGTTGGAAACACCGAACAAGAAAAATTCAACTAGTGGGGATCAATCAATTGGAGTGCAATTGGAGTTTGCTGTACTTGCCGTAATAGCAAGTCATCCGAAAGCCCATTGTAACGAAGGTGTGCGGTTAGATGACATTCTTCCACTGTTAGAAGGTATTAAAGAGAATTGGGAAAATCGAAAAGACGGGGGAAGAAAATTTAAAGAAACTGTAGCTTGGACCTTATCAAACCTATACGAAGAAAATTCTATCGGTAAAGTGCCTGAGAGTAGAAATTTCTTGTGGATTGCTCGTTCCGAACCCGCATTACTTGAGAGAGTGACTAAGTTAAATGATTGTTTAGCGCTTGATTTGGAATTCGGATTTGATGGGCTAGCCTACAAAAGGGAAGAAAAAATTGCTCAAATCCTCAATCATACAGCTGACATTGAAGTCTTAAGCAAAAGCCGAGACGGTAATGGTGAGTTAAAAGAGCGCATTATTTTAACTACCGAATTCACGACGCTATTGGCTAAACTAGCGGTTGAACATAACATTTACGAGTAACTGAATATTTTTGACGGTGCCTGTTGCAAGAGACTTTCACGGTACTTCACTCGGCACAAGCACTCGCCTTTTAAACAAGCATATATCTAGCGCCCCCTTAACAGGTGGCGCTATTGTTGTCAGTGTCTGTGACGGTGCCGTGTCAATAAAATTAATGATAATTCAAGCAATTTATATGGACTTGTAAGAAAAAATTACATACCTATCAACTACAGCATTTAGATTTTATGTATATGCAAGTGTAGTAAATTGACTGAATCTAACCATACACAGGTACCAATTTTAAACATTCCAACCGTTAGTTTGTATGTTATCGCCTACTGAACATACTTATGAACGCCATTGTCTTTGCTGAATTAGCTTCGTGATAAGTAGCCTCTTGAATCTGTTGAATAGTGTTTAACTGATTTATGTACTGTTGGTTTTGACGATCTTGTTCAAATAAATTTATACATTCTTTAAGCGTATCAGCTCGTTTATTTAAAAGATAAGTCTCGAAAGAATTGATTGCAAATGGATAACAATAGTTCATCGGCATACCACTATCCTGAAGAAACCCAATTAACTCCTCTTCTTGAATTAATATTTCTCTTATTCTAACGGAATGAAGATCACTTTTCTTTTTAAGTTGAATATCTATTATTTTATCTTCAATAAATAAATATAATTTATAGGTTGCGTAGAATAAGCCAGGGACTACAAAAATTGATAGCAATAGTCCTAATACCTCAAAAGTCATAAATACTAGACTTAAAAGTAACCCAACAGGCATTGAGATAATATAGAAGATAAAAAACCCGAAAATAAATTTTAATAATTTAGGAATTTTTCTAACGTCAACATATGGTGTGTTGTACTTCCTAAACTCCTCTCGAATGCTGAGTAATTGCAATGATGGTTCTTTCACCTTCATTAATAAGGTCTTCAGTTCAAAATCAGTCAAATTTATCCCCCTCTAGAAATGAGTTATTTATGTATATAGTATCACAACTACTCAAGCGGTCATAGAACAAAATATCTATAATTTCCATTATTGTTTTCTCGCTATTTAATCCATTAACACTATTAAACGTATAACTAAATTAGATTATATAGTCCTAACTAAACACTCTTTATTAAATTTCCACGATATACAAAGTTACCAGGATCATTTTTGTTTTGACGGTGCCTGTGTCAGAAACATTCATGTTAATTCAACCAATTTGTATAGATATCCAAGAAAAAATTACAAACCTTACAAACACAATATTTTAATTTTATGTATATACAATTGTAGTGAATTATCTGAATCCAACCACACACAGGCAACTGGCACTAAGTTGATTGAAATGGCATAGTATCATAGCTATTTGAATCGATTTCAGGAAAAGACTCATCCGTCCAAATTGAGTCTTTATAGGATTTCCCTTTATGTGCAACCCTTTTTAAAAGCTCCAAACAGGCATATAAACAATGACTAAAAACCTTCCGCCTCATCAAAATCATTTGATTGATTAATACTCATCTCTACAATGTTACTTTCAGGATTTTCCGTATCTGTGGCTAACGTAATCGTGAGATCTCCCAAATGATAGGTCCAAACATAATAAGGGCCATCCATTTCCATTATTCCTCCATCATCTGGAAAGCCAAGCACCTTTTCGTAATCTCGTATATTTTTCTTAATTGACGGTGAAATAACGATTGCGACGATTTCATCCGTGCTATCGTTGCTGCAGAAGAAGAAATCTTCAATTTGTGCGCAAATACCGCCCAGGTAATAATCCTCAAGTGTAATAGAATCTTGATAACGCGCTTTTGCTTCCTCATAGTTTTCAGCGATTTTTACGGGATAGGATGTAATTGCGTTGTTCCCTATCAATTCCATGAAAGGCTCTTTATACAAGTCAGAGGTGTTGTACATATACAAACGTTTTGTATCACTGACGAGCCAATTTCGCCCACTTGGCCTAAAGGCGTATGCCTTCCCTTGATCGCTAAATCGTAAGGAATTTGATGCATTGTCAATGCTAATCTCTGTATCGCCATCTGCAAAATGGCTTGCAGTTCGTATGACTTTGTTGTCTTCGCTTGATAAACGATATAAGTCGATCTTATACCACACCCTACCAGCGCCGGGAATAAGTTTCTTGACAGCAAGTGCCTCCTGGCTATCGTCAAAGAGTAGCTTACCTACGGCTTCCAATTTCACTAGATTGTCGGCTGTTACGTCAACTTGTTGCTCTACGCTCCATTCCCTTTTTTCAATATCAAAGTGGCCGATAATGAAACCAAAAAATGTATCGACATGGCTATTCCCTTGCCCTTTCACCTCATAAAGTAGCACGACTTCTGGAATTCCATCTCCTTTAAAATCCACAAGTAGTGGCTGCTCATACTCAGCATCTTTAATCATCTCTAAGCCACTCATATTACTCTCTTGATAGAACGCAAGCCATTCTTCATCAGTTTTCGGCAACTCAATGACTGGTTCAGTTTTTTCCAACTCAGCTTCATCGTTTTTCTCTTTCCTATCTCCGTCATCTGTCTGATGCGATTGATTTGCATTGCATGCAAAAAGAAGCAGTGAACAAACGCCTATTAAAACAAATCCAAGTTTTTTCAATAAAATTTCCTCCAAAATTAAATTCGTTCGACTTATCATGAAAATAAGTAGATGCAAATAAATATTTTGTACTGTAATCGATAGGTACTGTGAATGACAATCGAATACCTTTACTAGCAGCTGACTAGCAAATTTCTCTAGTAACAAATCTTATTGCTCCTAGAGAAAATACGCTCTACTTCTAACTATCGGTAAAAATCATTATTATTCAAGCATTTACGAATAATTGTACCTATGTAATGAAATAAGCATTTTGTTGCATATCAAGAAATGTCTGCAGGTACATCGACAATATTTGAAATAATGCTTGTTTGTTTGTTACGTCTTCCAAGATTTACGGTATAACGTATAGCCTTACACAATAAGCTAAATACAAAATACACAGGAAAACTGGGGGAAGGTCAAATGTCTTTTTATCAAAATATTTTTCATTACTATCGGGGACAGACCAGGAAGGAATCAGAAGAGACGAAGATGTTGCAAATTGAAAATAATGCGACGAAAGCGTTCTTAAATGTACTGCAACATTCAGCTCCAAGGTTAACTACCAACTTTCTACAATGGATGAACGTTCATGCTACTGAGGATCTTTTGAGTATATGTATCAGCTTTCAAGTGAACTTCACCGCAAGACTCCCCAAGCAATTGTCGTTGGCATTGCTGAAACGAAAAAGGTCATGAATCAACCTCAAGACAAAAAGTATTATATTCCGGATGGAGCGATACTCTCGAACGAAGCGTCCATTTTACTGGAGACAAAGATTGGACTTGGATCATACTTGGAATTCAACCAGCTGGAGGGACATAAACAAAGGTTTGCGGTTAACCAAATCGTCAACGAAACAATCCTGCTAACATGGGAAGAAATTAGACAATATTTTAGAGAACAGCATGCGTTTTTTAAGAATATGAATGATCAAGTAACGTGTTTTTTGCTCGAACAATTTGAGGAGTTTTGTGTCATTAACTGTATTGGAGGAGAAAAAACAACGCAATATTTCTTCTTGCAATTTGAAAAAATAAAAGCACAACAGATGGCAAGAAAAATCCATCAGTATATATGGTGCGAGGCAGGCTATAACGATGTGGAAGATGCGGGGACAAAAGATAGAATTGGTTATAAACGTACTGGTAAAAACAAATTTGCGACCTTATCAGTAACACGGCAAAGGCACCTCATTCTCCATATTGGAAACAAAGCGCAACAGTTGGGGCTGAGTAATCAAGTGGAAATAGATCAAGTCTTAGGAAGGCAGTTTGTCAGACCTCCTCATGACGATGAACGCTATCCTCATGAAACCTATGTAAGATTGGAATGGGTTGATGACTTCGAACAAATTAGACCCTTCATTGACTTAGCTTATAAGTCAAAGTGAATGCACATGGGCGCACTTTGTGTTCATCCATTGTAGCAACTTGTCAGCCGGGAGAATTCTTCAGTATGCTCGTGATTTAACTGAATTCATCATGACACAGGCACCCGTTTTCAACGCACAGGTGCCTTTCTCAGTTTTATAACTAGCATACAGTTTCTCGACTTCTTTATACGCAAGGATGTTTCGGTCAATCTTTGTAGTAAAGTGAGCGGTCCTTACCATGGAATTGCGTAGGATTGTCGATTTAAGCGGGTGATTTTTTAAGCCAAGCCTTGCAAGCGCTCCGATATTACGTTCTGCCTCCATCACTAATTCAAGAATTTCATAAATCGAACTCTGCTTTGTTCGATTGGCTCACCGCCCGCCCCGCGGAACGCGCCCGACTGAAGCGCAAATCAACTGTATTGGGCTTTTTCTATTCAAGTCCCCGAAAAAAGCTTAAAACAGGAATGCTCCTCTACCATTTATAATAACTACATATTTCTACAAATAAATATTCCTGCCACTTTAATCATATTGCTCCTTTATTCAAAAATATAAAAAATGGGTGTTGAACTTTTCAGAGCAACACTCCATTATTTGAAGAGTCAAGAAGGATTTAAAAGTGGTATCATGTACCTAAAAGTACTTTCATCTGGTGACTCAAACTTTTCTAACTTTACACCTTTTGTTCTAAAACCAAATCGGTGCACTAGCCTCATAAAATTAAAACACATAAAGGGATCGTACACATTACACTCCATTGTAGCGTAAAGCGTTGGCTCTAGTTGCTCTATATACATATTACCCGCCTTGTCACACAAGTTGGATGGATACTCTTTATTCAGGATGAATCCAACCTCGCCAACCATTGAATTCCCTTTAGATTTTAATGTCCTTATAAAAATGCCTGGTCTAACTCCTAGTCCCAATTTTTTAATCTTCTCTAATTCTGAGGTCATCACAGACTGAAAAGGGTTTATTTCTCTTGGCACTTCATGCCTAAACCATATGAAAAGTACGGGGTCGTCCCATTTAACTAAATTGATATGTTGCTCTTTAGCAGTCACACCACTTAAATATTGTTTTGCGATTTTTAGAGTAGATATCTTTGAATCTACCTCATGGTTCCAATTTGAAATTAATCGTTCCTTCTCTTTCTCGCTTGAATACATATACTGGTAAATGTCTTCAATGCTAATACCAGACAAACGAAGTGAATGAATAATCAATGCGTGTGATACTTGATCGTCTGTATAGATCCTGTAGCCGTTCTCTAAACGTTGTTTGGGTTCTAACAATTTTTTTTGATCATAGAAACGAAGAGTACTTGGTGGCAGGCCAGTTCGCTCAGAAAATTCATTGATTTTCATACCCATTTCTCTCCACTCCCTTTTGCTGTTATGCAGGATAAGACCAAACATTTATGCGGTTTCCATCTAAATCAAAGAAATGAAAACCCGCCCAGCCATTATGGGGATTACCAGCAACTTCGGATGGATTCAAACCATTTTTCTTAAGTTGGTTGTAGGTTTCATGAAATAACTCTGGTCTAACGTCAAAGTAATTCCGAACAGAAGGGTTTGCTTTTTCGAAATTTATACCTTCAATCTTTTCCAACCATATATTGTCGTAAAACACTTGAGACAGCTGCATCCAATCATATGCATCCTCTACTTGTAAGTGGGCATAATTGTCATTTTGTTTTACTACTTCAACCCCAAGATTCTCACGATACCAAGCGACAGCTTTATTGATATCTTTTACACCTATTCTTACATTAACATCGCCAAAACCTGTTACTCTAGCTTCAGGGAATTGCCCTTCCAAAGATCTATTGTGTACCGCTGTAATCCTTGCGTTATCAAAAGAATGGATATCAAAACTAACTTGTCCAGTAGGTAAGGTAACCATATTTGAAATCTTGATTCCCTCCTTTTCAAAATAGGAAAGGGCATCCTCAAGATTCGTCACTTCAAATCCTACTCTTGTATGTCCTTCAAAATCACCTTCAGATTTAAAATGTTCAAATTCCCCTTCAAAGGACTTCAATGTCACCACACCTAATCTAGGCATTTTGAGGAAAGCCTTTTTTCCGACAGGTGTAACAACACTGTCTAAACAAGTCCATCCCATATGCTTGGTATACCATTCAATCCCCTCTTCAAATTTGTCCCAAGATACCATGATAAATCCGCCGTCCCAACGGAAAGTCATCTGCTCCATCCCCTTTTTGTTAATAGTTTTGGTATGTTCTACCAAATTCATTCTAAAGGTTCGAGTTAGTCGAAGGTCAAGTACAATTTCACATGTTTTTTAAAATAGGTAAATACTATTGATTGAAACCCCAATTTATTCAATTGCCTTCTCTATAGTGAAACAATTCAGCAAGAAGAGCGTTAATTCGATAGGAATTAACGCTCTAACACCAATTTTCTTATTGATTTATTCCACGCAGTTCCTTAAAGGATGGACTTAGTTCGCTCCATACGTCAAACAAATTTCCATCTAAATCATAAAAAACAAAATTGTTCCCAGCATGTCCACGGTCTTCAATTACACCGACACGGACTCCCTGTGCTTCAAGGGCATTATAGAATTCGATTAAACGTTTAAATCCATCCACTTCGAAAGTCATTGTAAAATGTTCCTTCCCGTGGACATCTGAAAATCTCGCAATCTCTCCTGAACTAGCTCTTACAAGGAAGAAGCTCTGATCTGCAAAATCTAAAATTGCCTTATCTTCATTTCGAAAATTTTCAACTGCACCAAGTTTTTCTTGATACCATTTTGACGACTTTTCAGGATCTGATACAGGTAAGTATGTAGTCCCTACTCTGTGAATAAATGTACTCATTATATACACCCCTAGATTAAGTTCTTTAAAATTCCTCTTAGAAAGTTACAATGCCCAAACCATTTCCATCAAGATCGTACAGATCAAAAAAGCGCATACCGTCTCCTCCGTGAATTTCGCTTACTCTGTAATTATGTTTGGATAAATAATTATGGTATCCGTCAACATCATCACAATAAAAGTTGAATGCAATGTGATTCCGTTCAGGCATTTTCTCAACTTTATAAAGGGTTAAAGCTGTTTTAGTCCCCCCGTCATCGCTAAAACGAAAACCTACATATTGTCCATCGTTGCTTCGGTAGACCACTTTAAAGGGGAAAGTGTTCAAATACCAATTTTCCGAACTTTCCAGATTGGTAACAGGAACAAATACAGCATCTATCCTTTTAACCGATTTCATTAAATCACCTCCTACTTAAATAACGGATGAAAAACAAAAAAAGATACGGCCACTCTTTAAATTTTTTCTTTAACCCAAAAACGGTTATTATCCGGGTCTAACAATTCAAATATAAAATGGTCATCTGATTTATTGATCTTTATTCCTCTGGAAACTAAAAGATGGTATGTAGATACAACACATTTGAAATCATTTCGTTTCAGACCATTCAACATTCGATTCAGAAGGTTTAGAGAAGGTTCTTCATTGGTCCGTTGCGAATTTTCTAAGTTTTGTAGATTATTTCTTCCTCTACTAATCGCTGCCTTTACTCCACCTAGAGTCATGTCCAGCATCTTTGCAATCTCATTTGACGTAAACCCAAAATATTCTTTAAGCAATAGAGTAGCAGCTTGTTTAAACGGTAAAAGAGAAATTAAAATTTCAACGGATTCTAACAGACTATAATCAACAGTACCCAACTCAACTTCGTTGTTAATTCCTATGATTTCACGCTTTGTTTTCCTAATTGTGTCGTACCACTGATTCGTTGCAGTCTTAAAAATATATCCTTTAGGATTTGGATGTACAGAAAGACTCGATTGATTAGTCAATAGTTTTAATAAAGTATCCTGGAATAGGTCTTCTCCATCCCAAGGTGTACCCGCTAACATATAGCAGTACTTTTTAAGTTCAGGTAAAAATGGTTCGAAATTATATTCTGTCATTAATTTAATGCTCCTTCTTCAAAAAGGGCGAAACCCATTCAAGGTAAATTAATCTGTCCAAATCAATACTCCCCCTTTTAACAATTATAACCGTTTATTACCAATTTAAAAATAAGATTTGGCTATAAAATTTGTGACGGTGCCTGTGCCAGAAACATTCATGTTAATTCAACTAATTCGAATGATTATGCAAGAAAAAATTACAAACCTATCCACTACTACATTTTGATTTTATGTATATGCAATTGTAGTGAATTGACTGAATTTAACCTTACACAGGCACCAAAAAAATTCAACCTTACACAGGCACCAAAAAAGCAGAACCCTGGACCATTCCCAAGCTTCTGCCCCTTTCTCATACTCCACGTTCCTTATTCAGACCCTCCCTCCATCACCCCACGCATTTTCTCCAACAACCGTTGCCGCCTCTTCTTCACACCTGCTACAGAAATGCCTAATCGTTTGGCACAATTCGCCTGTGTATCCCGCTCAACAAACAACCAGTTCAGCAACTGCTTCTCTTCCTCGGTCAGCTGCTCAACAGCCTGGCTTAGACGATCAACCCACCTTTCTTCTTCAGATACTCCCTCTTCAATCCAAAACGTCAGCTTTTCATTTTCCGCCGGCATGAATCGCTCCTCCGATCGATTTTCCTTCATCATCTCATCCATCATTGCGCCACGAATGGACCGGTAGGCGTAAGGTGTGAAATTCCCCTTCTCCTTATCAAACTTTCGCCACGCCTGCCACAGTGCCACCCTCCCCGTTTGCCTGTATTGTTCATGTTCACGATAAATGTTCAATTGCCGGATATTCGCGGTAATCATTGGCTCATATTGTGCCAACACGTCTTCAAAATTCAACACTTGCTTGACCTTTCCAATCGTGCACGATTCAACTATTCCTAGGTGGCTTCATCATAAGGTGCATTTGAAAGGAAAACCAATTCCAGTTTGGAGCAGTTACGCTAGTAGGAATAGGTGAACGGCTCGTGCATACTACACGTTTGGTCGCACAATAGAACTTGAATCCAAGTATTTTCTTTGTGTCGCGGCCTATTCATTCGTCCCACTCTTTACATACACATTTCTATAGAACAGCATTGTACGCAGCTTTACTTTTTACGACTCGTTTCGTTCGTAGAAATTCTCCAAAACAAGGTTCATCAAGATTCCCACTCCAACTACAGCAAAAAAAGAGACGCCACGTAATCAATCATCGTGGCGTCTCTTCGTTCTTCAAATTTTTATCAAACCGCTTGGCTTTAACGATTCATGTATTCCTCCGATTCTACTTGTTGGAAAGTATAGTTCAACTGTCCGCTATGTTTACTGACTTCGTATGTTGTACGTTGTTCACGTATTTGTTCCGTTGCTCTAGCAGTCCGTGTTTCAATCTCATAACGAAGTGTGCATGTACGTTGAATCTTCTCATCTAGCGATTTCTTGCTAATAGGAACAATGATAAAGCTTCCCCCGCTCAGCCATACCTGTGTCTCTGTTTTATCGATCGCCTCGTAACTAATTATGTTGTGTAAGGCAAGCCATATACAAACGGGCTTTGCTGGAGAGATGACCGGAAACCAATAGTGTCCAAGTGTCTCATTCACCATAATCGGCATTTTTTTAATTTTGCCAAGTATCGATTGGGCACCATCTCTTGCTCCACGCAAGCTGGCGCCATAGTATAGTAGCGTTGCGTTCAAGATTTCTTCCTGCTTTTCCTCTACCAACAACATACCATTCCTGGTGAGCACTTTTGTAAACTGTCTTCCGTTCCTAAATTCCGGTATTAATGCTAGCGCATCTTCATCTAAACGATACTTCTTCAGCTCCATATACGTCTCATCCCCCAATTTCTAATTTTGTTTCTTACTTTTTTGAAGTGAAAAGAGTATACTAACCAATAGGTTGGTTTTCTCCAATCTACTTCTCAGGTGAGATCTTCATGTCTGCCCGACAAACTCTCACCTGGGATGTCTTACGTTATAAATTCCCCAACTCACTCACCCCCTTTGTGCTGCAGCCAATCAATCAAAGCCCTTCGATTGCTATTGCTAGGATCTAAGTAAAAATATGCTTCTCTACCTTTGAAGTCTCCCTCAAAACGCGTCCAAACGTCTTGGTCCCTCTCCCAATTGATCGCTGATAGATTCCGCATTCGACGCTGCACCGTCTTCATTTGATCTTCGAATGCTAGCTCTCCAATGGAATCGACTGCATAACTTGCAACTGCATAGAGTAATGGAAAGTTCGCAAGCATCGATTCATGGAAGTTTCCAATCGTCTTTACCGGGTACAGCATGAACAATTCCTCCAACCAACTGTTGACAAGTTCAATATAGTTTTCCTCTTTACTAATACTATCCACATCTCTTTTCGTCTTTTGTCCGGTTTCAATTTCCTCTATGAACAGTTCAACAATTCTCCGAAGTTGAGCGAGTGACATCAGGTTTTTGTTTGCTGGACGCATAACTGCATTCTTTTCTTGTTCCACACCAGCTTCTTTTAATTGTCCATTCGCGTTCAATAAGCTGTTTGTGACGACGTTAATCTGATCCCTGGAGTCATACGCAATCCGTTTGGACAACCCAACTTTCTTCCCCTTCCGATTATGATCAATGTACAATTGGTTGACTTCCTCGATTGACAACCCTTCAAATATCTGAAAGGGTACTTCAATTTTATCGAGCACTTGACGCAGATTAATTGCCTCGCTATATTCCACGTCGTTGACACTGGACATCCCTTTCAGAATATACGTCTCTAGTTGTAAAAATGCTTTCAGTCGATGGTTTCCGTCAATTACCACAAGTCGCGACGGCTTCCCTTCAAGCTCACCTTCCTGACAACTCGCAACCAAAGGAGGCAAGTAAATATCACCTGTTGCATAATTCTCGGTAATGTACGAACGCAATTTCCGTACATTTTCTTTCCTTGTCGTCCGAGTTTCAAGCCGCCCCTCATTTTCCATCTCCAACAGTTCAGGGATTGAATACGTGAACAGTGCTTGTTTTGCATTGAAAACGCTTTCGATTATCACTTAATTGGCCTCCTCGCTATCAATTGTAGTGATCAAGCTAAGTGCTGTTCTTTTGACAGCTGTAACGCCAGAATGTCCTGTTATCCGCTTTCCTTCAGCATCATACATATGGGCAAATAGCGGGTCGTCGTGCTTCCAGGAACAAATCTTTTTTAAACAATCAAGCTTCCGAAGGGCTTCAGTATAGTCCTTCTTCTCTTGCCTCACATAATGAAAGACCGTAAATGCAAGTGCTATTTGGATGCCACTAATTCCTGAGACGTATTTCTTCCGATTAGCTGCTTGCTTCGGAAAAATCTGTTGCAACTTCTTAAAAAACTGAATTGCTATTTCTTCCATGTCGTTTTCTCGCTCCGGGAGGATTAAATCACCAGACATAATGGTCAACTTCCCTTCAAAAAGCGCGACAAGGCATTTTCGCATAATGGTCAAAGAAGTGAGTGCAGGATTGCCGAGCATGAGACGGGATAGTTCCAGTTCAATTTCCATCACATCTTTCAATTGTTCCGCCACATTCCGGGTCAATCCAATGTATTCATCACGCTGATCATACTTCATGACGATGCCCTGATGGATTTCCCGCCGCTCTGAATTCAAATCCGAGAACATTTGCCTCTCTTCTTTTTGAGATAAATCCAAATAAATTTGAAGCGCGACCGGATAGTTTTCTATTTGCTTGAGCTGCCTTGCAGTTCTTTCTGCCTCTTTGTACTTGCCCATTTCCTCCAGTTTGATCTTGCTATTCTCCAGTACATTCACAGCAGCAGCCATAGCCGAACACCTGTGCTGTCCATCTGAGATATACAAAGTCGTACCTGGCTCAAGTTCAAATTCTCCATTTACCTCTCGTAGCATCCCCCTTGCAGAGAAGATGAACGGTGAAAAATAGAAGTATTCATTCGTATCGAGACTTCGTAGGATGAAATCACGAATTTCAGCTCGACGCCTCGGGTCTAATTTCCGTTGCACTTCATGGTCTACTTGGAATATAGCACGCAATGTCCCAAATCGCAGTTGTGTCACCAGAATTTCTTTTTCAAACTGTCTATAGATGGTTCCCTTAAATCTAACAGTAGTTCCTGCTATCGTCATTTTTTTCCACCAACCCCCGTTATTTCAAACTGACTCTATCATACCTACTAATTCTAGGCTTGTCTATTAAATTCAGTTTTTTCCGAACTTTAATCTGTTTACTTGTAGATCTTGTACCCGGTGGATCTTGGTTCTTTACTGTTAATAAAGGAAATACTATATTAGTAAGTTTATAAAAATCTGTCATTTCACAAGGTACTTCAAGTACGTTTACCAACCCTCGCCCCAAAAGTTCTCTTCGAGTAAGTGAGGAGCTTACAAACCAATAAAAAGGCCTCCCGCAGAAGCAGAAGGCCTTACACAACTTTAACTAGCTACTTAATTGTATACACAATCATACTTGAATTCTTGACGGTACTTGCACCAGAAACTTTCACGTTAATTTAGTAAAATCGAGTGGATATGCATGAAAACAACCTGGCACAGGCACCTATTCTCCGTTAGAACGGAACAATATCACGGTAAATTAGCTGTACAGCTGTATGGGTTTTATCTTTTTTGAGAGAGAGCAATACCGAATATGTCCCCTTATTCCAGTATGTAGCAACACTTGTCTCTTTAATGGGTTGTACGATATCTGGAGTTCCTAATTCTTTTTCTGCCCTACCATGAATAATTGCATGTAAATACATCATTTCATTCCAAGACAGGTTGTATTTCTTTCCTGGATCGAGATCATACACAATCGAGGTTAATTTCCCGTCAATAAAGGAATACGTCAGGTGGGCATTATACTTAAATTTTTCTACTTCATAAATCAGTGAAGTTTTGTTTCCATCAACCACTTTGTTAAGCAATTTTGCAGTTTCAGCTTTTTCAACCTGACTTGGACTCATCGTAAAGTTAATGCCGGGAATTACATAGGTGCCTATTCCAATGTCGGGATATTTTTGCATGGCCCTTGCAATAAATGCCGAAATCTGACCTCTTGTTAATGGATCATTTGGACGAAAAGTCTTATCAGAATAACCGGTTGTAATGTTTGCCTTTACAATTTTTTTAATCGCTGAGTAAGAAGCGGTCTTAGGGTTAACATCTTTAAATTCCAAAGGTGACTCTACACTTAGCTTGAATGCTCTTGCAATGAAAATAGCCATTTGCCCTCTCGTTACAGCTTCATTAGGTCTAAATGTTCCATCTGAATACCCTTGAATGATTCCTGACTGAACAGCAGAATTGATATACCCGGAGAACTCGGAACTTTTTGGGACGTCTTTAAAAGGTGTAGTAACCTTGTCCCCGTTCAATCCTAATGCTCTTGAAATCATAACTGCTACTTCTACGCGGTTAACATGTTCATTTACACCAAAGGGTCCCGATGAGGAAATAACGCCTTTAGTCAATAAAAAACTAATTTCTTTTGAAAAAACGTGATTTGCAGGAACGTCATTAAAGACATTTGCCGCTGCTTGTTTATTGCCGAACATCGGAAACACCAAGAACATTACGAGTAACGCAATCATTAATTTCTTCAAGTCTTATCTCCTACTTTCTCTAGTACTACTATAATAGTACATTATAGACAAGAAAAAGGATAGATTGGAAAAACTAAGTATCTAATTATTTTGACGATACGTTTGCAAGAAACATTAAAATTTTCCCAACCATGTATCCCTTTTGACCATACCCCTCTATATAGAGAGTAAAGGGGGTATTCACATGACACACTACTTAGCGCAATACACGAAATTCGATTCGATTGAAGAAATGGATGCGGCGGCTGAACGGCATATGAAGCGCAACTGGGACGAGCTGACGAAATCGGATCGGCAAGTGTTCGATAGCATCCGTCGTTATTCGGTCAAATATGGCGCAGCACACTTAAAGCACGGCACGATCGAGGACGCAATCGGCAAATCGAACACAACGGTTAGGCGGGCGATTCGTAAACTGACAGCGCTCGGCATCATCGAAAAAGTGCCCTTCATCCGCCCTGTGATGAGCGGGCTTGGCGCAAATATTTACATCATTTTGCCGTTTGATGACCAGGGGGGAATGAACGACCGGGACACAGTGGACAAACCGCATGACTGCAAGGAAAACGAGGAACTTTCGACAGATGAAGCCCTTCTTCCTAAATCTTCTTTAACCCATAAAGTTCTTAAGAACACGTCTCTGCTCGAACCGTCTACGTTATCCACAAGTCTGTTCAGTAGAATGAAAGAATTGCTTTCAAACACAATCGGAGACACGAAACTAGCCCGTGAATTTTTCGGCATCCACAAATCCGTATCAACGCGTATGTTGAAATTTGACATCTATCAGCATGACCACAAGATTTTCGAGGAGCTGGCCTACCGTGCACTCATGATTACCGTCATGGCCACGAAGAAAAAAGCGATCCGTAACTTGCCCGGCTATTTCAAAGGCGTGCTGAATCAGTTGGTGGAGGAAAAGTATTTTGAGGAGATGTTTATGCTGTTTGATAAACCAGTTGTGTATGACTTGCCGATGAATGTACGGGGATGAAGGATTTTTGACGGTCTCTTAACAAACGCTTTGTGCTAAAATGAAACTAAAAAACGGAGTGACTTGAATGAAATGTACAATTTGTGGAAACAGCCCGTCGTGCGTACAGTTTAATGGGCAGCCATTTTGTATGGATTGCTATAATGCTATGATGGCGAAGGAGTTTGGAGTGGACCTTCCAACGCTACCTAAAACATTTTCGATGGACGATGTGAATGGGGTTCAACGTATTTTCGAAGTTGAACGCCAAGTCATGAGCACCGCAATTGTCTTAACAGCTCGCGAACGATGGGAGCACGGCTATGAATTTGCAGTGGATGGAGAGCTACAGGCCGATCAACATGCATTGTTCGACCGACTCAAAGAAAAGACCAAACATGGCCTGTCGGAGACTTATGTAGAAACCGTTCAGTTTCCAAACGGCAGGCCATACACTTCTGTCAAAGGCAATCAGTTGAAAGGCGTGCTTTCGTATCATGAAACCGACAGCGAAGGACCGCTCGTTATCATTGACGGCAAACCCTTTACATGGATTGAAGTCGGTCATCTTTTGCAAGCATTTGAAGGCTTTCAAGTGAAGATTGATATGAAGGATATAACGGATGCGTGGGACGAATGAAGTCATTAGGTATTCGATTAAGACAATTTGTATGGATATGCAATCAAAATATACAAACACCTCAACTACAACATTCAATTATTATGAATTTTAGTTTGTAGCCGATTAACTGAATTTAACCTTACACTGGTACCCCAAAAATAATTCTTTAGGTTCGCAAAAAAGTCCCGAATTAAAATTACAACAAACTTATCCAATTGAGCGGAGTGAAAAAGATGTAGGCATTCTTAATTGTCGGGGAAGCGTTTTCCTTATTGTATAGCTCCATTAGCTCCGTCTCCTCTCGAATGATCGGCCGTATGAAAAAAGCCAGGTTCTAGAACAAATTCAAGTTCTAAAACAACCTGGCTCTCCTAGACTACACAAGGATACAACTTTCACTGCAACATTTCCCTCATTTTCTCAATTTCCTCTTTTTCCAAGTGCGTCACTTCTGCTATTAAATCCGTTGGCATTCTCTTTCTTAACATTTCAACGACCACTTTTTTCACGCCTTGTTTCAAGCCTTGTTCCAAGCCCTGCTGAACACCCTTTTCCCATTCCAGATCAAAGGCATTCTTAATTGTCGGGGAAGCGTTTTCTTTATTGTATAGCTCCATTAGCTCCGTCTCCTCTCGAATGATTGGCCGAATTTCGTTTGATAGCTGTTTCGTATAGGCTTCTGGCAATTGTAACAAGTAGTCGATAAAATGAAAAACGGCTTGCACGGCGGTGCGGGAGTACTTTTGATTTTTGATCAGCTCACGCATCAGCTTACTTTTGAACAGATAGCGTTGATGGGCTTCATCTTTTGTCTGATGTAAAACTTTTGCGGCTAATACAATCTTACTAAAAATATTCTCGGAATGTTCCAATTCATCATTAGAATATGCTTCCGTTTGGTAATTTCGATAGGAATAGTTCAACTCAGTCCCTAAATAATTGTACGCAAAACGTGTTGGAATGGTATTTTTGTAAGGTGATGTGTGAACAGCGATGGCAACAATCTTTTCTTGATAGCGATCGTAGATGCGATAGAAGTAGCGGAACATTCGTTCAGGAAAGTCAGATTCATTCTTGCTTTGTACTTCGATATGGATAAGAATCCATTGGTCTTGACCATTTTTCAGTCGGACTTTCGCCAATCGATCTGCAAATCGCCGACCTTTTTTCTCGTCTGCAATCTCCTGAAACAGTTCCTTGTCCAAAAAATCAGTGTGCTGTTGAAAGTCAATCTGTGCGTGTAATTCCGGTGAAAAAAACAATACAAAATCCTCGAATAAGTCACCAAGTACTTTCTTCCATAAACCATCTTGATCCGACGAGCCGCCGTCATAAGTCACTACTTCTTCTCTGACCCATGCCACCGCCATTTTTAACACACCCCCATCTGTATTGGACAGTGCCTATGCCAGAAACATTCATGTTAATCCCATCAATTCGTATGAATATGCACTCAATAAAAACAAACACACCAACTACAGCGAATGAGTTTTATGTATATGCTATTGTAGGGAATTAACTGAATTTAACCATGCACAGGCACTCGGTTTTAAGTAAGCGACTGACGCGAGAATTGTTTTGCGTGAATCATTTTCCATGCGAAGTTATCCACCCGAGCATGTCGTGGCACGTATTTGTAATGCACTTCTTGAATGCTCTCGTCACGGCCATGTGCAACTAAATCGGAAGTGATGTAAACAACCCCTTCGTACTTATTCATCTGCGTTCTCTTTTCATTTGTTACAACCGTAATCAGATCTGTCGCTTGTGCACGTAGATTTTCAATCAACGTTTCCGTTTCTGGATAATCTCCCCAAATAATCGCATTCGTGTACATTTCCATATCCCCTTTGATGTTTATTTGCATTCTCATCCCATTATACCACTACTAAAGTAAAATGGAACTATATTGTATAATTTTTTAGAATAAAATAAAAATTATAGTCTACTCTTGCGGATTTCTATGTCACAACTTCACCAAATACGTTTTAGGAACATGTAATTATAGCGAATGAACTGCATTCATCCATGCACTTGATTTTTATATTCCGCCACGCTTGCCCCAGTTCCCGCTCCAATTCGAACTCCCCACTGCACTCTATTTCATGCTAAACTAACAAAAAAGGAGGCCGTTCAATGATAAACGAACTTGTACGCGCGATGCTGATAACCATTCAAAATTCAAATGAGTATAAACTCTTCTCTGCGGAAGACAAAAAAAGGATGAAAGAAATCATGGACTTCGTCGGCGGAGATGAAGTGGACATCATGCTTGAAGGGATGATGGATATGGATGCACCTAACCAGCATTATCAGCTGAAAGTGGCACTGAAGGGAGCCAAACCGCCAATCTGGAGGCGCATTATCATTCCAGGCTATTACACATTTGAGGAACTCCATTTTGTGATCCAAGAGGCGATGGGGTGGGAAGATTATCATCTATACAGCTTTGAATGCGGCGATCTCATCATCGATTCGCAACCGGAGGAAGATGATCCCTTTGGCGGACTTATCGCCATGAGGCCTAAACTGGATGCGACCGATACTATGGTAGCGGAGCTTTTATTGAAAGAAGGCGATAAATGTCACTATACGTATGACTTCGGAGATAATTGGGAGCATACCGTCGCACTCGAGAAAATCCTTCCGTCGGATGTAGAACGCCAATTGCCGGTCTGCCTAATGGGGAAAAGAGCCTGCCCTCCCGAAGATTGTGGCGGCATCCACGGGTACAAATCAATGCTTGCCACATTGGAAGGACCTGATACGGATGAAAAAGCACATCTGCTAGAATGGCTTGGTACAGAAAAGTTCGATCCTGAAGCATTTGACATCGACATGGTGAATACCGAGCTACGTCGACTTGGATCCGAATTAGAAGAGAATTTGCAAGAAGATATGAAAGGCTTCTTGCTTTAATGATTTTTTGTCGGTGCCTGTGCCGCAAACATTAAAAAGGGAAATAGTACGCTATTTTCAGACGCAGAAAAAACGCCTTGAACGCTGATATAACAACGTTTAGGCGTTTTTAAGTGTCAAAGATCATGACCGTGCATGTGCCATAAACATTCACGTTAATTCAACCAGTTCGTATGGATATACATGAAATCATGTAAAACACATCACCTACAACATTCTGAATTTATGTATATGCAATTGTAGTGAATTGACTGAATACAACCTTGCACAGGCACCCTATTTACTATCCCCTAGGTCGAAAGAAACATGGTAATATAGAACTGAATACGAAGTACGGCCCGGGGGAAGAAGTGTGAGTTTAGAAGAACTAAGAAAAAAGAGGACGGCGTTAAGTAAGGATACTGACATCACATTAAATAACATCACTACAATTGCTGAAGAATCTAATCGAGTGGCATGTGTGGCGAATCAAGCAGATAAACATTTGCGAGAATTAACGTTTGAATTTGAGCATCAAACCGGGTTAAATGGTCTAGACTTAAAATTTTTGTTCTTTGCTACTGCCCTTCAATGTGCTAGACAATATTTGTTGACTCCATTTCAAGAACGTTTAAATGACAAAGATGCAGCAAAAAAAGTGAAGAGCAATCATCCGAAAGAAACGAGTAATCGGATGCATCAATGGTACTGGCCAACTATTGAAGAAATCCAATCAAATCCTGTCCCATATGATGCGATCTATGGTTCAAAAGATTTTAATTTAGGCTTTAGCGGGCATAACCATCGCCATAAAACACTTGGGCATGATCCTTTGCTTGGATGGATTTTTGGTCTTTCCAATATTGTAACCAGCACACTTACTACATGGGATTTTCAATCGTTTCATGTTAAAACTGGCCTAACAGCTAATGCACATCGACGGGATAAAATTAGCAATAGAGCAGATACCTTGAAAGTCCTATCCTATACCAAAGATCGCTTTCTTGAAGATGGGGTAGAAGGAAAAAAAGCTTTAGAAATTGCTTTATTTAAACATGCTAGCCACTTAAAATCTGATCAGTATTCAACTGCAGGGTTACCGATACCAGCTATTAGTACTTTTTCCCCTCAGTTATCACAAAAACTAGCTGAATATGGGATAGATATGGGCAACGTCGCAACAGTAGGTAAACAAACGTCCCTGTCGATTTTGATTAACACTTTGATTGCCACTATACATGGCTTGTATTATGACCCAACCAAGTATTCGTCGTGGTCACAATACGAAGTAAAAACAAGGAAAATACTAAGCTATTCGAATCTAATTGCTTCTAGTAGCAACCTCATCTATGTAGGGCTAAGTAGAGATGTTAAAAAACTAGATATTGGTGGTCTTGCCGTCACATTTTACCGATTGATCTCTGATATTGACTTTATCCAACAAGTGAAAGATGAGTTTGTATTTGGCGGCTTCAACGAACTTATTCGAGGGAAAATCTAACATTTAGGAGTGAGCTACTGTGGGTTTTAAACGATTTATGAAGAAAAATTTTGTTCCATTTTATAATACAAGAGACATGATAGATAAGGTCCAGACATACGGTTTGGTTGATGGCATTAAAGAAAAAATACGTGAAGACTTTTTAGAAGATACCCCTGTAACTAGCCATATATATAATGCTGGCAAACATGAAGGCAAGATAGATGGTTATAAAAAAGCCTCTAGAGAATATGAGGAAAAGTTGCTCGCTCAAGCAAATGCTTTTCTTAACCAAAAGGAAATATTTGAAGGGCATAAGCAAGAATATGAACAACTTCTTCAAGAATACGAAAACTATATTGATGAAATGAATGCAAAAGAGCATCTAACTAGTGAAGAACAAGATAACCTTTTACAAATCATTAGCATGGAACGAAAATTAACAAAGTTGGTAGTGTAGCGATTCCCTTTGGAGGCTGCATATTGTGACGGTGCCTGTGCAAGAAACATTCATGTACATTCAGACAATTTGTATGGAAATGCAATAAAAAACCCAAAACACATCAACTACAACATTTCAAGTTCATCTATATACAATTGTAGTGAATTAACTGAATTCAACCATGCACAGGCACCCGATGTAATGGTGTCACGCGTTGGCTACTCAAAGACTCCGCTTCGGGTAATGGTGAAGTCGATATCAACGTTAACTTCCATGTTTTTGTACATTTCTTTCCACTTCTCTTCTGTCAGATTTGATTGGCGCACCGAGCTTCTGTAAAACCCACCAAACCCATAAATATCCGAACCGATTTCTTGCGTGTATGCTATGATTCTTACCATTTCATTTTCCAATGCCTTACTAATTGCTTCTTCAAGTAGCTCTACTTTTTTAGGATCTCCTACGTTAATATCATTCTTTATTTCCATAATCCTTGCTTGCATTGAAACGTGAAAATCGAATTCAGGATGATGTTTATCGACTAGCTTCTTCTTATTGCGCGTTTTAATTGGGTCAATTACGATACTAATTTCGTCTGTAGAATCCTTTAGTAAAGATGAAGGTAAATCATCACCTTTAATTTTGATTTCGGCTTTTCCGGCGTGAATAGGATCACGACCTAACTTTACGTAAAAACTATCTCCTACAGGAAGCTTACCGATCATTTTTCCTTTGTTAAATAGGGCGATTCCTGTAATAGCTATTAACTCTTTATCCCTATTGATAATAGGCATTGTAATATCCCTGCCCACTGTATAATAATCAAAAGATACTTCATGAAGAGTGGACGAAACTAACTGCTCATTATCAATGTTTTGTTTCAGCAGTTTATAAATATGCTCTCCAATATCAAGGATATCAGGATAATTGAATTCGAGGATTGGCTTCGCCTCGCCGTCAACAACTGTTAAAAAGATTCCATCGCTTATCGTTGAATTTCTTAACATCGTTTCAAGGTAATGACCAATGCCTTCTTTTGCAAGTTCATCTCCAAATAAGACTCCTCTTACTTGGCCAGACGTTAATTTCTCAGCTGTTCTGTAATTGATTCTTGAACGTGTGCCTTCGATCGTTTCGTTTTCAGCAGATATGACGGTTACCTCGCTTTCCAAATTTGTTCCCACTTGACGAACAATAGCTGTAATTTCAATTTCCTCTTCTTTTCCTTTATCATAGCCAATTAGCGTCGTTACCCCTACCCGCTCTAGAAGCTTCTCTTCTGCACAACCCGTTAACATCACGCTATGAACTAGTAGGAAAACCAACAAGAATTTCTTCATTTTTTTTGCGCCTTTCGTGTAACTCCTTTATTTTTTATACTCGCAATGATATATAAGACAATCGGGTACACAAAAATGATGTAAATTGCAATTCGACCTAAGTATTCGTTAAACCAATTTATTTGATTTCGTGTTGTTAACAAAAAGCTTGCAGTGAAGATGAGGAATGCATAGAGCCATGCAAACCTTTTTATACTGATGTTGACGATACGTATTGTTCCTCGGTAGGCAGCCCATAAAAACAGACAGAGATTCGGAAGGATAATTAACATCCAAAAACAAATCGCAATATACTCCATACGTTCCACAAACGGGAATTTAACAATACTGAATAACGTCAACGTTGCCCAAATCACTTTAGCCAATTGTTCGCCACTAAAATAAGTGAGCGTCACCAACATGACACCGACGTAAATAATCGTTGTTACAAGCAAACTTAAATGAAGTGGCTTTTTCACATGTTCTTTTTCCTTAATGAATGGATAAATGACATAAAGAATTTCAAATCCAATAACCGTAAAAGTCATGGATTGAACGCCTTTTAATAAGTCGCCTATATTAGCCTCTAACACAGGAAGAAGGTTTCGTGGTTCAATATACTTCAATGGAAAACCAAGCAACGGAAGAAAGAGAATCGAAAATACAAAACTAAAGAAAGAGATACCTACTATGACCCGCAAACCACCTGTAACTGCATAAATGACAATTAGTAAAATTGAAGCCACTAAAAACCACGTACTCAAGCTCGGAAAGACCCACGATTGGACGACCTCCGTATAATTCCTCAAAACGGCAAAGAAACTCATGGTAATGAACAAAATATAAAGGATATTTATGAAGTTCCCTATCCATTTGCCGTAGACGTCCTGATGAATGCCATATAAATCATTTGAATCGTATAATTGTAATGTTTTCAGCATGAAGATCGCGATGATATGTGTTGCAATCCCTGCAAGCACGACAGAAATCCACGCATCATGTTTCGCATCCTGATAAATAACCCGCTGGAAACCTTGTATGCCAACGCCAATTTGTGCCGATTGAATAATAAAAAAAAGCATGAAAGCATTGAACGTCTCACTTGGATGTATGTGAAGGTGCGTTCTCACTTATGTCACCTTCTTTTCATGTTTCTCTGGATTGATCGGCTCCGACTTATATTTCACTTTCTCCTTCGGTCTTGTATTTGTTGGTCTTCTATTTGTAAAAGGCAAAGGAAGTCTAACTAGACTATCGCTCCAATCAAACAGTCTAGGAGGATAAATTGGTGCGGTGTATGGACTACCCAAGCTTGATTGACGGATTAGATGGATGAGAATGAAACAAAATCCTAACATGATGCCAAAAAAGCCCCAAAATCCAGCTAATAATATTAATGGAAATCGTATGACTCGAATCACATTCCCCATCGTAAAACTTGGCGTTGTGAAGGATGCCAATGCCGCCAAAGCGACAATAATAATTAAAATATTGCTCGTAAACCCTGCGTCAACAGCTGCAGTTCCAATGACGATACCTCCAACAATACCAATCGTCTGACCAACCTTTGCAGGTAATCGAACCCCTGCTTCCCTCAGCAGCTCAATAATGAGTTCAATTAGCAATGCTTCAAAAAGAGGCGGAAATGGAACCAAAGCTCTTGATTCACTTAATGGAACTAATAGCGTTTGTGGAATGACTTCATAATGATATGTTAATGCTGCCACATAGATCGGCGTCAGAAAAACCGATAGAACTACCGCGCCAAATCGTAATAATCGAACAAAAGAAGCAATGGTCCACCGCAGATTTTGATCTTCCTGACTTTGAAAGAACTCGAGGAATGAATAGGGACACGCGAGGACAAGTGAGCTACCATCCACGACGACCGCTATTTTCCCAAGCAACAATTCCGCACTAATCTTGTCGGGTCTTTCGGTCATTAACATTTGTGGAAAGATCGATAAGGAGTTATCACTAATTAACTGAACAAGGATTGAACTATCCAATATCGAATCTACCTCTAGGTCGGTAATCCGTTGTCGCAACGTATTTACCATTTCATCGGAAGCAATGCCATTCATGTATAACATTGCAACGGATGTATTCGATTGCGTGCCCACTGTCAAATTTTCACTGTACAAGTTCGGATTTTTAATATACCTTCGAATTAAGGAAACGTTCGTTGACAAGCTCTCATTGAATGCAACTTGCGCACCGATCACTTGCGATTCATTGTCCGGAGCTGAGACTTGCCGTCCTTCAGTTGTCGGAACCGCCGCTAAACCAATCTCTGCATACCCTTCAACATGAATTAGGACAGTCCCCTCCATGATCGCCTGCACAGCGTCCCCGATGTTCCGAGTGAATTTCACTTGCGGGATGGATAAGGTCGATGGTAACTCTTTTGGTGATTCAATTGGCTGTTTCAGTAGTTCCTGAATAATGTGGCTATTATTCGTTACGGTATCCACTAAGTTTGTTAGATAGATGAGCGTAAGGTTCGGCGGGATTGATTTTACGACCAAATCTGATGTGTTGTGAACAGCACCACTCACTGTCCGAACAAAATCAGCTGCTACAGAGGGCACCATTTCCTCTGTATCTCCATTATGAAGAGGTTTCTGTTTTTGATTGGAAGATGATTTGTCATTTCTTTTAAACATTACACTCACCCCCTCGGCAATCTTTGCTAACAGAATTGACGTCCACTAGGCGATTTAAACATTTTCTTTGACGTTCGGAACAGTCCCATACAAAAAACACCAACCTTTAACGTTGAACGTTAGGTTGGTGTTTTTGAGTAGGTGACTGTCCGTTGTGCATATATGACACTACCGCACCAATGATGAAAAACAGCGCTCCTAGGAAAACAGAAGTCTCTGTCTGAACGGTGCCTGTGCCAGAAACATTCACGTACATTCAGCCAATTTGTATGAATATGCATTAAAAAAATACAAGCACAGCAACTACAACAACAACTGAGTTTTATACATACTCAATTGTAATGAATTAACTGAATTCAATAATACACAGGCACCCGACATTCAATGCAACCTTGCACAGACACCCGGTTTAAATCGATTCATGCATCTTTTCACTTATTATGCCAAGCACTGAATTTCCATTCTAACAACTCCACACGCTTTTAAAGTATTCCGATAAAACTCCTACGCCTTGGAATTTATCTTCTAGAACACATTGAAGTTTTTGGAATTCAGCTTCAAGAGATTTTCCTTCCGGAGTGGAATAAGAAGCTAGGTAAGTATATTTATAAATCTGTTCATTAGGATTAAGTTCATATGCACTTTTCAACATTGAATTACCCTTTTCGATCCAAAGCTCATAATCGCCAAAGTAATAGGGGAAGAGTGAAATCATATAACCAAAACACCACAAGAATTCTTCATTGTTCATAAAATTAGTTAATCCAAAATTCGTAACCTGACGTAATACAGTTTCTAGTTCTTCAAAATTTATATAAATACCTTCAAGCGAAACTTCTTCTGTTAGAACATACCAACAAAAGAACCCAAGGCGAATAGCAGTTTTCAATTCATGGGGATTCTGGTTCCAGTTTTTCAACAAGAGTGCTTTCGCTTCATTCCATTCACCCTTTTTTTCATACAAATCAACTTCAGCCCACTGCCAATTAATCATAGTAGGTACGCCCCCTAACTTGAATTTTCATTTCTATTTCTAAATTATTTACTTTTATTTCCCACTATGCCGCCTATCGCTCCAACAAAATAGCATGTAATCAATCTTCGCGTTAATAAAAGCCTTTGCTTTTGAGTCGTAAGCACCCACTATACCTAGTCAATTTCTCACCTCAAGAAACATAAGAAATTCAGTTTATCACTATGCCACTATTCTTTCAAATCAGTGCTGGATTGCCTCAACTGCCACTCACATAGCGCGAGTGAAGATGCCTGTACCAAAGAGAATGAAAAACAATCTTGTGCAGGTACCATTTGTACAGCATTTATTAAAATATTTCCACCCCCCCTGTATCCTTTTCCCTCACCCGCATCTATATAAAGAGTGAAAGGGCTGTTCACAATGGAAAGGGGAAGATGAAAATGAATCAAGGTTGGATTAACATGCAGGGATCACTGATTGACAAGCCGGTGTGGAGAGAGACAACAAACGAAGAGAAAACGACGTTTATCACATTGCTAGTGTGTGTGAATGATCGCGAAGAAGAAGGGGTTTGGAAAAATGAAACGATGACCGTTAAACCGGGACAGCTGCTCACAACTTTAGGAGCATTTGCTAGACAGGTCCACTACTCAATGACAAGTGAGAAGGTCAAGGTTGCTTTAGAAACACTCGCTCGCTTAGACGTTTTGAAGTATGAAATACATGGACAAGACTTGCTCATTACAGCTTTGGAGTGGAACCGGTTTGACGGTGGCGAAGCATCGAGGAGACAACGCTAAGCTTATAGGTCTTCTACAAGTATGGTAAATCTAAAAATACGAGGAGTGTGCATGATGAAAAACAAGTATTATGGACATTTTAAGTTCGAGAGTCATAGGGAGTTAATGAAAGCATCCTTCTATCATCGAAATTACCACGAGGCGGTTTTGTCGAAAGAAGACCTCGACGTAATTGAATGGATTGTGATGCACAATTTAGGATATTGTACAGGAAATATGAGGGAGCAACTGCATTCACTATTCAAGTTGTCTTACGCCACGATCGATCGTTCACTTGAAAAACTGATCACGCTCGGCATTATTGAACGGATTGAAACAGAACGTGACGGTACATCGATTACGCTCTATCCGTTGCTGCCTTTCAATCAAGAGGTTGACAATGACTGGGCACCAGAAAAAGGCAAAACATATTTCATCATCGATGCGGTCCCTTAATGGTACAGAAAATCGTGTAATGGAGTAGACATCTTTTTTTGTCGGTGCCTGTGCCAGAACACTAGCGCTGCACCCGGTTTAATAGAGATCAGCAAACACCTGGTACTCAATTTTAATTCATCTGTAAGCCATCATCACAAATAAGGACATATGAAAGCACCTCCTTCAATTGTAATAGGAGGTGCCACATATTGATTTATTCATGTATTACTTAAAGCTTAACTCATTTAGCAACTATATTTTTTTGTAAATGATCAGCCAATAAAAGACCACATTCTAGTTGGATTGCAACAAGTTTTTGAATAGGGACGACTTGATAATTAATCTCTTTCTCCAATTTATCACTTAGCGCTTTTAGTTGTGATAGGGAGTTCTGAAAAGCTTTTTCCAAAACTGTTCTTCTCTCTTCATTTTCTTCGGGACTCTCTTTTAGCTTTGTCAATTCTGTTTCGCTCAATCTTACTAACAGCCCATAAGATAACATTTTGTAAAATTTAGAGACAAGCAAGTTGTCGAATTCCTCGGCGACAGTAGCTTTTTTAGAGTACTTAGGATCCGTTAGCACCATTTCTCTTGTTGCAGCATTGCTTTCTTTATTATCCGTGAATGCTTCCAATGCCAGCCTAAATGGGTTGTTCTGGTTAGTATATTGCTTTATTTCTTCAATAGTTTGCACAATGAACTTGTCGGATTCCTCCGAGAATTCCACACTGCCTAAGATAGCTTCTTTTCTACTAATAGCAGATTCTGATAAGTCTTTTATTCTTTCATCGTAAAAATAGGGTAACTCTGTCAACAAGGTGAAGCTTTCGTACTTTTCCATAGCATAATCCGCACTACATGTACCGACATTGAGATGTTCAGCAGGGTTTTTTACACCGTATTTTTCCAAATAATCATAGTTTTGTCGAATTCCTAAACTTTGATAGATTGCTGGGGAATAAGCTTCGCAGAATGGTGCTTCAGGCTCCCCTAAACTTAGTGGTACACCATGGGTAACCGCTGATTCACGCAATTCGTCATACAGTTCACTTACTTCATGGGTGATGTACCAATACGCACCGCCAAACCCTGCGTTATGCAACGAATAAATAAATTCCGGTTTAATCTTGTCAATCAATTCCTTCATTGCAATTGTTTCAGGTATAGAGTTATTAAATTTCAGTTGTTTGTACTCAATAGGGAATGTCCAGTCCACTTGTTGATGCCCAGCTGGTCTGAAAAAGTTCCTTGCATAATTGTATAAAGTAAACGGCCCCTTAAACCAACCTTCATTTAATTTTGTTCCATCTGCGTCCCAAGCTTTAATAATATACCAAGTATAATCAAGTTCACTTCTCAATTGCTCGTTCGAAGCCAATTCACGAGAAAAGTATTCTAACATCATAGCACCAATCGGCTCATTAGGATGAGGAAGTCCAAACATTAGGGCATTTTTTGATCCTTCCCCTATTTTCAAGCAATATAATGGATGGTTCTCTCGAGTTCGCCCAATCTCAAAGATATCTACAACGTCAGGATATTCTTCAGCTAATTTATGACTGTTTGCATCCATTTCATCTACAGTTAAAAACTCCTCATAATTCGGTATATTACGGATAACCTCTTCAAATATTTTGTTCATAATTACCTCCATTAAGCTTTTTATTTGTTATATTATTTAAATTCTGTAAAGGTATATTCTCCCCATCCCCATTTACCTGCACCGTCAATCGGTAAATTAACGACTGAGCTACTATTTGCATCATAACCTGCATAAGCTACAATCGGAATGAAAGGCAATTCTTCAGCTAATATAGCTTGAGCTTCCTTGTAATATTGTGCTCTCATTTTTTGGTCACCAGTAGAGCCTGCCTTTTTCGTCAATTCATCAAATTTAGCATTACTATACTCTCCGTAGTTGCTACCTACGCCAGTGCCATATCTTTTTGCAAGAGCAGCAGGATCCGGCCCCATAAATCCGCCTTGAAGCTCCATTACAAAGTTTCGATCAATCGTCACCTTTTGGTTCCATGCATTAAATTCACTAACTTTGATATCAATGCCAATTCCCGCTTTAGCCAATGTCGCTTTCATAAGGTTGGCCATATCAGGATAACCTCCACCTTCAAATACTTCTAAGGAAAGTCCTGAAATATAAAATCCGTTTTCGTCTTTTTCATATCCTGCATCAATAAGAATTTGCTCTGCCTTTTTAATATTGAATTCAGGAGATGTCTCTTTTGTATTCGCAGCCCAGTCAATTAAAGAAGGATACATGCTGTATTCTGGTTTCTGAACGCCGGCATATACTTTATTGGATATTTCTTCTTTATCAATAGCTGTTGCAATTGCCTTCCTAACATTCACGTCTGCCACTTCTTCTTTCGTCAGGTTGAAGATAATTCTTGCAGGTGAAGGATATTCATTTAGTTCCAAACGAATCTTATCGTTGCTCTTCAACTGATCCACACTTGCAGTAGGAACATTATCAAACACATCTATTTCACCATTTACTAAAGCTTGAATAGCTGTTTGCTCATCCGGGATAACGGTAAATACTAATTTATCAATCTTCGGCGCACCATCATGATAGTCTTTATTCGGCAACAATGTAATATTTACGCCTTGCTTAAATTCTCCAAACTTGAATGGACCCGAACCGATAGGCTCCTTTGATGCAACATTCTCATCCCATGCAATACCCGTATTAAAAACATGTTCAGGTAGAATGAATGTTGCATACCAGCCAAGATCTGCAATAAATGATACATCCGGTGATTTCATATTGAACACAACAGTATGGTCATCTGGCGTTTCAATCGAATCAACTATCTCCAATCTTGAATTGAAATAATAGGTTTTATTTTCCTTGATTGTATCGAATGTGTATTTAACATCTTCACTTGTGACTGGCTCTCCGTCATGCCATTTGGCATTTTCCTTCAAGTTGAACGTAATTGACAAACCATCTTCACTTACTGTCCACTCTTTCGCTAAATCAGGAATAACTTGTTTTGAAGCGTCCAATTTTACAAGTCGGTTGAATAAATTTTGGACAATCGGATAGGCGTTATCATCAGCTGTAGTATCCGGATTAAATGACATTGGATCACCTGTCGTTCTTACAATAAGAACTTTTCCACCTTCTCCCCCTGATTCAGATGCGCCTGAATTTGAACAGCCCGCAACAAAAATAGCGATTAATAGACTGAAAATCACCGCGAGGAATATTCTTTGTTTCATAGTGCCAACACCTTTCCCTTTTCTAATTTTTTGTTACTCAAAAATATATATTATACTTCTGAACAACTGACCAAATGTCCCGCTTCTAACTCGACAGTTTCTGGATATTGTTTGAAACAATTTTCAGTGGCTTTAAAACAGCGTGGGGCAAAATAGCAACCTGGTCCCGGATTTACAGGAGTTGGCGGCTCACCTTTTACTTTAATTATTTTCCTTACGTCTTCAGGGTCTATGGAAGCTGTATTTGAAATCAATGCTTGTGTATATGGATGTTGGGGATTATTAATAATCGTATCGCTATTGCCATATTCAATAATCTTACCTAAATACATGACTGCGATTTTATCTGAAATATATCTAGTAAGGGCAATATCATGACTGATGAAAACGACAGTTGCATCACTTTCTCGACTTAACGTTATTAGCATATTAATTATTTCAGCTCTTACGGAAACGTCTAACATCGAAACAGGCTCATCCGCGATGATAAATTGGGGATCAAAAAGCATGGAGCGCAAAATAGAAATCCTTTGCAATTGACCTCCAGATAATTCATGTGGATATCTCTTCATGATTTCTTCCGCTGGTTTCAGCCCTCCTGACTCCAATACCTCGATGCACCTTTCTTTTCTTTCCTCATCGTTTTTTCCAATCCCATGTAGTTTCAATGGCCTTGTTAATATTTTTTCTATCGTATCTCGTGGAGTGAAAGTATCAAATGGATTTTGAAAGACGATTTGGACTGTTCTTCTGAACTTCCGTTGGTCTTCCTTAATAAGTTTTTTTGTTGACTCTCCATTTATGAACACATCGCCTTCAGTCGGATTTTCCAACCTTGCCAATGCTCTCCCCAAAGTCGATTTACCACAGCCACTTTCACCTATTACGCCTAAAATCTCCCCTTTCGCCAATTCAAGCGATATATTATCCACAGCTTTAACCCACGATTTTTCACCCTTAAACATTTGGGTCAATGTTTTACTTTTTTGCGGATACCACATGGAGATTTTATCAATTTTCACATACGGGTTTTTCTGCACCATTTATCCGTTCACCTCCACCATATTTTCGTTTTCCTTTGTCTCTTCACCTCTGGTTGAATTTGGGTACAAATGACACCAAACTCTATTTTCCATTGACATGTGCACTTCACTCGGCTTGCTCTTTAGACATTTCTCCATTGCATACTGGCACCTTGAAGCAAAGATACACCCTTCATATCTTTCGGAAAGGTCAGGCAAGGTACCTTTTATTCCTTTTAACTTCTCCTTTTTTCCACTCAAGGATGGATATGATGCTAGTAACCCCTCGGTATATGGATGTTTTGGATTTCTTAAAATATCCTTCACATACCCAACTTCCATTAACTCCCCGGCATACAAAACAGCTATCTTATTACAAGTCGCTGCGACTACAGAAATATCATGTGTAATCATAATTCTTGTTACATCCAATGTCTGCTCCATCCTAACAATTTCTTCAAGAATTTGACCTTGGGTAACGACATCAAGGGCCGTCGTAGCTTCATCCATTATTAAAAGTTTTGGATTATGAATTAGGCTGATGGCAATAGAAACCCTTTGCAACATTCCCCCTGATAACTCATGCGGATACATCTTATATACTCTTTCAGATAGATTTACTAATTTTAGTAGAGCTTGTATACGTTCGAATATTTCCTCCTTGCTCGCCTTTGGTTTATGCACCCGGTAAATATCTTCAATTTGTTCACCTATACGATGAACGGGGCTGAGTGCATTCATCGATTTTTGGAAGACAACGGATAATTCCTTCCATCGAATATTTTTTAATTCTTTTTCGCTCGCATGGACCAAATCTGTATCTGCGAAATAGGAATTCCCGGTAACTTCACTACTCTTTTCTGGCAATAAGCGTAATAACGCCATAGCCAATGTTGATTTTCCAGATCCTGATTCACCAACTACACCTAGCGAATCACCTTTATTAATTGACAAGTTGACGTCTTTCACTGCATAAACTTTTTTAGTTTTATTCTTATACGTAACATTAAAATTCTTAAGCTCCAGGACTCTATCCACTTTAAGCATCCTTTCTGTTTTTATGCTTTGGATCCAAAACATGATTCAAACCATCACCTAATAAATAAAAGACCGTCACTGTGAAAACAATTGCTACCCCAGCAAAAGTTGAAATCCACCATGCTGACGTCAAATACTGTTTCCCCATAAAAATCATCTGTCCCCAGCTAATTACATTCGGATCACCAAGCCCTAAAAAGCTTAAGCCAGCTTCAGTTAAAATAGCATTCGACATGCCAATCGTCGTATTCGCCAAAACAGGGAATATACCAATTGGAATGATATATTTGAACAAGATTTGTATATTGGTTTCTCCCATTGCAATTGCGCTTTTCACATACGTTCTTTCTCTTATGGATAACGCCTGAGCCCTTATCAATTTTGCATTACTCGGCCAAGTGGTAAGACCGATAACAATCATGACATTTGTAATACTGCTGTCAAAAAGAGCGATTATTAATAAAATAAGGAAGAATGTTGGAACCATCATAAAAGCATTAATGCATTCAGTAATGATTAAATCGATTTTCCCTCCGAAATACCCAGCAATTCCACCTATTAATATTCCAACAACAGCAGAAATTAGTGCAGAACCGACTGCTATTAAGAGCGATGTTCGTACCCCATGTAAAATCATGCTAAATATGTCTTGTCCAAGATGATTCGTTCCTAGAATATGTTGTTTTTCACCTATTCTATTTAATATATCCGGACCAAAAAAATAAGGGTCAAATGGGGCAATCAACGAAGCAAATACAGCGACAAATACTAACAAAGTCAGCCCTGTCAATCCAAGCTTCAACTCCGTATCTCCTTTTATTTTCAACAAGGTATTATTTAGCTTTTTGTTCTCTTTCTTTCCTACAAACAAACCCTTCTTTGACATCACCATGATTACACCCCCTTTATTTAAATCTAATTCGCGGATCCAATGTTGCGTATATAATATCCACAATCACCATTACAAGAGCAACTGATACAGACATGATCAAGTAGATTCCCATCAATGTTGGATAATCCCTTTGGTTAATCGCAGTAAGCATTAAATCCCCTGTTCCAGGCCATGCAAATACTATTTCTATTAAAGCGACTCCAGTAATTAAATATCCCATCGATATACCGAATATTGTAATAGTAGGTAATATCGCATTTCTAAGCACATACTTATTAAAAATTTTTCTTTCACTCATACCGGTTGCTTTTAATGTAACGATAAAATCCTCATTCATCGTTTGCATTATTGATGACTTTGCAATCCTAAAATAAATCGGGATTTCTACAAGGACCAAAGTACTGACCGGCAGAATCATATGTTTCAGTACATCCAAATAATAGTCCATACCAGTTAACGTCGTTCTTGAACTTATCATTCCATAGGAGGGCAACAAACCAAACAAAGAAGAAAAAACGATAATCAGGATGAGGCCTAACCAAAATGCTGGCATCGAGTTGAATATATAAGATATTCCAGAAAAGAATACATCAATTTTTGAACCTTCGTGTTTAGCAGCATACATACCCATAAATGTTCCAATAACAACTGCTAATAATGCAGCAGTGAGCACTAATATTAGTGTTGGTCCCAGTCTTTCTGCAATCATGGTCAAAACATCTTTATTGTAAATAATAGATAGTCCAAAATCTCCAGTTAATGCGTTTTTCAAATAGATAAAGTACTGGAATATCATCGGTTGATCAAAACCATACTTTGCTTCTAGCGCAGCCCTTAAAAGTGGATCGTCATTTTCTTTCCCCATGATTGTAGAAATTGGGCTTCCTGGGGATAAACGAATAATAATGAAATTTATTGTAAATACCACAAGAACCGTTAATACGCCCATAAATACTCTTTTTGTAATGTACTTTTTCATTGTACCTCCACCTCTTATAGTATTTTTACTGTCATTATGAACCTGTTCATATTATAATTAGAATCATACCAATCAAAATTTTCTATGTCAATACTATTTTTAGAATCTTTGGTATTATAATTTATATCAGTAATTTTGGAGGAAAAGAATATGCCAAAGCAAACTTATTACAATCTATCAGATGAAAAAAAGGAGAGGATTCTTAAAGCAACCTACGACATATTTATTAATAATACGTATGAGGACGTACATATTAGAGAAATCGCAAAAAAATCAAATATCTCTATCGGAAGCTTTTATCAATATTTTTATGATAAAGAAGATTTATATTTGCATTTTTTCACAGAAGTAGAGATTAAATACATGAAGAAATCAAAAGAAATTAACCAAGAACTTCTATTTAGTGAAAGGACGGTACCGATAGAGGATGTTTGTAACGAGGAAGAGGTAAAGTTTAATCAAACTTGGTATGACGTCCCTATGTATGTAATGCAGAAGTTTTATTTTGGTGAATATAGTAAAAAACTCAATTCGTTCGCAATAGAGGAATTACTAGAATATAAAAATTCCGATAAATTAAAGGAGGAATTAGATTTAGATTTTGTTTTTTATTTATATACAACCTCAATGTTTAACATTCACAATTATTTTAGAGAAAATAATATAACTGATTTTGAGGAGAGGCAAAGAGTTAAAGAGAATTACTATAGAAATATATTTTTGAAAGGAATTTTAAAATAGCATTACTTATGTAGATTCACCAAAACATCCTATCACTTAGAAAGCAAATTCTAAGTGATAGGTTCAATTAAGAACAGTATTAGGTTCACTCCTCCTAAGCACCGCGGTAATTGAAAAAAAATCCTCGGAACTGTATTGCTACATAAAATTAGATCAACTGACGACTACACACATTCAGCAACTAACAAACTATTAGACACCAACCCCAAGCAGTTGAACGTACACAAAGTCACCTACACCTAGATATGTTCCAAGCAAGAGGAGTATATATTTCGGCATCATACATATTTGTGGTGTACAGCATAGTCCCCCTACGAAAAAGTAAGAACAAGCCGCAGAAAACCTGAGGATTCTTTCTTATTTTATTGGTTTTGTTTCAGATATTATCTTCCATTCCATGAAGACGCTCACTTTTTTGTATTTTTATAAGTAGCACAATGGCATTTGGCTTTCTCACTTTTTATCGCTTGTTCCGCCATACTCTTCAATTGAAAATTGGAAAGACCGACAGGATCTCCCTAGTTGCTACAAAAAATCAATGTCTGACGTGCCAAGGTCTATGACTCCGAAGGAGTCTTCACGGTCTTGCCATATCGTCCGTGAAGATGTTGCTTTCTGTGTGTGCAATCACATCAGCCTCCTTGATTGGCGTTTCGAAGCTAAATCCCTTCAACCTATTGGCTTCCGGTACGCCATCTAACTGTCTACGCTTGAAGATGATGGTTACCCAGCACCCTCCAAGACGCGGTACGAGTTAATGACTAGTTCTTCCTTGGCGGGGTTCCCACCCGCTATATGTCGCAACCTATGCTCGATCGCTCTGCACAGGCCCCGATTTAAAAATCTATAAATTTATTTTCGCCCCTATGTATCCTTTTCGCTAACCCGCATCTATATAAAGAGTGAAAGGGCTGTTCAAAATGGAAAGGGGAAGATGAAAATGAATCAAGGTTGGATTAACATGCCGAGTTCACTGATTGACGAGCCGGTGTGGAGAGAGACAACACCCGAAGAGAAAACGACGTATATTACCTTGCTAGTGTATGTGAATGAGCGCGAAGAGGAAGGGGTTTGGAAAAATGAAACGATGACCGTTAAACCAGGACAGCTGCTCACAACTTTACGAGCATTTGCTAGACAAGTCGACTACTCAATGACGAGCCAAAAGTTGAAGCATGCTTTAGAAACACTCGCTCGCTTAGACGTTTTAAAGTATGAAATACATGGACAAGACTTGCTCATTACCGCTTTGGAGTGGAACCGGTTTGACGGAGGCGAAGCATCAAGGAGACAACGCTAAGCTTATGGTCTTCTGCAAGTACGGTGAAATATAAAAATACGAGGAGTGTGTATGATGAAAAACAAATATTATGGACATTTTAAGTTCGAGAGTCATAGGGAGTTAATGAAAGCATCCTTCCATCATAGAAATTACCACGAAGGCGTTTTGTCGAAAGAAGACCTCGACGTAATTGAATGGATTGTGATGCACAATTTAGGATACTGTGCACCAGATGTGAGGGAGCAAGCGCATACACTATTCAAGCTGCCTTTCGCCACGATCGATCGTTCACTTGAAAAACTGATCACGCTCGGCATTATTGAACGGATTGAAACAGAACGTGACGGTACATCAATCACGCTCTATCCATTGCTGCCTTTCAATCAAGAGGTTGACAATGACTGGATACCAGAAAAAGGCAAAACATATATCCTCATCGATGCGGATTCCATGCATTTGCTTAATCGGACAGAAAATCATGTAACGCAGTAAACAACTCGTAAGACAATAGGATGATAAGGTGATCCGTTCATCTTAATCAAAACGCCTGAACGTCTCACCAATGTTCAAGGCGTTTTTGTATGAAACGTTCTAGGCTTATTGATGTTCAGTAAGCGACTGACGTGATAATTCGTTCGCTTGAATCATTTTCCATGCGGTGTTATCACGCCGAGCATATTGCGGTACGTATTTATATTTTATGGATATGCAATTGTAGTGAATGAATTGATTTCAGCCATGCAAAGGCATCCATCCAACAAGCCAAAATTCAATTTTTCACCTTTTTCTCAATTACCCCCTTCATTCTTCGCTATTCCTATGCTCTATTCTCAATTAAAATCTATTAATGCAGCTTATGAAACAATTCCGTGAATTGTCAGCCTTGTGAACGAGAGCTACACTAGAAGAAAAGGATTGAGGAGGGGGTACCGATCGCTTCAGTGATTATGAGTGTCGGGTTGCAAGGGATGAAAGGCCACAAGGTGGCGGTGGAGGCAAATGTGCGAGTGGAGAAGGAACAATGTGTGATCATCGGTTTGCCGGATGCTTCCATTAAAGAGTCGAAGGAGCGCGTGCTCAGTTGCTTGCATGCGTTAAATGTAGATATTGAAATGAAGAAGATTACCATTCATTTGTCACCTGCGGATATCCGTAAAAGCGGAACAGGTTTTGACTGCGCGATGTTACTTGCTGTCATGCAAGAAGTGTTGAAGAAGCCATTGCCGATTGATGCATCTACTTGTGTCATCGCTGCACTCTCATTGAACTGTGAATTAGTCCCGTTCCACGGCATGATTCCAGCAATCCAACAAGCAATTGCGCTTGGTTTCAAACGAGTTATAGTGCCGCCAATCGATCTATCGTTCTTAAAACATCTTGATCGAGATGTAGACATCGTACCGTTACGAAACATGGATGCATTGATCGCCCACTTGAACGGGCAGCCCTCGTTTGACTTGGATCCGCAAGAAGTTGTTATCGAAACGGCTACTGCAACAACGGTAGAAACGGCGACAACGGACTTCGCTTCCATTCGTGGGCATGAACAAGCGAAACGCGCACTTGAAATTTCCGCTGCTGGCGGACATCACTTGTTACTCACTGGACCGCCTGGTTGCGGTAAAAGTATGCTATCGGATGCATTTCATACGATTTTACCGGATTTGGTACACGATGAAATAATCGAACTTTATAGCATCTATCATTTAGCGCAGGAAAACCGGGGCATGTCAGTTCGTCCACCTTACCGTCATCCTCACCACTCCGCTTCGTCGATTTCATTAATTGGTGGCGGAACATTCCCTAGACCAGGTGAAATCTCACTCGCCCATCGTGGCGTATTGTTTTTAGATGAACTCGGTGAATTCTCAAGGAAAACATTGGACATGCTTCGACAACCAATGGAAACCGGCCAAGTGACGATCAATCGCGTCAAACAATCCGTAACGTATCCGTCGAATTTCATTTTAATCGCCGCAACAAACCCTTGTCCTTGCGGCTATGCCGGCTCGAATGAACGGTACTGTACATGTTCACCGAAACAAATCATGAACTACCAGCTAAAAGCATCAGGCCCGTTACTGGACCGCCTTGACTTCGTGCTTTCGCTCCAAAGTGTCGGACTGCAAGCGACAGGCAAAGCGGAGACTTCATCAAGTATCCGAAAGCGCACAACAAAAGCACGTGAACTGCAACGCGCTCGTTACGGCAACGAGTGGCTGAATGGCTTTGTTCCGTTCCAACTGTTTGACGAAACATGCGGACTGACTACGGACCAAAAACAAACGATTCAACACATCTGTTTTGAACAAAAGTGGAGCAACCGTACACAAATGAAACTATTACGAATCGCTCGCACAATCGCAGATCTATCGGGAAGCGAACACATTTCAGAAGAAGCGTTACAGGAAGCGATTCAATGGAAAACAATCGCCTCCAATTTAAACACCTCAATGCGAATGGAGGGGCGTTAAATGACGCGAAGAAAACGCAACTGGCGCCCAAACGCCTACTACCACGTCGTCATGCGTGGTAACAACCGTGAAAAGATCTTCGCAACCGACGAGGACCAACTGAACCTGAGGCGAGCAATTGAACACACATACACCAAATACCCCTTCACCTTACTCGCCTACTGCATCATGACGAATCATTACCACCTGCTCATCCGCTCAGAAACCAACCTGAGCAAAGTGATGGCGTCCGTCAATCGCAAGTATAGCGACTACTACGCAAAACGCTACGGACATGTAGGCAGGATTTACGAAAAGCGATATTACGCATCACACGTCGACGGCCCAGAAGCCTTGCTCATCGTCAGCAGCTACATCCATCGCAACCCAATTGACACAGCCATTCCAATGGTGCAAAATCTAGCAGACTATCCATACAGCTCATTTCCCTTTTACGTGAACGAAACAAAACAACCCCCACCCTTTCTCAACACAGACCTACTCCCAACATTACTACCCAACCCGTTCGCAAAAACCAAACAAGCCTATTGCCAATGCTGTCTCATTTACAAACACGTTGTGGAGGAAGGGTGATTGTAATTTTTGTCGGTGCCTGTGCCGGAAACATTCATGTTAATTCAGCCAATTCGTATGAATATGCAACAGAAATATACAAACCCATCAACTACAACAACTCAGTTCTATGTATATGCAATTGTAGTGAATTGACTGAATTCAACCTTGCACAGGCACCTGGTTTTTAACCTATTGTCGTTAAAATAACAGTAAGTTGTTTGAAAGTACCTACTAGTAACGAAACTTTATCCGGCAACACTTTTAGCGTTTCAGTAGGTTGTGGATCGACGGAATCTGTTACAATGACATTCACATTCGCTTCCAAGCCTTCATACGTGATCTTAATAGATGTGTTCCCTTTGGCTACTGCGGTAACAAGTCCATTCACAACACTAATGACCTCATTATCAAACCCACTATACGTAGAAAGATTTGTCACATCTATTTCTGTTATTTGATCTCCTTCTCTCGTAATTTCTTTTACAGTCAGTTGGCTAGAATCCCCTTGTTTTAATTTGAGAGATGTTGTACTTAGTACGAGCTCTCTGGCTGGTTCTTCTACTGTTTTTTGCACAGTGACTGCAACTACAGCTGTATCTTCACCATACGCAATTGAAATTTCTGTTTGACCCTCTGCTATTGCAGTAACAAGCCCATCAGTAACAGCAATAACATCACTATCGTATCCACTGTATTCAGCTAAATTCGTTACATCTTCTTCAGTTACTTCTTCTCCTTGAGTCGTGATAGATTTCACTGTAAGCTGTGACGTATCACCCTCAGATAATGCAAGAGAGGTAGGTTCCACGACTAATTCAGTTGTGATTGGGATGGTCGGCTCGTCTTCTACTTCAAACGGACCAAAAGTCTCCAACTCTTCATGTCCGAGAATATCCTTCACTTTGACATGGATATAAGCACTACCGGCTTCTCGTAATGTTACCGTAAACTCTCCTCCAATTGCCTGAATACCTGTTTCTTCCCAAACTCCATCTTCGTCAGGAATCGGATTTGCTGTAACTTGATACATTACAGAATCTAATTCTTCTGTTCCGATAAATACGTCGAACTCAATATCAAAAGGAGCTGCTCCAACCATTTCATTCGTTTTCATATTCACTTCCGCCGGAACACTTTGCGCTTCTGTACCATAGTCAACAACAGCACGAATCATGTAGTTACCTAGACTTTGGTTAGCTTTAAACCAATGCCCCCCTATATAATCCCAGCTTCTTGCAGCCCAATTATTTTTATCGCCATCTGTTACGAAGCCTGGGACATACGGATAATCATCCGCTTGTGTATACACGATATAGAAATCATCGTTAACGACAACCCCTAAACTTAATAGATCAACTTCAGTCCATTTAGATAGATTTCTTTGTGCCTTTACAGTAATTGGCCCTGCCAATTTATTACCTGGTGCCCCATCCTTTCCTTTAGCATCGTAAACAGAAAGTACAATATCATCTCCGCCGGGTACCGGGACATGAGCAGCCCAAAATTGTAGTTTTGCTCCAGTTAACATTGCAAAGTCTTGCCCATCGTCTAAAGACATTTTAACTGCAAAACCATTACCTTTTTTACCAAAAGCAATATTTTTGTTATATTTTCCATTGTCATAACGAATTTCATCAGTTTGTTCACTTTCATAGTTAGCAAGCTTAACGTTATACGAAATATTTTCGCCACGTTTCACTTCAATGGTTTGTGTTTTTCCATGATATCCTTTTGCATAAACCTTTAAGGTATATGTGCCTTCATAGCCATTTAAACGATAAGAGCCATCTTCGGCAGATTTTACGGGTTGTGCCTTTCCATCTTCTAATAGAAGTATAGAAGCATCTTTCACCGGTTGACCTGCTGCATCCTTAATCTTCCCTTTGATTGTTTGTGCAGGTAATGCTTGTAAGTTTATTGATGGTGTGATTTTTCCTTGAGGCGTAAGCGTTATAGTTTGTGTTGTTGTCTCAAACCCATAAGCTGAAATTTCTAATGTGTACGTATCTGCCGGGTGATGAATTTCAAAAGCCCCATTGTGAGAATTCGTTTTAGTCGTCCACCCCGTTTCAACAACCTTCACAGTCGCTTCTACAGGTAATTCTCCTGTCGTAACTGTTATTTGATTGTGTAATTCTGTTGTAGGATAAGATTTTTCCGATAATTCTAGTTTGTGACTAGTCGAGTCATTCATCGTACTTTCTTCTTGGCTTCCTCCTGAAGTTAGCCTAACATCGTCAATATACCAGCCATCCGTTTTAGAATCATCTGTTTGGATATTAAATGCAATGAATATTTTTTTACCGTTGTATTTTGATAAATCTAACCCAATGTCATGCCAAAACTTATTAGATTGGTTGAACTGATATAGTTTTTCCCAATTCACTCCATCTTCTGATGCATAAACAGAAGCCGTATCCCATCTTGCAATACTGTACCATTGCTTAAAGTTCAATACGGTATTATCTTCTACAAGGATTGGTGGCATCATGAGCGTCATATTAGCGAACATCTCCGTTTGTCCGCGTAAATTGGTGCCATACACTTTTTCACCAGATGCTGCACCACTTGGCCCGAATGTCGGCTTACCCCACTCCCATGAATTATGAATTCCGAACGAATACCAGCCGTCTGGATAACTTTCAAAGTTTTCAATGTAGCCGTTTGTAATCCCTTGACTGATTGGAATGGCTGAATGGTCAGTTTCAATTCGATTGCCATTAAAATCTTCAATCGTCCACCAATACTCAAAGGAAGTTCCCTCAAGATCCGCACCTGGTATCATAACTGAAAATAGACCATTTTGGTAATTCCCTTTTTCTAATGATGCTTCATAGCTTTTTTCTGTCATTTCGTTCAAACGAGCATGTAATACGACTCTATTGACATTGTTGTTGTCTTTCGCTTGAATTGAAAACTGTGTATCCATTCCTTCATAGACTACTTTACGTGGTTCTTGTTCATAGGAAGGATCTTCATCGTCTTCACCATTCGTTATAACCTGTCCATGAACAGAACCTATCCCAGTTTCAACGGCCGCTACTGCAGCATCTGCATTTAACAATCCATAGCCATACCCATTATTCGGATAGTCAGGATAACCTCCATCGGTTTTATGAACTGCTGTTAATTTCAAAATATCTTCTATTTGGTTAACTGTTAATGTATCATCTACCTGCTTCATCAGTGCAATTGTCCCTGCTACTTGCGGGGCAGCCATTGATGTACCGTTCAAAGTCCCGTATGAAAACGTATTCCAAGTTTCACCTGGCAATGAGGAACGAATTCCTACACCCGGCGCAACAAGATCAGGTTTTATATCACCATTTTCAGAAGGTCCTCTTAAAGAAAAGCTTGCCAACTCATCAGTCGCAGTTGTTGCACCAACTGCAATGGATTCTGGATAATTCCCCGGAGCAGAGGCACTCCCTGGATCAGCAGGCATAAATAGACCTGCATTTCCTGTCGAAAAGATCGGTACGATACCTGCAGAACGCCAAGCTTGTACGAGCGGTCTAAACCAATCATTATTGAGCGGATTGCCACCCCACGAGTTATTGATAACATCTGGTGCTTTTTCTGGATGTGGAACACCATTACGATCAGTTGGTGCCAGCATCCACTGAGCTGAACGAATAATATAAGAGTCGTGACTTTCACCGAGCCAGAATGCTCTAGCGGCAATCCACTTTGCACCAGGTGCCACTCCGATCTGATTCGAATTGTCAGGTTCCTGTCCTACCATTGTTCCCATTGTATGTGTACCGTGACCATCGGAATCATTAGGTGCTGCGTAGCCAAATACACCGTCAAACCAGTTAAATTCGTGCGATAAGACATCAGGATTATTTGGATCATATCCACGATACTTTGTTTTTAATGCGGGATGTGTTGCGATAACTCCAGAGTCAATATTTGCAACAACGATGCCTTCGCCAGTTACTCCTCTTCCCCATGCCTCCGGGGCGCCAATCCGACTAATATTCCATTCTATTTCATCGGATGTCGTAGCTACTTTTTCATTGGTATCTGTTAGATTTTCATCTGAAATCGGTTCAATGATTTGCTTTTCATCCAAAATGATAGATTTCACTTCAGTAAAATCAGCAATTCTTTCAACTGCTTCTCTCGTGCCGGTAACAGCAAGTCCATTGAATATGAAAAAACTCTCAAACTCTTTCACTTGTCCAGATTTCTTTTCTTTAGAAAGAAAGGTAATTAAGTCCTTTTGCGAGCTCTCCGCCGTTTGCTGAAGTGCATTTACGACTGCATGTTGTTTTACCTGTTTCAGGCTCAGGCTATTTGTTGTGTTATTTTGCTTATTTGCGCTGTTTACAGCGTCTATTGCAACCTTTTCCGTATTCGTTTGTTGTTCTAATACCACAAGAACTTTGACATATTCGTCATTGTCAAACTCACTTATTACTTTTTCGTCAATAATTGATCTTTTTATCTCCTTAGAACGCACCGTATCATTCGTACTAGCAAAACTGTATTGCGGAATTAGCATGCTAAAAGCCAGTACAAAGACCAGTAAAAGAACAAATACATTAAACAAACCAAAATTTTTTTTATTCACTTTCCCACTCCACTCCTAGCTATTATATTGAATAGTTATGTGTGTAGGTTTCTTAGGTGCTAAAAAAGCTTGTAAATATCAAATTATAAGTTGTATGTGAAAACCAATCCTCCCTTCCCCAAACATGTCTATTCTATCATTTTACTTCTAACTACCATTTATTTGTATAGTCTCACATATTCATTATGTCAGAATATTCTAGTCTTTATGTAATTTGTGGGTGGTGTCAAAAGTACTATCTCTGAGCGAGATCCTTATGCGGAAACCTAGAACATTACAAACGCTATCGGCCAAGTCAAAGTTTACAGAACAACTACTTTTGGCGGTGCCTGTGCCATAGATAAACGGGAATACAATCCTACGCAGACATCCACTTTTTTAAATTTTTTAAATTAATTTCGCACTTATGTATCCTTTTCGCTAACACGCATCTATATAGAGAGTGAAAGGGCTGTTCACAATGGAAAAGTAAAGGGGAAGATGAAAATGAATCAAGGTTGGATTAAGATGCCGAGTTCACTAATTGACGAGCCGGTGTGGAGAGAGACAACTCCCGAAGAAAAAACGACGTATATTACATTGCTGGCGTGTGTGAATGATCGCGCGAAGGAAGGGGTTTGGAAAAATGAAACGGTGACCGTTCAACCGGGACAGCTGCTCACCACTTTACGAGCATTTGCAAGATGCGTCCATTATTCAATGACAATCAAAAAGGTCAAGGTTGCTTTAGAAACACTCGCTCGCTTAGAAGTGTTGAAGTATGAAATAAATGGACAAGACTTGCTCATTACAGTTTTAGAGTGGAACCGGTTTGACGGTGGGGAAGCATCGAGAAGACAATGCTAAGTTTTTGGGGCTTATGCAAGTATGGTGAAATGAAAAATACGAGGAGTGTGCATAATGAAGAACAAATATAATGGACATTTTAAGTTCGAGATTCATAGGGAGTTAATGAAAGCATCCTTCCATCATAGAAATTACCACGAAGGTGTTTTGTCAAAAGAAGACCTCGACCTAATTGGATGGATTGTAATGCATAATTTAGAATACTGTACAGCAGATGTGAGGGAGCAAGTGCACACATTATTCAAGCTGCCTTTCGCCACGATCGATCGTTCGCTTGAAAGGGGAAGGTGTCCAATTCCATATGGAAAAGGACACGACCTACTCGACCTGAATAAATTCCGAATTCCACGATAATTTGATACCCGAAAATAAATTCACTGAAATTTAGTGATTTAAATTCTTTGTCGGTGAATAAACAATTTGGTCCTATGGTGCATTAGCTAACTTCGATGCACCTATACTACCTTTTAAAGTTTTTTCGCTTTTATATCTAGTTTTATAATCGTTATGAGCAATCAATACGAAAGACATAGCCGCAAAAAGCATTCTGTTTGAATTTATATCACCGCTTACAAAGGAATTGAATAGGAAATAAACGAAAACCAGAGTCCAAACATAATAAATCGGGTCTTTGGATCTTGTTAAAGAAATGCTCTTTACCAACACAACAAATAATAACGTTAAAAACACTATTATACCAACTAAGCCTTGCTCCATCATTAGCTCTAAAATTATATTGTGCGGATAATCATAAAACTCAAATCCGTAAAAGATTAACCCGAAACTGCCAATTCCATTACCTAAAAAAGGGTAATCTTTCCAAGTCTCAAAAGCAGTCTTGAAAGCTTCGATTCTCCCATTTGCCGATACACCGCCGTTCTTTTCAGTCATTAATACCTCAAACCTGTATAAAATAGTTTCGAAATATCCATTTTGATACAAAAATACAAACGCTGGCGATGTTAGGAACAAGAGTACAAAAATCCACTTCATCTCTTTTCTATATAACAACCTTCCCCTTTTTATTTTAAAAGAGGTGAAGACGTAATAGAGTCCTGCTAATATAAAAGCGATTATAGGCATCCTACTTCCTGCGGTAAATAACACAATAATACAAAAACCTAATGATATTAAGCCGATAATTTTGGTCTTCTTGTTTCCTTTTAAATAAAAATAAAAAATAAGTAGGATACTACCAATACCCATCATCCTGCCCAGAGATTGATATTGACCTTGATCCCCAACAAACCCCACGTTACCGGCATTAGTTATAATTAAGGGGATAACTGACAAAGCGTAAAGTAAAGAAATCACCGTAATTGTTATAGCAGTTTTGCGTAACGACTCTATACCTCGGTAAGTTAGTAGTGGAACAAGAAAAGCCGTAATTGTTAAAAACGTGAATTTTATCACCTTATCTAAAGAGCTGACACTTGGACTATAATAGATACTAACTAGCAACACTAAATAAAGCGATGCAAATATAATAATTGGAACAATGTACCGTTTACTAACACTTGGTCTTTGAAGGATATTAATAATCGATAAAACTAATGTTATAAGGAGGGCAATTACAGTTAAGTCAATTCCTATATTAATGCTTTCTTTGAAGTAACCCGAAAACAAGAAGATAGAATAATAGAACTCAACAGATAACAATAGTGAAAAACGTTTCATTAAAAGAAAACACCCCTGACAAATTACTTAATATTAGTTATTATAAACTATTAGACTTCTATTTCCTATTCCGTCAGGGTATTTTCATTTCATTTAACCTAATCGCCTACATTGTTTTAGTAGAAATTATCATCTTGTCAAATCCATAACCACCATACTGACGTTCGTGGCGAGTTCGAAACATGTCGTAGGTTAATCCTTCAATCCATCCTTCCGACAATCCAATATCAATTTTTTTATAAAGTAATCCATTGCGCTTTATCATATCCGCAGGCAAACCTGTTCATGTTCTAACAACCAGCGTAGCTCATGCTGCGTCAAATTCTTCTTTTGTACAAACGTGATAAGAAGTCTTATAGTGCTCTTAACCGGTTATTTTCACCATTCCGGACACTATTAATATTAAAACACTGCCATTCGTTATTCTTAAAATATAAAAAAGTAACGATTTATGTATCTATTTCAAATTCAACGAGAAACTGATACCCGAAATCGATCTCTGCCAATACCGAATAAAAATTCCCCAAAAACGCCAGAATAAAATTCCTCATTTCATCGATTCTGGCATTGAAGGCAGAGGAAATACCCCAGCCTTCTTTTTCTCTTTCATGCGATAAGAATCGCCTTTTATGCTAAAGGTTACGGAGTGATATAAGAGGCGACCTGCTGTTGCAAATTACATCATCTCCGAAAGTTATATCCCATTCTAACTAAGGCTATCATAGCTCCTCTTCATATCGCTTGAAAACGATCTAAAAAAACACATTAGCCGTGACTTCATCAAAGTTAACAGAGAGTGTACCTTTCACTTCAAATCGAAATCCGATGGTTAAACGGGTCTTGCCAAAACCTTATCACAAGGGTAAAACCCATCTTGCCATCGGTCTTGGTATGGAGGTAATCAATGCCTGGATAAGGTTTTTTCCATCTCAATGTCTGAGCTATTATTTATCTTGTAACAATATATTTTCAAGTTTCATTGTTAATGTTTTATAATCAAGGTCATTTGCAGCATTTAATGTATTTTCGCAATACGACTCATATTTATCTTTTGTCATATCATGGAAATACAACACACCTTCAGCTAAACGTTCTGGACTAGCATCCTTTGTTGTTATTCCACAATTATATTGAGAAATAAGATTATAATTCATATCTATAGTTGAAAGAATGGGTTTTCCACTTGCGATATACTCTGCAAGTTTATTTTGACTTCCACCATATTTCCATGTATTAGATTGTTTATAATGCAATATATTTAAGTTACCTCTTGATAGAACATAAGGAATGTACTTTTTATGAATTTGGCCTTTAAATATTACATTATTGATGTTATTTTCTTTACACTTCTCCTCAAGTATTGCTCTATCCGGTCCTTCTCCGTAAATTAGAAATTTAATTTTTTCATTTCCTAGCTCTTTTATTTTTTGTGCAGCATTAACGATAGTTTCAACGTTATTAGCCAATCTAATTGAGCCTGTATAAATAACTTTGAAAGTATTTTCGTCTTCCAGATACCGAATCGGAGATTCGATATTTCTTAATGCGTTCATTAAAAACATCAAAATCTACTCCGTTTGTAATATGGTGAATTTTCGACATATCTATGTTATTATCCCAAGCTTTATCTTTTATGTAGTCTTTGCCTCCAGCCATACTAAAAATGATATGTTGAGATTTGCTGTACATCCACTTTTCAATACAATACAAAAATTTAACTACTGGGTTTCTCTTGGAGATACCTAAAAAACCAACAATTGATTCTGGCCACAAATCTCTAACCTCAAGAATAAACTTTGATTTTAACTTTCTTGAAATAAAGTAAGGGAATACTGCGAATACCACTCCTAAATCGCAAATAATTACATCTGGTTGCGCATCTATTTTTTTGTATTGAGTAAACAACCTCATTGGAAATTGAATATGATTTAGAATCCTTTTAAGACCATTCCCATTATACGATATAGTTTTAATATGGACAAAGTCTAATCCATCATAACTTTTCTCAATAATTTTCTCTTTGTAATTCTCCATCAAGTTAATATTCGTGTTATGAATTGCACTTGCAGAAATAATTTTAACATTATGCCCGCTAAGTTTTAGGTATTTCGCCATCACATTATTTCTCACTCTAACCTCAAACTCCGGTGGCATAGCATAATGATTAATAATCCATATATTCACGTTTAAGCCCCTTTTTTGTTATCTTTTGTTCCATTTATGGTAAACTGAGGTACAACTTTTATATTTATAACCTAGCTTGCTGTAGAAATTAACGGCAGTAATATTGTTCATTTGTGTCCCTACATGTATATTAGATATTTTATTTCTAAAAACATATTCTTCTAATTTAAACATTAAAGATTTTCCAACTTGGCTTCCCCTGAATTTCTCGTCAACTGCTATTAATTCAATAATAGCCGTATCTTTAATTACAGAAAATAGTAGGTATCCGGCAATTTCCATTTCTCTTTTCGTTACAATAAAGTACTTATTCTCATTTTCAAATGCCGAGTTGGTCCAATGTAGATATATTTTCCTAGCCTTTTCCTGAGGTAAATGAGGATCGTTTGTGAATCTTGAATATTCAAAAGATTTCTCAGCTATCTTTTTAACCTTAACATTTTCATTATAAAAATTATAAATTTCAGTATTTGGATGCACTTCAATTGGTTTCTGATTAATTTTTTTATCAAACTGAATATTAATATCCGCTATAAATACATCTTTTAATGTGCCAAGCCAAATATTATTTTCATTTAGATTATTAAAATTCGCTATTGTAATAAAATTAAATTCTTTCATTAACTCATTTAATTTTATTTTACTAGAATCATTAATTATCCCATTTAAGGATAACTTTGCTGATTCTATACCAAAATAATTTGTATCCCATACTAAACTTTTAAAGTCAAAATTTTCTCCTTTAAAATCCGATGAACTATTCATCATTTCGCCACCTCTTTTTTATTGGTTTTGCGAATCAATATAAACTCCTTTACTGAAAAATATTGTATATATAGTTTTAATAATTATTTTAAAGTCTAAAATAAACGAGATGTTTTCAACATAATACACATCATTTTTCAATCGATTTTTCCATTCAGTAGAGTTTCTGAAATATGCTTGGTTGTACCCACTAATACCAGGTAAAACCTCAAGCTTTTTAAAATCTTTATTCTTATAGTAGTAAACATGTTCTGGTAAGTCAGGTCTAGGACCGATAAAACTCATATCCCCTTTTAAAACATTAATAATCTGCGGGACTTCATCGATGCTCGTCCTTCTCAAAAATTCACCTATTTTTGTAACCCTTGAATCATTTTTTGAATTATACGTAGAACCATCTTCATTCCTTAAATCCGGAGAATTTACTTTCATTGTTCGGATTTTATACATTTTAAATTCTTTTTTATTTTTACCTAATCTTTTTGCCAAATAAAAAACAGGCCCTTTGTCTTCAAATTTTATTAATATTGCGCAAATAATAATTACAAATATGACGAAGGGCATTAATAATATAGAAAAAACAATGTCTATAATTCTTTTTATAATCAATTTGTACATTTTAAACCCCCTGCGTTAATTAAACCAAAGATAATAAGGATGAACTTATATGTTCTACTTCATTATCTTTCAATAAAGTATGCAATGGTAAAGTAATCTCATTTTCATACATACTAAATGCATTTGGATAGTTGCTCATATTAAATCCTAAATTCTTATAAGCGGTATGCATAGGAAGTGGTTTATAATGAACATTGGTTGGTATGCCTTTCTCCGCCATTTTATTAATAGTTTCATTTCTGAATGTTTCATTTTTACCTTCGAGTCTAACTAAATATAAATGTCCGCTTGACTCATGATCACTTGAAAAATGTTTCAAAGTACTTAATTTACTGTCTTTTAAAAGCGAGTCGTATAATTGTATTATTTCTCGTCTTCTTTCAAGAATTTTCGTATACCTATCAAGCTGAACTAGACCAAGTGAAGCCATTATATCGGTCATGTTACATTTATAGTTTGGTGCTATAATATCATATTCCCAAGAACCTAAATTAGTTTTCGAAAGTGCATCTTTGGTTTGTCCATGAAGTGATAAAAGCATATATTCGTTGTAAATATCTTCGGTATTTATCCCAGTGATATTGCGCCAGACAACAGCTCCGCCTTCAGCAGTAGTTAGATTTTTAACAGCATGCATCGAAAAACATGTAAAGTCCGCTAACTCACCACTTTTTTTATTTCTGTAAGAAGCTCCAAATGAATGAGCTGCATCTGCTATAACAGCAATTCTCCCAATTTGACTTTGTAGCTTATTAGAAGGTTTAAATAAGTCTTTACTACTGTTCACTGCTTCAAATATCTTTTCGTAATCACACATTACTCCACCAATATCAACAGAAATTATTGCTTTTGTTTTTTCAGTTATTGCTTTTTCCAGAAGAGCATAGTCTAGGTGAAAAGAGTCTTTTGCTGTGTCAACTAACACTATTTTAGCTCCTACATGATGGATAACACTTGCTGAAGCTGAATACGTGTAAGCAGATGTAATTACTTCATCGCCTTCTCCTATTCCCAGTAGTCTTAGCGTCATTTCCATGCATGATGTGGCTGAATTTAAACATACCGCCTTTGAAGTATTACAGTATTCAGCAATCCTCTTTTCAAACAATTTAGTTTTAGGTCCGGTAGTTATCCAACCAGATTTTAATGTATCTACAACCTCGTCAATTTCTCTCTGAGTAATATCAGGTGGAGAGAACTTAATTACCATTTTAGATTCCTCGTTTCTAATAATATTTCTCATTATTGATTTCTCAACAATTGTTCGTTAGGAACTTTTCTTAATTCTTTCGCTGGAGATCCTACAACTAAACTCTCCCTCTCCACGTTTCGCGAAACAATGCTTCCAGCTGCAACGGTTCCATCTTCATGAATTACTTTTCCAGGTAGGATTGTAGCATTTGCTCCAATACGACCTCCATCTTTTACCGTGACACCCTTAAACTTATCAAATCGTTCTTTGCTTCGAGCCATATAGTTATCATTTGTAGTAACGACACATGGTGCAACAAATACATAATTGCCAAGATTTGAATATGCAGTAATATAACAGTTAGTTTCTAATTTGCAACTCTTACCGACTACGCAATCATTTTCAATTGCTACTCCACGGCCAACAATTGTTTTCTCTCCGATTTTCACCCGCTCCCGGACAGTTGCCAAATCGGCTATAAATACATCTTCACCAACTTCTGCACTTGCATAAATAATAGCTGATGTACCTACTGTCACCCCAGGTCCAATTACTGTTGGCAGCAACTTCTTTACATCCGGGAGAATAGAGGCTTTTGCCCGTGTAGGTTGTTTCCCAATAACAGCATTATCCTGAATAATAACGCTATGTCCTATTCGTGTACCTTCATAGATAACAACGTTATTACCTATTTTCACATTATTTCCAAATGTTACATCTTCACCAATGACAACATTCTTCCCCATTTTAAATGACATCCAATTATTTCCACCCTTCATAAAAAGCCAGTCTTAAAAATGACCGGCTTTTTATCTTATTTGAAATATGATTGCATAATTGAAACGATTTTCTTCGCTGTTTCTCCATCTCCATATAAATCATCGATGGGTTCTCCAAGTTGGAGATTTGAGAGTTTTTCGGCCAGATTAACTTCTAATGGGTTTACTAATTGATTCCAACCAGTTTCTATTGTTTCTACCCACTCCGTCTGTTCTCGTAATGTAATACAAGGCACTTTTGCAAAATAAGCTTCCTTTTGAACACCACCAGAATCGGTAACAATTGTTTTTGCATGTTTCTCTAACAACAACATCTCTAAATAAGAAACCGGCTTTATACTACGAATATTCTCAGCCTGTTCCAATATTGAATCCAGCCCAAATGATTCGATTTTACTTTTCGTGCGTGGATGTAAAGGTAGATATACAATATCTTCGAGTTTTGAAAAAGCCTTCAATATTGCTTCTAAACGTTTTTTATTATCTGTATTATCCGCTCTATGAATTGTACCTAGTATATAATCACCACTGTTTAATTCATAATTTGCCAGTGAATATCTTTCTTCTGCTAATGCTAAATTGTAAAGCACGGCATCATACATGACGTCTCCGACTTTATAGACTCCCTCATTTATACCTTCTTTCGCCAAATTTCCAACTGCTACATCAGTAGGTGCAAATAATAAGGAGGATACATGATCCGTCATAATACGATTTATCTCTTCTGGCATTTCTTTATTATAGCTTCGAAGACCAGCTTCAATATGGATAATCGGGATATGAAGTTTACTTGCTACTATTGCACCTGCAAGAGTTGAGTTAGTATCTCCATATACAAGAATCGCATCCGGCTTTTCTTTTTCTACAACTTCTTCTACTGCAATCATCATTCGACCAGTTTGCCTGCCATGATTATCTGAACCAATACCTAGTTCATAATTTGGCTTTGGTATGTTCAGCTCATCGAAAAACACACCTGCCATATTGTAATCATAATGTTGACCTGTATTAACAAGTACCTCTTCAAATGATTCTCGTAAGACTCTTGAGACTGCGGCAATCTTCACTAGCTGAGGTCTTGTTCCTGCTATCGTTAAAATTCTCTTCATGAATAAAACTCCACAATTTTCGAGATGACATAGTCTTGCTGTTCTTGTTTGAGTTCAGGGAACATTGGCAGTGACAATGCTTCTTTCGCTGCTTTCTCTGTTTCAGGTAAGTCACCTTCCTTATAGCCAAGCTCCTTGAAAACTGGTTGTAAATGCAATGGAATCGGATAGTAAATCATCGTAGCAATACCTTGTTCCTCCAAGAATGCTTGTAACTCGTCCCGTTTTTGAGTACGTAGCGTATATTGATGGAATACATGATAATTACCTTCCACTTCAACAGGAGTTACTACATATTTTCTGACAGTCTCATTTAGCTTCTTCGAATAATATGCTGCATGGTTCCTACGATTTTCACTCCATTTGGATAAATGAGGCAACTTAACATTTAGGATGGCCGCCTGCATTTCATCTAACCGGCTATTATAACCTAAGACATGATGGTGATACTTAGGTTTGCTACCATGGACACGAATTACCCGTGCTTGTTCTGCAAGTACATCATCATTCGAAACTATCATACCACCATCTCCGTAAGCCCCTAAATTTTTGGTAGGGAAAAAACTGTATGTAGCAGCGCTACTCATTTCGCCAACTTGTTTACCTTTGTAGGATGAACCAATTGCCTGTGCTGCATCTTCAATAACATACAAATTGTATTTCTTTGCAATTTCTAGAATCGAATCCATATCTGCCATTTGACCGTATAAGTGAACAGGTATAATAGCCTTCGTTTTTTCTGTAATTGCTGCTTCAATCTTTAATGGATCAATATTGTATGTAATAGGGTCAATATCGACAAATACTGGTGTTGCATTTGCCCTTGCAACTGCTCCTGCAGTCGCGAAGAAAGTGAATGATGGAGTAATTACTTCGTCACCTGCAGAGACACCTGCAGCTTGGAGTGCAATATGTATTGCATCAGAACCGTTTGCTACTCCAATTCCATGTTTTGTTTTACTTAATACAGCTATATCAGTTTCAATCTGTTTTACATGGTTGCCGAGTATAAATTGAGAAGAGGACATCAAATCATCTAGCTTTATCATTATTTCATCTTTATGTGTAGAATATTGTTGAGATAGATCAAGCATTGGTATTTTCATATTTAAAACTCCTCATCTTTTAATGATTCATATATTTCTATTAACTTTAAACTTTCAACTTCCCAATTATATTTAGTTTCGATTAATTGTCGTCCATTCTTCCCCATCTGCTCAGCCTCCTGGGGATTTTCTAATATCCAATTAATCGCATCAGCAATATCACTAGGATTTAGCGGATCGACACAAATCCCACATTTCAATTGCTCAATTATTCCTCGCCATACTGGAAAATCTGATGCAATTACCGGGATGCCAGCCGCCATATATTCAAACATTTTAACCGGAAGTGCGTCAATGTAATTAATCGTCGGTTGCAATGTCACCAAACCAGCTTTTGATATTCTATATGTATCCCTAACTCCATCTCGGTCCAAAAAGCCAAGCTCAGTTACCTTACTCCAGCCCTTTAGCTCCACAATCACTTCTTTTTCCGAAGGTACAGTAAACTTCCCACCTAATAGCAAAGAAACATCTCTTGTAATCTCTAAAGCTTCCACCATTTCCTTTATCCCTCTGATAAAGGAAATTCCACCCAGATAACAAACAGCGTTCTCTTTTTCCGACCAGCTGATCCCTTCAACTTTCAACTCATTTAATAAAGGATAGTTGTTAATGTCTTGAGCATTACACCCAATTCTTATAAAACGGTCCCGAATAAATGGAGTCGCTGTTATAACTACATCAAATTTCTTAGCAGCTCTATCTTCGTAATTCTCCACTAGTTTAGAAACTAACATATGTGTATATTTCGGAAGCCAATTTTTTGTTAAAACTTGCCGTGGTACATCTTCATGTACATCATAGATAACTTTCTTACCAAGTTTCTTTAACTTCAATCCAATCGGGATAAGCTCTGGATCATGAAAATGGTAAACATCTGCATCTATTTCTAATCCTTTTTCATAAACATGTTTAACAGTCTTGGTCATGCGCTTTAAACGGTTTCCCGTTTCTTTTTTAACCCCGTGGATATGTACGCCATTAATCATAGAAGTGGGCGCACCTGGGACAATAAAATGCACTTCAATCCCCGCATCAACAAGAGAAGTACATTCTTTAAAAAATATTCTTGTGTCAGTATGGGTATGAACAGAAGTAAGATGGCAGATTTTCATAAATGAAACCCTTTCTTTTACCATAGTTCTAATTTATCTTTTAATTAACTCATGGACTTTAAATATTAATCTATATCTAAGTGTATTGCCCGTACAATAATAATTTGAATGACTACGATTTTCAATAGAAATAAGTGAATTCAAATCTTCTCTAGAAATTCCTAGTTTATTAGCAATCTCCTTTTTTTCATCTTCTAATGTATCTGCATCGTAAGAAACTTTTCTCAACTCTTCTAAAGCTTCTTCACGAGTAATTTGTCCTGATACAATTAAACTTGATAAATGTGCTTTTCTTTTGTCAAAGTTAAATTTTTCAGGAAGATAGTACGACTGAAAAAATTTTGTCCAAATAGATTCATAGTGTTTTCCACCGTAATATCTCCAACCCGTATTTTTCTCAAGTTCTTTCATTGCCTCTTCTTTATGATATGGAAGAAGATTCAATGGTTTAATAATTTTCATCTTCTTAATGAATGGATAATATATCTTTAATTTGTATAAGTTCATAATAGGGAAGCTCTTCAACTTCTTATTCCCATACTTATGATAAATATCTTTAATGTGTTTCCCATCCATCGCATTGTATCCCCAGGACTTCGGTAAGATATTTTCAGTCTCCCAATTAGATCCATTTAATACATATTGAATATTATTTTTTACTGCGTAAGTATATAAAGTTACAAAAAAAGCATGATCCTGAGGTATATCCTGATTCGGAACAGCCGCCTTAAGAAACGCTAACTGCATTTCTCTCATTTCATCCCAATCTATCCTCACAACTTTCAAGTCAGCTTTTGAATACTCACAAATAGTTTTAACATTTTCTTCCGCGATTTTATTATTCCACCCACCATCTACATGAAGAACCAATAAACGAAGGCCCCACTCTTTTGCTTTATAGACCAAGTAGGAACTATCAACTCCGCCGCTTAAACCGACAATCGCATCATATTGCTTTCCTTTCCCGTCAGCTTTAATTTTTTTTAATAGAATGTCCAATCTTCTCTGACCAACATTATTAGGAAACCAAATACGCTCTCCCATCAGTTTCGCATTTCTACAATGATTACAAACTCCTTCACTATCAAATATTATGTCAGGATCAGTAGTATCCATTACACAAAATGTACAGACTTGGCTTTTCATTTAAGGTTATTCCTTTCGTTAGAACCTGTTATTTAGTGTATCAATTATTACTATTAGTAAGTTTTTTTCGAAGAACTTCATCAAATTGACATTAGCAATAAACCCGTGATATTGCTAAAATTCACTAACAATTTAAATATAATCTAAAAGCAGTTTGTATAATAAAAGTAAAAAAGGCTTCTAAGATCATTCAGTTTTCCTACCCTCGACATTATTTGCCGCAAATCTATATGACAACAACATAAACAGTGAATATTTTAAAATCAAGACTCCGGAAAAAAACCTTAGTGAAATTACTGTAGAATTAAAATAGTAGTAACCTATAATAAATGACAATACCGATAAAATTAATATAATTACCTGTATAAAGAATTCTAATTTTACTTTTTTCGCTATGATAAACATATGAGAAAGCGGGCTCGCAATGAACTGAACATATAATGCTGGGATTAGTATTCTCGCATAACTTCCAGCTATTCTCCATTCCTCACCAAAGACAAATGCGAATAATCCTTCAGCGTATAAAAATAAAAATATAAATGGGACCACGGGGATAATTGCAAGTATTTTGAGCGTTTTGATATATATATCTTTGCAATTCCCATTCTCTCTATAGAGTTTGCTCGCAGTCGATAAAAACACATCCCCAACAGATCTACCTATTAGGGACATTGGTAGGTTTATCGTCCTTGTTGTTAAAGAATAATAGCCTGTATATTGGGTACCGAAGAATTTACTAAACAACAAATTCGGAATATTCGTCGAGAGAGCCTCCGTCGAATGAGTAATCATGGAGTATTTTGGAAACTCATTATATTCCTTAGAAATTGAAAGAAGATCTTTTTTATTAATATTATCTTTCTTGACTTTAGTGGTAATTTCAATTTTCTCACGTAATTTAAGTATTGAGCTAATTTGCCCAATACAATAACCGATTAATAATCCGATACTTCCGAGCTTTATAATGCCTAAAAATAGTTGCGATACCGCCATAGCAATTGACTGGTTAATTTTTGACTTAGCTAAATAACCGAAACGTCCATGTCGATTATTTAAATAAGTCAATGAATTAAAGATTCCTACCAAGAATAATCCAATAGGAAGCAGGTAAAGCCAAACTGAATCTTGAAGTGACAATAGATCCACTATTCTGTCCGCGGTAAAGAGTATAAATATTATAGCAACCAAAGTCACGCACAAATTAATAATAATTGTTAAAGTGAATAATGATAAAGCTTTTCTTTCTTCTTTTGGCAAAGCAATTGCAAGCTCATACCTTCCACTAACAATGGGGGTTAAAACTGAAATGACTGCTATATAAATTGCGAATATGCCAAATTCTTCTGGAGTATACATTCTTGTTAATATTGGTGATATTAAAACAGGCAAAAACTGTGCAATAGCGGTCCCCTTCATCAAAGTTAAAACATGTTTCATAAATGCGTTTTTCATCAGTTAAGAGAACCTCATTTCATTCCAAAAAAATTAAAGTTTGAAGTATTTTTCTTTGTTAAATTTTTGATTTGTGTTTCTTGTATCCAAAAGAGATTTTGCACAAGTATTAATTAACCTATAATCAAATTCACTATGATTGGTTGCAATTACCACAAGATCAGCTTCATTTAATATATCTTCTGTCAAGTCCAGCGTCTCAACCACTTTGCCGTTGAATATAAATTCAGGAACGTAAGGATCTACAACTTTCCAATTGGAACCGAATTTTGTTAAACGTTCAAGTATAGGTAAAACTGGTGATTCTCGGTAATCGTCAATGTCTTTCTTGTATGCCACACCAAGTACTAAAATTTTCGATCCGTTGAGTGATTTGTATTGGTCATTCAGGATTTCGGAACAACGCTGAATAACAAAATCAGGCATACTATCATTTATCTCTCCAGCAGTTTCTATCAATTTAGTATGATAATTATACTCACGCGCTTTCCAAGTCAAGTACCATGGATCTATTGGAATGCAGTGACCTCCAAGACCTGGTCCTGGATAGAACGGCATAAAGCCGTATGGTTTTGTTGCAGCAGCATCAATGACTTCCCAAACATCAATATCCATTTTATGACATAAGATTGCCATTTCATTAGCAAGAGCGATATTGATATTTCGGAACGTATTTTCCAATAACTTTTCCATCTCAGCTACCGAAGGGCTTGATACTTCATGAACATCTCCATCAAGAACAGCACGATACATGGCAGCGGCCACTTTTGTGCATTCTTCAGTCACTCCACCAACGACTTTCGGCGTGTTTTTGGTATTAAATTGCTTGTTACCTGGATCGACACGTTCAGGAGAATAGGCTAGGAATACATCTTTCCCGATAATAAGTCCAGCATCTACCAAGATTGGCTTGATGAGTTCTTCTGTAGTACCTGGATAAGTTGTACTTTCTAAAACGACTAGTGTTCCTGGGGTTACATGAGCTGCAATGGCTTTAGCGGAACTTTCAACGTATTGCATGTTTGGTTGCTTGTATATATCAAGTGGGGTAGGAACACAGATAGCAACCGCATCGACATCTCTAATGAAGGCGTAGTCTGCTGTTGCTTTTAGTTTTTCTGAGGATACTAGTGATTCTAGATCTTCTTGAACGACGTCACCTATATAGTTTTTTCCACTATTAACCATACGCACTTTTTCTTCTTGTACGTCAAATCCAATAACAGTAAATCCTGCTTTTGCTTTTTCAACGGCAAGTGGAAGGCCAACATATCCTAGTCCTACTACACCAATTGTAGCAGTTTTCGATGTTAATTTAGTAATCAGTTCTTGTGCTCTTGTTTTGGTTGTAGTCATTCAATTTATCCCCTTATTTTAGAGTAATCGGTTTGTTCTTATCAGCTGATTCATAGAAGGCTAGTACTAGTTCGAGTGCTTTTTTACCTTCTTTTCCTGAAACCGCTGGTTGTCTATTTTCTTGTATTGCCGCCATTATATCTCTGATGATTTGCTCGTGTCCTGTGGTGCCCCATGGATCGGCCTTTATTTCATTGATATACCTTTCGATTTCACTATCCTCTAAATCTTGAATATCTAATGTTTCAAAGTACAAAGCATTTGAGCCTCCTATTTTGACAGTTCCTTTCTTACAAAAAAGAGTGATAGATTCTTCATAGTTTTTCGGGTAGACATTTGTGGATGCTTGAACTGTTGCCAAAGCGCCAGATTCAAAACGAATAATACCGGTTGAAACATCTTCAGCCTCAATTTCATGGAACCTAGTAGCTTCCATGCTGAATATCTCTGTTGGGTTGCCCATGAAGGATAAAAGCAAATCCAGATTATGAATTGCCTGGTTCATCAAAACTCCCCCATCATGCTCCTTAGTGCCTCGCCAAGGGGATTGATTATAATAATCCTGACCTCGATTCCAGTTAACAATACAAAGTGCATGACTAATCGGACCTAATATGTTTTTTTTCATTATTTCATTCAGTTTAAGCACGACTGGGCGAAAACGGTTTGGGTGAACAACAGCTAATTTGACATTATTTATTTCTGCCGATGTAATGATTCTGTCCGCTTCTTCTAAAGTCATTGCTATTGGCTTTTCTACAATTATATGTTTTCCATACTGTGCAGCTAATTCTGCAATGGCAGCGTGGGATCCACTTGGTGTACAAATACTTATTACATCAATTTCAAAGTTCTTAAGCATTTCTTCGAGGTCATTATAAGGAGTTGCACCATATTCGACAATATAAGGTTCCATTAACTCTGATACTCTATCACAAACAGCAATTAGATTTGCACTTTCTATATTTCGAATCGCATTTGCATGTTTTTTCGCTATAAAGCCACAACCAACTATTGCAAAATTCATTCTTAAACCCTTCTTTTCAAATATATTTAACCTACTGGAATTTTTTGAGTACTTTCAACAACTTTCCGATTCGCGAGTCCGACAAGGGTATCCTTCAACTCTTCTACTACCTATATCAAGCAGATTGTCCAACAAATATTGCATCTCCAACTCACTAATTGGCGTAGCCTTCCCAACATAAATCTTCGGAAACACATACTCACTCTGCCGCTCATTCTCATTCAACAGCTCTTCAAATAATTTCTTTCCAGCTCTGATTCCGCTATATTCTATCTTTATCTCATTTTCGCTATAACCGAAAAGATTAATATGATGCTTCGCCAAATCTACAGTCTTCACTGGTTCACCCATATCAAGCACAAACACTTCTCCACCACGATCAAGCGTACCTGCCTGAATCACAAACCGCGAAGCTTCCGGTATTGTCATGTCACAAAATAACGCGTCATCTCTGGATCAGTAACCGTAACCGGCCATCCAGCCGCAATCTGCTTCCTAAACATAGGCACAACACTACCACGGGAGCCCAAGACATTCCCAAACCGAACCGCACTTCGTCGCTCCCATCACATTCGGAGGATTTACCGCTTTATCCGTCGGCACTAATACAAAATGCGAAACTCCAAACATATCCGCCGCTTCTTCCACATTCTTTGTACCGAAAATATTGTTTTTCACAGCTTCCATCGAATTCACTTCCATTAACGGTACATGCTTATGCGCTGCCACATGGTAAATCACATCCGGCTGATGCTCAGATACGATATCAAAAATCCGGTGTCGATCTTGAACATCCGCAATAGCCGGAACCAGTTCTGCCACAGGTAAAGCTTTTTCTCTATGCTCACGTTCTATTAAGTAAATAGAGTTTTCACCATGCCCTAACAAAATGAGTTTATTAGTGTAAACCGATTCACTTGACGACAAATTTACGATCTAATCGAGCCGCCAGCTACAGTATCAAGATCGTTTCGGCCTTCAGCTTGTTTGCAATTGCTTCCATATCAAGTTCAACTTCATCACGACCTGACAAGTCCTCGATTTTGACGTCTTACATATCAGTGACAGAGAACTTTCCCGTCATGATATCTTCAATGCGAAGGATTTTTTGTGTTTTTATTACCGTATCCATACAACGTTTCAAGAGTTCCATCTGTTCTTGTTTGCCCATTGATAGAATGGCGATAATGATTTTTTCGATATCATTGTCTTCTGCGATTGCCGGTATATGTTTCGTCCCACCTAAAACTTTGACGCCGAATATTTCAAGCCCTTGTTTCATCCGATCGTCAACAACGAAAAGCACAAGTGTCATTCCACATTCTGGATTTTGGAGAATTTGACGTACAATCATACTCCCTGTTTATCCAGCCCCGACAATCATCGTCGCTTTGCTTCTACATCATGTTCCCAGTTAACAGTGTCTCGGTATAACCACCAAGAGAGTCTCGATCCGCCAATTAACAAGATATGGAGAATCCACGGGATTCCCAATGCTCTGAATTAAATTTCTTGTGCAACAAGTAATTTAATCGCAGCAACCACAATGATAGTCCATGTAACCGCCTTGAAAATCGATTTCAACTCACCGATTTGAAGCGTACGTCCAAGCCTTTCGATACAAGCCGAAAACCAAGCAAATAAGTGATGGGCAATCTGAATTAAACGGTGTTGCCAGGTACAGCCACATTTCGAAGTGCATGAATTGTGTCTATACCAAGCATCACTCGGGATTTCACTATACCTTGAACCAATAGAACTCACACCGGCACCTTCATCTTCGTTCCAACAACCTTCCGATTCGCCAACCCTACCAACGTATCCCGCAACTCATCCGTCCCCATGTCCAACAACTTGTCCAACACAAACTGCTGCTCGGCCTCCGTAATCGGCGTCGCCTTTCCAACGTAAATCTTCGGGAACACATACTCACTTTGTCGCTCACTCTCATTCAACAGCTCTTCAAACAACTTCTCGCCAGGACGGATACCACTATATTCAATTCTAATATCATTCTCGTTATAGCCTGATAGTCTAATAAGGTTTTTCGCCAAGTCGACAATCTTAACCGGTTCACCCATGTCGAGGACGAATACTTCTCCACCATTCGCTAATGTTCCCGCTTGAATGACAAGTCGTGATGCTTCTGGAATCGTCATGAAGTAACGGGTCATTTCTGGATCGGTTACCGTCACCGGACCGCCCGCTGCGATTTGTTTCTTGAACAATGGAACGACACTGCCGCGTGATCCGAGGACGTTGCCGAATCGTACTGCTGCAAATTTCGTGTCACTTTTCTTCGCAAGATTTTGAACAATCATTTCAGCAAAACGCTTCGTTGCACCCATGACGTTCGGTGGGTTGACCGCTTTGTCGGTGGAGACGAGAACGAAATACGGGACGCCGAACATGTGCGCAGCTTCTGCGACGTTCTTTGTACCAAATATGTTGTTCTTCACAGCTTCCATCGGGTTCGCTTCCATAAGCGGTACGTGTTTATGTGCCGCTGCATGGTAAATGACATCCGGGTTATGCTCCGACACGATGTCAAAAATGCGTTGTCGGTCTTGGACGTCTGCAATGACCGGGACAAGTTCTGTAGTCGGTGCAACTTTTGCACGTAGTTCGCGTTCTATTAAGTAAATGGAGTTTTCGCCATGACCAAGCAAAATGATTTTTTTCGGTGTGAACCGATTCACCTGCCGACAAATTTCTGAACCGATCGATCCCCCTGCACCGGTGATCAAAATCGTTTTGTCGGTCAGTTTGCTTGCAATGGCCTCCATGTCCAATTTCACTTCTTCTCTTCCGAGCAAGTCTTCGATCTTCACATCTTGGATATCAGAGACGGACACTTTTCCCGTCATGAGGTCTTCAATCCGTGGAATCGTCTGCGTTCTTGTCCCTGTAGCGACGCAAATCTTCACGAGCTCCGCCATCTCTTGTTTCCCCATCGAAGGAATCGCAATAATGATTTTCTCAATAGCATTATCATGAACAAATTCGGGTATATACTTCGTACCCCCTGCGATTTTCACACCGAACAGTTCGAGGCCGTGCTTCTTTACGTCATCATCCACGAACAGAATCGGGTTCATGCCGCAATCTGGATTTTGGGAAATTTGCCGCACGATGACACTCCCTGCTTGCCCAGCCCCGACAATCATCGTTCGTTTCGCCCCACTCGTATCTTCGTTGTTCAAAAACGTATCTCTGTACAAACGCCACGATAATCTCGATCCACCAATTAGCAAAATATGAAGCATCCACGTAATCGCTAATGCCCGTACATAAATATCTTGTTTAATAGCGAGTTGGACGAGGGCTACAATAACGATCGTGAACGACACGGCTTTAAAGATGGACTTTAATTCACCAATTGATGCGTACGTCCATGCTTTACGGTACAAGCCATAACGCCAAGCGAAGAAATGATGCGCTAGTTGGATCGTTAGTGCACTCACTAATAACATCTTGCTGTAAATTAACGTCGGTGTCGGTGACAACATGAAATAACCAATATAAATGGAAAATAAGACGATAAAAGAATCAACAAAAACCAACATCGTCAATCTTTTCTTGATCGTTATAGTACTCACGTCCTTTATATGAAAAAATTCCTGCTTTTTTTCTACTTTTCCTGCAACTAAATACTAGTATAGCAGTCAATTTCGACAAAGACCACAACGATTTTCATATTTTCACTTTGTTCAAATTATTTTTTACCGTGAAAAACTTACTATTTTTATCACAACTTCGTAGACTTTTAACTTTTAATCCCAATCTTCCACCACTGCTTCTTACGTACTTCGTCCATTTCTAAATGAATGAGTTGTCGATCGTCAAGAATCCGTTCATTATTTTCAAGTAGAATCTCGATTATTTCAGAATGCCTTTTCTTTTCCAACACGGTTAACCCTTCTGCAAAGGCAAGCGGTCGTGTGTCCGTGTTATGAACATCAGATCCATACGTATGGATGCAATTCGCCTCGATCAACCGCAACGCTAAGTCTTGAACGCCTTTTCCGAAATGACCGGATACACTTCCAGCCGTTACTTGGGCAAAAGCGCCATGCCGGATGAGCCGCTGTAACCGCTCCGGTTTTTCCGCAATGGCCCGATTGCGTTCCGGATGTGCAATAATCGGTACATATCCTTCCGCTACAAGTTGCTCAATGACCTTAACTGTATAGATTGGAACGGTCTGAGACGGTAACTCTAGTAATACATACCTAGAGTTGGCGAGCGTCAGTAATTTACGTACTTTTAAATTATCCACGAGATTTTCGTGTAAGCGCACTTCTTGGCCTGCATGGATGGCTAATGGAATGCCTTGTTCATACAAAATTGTCGACAATGCCGCCACTTGTTCAATTACCGTTGCCATCGGTACATCATATTGCGGGCTGGAAGCATGGGGCGTCGCAATCATTTCTGTAATCCCCTCTTTAACTGCCGCTTCCACAATAGCCAATGTCCCATCTAGATTTACAGGACCATCATCTACGTTGTATAAAATATGAGAATGCATATCAATCATTGGAAATTCCCCTTCTAAATGTAAAAAGAGCAAAAGAGGTGATCCCCTTTTACTCATTTACGCCATAATAATTGTAATAGTAATGTTCTTTCGTTAGCTCAAAGCTGTTCAAAACAACGCCGAAAATATTCGCTTTTGAAAGTAAAAGCGCTTCCTTCGTTTTAACGATATTCTCCTTCTCCGTTACACCTGAGCGGACAACAACGACGACGCCGTCACATTTATTCGCCAAAACAAGCCCATCCGTCACAGAAAGGATTGGGGGTGTATCAAATACAACGAGGTCGTATTGCTCTTTGACACTCTCCATAAACGTCTCCATCGATTTCGATCCAAGCAACTCAGCCGGATTCGGTGGAAGCGGTCCACACGTCAAGACATGTAAATTGTCGATATCTGTCGTTTTTACAGCTTCTTGAACAGTTGCATTTTTCGCAAGTACGTCCGTTAAGCCAACATTATTCGTTAAATCGAATGTGTAATGGACTGATGGCTTTCGCATGTCCGCATCGACGAGCAACACACGTTTGCCGTTTTGCGCAAAAACAATCGACGTATTCGCAGAAACAGTCGACTTCCCTTCACTCGGTGTAGAAGAGGTAACTAACAGCGTTTCCAATTCCTTGTCCGGCAACGAAAAGTCGATACCTGTCCGAATCGTTCGAAATTGTTCCGAAACGATCGACTTCGGATCATCATGTGCAACTAAACTTCTTGCAGAGGTCCGGATTTTCTTTTGTTTACGTCTATTGAACATACGCTTTCTCCTTACTCCGTTGTGTCCTTCTCGATGAAGCAGCCGCTCGGAAATGTTCGTCCGGCAATTTACTCACAATACCCAGCAACGGTAACCCGACAAATTCCTCGATATCTTGTTCAGTCTTCACTGTCGTATCCAAATACTCAAGTAGGAACGCTAGGCCGACGCCAAGCATAAGTCCAACGATTGCTGCAATTGCAATGTTCAACAATTTTCGTGGCTTCACCGGTGACGGATTGTCACTCGGAATTGCCGGCGACAAAATATTGACATTATCGACATTCATCAACGTCTTGATCTCCGCTTGGAACACTTCTGCTGTCGTATTCGCGATATCGACTGACCGGTATGGATTCTCGTCTTGTACCGTCAAGCTTACGACTTGCGAGTTTTGTGCACTGTTCACTGTCAATTGACCATTTAGCTCAGCAGGCGTCGTCTCCAAGTCTAGTTGCTCAATGACTTTTGAAAGAATCGCGGGACTTTTTATAATGACATTGTACGTATTAATCAACTGCAAATTCGTTTGAATCGCTTGCTGGTTGAATTGGTTCGTCTCATCCGCTTTTTGATTGACTAATATTTGTGTGGAAGATTGGTAGATTGGCGTCATGAAAAAATAACTTACGACAGCTGCAACCCCCATTGCTAAGATCGTAATCATGAAAATGAGGCCGATCCGCTTTTTAAGCGTCCGGAACAAGTCTTGTAAACTAATCGTTTCCTCCATTATGTATGTTCTCCTTTTCGTAAACTCGTACAAAGCCAAACTTATACGAACAGTATAACATAATCATCATCTAATTTATCTGATTCGTACAAAAAACGTCAAGAACGCTCTGCAAATGCTAAAGTTTGTCGAATTTCACCTTACAATCCGATGACTTTATTCATCAAGCTCTCTTTTCGGCTTTTTTTAGATGCATTGTATTCGTCTAGGAAGCTTTGTGCATACGATTTGTCATATCCATTTTTCTCTAAATCTTTCTGTACCGCTTTTAATACACCATTGAATACACTGTCCGTGCGGCCTTCCAGTTCAGCAGCTGCACTCGTATATTTATTGTAGAAATAGCCGTAATCAATCTTTTCGCCGTTCTCTTTTTTCCCTATGTATTCGACTTTCGCTCGTCCGACAAGCGCATTCAGTTTGCTTTCTGCTTGGGCTTCTAATGCTTGGAATGCAGGTCGGTATTTATCCTTAATGGCTGCCACGGTCGGTTTTTGTGCTGGTTTGCCCGCTTCTGTAGATCCACTGCTTTCAGGTTTTGTTGCCGGTTTGTTGTCTTTTCCTGTGCTTGTCCCAGTAGATCCGGAAGTCGTTCCTGTCCCCTTTGATGGTGCCGTCGTGCCAGTCGTGACAGTCGCCGTTCCTTCCACATCTTCCGTAGCATCGTCCGTCTCAGCAGCTTGCTCGCCGTCTGTCACTTCGCCGCTTGTATCCTCTGCCACTTCTCCATCATCGTCCAACGTAATGATTGTCCCGTCAGGCAGTTCAATCGTATATTGTTCTTTCACAATTTCCGTCACTTCTTCATCCGCCACATCGTATTGTTTGAACTTCACAATATATAAGATATAGCCTGCTGCACATAAGACGAGTGCAAGGAGTACAGATAAGCCGATCTTCAGCTTCTTTTTCATGTTCGTCACCTCTGCATGTTTCTCATTTGTTTGTAAGTTTACCATCATTGTTTGTTGAAATGAACTCAAATTTTCAGTCAGCTAATTTTGACAAAAAAAATCTGCGAAGAAGATTCTCCGCAGACTTTCCCGCTCCATCAACCAAGGCCACTTAAAAATTTTTTCTATAAGGTAAAAGGAAAAACTCTACACGACCATTGTACCACAATTTTCTGCAATCTCAAAGCTTTAAATTCTACTTTTTTATTAATAGTGTCCGATGTAAGAACACTGAGAAATCAGCTCTGCTAATATTTTGTGCCGGTCCGAATTTCCCATTACCGATACCTTGTGTAATGTTATTATACGCAAGTGAATTGATCGCATCTTTCGCAAAACTGCCGCCACTATCCGTGAAATGATTTTTATCACTTAATGGTAGTTTGAAACCGCGTTGCAAGATTGCCGCCATTTCAGCACGTGTCAGTTTGCCATTTGGATCAAAGCGTGTCCCTTTGTCTTTCCCTTGGATGATGCCTGCATTTGCGACAGCTGCTACTTCTTTGTAGAACGTCATCGTCGGCGCCATGTCTTTAAAGCCAGGATCTGTGACATTATCAAGTGGCAAATCAAGCGCACGTGCAAGTAATATCGCTGCTTGCTGTCTCGTCAACTCTTGATACGGCCCGAATGAACCGTCTGCATAGCCTGCGATGACACCATCATTGACGAGTGCCGTAATTTCTTTTTCCGCACGGAATGTAAGTCCCGTATCTTTGAACAATGCTTCTTTGTAATCTGCATTGAAAATTGCTTTTACATCGTCAATCATAATGCTGCCTGCTGTTTTTAAGCTTTCCGTCGGTTGAGCGATATAAATTTGTTTTAATGACAACTCACCAGTCGTTCCCGCTGGCATTCTTGCCGTCACATAGTTCCATCCACGCCATTTCAAGCCGTTTTCCGGCGTGAAGTCAATTGTGAATTCTTTACCCGTCGCGTCTTGAATACGGCCACGGAGCCATGTGTTGCCTGCGTCCCCATACACACGTGCAGACAGTTTCGTCGGTGATCCTGCTAGTTTAATAGGGTTCTTCGCTACGACGTACGCCGCAGATGTACCCGTTGTACCCGTAAAATCATAAGACAACTTCACTGCACCGCTTCCTTCAAATGCTGGCTCTTTCTTGCCGTTCATTGAAAGGGATGCGGATGCGTTCGTATAGTCGACGGACAAATTATCAAGTGAATCCATATTGGCCGCACGGAAATATTCCCCTGTAATCGTCACAGGGATTGACACCTTTTTACCACCGAGTGTCGCGGTAATTGTGCCCGTTCCGTCTTTCGTTGCCGCAGTGAAAACACCTGCTGCGGAAATTGTTCCAATGTTTGCGGACGCACTCCATGTCACTAATGATGGGTCAAATATGACTTCGCGATTTTTACTATCAAATGCTTTGACAGTCATCGTCTTCTTTTCACCCGCACGCACTTCAACGGTTGCGCTTGATGGTTTCACCGTATGGATCGATTCAACGACTTCAAACGGGATCGTTGACGTCGCTGTCTTATAGTGGACGTTTATCGCCCCTGTTCCTGCTTTTTGTGCTGTAAAGCTTAGTCCGTTCGGTGTGACGAGCCCTTGTGGTGAGCTGATCGTAATGTCTTTATTCGTAAAGGTGACTGGATTGTAGTAGTTGTCCATCACGTAATCTACGACAATTGAACCTTTCGTGCCTTTTAAATAGACACCAGGTTTCGCAATCGTTGCGCCGACAGTTGTCGGTGTGCCTGCTGGTGCTGTTGAAACGGCGAATAAGGATGTGGAGACAATCCTTTCAATGCCGTCAGACGGCTTGTTATACAAGGAGACATTGTAGTCGCCCGGTTTACGGACAGCCATCGTCGTAGATCCACCACCGTCTAAGTTCAATGCTTGGTGCGCACCAAGAGAGACGAGGTGTTCCGCGAACTCTTGTAAGTTCATTCCTTTACTGTAGCCGGCTTGACGGCCATCGACTGTGACCATGAATACTTTTGAACCGGTTTTGTCGATCGCGATTGCTGTACGCGGTGCACGCTCTTTCGCACGGCTACTGTTCGGATCGATGCCAAGATCGACACGGCCATTTTTAACGAGTTCAGGTCCAGAAGTCAGCATGAATGACGCGCCTTTCCATTGCTCGTCGATGTCCGTTTTAATGGAGATCGTTTCACCGATTCCGATGTCTTTGATGAGTTGCATCGCTTCACCATGGGCAGAAAGGACGAATCCATCTTTCGGGATTGTTGACGCTTGCGCATCGTTGCGCTCACGAATTTTCGTGACAGTACCTGTGACGGTTTCACCAAAGTTGAGGGCTGTGCCGCCTGTGACATTTTCAATGACGAGTTCCATACCAAGGGCATTTGTTTCAGTTGTCGTTTTAGGGAACAGCGGAGTGTACAGAATCAAGTTGTCATTGGAACGGTGCTTGTCCGTCGATGTGATCGGATAGTCTACGCCTTTATGATTGAATGATAGATGTAAATTATACGGTTCAATTTTCCCTTTGCCGTTTTTGTCGATACCGAATGCGATCGGTTTGTTGACGTATTGGTCAGCGCCTGATGCGATAATACCGGCATTCATGAGCCGGTCACGGTATGCGATCAAGTACATCGGCAAGTAGTGTTGGTCGCTTGACCAGAAGAAGGAGCCGTTGATTGCACCTGCGACTTGTTTGCCGGGTCCTGTGTAGGCGTTCGCTTGGACAGTTGTGCGTGATAGTTTGTTGAGTGGCGTTGGGTAGCCGACGTCAACGGTTGTGTACGGGTTGTTCAAGTCTACGACGAGGTTACGTAGTGCTTGAGGGTACCCGGATATGGTTTTGTTTGTATATTCATATTGTACGCCTTCGGATATTTTTGTTTTTTCGTCCGTGGCTGCTTGTGTGACGGTTGGAATGGATAGAAAGATCACGAGTAGTAGGATGCTAAGTTTCGACAGGTATGTACGTTTTTGCAATGCTTCATTCCCCTTTGCTGTAATATGTTGTAAGTCCATTATAATCTGAAACTCTATGATTGCTAGAGTTGTTGGGGATTTTCGTTCTATTTGACTAGGGGGTCCCGGAAGGGACGGGAGAGTATGAGAGCGTGTTATGGTAGAGGTTTCTGTAACGGATTTGCGCTGCAGGCGGACGCGTTCCGCGGGCACGGCTTCAGCCAAGCGAACTGCGAAGAGTGAGCTTTGCCGTATTTATGCGCTTTGTGCAGAAATTAAGGCATCCTAGTGGAACCGTTGCTCCTAACGCTGCGCTTTTACTCGCAAAAGCTGTTCTGCGTGACAGCTTTCGCCGCCTTCCACTCCAATCCTAGTTGTCGTTGTAAGAAATAGGAAGAAAAGATCATTAAAATTCCTCTACGTTCAAAAGAAAAAAAGAAAAATAGTAGCTTATCAATCACACTTAGCTAGCAAGCAACAGAAAAAATTCTGTGAACAATACACGGCCATTAAAATGCATACTACTTTACCGCGAGGAGATGAGAGTCATAGGAAGTTCTTTTCGCGCCTCATGCACTTTACAGAATAAGATCATTAGGTTTAGTTGAGGGAACGATCTGATTATTCTAATTGACCGAAAGTGACTCAGAGTAGAGGGTGCGGGCAATTAAATAGGTTCTATTTGACCTTGAGTGGTGAAATTCAAGGGAATCGGGCAATTAGACGAGTTCTATTTAACCGTGAGTAGGGAAATTCAAGGGAATCGGTCAATTAGATGTGTTCTATTTGACCGTGAGGGGTGATATTCAAGAGAAACGGGCAGTTAGATAGGTTTTAGTAGTAAAATCACCTATACTTTACTTCTACTAAAAAAGCATCACAATTAGGTGGAATTCCAACCTAGTTGTGACGCCATTTTGATTTTTATTCAAATGATGAGTTGTCGAAGACTTTTAGCATGTTGTAGATGATGCGGGCGGTTTCTGCTCGGGTGCCTGGTGTGTTGCCTTCAAAGTTTGTGCCGGTGTAGGCGCCCATGACTTCGTAGTAGTAGAGTCGTTGGATGGCTGTTTTTGCGTACGCTCCGATTGTGTGACTGTCTGTGAAGTCTAGTTCTTTTGTGAAAATATAGGGAGCTCTTAGCTGCATGGCGCGGTCAATCATGACGGCCATGTCTTCTCTCGTGACGAGCTCATTCGGTTTAAACGTTCCATCTGCGAATCCTCTGGCAATTGACGCGTTGTATGCTCGCGATACGCCGTCATACAGTGCGGAGCTTTTGCTGACGTCTTTGAAGTTGCTGTCAGCTGGAGGCCAATCAATCGCTCTTGCTAAAATGGTAGCAAATTCAGCCCGTGTTACTTGTTTTTCAGGTTTAAATGTATCGTTGGTAAACCCTTCAATGATGCCTCGATCGACCAAGTTTGTAATTTCTTTATGCGCATAATAGTTATCAGGTACATCTTTGAAAGTTTGCCCCACTGCATCTGCCTGGACGGGAGCAACGACAGCAGGCACAATCGTCGTTGCTGCCACTGTCGCTACAAATAATCTGTTACGCATACGCCTCTCCTCCTATGTAGTAGAATCTCGAACTGTCACTCTATTCAACTCTACCACTCAGAAAAAGATTCAAACTTCGCCAAAACTAAAAAAACGCCCCATTCTGCTTTACACAGAACAGAGCGATGAATTATTTCAAAACTGCCGCTTTTTTGCTTGTCACTGCCAGGAATGCACCTGTCAGGATGAAGAAATAAAGCGTGAACGTCTTGTCTTCCCAGATGTTGTAGATAAACCCGCACCAGTACACCGCAATAAGCATTGCGAGTAACGGGATCGCTTTATCCGTTTGCTTACGTCGTTTCCAGAAAAGGACGAGCATTCCTAGTAGGAACACTGCAAACAAGATGACACCGATGACACCGGTTTGCGTAATGACTTGGATGTATTGATTGTCGGAATAAATATTGAACTGGACATCATAATGGCTGTAGTACGGTGATGAGTAGACTTTTGAAGCTGAATCACCGAAAGTACCAAAACCGGTACCGATGACCGGGTAATCCTCAAAAATCTCAAAGCCCTTATAGACGATGAATAGACGGCCGGTCGTTTTACTCTTTTCAAATGTGTCTGTGTTGAACGTTTCTTTAATGCGTGTCGATTCAACAGCAAAGCTTTCGCCCGGTTCAGCAGGGCCTGTCCGCTCGACATCCCCAACGTCTGTGTTGGAGCTGATCCAATGTGCTGTTTTTGTCACTGGGAACGTTATTAGGATAAATCCGAGTCCTAGAACAACTGCTGTTTTTAAGACAAACTTCCAATTTCTCGTAAAGAGGAAATAAATCGCAAGTCCGATCGCAAAGGCGATCCACGTACCACGGCTGTATGTTAGGATCCATGTTCCTGCTAGGACGACAAGGATGACGTTAAGCACCCATTGCCATTTGGATTTCGGCAGCATTGTTTTTAAGTAGTAGATGAGTACACCCGTAAACGCAAAATAGACGGCGAGTACGTTCGGATTGTTGACGAGTCCGTAAATCCGGCTCCGGTTGTTCGCCGAGAGTTGGCGATTGACCCAGCTTTCAGGCATGAGTGCTGTTCGTAAGCTCATTTTCTCGACTAAGCCTTGAACGATGAGTACGACGGTAACAAATAGCGTGACATACAGGAAGTTGTAGATGTCCTGTTTTGTGATATCGAGTCGTTTGACGATATATAATAGTAGAAACATGATGACGAACGCACGGATTTGGAAAATGATTGCTGTTGTCATGACGTCCGATAAAAATGCTGAGACGACGCCTAATACAATAAATGCGATAAATGCCCATTCGAATAGTTCGAAACGGAAGATGGATTTCCAGTCTTTGCGTGCATCCCAGACGACGCGTAGGAATGCGAAGACGATGATGAGGTCACCGATTAGTTTGAGTGCTGGATTCACTTCGATTAGGAATGAACGTAATGGGAAATAGATTAGTAAGAACAAGATGGCTTGTTTGGGTTTGATAAGTGCTGTGCATGCTAGTAAGAGTGTGATTGCATAGGTGACTAGCGTATTTGGGATGACGAGTGCCACTGCGAGCAGCAGGATACCGAGTAGGGGCACGGCCATTTCTTTTAGGCGTAAGTTGAAGTTCATGGAATAACCCTTTCTATAGTTCTTTCACGTTTCGATTATAACACAGTGGTTGGTTTTGTCGGGAGTTTATTTTCCAGATGGTGAATTAGTGATTGGAAAACCGTAGACTTACGTTTCGGCGCACGCTTTCCGCGGGGCACGGGTGAGCCTCCTCGTCCGCTTCGCTCCCTCCGGGGTCTCACCATTCGTGCTATTCCCCCGCAGGAGTCGGCGCCTACACTTCAGTCAACTGGAGATGCTAGGTATCTAGAAGCATTTCTTATGGTTCAAAACACACCATTATACTCTACTTTTGCTAGTATTCACTTAGATGATCGAAGTGCAAGGCGGCGATTCCTTGGGGATTGTGTGACAGGTAAGACCTCGCCTTAATGCTTTAATACTGCACAAATCGCAAAAATTAAGGCAAATCGAACCCTTCACCGTTCGCTCGACTTACCGTACGCCCCTCCAAAGGAAAGCGTTAGCCTAGAATATAAATAATCAATATAAATCATCTAATTATAAGAAAATGTATCAGTACATACTACTCCCTATGTATAGACGTATTAAATTGGCAAAGGATTCATTAAAAAGAGGAGCGGGTTGCCCGCTCCTCTTTTAATCTGCCTTTGTGTCATTTATAAAAAATGTTTCCGTTAATTGCTCGTACCAGCGTTTGTATACGGGGTGGTCGAAGGTGGCCATGCGTTCGACCATGTTGGTGCCTTGGTAGAACATCATGCCTTTTTCGTCGAGGCCGTAGCGTTTGGACATGTCCATGTAGAGGTCGAATGCTTCTACGCCTTGTTCGGCTTTGTCCATGTGGTAGGAGTCGATTTCAATTGTTATGCCTGTGCCGTAAATTTGTGCGTTTAAGAAGGCGCGATGGAGGCGTTCTTCTTTATTTGGCGTTGTGGCTCTGAAGGCGTTCGGTTGCAGGAATGCTGCGTCGAAGCCGTAGTCTTGCCATTTGTAGAAGTTTGTTGATGTTGCGTGTGGCGAATAGATAAAGAATTTATCGTGTTTATTCAATAGACTAGAGATGGACGAGATGATTACTTCGTCATCGACGGTCCGAACTGTTTCGCTTAGCCAGTAAAAGCCTTTGAAATTGATGTTGTCGTATTGTCCACGTTCGAATTCTTTCAAAACTTCTTTAACGTACCAGTTGGCCAAATCATAACGTGCGTATACGCCGCTTCCGACGTCTTCCCCGTTTAGGTTAATAATTGATTCATTTCTTTTTGGATATGGAATTGCTACGTACACATCGACTTTGCGGTTGGCCCATCTAGCGGCTGTGTTTAAGTTTTGAATGGCTCCGTCTGCATGGAACGTGCGGTCGATGTAGGTTTTCCAGTCTTCATAATTTGCATGGTTGGATGGTCCATCTACGAATTGGTCGCTTTGTTCGTTGTACCGTAAGCCAAGAATGACGAACGTTTCGAACATGTTTTGTTGAATGCCGTTAACGGGTTTCGTTTTTAAGTAATGGCTGAAAAATTGTGGGGTGAATTTTTCGATTTCTTTGAAGCCGTTGTAAATGAGCGCCCCACTTTTCAAGTTGGTTTTGTCGGCTGTCGCAATTGTTTGCGCGTAGTCGACGAATTTATTGCTTTGCGGATGAATTGTCCCTTTTGGATAATACGCTACGAGTTCAAGTGCATCGTCTACGGATGGGACGACGTCGATTAATTCTCCATCATTGCGTACTTCGTAGGCGATTGGTTGCTGATACACCCTTGAAAGGAATGCGCTAAATTGTGCACGTGTGACGGTCTCTTTCGGTCGGAAAGACCCGTCGTTGTAGCCTGTTGTTACGCCTTGGAAGGCGATTGCATCAATATAGGCGTAGTACGCGTCTTCAATGGGAACGTCTGTAAATATACTTTGTCCTTTTCCTTCATAGCCATAAGCCGTTGCAAGCATTTTGGACATTTCGTCACGCGTTAGAGGAGCGTCCGGGTTAAAGTTCCCTTTATCGAGCGTTAACCAGTAGTTTTCAAGCGCGATCATGATTTCTTTGTAGCCCGGTGATGTAGGTCGTAAATCCTCAACGGGTAGCGGTGGTTCATTCAACGTATAGAGATCGAGTGCTCTTGTCATCATGACTGCTGCATCTTTTCGTGTAATGTTGTAACCGGGTCTGAAGTTACCGTCTGCAAATCCTCGGATGACATTGTTTTCTGCGACAAATTGAATATCTTTGTAAGCCCAATACTTGTAGGACACATCTTTAAATGTAGAGGCTTGTGCAGTCATTGTAGTCAGTACGAATAGGCATGCCATGGCGATGAGGACGCTAAGTTGCTTGTAATACTTTTTCATTCCACTTCTCCTTCTGTCTGTACAAGACGAAGAGGCACGCTCGTTGTGCCTCTTGTAATAGTCACATGGCTGGTAGGATTAGCGGATATACGGTGCTGCAATAAATCCTGTGATTGTTTTGCCATTGTGTAATGTTTTTACGGGATACCAGACAAACTGGTTGTTCGATTCTTTGTTTTCATCGTAGACGGGTCCGCCGAGTAGGGTGAATGCATCACCTGTTGGAATCGTTACGATGGAGTCTGTTGCTGTACTTGGTTTGGAGCGCAAACCTTTACCGACGTATTTGACGACCTCTCCGTGTGTAAGCAATTCTACTGATTTCGTCGTGTCGCCCTTTAAAGTAAATGCTTTCTTATTGAATCGGATGTTAGCAGTTGACGAGCCGTCATATGTGAAGTCTTCACTTTTCATGTCAATTCCAGTAATGTTCGTCAACACGAGTCCGTTGCTTATGTGACGGTACACTTTTTCTTGGTAAGCGTTCGGATTTCTGTTGCCTGTTGCACTATAGAACGGGCTATTGACCGGTTTTGTACCGTTATAGGCCATGACTGCGAAATACCAATGTTCGAGTATTGCACGATCTTTCGTTCCGATACTCGGAAGGTCGGATCGTTTGAAGTTTTCAGCGAGCAGTTGAACACCTGCTTCGATGTTATACGCAATGTCAAACTTCAATTTCTCGATGTCTAACCCAGGTCGGTTCGTAATTTGCATGAGGCCAATCCCGCCATCTTCACTAATGAGCGGTTCGCCGTTGCTAAGGAAATGTGTCCAATCACTTTCGACCGTGACGACTGCTTTTGCAATTTCAGGTGGAACGTTCGCATTACGTGCCGCTTTCGTGACGAGGCAGTTGAGCGTCTGCTTGTCCGGATTGACTGTTGAAGTTGCATCGTAGCCACATGCCTGCACCGTCAAACGGAGTGCATCGTTTGTTGCGCGGGCAAGGAATGCCGAGAATTGGGCACGTGTGACGGGTTCGTTTGGACGGAATTCCGTTTCCGAATAGCCTTGTGTAACCCCTGCCGCGATCACTTTCGCGATGTACGCATACCCTGCAGAGCTGATGGATACGTCTTTAAAAGGCATCGGTTCTTCGTCCGTCATGTCAAACGCACGTGCTAAGAAAATTGCCATTTCACCGCGTGTAACAATTTTGTCAGGACCGAATGAGCCGTCCGTGTAGCCTTGGATGATACCGGCATCGTTTGCGGATTGGATGGCACCCGACGCAAAGCTTTGTGCGCTGACGTCCTTAAAGATCGTCTGCTTCTTTTCCGTTGGTAAGCCAAGTGCACGCGCAATCATAACTGCCGCTGCTGCACGAGTCACTTGTTCTGTAGGCCCAAAACGGTTGCCTTCGTATCCTTTAATGACGCCTCGTTCCGTCAAATAATGGATGTGTTCGTAGAACGGATAAGAAGGACTGACATCTGTAAATGAGCTTTGTGCTTTTGCTGGATTCATGAACATCATGAAGAATAGCGTGGTAATAATCATGTAAGATAGGTATTTTTTCATCTTAAATCCCTCCTTGCTACTAGATTACTATAGTTGGATATGTTTTGAAAGATGTATTTTGGAAATTAGTTGGAATGATTTATTTCTAGTATTCTCGTAGTGTTAATTCCCACAAAAAACCTCCCCAAGGTTAGACGCTTGGGAAGGCTGATTCGTTTCATGATTTAGTTAATAAACTCAATTTCTGCCAAGAAGTTATAGATGATTTTTGCCATTTGAGCACGGTTTGCATCCGCTGTTGGACGGAATGTGTCATCCATGTAGCCATCTAGTAAACCAGCTTGGTAAACGCGCTCTACGTGTTTACGTGAAGCAGCACCGATTTGTTTGTTGTCTTTGAATGCAGTCAATGCTTTCTTTTTGTCGAAAGTCACTTTGTCTGCACCGACATAGTCGATTGCACGGCTGATCATGATTGCTGCTTGATCACGTGTGATCTCTTCATACGGACGGAATGTGTCGTGTGAATAACCAGAGACGATTCCCGCTTCTACGACCGCAGCAATTTCACCGTTTTGGTTGAATGCTTGTTTAGGCGAAACATCTTTGAAAGATGAAGCTTCAGGGTCCATTGCAACGATTCCCAATCCACGAGAAAGGATTGCTGCGAACTCACCACGTGTAATTTTAAGTGTCGGTGCGAATGTTGTGTCTGTTTTTCCATTGACAACCATACGAGAAGCAAGTTTGTCAACGTACTCTTCAGCCCAGCTTGTACCACCTGTTAGGTCTGTGAATGACTTAGAGTACTCGATCAACGTGTATACAGAGTTCGTTGAGCGGTAAAGGTTTGCTGATTTGTCAGCAGATACGTATGTCGGAACAGCAGTTACTTTACCACTTGCATCTACTGTTACCCCTACAGTTGTAAGTGGGTTCAATTTAGCTGTTGCTGGCAAAGTACGTTTGATTGGTGTCGGGAATACGCTCAACGTGACGGATTTGTTGTTTGGTGCAACAAGTTTCACTTCAAAGTCGATCGCATCCGCAAGTACTTTGTAAGCTGCTTTGTCTTTAAGTGGGTTGTCCACTTTTGTAACTGATACAACAAGGTTCAATTCAGCTGAAGCAACGTCAAGGTCTGTTGCTGCTGCAGAAAGGTCAAATGCATTCACTGGTAATTCGTAAGCAACTTCACCGAATTGAAGCGCTACAACTGCTTCGCTGTTTTTGTTGTCGAGTGCGTTTAAGATCGTTGCTGGAACTTTTACATCTGTAGCGCCAGCTGGAACTTTAACAGTAAGTTCTTTCACTGCAGCAGCGTTGTTGATCGAATCGATGACAGCTTGCGGATTGCTTGAAATTGTTGAACCGTCTACTTCTACAGAGCCTTCACCTGTAACTGGTGGTGTTGTTGGTGGGATGATACCGCCTCCGCCGCCTCCGCCGCCACCACCGTTGTCGAGGGAAGCTAAATATGCATTGAATTTCGGTTGAATACCAGTAAGAATATTACTAGTAGGAACTTTTATTACAGGCTTTAGGCTTTTGGGAACGGTATGTGCTTTATAAATAGCTTCAAACTCTCCATAAAGACCTGAGCCAAATAAATCGTTGTATTTATCACTGCTTAACTTATCTACAGCTAAGATAAGGTCGTTAATGACGGCTGTGTAATAATTAACTAATTCTTCAGCAGTTACATCTTCTTTCACACCACGCACAGCTGTTTTAAAAGCTATGTATCTTGTTTCCATTTTTGAAGTTGTTATTACTTCCTCTCTTGTAGTCGTTAACAAGTTTGAGTAAGGTGTTTTTAGTTTCTCTAGATATTCTGCTTCAAAAGACTCTTCTGGTTTTGCTGCCAATTCATTCATTACAATACGAACAAGTTCTTGTTTTTTGCTATCCAGTTTATTAAATTCTGTTACAAAACTTTCGATGGCCCCCTTCTCTTTTACGCTTAAATCTACTGCAGCACTAGCTTCATTTGCACCAATTCCCGTTGCCAACACAGGCGTCAAAGCGATTGTTCCAACCATAAGTGACTTTAATACTTTGCTGTTTTTGCTATTATTCGTCATTTTCTCACCTCTATAATTATTTACACTTCTTACTAGTTTAATATAACTAGTTTGGAAACACAACAGAACTAGTAAATTATGTAGATAGATTACCAATATTTTCAGCCACTCTCTTACCAAATATAAATGAACCATTTAAAAGTAGCCGGTTTTGACAATAAAAAAACACCCTAACGAATTATCGTTTAGAAGTGGTAAATACGTTGTATAATTGGGACTCCGAACGATGAGTTTCCGCTCACCGTTCGGCTCTTTTACTGTGTTTACAGAAAAGATCTTACTAGTACTATACCAACTTTGAAAATAGCTGTCAATTAAATTTTAAAAATATTTTAACTGATGAAATAATACACTCAACTGTGTTGGTCTATTAATCTTCGCATAGAAAAAAGGAGCCGCAGGGGCTCCTTTTTCTACTCAGTCAATCAGTTTAAGTTTGTTCAGTGCACGGTACAACATGACTGCCGCTTCTGCACGTGTTGCGTTGTTTTTCGGATTGAAGCTTCCTGTTTCAGATCCTTTTACAACGCCAAGTGCGTTTGCTTTGTACACGGAGTCGATGGCAAATGAACCGATGGATCCGTGGTCTTTGAAGTTTGCAGGCGTATCGAGTCCTTTGAGCACTTCTTTGTCTTTGTACTCGATTGCACGAATGACCATTGCCGCAATCTCTTCACGCTTGATCGGCGCGTCTGGATTGAATTTGCCGTCAGCTGTGCCGTTAATGATACCCGCACGCGCTGCTGCTTCCACTCCAGCGAATGCCCATTTCTTGCTTGCATTCACGTCACCGAATGTTCCTTCGTAGTCTTTCAATTCAAGTTCAAGTGCTCTTGCAAGCAATACCGCAAACTCTGCACGTGAGATTTGTGCGTTCGGCGCAAAGTTTGTTTCTGTTTTACCTTGAATGATTCCTTTCGCTGCTAGTTTGTTAATTTCGTTTGCTGCGAAAGTGTTGGTAATGTCTGTGAAAACAGGTGGTGTCGGTTTTTCAGGATCTGGTTTTGGTTCCGGCTTTTCTTCCGGTTTTGGATCAACTGGTGGTGTTGGATCCGGGTAAACAATCACTGGATCTGAAACTACTACGTTCACCGTCATTTCCGCGCTTCCATCGTACGTTACCGTAATGGTCGCCTTTCCAGATCTGATTGTTTTAATTAACCCTTTGTCGACAGTGAGTATTTTTTCATCTGACGAAACATAAAGTGCGTCGGCAGTGACGTCTTTTGTATCTATTGTCTTACCGTCAGGTTGTAAGATTGACTGTGTAAGCTTCAATTGTTTCGTGCTACCCGTTAGGAGTAGAATATCCGTTTGGCTTAGCTCATACTCTGGTGCTCCCCACACTTTAACAACTACTGTCTCTGTGAAGTCACCATAAGTGACCGTAATTTCTGTTGTTCCTGCGTTAACTGCTGTGACTTTGCCTCCCTCGACAGTTACGACTGTGTCGTCTGCTACTGTGAAGGTTGCTTCCGCCGTTACATCCACTTCATCAGCATCGCCAGTTGGCAAGATTGTTGTTTGCGTCACAACAATTTGGTGGTTTCCACCCGCTACGAGTGAAAGTTCCGTGCTGTCTACCGCATATGTCGGTAAGCCAGTTACTTCTACAACTACAGTCTCCGTAAAGTCACCATATGTGACCGTGATTTCTGTTGTACCCGCTTTAACTGCTGTGATAGTACCTGCCTCGACAGTTGCAATGGTTGCGTCAGCTGTTGAGAAGGTTGCATCAGCTGTGACGTCGCGTTCAGTTGATGTGCCATCTTGTATTGTTGTCGTCTCCGTTAATACTAAATCTGCTGTTTCACCTTTTTGCAAGGCGAGCAACTGATCATTTAGCGTATACTCAACATCGCGGATGACTGCTTCAGCTTGATTGCCAGCTGCGTCTTCGTACTTGACGATGACGGTGTGATTGGCTTTTTCCAGATTCGGCAGTTCGAATGTGTATGTGCCGTCTTGAGCCAATGTTATTGGACCAGATGCTACGACTTCTTCCTTACTTTTCACTTCGTACGAAGCGTGTAGTTTCGTGTTAATGTCGTAGCCCAATCCGTAGTTGACGAGTTCTTGTTGATAGATGATGTAGGCGTCATCGATTGCGCCAGTTGCTGTTGTGCCTTCGATTGTTCCTGTGACGGTACCTGCTGTCGATTTGACGACGACTGGTCCGACGTAGTCACCGATGACAGGCGGGTTGCCGGATACGGTTTCGCCAGAGAAATCAATTGTGTACAAGCCGTCCGGAATTGTTGTTGGACCTGATCCACCCCATGGTCTGTATTGGCCACGGATTGGAAGCTGGTAGGAACCTGCACTTAAGCTTGTGCCTGCATGCAAGTAGCCGATGTAACCGTCTTTATACGCGCCACCATCCGGGTTCATGATGTCCCACAGTTCAACGAAGTTAAATCCAACGTCACCAGTGATGGTGAAATAAAGCATTGCTTCGTCTTTCACGCCGTCTCCGTTGAAGCTAAGGTCTGTTTCCGTAATGGACATGTCTTTTACTTCAGCTGCTGCTTCCCCGCCGAAATCAGCTGCGAATGGCAACGATACATCGGTTCTGCCTCCTGTGATGTGGATATAACCAAGGATTTCATCACCTGGTTTCGTGTCCGTGTTGGCAGATGCCGTGAGCGTGACGTTGAGCAGTTGTTCGTCTGTTAATGTGAACGTCGGGTTGTCGATGGTGACGGTTGCGTCCCCGAATCCTTTTGTCACTTCGACGGTCGCGTTGTATGTGCCGCCATTGCCGTACTCGTTTTTGACGAGAATCTGCTTGTTGACCGACAGATCTTCTTCAAGTGATTGAGGGCCGAACGTTACTGTTCCTTTTAAGTTTTCTACTATTTCACCGTCATTATTTGCTGTGTCAATCGCATACGCAAGGATTTCCGGGTGTGCAGCTTGGTAGGCTTGTACGCGGCCGGCTCCTTGTGCGAATACGTCGTACTTGCTAGTGTCCAAGACTTTTGCTGTGTTGGACAGGGCAACTTTGACGTCAAATGCGTTCCATGTCGGATTCGCTTGCTTAACTAGTGCCGCGATCCCCGCAATGTGTGGTGTCGCCATGGAAGTACCTGTTTTGCGCGTGTAAGCGTGTTCGTAGGTTGCTTCCGGGAAGTCGGCTTTGTACATTGGGATTGCCGACATGATGTTGGTGCCGGGTGCTGTGACGTCGGGTTTGATGTCGAAGTTCGGTTTGGATGGACCACGGGAACTTGAGTTGTTGACGTCGTCGCCGGTTGTTAATGTGTTGTCAAAGTTGCTGAATGTGATGGTGCCTTCTGCTTGCGCAAGTGCTGCCCGGATCGCTTCTCCGTCGGTCACAGACATGTCGAATGTCGGGATGAATTCGAATGCGTCGCCGAGGAATACGCCGGATGGATTTGGTGCGTTTGAGCCGCCTGCAAAGTTGTGGACGATGACTGCGACTGCGCCGTTATCTTTTGCAGCTGCAATCTTGTCAACAAACGCAATTTCCCCGCGTGAGACGAGTGCGACTTTGCCAGTGACGTCGAGTCCTGCGTAGTCGGTTACTTTTCCGACACCTGGGACTGCGATGAGGTCAAACTCTCCAGCAAGTTGTTGTGTAAGATTAGCACCGAAAGTTGTGCCCATGAGTTGAAGATTTTGTGCATACGTAAAATCTCCTGCTGTTACACTTACATCCCCATTAAAATGTGCTTCCGGGTTTGTTGTGTTACCAACTGCGATGCCGAGGCGGGATGTGGCAGGTGTGCCCATTGTGCCGCGGTTCGGACCGGAGTTTCCTGTGGCACTAACTGCAATTGTACCCGCGAGCATAGCGTTGTTCAGCGCGAATGATGCGCCGTCCGTTTCAGAGTTTGCGCCACCGCCGAGTGATAAGTTAATGACGTCCATGCCCTCGATGACAGCTGTGTCGATTGCTTTAATGATGCCGGATGTGGAGCCGCTGCCATATGCGCCGAGAACGCGGTAAGCGTATAGATCGACTTTTGGTGCGATTCCTTTAATACCGTATTCGTTGCTGCCGATTGCAGCGATCGTTCCTGCTACGTGTGTGCCGTGTGATGTGTAGAAGGAACTGCCGTTTGCGTTGAATTCAGGACGGTGGTCCGGTCGATCGAGTGGCGATGTTTCGGATGCATCGTCATCTGCTCGTGGGCGGGCGTAGTCCGTTCCTGTGTGTGGAACGAAGTTTTTGCCGCCTTTGTAGATGCCTTGGAATTCAGGGTGGTCGGCGTCGATGCCTGTGTCGAGGACGGCGACTTTGATGCCTTGTCCTTCAAAGCCTTCTGCCCATAGTGCTTCAATCCCTAGAAAGTCGATGCTCGTGCTCATCGTTATATCCAATGTTGGATCTGATTCGTCGATTACTGGCTCTACTTCTTCTTGAGTAACGTCCTCTTCATTCGTACTTTCCTCTTCTTCATCTTGAACACTATCAATCTGTTCTTCTGAACCTTCTTCATCAGTTGGCGCTTCTTCACCTTCATACGCATAAACTGTTGCGTCAGGCTCGACGAGTGTCACCCCGTCAACTAGTAAAAGCTTCTCTACATCATCCGCTTTTACAGAGGTAGCGAATCCATTTAATACTGTATTATATGAAACCCCTACTTCATGAGAAATGTTTAAACTTGCCATTTGCTTTTGAACAAAATGTTGTTGCTTAACGACTTTTTGTTTTACTTCATTTGCATCCTTTGTAGAGAATTTCTTCCCTGCAAGTTCAGCAATCCCCTTTGTTAAAGCAACAGGATTTTCAGATAAGTGAACGATTACATTCACTCGTTCATCTCCAGATAAGCCTTGTAAGTCCTTATGAAGCTTTGGTCCCCCCTCTGCCAAGTTTAATTGCTCAGCAATTGCAGCTTTCAGTTGCAATGTGCTTTCACTTTGGCTACCCGGTTTGAACGGACGCTCTTGTTCTGTATTAGCGCTTGCCGTATAAGGCATGACCAATGATAGAACGAGAATGAAAGCAATCATGCTCCGAAAAACTTTAAGAAATCTACTAGTCTTCAATCCTCATTTCCCCTTTCCCTTTTTTCACGCTTGTCCAACTAGCGCGTCAATATTAATATATCACATTAAAGTAAAAATCTTCATATCCATTTTTAAACGTTTCTTATAATACTGTTAAAATACTACTATTATGGTAGTTGTTATTTTAGAATATTTGACTGTTCAATGCCTTCAAACGCTTATAAAATCAACACTTTAATTCAAAATACCTATTATTAATAATCAGAATAATTTAAACCTATCGTGACTTTACAATCATTTTACAATTCTTCAACTCTCTCTCCTCCTTATCACTTAAATCGTATTACCAATTCACAAACAAACTACCAGACAAGTGTATGTTTACTATGTTGCGTATATTCATCTTGTCGAAAAGTAGGTAAAGAAAAAGCCGACTTCGTCGACTTTTCTTGGTTTATGAAGCAAGTTGCTCAAATGAAGTTTGTTGTTGTCCCCAAATTTTTGTGACCCATTCCGGATGGTCAATAAAAGGATTGCGGTTGCCTTGCCATCTGTAAATTGTATTGTTGCGTTTCATTTCAAACTCATCGACTGGGTCTTGTAGGTGCCATTGAAGAAGAACTGATAGTTTTCCGTGATACGGAGCGCTACCGTTGTTCAGTTTTTCATTTAACTCCAAATCTACTTTGTCGCCTTTTTCATAACGAGTTGCCATGTAAAATAGCATTCTAGCGACATCACCTTTTACATGGTCTGGTGCTTCCCATGAATTCGACGTGCGTTTGCAACCGTCGCAATTGTTTACAGGGCTTCCGCCGTTATCAAAATCAAGGTTTCCTCTTGCGCTATTCACTTGGACATCTGTCGGTCGTAGGTGATGAATGTCTGTTCCTGGACCCTGCGACGTGCCAAAATCTCCATGCGACTTCGCCCAGACGTGTTCTCGGTTCCAGTCACCTACATTACCGCCATTTTTGTTTTTAGATCTTGAATGACCGGAATAAAAGAGAATGACATTATTTGCGTTATTCGGGTCTTCGTCTGTTTCACGTAGCGCTTCCCACACTTGGCTATATGATAGTTGTGTATGTCCGCTAATAATTTCATGAAGTGCATCTTTCAATGCTTGCCCTTCTTTCCCGCGAGCGTTTTTGTAGTAGTCGTCGCCAGGCACAGCTTCAGCATTTACCGTTACAGTGAAGCTTGCTGTCGCTGTCTTCTCCCCATCCGTTGCTGTTACACCAACAATATGGGAACCTTCTTCTAACGTAAGTGTCAGCGTATTCCCGTTGACAGTTCCTTTCGTTGCTGTGAAAGAAAGTTCATCTCCGTCAGGATCGGTGAAATGTTCCTTAAGCTCGATTGTAACTGTTTCACCGACAGTTACAGTTTTATTTGCAATCGGCTGTGTAATGATTGGCGCATTGTTCTCAGGAGAGAAAGGAGGAACCCCAATGGGCTCCCCTTTCGAGTTGTAGAACTTAATGTTTTCTGGATTTGCTCCATTTGTGAATTCTACTTCTTGAATGTACTCAGCGCCGCGCACTTCGGATACATTCGTGCCGTCAATGATTAATTTCAACGCTTCATTTCCTTTAAAATCGACAATTCCTCCAGCTTCAGTAGGCTTCACAGTAACAGGTGTTGTCGCGAACCCTGCACCGTGGAATTCCGCGTATGCACCTGTGAAGAGGACGCCTTCCGTAATAACGGATGTCTCATCTAGTGACACCGCTACACTCGGCTTTCCAATCTTCAAAAGTTTCGTTTTGAGGTTTGTGAAGTTGTACGTCACTTCCGCCTTAGTTGGCGTAGGTGTTTCTTCTTTGTTAAAGTCTACTTGAACTAACACTGGATCGTGGTCACTCGCTCGGCCAGCCATGTCAGTAAAGTCTGCGTTAATGTGTAAAATATCAACTTCTGTTTTTGCTGCGAGTTCATTGGAAATGAGAATATGATCGAGTACTTGTGAGTTTCCTTGATAGACATACGTATAACGGTCGGACGTCTCAACTTTGTGAATCATATTCGTCATGTATTCACCTTCGTGAATTTTCAACGCTTCTGCAAATTGGAAATCGTTGAAGTCTCCTAGTGATACAATGTTCGCTTCTGGATTTTTCGTTTTCACATCAGCCACGAAATCGTAGACGATTTGAGCGATTTTCTTACGTTGTACTTCACTACCGTAAACAGGAGGTTGCTTTGAACCGAATAGCGGTGTATCTCCTGATTTGGAGTTCCAGTGGTTGGCGATAACGATGACGTTTTCACCTTGGAAGTCAAATTGAGCTGCCAATGGCTTACGGCTACGATTGAATGCCGCGTTCGTCGGGTCGATTCTTCCTGGGTTGTGCGTCAGTTTACCGTTTTCGTAACCGACAGCAGTTGTTGCATCACCTTGAGGACTGCCTTCTGTCAATGAAACACGTGCAGGGTTGTATAAGAAACCAACACGGATGTTTGCATTAGGTTGACCGCCGTCTTCGTTGTATACAGGGTCAATGTTGACGTATTCATATTGCACGCCGCCAGCTTTAACAATCTCAGCGATTAATCGCTCATAGCTTTGATTTGCTTGAGGTCCTCCCGCATCAGGGCCGTTATTGTCTTGAACTTCTGTAACACCGATAATGTCAGGATTTTGCATGTCTATAGCAAATGCTCTTGCCAGTTTTTGTGCTTTTTCCACTGTAGTTGTTTTCGTATTATTCGAGAAGTTTTCTAGGTTATAAGATGCAATTGTCAATTTATCGTCCGCTTTAACAATTGTTGTCTGTTCAGGTGTCGCTTCTCCTTTTACATGCGCAGCTTGCATATCCGTTAACGTCGTGTAAATTTTGTAGTTTTGGAATGAATAGCCGACGACACCTGTTAAAGGTCCCTCGAATTTATCACCCGTGGCGACTTCAAAATCTCTCGCGTCTCCATTCGGCTCCAATCGGAACTGAATACGGTTTGCGTTCGCATTCTCTTTTTCTAGTAAAACGCCACCGTGCAACGTGTTCGTTGGTGCACTTTCCAACACCGTAACGATATCTCCATGTTGTTGTGGAGCGACCGCTTTCACATTCCCCACTTCAACGCGCATCCCTTCAATACTTTCCCAGAAGTCCAATGCGTCTACTTCCGGATTGAAGATTGCTAGGTTATCGCTGTCGATAAACTCTGTTGGTAAGTTTGTTTCATCGATAATGATTGGAGCAGGTAATGGAACGTTCTTTTGAAGTACCGTTACATTTCCACCTTGGTCGTCACGTACATTGATTTGCGTAACTTTCATATCCGTTTGTTGACGATCTGAGAACCCATCGATTGCGTATTCGCTCACTTTACCCTTAACGGAGACTAGATCTCCCACAGTAATCGGCCAAGAAGTTTTTCCACTGTACAGTATTATCGCTTCCGAAGTGTTCGGATTATCATCAGCTTCAGCATCTGGCGTTTGGATATGGTAGTAATGTGAACCACTTAGCGTAAAGTGGTAAGTGACGATACCTTCGATCCCTTCAACGTTTTGACCGTCAAATGGAGACGTATGGCTTTCACCTTGAATATCGTGAATGCGAATGGCATCGGTAATGTTGTAATCGTATGTGACGACATCACTATAACGACCCTCTGTTGTTTTGACGACCGCTTTTAAGGTTGTACTTTCGGTAATGTCAATTGGTTCTGCATACGTTGCACCATTTTCGATTGGATTTGTTGTATCCAACGTATAAAGGATTTCGGCATCCTTTGTACTCGTTGTCAACGTAACCGTCGTGCCGCCAACGAACGTCCCACTACCTGGATTAGCGACAACCGGTTGGACTACTGAACTGTCTAGAATTATATCTTGGACAGAACGTGGAATGACTTGATACGTATTATCGAATTGTTGAACAATACCTGTTACTGAGTCATATAGGCTTCCAACTTCTAAACCAAGCGAATTGGACTCATCCCGTACAATGAATTCAGAAGTTCCATCGGTAGCTGTATAATTTGCCCATCCAGTTCCATCTTGGACAGACAGAATTTCAATATTTTCTGTTTTGACAAGAAGGGATTCATTGTCTTCATTTACTTCAGCACCCGTAATGACTTTTGGTGCTGGCTCTCCGACTACTGTTGGTTCGCCAACGATTGTAGCACCATCTAATTGTAAAAGCCCTCGGTAATCAGCTATCTTTCCAGTAAGCGTTACTTCATCGCCGATATTGATGTTTAAACTCGTTGGGCGAACTGCAATGCCGCCTGTTGCATCTTGAACGGAGATTGTGTTCTTTAATTTTGCTGCTACTATCCCCTTAATCGTTACAGACGAGTCGATACTTTTTGTACGAGCTTCAGCAATAGGTATGACTGTAGGATTTTCAGGCTCGGGATTAGGATTGTCATCTGCTGCAAACTTAATTGCTGTAGGACTTTTTAGGCCCGGACCACTAAAATACTTTTCCAAGCTTCCAGACACATCTACTTTTTTATCAAGTAATCCGGGATTAGATTTCAAGCCCCAATCTCCACGATAGGCAGTAGTTAGTTGGACAAACAACATTTTAGTAGTGTCGGTTTCACCAGGTGTATCTGCTAGGGCAAAGTTGTTGTCATCAGGAAATCCTGTTCTAATTACACTAGTATTACTTTTAGTGTAACCAACTATATACCCTCGGACAGTAGCTTTACCTGTGTTGTTTGCTATCGCCTCAGCAACACTTATAAAATCATTTGCTTTAACAATAGGGACATTCGGTAAGAATAAACTCAGTATGAGTATAAATACTAAACCAATGTTTAGTATTCTTTTGGGCTTCTTAGTCTTCATTTCTTCTACTCCAATCGATACTTGTATTTTTATTCTAAAATGCAATCCACTCGATTAGTATTATTCAATTATTATTTCGCCATCAACTTCAATTCCGTTAAAATTGAAAATTGATCCTTCAAGATTTGTTAAGATTAGGTTGCCTGTTACTTTGATATTTGAAAAAGAGATTGTTTCTGCGGCTGTTCCGTTGAATGTCAAATTACCTCGGACGACAGCATTGCCTAATGTCAACATTTCCGTAATATTGACCGTAACATTACCGTTATATACTTTTGGTTCATCCACTGTGCCTGAGAAGTCATCCCCATTATAATCCCCGCCAGGATATTCAACTGGATTTTCTTCTGCAATGTCGACAATTCGACCTTCAATTTTGGGATCTACATTTCCTAATGAAACGAGGTGGTCTCGGAAATTCACCCAATCAGATTGCCCAAGATCTGTTACTCTTCCTTCGTTATATGCTTTCTTAAAGACGTCAAAACCGTCTCCACCTTTAGCTGTGAAAGCATTTGTAGCGATTGTGTACATTACATCATCTGCAATTTCAATGAATAAATCGTTTCCAGCATCGTATTCAACAGAAACAACTCGCTCACCGACTGGCTTTGAAGAGTCAAACTTCACTCGTGCACCCGATACATGCAGGAAACCACCATTTTCTTTAGGATAGTTTCGTAAGCTCGTCTCAAATGCTTGTTTAATTTCACTACCTGATAGTCTCATAGTCGCTAGCGTGTTTCCAAACGGTAAAACGGTAATCACTTCACCTACTGTAATAGGACCTTGGTTAATACCTGCACGAATTCCCCCACCGTTTTGCATTGCCATAATGACACGTGTATCGTATAGCTTTGCTTTCGCTAGCATACCGTCCGTAATTACGTTTCCAAGCGGTGTTTCGTTTCTCCGAACGCTGTTTTCTTTCCCTCTTGGATTTTCCAAAGCTTTTACTGCCACAGCACCTGTCTCTTCATTTTTAATCGCATCAATTTTATCAGAGTACTTCTTTAGTAAATTTACAGCTTCTGGATCATTGGCTTTATCACCAATTTTTATTAATTCACCATTATGTTCAATGACAACTCCGTTTTTATCAAATGCAACATCCAATGTCCCTAAGCTATCACCATATTGACCTGCTTGTACAATGATCGTCGGTTGTTGCTTGTCATTAATGAGGACTGGGTCTTTAAGTGCCGTATGGCTATGTCCACCAACAATTACATCAATGCCTTCAACCGCTTTTGCTAATTCAAGATCATTGTCAATTGCTGGATTATCATCGTAGCCGATGTGTGTAATTGCCACAATCTTATTGACACCCAATTTTTCAAATTCCGCTACCATCTTTTGAGCTTCATCGATATAATCCGAGAATGTAATTGCCCCCGGGTTGGAAATATCGGCTGTGTCCGCAGTCGTTAAACCAAATATACCTACTTTTTCGCCGTTCACTTCTTTAACGATACCTGTATAAATATTGCCGTTTAGTTTGTCTTTATCGTCTGCAATTCTTGTATTGAATAAGCTTGTAAACAACTCGTCTTTTGAGAAATCTACGTTAGATGATACAAATGGGAAATGAGCACCTTTGATAAAGTCTGCTAATGCTTTGTGTCCTTCAGGTGAGGCACCTAAATCGAACTCATGATTTCCAAATGTCATTGCATCTACTTTCATTAGATTCATGAATTCCAAGTCAGCTTGACCTAAAAACTCATTGAAGTATAATGTTCCGGAAAATACATCACCAGCGTCAAGTAATAACGCATCAGGCTTTTGGGTACGCACTTCTTTAACTGCTGTTACCCTCTTTGCCACATTATCTAAATGTGCATGAGTGTCATTAAAATGCATTAATGATAAGACAAAGTTTTCATCTTTTACAGGTGGTAATGGATTTTCCGCATAAAAATCTACAATAACAGTAATGACAAGTTCTTTTGCCATGTTGCCTGCTTTGTCTTTCGCTCTATACGTAAGAGTATACGTATCGGTTTTCAAAGTGTTCACTCGGTCAACAACTTTGTTAGCGCTGTCACGAATGATAACATCAACTTTCACATCACCGTCTTTATCGTCTGTTGCTGTTACCGTTGGAAGAGTGAAATGCGCACCGAAAATTAAGCTGAAATTCGTTGCTCCATCGTAATGTAAAACAGGTGCAACCGTGTCTGCTACCTCATTAGAAAGATAGTCTTTTCCACGATAAATAAATAATGCAAACTCTCCTCGAGTCACCGACTGCGTTGCACCAAACATTGTTGCACTTTTCCCTTTCGTCAAGCCGTGTTTTACTAGTGCATTGACATAGGGTGCCCAATTTGCATTGACATCTTTAAATTTTGTCGTCGTTCCAACTTCTGTCTCTAATTTAAGAGCTTTAGATAAAATCTTTGCCATTTCTGTCCTTGTAATCTCATCATTCGGTGCAAATGTCGTTTTACTTTTCCCCGAAAGAACACCAGCTTGATAGAGTGCGTTCACAGCACCTAGCTGCCGATCATTTACATCCGTAAAAAATGAACTTTGTGCATTGCTCGTATTTAGACCAAGTGCTTTTGCCATCAATACCGCTGCATCACCACGTGTTAATGTATCAGAAATACCAAAATACCCATTCCCCGTACCTTTCGCAATCCCCTTTGCCGCTAAGTAGGACAGAGCATCCGAATAAAGATTTGTTAAGTCCTTATAATCCGCTGCTGCAGGCGCGGCTGCCGACGCTACTAATGCCGCAGTAGCTGACATCGCAATAAAACTACGATACTTCTTTGTCTTCGACATGATTCCTTGAGCCCCCATCATTAGTATTGAACACCAATGTTTCCGATGATTCCCATTGATTGTATCAAACTTTAGTAGGATTATCTACACAACAATTTAAATTATTCGTAAATTTAAAGTAAAACTTTTGTCGCATAATGTCGAATTGCTATCTATATTTGGTTTTGGAGTAATTCAATAGACTTACTGATTTTATGTTAATCAAGGTAGCTAATATTTTCAAACACGAAAGCCCTACCTAAAAATCACATTAGGTAGGGTTAATTATAACAATGCATTGGCAAGAAATTTTTTGTTCTTATCGACTAGAATAATATGAGATACGTAAATCACATTTTTTTTGGGTAGGTTCCTTCTCCTATAAATATTCCATGCCAAAAAAGCTTTGTTATCGCATGTTGTGAATAGCCAGTACTCCTCCAGTCTTTATGGAATGTTTTAGTAGACTACCATAATACAAGAATTGAGGGGACCTTTCTTTATGGTACCTACAATTCCTTATGAGACAAGGGCTTAGAATTATAAAATTCATTCAAGTCAAAAAAATCCTCTAACCAATTTACAGTTAGAGGATTTCTAATAATAGTTGACGAAAATAGTGTTATATTACTTATATTTTTCTACAACAATTATGGTGCAGTTGGTGCAGTAACTTTGAATTTAACAGATACTGACTTACCATCTAATAGGTATGAAGCAGTAAATGTATCGCCTTCACCAGCATTCTGAATATCTACTGTTGTAGTACCATTGTTCGTTACAGAAATAGCTTGAGCATTATCACTGTTGTCTTTAAGGTTTGTGATTGTAATTTTTGGATCGATTGAAGTCAAACTAACTCCGTATTGATCAGTTACTTTAAGAACTGCTTTTAATTTCGCAGCATCCCCTGCTCCAGCCAAGTCGGTAGTAGCAACAGTTGCAGTACCATTTTTAACAGCTGAAGTAAATTCGATTATATCTGCTTTAGGTGAAATTGCAGAAATTGCAACTTCTTTAGTAAGTGTTGTTGGTGCATCAGCGCCATCAACTACAACTGAAACTTTAGAAGTGATTTCCGGAACATCGAAAGTATTCTTAATATCAGCTTCAGAATAAACAGCATTTAGTTTCCCGTTGGAATAAGTAACAGCTTTTGTATCCGTAATTACAGTATAATCACTTGCTGGTAGGATTACTTTAGTTCCATCAGCTTTAACTCCATAAACATTTAGCGCTCTTGTATGAGTAGTCTCTGTTCCGTCAGCATACAATGTTGCAACGTCAGCTAACTCATAAGAAGTATAAGCTGATTTTTCAACAGTAGTAAATGTAACTTTCAAAGGACTAGTTACTACATCTTCAAACGCCGGTGTTGTAGCACCATTTGATTTTTGAAGTGTGAATGTAACTTCTTCTGTTCCTTTTGTTAGACCCGTAATAGTAATTTGCGCATCATTTCCGTCAATGTTACCAGCTACTTCTACAGCACCTTCAGCAGTATCTTCTGCAACGATGCGGTATTTACCAGCTGCAGCCGTGCTAGAAAGTTTGTCTTTAAGATTTACAGTACGACCATACTCGTCTTTTACAACGATATCAGCAAGACCAATTTTCACTACACCATTTTTAGCAACAGTTGTAGTTACGTCTTTTAAGCTTTCAATTGTTACAGGGTTAGCTGCTTCAACTACATTCAAGTTCAATTGAGATACTTTGCCATTGAATGAAGCAATGATGACTTTAGTACCCTTTGAATCTGGAGTGTATTCGATGTATGCATCGCCTTTATCATCAGCTTTGATAACCGGTGCATTAGCACCGTAAGTTCCAGAGAAAGTTACTACTGATTTTAAGTCTTTCTCTTTAGTGATAGCATTACCGAATTGGTCTGCAGCTGTGAATGGAATCTTCACAGTATCTCCAGCTGCTACGATATCTACAGGTGCAGTCATAGAGAACACGTCTAATTTCGGTGAAGCTTTTACTGTTAATTCGTATTGCGAAACTTTACCAGTTGACTTTGAAATAGCAGTAATAACAGCTTTTCCACCATGAGAAGCATTATTACCAAATGTTAATGCTAAACCAACTTGGTTTTTATTCTTCCCTTGTTTATCAGAAGCAGCACCAACTTTAATTAGTGACTCATTAGAAGATGTAAATAATACGTCACTATTTACTTTAGCTGCAGCAACAGGGTTGCCATACTGATCTTTAACATCAACTAATAGTTTAAAGTCAGCAATAGTTGAATTTCCAGCTAGCTCCTTGCCGTCAGCGTGGTAAACACCGTTAAATGAAACTGTATCAGCAACTGCTGCATTAGTAACAGTTAACGTTCCAGTAACGACTGTGTTTGAAGCAGAGTTAATTCCCGTAACTACTACTTTATCGCCTAGTTTTAATTCTGCACCAGAACCAGTTTTGGTAATAGTTAGAACACCTTTGTTGTCATCTGTAGCAGTAAATCCTGCCATCGTGTTCCAATCGATGCTAGTAGCTATTGGAGATTCAGTAATATTTTCACCGTATTGGTTTGTTACTCGGTAACCAACAGTTGCAGTAGCATCTCCTGTTTTAGGTGCACTCTCACTAAGAAGCTCAATTTTAGCAACGTGTTCGTTTACCACTTTAACTGAACCTGTTAGTTTTTCTTCTGTCAAGCCAGTAACATTTACAGTATATTCACCTTCAAATAGTTTACTAGCTAATTCAAGTTGAACAGATTTTTTATCATCTGAGAATGTTGTTTTAGCAACATTAACTGTTGTAGTACCTTTTTTAAGTTCAAATTTAGCTTTTTCAGTATCAACAGCTTGGTTAAATGTTACTTCAATAGTTTTTGCGTTAGTTGCTTTAACTGATGTCAAAGCAGCTTCACCAACTACTCCACCTTCAGCACGGAACATGAATAGAGCGAACTCTCCACGTGTTAGCTTTTCAGTTGGAGCGAAAGTTGTTTCAGTTTTACCAAGAGTGATACCAGCTTCTTTAAGAGCAGAAACATAACCGATCCAGTTATTGTTTACATCTTTGAAGTTAGCATTTTCTTTAGCAGTTAGCTTGTAAGCGTTAGCCAACATTTTCGCCATTTCTTGACGAGTGATGTATGCAGCTGGGTCGAATGCTGTAGCCGTTTTACCGCTAGCGATTCCAGCTTCAACGATTGCGTTTACAGAACCTGCAACGCGCGCGTTAACGTCTTGGAAACCTGCATCTTTTGCGTTTGCAGTGTCAAGTTTAAGAGCGTTTGCGATCATGACCGCGGCGTCACCACGTGAGATGTTGTTAGAAGTACCGAAAGTAGTTTCAGTCGTTCCGTTAGCGATACCGTTTTCTACTAGGTAGTTAACAGCGTCTTGGTAAGCTTTGCTTACGTCCGTGAAATTAGGTGTTGCTGCTGAAGCAACTGGTGCGATTGCTGATGCAACTAGTGTTGCAGTTGCAGCCGTAGCTACAAACTTTTTGTAGGCTTTTGGTTGATGAGCCATGTGTAGAATTCCTCCCTATTATGTGATAACAATTTATTAAAGCTATCATACGAATCTAGTGATGTTCCTAGATTCACTATGAATTATACCAACTATGTGCACAATAATCTACTTTTTATTTTAATTAAGTCATAAATACTATGTTTAATAGATTCATACGACTAATTTTAATAGAAGTAGGGCGATATGCACAGCCGGTCCTTTCGCTCTTTTACAATTATAGCAAACTTCAAATATAATACAAGAAAAATGAGTGATATGTTCTGAACAATTACTAACTTCTGATAGAATGGGCTTTAAAACGACTTTATCGGGTGGTAGATTTTGTTTTGAAACGGCATTTTGCTTGTAAATTAGCTATTTTTAAGAGAATGTTCACTCGATTCCTAAATAAAAAACCGTACGATCCGTTATGGGTCCGTACGGTTTTCCAATACACTGATTAACTTCCTTCTATTACATAGGACTATTTTTCGAATCCCCTAGCACATACACTTCGAATCCTGCAGCTTGCCATTTTTCACGATCGATTGCTTGTTTCGTGTCGATGATGATTCTGTGTTGCATGATGCTTGCTAGTTTTGCTGGGTCCAGTTGCTTGAAGTCGTCGTGATTTGTCAGGATGACGGCTGCGACTGCACCGGTTAGGGCTTCTTCTAAGCTTTGTGTTTGGACTTCGATATTGTTTGTTTTGATGTGTGGATCGTAGGCAATCACGTTTAGGCTTTTCTTTTGGGCTTCTTCGATGATGTTCAGGGACGGGCTTTCGCGCATGTCGTCGATGTTGCCTTTGAATGCGAGGCCGAGTACCGCCACTTTTGCATCATATGTGTCAATGCCTTTTGCTTCTAGAATTTTGCATAGCATGTCAACTGTGTACGCTGGCATGCCGTCGTTTGTGTTACGTGATAGGTTAATGATTTTTGCGATTTCCGGGTTCAGTTCAACGAGGAACCATGGATCGACGGCGATACAGTGTCCGCCTACACCAGGTCCTGGCTGATGGATGTTCACTCGTGGATGGAAGTTCGCAAGTCGGATTGCTTCCCAAACGTTTACGCCGATTGTTGCACTTAGTTTCGCAAGTTCGTTTGCGAGTGCGATGTTGACGTCACGGTAGGTGTTTTCCATTACTTTGACGAGTTCAGCTGTCGTGTCGTCCGTTTCGTGCATTTGTCCTTTGACGAATGAACGGTATAAGTCAGATGTCATTCGCGCGGATTCCTCGTTTACGCCGCCGATGATGCGGTCGTTGGAAACTAATTCTTCGAAAACACGTCCTGGAATTACGCGTTCTGGTGAATGCGAGACAAAAATGTCTGTCCCAATTTCTAGACCTGTAGGAATTAATTCAGGGATGACGACATCTTGGACGGTACGTGGTGGCACCGTCGATTCAAGAATGACGAGGTTCCCTTTTTCCACGAATGGTGCGATCGCTTTGGATGCGCTTCGGATGTATTCCAAGTTCGCTGTTTTGTCTTCTTTTATTGGTGACGGTACGGCAATGATGAAGACGTCTGCTTTTACAGGTGTTGTTGAGACAGTGAACGCTTTTGAATCGATTGCTTGGTCGAGTCGTTCTTGCAATCCGTTCTCTTCGATATGAAGTCTTTTGTTGCGAATATGCTCAACGACGCTTTCATTGACATCAACGCCGTGTACTTGGTGTCCCTGGTTGGCAAACATAACTGCAGTCGGTAGGCCAATATACCCTAAGCCGACGATGCAAATTGACTTTTTCATAAACAATGACTCCTAACTATTTTTTAGTGGTTCCTATTCAGTTACTTCTATTAAATAATATGCGCAGCAGGAACTTCGGTAGATTCATCTGTCGCTTGATGCGCTTTGGATCGCTTGCGAGACGGTAGAGCCATTCGGTTCCGGTGTTGCGGAAAGCGGCTGGTGCGCGTTTGACGGTTCCTGAGAAGACGTCGAAGCTGCCGCCGACGCCTTGGAATACTAAGACGTTTTTCAACTTGTCCATGTTGCGTCGAATCCATAATTCTTGTTTCGGGCTGCCGAGTGCGACGAAGATGATTTTTGCACCGCTATCATTAATGCGCTTTATGAGTGCTTCTTCATCTTGTTCATACCCGTCTGTCGTGCCGGCAATCCTAATTGTTGGATGTTGTTGTTGAATATTTTTGGCTGCTTGTTGAACGACTTCTTGTTTAGCGCCGTATAAATAGACGGGATGTTGTTCGTCTGCGGCGAATTTTAGGAGTCTTGCCATCATGTCGACACCGGTGACGCGTGAAGTGATTGCTCCTTTTTTCAGCTTGGACGCAAGCAAAATGCCGACGCCGTCAGCGATTTGGAACGTTGAGCCGTTGATGAGGCTTTTCACTTCAGGATTCTTTTGCGCGGTCATCACTTTTTCGGGGTTGACGGCGATGATTGTGGATTGGAGGTTTCCTTCCATCCGTGTTTTGATTTCTGAGATGATGCCTTCATATGTAAGTGGCGACACGTGGACGCCTAGGTACGTTTCTTTCATAATTATAGACCTCGATTCGTTCGCTTTCAATTGTATTAGTATAGCAGATACCCAAAGCGGTTGCATAGCTATCCGAAACAAGATAAAATCTTGATAGGACAAGCATTCCACCCAGATGTGGATGTTGTGCGTTTTTTCGCATGGTTACCGGGCTGTTTTGAGGAAGTGTGTTGGTGGTATTAACTAACGGGACAGACCCGATTGTGTTGAGGAGGATATTCATTGAAAATAGTGATTTCAGGCTTTTATGGGCTTGGTAATACAGGTGATGAGGCCATTTTAAAGGCGATTGTTGATAATTTGCGTGCTGAACTTGATGACCCGGAGTTGACGGTGTTTTCCCTTTCGCCAGAGAAGACGGCGAAGGAGCATGGCGTCAAGTCGGTGTATCGTGGGTGGCGCCATGAGAATAAAGAGAAAGTGAAAGCGTTACGGAATGCGGACTTGCTTATTTCAGGCGGTGGCGGTCTTTTACAAGATACGTACCCGACGAAGTTTTTGTTCGGGCCATTGCCGTATTATTTGCTTATCGTGTTGCTCGCGAAGTTGTGCGGGACGAAGGTGATGTTCTTCTCGCAAGGGATTGGGCCGGTGACGAGCAAATGGGGCAAGTTCCTTATGCGTATGCTTGCCAATAAAGCGGATTTTGTTACGGTGCGAGATGCGTATTCAAAAGAGTATTTACATAATTTGAAGGTGACGAAGCCGGAGACGGTCGTGACGGCGGATATCGTGTTTGCGTTTAAACCGACAGAAGATCATGTTGCTTATGCATCACTTGGTTTGAAAGGTGATGAACGGCTTGTTGCGGTAGCACCTCGTCCGTGGTTTGAACATGAGGATGAATATATTGAGAAGTTAGCGTGGGTGCTTGATGAATTGATCGTACAGCGCGGGGTCATGCCGGTGTTCGTGCCGATGGAGCCACCGTATGATACGAATGTGTCGAAGAAAGTGATGGCGAAGATGAAGCATCCGGACAAGACGCGCTTGCTTGGTGATTCGTTTACGCCGAATGAGTTTTATAATTTTGTCTCGAAAACGGAATTGACGATTGCGTTGCGGTTACATGCACTGATTTTCGCCGCCCTTTCCAATGTACCGCATATCGGGTTGAGTTACGATCAGAAGGTTGAGAGCTTCTTGAAACGTTCAGGGATGTGGGACCGTTCCTTCCCATTGGGCGATTTCACAAAAGAGGGTTTGCTTGAAAATGCATTGCATGTGCTCGACAATCAAGCGGAGACGAAAGAGATGATTGCGCCGAAAGTGGATGTGTTACGTCAGGAAGCTTTGCGCAATGTGGACTTATTACGAGAACGCTTTTTAGATGGAGGACGTTGAATTTGAAAATTTTATTAGCGACTGCTTATGATTACCCTCATTTAGGAGGTTTGTCGGTTCACTTGACGACGTTGAAGGCGGGTCTGGAATCACGTGGCCATTCGGTTGATATTGTGTCTTTTTCGGATGTGCCGAAGTGGAAACGTGATGGGGTTGTACGTGGACCGGCGTTTGTGTTGAATAAAGTGAAAAAAGGTTCGGGGTATGTATGGACGTTGAAGCGCCGAAAAGATGAGTTGGAAGCGTTGATTAAAGAGAAGGTTGCGAGCGGCACGTATGACATTGTGAACGCGCAAGATGCATATACGGCGTTGGCTGCACTTGAGTCGGATGTCCCTGTCGTCAGTACGGTGCATGGGTATTTGACATTTGAAGGGATTTCGAAAGGGACAGTTGTTGAAGGGTCTCCTGAAGCGGATGAATTGATGGAAGCGGAGCGTAAGTCGTATTTGGCAACGCGTGAAGTGATTACGGTTGATACGCGTATTAAGGAATACATTGAAAAAGAGACCGGCGTTGTCGGGAATATGATTAAGAATTTCATTGATGTAGAGTCGTTTAAGCCTGAGATTGAGCGTCGGAATGAATTCCGTGCGAAATATGGTTTTGAGCAAGAGGATCAGATCTTTTCGTACCGCGTCGTTTGACGAAGAAAAATGGCGTCATCTATCCGATTTTGTCGTTGCCTGCAGTGCTTGAGAAATTCCCGAAAGCACGCGTAGTATTTGCGGGGACGGGCGAGATGTTGGAGACGATGAAGGAGAAGGCATCTGAGCTTGGTGTGGCAGATCGCGTAACGATGGTCGGCGCTGTTGACCATGCGGATATGATTGAGTATTATGCGCTGAGCAACGTTGCGCTTGTGCCGTCGATCTATTCTGCTGGAGTTGAGGAAGCTACGTCGATTTCCGCGTTGGAAGCGATGGGTTCCGGCGTTCCGTTAATTGCTTGTGCGGTTGGTGGATTGAAGGAGATTATTGAGGATGGGACAGATGGATTGCTTGTTGAGGAGCAAAACGTTGAGGCGTTGAGCGATGCAATGATCCGTTTGTTGGAAGATCCTGCGTTTGGTCAGCAGTTGGCTGATACGGCGCGTGCGAAAATTGTCGCGGAGTATTCTCATTTTGCGGCTGCTGAGAAGTATGAGTCGATTTATAACAAAGCGTTAGCGCAAAAATAATGGATGATGTGATTGCCCCCTGCCCTGGCCGGGGGCTTTCTTCTGATTGAGGGCTTGTGGCTGAGTGGGTTGGTGCATTTGGTACAGTTGTCCATTGAAGAGGTTAGGTGGTTGTGGCGATGAGTAAGTTGAAAAAGGCGGCTTTGTGGACGGCATTGCTTGCGATTGTGTTGAAGGTTTCGGGATTTGTCAGGGAATCGATTGTGGCGAATCAGTTTGGTGCTTCAGCGGAGACGGATGGGTATTTTTTGGCATTCGGGTTCATTACGTTAGTTGTGGCAATGATTTCGACAGGATTTAATAATGTGTTTTTGCCGATGTATACGAAGAGTCGAGCGGCGAATCCCAATCATGATGACCGAAATGCGAATGCATTGTTGAACTGGACGATGATTGTTTTCGTGTTTGTTAGTTTGTTTGGATGGTTTTTCGCGGAGTGGTTCGTGCCGTTGATGTATCCGGATATGTTGCCGGAAACGGAGCCGTATGCGGTACAGATTACGCAGACGTTTTTTGCGTTTATTACGATGATTGCTTTGAGCGGGTTGCTCGATTCGTATTTGCAGTCTCGGCGGATTTTTGTGCCTTCTCAGCTGGCGAAGTTGTTGGCGACGTTTATGTCTGCGTTGTTTGCGATTTTGTTCAGTGATGTGTGGGGCATTTATTCGTTAGTGTACGGGTTTGTTGCGGGGACTGTGATGGGTGTTATTATTCAGGTCGTGGCGCTTGCGCGATCGGATTATAAGTGGCAACCGGTGTTCCATATGGAGAAGACGTTTGCGAAGGCGTTTCTTGTGTTGATTATTCCGTCGTTGTTGAATTCGGTTGTTGGTCAGGTGAATTTATTCGTGAACCGAGCATTTGCATCGGGTACTGAAGCGGCGGCTGTGACGTATTTGAATAACTCGTCGTTGATTGTGAGCATACCGAATGCGATTTACGCGACGACGTTAGCTGCGATTATTTTCACGTTGATGAGTGAGCAGACGGAGCAGTTGGCGAAGTTTAAAGATACGGTGTTCCGCGGGATGGAAATTTCGTTCGTGACGTTGTTGCCGATCGCGATTGGATTGCTAGTTGTCGGTGATGCGGTTGTTTCGTTCGTTTATGAGCGCGGGAAATATACGGCGGATGACGCAGAGAAGACGTATATTACGTTGTTGTTGTATTTGCCGATTATTGTGTTCCAAGGGATGCAGCTCATTTTGTCGAAGTCGATGTATTCGCGCGGCAAGACGGCGGTTGTGTTCCGGATTAGTGTGACAACGATTGGGATCAACTTTTTGATGAACTGGTTGTTGGTCGATAAGTACGGCTACCCTGCCCTGGCGATTTCGGCATCTGTTGTGAGTGTGTATTATTTTGTGGTGTCGATGATTGTTGTGTATAAGGATTTAGGGATGGCTGAGTTGAAGCGGTTCGGCCGGATGAGTGCTCGCGTGGTCGGCCCGGCGATTGTGATGGGGCTCGTTGTGTGGGGCGCGAAAGTCTTGTTGCATGCGGGTGAATGGTATTCGCTGATTGAGTTGGCGGTGCTTGTGCCGATTGGGGTTGTTGTGTATGTGGCAATGATCCGGTTGTTTTATCGGGAAGGGTTTAATCGATTTGTTGGGTTGTTGCGGAGGGGATAAGTGATTTCTCTTCGTTATGCGGAGTTGCTGCTAAGTATGCGGAGTTGCTGCTAAGTATGCGGCGTTTGGCGAAGTTATGCCGCGTTTGCGGGATTTATGCCGCGTTCTGACGATTTATGCGGCGTTTGAGGCATTTATGCTGTTTTGGCGGAGATTATGCGGCGTTTGGATTTCTTTGTTCCGCGGAGATTTGCTTTTTCTAGATGATTCTTGTCGCGCCTAATGGGGTTTGACAATTTAATGGGTTGGTTTTAGGGAATTGTGATTTGCCTGGGTTATGCGGCGTTTGGCGAAGTTATGCCGCGTTTGAGATGTTAATGCCTCGTTCTAATGAGTTATGCCGCGTTTGAGGCATTTATGCTGTTTTTGCGGAGATTATGCGGCGTTTGGATTTCTTGTATCGCGGGGATTTTCTTTTTACTGTACGACACCAGTCGCGCCTAATGGGTTTTGACACTTTAATGGATTGGTTTTAGGTGATAGTGATTTACCTGGGTTATGCAGCGTTCTGGGGCATTATGCGGCGTTTGGAGAATTTATGCAGCGTTTGAACTGTTTTTGCCTCGTTCTGACGAGTTATGCCGCGTTTGCGAGAAGAATGCCGTGTTTGGAGAAGTTATGCGGTGTTTGGATTTCTTGTATCGCGGGGATTTTCTTTATACTGTATGACTCCTGTCGCGCCCAATGGGTTTTGACACTTTACTGGTTTGGTTATAGGTAGGACTGCATTGTAAAAAGGCACTTTCTGTTCGGGTTTGAACAGAAAGTGCCTTTTGGTGTTTAGTGTGTGTTTAGTTCGTTTAGGAGGTCGCCGCGGATCCAACCGAATTCGATGTGGTTGCCGGTTGCGTCTTTTAGGACGGCGTCTGCGTATACTTTGTACCAGATGTAGCCGTCTGAACCTTTTTGTTGTTCGACGATGGCGACTGGGTAGCCGCTTTGGCCGCTGCGTCCTAAATCTTTTGCAGCGAATGAGAACAGTAGCGTTTCAGACGAGACAACGGGTGCTGTTCGGACGTTTAACGATGTGCTGACGTTTGTCATTGCTAGACGGTAACGCTGAATGTCTCTGCTGCCCATCGCTTTGTCGGTACGCCACATGTGCCCAGCGATTTTTGCGCCCCATGTTGGATCGGATGCGTAATGGACGTTGAAGCCTGATGTTTTATTGCCAGGTACTGCGCCTTTGGCATATGCACGTCCTGGAATGCCATAGTTTTTGTTCGCGTATTCCAAGACGAAGGCTTCAACGCTTCGTTGTGGTGTTGCGTACATTTCACCGGCTTCCGGTGTGCTGTCGAATACTTTGATGCCGAATAAGTTGTTTTTCTTTTGTGCGTTTCCGCTCATGCCGAAGTCACTTTCGTGCATCGCTGTTGACAGGATGAACAATCCGTTGACACGGTGTTGCGCTTCCATTTCTTTAATGTGTACACCGAGTCCGATGAGCTTGGACTTGACCGTTGCGTTTGCGTATCTTGCTTGGCCTGTGTTTTGTTTTTCCGTCAAGATTTGCATGATGAATGCGTCAATTTCTTCCTTTGTGTAGGACGTTGTAGAACGGATAGATTGGAATTGGAAGTATGGGTAATGCGTGCCTGCCACTTTTCCGTATCCGTCATAGAAATGGACGCCGTCTTTTGAATAATACCTTGTGCCGATCGTCATGAACGATGGAACTGGACCGATGCTGTACGCACCGTAACGATGTGTTAAATAGTTGTACGTGTAGTGCAGCAATTCGTTGTTGCTGTTTCCGATGTAGTAATCTTTGGATGATGAAATCGCGACGGGAACGAAGTCAATTTGACTATGTTTCACGTAGCCGACTGTGTCTGCGACTTGAACTTTCACGTAGTTTTCCGCGTATTCCAGTACGCCGATTTCACGTCCTGCTTCGATGTACGTCAATTGTGTGCCGAATGATGGGCTTGAGTAAATGACGGTGTTATTGCCGAGTGGCCCTTGGGCAAATGCCATGCCACTTTTAATGCGCAATAGTTCTTTGCCTTTGTAAATGCCTTCCGCTTTCGGGTTGGCGTTTAATGCTTGCACCGCTTCAGCGTACGTATTGTATTTTTTGTCGAGCAGTTTCATAGAACCGTTTTCAACGATTGAGAGCTGGAACTTCTCCGGATCTGCAATTGGTGGTTCTGGCTTTGTCGGTTCTTCAGGTTCTCCTGGATTTTCCGGTTCTACCGGTTTTTCGTGCGCTGTTTTGAAGGCTAGGAACCTGCTAAGTACAGCAGCGACTTGGTCACGTTTTGAGATGCCAGCCGGATCAAATGTAATGATTTTACGTGTCGGATCGACATACGTTCCATTCATGATGCCAGCAGCGAAAACTTTCTTCGCAGCGCCAACTCCTTCTGCTGAAGCGAAGCTGTTTTGATCAGTCAGCAAGATTTCATCCGCCACCACTTCGATGTTCAAAAAGGTGATTGCTCTCGCTGTCGTGACGGCCATCTCTTCCCTCGTCATGAGTTTCGTAGGCATGAATCGACCATCCAATGTCCCTTTCATAATGCCGCTTTTTTGGATGGCGCCAATTTCGCCGGCAATGGCGGATGATGGATTCACATCTGTGAAGTTTGGTGTTTCAGCTTGCAGTTTTAGTGTTCGTGCTAGGAATGCGGCAAAGTCACCTCGGTTGACGTCCGCTTTCGGATAGATTTTGCCGTCTGTAAATCCTTTGATAATACCGAGTGAAATCATTTCACGGACTTCTTTTTCCAATGTCAGTCCTGTCAGTTCATCTGCTGCTTTCGTCGTTGCTGGAGACAGCTGGATCAGCATCATGAGGATGACGAGCATTGATGCGAGTTTGCGTTTCATGGTTTTCCCCCTATAAATAAGGCATTCTCTTTCTTCAACGTTGAATAATGTGATTCTACGTGTCTACTAGCATACTAATTATACGCTACTTGTTATTCAACTGTTGCTTTCTTCTTTCTACTTATCGGTCTCGTAGACGTTATTTTAATAAGCGAAGTCATTCTGCTTGGATGGCGATTAATTTGCATCACTCGATTCTACGATTTTAGTGAGCTGATGATTTTTATGCTTTGCTAGCTATTCAACAGTAACGTTCTATCGGTCTCGTAGAATTTCACTTCAGTCGACTGTTCACTTTGCGTGAATGGCACTGTAGACCGCTGCTGTGAAGTCCGCGCGTGTAACGCTTTTTGTGAATTCGTACGTTGGCGTTTGGAAGATGCCGGTTTTGTCGAAATGTTTGAGTGCTTGAATGGCGTTTTTTGCCCAATACGTTGGCGGAATGTCTGCGTAATCAGATGCGATTTGGACTTCCCCGCCTGCTTTCGCTTGCAGTTCAAATGCTCGGTCGACGATGACAGCCAGTTGTGTGCGTGTCAATGTATCTTGTAAACCGAAGTGTCCGTTCTCGTAGCCTCTTAAAATTCCTGCTTCGTTCATCGCCGCGATATGGACGGCAAACTGATGATTTTTATCGACATCCGCAAATACGACATCGGTTGTCGGTGTCAATTGCAGGACGCGGTTCAAGATTGCCGCTGCTTGCCCACGTGTAATCGTGTCTTCAGGTTTGAATTCATCGTTCGGGAAGCCGTTGATGATGCCTTGTCCGCTTAAAGCGGTAATTGCTTCGTGTGCGGGATGTTGTGTGTTGACGTCGACGAATGATTTCACGGGTTCCGTCGGCGTGCTATTGCCTAGTAACCGTTTTGCGCCGACGTATTTTGGCCCCCAGTACGGATGTCCGGCTAATTTGGCGACAGCGACTCCCCGCTTTTCGTTTTCAGCGGAGATGAACGTGTTGTCGCCTAAGTAGATCCCTGTATGCGAAATGCCCGGTTTGTATGTGTCTTTGAAAAATACTAAGTCGCCTGGTTGCAAGTTTTGTTGGTCTACTGGCGTGCCATAGTTAAATTGCCCTTCTGATGTACGCGGTAGCTTTTTGCCAAATTTGTCATACACATAGACGATAAAACCGGAACAGTCGAAGCCTTCTTCAGGTGTATGGCCCGCAAATTTGTATTTTGTTCCTTCGAAGCTTTTTGCGAAGTCTGCGACGCTTATTGCGGACGCTTTAGCCGGTAGTGTGCTGAACAAGGTCGCGATCACAAAAAACAACAGTACTGTTTGAAGTTTTTTCATGGGGGTGCATCCTCATTTCCGTAGGTTATTGCTTGAACGCGTCTTCTTGAACACGCGCGAGGAAGACGGCGAAGTCCGCGCGGTTCATGTAGTCGTTCGGTTTGAATGTTTTGTCGCTGTAGCCGGTCGTCACGTTCGCGGCGACGAGGGCGTTGATGGCGTTGTAGGCTGCCATGGACGGGTGACAATCAACGAAACGATTTTTCGTGTCGGCTTGTAGGGCGAACGCTTGGGCAATGAAGATCGCCATTTCACCACGTGTCACTTTTTGGTCCGGTTTGAAGGTGCCATCTTTGAATCCTGAAATGATTTTCGCTTCTTTTAGTTGCGCGATGTAGCTCGCTGCGAATGAAGAAGGTGAAACGTCTTTGAATGATGTTTTATTCGTCGTTTCGGTGTAGCCTAATGCTCGGCAGATGATGGCTGCGGCTTCCGCTCGCGTAATTTGTTCGTACGGGCGCAATGTGCCATCGGGGAAGCCTTTAATTTGTTGCTTGTTTGTTAGGAAGCCGATCGGACCCGCAAACCGCTGGGTGTTGTTGACGTCTTTAAATGCCGGTTGTTGCAAGGATAAGTAGATTTTCTCGGTAAAGTTCGTGCCTTGCTCGGTTTTCGTTGTGACGCGTGCTTCAACCGTTCCTGCAACACCATACAGTGTCCATTGGCCTTTGTCCGTTTGGATGATGCCATTTCCTGTTACTGTAACTGCTTTTGGACCGGTGTATTGTAACGTCAGTTGGCCGGCTTGGCGGTTTTGTGTGAATGAAATGGTGTTTTGCAAGGCTTGTTTGTATTCGACAAGTCCGTGTCCGAAAACGTCATCTCTTCCCTTTGCCCCAGATCTTTCGCTGAATGCGCGAGGAGTGCGCGCAATTCGACGTTCGTCATGTTCGGGAAACGTTCCTTATAGAGCGCAAGGACGCCGGTCACATGCGCGGCTGCCATCGATGTCCCGGTTAGTTGTGTATAACCGTCCGCTTTGCCGTCTTCGAAATCCCATTTCATCGGGTATGTACTGAAGATTTTATGGCCAGGTGCAGCGATTTCGACTTCTTTTCCTGACGCGCTTCTTGGGAGCTTTGTCAAATCCGCTTTGACGGCGGAGACGGCGATGACGGAATCGTATTTTGCTGGATACATGACGACACCGCTCGCTTCATCGCCATTGTTCCCTGCTGCTGCGACGATGAGGATGCCGCTGTCGTATGCACGTTTTAATGCTTGGCGTAGTGCAGGATCGTCTTTGTCGGTCGTGATGCTTAAGTTCAGGATGTCAATTTTGTTTTTAATGGCCCAATCAATGCCGTCGATGAGGCTCGTTGTCGTCCCGATGCCGAATGCGTTCAATGATTTGATGCTGTAAAGATCGACGGACGGTGCGATGCCGATGAGTCCGGTTTGATTGGCAAGTGCTGCGATGATGCCCGCAACGTGTGTGCCGTGGCCGTTGTCATCATCGTACGGTGTGCCGATTGCGCATTCAACGTCGATTGCACAGTAGCCGTCTTTCACTTTGATGTCACGGTGTTTGACGTCGATTCCGGAGTCAAGCACGCCGACTTTCACGCCCTTCCCTGAATATGGGGATGTCGTGTTCCGTGCGGTGTTAATGAGTGCACTGGAAGGAATGTCTTTTTCGCCTTCTTTTTTGTATTCGCTATCTCGCTGGATAATTGTGTTATTGAATGTTTGTTTGATAAGGTATTGTTCGTCATCTGTTAATTGTGCCGAAATGATTTGGAATTCCGGGTACGTTTTTTGGATGGCGATCCCGTTTACGTGCATGAATTCAATGAGTTCGGTTTGGTTTTCGCTGATGAGCAAGTACTTGTCTGTTTGTGCTGTTGCATGCGCTGGGAGCTGCATTGTAATGAGGAAAGCCATTACGAACGCAAATGCTCCGATGAATTTTTTCATTGCGGTCACCGTCCTGTTTGCAATTTACCTATAAAAGAAGCCCTCTAGAAAAGAGATTCCAGTAGGGCTGTTTGGCTATTACTTTTTAGAAGGTTTTGCATTGTATTTTGTGTAGTAAGGCATAACGTCATCGCGTCCTTCGAAGTGATACAAGTAGTCAAGTGAGCCAAGGTAGACAGCTTTTGCCATTGTTTCACGGTGTGAAGGAGATTTGATGTATGCTGCGTCTGTTTTATTGTCAATAAAGCCGACTTCAATCAGTGTTGCTGGCATGGAGTTTTCACGTAGTACGTGCAGTGATTTGCTTTGTACTTTACGGTTTGGTAAGTTCCATGCTTCGAGCATTCTGTTTTGGATGTATGTTGCAAGTGCTCTCGATTCTGTAACGTTCGCATTTCTTGCTGCAGAATAATAGTACGTTTCAAGCCCGGATGCTTTTCCGTTAAATGCATTGGCATGGACACTTATGAACATGTCTGCTTGCTGTTTTTTTGCGAAGCTTACACGCTCCTGCAATTCAAGGAATACGTCTGTTTCTCTTGTTAGTTTAATATTGATCGGTGTGCCTTGGAAATATTTTTTTGCGCGTTTAGAAATATCTAATACGACATCTTTTTCACGCATGCCATTGCCTGCTGCACCTGGATCTTTTCCGCCATGGCCTGGGTCAAGGACAATTGTGATTTCGTTTAGTGGCTTCTTGCCGACGATAACATCTTCAATGACATCGATCGGGTCTTTAATGTTGCTAATGTGTGGCTGGTCCGTTGTTAAGAAATTGCCGTGAATGAAACCGTAGTCGTTACCGATTTTTGTGTATACCCATTCGCCGACTTTGTATTGAACGTCAATCGGGTATCCTCTGAATAACTTTTTAGTGACCGAGTAGTTTGTTGAAGGGCCTGTACGCATGTTGAGTACATCGTCGTCCCCTACTTCAACGTACATTTCGGATGAAGCTAAGTCATTTGCTTTCACTCTGAATTCCGCGTTGACTGCTCTTGCTAGGAACACGGCGAAGTCTCCACGTTTCATGAGGTCTTCTGTTCCGAAGTTCCCATTGCCTGTCCCAGCGGAAATTCCTTTTGCGAGGAATTCTTGTGCTGCGGCGTGTGTCGTATCGGATTTATATCCGAATGCACGGCTGATGAGTAAGGCCATTTCTCCACGTTTTAATTGCTTGTCCGGCTTGTATGTATACGTGCCGTCTGCTTCTTTGTAACCGAAGATGATGCCGCGATTGACGGATTCTTCGATGTAACCGGATGCAAAGTGATCCATGTGTACATCAGAGAAGCGCGTTTCAACGGGCGTGCCTGTTAATTGAATTGCTCGTCCAATCATAGCAGCTGCATGTGCTCGTGTCATCGGTGCATCTGGTTCATATCGGTTGAAAATATCCGCGGTTGTAATATTACCCTGTTCTAAATACGTAATTTCTTTGTAAGCTCTATGTGTAGATGTTATGTCCACAAATCCGGAAGCAGCTGAGGCAGGTTTGACCGTGAAAAGTTCGAATGAAAAAATCAATACGAACGACAACAGAAATAAAACACTTTTTTTCATTGAATAACTGTACTCCTTTGTGGAAAAATGTTTCTTTTAGTCTAGCATACCGCTTTACATATTAATATGTTTCATTCGTACTAATTTCAATTTTTTTGGGATTTCGTGTCTAAACGCGGTAGGAAGTGGGTAGTGGTTTTTGAGGAATTAGGTCATTTTTAGGTGATTGGTAATGGGAATTGGTGGTTTATTAACAAGAAAGACCTACACCTGTCGAATTGGTGTAGGTCTTTGTCGAATCGTCTTATTTTGTTTTGTAGCCGTTTTGTTGGACTGCTAGTGAGACGTCAATGATACGTCCTTCTACTTCTGGTTTCAAGTCCGCTTTTAATGTTTTTACGTACTCGATGAAGTTTTCATAGTCTACGAAACCAGGTTCTGATACGCGACCTGCTTTGTACGCATTGCCGAGTGCTTCAAAACCGTCACCGCCTTTAGCAGTGAATGTGTTTGTTGCTACGAAATACGTTTTAGCGTTATCAAGATCGACGTATTTGTCGCCTTCAAGTACTTGTACGGATTGGACACGCTCGCCTTTTGCTTTCGTGCTGTCGTACGTGAATTTCATGCCGGAAACGTGTAAGAATCCGCCGTTTTCTTTCAAACCTTTACCGCCTTCGATTGCGTCAGCCGCTACACCGTGTTCAAGGGTTTTCTTAATTTCTTCCCCAGTCAACTCCATGATTGCTAAAGCATTTCCGAAAGGCATGACTTTAAGAACGTCCCCTGTCGTAATGTCGCCTTCTTCGATGGATGTACGGATTCCACCACCGTTTTGAATTGCGATGGACGTTTTAGCGTTAATAGATTTCGCTTTCCATAGCATTGCGTCTGTCATCAAGTTCCCGAGGTTTGTTTCGTTGTGACGCACGCTGGACACACCAGAGTTTTCGGAGTCACGTTTTCCGTCAAGAAGGACCGTCGCTTTTACGCCGATGGATGCATTTTTAATTTCGTTCACTTTTTCTGTGAATGGCGCAAGTACTTTCGCTACGGCCGGATCTGCTTTCACTGTGAAGTCTTTGGAAGTCGGATCTGTGACGATTAACTCCCCTGCGTGTGCATAGATTTGACCTTTGGAGTTGAACTTGACGTCCAATGTGCCGAGTACTTTGCCGTATTCTTGTGCTTGAACGATGATTGTTGGCGCTGCTGTTGTGCCGTTAATGACTTCAGGTGCTTTAATTTTCGAGTGTGTGTGGCCGCCGACGATGATGTCGATGCCTTTCACTTTTTCCGCGAGTTCTTTGTCATTGTCCCAGACGAGTGAATCGTCGAAACCGATATGTGTGACGGCAATGATTTTGTTAATGCCTTTGTCTTCAAATGCTTTGACCGTCGCTTGCGCACGCTCAATATATTTCTCAAATTCAACTTTTCCAGTGCTCGCGATGGATGGTGTTTCTTCCGTCGTCAAGCCGAAGACGCCGACTTTTTGACCGTTGACATCCATGACGACGCCGTCATAAATATGTCCGTCTTTATGGTTTTCAGTAACGCCGCGCGTTTGCATGCCTTTGAACAGCTCGTCCTTTGAGAAGTCGACGTTTGCGCCGAGCATCGGGAATTTCGCCGCTTTAATGAACTCTTGTAACTTCTGGTGCCCTTCTTTAGAGCTGCCTAGGTCAAATTCATGGTTTCCGAATGTCATTGCGTCGAATTTCAATTCGTTCATCATTGCCACATCTGCTTTACCGTAGAATGCGTTAAAGTACAGATCCCCAGAGAACGCATCCCCTGCATGAAGAAGGAGGTTGTTTTTATGTTGAGCACGTAGTTCTTTAACGACTGTCGAAATGTACGGGAATGGCTCTAGGTAACCGTGATGGTCGTTCATATGCATGACCATTAAGTCGATGAAGCCAAGGTTTTCTTGTGAACGGAAGAGGAAAAGCGCGATTTCGCCGCGTGTGACGTGGTCATACGCACCGAATTTCGTGTCATCCTTCCCTTGTGTAATGCCTGCTTTGACGAGTGCTTCGACGTATTTCGAGAAGTTCGAGTTGACGTCTTTGAATTTTGTCGTTTTCACTTTGTCGTCGATGGCAAGGTTTGCAGCGTTTGCAAGCACCTTCGCCATTTGGTTACGTGTTAACAATTCATCTGAACCGAATTCAGTGGCGTTCAAGCCGTCGATGATGCCTGCTTCAACGAGAGCGTTAACCGCCCATTTTGCACGTGCCGGCACGTCTTTGAATCCAGCGTCTTTGTATGTTTTATTTTTATCGAATCCAAGTGCGTTGGCAATTAATACCGCTGCGTCAGCACGTTTAATGGAATCGGTTGTCCCGAAAACATCTTTGTTATACCCCTTTGTGATGTCGTGTTGGACAAGAAAATCAACCGCTGTTGCGTAGGATTTGGAGACGTCCTTGAATCCTGTTGTCGTTGCCGTGTCAGCAGACGCTGCAGGCACCATGACTGCTGCCGCTACAGCTGAAGCGACTACTGATGTTGCAAGAAATTTTTTGCTTTGATTAAACTTGTACAAATTTCTTCCCCCTTTGAATCGATTTGGTGAGTCATTCTTATTCTACCATCTTAGTGAGAGAGCTTCCAAGAGATTTAGTGGAATATACGAAATCTTAACAGTTTTATTTTGATTTGTTGGGCGGCGGCGGTTATGCGGCGTTTGGCGGAGTTATGCCGCGTTTGAGGTGATTATGCGGTGTTTGGGGAGAATATGCTGTGTTTGGGGGATTTATGCGGCGTTTGACGAATTTATGCGGCGAATGGATTGGGGGTTGGTTGTTTCGCGGAGGATTTTGTGAGGCGGATGATCTGTGTCGCGCTGAATGGGTTTTGACAAATTAAGGGTTGGTATAGAAGAGTTTGTGTGGTGGGAGGGTATGCGGCGTTTGACGGGGGTTATGCGGTGTTTGTGGCGATTATGCGGTGTTTGGCGGCGGTTATGCCGCGTTTGTGGCGATTATGCGGTGTTTGGGGAGAATATGCTGTATTCGGGGGATTTATGCGGCGTTTGACGAATTTATGCGGCAAACGGATGGGGGGTTCGTTGTTTCGCGGGGGATTTTGTGGAACGGATGATCTGTGTCGCGCCGAATGGGTTTTGACAATTAAAGGGTTGGTTTAGAGGAGTTTGTGTGGTGGGAGGTTATGCCGCGTTTGGGATGATTATGCGGTGTTTGGGAGATTATGCTGTGTTTGGTGGATTTATGCGGCGTTTGACGAATTTATGCGGCAAACGGATGGGGGGTTCGTTGTTTCGCAGGGGATTTTGTGGAACGGATGATCTGTGTCGCGACAAATGGGTTTTGACAAATTAAGGGTTTGTTTAGAGGGGGTTGTGTGGTGTGAGCGGTTATGCCGCGTTTGATAGGATTATGCGGTGTTTGCTGAATTTATGCGGTGTTTGGTCGAAGTATGCCGCGTTTGAGGCATTTTTGCGGTGTTTGGAGGATTTTTGTTGTGTTTAATTTTTAGGGGTCGGACTCGCTGTTTTGAGCGAGTCCGGGTGGTTGTTTAGTTTGTTGAGAAGAGGTGGACCCAGTAGGTGGTGCCGGTTGGGTCGGTTGCGTAGCCGGATCCGATGTTTTTGAATTTGGGTTGGAGAATGTTTGCGCGGTGTCCGGGTGATTGCATCCATCCGTCGACGACTGTGTCGGGTGTTTTGTAACCTTTTGCGATGTTTTCGCCGTATGATGTCCAGTTGTAGTTGAAGTGGTCGAGCATGTTCCCTACAGATCCGTATGTAGGTGAAACGTGTGCGAAGTAGTTGTTGATTGCCATGTCTTCGGCTTTCTTTTTGGCGATTGCAGATAGGTTTTTGTCGTGCTGTAATGTTGCTAGATTTTGTTGTTGACGGTTTTTATTGACCAAATTAATTGTTTGGTCGCTCACTGTTTGAGCTGACTCGGTGTTTGGTGGTGCTGGGATTGAGTAGGTTTTATCGATGTAACGCTTTTGTGTTGCATCATAGTAGATTTCACCGGTTTGCAGCTTTGCTTGGAACTCGTTTGCACGTTGGATGAAGGCAGCCATTTGGGCTCGAGTGACGGGTTCATTTGGAAGAAATGAAGTACCCTCTTTTGTTTTTGTGATGCCTACTTCCGCGATTGCTGTGATGTAGGGATGGAAGCCGTATGATTTCGGGACGTCTTTGAATTGGATGAGGTCGTTGTCATCGAGCGTGATGTTGAATGCGCGTGCGATGATTTTGGCCATTTGCCCCCTTGTTAATGAGTCATTTGGTTTAAAGGCTATTCCATTATGGAAAATCTCTCGTTGTGTGAGTGCTTGTATGTGGTTGTAGAATGTATTTGTTTTGGCAACGTCTTTGAAGGACGGTGTGAAGTCGGCAGTTGGTTTTGCTTGGATGGCGAGCGCAACGATTTTCGCTGATTGGGCGCGGGTAATTAACTCATTCGGTTCGTAGTTGCCGTTTGCGTACCCGTTGATGATGCCTTGGTTGGAGATTTTATTGATTGCATCGTATGCCCAGTGGCTTTGCGGGACGTCTTTAAATGTTGCAGCTTGTGCAGGTTGGATGACTGCTGTGAGAAATAACATTAGGGTAAAGATGCCTGTTGCGATGTTTTTATTCATAAAGAAACTCTCCTTTGTTAGAAATGGATCTCTTATTTCTAAACATCGGAGAGTTTTGTAGTTGTTTTTACAGGGCGATAGTTGTCATTTTACTTGGGCTGTTTTGAGTTTTCGTTTTTCCCATAGGTCTTCCGCCGCTCCTGAGCCGAGGATGACACCGATGATGATGAGTAGGAAGCCGATGAGATGGCGTCCTGTGATGATTTCGCCTAGGAAGAGGGCTGAGCCTGTTAGTGAAAAGAGCGTGTTTAGGTTCATGAAGATGGCGGCTTTAGCTGGTCCGACTTTTCCTAGTGAGTAGTTGTAGAGCATGTGTCCGACGGCTGTTCCGATGATGCCGCTTGCTGCAAATGCTGCCCAGAATGTCGGCGGAACAGTAGCGAATTTCGCAATTTCACCGGGTTCCTGAATGAAGCTGATGACGATGAGCAGGAGGCTGCCTGTTGTTAACATGTACGCGGTGAGTAGCCTTGGGTCAAGCGTTCTTGCTGCCTTCGCGATTACCAAAAACGAGAGCACTTGGGCAAGGATCGATAGGAATACGAATGTGTCGCCGAGTTTGAGGCCGTTGAGTCCTTCCCCGCCTGCGAGGACAACGGAGCCGATGCCGATGAAGCCTGCGATTGCGCCGAGCCATTGGATTTTGGTCGGGTAGTTGCGCAGGATGAGTGCTGTGAATATGGCGGTTAGGACGGGTCCTGTTCCGAGTATGAGTCCAGCGTTTGTGCCTGATGTGCGGAAGAGGCCCATGTTAAGGAAGTAGTGGTGCAAGACGACGTTGAGTGCTGCGCCGCCGATGATGTATGGCCATTCTTGTTTGGTTGGTAGGCGTACGAGTTTGAATGCGCTCAGGATGATGAAGACGGCGATTCCGGCGGTGAGGATGCGGAATGCGGTCATTGTGACGGGGTCCATGATGGTGAGCATGTATTTGAGTAGGGGGAGGTTGAGTCCCCAGATGAGCATTGTGGTTGTGAGGAGTGCGTATAGTTTCCACATGGGTTGTGCGCCTTCTTTCTGTTGTTTGTGGCATTTAGTTTAGCATAGATTTTTGGTTTTTTGGGGAGTTTGCGGGGATTTGAGGCGGTTATGCGATGATTGGGGCGATTATGCGATGATTGGTGGAGTTATGCGGCGATTCGCGAGGTTATGCGGCGTTTGGCAGAGTTATGCCGCGTTCTGTGAAAGTATGCGGCGTTTGCGGGAATTATGCCGCGTTTCGCGAGGTTATGCGGCGTTTGGAGGAATTTATGCCGCGTTTCGAGAGGTTATGCGGAGTTTGGAGGAAGGTTGCTGCGTTTGAGGAATTTTTGCGGTGTGCGGGAAAGAGTTTTTCTGTTTCGTGGAGGTTTCTGAGTGATGGAGGTTACTTGTCGCGCCTTATGGGTTTTGACAAATTAATGGCTTCGTTTAATGGTCATTTGGAATAAAATATTCTGTTGAACTAGAACAGGTAATGGCTTATAACGGCATAAAATATACGTTGTACGATAGGATTGGGGGAATTATGTATGAAATTTTATTCTCCACTAACAAGAATGTTTGTTCGCTACAATTAACATAGAATGGTATAATAAAATTTACAGCGACATAGTTGGATGGAAGGTTGGCACTCCCGTGAAAGGGGGTGATAAAATGGGGACATACTAGGCTATAAGTGTATTAATTCAGTTTTTTATAGCTATTGCTACTGCTGTCACAACTGTAGTAGCATATATTGTATTGTTTACCACTAGAAACAAATAACCCCATCCAATACACTGGCCTAAGTGGGATGGGGTTACGTTATGCTCTACTAGCCAACCGCACTTCTTGCGGATGTTAGCTGTAATTGACTGAGCGTTGTCCGACGCTCGGTCTTTTTTAGTATATGTTAAGTGTAGCATATTTATAGTGTTATTTCATTTTTATTACCTTCTAGTTATCCGTGTTGAGTTGTAGAAGAATACGCGGTGTTCCGCGGAAGGTTTCTGAGCAGGATTTTTGTGTCGCGCCTAATGGGTTTTGACAAATTAAGGGTTTGTTTGAGATGGATGGATTGGTTGGTGTTATGCGGTGTTTGGAGGAAGATATGCGGGGTTTGGAAGAAGTTTGCTGCGTTTGCGGAGGTTATGCGGTGTTTGAAGGAAGTTTGCTGCGTTTGCAGAGGTTATGCGGTGTTTGAAGGAAATATGCCGCGTTTTTGGGAGTAATGCGGTGTTTGGATGTTGATTGATATTGATTAGAAAAGCGGGGCTGTGGGCCCCGCTTTTGAGTTAGAATTTGAAGGCTTTTCGCTGGATGGCGAGGGAGCCGATGATGTAGGCGATTAGGGAGAGTACGATTGGTACGGTTACGGTGTGTACTCCGAGTAAATTGCCGTTTGTTGTGTTGTAGAAGTGGATCGCGATGTAGCTGGCGATGCCGGTGAGCATGCTGAGTATGGCTCCGTATTTGTTGCCGTATTTCCAGTATAGGCCTAGGACGATTGGCCAGATAAAGGCGGCTTCGAGTCCTCCGAATGCGAATAGGTTCAGGAAGATGAGTAGGTCGGGTGGCTGCAGGGCTAGGAGGAAGACGATGATTCCTAGGAGGCCTGTGATGCCGATACTCAGTTGTTTTACTTGTTTTTCGGGTGCTTCAGGTTTGATGAAGTTCAGGTATACGTCTTTGACGATGGCTGAGCTTACTAGTAATAAAAGCGAGTCCACGGTTGACATGATTGCTGCCATAGGTGCCGCGAGCACTATGCCCGCTAGCCACGGGGGCAATACTTCCAACGCGATTAACGGAATGACCTTATCCCCTACCTCGATGCCCGGCATGACGGGGCGGGCGAAGACGCCGATGAGGTGCATGTTGAGCATGATGAAGCCGGTGACGATTGTGCCGATGACGAGTGCCCGGTGCATGGCGCGTGAGCTTTTGTAGCTCATGGCGCGGATGGCCATTTGTGGGAGTCCGACGACGCCGACGCCGACGAGTATCCAGAATGAGGATATGTAGGCGGGTGTGAGGGTGCCGTCTGCTCCGTATGGTGTGACGAGTCTCGGGTTTTCGTTGAGTAAGTCTTGCATGATGGCCGGGATTCCCCCGCCGGCAATGATGACGCCGATGAGGAGGATGAGTGTTCCGACGACCATGATGGCTCCTTGGACGGCGTCTGTGAGTGCGACTGCGCGAAATCCGCCGATGGTCACGTAGACGAGGACGGAGATGGCGAAGATGAAGAGCGCCGATGTGTATTGGAGGCCGGTTAGCGATTCGATGAGCCGTGCGCCGCCGACCCATTGTGCGGTCATGGCGGAAAATAGGAAGATGATGATGGCTAGGGCTGATAGAATCGCGACGGCCGAGCTATTATAGCGGGCTTTTAGAAAGTCGATCATCGTGACGGCGTTGTATTTGCGCGCTAGGATAGCGAATTTTTTTCCTAGGATGAGCAGGACAAAATAGCCGGTGACAACTTGGCTCATGGCGAGCAGAATCCATCCGAAGCCGACTGTGTAGGCGGTTCCGGGGCCTCCGAGGAAGCTGGATGCGCTGCCATATGTGGCGACCATCGTCATGGCGAGGACGAAGCCGCCGAGTTCGCGTCCGCCAAGGAAGTATTCTTGTAGGAATCCGCCATTTGTGCTCATTTGTTTGGACGCGATGAAGCCGATGGCGAAGATCGCGATTAGGAAGATGATGAGCGGGATGATGACTTGGCTATTCATAGTTTCGGTGATTCCTCCTTTGGCTGGGTTTCGGTAGGCTCTGCGTCGAGCGGGATTTCTTTTAGAAAGTATTTTGTGATGACAATGACAAGTGCGGACATCAGAATGAAGCCGATGACGCAGCTGTAGAAAAACCAGTCGGGCAGGCCGAATGTGTATGTGTACTCTTCGGGTGGGCGGTTGCCGAGTCCGTAGGCGAATCCGAACCACCAGATGAAGTTGAAGATGGCGAGTGCGATGCCGATTTTTGCTTCGCGGTGAGCGATTTTGAAGCGCGGATCGGGTTTGTAGGTGGTTTTTTGTTGGTCGACTTGCATGGTAGATGCTCCTTTCTTTTTTTGTTGGCTGATTGATTTTGTTTTCTTGGGTTGATTATACAGGATTTTTATTGGTTATGCGGGGGTTTTGGGGATTATGCGGGGTTTGGTGGAGATATGCGGCGTTTTGCGGGATTATGCCGCGTTCTGTGGGATTATGCGGGGTTTGGTGGAGTTATGCGGCGTTTTGTGATGTTATGCCGCGTTTGGCGGGAGTATGCCGCGTTTCGTAGAGTTATGCTGAGTTCTCAAGAGGTATGCGGAGTTTACTAGGTTCGCGGGGTGCTTTTGTGATTTGGTATAGTGGTCGCGAATGGATGCACTTAACCATTTAGGGGTTGGTTTGAGGCGGATTGCTGTAGTTTGGTGGTTATGCGGTGTTTTGTGGGATTATGCGGTGTTCTGCGGGGTTATGCGGCGTTTGGCGGGATTATGCCGCGTTCTGTGGGATTATGCGGCGTTTGGCGGGATTATGCCGCGTTTGGAAGAAGTATGCCGCGTTTGAGGAAGTTTTGCCGCGTTTTGCAGAGTTATGCTTAGTTCTGGAGAGGTTTGCGGGGATTGTTGGGTTCGCGGGGTGCTTTTGTGATTTGGCATAGAGGTCGCGAATGGATGCACTTAACCATTAAGGGGTTGGTTGGAGGCGGATTGCTGGAGTTCGGGTGGTTATGCGGCTTTGGGTGGGATTATGCGGTGTTTTGGAGAAGTATGCGGCGCTTGGCTGGAGTATGCCGCGTTCTTCGAAATTATGCGGCGTTTGGCAGAGTTATGCTGAGTTTTGGAGAGGTTTGCGGGGATTGTGAAGTGAAAGACCGCTTGAGGGCGAGTTTGCTACTTGCTTTGAAGCGGTCTTTTTCATGGATGGTTGATTTTGCTAGTTGGTTGTTTATTTTGGGTAGTAGTCCATTACGATTTCGTCTTCGAGCATTTCGTCCGTGACTATGAAGCCGACTTTTTTGTAGAATTCGATGGCTCCTGGGTTTTCGGGCCAGACGGATAGGCGGATGCGTTCGCATTCGGCTTTCTCGGAAAGCATGTCGATAGCTGCTTGCATGGCGTGTTTGCCGTAGCCTTTTCCTTGGAATTGCTCGCCGATCATGAAGCGTGGAATCCAATAGCGATCGTATGGTTCATTGTCGGGAATGTCCTCTATTGCGAGTAGGCCAATGACGGTTGTGTCGTGACAGATTGCATACGGTGTAAAGTTTGGATCGACGTATGCCCATGCGATGGTGTTGACGTTTTTTGCGACGAATTCTTGTTGGGATTCTCCTACGTTTAGCTGAACGCAGTCTCTAATGTTTTGTTGTGTGACTTTTTCTAGTGTGATGTTCAATTGCATCCCCCCCTCTTCAAGCTGTTTATTCGACGGGAATTGGTGCCTTCCCTTCTTTTCGTAAAATATAGTGGGCCGCCCGTTTTTCACCTCGAAGCTGTAGATTGGATTTGGCGAGCAATGTTTGAGCAACGTGGCGGCTTGGTAACTGTAGGAAATAGCGAAGTTGCCGATTCGTAATTTGCGGGTTGATGAGCATGAACCACTCTTTTATTGTTTGCTCATGTTCGCTTTTACTTGTGTGGCCGCACTTTTTGCAATTCCACTTCCTCTTTTCCCAACGCATTCCGATTTTATTGCATGCTGGACAAATGACGCCCGTTGAGATGTCTTGAGGATTTATGCTGTAAATCTTCAGTAGCGGGAATGGGTTGTAGGTTTTGTGTTGGTTCTTGAATTTCATTGCCAATTGCTGTATTGCGGTTTTGTCAAGGATGTGTTCGGTGATCGGTTGTGCAGCTAGGTAGTCGACGGCTTCGTAAGTAAATAAGATTTTCACTGGGAGCTGCGAGTTTTCGAAGGCGAGTTCGTTGGTGTGTGTGAAGATGATGAGGCTTTCGATGGGGATCTGGATGTTGTGTCGGGTGAGCCAATTCTTCAAATATTTTGTTTTTCGCCGGACTTCTTCGATTGGGTTTTTCAGTACTTTTCGGTCACCGTTTCGATAGACTTTGATGAATTGGGTTGGATTTTCGGTGATGACTGTTTTGTTGGCGAAGTTTTTCACTTCGATGATCGTGATGGCACTTGGCGTGATTAGTAGCGAGTCGATTTGAAAATAGTTTCCGTTGGTGTGCAAGTAGAGATCGTGCAACAGTGCGCATGGATAGTCGGGTTCGAAGTCGAGCATGGCTTTGTCAAATTCGAGTTCCCCTTTGTATCCTACTTCGCAGTTGTATAGTTCTTTTTGTACGGCATGCTTTTTATCGTGGTGGTTGGGCAGTCGCTTGTCCAAGGCGATTAACCCTTGTAAGTCGTTTGGCATTGTTCGGTTTTTGTATAGCATTTTTTCACCTCTAGTTTAGTGTAGCTTGCTTTGTTCGGGATTGGAATGGTTTGGAGCAAGTTCGTATTTTGGTGTAAAAAGACACAATTTGATGTGTTTGGTTGATGTTATGCTGTTTTCGGGGTGTTTATGCGTTGTTTTGGCAGGATTTTTGAGGAGCAATTTTGGAAAATGAGTTGGGTGGCGGGTGTTATGCGGCGTTTTGGAGAAGTATGCGGTTTTTGAGGCGATTTTGCTGTGTTTGGTGGAGTTATGCGGTGTTTGGAGGAAGTTTGCCGCGTTTGAGGCGTTTATGCGGCGATTGACGGAGTTATGCGGCGTTCTTTGTTTTTATGAGGTTTTCTTTTTCCGCGGGTGGATTTTTGAAGGGGATGGATCTGTCGCGCTGAATGCTTTTGACAAATTAAGGGGTTGGTTGGCGGGGATTTGTAGTTTGAGGTTATGCGGTTTTTGAGGCGGTTTTGCGGCGTTTGGCGGAGTTATGCGGTGTTTGGAGGAAGTTTGTCGTGTTTGAGGGAGTTATGCGGCGTTCTTTGTTTTTATGAGGTTTTCTTTTTCCGCGGGTGGATTTTTGAGGGGGATGGATTTTGTCGCGCTGAATGCTTTTGACAAATTAAGGGTTAGTTGGAAGGGATTTGTAGTTTTGAGGTTATGCGGTGTTTGAGGCGGTTATGCGGTGTTTGGCGGAGTTATGCGGTGTTTTGAGGAAGTTTGCGGCGATTTTCGGAGTTATGCGGTGTTTTTAAGGAGTTTGCGGCGTTTGAGGAGGTTATGCGGTGTTTATGGGTTTTTGTGGATACTTGAATTGGGATAGGAATAACCGCCTGGTTTTTGTTCAGGCGGTTATTGTGCAGTATTGGTAGATGGCGGCGGTGGCTAGACAGTCGCCGATTGCGTCGTGTGCGTCGTGTTCGAGTTGTAGGTAGTTGGCGAGTGTGCCGAGTTTATGATTGGGTGTTTCAGTGATGGTTTTGCGTGCTAGTTTGACAGTGTCTATGACTGTGTATTGTGGGATTGTGATGCCTTCATGGTTGTTGAGGGCATATAGAAAGCCCATGTCAAAGGGAGCGTTATGCGCTACGATGGGTAAATGATCTATGAATTCCATGAGTTCGTGTATTTTATTTTCGATTGTTGGTGCCCATTGAACCATTTCATTTGAGATACCGGTAAGTCGCGTAATTTTGTGTGGGATGTGACGTTCCGGATTGATAAACGTGCTAAAGATTTCGGTTTGTTGGTGATCGATGTACTTGAGTGCTCCAATTTGGATGATTCGGTCTGCACCTGCTCGGAATCCAGTCGTTTCAAAATCGAGCACGACGTAATTACGAACGGATTTCGTCGTTGTTTTATAGTTTCTTTGTTGGGTAGCTCTTCGTGCGCTCCAGTTTTGGATGTTCTGCTTATGCTGTAATAGTTCGGACGCTTTTTTGCTCATCTTCGAGGCACATCCTTTTCCAATTCAATGATTTTTCATCTATTTCTCTATTACACGATTCTATCTTTTATAAACTAGGCGATGCAAGAGGTTTTGTGAAAAGTTCAACAGGAGAATGGCTATCCTTTTAAATAATTTAGGGATTTTTTAGCTGGTCAATAATGAAACCGCGTGATGCTCTTACTGTACAGTGCATCACGCGGCTCTTAATAATGTTTAGTCGTTAATTACAACGAAGCTACCTGGTTGTTCTGTTTCAAATTCGAGGTTGCCTTTTTTGTATTTGGCTTTTAGTTTTTTGTTCGTTGAGAGATCCAGTACTGCTACTTTTTTGGAACTTACTTTCGTTGTGTCGATTGGTAGTGTAATTTCGATTTCTTCGGCAAGTTTGTTGAGAGCTTGTTTCGTATCTCCTGTGCCTTTGTAGAAGGCGAGTGTGAAGATGTCGGAGATGGCATTTTTGATTGCACTACCGTCTGCTTGGCTGATGGCGATGGTGAGGTCGCCTTTTGATTGTTTGCGTAGTTCTTCGATTGCGTCGTCTTCAAATGTGAAGGTTGCCCCAGCGATTTGGAGGACAACGTCTTTTTCAGATTTCTCGATTTTTTTCAGTAATGCTTGTTCGATGACGATGTGTTTTTCATCGTCAAATTCGGTGATGTCGATGATGATTTGGTTTGCTTTTTTGTTGTTCAAGTAGTGCGCGATGCTTTCTTCTGTGACAGTGACTGTGTCCGGCCCTGCTGGTGCTTGGACGGTAACGTTGACTGTTGCGGTGAAGTCCGCGTATTTGACGGTGATTTGTGTTGTTCCTTGTTGCTGGCCAGTGACGATGCCGCGTGTTGCGGAGGCGATCGTCGGGTCAGCTACTGTGTAGGATGCTTGTTCAGAGACATCCGTAATTGTTGTGCTGCCGTCGATGTGCTCTGTTGTTGCAAGGACTGTAATGTTGTCCTCTTGCCCTACTTCCAGTGTGAGTTCGTTTTTATTAATTGCATAGGTTACGGTTTCTTGCGCAGGTTGCTTCACTTCCAAGTAGACGAGTGTTATGTCGCCATTTGGGAGTGTAACCCGAACTTGGGTTTTGCCGGGTGCGTGTGCTGTGACAAGTCCTTTTTGAACCGTTGCAAATGTGTTATTGACGACATTGAAACGCGTTTGTGCAGTTGCGTCTCTTTCGGTTGTTTCACCTTCAGGAGTGACCGTTGTTTCGGTGACGCGAAGTTGCTCCTGCTGGCCGACTTCCATTGTCAATTCCTTTTTGTTCAGTGTGTATGTGACGACATCTTGTGGGACGTCCTCCACTGTCAAGTAGACGTATAGTGTTTCTTTGTCTGGAATTGTGATGCGCACTTGTGATTGGCCAGGTGCGACTGCTGTGACGAGACCTTTTTTGACAGTTGCGACAGTGTTATCGATCACTTTGTAGCTCGCAAAGCCGGTAATGTCTTTTTCTGTTACGTCTCCTTCAGGTGTGACGGTTGTTTCTGTCACGTACAGTTGTTCTTGTTGACCGACACCGATGTTGAGGTGTGTTTTATTGACAGAATATGTGACCGTGTTTTGCGGAAGGTCTTTCACTTCCAAATAGACGTACATTGGGTCGCGATTCGGAATCAAAATACGCACTTGGGTTTTGCCTGCTTGTTTTGCTGTGACGAGTCCTTTGTGGACCGTTGCGTACGTGTTGTTGACGACGTTGTAGCGAAGTTGTCCTGTGACGTCCTTTTCGCTTACTGTGCCGTCCGATTTTACAGTTGTTTCAGTGACGTAAAGTTGTTCTTGTTGGCCAACGCCTAGGACCATTTGCGTTTTGTTCACTGTATACGTGACGGTTTCTTCGCCGGTTGGTTGGTCTGTTACTTCAACCGTTACGGCAGCGGTGAAATCGTTGTATGTGACAGTGATTTCGGTTGTTCCGGCTGCGACTGCAGTGACGGTGCCGTTTTGGACGGTTGCGACCGTTTCGTCAGCTGATGTGAAAGTTGCGTTTGCTGTGACGTCTTTGTCCGTTGTTGTGCCGTCCGGTTTTGTTGTTGTTTCTGTTAGTGTCAGTTGTGCTGTGTCGCCAGTTTGTAGGGCGAGTGCTTGTTCGTTCAGTGTGTACGTGACTTGGTCGTCCACTTGGTCGCCAGCGTTGTAGATGACGGCTTCGGCTTTATTGCCAGCTGCGTCTTCGTACTTGACGATGACGGTGTGCTTGGCTTTGTCCAGATTCGGCAGTTCGAATGTGTATGTGCCGTCCTGTGCTAACGTAACTGGGCCGGATGCTACGACTTCTTCCCCATTTTTCACTTCGTATGTTGCGTGTAGTTTCGTGTTAATGTCGTAGCCCAAGTTGTAGTTGACGAGTTCTTGCTGGTAGATGATATAAGTGTCATCGATTGCGCCTGTTACTGTTGTGCCTTCGATTACGCCTGTGACGGTACCTGCTGTCGATTTGACGACGACTGGTCCGACGTAGTCACCGATGACTGGTGGATTGCCGGATACGGTTTGGCCAGAGAAATCGATTGTATAGAGGCCGTCAGGAATTGTTGTTGCGCCTGTTCCATCCCACGGGTTGTATTGGCCGCGGATTGGTAGCTGGTAGGAACCTGCACCTAAGCTAGAGCCTGCATGCAAGTAGCCGATGTAGCCGTCTTCATACGTGCCGCCTGTCGGGTTCATGATGTCCCAGATTTCGACGAAGTTAAGGCCGACGTCACCTGTGATGGTGAAATAAAGCATTGCTTCGTCTTTTACACCGTCGTCGTTGAAGCTAAGGTCTGTTTCCGTAATGGACATGTCTTTTACTTCAGCTGCTGCTTCCCCGCCGAAATCAGCTGCGAATGGTAACGATGCGACGGTGCTGCCACCTGTGATGTGGATGTAGCCGAGCATTTCATCGCCAGGTTTCGCGTTCGTGTTGGCAGATGCTGTGAGCGTGACGTTGAGCAATTGTTCGCCTGCTAGAGTGAACGTCGGTTTGTCGATTGTGACGGTTGCATCCGCGAACCCTTTTGTCACTTCGACTGTTGCGTTGTATGTGCCGCCATTGCCGTTCTCGTTTTTGACGAGGATCTGCTTGTTGACGGAAATTGCTTGGTCGAGTGATTGTGGGCCGAATGTGACGGTGCCTTTTAGGTTTTCGACTGTTTCACCGTCGTTGTTTGCCGTGTCCATGCTGTACGCAAGGATTTCTGGGTGTGCAGCTTGGTAGGCTTGTACGCGGCCGGCTCCTTGTGCGAATACGTCGTACTTGCTAGTGTCCAAGACTTTTGCTGTGTTGGACAGGGCAACTTTGACGTCAAAGGCGTTCCATGTCGGATTCGCTTGCTTGACTAATGCCGCGATTCCCGCAATGTGAGGTGTAGCCATGGAAGTACCTGTTTTGCGCGTGTAGGCGTGTTCGTAGGTTGCTTCCGGGAAGTCGGCTTTGTACATCGGAATTGCTGACATGATGTTGGTGCCGGGTGCTGTGACGTCGGGTTTGATGTCGAAGTTCGGTGTGGATGGGCCACGGGAACTTGAGTTGTTGACGTCGTCGCCGGTTGTGAGTGTGTTGTCAAAGTTGCTGAATGTGATGGTGCCTTCTGCTTGTGTTAATGCCGCTCGGATTGCGTCTCCGTCGGTTTGGGACATGTCGAATGTCGGGATGAATTCGAATGCGTCACCGAGGAATGTGCCGGACGGGCCTGGTGCGTTTGAGCCGCCTGCAAAGTTGTGGACGATGACTGCGACTGCTCCGTTATCTTTTGCCGCTGCGATTTTGTCGACAAATGCAATTTCGCCGCGTGAGACGAGTGCGACTTTACCATTGACGTCGAGTCCTGCGTAGTCGGATGATTTTCCTACGCCTGGGACTGCGATGAGGCTATATTCGCCGTTTAGTTGTGTTGCAAGGTCTTGGCCAAATGTTGTGCCCATTAGGTTCAGTGTTTTGGAGAGGTTGTAGTCTCCGATTGTGATGGCTGCGTCACCGAAATAGCGTGCTTCCGGGTTTGTTGTGTTACCGACTGCTATGCCGAGGCGGGATGTGGCGGGTGTGCCCATTGTGCCGCGGTTCGGGCCAGAGTTTCCTGTTGCGATGACTGAGATTGTGCCTGCGAGCATGGCGTTGTTGATGGCGAATGATGCGCCGTCCGTTTCGGAGTTTGCGCCACCGCCGAGTGATAGGTTGATGACGTCCATGCCTTCGATGACGGCTGTGTCGATTGCTTTGATGATGCCGGATGTGGAGCCGCTGCCGTATGCGCCGAGTACGCGGTATGCGTAGAGGTCGATTTTTGGTGCGATTCCTTTGATGCCGTATTCGTTGTTGCCGATTGCGGCGATGGTTCCTGCTACGTGTGTGCCGTGTGATGTGTAGAAGGAGCTGCCGCGTTCGTTGAATTCAGGACGGTGATCCGGTCGATCGAGTGGTGATGTTTCGGATGCGTCGTCCGCTGCTCGTGGGCGGGCGTAGTCCGTTCCTGTGTGTGGGACGAAGTTTTTGCCGCCTTTGTAGATGCCTTGGAATTCAGGGTGGTCCGCATCGATACCTGTGTCGAGGACGGCGACTTTGATGCCTTGTCCTTCGTAGCCTTCAGCCCATAGTGCTTCGATGCCTAGGAAGCCGATGCTTGTGTCCATGGCTGGTGTTGCTTGTTTATTTGGTGCTTTCTCTTGAAGTTTATTGTCTGACGGAGTTGGTTTTTTCAAGTTTGTTTTGGCTGGTTTGCTTGTTTCGAATGCTGTGACGGTTGTGTCGGGTTCGATCAGCGTGACGCCTGAGACTTCGAGTAGTTTTTCGAGGTCGTCGGCTTTGATGGTGCCTGACATGCCGTTAAGTACTGTGTCGTATGTGTAGCCTTCGTTGAATTTTATGCCTTTGGTGACCATTTCTTTTTTGGCACGGATTTGTTGGTTTTTGACTTTTTGTTTGGTTTGTTTTTCTTCCGTGGCGCTAAATGGTTTGCCGTTGAGTTTTTTGATGCCTTTTTCGAGTGCTACCGAGCGTTCAGAGAAGTGGATGATGACTGGGATTTGTTCGTTCCCTGAAAGTTTTTGGAGTTGCTCGTGTAGTGTTGCTTCGCCGCCGATTAGGTTGAGTTGTTCGGCGATGGCGGCTTTTTGTTGCAGTGTGCTTTCGTCAGAGAGTTTGTCTTTGAAAGCGTTGGTGTTGTGTGCTGTTTCGCTCGTTTGTGTGCCGCTTGGCAGGTCCGTGTTGGCGGATGCTGCAAATGGTGTGGCGAGTGAGAGCACGAGTATGAATGCTAGTAGTGCGCTTAGCATTTTCGTGAAATTTTGTTTCTTCACAGTACCATTTCCCCCTTGTGAGTTTAGTAGTGTTCTCTCACAACATAGCATAGCGAAAGTAGATTGAAAATAGCGATTGCTGTTGTACTATGCGATATTTCAGAAAAATCGTTCGAAGGTGTTGGTTTTTTTAGTGTGTTGGTAGTTCGTTGGAAGGAGGAATTTTGTGGGATTTGTGAGGATGCTACTAGTGGTTGGGTTTGGTGGTGTTTTGGCGGGCGTTATGCGGCGTTTGGCGCGGTTATGCGGCGTTTGGCAGGATTATGCGGCGTTACAGGGAATTATGCGGTGTTTTGGGATAGTTTGCGGTGTTTGAGGAAGTTATGCCGCGTTTGGGCATTTTATGCGGTTTTCTTTGTCCGCGGGAGGAGTTCTGTTGGCAGGATTGGTGGTCGCGCTGAATGCTCTTGACAAATTAAGGGGTTGGTTGGAGGGAGTGGCGTTATGCGGCGTTTTGGCGCGGTTATGCGGCGTTTGGCAGGATTATGCGGCGTTACAGGGAATTATGCGGTGTTTTGGGATAGTTTGCGGAGTTTGAGGAAGTTATGCCGCGTTTGGGCAATTTATGCGGTTTTCTTTGTCTACGGGAGGAGTTCTGTTGGCAGGATTGGTGGTCGCGCTGTATGCTTTTGACTAATTAAGGGGTTGGTTGGAGGGAGTGGCGTTATGCGGCGTTTGGCAGGATTATGCGGCGTTACAGGGAATTATACGGTGTTTGGGGATAGTTTGCCGTGTTTGAGGAAGTTATGCCGCGTTTGAGGATTTTATGCGGTTTTCTTTGTCCGCGGGAGGAGTTTTGTTGGCAGGATTGGTGGTCGCGCTGAATGCTTTTGACAAATTTACGGGTTGGTTAGAGGGAGTGGCGTTATGCGGTGTTTGGCAGGTTTATGCGGTGTTCCAGGGAATTATGCGGTGTTTTGGGATAGTTTGCGGAGTTTGAGGGAGTTATGCGGCGTTGCAGGGAATTATGCGGTTTTCTTTGTTCGCGGGAGGAGTTTTGGTGGCAGGATCAGTGGTCGCGCTGAATGCTTTTGACTAATTAAGGGGTTGGTTAGAGGGAGTGGCGTTTGGCGGGATTATGCGGCGTTCCAGGGAATTATGCGGTGTTTTGGGGATAGTTTGCGGTGTTTGAGGAAGTTATGCCGCGTTTGGGGATTTTATGCGGTGTTCTGTGAGTAGATGTCGTTTAGGAGTTTATCTCGGTTTATTTAGGGGCGATCGTTTTTTATTGTCGCCCCCTAGTATTGATTCATTTGGTTGATTGCTAGAGTAAGGGTTCTTTATGGAAGTTGTGGGAAATGTGCTCGTTTGGATTATAAGCTTTGAATGTGTAGCCTTGGTTTTTTAGCCATTGGATGATGGCGGGTAGCGCGATCGTTGTTTGGCTTCTGTCGTGGAGTAGGATGACGATTGTTCGGTCGCCTGATTGGATTGCTTTGGTGACGCCTTCTTTGACGTTGTGGGCGATTTGATCGGCTTGTTTGTCGGTGTAGCGCCAATCATTGGAGTCGACGTTCCAGTCCCACATTTTATAGCCGTGTTGTACGAGGCTTTGTTTCATGCCAGATGTGACGTGGGGCGTGCTACCATATGGGACGCGCACTAGTTTAGCGGTTTGGCCTGTAAGTTGTTTGATGAGTTCAGCACCTTCTGCCATTTCGTCGATGAAAGATTTGGTTGATTGGTAGACAAGGTTTTTGTCATGGGTCATGCTATGCGAACCGATGTAATGGCCGCTGTCGTGGATCGTTTTGACGATGGATGCGTTTTGTTGCATTTGATTGCCTAAAAAGAAAAAAGTGGCGGGGACATTGTATTTTTCGAGCGTGTTGTTATTCATGAGCGTAAATTTGTTTGGTCCGTCGTCAAATGTTAAATAGACGGTTACTTTGTCGGAAGGACTTGTTGCATGTTTACGATTGTTTTTCACGTCTGCAATTTTTCTCTCGTATGTTGTACGATCCATGTGTGGATAGTCTTCGCGGTAAATTCGTATCGTGTGTAGGTGGCGGAAGTAGTCGATTTGAAAGCCCATGCTGAATGCAATTTCTTTGACGCTAATGTAGATTTTCCCGTCTATTTTTATGAATGGAGTACCAGATTGCTCCACTCCGTTTGTAGTTGTTATATTTTTGGCGAAGTCAACGATCATATGGTTGTCACGTTTTTCAATGCGCATTTTACCGTCTTCTTCAGTAACTGTGAGGTAAAGATATTTTGAAATTTCTTTGAAAGGAACTTTTGTGTCGCCATCGACAACACGTGTTTGTTCAATTGGCAACACTTTGTCATGAAGTCCAATCGTTCGTTGAGCAGGCTCGCTTGCTCGCGCCTTTTCTATGTTGATCCCAAGTGTGAGAATGATTGCTATACAAATGATCCAGTATATTTTTTTCACGTGCGTTCCCCCATTTTCTCGTAATCTATTTGTTTTTTCACTATATGGATGGGGAGACAAGTATAGAAGTAGGAAATGGATTTTGTGAATAAAAGATGGTTCATCGGAAGGTTTAACTGATTTTAGTGGTTGTTCGTTTCGCGGGTGACTTTTGAGGGATGGATGGATTGTTTTCGCGCCTAATGGGTTTTGACAAATTAAAGGGTTGGTTGAAGGGGGTTAGCTATTGTTTGGTTATGCGGCGTTTGGACGAAATATGCCACATTTGATGCAATTATGCTGTGTTCGGTGGAGTTATGCGTTTTTGGATAGAGTATTGCGGCGTTTAGTGACTTTATGCGGTGTTTGGTGGAGTACGATGCTGATTTGGATGGTGGAATGACAAAAACCGCCATAGGGCGGTTTTTGTTAGTGGAGGAAGCCGTGTTTGATGTAGTTCTTCCAGCCGAATGTGCGCCACTGGGATTTGGGTGGCAAGTCCAGTGGGAGTGGCATGATGACGTTGAATGGATCGGCGTAGGTAGAGATGTTGTGTTTGTAGATGACGATGTCTCCCGTTGCTAGACCGGCCGTGATGACGGCGCGGTTGTTCGTTTGGAAGGGAGAGGAAACGTCGATCTTTCTGCCTTGTCCATTTTCGTCGAGTTGCCATGCGGTTGCTTGTTGTTTTGTGTAGGCTTCTAGCCAATCTACTTTGACACTTACGGCATCCACTTCGTTGACAATCAGTGTTGCGTTGACATTTGCGCCGAATGGCAACGTCGTAAGTTGTTCTAGTGGCATGATTGTAATTTCATAGAGTTCCATTGGGTTTTTCCGTTTGGCGTCAGGTGCTAGTTCGTCGTATGCGTTGCGCCATCTGCTGTCTGTTGCGGGTACTTGTGAAACGGCGTGAACGGTTCCTTCAATGACTGTGTCCAAGCTGTTTTCTTGGATACGTACTTGGTCGCCGGCTTCGATTTTTTGCCACTCTGGCAGTTCTGCATACGTTGTAATCAGTTTTTCTTCGCTAAACACGTCGGCTGCCAATGTGTAGCCGTGTTTATTGACAGTTGAAACCGTACCGTTTACTGGACTGATGAGTGCTGGGCGCATGGGATTTTGAGCTAACTGTGCTTGGATGACAGTGAGTTTGCGTTCGACTTCTGCGAGTTCACGTTCCGCTTGCGCAATTGCTTGCGCATATGCGCCGTCCTGGGATACGTCGACTTGTACATCGACCGTCAATTCGATGTCTGTCGTGCCAGGTGTTTCAGTTGTATTGACATTTGATGTATTGCCACTTGCGCTTGCTCGGTCGGCTTCTAAGTCATAAAGTGTTGATTCGATGGCGCTTTGTTGTTCCAAGAGCCCTTGTTCCTCTGCTTCCCATGACGCGAGTTGGCTTTCTGCACGATCGGATTGCAATGTCGCGATTTCATCACCAACTTGCACTTGATCTCCTTCTTTAACGAGCCACGTATCAATTGTTTCTTCATTTCCAACGTAGACGGTGTAAATGGCTGCTGGTGAAACGAGTCCTTCTTTAGGAATGGTTTCTTCAAAGTGTCCTTCAGTCATGCGCTCATATTGATGGACATACACTGTTTGTTGAACAGTGCTTTTCTTTGAGTATAAAAGATGGACGTTGATGGCGATGAATGCACTGACGACGATTGCGACGGTGATGGACATTCGTTTTTTCATTTAGAATCCACCTCCGAACAACGAATTGAGCAATTTGTCGAATGGAATGTATGCGACGGCTGCTGTGATGAGCGCCATTACGACATGAAGGCCGATTAATAGCCATAGATGTTGGCGCCATCTTCCATCGACTACGTAACCACGGATAAAACGGTATTGCAATGTAATGATTAATGCGCCCGTTAATGTGAGCTGGTTCAGGAATAAAATCAAGTACCAGTTTTCTAGAATTGTCACCGCAAGCGGTCCGAAAGACAAGAATGACAGGCTTACGGTTGTACCTTTTATGGCAAACACGATAAAAATGAGTGCTTTTTCCAGTAGTAGCAGTCCCGTAATGAGCACTTGCAAAGGCACAAGTTGTCTATATGGGATTTTTGTCAGCACTGAAAGGATGTAGGCCACTCCGAAAATATGGAATGCACTGTATAGCGCTGCCCAAATGATTGCCCCGACGAGTGATGCGTATCTGGCGATAATATAGTCTGCTGTCGACATGGTTGTTAACAACGAAGTCAGGCCCTCGGTGTTCATTCCCCACATGTTGCGCAGTGCGAATAATACAACCCCTGCTAGGATGACAACGAGTAACCGCTTATTAAAATGACGCATCGTGCTTGTTTGTAGATTGGACGCAAGCTCGTCCGGCTTCGTCAAAAAGTGCCAAAACCTGTACTCAAAGAACATAGCGACGGTCCTTTCTGCAATGAAATATTTTCGTTTACGTATAGACTACTGTACCAAATCTTGTGAAATATTCAATTCAAACTGTATGAATACGTCATAGATTGGGCAATCTGATAGAGCGATCAGTATGTTTCAGATTGGTATTATTTCATAAATATTTGTCAACATCAATCCGCTTTATTTCCCGGGAAATCGACAAAGGAGTGAAAGCTAATGCAAAAAAACGATAAAAACCGATTGACGTTACAAGATTTGTTATTCGGTGTCGCCGGTTCAACGATTTTCGTGCTCGCTTTGCACTTTTTGACAAATTGAGAAACCAAACTATGTATACCCTAGTAATCTACCTACTAAACATTTTACCACGGTTTCGATACAATTTCTTTGTCAACCTTACCATTACTTAGCAAATATTGCTTACTTTCATCGTTGCTCCCTACTTTCATGTCGGTTATGGACAGCAAAAAACACTTATCGCAAGTTGATAAGTGTTTTTTATTCGATAGTTTTCAAATCGTACGCAGTCCTTCCATTAGTTGAATGAATAATTGTCTATTGTTTGTTTCAAGTGCGTAGTCGATCATGCGTAGTTGGTTTTGTTGTTCGAGTGCTGCGATGAGGAGTGCAGCTTCTTCGGAAACGACTTTTGGGATTGGAATTTCGAGTTTTAATGTACTTTCCATGATTGTCGTTAAGTGCATGTGTAGGTCGGAAATGAGGAGCAGTTGATAGAGTGGGAGGCGAATGAAACGGTTGCCCTTTTGGAATACGAACACTTCTCCTAAATTCTCTACTTGCAGGCTTTTGATGTTTATGACAATCTCTTTCCCTTCAGTCGGAACGAATTGGTAAATTTCACCCCCCTTTTCAATTGAGAAATATTGATATGCAAAGACAAGGCGTAGACGGAAATCTTCTTGGCTCGTGAAAAAAGGTGTCATGCGTTGAACTGATAGCATATGCATCCCTCCGTTATTGAAAATTCCGATTATTATTATTTTATCATAAGCTGACCTAGTTTGTGAATGTTTTGTTTTCTATCTTATTCAATGCCGGAAGAATAATTGCTAGTGTTCATACTTTTTCCTTCACTCGCTTGTTTAATAATAAAGATGTTTCTAACGGGAAATAGTCGATTCCCTGCGCTTTTAGGTAACAGATGATGCCTTCATTTTTCCGCTGCTGCGGTTCATGTACATATAAGATGGTTAGTACGTCAAATCGGTAGTTTGCTAGAAGTACTTCGTGATTGATTGTTAGAAACGTTTCGTTGGCAGCGTATGTTTCACTGAGTGATTGTTCGCGGACGCTGGTGCGCAGTCGTTTCCCAGTTGCTGATTTCATTTTCCATTGTTGCAAATGGTTATAAAGACCAGGTACGTGTAAGATAAGTGTTTTCATTCGATGATTTCTCCTTTAATAATGATGTGGGATGTTACTTGTTCGGACTTTGTAGGTATGCGGTTTATTCGTAACACATTTTGTTTGAATTGAAATCGTTTAAATTGATGGCCAAAAGCTTTATAATAAAGGGAATGCCTATGTTAGGGAGTGAGCCGATGCACATGACAGTTGAACGCGTTTCTTATTTGCATGAGCGTGAGATTGATGAATTAATGAATAGGATTAAACATTCTTATCGTCCTGACGTTCATACAGAAGCGCAAATCATTCGAAAGGCGGTTTCCTTTGTGCGCAAGGGAGCGCGATTTGCATATCGGTTTGCTAAAGACGGATCTTCGGTTGAAACAGTTTGTACGGATGGTGTTGACCATCTTGTGAAATTGACGTTTTCTGAGGTGGATGCGACGTGCACGTGTGAGGAGCCTGGTTGGTGTCCGCATAAGATTGCAGTTGTTTTCCATCTCTATTCTCAATTTCATTCGTTGACGGATTGGTTGCATGAATGGCAACAGACGGAAGTCACCCAAATGACGTTAAAATTGTCGGAACGCTCACCCGAAGCGTGGAATGTGGTCCTTCGTCAATTGACAAATCCGTTGCGAAACATGGATCCGCGCGAAAATGCGAATGTGTTCATACATGAAACGTCTTTGATGGATCAGAAAGTGATTCCTCTAGCTCCTTTTGAGTGGGAATGGAAGCCGTTGTTTGACTTGTTTTACCGTTTGCATGTCGTCGATGCTGCTTGGTCCTATGTACAGGTTCATCTGGACGATTCCAATCAATTCACATACCGTGAGTGGCAATTGCAGATGTGGCTTGGTGAGCAATTCGGAAAGATTAAAGACCATGCACAATCATTACGGAAAAAGTTGCGTTTGTTTGAAACGGACGTATTTTATGATGCTTTAAAAATAATGATTCAGTCGATCACTTTGTACAATAAAGGCCTGTTTGAGAAGAGGCTTGAGTTGTTTAGAGTGATGTGGGACTTATTGTATACTGATCAAGCTTCCCAAAAGAAAGAGCTTGCACGCCTTCTTGAAGAAGACTCTGCAGAAGCGCCGTTTTTTGCCGCTTACGTCTACTTGGAATGGATCGATGATGTGGCCCTTGAAAAAGTTGCTGCGCAAACAGGGGGCAAACGTGTCACGCACTGGTTGCCGCTTGCAGATCATGCGCTTGACATGGGCCAGACCGAGTCGTTAGCGATTATTATGGAGTCCATTTATCCGTATATCGGGACGTATTATGAACTGTTAAAGACGAATGGAGACAAACATCACTTTATCCGAAAGATGGATGAATTGCTGGAGGAAGCCCATTTCCCTGAAATACGGCGTGAAGAACTTTTCATGTTGTATGGAAAAGATGGTGTCAGTGCATTCGGTGATTTTCTCATTGAGCGTGAGCGTTTTGACGAATGGGCTGCACTCATGCACCGGTTCAATGTGCCGTATGATGGAGTGGATCCGGATACATTGAAATTTGTGTTGGCAAATGACCCTGCTTCCGTCATGCCTTTGTTGCATACGTACGCGATGCAGTTCATTCAGGAAAAGAATCGGCATAGTTACCGCCGAGCTGTCCGCTTGTTTAAAAACATGAAAACAGGTGCGAAAAAGAGCGGCAAGATCGAGTTTTGGAATCGCTATATCGATACGGTCCGCGAACAATACAAACGGTTACGTGCATTGTCGGAAGAGATGGAAAAGGGGAATTTGAATTTATGATGAATACCGAACAAATTAATACACTTTTCCAATTGGCAATTGATCGTCAGGAAAACGGTCTTTATGCCCTCTCTGCCATCGATTCAAATGGCCGACGTATCGCTCCAGGGCGACTTGCCAGCTTTCTGTTTTTTTCGAATGAACAAGCGTTGTATGGAATGTTTGCGGTGACGGATGAGCAAGCAGTCCATGTAAGTACGAATGAGTTTTTTCAAGTATTTGTTGGCAAGCCGCATCCGTTTGTTTCGTTTAGCGGGCAGTCTGAGAAGGATGAAGCCCATTTGACGGCTGTCCGGGAGGCTGCGCGTGTTTGGAATGAACCGGATTTCTGGCACTATGCAGAGTTGGACGCAGGGACAATCCAATTCGACGAGGAGAAAATCGGGATTTCTGCGTCAGCTTCGATGATTTTGCATGATGCGATTCGCGAAAAAATACAGGCTTCAGCGATGCGATTCGAGCAGTTGCCGGCATTGTTGCCGCATCTGAAGAAGTATGGGTGGCCGGGTGAGTCGGTTTCGACGATGCCGGTCCGGGTGGCGTTCCGTTTGACGGAGCCTGATGATGATGCGGGCAGTACTGAATGGTTGCTGGAGACGGTTGTTGTCAGTGAGCGCGGTGCACATTGGACGCCTGCTGTTAAAAAGGTGAATGCGCCAATTGCGGATGCGCTGCCGGCGAAGTGGAAATCGTATGCTGCTGAGATTCATGAGAAGCAGTCTGAGATGGTTTCGTTTTTGCAGTCCATTCAGGTTGAGCCTGGCGAGCGTTTTTTGTCGATGCCGATGTCCGATCCTGAAGTGCGTATGTTCATTCAGGAGGATTTGCCGGTGTTCCAATCGTTCGGTTATCCGGTGATTTTGCCTGCTTGGCTGAAGTCGGTGACGGAGTCAAAGTTGCGGGTGCGGACGAGTGCGAGTGTGCAGTCGTATCGTTCAGCGGCAGGGTTGGATGAAGTGTTGGCGTTCGATTGGAATTTTTCGCTTGCGGATAAAGAAATTGATCAAGATACGTTCCGTAAGTTGGTGGATGAGAATCGTGAGTTCATCCGTTCGGGTGATGAGTGGTTTCATATCGATCCGCAATGGTTGAAGCGGATTCGTGAGTTGATGGATCAGGCGGATGCTGGTGAGTGGACGGTGAAAGATTTGCTGTTTCAGGAAATTCCTGAAGAGATTGTCCCGCTCGAGGATGATGGTGAATCCGATGATCCGTTGTTGGCTTTTTCGATGAAACAGTCGTTGCGTGAGTATGTTGAAATGATTGCTGATAAGCATGGTTTGCCGGATGCTGGTGTGCCGGATGCGTTAAATGCTGAGTTACGCCCATATCAGATTGAGGGCTACAATTGGCTCGTCTTCATGCGTGATTATCGGTTTGGTGCCTGTTTAGCCGACGATATGGGGCTCGGAAAGACGATTCAGCTTATTTCGTATTTGTTGAATGTCCATTCGCGGCCGGATACGTCTTCGCCTTCGTTGATCATTTGTCCGACGAGTGTGCTTGGCAACTGGCAGAAGGAGATTGAGCGTTTTGCTCCTTCACTCGTTGTGCATACGCATTATGGGCCGTCGCGGGCGAAGGATGAAGCGTTCGATCAGTTGTTGGCCGAGCGCAAGCCGGATGTACTTTTGACGACATACGGTACGGCGACGCAAGATGATGAGACGTTGAGTGGCACGGTGTTTGCGAGTATCACGCTTGATGAAGCGCAAAATATCAAAAATATGCAGACGAAGCAGTCGCGTGCGATTCGCAAATTGCACGGTGAGCATCAGATTGCGCTGACTGGAACGCCGATTGAGAATCGTTTGTCTGAGTTGTGGGCGATTTTTGACTTTATTCATAAAGGGTATTTTGGCAGTTTCCGGACGTTTAATGAACAGTTTATCATTCCGATTGAGCGGGATGATTCGGCGGTTGAGAAACGAAAGTTGCGGGCAAAAATCCGACCGTTTCTGTTGCGCCGTACAAAAAATGATCCTGATTTGCAGTTGAACTTACCGAAAAAGCTTGAGCAGAACGAGTATTGTCCGCTCACGACTGAGCAGGCTGCGCTTTATGAAAGTTTCATAGAGGATACGAAATTCAAGTTGGATACGTTGACTGGTTTTGAGCGCAAAGGGCTTATTTTGAAGATGCTTAGCCGTTTGAAACAGTTGTGTAATCATCCTGCTTTGTTCTTGAAGGAGCCGGCTTCTCCTGCTGATGAAATGCTTCGTCGTTCGGTTAAATTGAACCGCATTGTGTCGATGGCTGCCGATATTGCGAGTAACGGGGAGCAATGTCTCATTTTTACGCAGTACATCGGGATGGGTCAATTAATTCGCCAATGTTTGAGTGAGTTGCATGACTTGGATGTGCCGTTTTTGTCTGGAAGTATGCCGAAAGGTCAGCGTGATCATTTGGTGGATGCGTTCCAGGCAGGTGAGTTCCCGATTTTCATTTTGTCGTTGAAGGCGGGTGGAACAGGGCTGAATTTGACGGCAGCGAATCATGTGTTACATGCGGATCGTTGGTGGAATCCTGCGGTCGAGAACCAAGCAACGGATCGGGCGTATCGAATCGGACAGACGAAATTTGTGCATGTGCATAAGTTTGTTAGTGTCGGAACGATTGAAGAAAAAATTGATAAGATGTTGCAAGAGAAAGCGGCGTTGTCTGCAGATCTCATTCAGTCGAGTCAATGGATTACGGAATTGTCCGATGCTGAACTTGATGATTTATTAACATTTGAACGATAGGTTTCGGCCCGGCTCTGTTATGGAGTCGGGTTTGTTAATGGACTTTTTGTTTGTCTCGGCGAGCTTGGATGGAAATGACTTTTTGTTGCTGCACTTTTTCTTCTAAGTGCATGACGCGTTCATTCAAGTTGGCGATGATGGTGATGAGTTGTCCCACTTGGAGTTCCAACCTGAACAGTTGTTTTTCGACGGATGTCATGTTGTTCACCTCTTTCATTTATTGGATTTGCGGCAGGAGCGGCCTCCTGCCACAAATGGTTGGCCACGATCCACCGGCCTATTGCAGCAAGCATTGTGAACCGACTTCTACAATGCTTGGTATGATGTCGTTAGGACCCCCATCCTTTAGACATCGATAAATCTCCTTTGTTCTACTTTCGTTCGATTCATGTAAACGATTTACCTGACGTGCTATTCAATTCATGGCTACAGCTACTACTTCCTTCGGTCCTCCCTCCCCTGTCTACTCGCTTTCCGTATGTAACTTTGGTAGCTAGTAGATTGGCAATCCATCTTTCTCTTCTTGCGGTAACTGGAAGTTTGCGCTCACATTTTCCTGTTCCTCGTCCCGTCCAGGCGAATCTGCGGAATGTACGTTGGCTTCAGTGTCATCATACAGGTCGTCGCTTGTCCTTCTTTTTGTTGCGAGGAAGCGGACTTCGTCACCAATTACTTCTGTAATGAATACGCGGCTTTTGTCTTCTCGTTCATATGTGCGTGATTGAATTCGTCCGCCGACCCCGATTAGAGAACCTTTTCCACAATGCTTCGCGGTATTTTCTGCAACTCTGCCCCACGTTGTGCAGAGTATGAAGTCGGCGTCCACTTCGCCTTGCTGGTTTTTGAATTTACGATTCACTGCAAGAATGAAGCTTGTTTGGAATCTGCCTTCCGACAATCTTCTTAGTACGGGATCTTTCGTAATTCGCCCGACAAGTGCAACTTGATTCACTCATTTCCCCCCTTTCTGTTTGTAATGTCCTTATCATATGTCTAGGTTGTCAAAACTTGCAAATACTCAAAATTGAAAATTCAATGTGTTTAGATAGTTGTTTTGTTGTTTTAACAGCGTCTGATAACAGGTGTTTTTTGTTCAAAGCGCATAGGTATCGCCTTTTAAGAATTGTGTGTTTTACGCGATTATTTAAAGATGGGTAGTTTTTCAAGATTTATTGTAAATTGTGTTATACTTGTAGCAAAAAGTGAGCGGGGTGGCAGGTTTGAAGACGTTTAAAATGATTTCTGTGGGCATACTGGTGGAGGATAAAATTCAAGATTTTCCGTTAGAGGATGGCATTATTATTAATCAGGAAAATAGTCATCGCATGTGGCTTCTAGAACTATTTATCGATCGTTCGCACCAGGAGTTGTTTGAGCGTTGGAAGGCGGCTGAAGAGTTGCTGGAGGCGCGCGTCGTCATTTCTTATCCGGAGAATGAACCGGCAGGCTTTCTCGTAGCGGTGGATGCGATAGAGCAAATTGGCGATCATATCTCTGTCTTATTGAAAGGTCGCTTGAAGCGTGCGCGCACACAATATGCGGAGCATTTGTTGGAAGAGCTCATTACGGAAGGTTTGAGCGGTCAAGAGTTGTTGCAACGATTTGAGTCGGATATGCGGGAACGTCCTCGTTTGAAGAAGGATCGGGATCGCGATTTGTCGGAGGAGAAGCTGCCTTGATGGTGGCTTTTTTTTGCGTGGTTATGCTGGGATTGGTGGCGGCGGTTATGCGGCGGCGTTTATGCCGCGTTTTGAGAAGTTATGCGGCGTTTGAAGACTTTATGCGCCGTTTGAGAGAAGTATGCTGCGTTTGGTGACTTTATGCCGCGTTTTAAGTATTTATGCGGAATACTAATTTTGTTTCGTGGGCGGTTACTATGTTTCCTGATTTATTGAATCGCGCCAAATGGGTTTTGACAATTTAAGCTCTTAGGTTTTGGTTTTCGATGGCAGCGGATGCGAGGTGTATGCTGAGTTTTGTGGCGACTATGCGGCGTTTAGGAGAAGTATGCTGCGTTTGGAGGCGTTTTGCACCGTTTGGGAGAAGTATGCCGCGTTTGGAGGCGTTTTGCGCCGTTTGGGAGAAGTATGCCGCGTTTGGAGGCGTTTTGCGCCGTTTGGGAGAAGTATGCCGCGTTTGGTGACTTTATACCGCGTTTTAAGTATTTATGCGGATTTTTATTTTTGTTTCGTGGGCGATTACTATATTTCTGATTTATTGTGTCGCGCCAAATGGGTTTTGACAATTTAAGCTCTTAGGTTTTGGTTTTCGATGGCAGTGGGGGCGAGGTGTATGCTGAGTTTTGTGGCGACTATGCGGCGTTTAGGAGAAGTATGCCGCGTTTGGAGGTGTTATGCGGCGTTTGGAAGAAGTATGCCGCATTTGCAGGTGTTATGGCGGCGTTTGGAAGAAGTATGCCGCGTTTTGCGGCGGATATGCCGCGTTTGGGGGAGTTATGCGGGGATTGCTTTGTTGTGTGGAATTTCTGTGACGCGATTCCACAAAGAAGCACTGAACTGAATGGGAAAAACCGCCTGCTAGAGGCGGTTTTCTTTACGGCTTGCGGTTAGCGGTTGTTCATTCCGTTGCGTTGGTCACGGTCGTCCATTTGGGTGTCGTCTGGTGTGGTTACGCCGTCATCGGTGATGATGCCGTCGTCCATTCCGTTGTCACCGTTCATGTTGCCATCGTAGCGGTTGTCGTCATTGATGATTCCGTCGTCTACGTTGTTGCCGTTTCCATTGTCGATGCCATCCATGTCTGGACCTGCACCGTTATTTACACGTGGTGTCATGTCACGTAGCCCGTTGTCTAGTTCTTCCATTGGGGTTTCGTTGTTGTCCGGTACTTCGTCGTTGCCACACCCTGCTAGGGCGAATCCAGATACGAGTACGAGTGGGATCGCTTTTTTGAACATGAAATTCCCTCCTTTCCACAAGCCGTCTATCATACAATCCGTATGATACTCGTAGGTTGGCTTAAAAGGAGGGAACTATCCGTTTAATCTTGTTCTTTTTGTAGGTGTTCGGTTAGTAAATTTTCGACAAAGTTGGCTTCTGCCTTACAGCCGTATGTGTAGTGCGTGTCGAGTTTTTCTTGCATCAATTGGATGGATGCGATTTGGTCTTCGGAAGGCGGTTCGCTCAAAATCCGCTGAATGACTTCATTGATGCGCTGGGCGAGATCTTCGTGGAATGAAGGATGTTGTTTGATGTCTTCCGGAATTTTTGAATACCATAATGCTTTTGTTGTAATGTATTCCCGCCATGTTGCGACAAACTGCTCGATGCTATATAGTTCTTCATCCCAAGCGATACTTGCCATATATTGCTCGAATGTTTGGGTGATGGAGCGGGTTATACTACTTTTTATATTTGGAGAAAGATTTTTAAACATTTCTGATGGTACCTCCCACTATGCATGTTCCTACCTCGAACGTGGAACATTTCCGTTTTGTGCACGGCTGTCAATAAAATGGATTTTACATATCCATTTTAACGAAATTGGCTGAGTCGTGCAAATGTTTACTCGACCGGTCCAAGTGCAAACGTGATTTCGGTTTCGCATGCGATTTCGCCTTCGACGGTTGCGATGGCTTTACCTTTTCCGATTGCGCCACGCATTCTTGTGATTTCCACTTCCAGTTTTAACGTATCGCCAGGAATGACTTGGCGTTTAAAACGGCAATTGTCGATGCCTGCGAAGAATGCAAGTCGGCCACGGTTTTCTTCTTTTTGCAACATGGCAACTGCACCGACTTGTGCGAGTGCTTCGACAATGAGTACGCCAGGCATGACGGGATAGCCTGGAAAATGTCCTTTGAAAAATTCTTCGTTGATCGTGACATTTTTTAAGCCGACTGCTTTTTTCCCTTCTTCGAGTTCAGTAATTCGATCGACTAACAAAAATGGATAGCGATGTGGAATGATGGCTTGAATTTGCTCTGCATTTAGCATGACTTTGTCCTCCAAACTTATGTATGGTGTAAATGAAAACGAAAGAGCCGTTATGACTCTTTCCCGCTCATAATATCGAATATGTGCATCCACGTTTCTTTTTTCAACACGTCTGCCGGCTGGCCGTCACCGACGACGCCATAACCGACCATTGCACCTGCAATTGCTGCACCTGCAACTAACAGAAGGACGAGGAGGATCCGCAACCAGATGGGCAGCAAACGGATTTGCACCCACATGCGTTTTTTCGTTTCTTGTTCTTCCTTCACAGGTTTCTGCTTTTTTTGTTGACTGCGTGCAATGCGCGATGACACGATTTCTTTTTCAGTGGCATCTCTGCGGTTTAATTGTGGACTTTTTTGCTTATCATCTGTCATATTGTATTCTCCCTAGCCCGACTTATCGAATGTTATTGATGAGCCCTAACATTTGATCGGCAAGTGTGACGGTACGAGCATTAAATTGGTACGAACGTTGGACATTGATGAGGTCTGTCATTTCTTTTTCATAATTGACGTTCGATGCTTCCAAATAACCTTTTTCCATACCGATTTGATTACGGTCAGCTCCGTTTAGATTAATGAGTACTTCTTCTTGTCCGACGCCAAGGTCCGCAAGATTCGCCGGAACGCCAAGCAAGTTGCTCGATAGTCGTTCCATTAAATTTGGACGTTGAATGGTTGAAATGCCGAGTTCAATCGTTTGTGTTGTGCCATTTGAAAACGTCACTTCTAGTTCACCACGTGCAGATAAACCGTATTCACGGACATTGTCTGCAAATGTGATCGGCTCGCCTGCTTGATTGGCAATTGGATAGCCTTCACCGTTGACGAGCATCAAGTTGCCGCCTTCAATCGGTGAGACATAGAAGCTACCTTCACGTGTATAGGCGATTGTGTCGCCATTTTCACCGGGCATGATGATGTTGAAATACTGTTTCGGTTCAGTCAATGCAAAGTCGAGATCTCGATCGGTTTTTTGCATCGTGCCGACTTTCCAATTCATTTGCGCGGAACCGAGCATTGCACCCACACCGTAGCGGATGCCCGCAGGTGTTTGTCGTGTTGCTGTATCCGCTTTGTCATTGTTGAATTGTTGGTACAACATTTCTTGGAAATTCGCTTGGCTTGCTTTGTAGCCCGTCGTCGCTGAATTTGCCAAGTTGTTTCCGATAATATCGATATGGTGTTGTAATTGCGTCATCGTATTGACGGCTGTTGTCATCGACCGTATCATACTTTCCGGCCCCTTTCAATGCGTATCATTAATTGACACGCCCGATTTCGTTCACTGCTTTTTCCATACTGCGGTCATAGGCTTGTAAAATCTTTTGATTCGCTTCAAATGCACGGTAAGCTGCAAGCATGTCTGTCATCGTTTTAGCAGAATCGACGTTAGACCCTTCCAAATAGCCTTGTTGGAATGAATACCCGACACCTGCAACGCCTTGTGCTTCAGGTAGATTGCCTGTACTGCTTGCAAACAGGCCATTGCCTTGTTTCAGCAATGTTGCTGGTTGAGCAGCGAATGACACGCCGAGCGTCGCAACCGCACCTTCACCTTCCATCACAATCCCGTCAGATGTGATGCGGAAATCGTCATTTTGCAACTGAATACGATTGCCGTTCGTATCCAGGACATAATAACCCATCGGATTGGTTAAATAGCCTTGCGGATCCAATGTGAAGTTCCCGTTTTTCGTATACACTTCGTTGCCATTGTCGCTTTCTAGCCGGAAAAAGACGGCACCCGGTGTACCTGTTTCTTCATCGACAGGCAAGTTGCCTTCGAGTAAAGCGACATCGGTCGTTAAGCCCGTTTCACGAAGGGAGCCTTGTACAAAAAGTGGCATCGTTTCTTGCATGTAAACACCTGTGGACAGTTCGCCTACAGGTGAGAGTCCTGTCATATGTAATCCTTTTTCTGTAGGGATGCGCGTCGCATTCAAGCTGGACATGAACATTTCAGGGAATGAACGGATGCTCGATTGCTCTGCTTTAAAGCCTGGTGTGTTGGCGTTCGCCATATTATTTGCTAGCATTTCCGTTCTACGCTGTTGCGCAATCATGCCAGAACCGACTGTGTAAAAACCACGGAACATTGTTCCCGCCTCCTATCATTTATTGCAATTAGTATCGTTTACCGACTTTGCTAATGTTTTCGAGCAATATACCCGTGCCGATTGCGACACAGCCTAATGGGTTGTCCGAAACAAATACGGGTACTTTCAACTCTTCTGCAAGCAGTTGATCAATCCCGTGCAATAATGCACCGCCACCTGTTAGGAAAATGCCACGGTCAATAATGTCTGCCGATAGCTCCGGTGGTGTTTTTTCTAATACGTTTTTAGCAGATTGAATAATCATTTCGATTGACTCCGATAACGCCTCGCGAACTTCTTCGGAAGTAATCGTAATTGTTCTTGGCAAACCTGTCACCATGTCGCGTCCACGGATGTCCATCTGTTCATTCCGGCCTCCTGGAAAAACAGTGGCAATATTTTTCTTGATCGTTTCTGCAGTCCGTTCACCGATCATCAACTTATGCTTTTTCTTGATCGATAAAATAATTTCGCTATCAAACAAATCCCCAGCTGCTTTAATCGATTCGGATGTGACGATATCGCCCATTGATAATACCGCGACGTCAGTCGTTCCACCACCGATATCAATGACCATGTTACCGCTCGGTTGGAAAATATCCATGCCTGCCCCGATTGCTGCTACTTTCGGCTCTTCTTCCAAGTAGACTTTCTTTCCACCTGATTTTTCTACCGCATCTTTAATCGCCTTCTGCTCAACCCGTGTAATGTTTGTCGGGCAACAGACAAGAATCGTCGGCTTTGACAAGAATCCTTTTACATTCAGTTTGTTAATAAAATGACGTAACATCGCTTCTGTCACATCGAAATCAGCAATGACGCCATCCTTCATTGGGCGGATGGCAACAATATTACCCGGTGTTCTTCCTACCATTTTACTTGCTTCTTCGCCAACAGCCAATACTTTGTTCGTATGTTTGTCGATCGCTACAACAGCAGGCTCGTCCAATACGATCCCTTTCCCTTTCACGTGAATCAACACATTTGCAGTTCCTAAGTCGATTCCGATATCTTTAGCAAACATTAATCCCGTTTCCCCTTCCAGCTGCCTATTCCATACTGTATTTTTACGTACTCTTCTAACTATACATTGTAACACACTGGTTCTTTATTGAACACAAAGATTGACAGTCTTTTGGAATGTTTTTATGCAACAAACCTTATTTGTCGATCAACCAATTGTAGGATTTTATTTACAACTCATGACAATGAATCGTAATTTACATCGTTCATTTCCACTAGTACTTTCTACATGTTATTCAAATGGAATATGTATTTTCATCAAACTTTTCTACATGCGAAAAGACAGGGTGTGCGCACTCTTCCAAATCGGATGGTTGCGTCCCCGTCTATTCCCGTCATGTGTTGCGGGCTTTCTTATTTTCATTCTTCCACTTCATTCGTGTTGCTTCACCGCCTCTTAAATGTCTGACAGACTTATGATAGGCAAGTACTCTAGCAACTTCATCAGACAACTCCGAGTCCACGTTTGGTAATCGTTCTGTCAAATCTTTATGGACCGTGCTTTTGGAGTAGCCTGTTGCTTTTGCCAATGCCCGTACGGTAAGTCCAGTGTCCAGCAACATTTTGCCGAGGCGCACGCATCGCCTCCGAATTTGCTCGTGCACGCCCTCTTCCTTTCCTGTCAGCTCCATTTCTTCCTTTATCCTATGCTGAGATGGGCGTGGTTATGTCTGATAGAGCGTTTGAAGTGAGGAAGAGATTTGAAAACCAGGAGAAAATCTGTTGGACTACTTGAAATGCTTTCGTCCGCTACTTCGATTTAAATAGATGACTTGCGTACTAAACGATTGATTGGTGGGAATGAAAGAATTTTTGATACAGAAAAAGCCATCTCGCTCTACACGACGAGAATGGCTTGATTGCTAAAAACCTAATTTTGAACGTGGATTAATTGGAACGCCATCCACCTGTACTTCGAACAACAAGTGTGTCCCAGCTTGCGGGTTCCATTCGTTACTCGTCGCTGTACCAAGTACTTGTCCTTGCTCAACTTGGTCGCCTTCTTTCACTTGGATGCCTGTAAGTGAACTGTAAATCGTTGTCATTCCGTCCGCGTGTGTAATGCGTACTTCGCCGCCTTGGAAGTGATCAACTACGACTTGTTCAACAGTTCCGCTCATTGCCGCTAATACTTCAAATGGTTGGTCGTTGACGGAAATTGAGATACCCGTGTTCGTCTTGTACGTTTGGTTGAAGACGAGGAGGGCATTCTCTCTGTCTGCTTCATCTGCTTCGGTATCATAGTACTCTTGTATAATGGCCACGTTGTCAAGATGTTCCTCATCAAATGGGAACTTTACCACTTCAGTTGGTGCATTTGTTTCTACGACCAATCCGTTGTTCGGCTCGTTTGTACCATCGACAGTTTCTTTGGTATCCTTTTGTATGATGGCATTAAAGCCCCAAATCATGCCGACAAAGACGATCGCCACGCTCGAGTAGACGGCCGGCCAGAACCATCTATTCTTCTTTGTACTCTTACTCTTTTGAGAAGGGGATTTCGGTTTTTCTTCTCGCATTGTCATCACCTCAATTGCTATTGTTTGCAATTGGGCGTTATTTTAAACATGCTAAATCATCTTGTTGGAAATTTTTTAATGTTGTGCCTGTATAGTAGTACGTTAAGATGTTTTCAGCTTTCCATCCTTTTTGTGCGAACGCTTCTGCACCGTATTGACTCATGCCGACTCCGTGCCCATAGCCTTTCGTTGTAATGATGACGATTTCGTTTGTTACATCGTATGCAATGTCGAAGTCCGTTGATGCGATTCCGAGTACTTCTCGCATTTCTCTACCGCTCTTCTCAAAATTAGTAGATACAGCTCGCTGCACGCGTCCTGTATGATTACGTACGAGCTTCAAGCTTTTAAAATGATCCGCTTTCCATTCAGAACCGAGTGCTTCATTCCACTCGTCAATCGGCATTTCAACACGTCGTTCTACTTCTGCCGCTACGTTTGCTTCACCTGGACTTTCAACACTTTGCAAATAAGGGATGGGATTGCCGCTAAAATTTTGTGCGGTTTCCGTTTTGCCATTGGATGTCGAGAAAAACATGGCAGTGATCATTTCGTCTTCGTAAACGATTGTTTGCCCTTGTGTTGTTTCAATAAGTTCTGATAGTCGCTTCTCGTTTTTTTTGAATTCTTTCCCCCAACGCTCTTTTCTAGCTTTTTCATTTTTATAGACTTGTGCGGATACAGTTGCTTGGATCGGTTTCTTTCCGTTGTCTGTTGACCGTAATGCATATGTCCGTGCGGCAATCGCTTGCGCTCTTAACGCTTCGTCATGAAATACGATCGGCATCTCTCCTGCCACGACGCCAAGTACGTATTCCTCAAGCGGTATAGGCTTGTCCTCTCCTTCCACTGTAATGTAGATTGCGCAAGGATCTTCTTCTTCCTTTGCTACTTCTTTTGCTACGGGTTCGATTGTCTGCTTCATAAGGATTGGAATAAAAAATAGGAGTAAAATGAATAAAACAGCTAGTAGTTTGTCCATAATTCATTGTATGAAGGTTGTCCTTCATTCATTCGAAGAAATGGTTGAAGATATTCGTAGAGTTTTTGAGACTTGCTGCGTTATGCGGTGTTATGCTGCGTTTGAGCGAAGTTTGCCGCGTTTCGCGGAGTTATGCCGCGTTTGAGCGAAGTTTGCCGCGTTTCGCGGAGTTATGCCGCGTTTGAGCGAAGTTTGCCGCGTTTCGCGGAGTTATGCCGCATTTGAGCGAAGTTTGCGGCGTTTCGCGGAGTTATGCGGCGATTGATGCTGACTATTACGGCTTTCAAATTGGGTTAGTAATTTTCTTATCCGCGGGCTGCTATTTGTACCAGATGTGATTTAATCGCGCCAAATGCCTTTTACACTTTAACGGCTTGGTTCAGAGTGTCGTACAGTTTCTAGATCGCTATGATTTTCGGGATTGTTTTAGTTGCCTGAAAAATGAGTAGATGGTTGTTGTGGAACCGCGGGCAGTTGTTCGTCTTGGAGGGTTTCCTGTCGTGCTGAATGCCTTTTACACTTTAAGGGTTTGTGAGAGAGGGAGATTCAATGGATGGCGAGCTGCGTTATGCCGCGTTTGAGCAAAGTTTGCCACGTTTGACGGGAGTTATGCCGCGTTTGAGCGAAGTATGCGGCGTTTTGCGGAGTTATGCCGCGTTCGCAGAATTTATGCCGCTTTTGGAGGACTTATGCGGTGTTTAAAGAGGTACTGGTTGTTTATTGAGGCATAAAAAAACTGCCTACAGTGGTTTGGTGTGTAGACAGTTTTTGTATGGTAGGAAGAAGTTCGTTTAGACGAGTTGTTCTTCTTGGATAGTTGTTGTTTCTTCTTCGGACACGCGTTCGATGTCCGCGCCGAGTGCTTTGAGCTTCTTGTGGAAGTCTACGTAGCCGCGGTCTAGGTGAGCGAGTTCAGTGACGCGTGTGACGCCTTCTGCGACAAGTCCTGCTAGGATGAGTGCGGCTGCGGCACGTAGATCGGTTGCAGCGACTTCAGCGCCTTGAAGTTTGGACGGCCCTGATATGATGACAGAACGTCCTTCGATTTTAACACTTGCGTTCATGCGGCGGAATTCTTCAACGTGCATGAAGCGGTTTTCGAATACGGTTTCTGTTAGGACGCCAGTTCCGGATGCCGTCAACATAAGTGCCATCATTTGTGATTGCATATCTGTTGGGAATCCTGGGTGCGGCATTGTTTTTAAATCCGTTGCTTTTAATGGGTGTTTGGCTTGGATGCGTAAGCCTTCTTCCAATTCCGTAATGACAACGCCCATTTCTCCGAGCTTGGAGATCAATGCAGCATTATGTTCAGGAACTGCGTTATCGATTGTGACGTCTCCGCCTGTAATCGCTGCAGCTACCATGAACGTACCTGTTTCGATACGATCTGGAATGATATGGTGAATTGTGCCATGTAGTTTTTGCACACCTTCGATTCGGATGGCATCTGTACCTGCACCGATGACTCTTCCGCCCATTTCGTTAATGAAGTTTGCTAAATCGACAATTTCCGGCTCTTTCGCCGCGTTTTCGATAATTGTCGTTCCTTTGGCTAATGCAGCAGCTGTCATAATGTTTTCTGTTGCACCTACACTTGGGAAGTCCAAATAGATTTTAGCACCTTTTAAACCGTTAACTGCTTTTGCTTCAACATGTCCATGACCGAATGAGATTTCTGCTCCCATCGCTTCGAACCCTTTGAGATGTTGGTCAATTGGTCTTGATCCGATTGCGCAACCGCCTGGAAGCGCGACACGGGCAAAACCGTTACGTGCGAGTAATGGGCCCATGACAAGAATGGACGCACGCATTTTTCGTACATAGTCAAAATGTGCTTCGGATGAAAGTCTGCTCGTTGAATCGATAATGACTTCTCCTTGTTCAGCATCATACGTAACTTTTGCATTCAAGCTTTTTACAACTTCGTTTATTGTCGATACGTCTGATAGGTTCGGTACGTCGCGTATAATATTTGGGCCTTCGGATGCGAGTAATGCTGCAGCCAAAATAGGAAGTACTGCGTTTTTCGCTCCTTCTACCCGGACATTTCCTTCAAGAACACGTCCACCGTTTATAATTATTTTATCCACAAAAAGTCCCTCCGACTTCAATTTTTACTTTTTGCCATATGCGATTCATTTAAATTTTTTTGTCATAGATTAAACATAAAAACACATACTATTCTACATCGCTCTACATAATTAAACAAGTTACTACAGAGCTATTTTCCCGCTTATCTACAAGATATTCTATAATATGTACCCATTTGACGATTTGTGCCCTGTCTAGAATGGGCTGTCGTCTTGTTAATGTTTGTTTTTCCCTTGCCATATAGGGGTTCAAACATTTATTTTCATGCCATCGCCCCATCTACACGACTGTATATACGCGGCGATAGCATGGAACAACTCGAAATGAGTACACTGTTTGTACTACTGACAATTGCCTACTGACTATGTACCCCAAAAATCTTCAGGCAAACCAGTGTTTATGAAAATAATGTAGGAATTCTTCCTGACCAATAGGATATGTCTAAAAAGAAATTTGATACGGCTGAACCAATCGCAAAACTCAATAAAATATAGAGAATTTGTGCTTGAAAAACGTGGTGCTTTTTAATGATTTTTTCTGGCATGACAGACTGCAATGCATAAAATGTCAAACCGATGAAAAAGATGTGTGACAAAATTGCAAGCATCGGATTGTGCACAAAAATATCGTTCATTCTTTCGACCTCCTTCGCCAACTTTCGATAATTGTTATGGAGCTGTTATCGTTTCTTTGTGAAGTTTAGTAGTCCTACATATGAAGTTAGTAGAGGGTACTGGCTTTTTTGCGATGTGGAGTATCACGCGAGACCTACTTACTATTGCATATGATTTGTACATTATATGGGTGATTGGATAGATTCCCTTTAGTAGAGTCCTAGAGGGATTAATTTCCATAAGAAAAAATGCGGGCAGAAGAAACATATCCTCTGCCCGCCAACAAGTCAAAACAATTACTTCATATTATGAACGTTGATTCGATTGATGGCACGTTTTAGATCGAGTTCCACCAATTGAGCATCAAGTTTATCTGCTTTTGCCTGTAGTTGTTCTTCCGCACGTTTTGCTGCGCGTTGTGCACGAGCAATGTCGATATCGGTAGCCAATTCAGCGTTTTGTGCCAATACGGTTACAACGTCTGGACGGACTTCGATGAATCCACCGTGAACGGCGACATTAACAGTCGTATTATCTTTCTTCAGGCGAAGCGCACCAATTTGAAGTGGTGCAACCATAGCGATATGGCCGGGAAGAATCCCAATCTCACCCGTTTCAGTGGAAGCAATGACCATGTCCGCTTCTGTTTCACTAACTGGGCCGTTGGGAGTGACGATATTGACTTTAATTGTCTTCATAATGTTCCCTCCTGATCCCGCTTAATCAATTACGCCTAGGCATAATTGTGCCCAGATTGTTGACAATCTATGGCATCGCCGGAGGCTTTAATGGTATTCAGCTTTGTTCTTGTAAAGCTGGAATAGTTAAGAACGTTGCATCCATCACCCGGTTAAGGGGATGGATGCGACATTAGTAAAGGCAAATTAGACTTCTACGCCCATGCCTTTTGCTTTTTCGATAACTTCCTCGATGCGTCCAACAAGACGGAAGGAATCTTCTGGTAGGTGGTCGTAACGACCTTCCAAGATTTCCTTGAAGCCTTTAATTGTTTCCGCAACCGGCACATAAGATCCTTTTTGGCCTGTGAATTGCTCAGCCACGTGGAAGTTTTGTGATAGGAAGAATTGGATACGACGTGCGCGGCCAACGACAAGTTTGTCTTCTTCGCTAAGCTCGTCCATACCAAGGATTGCAATAATATCTTGAAGTTCACGGTAACGTTGTAGCGTTGACTGTACTTGACGTGCCACTTCGTAGTGCTCTTCGCCGACGATTTCAGGGCTAAGTGCGCGTGAAGATGAAGCAAGTGGGTCAACCGCTGGGTAGATACCCATTTCAGATAGTTTACGCTCAAGGTTTGTTGTCGCGTCCAAGTGAGCGAATGTTGTAGCCGGAGCCGGGTCCGTATAGTCATCGGCTGGTACGTAAATCGCTTGGATGGAAGTTACAGAACCTTTGTTTGTTGAAGTGATACGCTCTTGCAATTGACCCATTTCCGTCGCAAGTGTTGGTTGGTAACCAACGGCAGATGGCATACGGCCAAGAAGTGCAGATACTTCAGATCCCGCTTGTGTAAAGCGGAAGATGTTATCGATGAACAGAAGTACGTCCGCGCCTTGCTCGTCACGGAAGTGTTCTGCCATTGTCAAACCACTAAGTGCAACACGCATACGTGCGCCAGGTGGCTCGTTCATTTGACCGAATACCATTGCTGTTTTGTTAATAACGCCGGAATCCGTCATTTCGTGGAACAAGTCATTTCCTTCACGTGTACGCTCACCAACACCTGCGAATACGGAGATACCGCCGTGTTCTTGTGCGATGTTGTTGATTAGTTCTTGGATAAGTACTGTCTTCCCTACACCGGCACCACCGAAGAGGCCGATTTTACCACCTTTGATGTATGGTGCAAGTAAGTCAACTACTTTAATCCCTGTTTCTAGAATTTCAACTTCCGTTGAAAGGTTTTCGAATTGTGGAGCTTGACGGTGGATTGGGTCACGGTGTTCTGAAGCCGGAATTTCCTCTCCTAGGTCAATGATTTCTCCAAGTACGTTGAATACACGTCCAAGTGTGACGTTACCGACTGGAACTGAAATCGCCGCGCCTGTATCAATAACAGCCGTACCACGCTTTAGACCATCCGTGGATGACATTGCGATTGTACGTACTGAGTCGTCTCCAAGGTGGAGTGCAACTTCAAGCGTCAACGTTTGCGGTTCTTCGTTCGGACGTTGGATTTGGACCTTCAGTGCGTTATAGATTGCTGGCAGTTGACCGTCTTCGAATTTAACGTCAACAACAGGACCCATAACTTGAAGTATTTGTCCGTTACTCATGCTTTTCCCTCCTGTCTTACTTTTCCCGTTCAAATTATGCTCTATTCGAGAGCGGCAACTCCGCCGACAATCTCGGTGATTTCTTGCGTAATTGCAGCTTGACGTGCTCGGTTGAATGACAATGTGAGTGAATCGATGAGTTCCGTCGCATTGTCTGTAGCCGTCTTCATCGCTGTCATACTGGAAGCATGTTCGCTCGCTTTTCCATCAAGCACTGCTCCGTAAATCAGACTTTCCGCGTATTGTGGAAGAAGCGTTTCGAGAATCGCTTCTGCAGAAGGCTCAAATTCATAGGAAGCCATTGCTGACGCTGATGAAATATCCGTGAGCGGAAGCAATTTCTTTTCCGTCACTTCATTGGAGATGGCGGAGATGAAGTGATTGTAGTATAAGTACACTTCATCGTATTCGCCTTCTGTGAACATGCCAACAGCTCGATTCGCGATTGATTTTATTTCCTCGAAAGAAGGGTGATCGGAAACTCCGACTAGACTTTCGCATACGTCATATCCAAGACGGCTGAAGAATTCAAGCCCTTTACGACCGATTGCAACGATTTTCACTTCCTCTTTGGAGGCGTGACGTTGTTCAATCGCTCGACGCGCTTTACGGAAGAGGTTACTGTTGTATCCACCAACGAGTCCGCGGTCAGATGAGACGATGATATAGCCTGTCTTCTTCACTGGACGATGTGTAAGCATCGGATGGCTTGCGTCGCTTGTCGCGCTCGCTATTGCACCGACAACTTCTTGGATTTTCTCCATGTACGGAACGAATGCTTTCGCGTTCATTTCTGCACGAGTCAATTTCGAAGCTGAAACCATTTGCATCGCTTTTGTGATTTGACTAGTCTTCTTTGTCGATTTAATACGATTTTCGATATCGCGTAATGATACCACTGGCAATTCACCACCTTATTGTTTAGTTGTAAAGGATAAATTTGTCTTGTTATAAGATATTGCACTGTTGATTTACGCTCCAGGCGGACGCTTTCCGCGGGCACGGCTTCAGACGCTTCCCTCGCTTCGCTCAGTCCAGGGTCTTCAGCTCGCGCTGTTCCCGCAGGAGTCGCCGCCTTTCGCTCCAATCAACTACATGAGTACTCTCTCATAATAGAATTAAATTTAACCAATAGTGATCAAAATCCTAAGAGACTATTTTTGAATTAAGACTCAGAAGGTACGAAAGTTTTCTTGAATGCGTTGATCGCATCTTTCATGACGTCATCAGACGGAAGGTCTTTCGTTGTACGGATATGATCTAACACTTCAGTGTGGTTGGACTCGAGCCAGCTTGTAACTTCGCTTTCGAATCGAAGAATATCTTGTACTGCGACATCGTCAAGAAGGCCGCGTGTCAATGCATAAAGAATGACTACTTGATATTCAACTTTAACCGGTTTGTTCAAGTCTTGTTTAAGAACTTCAACTGTACGGATACCGCGGTCTAGTTTCGCTTTTGTTGATGCATCAAGGTCTGAACCGAATGCAGAGAATGCTTCGAGTTCACGGTATGCAGCAAGGTCAAGACGAAGTGTACCCGCAACTTTTTTCATTGCTTTGATTTGCGCAGATCCACCTACACGGGATACGGAAAGACCGGCGTTGATCGCTGGACGTACACCCGAGAAGAAGAGGTCTGATTGCAAGAAGATTTGTCCATCAGTGATGGAGATAACGTTCGTTGGAATGTAAGCAGAGATGTCTCCTGCTTGAGTTTCAACGAATGGAAGTGCAGTGATTGAACCTGCGCCTAATGTATCGTTCAACTTCGCTGCACGCTCGAGTAGACGGCTGTGCAAGTAGAATACGTCACCAGGGTAAGCTTCACGACCTGGAGGACGGCGAAGTAGTAGTGAAAGTTCACGGTAAGCAGCAGCTTGTTTAGATAGATCATCGTAAACAACCAATACGTGCTTGCCTTGGAACATGAATTCTTCGGCCATTGTTACACCTGTGTAAGGTGCTAGGAATAGCAATGGAGCTGGTTGTGAAGCAGACGCTGTAACGACGATTGTGTAGTCAAGCGCTCCGTTTTTACGAAGTGTTTCAACAACCCCACGTACTGTGGATTCCTTTTGTCCGATAGCGACATAGATACAGATCATATCTTGGTCAGCTTGGTTAAGAATCGCATCGATCGCAACAGTTGTTTTACCTGTTTGACGGTCACCGATGATCAATTCACGTTGTCCACGGCCGATCGGTACAAGTGCATCGATCGCCTTGATGCCTGTTTGCAATGGCTCATGTACGGATTTACGTGCCATAACGCCTTGCGCAGGACTTTCAATTGGACGAGTTTTTGTTGTTGCGATTGGACCTAATCCATCTACCGGCATACCGATTGAATTGACTACGCGTCCAATTAGTTCCTCACCTACAGGAACTTCCATAATACGGCCAGTTCGACGTACTTCATCGCCTTCTTTGATATCTGTGTATGGTCCAAGGATAACGATACCTACGTTGTTCGCTTCCAAGTTTTGTGCCATACCTAGAACACCTGTTGAGAACTCTAAAAGTTCTCCAGCCATGACGTTGTCGAGGCCATGAGCAAGAGCGATACCGTCACCGATCTTGATAACCGTACCGACTTCGCTTACTTCCATCTCAGACTGATAGTTTTCAATCTGCTGCTTAATCAGCGTGCTGATTTCTTCAGCTTTGATGCTCATGTATGTCACCCCTCAATTTCAAATTAAGATCCGATCAATTTACGTTGGAGCTTATCGAGCTTCGCGCTCAAGCTGCTGTCGTAAATCTGATTGCCGATTTGGAGACGGATGCCTCCGATCAAGCTTGGATCGATGATATTTTCAATGCGTAATGTTTGTTTGCCAACTTTATGTGCGAATGAAGCAGAGATTGAGTTCGACTCATTTTCCGTCAATGGACGTGTCGAGTATACTTTCGCTTCTGCAACGCCTGCAGCACCGTTCGCGAGTTCATGGAATTCAGTAATAACATTTTGGATTTCATCAAGACGTTTCGCATCCAATAAAACGAACAATGTGTTCATGATGATCGGATTTACGCCTTTAAAGATGTTTGCCATAATGTCTTTCTTTTTTGCTACGGACAACTTTGGAGAACTAAGAAGTACACCTAGTTGTTTATTGTCACGGAACGCTTTTTTCAATTCGATCAGTTCTGATTGAATGGAAGCAGTTTGTCCTTGTTGTTGTGACAAGTTGAATAATGCGGTTGCATAGCGCTTAGCTACTACCGATTGGCTCATCGGCTTTCGCCTGCCTTCACAATCGTTTCTTCAATCAATGCACGGTTGTCTTCCTCAGAGATTTCTTTACCAAGAACTTTGGAAGCCGCCATAATTGATAGTGAGACGAATTCTTCACGGACAGCTGCAACAGCTTTTTCTTTCTCTGTCGCGATTTCAAGTGTTGCCGCTTCTTTCATGCGGTTCACTTCTGCACGTGCTGCTGAAATCAGCTCTTCACGTTGTGTTTCACCTTGCTTACGTGCATTGTCAACAATCGACTGTGCGTTATCACGCGCTTCTTTCAAAAGGGCACGCTGCTCTTCCAAAAGTTTGTGTGTTTCGAGACGGCTTTGTTCAGCTGCTTCGATTTCATTCGCGATCAATTGTGCACGTTGATCCATAATGCCCATAAGTGGACCCCATGCAAACTTCTTCAGAAGAAGCATTAGGATGGTGAAGAATGTTACTGTGACGATGATGTCACCTAAGTTCAAACCTTCTGGGTCGTTTAATCCTGCTAAAAATCCTGCGTCAGCGCTTGCCGACAAAAGGATGAAGGTATTTCCAAACACGATTGTTTCACTCCCTTCAAGAGCTCCTGTCAAATTTCGTTAGTGTATAGAAAGAACGTTATTCTTAATTTTCAACGTTAAACTTGCATTTCAAACATCTGTTGTTACATAAATGAATGGCGAAGGACAAACGTTGCGTTCTTCGCCATCTATAGTTGTGTGTAAATTATTTGTTCATTACGATGAACGCGATAACTGTCGCGATGATCGGAAGGGCCTCAACTAAAGCTACCCCGATGAACATTGTCGTTTGAAGCATACCGCGTGCTTCTGGTTGACGAGCGATACCTTCTACTGTTTTCGATACGATCAAACCGTTACCAATACCTGCTCCAAGTGCACCAAGACCAACTGCAAGTGCTGCTGCTAATAAACCCATTGTGTAATATCCTCCTAAAAATTCATGTTTTTTTGTGTTGTTTATGAACCCTCTAAAGGGGCAATATATGTTTAATGGTCTGTATCGACTTTATGAGCCATATAAACCATCGTTAACATAACAAAGATAAATGCTTGGATCGCTCCGATGAAGATGGAGAAACCTTGCCAAGCGAGTGCCGGGATTAATGCTCCAGCGAATCCGAAGATACTGGAAGCCCCTAGTGCCGCAAGAAGACCGATAAGGATCTCCCCTGCGAAGATGTTACCGTAAAGACGAAGACCGAGTGTCAACGTGTTTGCGAATTCCTCAATTACTTTAAGTGGTGCCAAGAAAGGCATCGGTTGTAGGTACGATTTAAAGTACCCTTTCGCACCTAATAGTTTAACGCCATAATAATGTGTCAAAACAACAACCATTCCTGCAAGCGTCATCGTTACAACTGGATCAGCTGTCGGCGATTTCCACCATAGATAATGGTTATAACTAATTGCGAATGGTAAACCGAGCATATTTGCGACAAATACGAACATGATGAGTGTTATCCCAAGTACATGGAAACGACCACCCGTTTTCCAGTCCATATTGTTCTTGATGATCCCTTTGACGAAATCCATGACCCATTCCATGAAATTCTGCATGCCTGTCGGTTTAATTTGTAAATTACGCGTCGCGATGACTGCAATTAGGAAGACGATAAGGCATGTTACGAAAAGCATTAGGATGTTGGATAAGTTAAAGACCAATCCGAGAAATTCCACATTCGGATTTTTATGGTTCACGTTTCGTTCACCTCCCTTTTGCAATCAAAAAATTAGTAATGCTTGACGTGTACTACGATCCTGTCGACTAGCAACAAGACGTATGGAATCATTAACCCGATCACTGTTGCAATCATGTTAAATGTTTCCGGCTTCGTCAACGTAATGGCTGCCGCCGCCACACCGGATCCGAATCGCAATACGGTTCCTCCGATTGACTTCGTTTCTTTTCCTTGCGAGATCGATTGATCAAATCTTTCCATTCTACGGACAATAATCCAAAAATTATACAATCCGAACAAGGAGCCAAGAATTAATCCTGCAAAAATCGGTTTGAAGTCAGTAAAACCCCATCCGATGACGAACAGTGCGAGCAAAAAAAAGAGCGCCTTCTTTTGCCTATTGAAAATTTGTCGCATTGTATGCATGGTGGGTGATTCTCCTGATTCGTATTTTTGCCGATTTTTGTGATCCGCGAAAAGTGTTAGGACAATGAGCAGTGTCAAACGAAAAGGTTCGTTTCCCTAAGTCGGGCTTGTCCAAGACTCCGATAAAGGTCGGAACCTATAATTGTAAGTGAATCGTCGTAGCCGCTGACCACCAGGAAGCGTTGCTATTGTGCACGCTCGTGATGTGACTATTGACGACGTCCAGTGAAAGGATGATAGAATCGCGTCAAATTTGATTGCAATGACGATTTTCATATGTATGAAATCCCTATCATTCTTACCCTTTGTTAGCATACAATAGGGGCATTTTGATGTCAATTGATTCCCGTGAAAAACTTCACAAAGTCGTGTTTTTGTCAAATTATCGACATAATTGGGTGCAACCTGCAAGAATGCGTGTTTCACGGAGTCATATGCTGCAATTTTAATGTGTCCATGGTCTGGATTTCCATCTATCCTGCGCACATTGTGAAAGGAAAGAAAAACCGTTGAAGTGGAAACACTTTCGAGTTGCACATTCAACGATTTTTCGTGTTGTTCGTTTGCTTTTTATTACAAAGAAGAAAGATATTCTTTCAACGCTTCTACAATTCGTGCAGACGCTTTTCCATCTCCGTAAGGATTGGATGCTTTGGACATCGCACTGTATTCCGCTTCGTCGGAAAGAAGTGTATCCGTCAGTTGGAAGATCATCTCTTCGTCTGTCCCAGCAAGTTTTAACGTGCCAGCCTCAATGCCTTCAGGGCGCTCTGTTGTATCGCGTAACACGATGACCGGCTTCCCGAGTGAAGGTGCTTCTTCTTGAATACCACCTGAATCCGTCAAGATGATGTGCGAGCGGGCAGCGAAGTTATGGAAGTCCACTACTTCAAGCGGCTCGATGAGATGAACGCGGTTGTTATTACCAAGCAGTTCATCTGCAACTTCACGCACCGCAGGATTCATATGCACAGGATAAATCACTTGTGTATCAGGATGTTTTTCAAGGATGCGATTGATGGCACGGAACATGTTGCGCATCGGCTCCCCTAAGTTTTCACGACGGTGTGCCGTTAGCAAGATGAGGCGATCATCCCCGATTTTATCAAAGATCGGGTGATGGTAATCTTCTTGGACAGTCGTTTGAAGGGCGTCGATTGCCGTGTTCCCTGTAATGTAAATACGGTCTTCCGGTTTCTTTTCATCTAGTAGATTACCGGCAGATTTTTCGGTTGGTGCAAAGTGCAAATCCGCAATGACGCCTGTTAGCTGACGATTCATTTCTTCAGGGTACGGGGAGAATTTATCCCACGTACGAAGTCCTGCTTCAACATGGCCAACAGCGATACGGTTGTAAAATGCTGCAAGGCTACCGATGAATGTTGTTGACGTATCACCGTGGACAAGGACGATATCAGGTTGCGCTTCTTTCATAATTGCGTCCAATCCTTCCAACCCACGAGTCGCAACATCCACGAGTGTTTGACGATCTTTCATGATGTTCAGATCGTAGTCAGGTGTGATGCCGAATGTATGCAAAACTTGGTCGAGCATTTGACGATGTTGTGCCGTCACAGTGACGATTGACTCGATGTCCTCCGTGTGCTTTTGCAACTCCAGTACGAGTGGTGCCATTTTAATCGCTTCCGGTCTTGTACCGAATATCGTCATTACTTTCCATTTCTGTTTCAAACCATTCACGCCTTCCCCCATTATTTTATCGCAATCTTATTTTGTGCCGAATAAACGGTCGCCCGCGTCTCCGAGTCCTGGTACGATATAGCCTTTTTCGTTCAGCTTTTCGTCCATCGCCGCGATATACACATCGATTTCCGGATGTGCATCCGTAAATACTTTAACGCCTTCAGGAGCAGCAATTAAACACATGAAACGGATGTTTTTTGCTCCGCGTTTTTTTAGTGAATTAACCGCCTCTACAGCCGTCCCACCTGTTGCTAACATCGGATCGACGACGATGAATTCGCGTTCCGCCACGTCAGATGGTAGCTTTACGAAATACTCGTGTGGCTGTAATGTTTCCGGATCACGGAACAAGCCGACATGTCCAACTTTTGCCGCTGGAATCAATTTCAAGATGCCATCAACCATCCCAATACCTGCACGGAGAATCGGAACAATCCCTAATTTCTTCCCTGCCAATACTTTCGATTTTGACATGCATACAGGCGTTTCTACATCGACTTCCTCTAAAGGAAGGTCGCGTGTAATTTCATACGCCATGAGTGTCGCCACTTCGTCAACGAGTTCACGAAACTCTTTCGTGCCGGTGTTAACGTCCCGGATGTGTGTCAATTTATGCTGGATGAGCGGATGATCGAATACGTGTACTTTTGCCATTGCTTATCGCTCCTTTTCGGAATGTCTCGTACATTATAACAGATAGTTACCAATACACACACCATCAACCGTAGTTTGTGTCAGATGTTGTTGAATGATGAATTATTTGAGGATTTTTTGTATTGATGATTTTGTGAAGAGGGAATTTTGGTAGAGAGCTAGCGAGTTCTTTTTGAGCGGATTGCTTCGGTCTGGAAGCAAAATGGACTAATCGACTGGCTAGCGTGGGTATTTTGTGTGTTTAATGACGCGAGAGATGCTGTTTTTCTGGGTTGCGTGTCGATATAATTTTTTATCGACACGGGACGGCCTGATTTTATGGCTCTCGCATCAATATAATTATTTATCGACGCAGGAGGTCCTGTTATTCCGGTTTGCGTGTCATTAGAGACTGGTTTATGACGCGGGAGGTCCTGTTTTTCCGGCTTGCGTGTCATTAAAACTATTTATCGACGCGGCGACTCCTCATTTGCTGGCTGGCGCGTCATTATCGGTATTGAGGAATGAGAGTGACCGCGGGCAAAACGACTTCTTCTCCCCCACTCTCCCTTTCGCGCAGAATGCTTTTGACAAATTAGCGCTTTGCTTCAATGGCCATCACTTGAAAACAAAACTCCCCTATCAAAAGAAAAACCCCGTTCTGCAAGAGAACGAGGCTGGTTTTATTATGCATATAGTGGGAATTTGTCTGTTAGTGCTTTGACGCGCTCTGCTGCTTCTTTTTTCGTTGCTTCGTCTTCGTGGTTTTTCAGAAGCTTCGCGATGATTGCACCGACTTCTTTCATTTCTTCTTCTTTGAAGCCGCGCGTTGTGACAGCAGGTGTTCCAATACGGATACCTGATGTGACGAATGGGCTTTCTGTATCGAAAGGAATCGTGTTTTTGTTTACTGTAATGCCGACTTCGTCTAGGACGTGTTCAGCGATCTTGCCTGTGATGCCAAGTGACTTCAAGTTGACAAGCAATAAATGATTGTCCGTTCCGCCAGATACGATGTCGACACCTTCTGCCATCAAACTGTCCGCAAGGGCTTTCGCGTTTTTCTTCACTTGCTGAATATGCGATTTAAACTCAGGCTTTTGGGCTTCGCCGAATGCAACCGCTTTGGCAGCGATGACGTGCATCAATGGACCACCTTGGATGCCAGGGAAGATCGTTTTATCGATTTTACGACCGAATTCAGCAGCGAATTCTTCATTCACAAGAATCAAACCGCCACGTGGCCCGCGCAACGTTTTATGCGTTGTCGATGTTACGAAATGTGCGTGTGGCACTGGGTTTGGATGCTCGCCCACTGCGACAAGTCCAGCGATGTGCGCCATATCAACCATTAAGTATGCACCGACTTCATCCGCGATTTCACGGAATTTCGCGAAGTCGATTTCGCGTGGGTAGGCACTTGCGCCTGCAACGATCATTTTTGGTTTGTGCTCGAGTGCTTTTTGACGAACGTCTTCGTAGTCGATGCGCTCGTCCGTTTCGCTTACTCCGTATTCCACGAAGTTGTAAAGGATACCAGAGAAGTTCACTGGACTACCATGCGTTAAGTGTCCACCGTGTGAAAGGTTCATTCCAAGCACTGTATCGCCTGGCTCAAGCACTGTGAAATAAACAGCCATGTTCGCTTGTGCACCGGAGTGGGCTTGGACGTTTGCATACGCTGCACCGAAGATTTCTTTTACACGGTCGCGCGCGATGTTTTCTACCACATCAACATGTTCGCATCCACCGTAGTAACGTTTGCCTGGATAGCCTTCTGCATATTTGTTTGTCAAATAGGAGCCTTGTGCTTCCATAACTGCTTCTGTTACGAAGTTTTCAGATGCGATTAACTCGATGTTTGCGTTCTGGCGATTTTTTTCCGCCATGATTGCTTCGAAAACTGCTGCGTCATCACGTTGTACATTGCTTAAATCCATGTTGTCATTTCCCCTTTATCATTTATATATCCGGAATCGGCGCCGTAAGCTTGTCCGGTATTTTGAACGCCCCGCTCTCACGTTCATTTCGCGAAAACGGAGCGGGCGCATCTAATTGGAAATCAGTCGTTCATTCTTCAATCGGATGTTTGTAAACTGCGCGTTCTCCACCGATTAGTTTCGGACGGGTTGTCGCAACGGTTACGATGGCGTCACCGATTTTTTTAATGGATGTACGTAGTGGGACAGCGACCGGTTTTAATTGCATTCCGATCAATGTCTGACCGATGTCGATTCCTGCATTGGCACGGATGGATTCGACGACAACTGCGTCTTTTAAATGTTCATATGCGTACGCTGACATAGAGCCCCCTGCCTTTACGACAGGTATGACAGAAACTGGGTCGAGATTGTACGCTTCTGCTGCTTTGCGCTCAATCGTCAATGCTCGGTTAATGTGTTCGCATCCTTGGAATGCCAAGTGGAGGGAATACTTTTTGGCAAATGCTTGCAACGGTTGGAACAAGGCTTCCGCTACTTCAAGTGCGCCGCCGGTACCAATTCGTTTGCCAGCAATTTCAGATGTTGAACAACCGATGACAAAGAACGTTCCAGGAATTAAATCGGTTTGTTCTGCCAATTCCGCAAGCAGTTGTTCAAGTTCGAGCTTATATAAGTTCATTGCATCCATTGTTCATTTCACCTCGATTCGTCTTCGAGCTCCGTTAATTTTGCGATGCGTCGCTGGTGGCGGCCGCCTTCAAAAGAAGTGTCCAACCATGCTGTCACGATTTCGCGTGCAAGTCCAGGACCAATTACTCTTTCGCCCATTGCGAGGACGTTCGAATCGTTATGGCCTCTCGTCGCTTTGGCGCTGAATACGTCATGGACAAGTGCGCATCGGATCCCTTTCACTTTATTGGCAGCAATGGACATACCAATTCCTGTGCCACAAATGAGAATCCCTTTGTCAAATTCCCCTTTTGCCACGCCATGTGCGACGGGCACTGCGTAATCCGGGTAGTCGACGGAAGCGTCTGAGTCTGGACCGAAATCCACATATTCTAGACCCAATTCCGATAATAAGTCCATAATTTCACGACGCAAGTTATTGCCGCCATGATCTGAAGAGATTGCGATTTTCATTGCGGTCCCTCTTTTCTTAATTTACTCACAACTAATTCTATCATTGTTCGACATAAAAACACAGCATCTGAATGATTATTTCGTGCTGTGAAATGAATGGCGAATCGCCATGTAGTGCTAATTCCACTGTACACTATCCGACTTGATGGGTAAATGATTCGATACTTGTATGGATTTGGTAGCTGCTTTTGGAGAGGTTTTGTTTATGCGGGGATTTGTGGCGTTATGCGGCGTTCGGCGGCATTATGCGGTGTTTTAAGGAATTTTGCTGTGTTTGGCAAAGTTATGCGGCGTTCGAGGGATTTATGCCGCGTTTTGAGAAAGTACGCGGCGTTTTCTTGATCCGCGGAGAGCAGTAACTCGTCAGCAATCTTGTCGCGCCACATGCACTTTACAAACTAAGGGTTGGTACAAGGCGAAATGCTATCATATTTTGGGTTATGCTGAGTTATAGGCATTTATGCGGCGTTTGCTTGTTCCGCGGGGAGCTGTAATTCATCAGCAATCTTGTCGCGCCATATGCACTTTACAAACTAAGGATTGGTACAAGGCGAAATGCTATTATCTCATGGGTTATGCTGAGTAATAGGCATTTATGCCGTGTTTAAAGGAATATTGCTGTGTTTGGCGAAGTTATGCGGCGTTCGAGGGATTTATGCCGCGTTTTGAGAAAGTATGCGGCGTTTGTTGTTCCGCGGGGAGCTGAAACTCATCAGCAATCTTGTCGCGCCACATGCACTTTACAAATCCTCACAACGATCAAAACCGTATAGAGCTACGTTTTTCGTACGTAGTTCCATACGGTTTTTCATTTATTCCACATATTTGCAATTACGAACGGTCAAATTGGTTGATCACTTTGTATAAGTCTTCCGATTGGCGTTTGAGTTGGATGGCCATGTCATCCGTTTTTTCGATTGACTTTACTTGTTCATCCGTTGCGGCACGTACTTCTTCAGCGCCGGCTGATGTTTCTTCTGCGATTGCTGCGACTTCTTGTGATTGTCTTGCCGTCGTTTCGATATTTGCTAATTGGTTCTCGACGAGTTCGGTTATTTGGACGACCGATGCCGCCATGCCGTTCACTTTTTCAGACATCGATTGGACACTGCTGCTCGTTGCGTCTGCACGATCCGCTTCGATAGCCGCTGTTTTAACTTGTTGCTCAATTTCTTTCACAACTTTGGAGACGTCTGTTTGAATCGTTTTCACGAGTTCATCGATACTGTGGACCGCTTTCGCACTTTCATCCGCCAGCACACGGACTTCTTCCGCCACGACCGCGAATCCTTTTCCATGTTCACCCGCACGTGCAGCTTCAATTGAAGCATTCAATGCAAGCAAGTTCGTTTGCCCTGCAATGCTGCCGACCAACTGAACAATTTCTCCGATTTTTTGTGCGTTATGATCCAACTCGCGAATCGTTCCGAGTGACTGCTCGCTTTGGTTGGACATGTCACGGATGCCATCGACGAGCGTTTTAAACACATTCGTCGTACGTTCGAGTTCTGCTAGCATTTCTTTTGAGCGGTCGGACGACTCCTCTGCACGGCTGCTCACTTCTGCAGCGAGCATTCTGACGTCTTCCATTGCCTCCGCCGTTTCTTGGATTGCCATCGCAGACGCTTCTGCACCTGAAGAAATTTCCATAATCGTCGATGCAACTGCATCCGCTTGTGTGGCAGCAGCGCTCGTTTCAGCGGACAACTGATCGACTGTTTTCGCCGTCTTTTCAAAATTCGTCTCAATTTCTCCAACAATCGTCCGTAAATTAACGACTAGATGTTGGAACGCTTCTGCAACCGAACGAATTTCATCCGAAGACTTCGGTAATGGGATATCCGCGCCAATTTTTCCATCCGCCACTTCAATCGCTGCAGCTTCCAAGTTTTGCAACGGTTTCGTCAAAATTGTTGAGAATAAGGCTGCTAAAATACCCGACCATAAAATTCCTAACGCATATGTAATTAATTCAAACAAAAAGGGTTGTACACCCGGAAAAAACGTCGGGCCAATATAATTAATAAATAATGCACTCGTTGAATACGTGACAATTGCTAAGATGGTCACGAATAAAACAAGTTTCTTCCGTAATCCAAACTTTTTTCCATTTTTCATCCTTCATCCTCCGTCAGCTTTGTCTTCAACTGTCCAATCAAAATGCTCAATTCGTCAAAAGTCTGTTCATACAGTTCCAGAGAACCGCCATAAGGATCTAGCACATCCCCGCCTTGATCCGGCCACACATACTCCTTCAACGTATATGTCTTCCCTGCCGCAAATGGAAAAGCAAGCAAAACCGCATTTTTGTGAGACGTTGTCATCGTCAAAACAAGGTCGGCCCATTCCAAGTTTTCAGCAGTCAACGCGGACGACACAGCGGTATAGGGCATGTCCGACCGTTTAATTACTGTTTCGGCATGCAAAGAAATCGGCAATCCGTCAAACGCATGGATTCCTGCCGATCGTACCGTGACTCCATCGATTTGTTTGGAACGCAAAATCGCTTCCGCCATCGGACTTCTACACGTATTTCCTGTACAAATAAAATAAATATTCATTCCATAATCACCTACTTATACCATACCTTATCTCTACGAATAAAGAAACAGATAATTTTAACGAAACCATGACATTATTCCCATGACTAGTAAAATACCGCCACAAGCCCTTCGTAACAGCGCTCCATTGCCAAGTTTTAGCTTTCTACCATAGTAAAGTGCCAAACAGGAGAAGATGAAAGTGAGAAAGCCGGATGCTAAGATGAACAGGATTTTATTCAATTGAAGCATGCCAAAAGAAACACTGACGGAAAATGTATCAAGACTGACCGCCAACGCGATAATACCAGGGTGCAATTGCCTCGTTAACTCCGAATTGGCATTGTCGTCTTGCAGCAACATATGCACACCAATTAAAGCCAGTAAAATCCCCGATAACAAATGGCTCCACGTCGAAAAAAGTTCTGCAGACCAATCACCCATGACAAATCCTATAAATGGAAACGCCATATTGAGCAACATCGTCCAAATGGCCAGCATCAATCTCGCTTTTCTTAATCGTAACAACGAATACACAATGATCACATCGATTGTCGTCACACTTGCCGCGATAATTTCTACCAATAAATTGACCTCCCAACTTCCGCATCCCCTCATCTTATGCGGCCCCTTGGGAGGTCATTCGTTCAATATTCAATTGTGTCAATTAAAACCGTTTGCCGTCCGCCGCTTTTAACAACCGGTTCATGACCGCTTCACCGACACCTGTTGAAGCAGTTTCCACAGCTAAAATGATATCTGCTTCCGTCTCATCACATTGCCGAATCGCGTTATACAAATTTGTCGCCATCGCTTGCTGATCGCTTCGTGCACCGACTGAAAAATACCAGTCCGCGCCACTATCGCGGTATTCATCCGGCCCAATGACCGCCACACGCTTGCCGTCTTCATGGATGGAAGAAACGGCACGTTGAATGACTGCTTCATCCGACTCAATTACATAAAGCGGAGATTCCGGCGCATAATGCATATACTTCATACCTGGCGCGCGTGGTGCTTCTCCTTCAGAAGTCTTGCTTTCTGCATGCACGGGTCCGATAACCGCTTCAATCATTTCTCGCGTCAAACCGCCCGGACGCAAAATCGTCGGCGGCTCCGTTGTCACGTCAAGCACGGTCGATTCCACACCGACGCCTGTCCGCCCCCCATCAACAATGAGAGGAATGCGGCCTTTCAAATCATGATACACATGTGCTGCTTCTGTCGGGCTCGGTTTACCGCTACGATTGGCACTTGGCGCGGCAAGAGGCCCGTCTAATGTGCGCAACAATTCAAGCGCAACGGGATGATCTGGCATACGTAGCCCGACCGTTTGAAAACCAGGTGTCGCATTTTCTGCAATGACACCCGGACGTTTGTGGAAAACGAGCGTCAGCGGACCTGGCCAATACCGTTCCATTAGCTTATTCGCAAGTTCGGGAACAATTACCGCATACTTATCCACATCTTCTTGACGTCCAATATGTACGATCAGTGGGTTGTCCGACGGGCGCCCTTTTGCGTCGTATATACGTTGGACAGCCGTCTCATCCGTCGCCAACGCACCTAGCCCGTAAACCGTTTCTGTCGGAAAAGCAACAACTTCCCCACTTTTTAAAATATCCACAGCCTGTTGATAACTTAGCGAGTTATCCATATGGTTATCCACTGAAACAATTTTTGTTTCCACGAATAAAACCTCCATTTATACACATTTCAATTCACTTATCCACAATTAAAGTGGATAACTTTACGAAAACAACGACTTTATCCACTCCCAAATAAAGAACGTTACCTTTTCCTCTTTTTCTTCATCCACTTTCTTTTCCGTTTCTTGCTCCGGAAAACAGACATTCGGGAACAAGCCACACCACCAATTGTCGCCACGCCCACTGCCGATTGTTAACACGTATGCATCATACGGCGCTTGCGGCGTAATGACGAGGCCAGACCGTTTTGGCGGGAACAATGTTGCTTTTCGTTCAAATTGCACATCTTGTCCATCCGCCATTTGTTGTGCAATACGATAAATCTCTTCATCTACTTCTTCCAAGTTATCCACAATGTCCGCATTAGACGTTGCCTGACTGACTGCATTGTGTATAAGCGGCGCAATTGCCTGTTGAATCGATTCTTTCAACTGCTGATCCGCTGGTGTATTCGAATGCGCAACAACACGGAACCGGATTTCCTTCGCCTGTTCAGGTTGTGGTTGTATAAAAAGCATCAAAGCGGACTGGATTAGAAATAAGATCAGCATGAATTCAACGACTGCCACCACTTTACCCATCCGCTTTGTACGTGTATGCAAATTACTAATTTCATAGTCTTGTAACATCTCGATTCCCTCCTGCCCTCATTGTTACCAGGAGCAGGATCGTTTATTCATCAATCTCGCAAAATATCATTCGATCTTTTCCGTTAATATCTTTGACAATTGAAACACGTGCTGCAGGGAAGGCATTTTCAAAGAGACGCGCAACTGCAGGACCTTGCTGATAGCCAATTTCAAGGCCGATGACTGAAGGTGCATTCATGAGCGGCGGCAAGTTTTCCGCCAGCTTCTTATAAAAGAAAAGCCCATCGTCCTCTGCGAACAATGCGCCATGCGGCTCAAAATCGAGAACCGTCCGCGACATATCCACGGACTCCTCAACAGCAATATAAGGAGGGTTCGATAAGACGATATCCCATTTTTCCATCGCAATCGGATTCGTTAAGTCCCCTTGCCGGAAGTCGATTGATACACCGTTCCGACATGCATTGCGCTTCGCCACTTCAAGCGCCGCCTCACTAATATCGACCGCCGTTACCATTGCGTTCGGTCGTTCTTTTTTGTAGGCAATCGCGATTGCGCCACTCCCGGTACCGATATCTGCCACGCGTGCATCTTCAGGCAGGTGCTTGCTTCGTTCAAGCGCGCCGAAAACAAGCTCCTCCGTTTCAGGACGCGGGATGAGGACATGCTCATTCACCTCGAAGGACAGTCCGTAAAACATTTCTGTCCCGATAATATGTTGGACAGGTTTCCCCGTTAACAGCTGTTCGGTTTGATTCCAAAAATCGGTTTGCTGTTCAGGCGTGAGCGGTTCACGTAAATCAGCAAGCAACGAAGCCCCTGATTTGTTTGTAACATGTTCCATCAGGAGCTGCGCAGCGTTTTCATCGAGATTGTTTGACGCTAGGCGCGTCTTCGCTCGTTGGAGCGCTTCATAAATTTTTTCAGTCATGCTGATCCAAACTTTCCAGTCGTCTCGCTTGGTCTTCCATAATGAGTGCATCGATCACTTCATCCATTTTCCCTTCGATGATTTGATCGAGTTTTTGGATCGTCAAGCCGATACGGTGGTCGGTTACGCGGTTTTGTGGGAAGTTGTACGTGCGAATCCGTTCAGAACGGTCCCCTGTTCCGACTGCGGATTTCCGTTTTTCATCATACTCCGCTTGCGCTTCTTGCATGAACTTGTCGTAGATGCGGGCACGCAATACTTTCATTGCCTTTTCTTTGTTTTTAATTTGCGATTTTTCATCTTGGCACGAAACGGTAATGCCTGTCGGTAAATGCGTCAAACGGACGGCAGACATCGTCGTGTTAACGGATTGCCCACCCGGACCTGAAGATGCAAACGTATCTGTCCGGATATCTTTTTCATGAATATCAATTTCGACTTCCTCGGCTTCCGGTAGCACGGCGACAGTGGCAGTGGACGTATGAATGCGCCCGCCCGATTCAGTTTCGGGTACACGTTGCACACGATGCGCACCGTTTTCATACTTCAATTTTGAATACGCCCCGTTCCCGTTAATCATAAAAATGATTTCCTTGAAGCCACCAAGCTCCGTCGGCGACGAATCCATCACTTCCACCCGCCAATTGTTCGTTTCTGCAAAACGGCTATACATCCGGTACAAGTTCCCAGCAAACAGCGCCGCCTCGTCCCCACCAGCAGCCCCACGAATCTCCATAATAACGTTTTTATCATCATTTGGATCCTTCGGCACAAGCAGCATCTTTAACCTAATTTCAAGCGCTTCAATCTGCTCATCCAACTCACTAATTTCCATCTTGACGAGCTCTCTCATCTCATCATCCAACGATTCCTCAAGCATCTCTTTCGCACTTTTGAACTGCGAAGTCAGCTCTTTATATTCACGATACGCATCGACCGTATCCTGCAAATCGGACTGCTCCTTCGAATACGTCCGCAACTTCGTCATGTCACTCACAATTTCCGGATCACTTAACAATTCATTCAACCGATCATAACGATCCTCAACGGCTTGCAGCCTATCAAACATACACGCACACCTCAAATTTCTCAGTCATATAGTAAGTTTATTGTACGGCAATAAGCCCCCAAAATACAGTAATTTCTCCCCATTTTTACGGGGACAGTCCCCCACACAAATGCCAATCTTCCGAATTAAACCGGGGACAGGCACCAGAACAATTGGGAATGTTGCGAATTGCGCCGGGGACTGTCCCCGAAACAATTCACAACGCACGACTATGTTTTTGCGAAGTCCTGAATTCGATGGTGAGGGAGTTTTTGTTGTAGATTGTTTTGATGAGGAACGGAACTTCAGAAGTATTTTGGAATCTAAAATCCAGTCCGCCGTATGACACAGTGGCGTCTCTTCCTTTAGGAACGTAGCCGATATCGAGGGAGTGGTGGTGTCTTTCGACATAGTTCACGGGTAGTTGATCCACTGCATTGAACAACGTTGAGGATGTTTGGCAGACGCCTCCTCCGATGCCCATAACAAGTTCTTTGTTTACGATTTCCGGAGCGGGTTGGTAGCCGCTAGCTTCATCTCGCGGACCGACGACGGTATTGAAGGAAAAGTAGTCACCGCTTCCGATAATGACATTGTTAATTGCCAAGGCGGACAGTTCAATATTTTTGTTCCGGCCGGTTTCAGCTGGATTAAAATACGTTGTGTAGGTTGCGACGACGACTTCGTCTAAATAAGGGACATCTTCGGGATCATAGTCACTTTCAATGATATCAATCGGAAGTTCAACCTTTCCACCTTCCACAGAAGCCGCTAAAATCCGTTCCACCAATACGCGTTCCCGCAGCAAGATTAACGGACTCCCTTTCACGACGTTGCCTTTGTCATCCAACTTATCCAAAACCATTCTTCGGTCGTATCCTTCCGCATCTTCCGTCCCTCTTGCCAAATTTCTCGCCAACTTTTCGATGGTCTGTTGATAGCTCACACGATCTGTTTCAAATTCTATTTCAGTCGGCTTAATCGTGTGGATAACTTCCGAAGTTGACGGATCGACAAGTTCAACAATTACGGGTTCCTGTTCAATTTCTTGCTGTGGTTTCTCCGTTTCCTCTTGCTTTTCCTCAACAACCGGCGCTTCCACTTGTTCAACAGCCGTTTCTTCCTCACAACCCATAAGTACAATGGCGAGACTGAGGGAAAAGATGCATTTCCATTTGTTCATACGTTCTCCTACTTTCAATATGCTCTTAATGCCCTTCATAGTATTCAGCCAAAGCCCTTTTGTGTGCATTTCATTCCACAAAAAAGACAATATGGAGGTTGTCCATATTGCCCACATTCTCTTATTTCGCTGCAACGTTCGCTGTTACGCCATTTGGTACTTCGTGATGCAAGCGACATCTTGCTTCATACGCTTCCGATGCGCCAACGAGGATAATCGGATCATCATAGCCTGCCGGTTTCCCATTAATGAGTCGTTGCGTACGGCTTGCAGGTGATCCACAAACTGTGCATACCGCTTGAAGTTTTGTAACGTTTTCCGCAACTGCCATCAATTGCGGCATCGGACCGAATGGCTCGCCACGGAAATCTTGGTCAAGTCCCGCAATAATGACACGAAAACCACGATCCGCAAATTCCATCACAACATCTACAATGCCTTCGTCAAAAAATTGCGCTTCGTCAATTGCGATAATATCGTAGTCTTCTGTAATGAACTGCTCAATTTGCGTCGATTCTGCGACCGGCGTTGCAATGACTGTCGTTCCATTATGGCTGACGACCGCTTCCTCACTATATCGATCATCGATTTCAGGTTTGAACACGGCAATTTTCTGTTTCGCGAATTGCGCACGTCGCACTCTTCGAATCAATTCCTCAGATTTCCCCGAAAACATACTTCCACAAATCACTTCAATCCATCCGCCTTGCATTGATACGTACATGTTGGTTCCCCTTTCACTTCTACCTTTATATGGACTTCCATCTATCGTCATAGGAATGTCTATCATACACCAAATCGAAGTGAAAAGGACGTCTTTTATTTCTTGTAAAAATATGTTATGCGTCAATACAGGACTTGTCATTCAAGCAACTAAAACTACTCTTTGTTAATAAAAACCTTTACCTTTCTAACTCAATATATTCCCTTAACAATTTCCACTCACCCTCCTCTTTTCTCCAAATGAACATACACTGAGCGCAATATGGTTCATTATTTATCAAATTGGTCTCTCTTCCTACAACAATCATTTCATCTCCATTTTTTCGTTCAGTTACGCAAAATGTTTCAAAACTTTTCTCTGCTTTCCCATACTGACATAATACATCGTCTAGGTCATAGTTGTAGCCGTACTCATCCGGTTTATTTAAATTAGCGTGCGCCCAATATCCAACAAATTCAGGAGACATGTAATGCCTAATCCCCTCTCCGTTTTTGCTGATAAATCCTTCATTCCAAGCAGCGAAATATTCATCCAATACCTTTTGTATATTCTCCATTTGACTCCCACCCCATCTATTTTTCTACTTGTTCGTAAACACGCTCTCCACTTGCTAAATAATAATGTACCTTCGCTGGTAGTACATTACAAACAAATAACACACAAGCGACAACTCCCATACATAATGCCCCTGAAACAACAACAAATCGAATGGACATCAACTCAGTAGCAAGTCCAAATATTGCGGTTGCTACGATAATGAGAAATGCTTCCACTAGCCCATAAATACTTCCGATCCGCCCCATTATCTCTACCGGAATAGTATTTTGGTAAAACGTATAAAAGCCCGTATTGGCAAACGCCGTCGCAAATGATAGGACGAAACAACCAATTGCAGCAAGGACAAATCCGTTCGATAGTGTAAATACGATATACCCTGTAGCCGTTACAATAGATCCCATTCCGATTAGCCAAGAGGTACGTAATTTCTCAACAACGGCTGTATTCAGCAATGAGCCGACGACTACCCCTGCACCTGCAATACTTACTAACACGCCGTATTCGCCTTCCGTCAGCAACAGGATTTGTGTAGCGAATGCAGCTTCTAAAGAGTCCGTTGCTGTCATTAGCACAATTGTGAGACTGAACAAGAAATAGATAAGCATAATGTAGGCGTTGGCTTTACTGAACTTTGCAACGAGTTGCCAGTCGGTTTTCAATACTGTTACAGATCGTGTTTTTGCTAATCGGGCTGGTTCTTCACGTATGTCGACAGTCGGCATGGCGAATGTAATGATTGCTGACATCAACAGCGCTAAAGCATTACAATAAATTGCAAGATTGGGTGTTCCAATTGTAAACAGCATACCTGCGATTGCTGGGCCCGTCAAAAATGCGCCAGAATCCAGTAAACTTCGCAGTGCGTTGAACCTTTTTCTTTGGTCAATTGGTAGTAGTTTCGTCAAGTATGCCATTGATGTCGGTTGATACATGGAACTACCAATTGTAATTATAAATACGAGTAAATAAATGATTGGTATCGACGGGAATAGTGGAAGTACCGCGATGAATAAAGCTTGCATGAAATTCAGTATCATCATCAAGTATTTTTTGTTTACTCGATCAATAAGACTGCCCGCCCAGCTATTCGTGAATACCGTGGAGACTGCACGAATGATATAGAGTCCTGAAACAGCGAGTGCTGATTTTGTCAGGTCCAAGACAATTAGATTGAGTGCGATGAAATAGATCCAACTGCCAACACTTGAAACTCCTATGCTGCACAAAAAGATGGCAGGATACCGCCATGATGTTGGTACGAATGCTCCCCTCATTTACACAACCCCTCTCATTATTGACCAATAAAAAAAATCCCACCTCCAAGAATTGATCTTGGAGGCGAGATTAACCAATCGCGGTGCCACCCCAGTTTATTAATATGTCACCATATTAACCTTATCAGGTACGTTTACATAAATACCCTAGCTCTATAACAGGAGCTCCTGTCACGCCATCCCCTTACACACGGTTTCGGCATGCTGCTCAGAGGCTTGTTTCAATAACGTTTCCTTACTCCTTTTCAGCTAACGGAGCTCTCTGTAAAGAAAAACGATTATCTACTCTTCTCTTCAGTGCATGTAGTTTTAGGAATAGTACCACTTTTGATTGTTTATGTAAAGAAGCCTTTTGTGGAGTTCAGTAGCGTTATGCGGCGTTTTGTGAAGTTATGCCGCGTTCTCGTCGATTTTGCGGAGTTTCGCGGAGTTATGAGGTGTTCCAACCAGTTATGCGGCGTTTGACGAAGTTATGCGGCGTTCTATCCAGTTATGCGGTGTTTGAGGAAGTTATGCTGCGTTCCAGCCAGTTATGCGGCGTTTGACTGAGTTTTGCTGCGTTCCAACGGATTATGCTCCGTTCAGGAAATTTTTCCGCCGTTTAACCGCCTAAAACAGTATGCAGCAACCGCGGTGATCGCTTATTGGAACGCATCCATCCCATTCGCGCCAAATGCCTTTGACACATCAAAAGCAATTCAGTCTTAAACATTTTTACACACATAAAAACCCGCTGGCATAATACCAGCGGGTTGAATCAATCTTATTCTTGGCCTTCTTCTTTGAAGCCATATTTCTTGTTGAAGCGGTCGATACGTCCGTCCGCTGCAGCGAATTTTTGGCGTCCAGTGTAGAATGGGTGGCATTCTGAACAAACTTCTACGCGAATGTCCTCTTTAACAGAGCCTGTTTCGAATGTGTTACCACATGAACAAGTGACAGTTGCAAGTTTGTAATTTGGATGAATTCCTGCTCTCATCGGTCTCTCTCCTCTCGCCCTGAACCATCTGGAACAGAGTATGTTTTAAAGGTCTTGCATAAGACTGATGCCTTACACGGTCCGTATATGTCAACCGTATATGCAGCAAATTTATTGAAACCTTACTCAAATAGTATAGCAAATCTGCTGGGACGACGCAACTGTTTCCTCTTTTATTCAGAAAAAGCATGTTTGCCTACTTTACAACAAACCTTTGCCGTTACGATGCGCTTTCATTTCTTCATTCAACTTATCAAAGAACTCCTCATTCGACTTCGATTGGCGTAACTTTTTCAAGAAACGTTCTGCAAAATCGGATGCATCTGAGAACGTTTTACGGATCGCCCACAGTTTTTCAAGCTGACTTGAGGGAATTAACAACTCTTCTTTACGTGTGCCCGAACGACGGATGTCGAGTGCCGGGAAGATACGACGCTCTGCCAGGCTCCGATCTAGATGCAACTCCATATTACCCGTTCCTTTGAATTCCTCATAAATGACTTCATCCATCCGCGAGCCCGTATCAATCAACGCTGTCGCCAGAATTGTTAAGCTACCGCCTTCTTCAAGGTTACGTGCAGCCCCGAAAAATCTCTTTGGACGGTGGAACGCCGCAGGATCAATCCCGCCTGAAAGTGTCCGACCACTTGGTGGAATGACCAAGTTGTACGCACGCGCAAGACGCGTAATCGAGTCCATAAGAATGACGACGTCCCGTTTATGTTCAACGAGGCGCATCGCTCGCTCCAAAACGAGTTCCGCAACTTTCACGTGGTTTTCCGGCACTTCATCAAAAGTCGAACTCACAACGTCCGCCTTTACAGACCGTTCAATGTCCGTCACCTCTTCCGGTCGTTCATCGATCAGGAGAACGATCAGTTCAGCTTCGGGATGGTTTGTTGTAATCGCGTTCGCAATTTCTTTCAACAGCATTGTTTTCCCCGCTTTTGGAGGTGCCACAATCAAGCCACGTTGTCCGAAACCTACAGGCGAAACGAGGTCCATGATCCGCGTAGATAATTTTGAAGGAATCGTTTCCAAATTGATGTGCCGCTCTGGATAAAGTGGTGTCAACGCCGGGAAGTGAACGCGTTCACGGGCAACTTCAGGATTTTCTCCATTGACCGCTTCCACTTGCAATAAACCATAATACCGTTCGTTTTCTTTCGGCGGGCGCACTTTTCCAGTTACCTTGTCCCCGTTACGCAAGTCAAAACGTCTAATTTGCGATGCAGAAATATAAATATCCTCTGAACTCGGTGAGTAGTTGATGGGGCGTAAAAAGCCATACCCTTCCGACTGGATGATTTCTAAAATCCCTTCCATGAAGAAGAAACCTTCTTGTTCTGCTCTTGATTTTAAGATGGCAAAAATGAGTTCTTTTTTCGTAAGTTTACTGTAATACGTAATCTTGTATTCCTTTGCTAGCTCGTATAACTCTTTGAGAGTCATATTTTCCAAACTGGCGATTGTTAATATCGACATATTCCGTTATGCACCACTCTTTAGTAAATTTAGTTTTTTGAGGTCTTATCGAGTATCGGGTAGGTGAAGCTCACTAGAAGTGTGCCCGGGGATTACCGGACGATGAGGCAAGCTAGTATTGTTTTGTGTATAGTGTTTCGTTGTTTGTAAGATTTCATACGTTTCGTTACTATATTATCATTTCGGGAAGAATATAAGTAGTTATTTTTTAGAGGGCATTCGTTTGGAATGCCCTCCTTTATTATGTTGGATCGTCGCGGCTAAACGCCCACCGCTTTTGTTTCATCCAGCTACGGGCGGCAGGCTCTCGGGTCGCTTCAGAATTGAAATAAAGGCAAAGTGCGCCTTTTTTTCAATTCTTCCGACGTACACGATGTACTAGTGCCGACGTTGCCACAGGACGTGGCGCACTTAGCCGGCCAGCGCCTGTCGAGCCTAAGCGCCGCCCTCCGCTTTTGTTAGCATCCAGCTGCGGGCGCTAGCTGCTCGGGTCATAAGTCAGCTCTGCTGCATGGCAAAGAGCGCCATTTCGCATTTCTGTCTTATGCCTGAGGCCGGCACGATGCCGGTCATGCAGTCGTTGCCACAGGACGTGGCGCACTTAGACTGCAAACCTCTGTCTGAGCAAGCGCCCTCCGCTTTAGTTTAGTCTTCCATTACGAGATTCGGTTTCTTCTTCAAGCTGTGGCGGCCTTCTACGAATCGGATGGTGCCGGATTTGGAGCGCATGACGAGTGAGTGGGTTTCACTGTAGCCGCCTTTTAGTTGGACGCCGCGGAGGAGTTCTCCGTCGGTTACGCCGGTTGCAGCGAAGATGGCGTCGTCGCCTTTGACGAGGTCGTCCATGTATAGGATTTTGTTGACGTCGATGCCCATTTTTTCGCATCGTGCACGTTCTTCATCGTTTGATGGAACGAGACGTCCTTGGATTTCGCCGCCTAGGCATTTGAGTCCAACCGCTGCGATAACGCCTTCAGGAGCACCGCCGAGGCCAAAGAGGATATCTACGCCCGTATTGTCGAATGCTGTGTTAATTGCAGCTGCAACGTCTCCATCATTGATGAGCTTGATGCGAGCGCCTGCTGCTCGTATTTCTTCAATAATTTTTCCATGACGTTCACGGTTGAGGACAGTTGCCACAACTTCATCAATCGATTTGTTTTTCGCTTTGGCTACGGCATGCAGATTTTCGGTTACAGAAGCGTCGATGCTAATCTTTCCTACCGCTTCAGGACCTACTGCGATTTTGTCCATGTACATGTCTGGCGCGTTGAGCAAATTGCCTTTGTCCGCAATCGCGATAACTGCGAGTGCGTTCCAGCCACCAGAAGCAACGATGTTCGTTCCTTCAAGCGGATCGACTGCCACGTCAACTGCCGGACCATGTCCTGTCCCTAATTCTTCACCGATATATAGCATCGGTGCTTCATCCATTTCGCCTTCACCAATAACGACGACTCCTTGCATCGGAATCGTATCAAACACAGTACGCATCGCTGTCGTCGCGGCGTCATCCGCTTCGTTTTTCAAACCGCGTCCCATCCAGCGTGATGCCGAGATAGCTGCTGCTTCTGTTACACGTACCAATTCCATCGATAAACTGCGTTCCATTATGATTGTTCCTCCCGTTATACGCTTTACAACTACAAGCTAAATAATTTGTCATTGTTCAGTATAGCATATTGTGAACGTGCCGTTTTTTGTCAATTCGCCAAGTTTTCAGCTGTTCATTCACACGAAAAACTCGACATGTTCTTTATTCGGTAATGACGGCATTTTCGGCGACGGTTTCTTTGCGAATATCCGCTCCAATGCCACGAAGCTTTTCGATAATCGAACTATAGCCTCGTTCGATGTGTACGATTTCCTGAATTTCCGTTTCCCCTTTAGCAATCAACCCTGCAATGACAAGTGCTGCCCCTGCTCGTAAATCGGAAGCACGGACGGTTGCCCCTTCCAATGGGGTTGGTCCGCTCAATAACACCGATTGGCCTTCCACTTTCCCATCGGCATTCATTCTACGTAATTCGTCGATTTGTTTAAAACGGGCTGAATAGATGGTGTCGGAAATGACGGAAGAACCTTCTGCCTGTGTCAGTAAAACGGAGAATGGTTGCTGAAGATCGGTCGGAAACCCTGGATAGACAAGCGTTTTCACATCGACTGCCTGTAATTTATTCGCCTTCGGAATGAAGATCTGTTCTTCACGCTCTTCAACAGTAACACCCATTTCACGAAGTTTTGCGGTCAATGCTTCGACGTGGAATGGAATGACATTATCGATTGTAATGCCGTCACCCGCAGCAGCTGCCATGATCATGAACGTTCCTGCTTCGATACGGTCCGGTATAATCGTATGTTTGGTACCGTGAAGCTTCTCCACGCCTTCGATTCGGATGACATTCGTCCCTGCGCCTTTAATGTTTGCGCCCATATTCGTTAAAAGCGTTGCCACATCAATGATCTCAGGTTCTTTTGCCGCATTCTCGATAATGGTGCGTCCTTTGGCAAGTACAGCTGCAAGCATAATATTGATCGTCGCGCCTACACTAACGACATCCAAATAGATTTTAGCTCCACGAAGTTCGTCGGCACGTAAATAGATGGCACCGTGCTCATTTGTCACTTTTGCCCCTAACGCTTCAAACCCTTTAATATGTTGGTCAATCGGACGAGGACCTAAATGGCATCCACCTGGTAACCCGATTGCCGCATGCTTGAAACGGCCTAACATCGCACCCATTAAATAATACGATGCTCTCAGCTTTTTCACTTTACCGTTAGGAAGTGGCATCGCAATCATTTCAGTTGGGTCGATCGTCATGTTCCCATTTTGGAAATCCACTTTACCGCCAATGTCTTCAAGGAGTGCTTGAAGGGTGAAGACGTCCGAGATTTCAGGAAGTCCATCAATTGTTACGGGAGAATCTGCCAAGATGGATGCCGGGATTAAAGCGACGGCGCTATTTTTTGCACCGCTCACTTTGATAGTTCCTTGTAAAGGGTTACCGCCTTTAATTTTATAAACGTCCATGTCAGTCTCCTTTAATAAATCACTTGTTCTTTCTTGCTTCCCAGTCTGCAAGGAATTGTTGGATACCTTTGTCTGTCAACGGGTGATTGAACAATTGCTTGAGCACGTTGAAAGGAGTTGTTGCAATGTGCGCTCCGGCTAATGCTGAATCTGTAATATGTTGCGGGCTCCGGATGGACGCTGCAATAATTTGTGTATCCATGTCATGGATTGTGAAAATGTCCGCAATCGTGCTAATTAGTTGGATACCTTCTTGACCGATATCATCTAATCTGCCGAGGAATGGAGAGACATACGTTGCGCCAGCGCGGGCAGCAAGCAATGCTTGGTTCGCACTGAAAATGAGTGTAACGTTCGTTTTAATGCCCTCTTGAGCGAAAACTGAACACGCTTTTAAACCTTCCGGTGTCATCGGTAGCTTCACGGTAATATTTGGAGCGATTTTTGCAAGCTCGCGCCCTTCTTTAATCATACCTTCTGCGTCTAACGCAATAACTTCTGCACTGACAGAACCGGGTACGAGTGCTGTAATTTCACGTAGTCTGTCGTGGAATGAAATATTCTCTTTCGCCACTAAAGATGGGTTCGTTGTAACACCTGATAGAATTCCCCAACTATGTGCTTCTTTAATTTCCTCAAAGTTTGCTGTATCAATAAAAAATTTCATTTTCAACTTCCTCCTTCATGAATGGAAAGAAGGAGAATGCACCGATGATTCGATGCCTCTCCTCTTTTCGGACAACGTTTCTGTTCGAAAAAGCGATTATGCTTTACCTGAGCTACCAAATTCACGCATTTTACCAATGACTGTCTTTTTAATTGCTTCGCGCATTGGCGTCAAATACTTGCGTGGATCGTATACGTTCGGATCTGCGTTCAACGTTTCACGAACCGCTTTCGTTCCTTCGATTTGGTTTTCAGTGTTGACGTTGATTTTTGCTGTTCCTAATGAGATGGAACGTTGGATATCTTTCGTTGGAATCCCTGTTCCGCCGTGAAGAACGAGTGGAAGGTCAGACTGACTAGAGATGATTTCCATCTCTTCAAACCCTAAGTTCGGCTCGCCTTTGTAAGGGCCATGAACGGATCCAAGTGCAGGTGCTAAGCAATCAATGCCTGTGTTGTCGACAAGTTCTTTACACTCTGCAGGATCTGCGTAAATGACGCCTTCTGCGACAACATCGTCTTCTTGTCCACCGACAACGCCCAATTCCGCTTCTACAGAAACACCTTTTGCATGTGCATATTCCACAACTTTTTTCGTAATTTCAATGTTTTCTGCGAGTGGTTTGGATGAAGCGTCAATCATGACAGACGTGAATCCTGCGTCAATCGCTTCTTTACATTTTTCAAAGCTTGATCCGTGGTCAAGGTGAATGGCTACCGGCACGGTAATTTTATAATCATGCATGAGTCCTTTTACCATATTGACGACAGTTGTGAAACCGCCCATATAACGACCTGCACCTTCAGAGACACCAAGGATGACAGGTGAATTTTCTTCTTGCGCAGCTTGTAAAATCGCTTGCGTATATTCTAAGTTATTTAAGTTAAATTGCCCAATTGCATATCCTTCTTGCTTACCTTTAATCATCATTTCTTTCATTGAAACAAGTGCCATGAAAAAATCCTCCTCTGGATTGTTGAGATGAATTGATTTATCACTATGTTATTTACCTCTTTTATCATAACAAAAACAGACAGTATTTACTACTGTCTGGCTGTCCGTCAAGCATATTCACATTTTCATGCTAACGAGTTGTTTTGTTAATTGTTTCGAGGACTGCATCGCGCACTTCATAAATGTTGAACGGTTTCGTAAAGTACCTGATGGCTCCATGTTCCATTGCGTCTTTCGTTAAATCGATTTCACCATATGCCGTCATCATGATTACAGGAATCTCCGGCCAGTCTTTTTTTATACGTTTTAGCACTTCTACCCCATCGATGCCCGGCATTTTCATATCCAACAAAACACAATCCGGTTGTACTTCTGCTACCGATTGCATTGCTTCGGCACCATTCGCGGCCAACCTCGTTGCAAACCCTTCTTTCGTGAATACTTCGTTCAATAGAAGACGTATTCCGGTTTGGTCGTCTACAATTAGCAAGGTCTTCAATTGGCCCCACCCCTTTGTAATGATATATCCCTTATATATATTTAATTATACATAAATCGCGGATATCCTTCTTTTTTCTCTCGTTATTGTAAGATAACTTCCAAGATTTTAGTTTGCACCGTCTAATTTGGTTTTATTTTCGATAAAAATTATAATGAATTACGAGGTGATTGAACAGATGAAAATATTGACGACACAAACCGGCGGACTTCTACAACGGGCTGGTTCTAATAATGAAGAAGCCATTGAAGAAACTGCACGGTTATTGGCGCAGGCAACAATTGGACAAGGTCGAGTCATTTTTGCAGGTTTTGATGAAATGCAGGGCGTCGCATTGAATGCCACTTATGGTGCAGAGCCATTTAAAGGGGCAATTCCATATGAACAAGGAATGGTCATTCAATCTGCAGATCGGATTTGGCTATTTGCGCGATCCGCTTCGGATGAACGTGCACTGCAATTGGCTAGAGAGCTCGCTGAACAATTCATTCCATTCGCTGTTGTTGCGGGTGAAAAGGCAGTTGAAGGGAATGAATTAGCGGAGTTGGCGTATACGTATATGGCTACTGGATTAGTGAAAGGAATCTTGCCAGCGGATGATGGATCAAGAATCGTCCAGCCCCATTTGCTCGTTGCTTTGTTTTTGTATGAAGCGGTGAAGATGGCGTATGATGAGATGATTTTTGAAGAGGATTGAGTAGGTTTATGCGGTGTTTCGAGGAGTTATGCGGCGTTCGCGTGATTTATGCGGAGTTTTGAGGAGTTATGCGGCATTCGCGTGATTTATGCGTAGTTTTGAGGAGTTATGCGGCGAACGGAAGAGTTATGCGGCGTTCTACTGTGTTATGCGGCATTGTGATCCGCGGGAGAGATTTTGTAAGGGAATGCGCTTGTCGCGCTGGATGCCTTTGACACATTAACGGTTTTGTTATCTTGCAATAATATGCTGAAGGAATGTCTTGTGTTCAGATAATGGATGTTCCTTTAGATTGAGTTATACTTATCTATCCTAGTTTTACCGCATTTTTGAAGATAAAAGACTTGATGAAAAAACAAGATTGATGTAAGAAAAAAAACGGCACCGCCCTCACATTTGTTGGGCGGTGCCGTTTCTGTTTTACGCTTTTTGTGCTTCGAGTGATGCGCGAATAAATTCGCGGATTAGTGGTTGTGGGCGCGTTGGGCGTGACGAAAATTGTGGTTGGAATTGTGTGCCCATGAAGAATGGGTGATCGTTCAATTCGATGATTTCCACGAGGTGTCCGTCTGGGCTTTCGCCTGCTACGACCATGCCTGCGCTCTCGAAACGCTCACGGAAAATGTTATTAAATTCGAAACGGTGGCGGTGGCGCTCGTACACAAGCTCATCGTTATAAGCTGCTTGTGCTTTCGTGCCTTCGTTTAACTTACATGGGTGAGCACCTAGGCGCATATCGCCACTTGGTTGATCAACGCCGGCATGCGTTTCAAAATCATGATTGTTTTCAATGATTTGGTTTTCCGTTTCGCTGTCGAATTCAACAGAGTGCGCGTCTTGAATGCCAAGGACGTTACGTGCGAATTCCACAGCTGCTAGTTGCATACCTAGACCGATTCCGAAGAATGGAATGTTGTTTGTACGCGCATAACGCACTGCTTCCATTTTCCCTTCGATTCCGCGATCGCCAAATCCGCCTGGAACGAAGATTCCGTCTGCATCTTTTAAGGTTGCTTCAACATTTTCGCTCGTCACTTCTTCTGAATTAATCCAATCGAATTCGATATCCGTATCAAATTCATACCCTGCATGGCGGAACGCTTCAACTGCAGAAATGTAAGCATCTTGTAATTCTACGTATTTCCCAACAAGCGCAATTTTTACTTTGCGTGTTAAGTGGCTTACACGGTTAACAAGTTCCTGGATTTCCGTTAAGTCTGCTTCTTTTGTTTCAAGTCCTAGGAAATCCACTACAATCTTGTCCATGTTTTGTGCATGCAAACGAATCGGCACTTCGTATAATGTTTCTACGTCAAGCGCTTCAATGACTTCTTCCGGCTTGATGTTACAGAACAATGCAATTTTGTCTTTCATTTCTTGCGGCACTGGATATTCGCTTCGAACGACGATCATGTTCGGTTGGATACCAAGGCTACGTAATTCTTTCACACTATGCTGTGTCGGTTTTGTTTTCATTTCCCCTGCAGCATGAAGGTATGGGATGAGCGTATTGTGGATGTACATGACATCGTTTCTGCCAAGATCTGTTTTCATTTGACGGATTGCTTCGAGGTACGGTAGGGATTCGATATCTCCTACGCTACCGCCGATTTCCGTAATGACGACATCTGCATTTGTTTCTTGACCCGCACGTTTGATGAGGCTTTTGATTTCATTCGTAATATGTGGGATAACTTGGACAGTTGCACCTTTATAGTCGCCGCGGCGCTCTTTTCTTAACACAGAGGAATATACTTTCCCCATCGTGACGTTGGAGTATTTGTTACATTTAATGTCGATGAATCGCTCGTAGTGACCGATATCGAGGTCTGTTTCAGCACCATCTTCCGTCACGAATACTTCACCGTGTTGGTAAGGACTCATCATACGTGGATCAAGGTTAATGTACGGGTCAAACTTTTGGTTCGTTACTTGGAGGCCTCTACTTTTTAATAGTCTGCCGAGTGATGCGGCATTGATGCCTTTCCCTAAAGATGAAACAACTCCGCCTGTTACAAAGATATATTTTGTCATGTGTAGCTCCTCCTTTTTGTTAGGGGTCGATCATGTAAATGAAAATCAAAAAAAGCGCTCCACTGTAGTCTATCTACAAGAGGAGCGCTTATACACGGATTCATGTGTCCTTTTTCAAGGAGCCCAAACAGTATCTTAAATCCTTGGACGCTCGAAGTCAAGTGGAAATGTTAAAGAATGTCTTCTTCCTCTTCTTCATCTTCCTCATCTTCGTCTTCATCATCTATATCCAGTTCATCGTCAGGTACGATTTCAAGCCCGTCTTCATCATCTTCGACAAGGTCTTCGTCGATTTCAAGGATGTCTTCTTCCTCGTCGTCTTCTTCATCCTCATCGTCATCAAGTTCGTCGAATTCTTCGTCGAACAACTCATCTTCATCAAGAAGTTCTTCTTCTTCGTCTTCCTCTTCGTCATCGTCATCGTAAGCCTTTTTCTTTTTCTTCTTACGAACTTTAACGACAGGAGCCGTTTCTTCCTCGATCTGGTCAACCGGGTACCATTCACGTAGTCCCCAACGGTTGTCATGAATCGCAAGGAATCTTCCATCGATATTCATATCTGTGTAAAATTGCAGAAGCTTGTCCTGTATTTGTTGTTCTGTCATGCCTGTCAGCTCGCGAATTTCAGTTAGTAATTGCTCGAGCGTCAAAGCTTCATGTCTGTCTGTTAATATGGCATAAGCGATGTCAATCATTGATTCTTCAAGGAGTTCTTCCTTCGTCAATTCATTAAGTTTCATCATACGCACATCCTTTCTCTGAACAAAAGCATACTTATCATTATATACAATGAAGTGCCTATTATGCTACCATCTTTTACTCTTCTTGACACGTTGAAATTCTTTGATGCTCAGATACCCAAGGTAAACGGATGCTAGCATGAAGGGAATTGCCCCTAAACCTGCGCCATACAGGAAAAACACGAGGGCGAGAAGCACTGCAATAATTAGTATATGGTGATACAGCTTCATCTCCCCACCCCTTTTTCATCATTATGTCCATTATACGTTTGACCAACCATTAAAATCCACTCGCAACACGCTAAAGTCCCTTGATTTTTTTTGCGGCCAGTTCGTGTTCAGACAATCTCAACGAAGCAAGCGCGTTAATTGTTCTCGTACCCTATCCGCCCTTGATAAAACATGTCCTTTCCCGTTTATTCAAAAACGAGCAGGCATGAGAAAAACGCTCTCTTGTAAGATGAAGAGCGTTTCTCTGATTTTACATATTTCTACGGTATTGGCCGCCCACTTCGTAAAGCGCATGAGTGATTTGGCCGAGACTTGCCACTTTAACTGTTTCCATCAATTCTGCAAAAATGTTACCACCCGTAACCGCCACTTCTTGTAATTTCCGAAGGGCTTCCGCCGAAGCGTCGCTATGTTTGGATTGGAAAGCGCGTAAATTCGTAATTTGCGTTTCTTTCTCTTCTTGTGTCGCACGTGCAATTTCCATATTGTCAATGTCTTCTTCTGAAGGCGGGTTCGGGTTCAAGTACGTGTTCACACCGATAATCGGCAGTTCACCCGAATGCTTCTTCATTTCATAATGCATTGATTCCTCTTGGATTTTGCCCCGTTGGTATTGCGTTTCCATCGAACCTAATACACCGCCACGGTCATTCAATTTATCGAATTCCTGTAGGACGGACTCTTCGACAAGGTCCGTCAGTTCTTCGATAATGAATGAACCTTGAATCGGATTTTCATTCTTCGATAAGCCGTGCTCTTTCGTAATGATCATCTGAATCGCCATTGCACGGCGTACTGATTCTTCCGTCGGTGTCGTAATCGCTTCGTCATAGGCATTCGTATGGAGCGAATTACAGTTGTCTTGCAACGCCATGAGTGCTTGCAGCGTCGTGCGGATGTCATTGAAGTCGATTTCTTGCGCGTGCAAGCTGCGTCCGGACGTTTGGACGTGGTACTTCAATTTCTGACTCCGTTCGTTCGCACCGTATTTCTCCCGCATTGCAACCGCCCATATGCGGCGAGCAACACGTCCGATGACCGTATATTCTGGATCGAGACCATTGGAGAAGAAGAAGGACAGATTCGGTGCAAAGTCATCGATGTTCATCCCACGGCTCAAATAATATTCAACATACGTGAAGCCGTTTGCCAGTGTGAACGCGAGCTGTGAAATCGGATTGGCACCTGCTTCTGCAATATGGTACCCCGAAATTGAAACCGAATAATAGTTCCGCACTTTTTTGTCGATGAAATATTGCTGGATATCGCCCATCATCCGAAGCGCAAATTCCGTTGAGAAGATGCACGTATTTTGTCCTTGGTCTTCTTTTAGAATATCCGCTTGCACGGTACCACGGACGACTTCTAACGTTGCATCACGCACTTCGGTAAATTCTTCAACTGTGAGGACACGACCGAGTTCTTCCTCTTTCAACTTCACTTGTTGGTCAACAGCTGTGTTCATGAACATCGCCAAAATGATCGGTGCCGGTCCATTGATCGTCATCGAAACCGACGTCGACGGCGCACATAAGTCAAAGCCGTGGTATAGTTTTTTCATATCGTCAAGGGTACAAATGCTGACGCCTGATTCCCCGACTTTCCCGTAAATATCCGGGCGTTCATCCGGGTCTTCCCCGTACAACGTCACGGAGTCAAACGCAGTCGATAACCGTTTTGCATCATCATCTTTCGATAAATAATGGAAGCGTCGATTCGTTCTTTCAGGCGTTCCTTCCCCAGCGAATTGACGTTTTGGATCTTCCCCTACCCGCTTGAACGGGAATACACCCGCCGTGTACGGGAACGAACCTGGCACGTTTTCTTTATACACCCAGCGTAAGATTTCGCCGTAATCCTTGAAATTCGGCAATGACACTTTCGGGATTTTCAAACCGGATAAACTTGTCGTCGTTAGCAGCGTCCGAATTTCTTTGTCACGGATTTTCGTGACAAATTCATCGCCCGCATACGACTCTTTCAACGTAGCCCAGTTATTCAGAATCCGCTTCGATTCGGCAGACAGTTCTTCACGCACACCATCGGCAAGTGATTGAAGTGATGCAATCAGTGCGTCGTCCATCCCTTTTTCCTGAACCGCCTCCATTGCACCTTCCAGTTGGAATAAACGACGGGCAAGTTCCACTTGTTGGGTCGATTTCTTATGGTAATCGCGGATTGTACTCGCGATTTCACGTAAGTAATGTGTCCGGTCATTTGGGATGATGACGTTCTGTTTTTGTGTTTTTACGAAATCCGTATAGGACGTTTCCCAGTCTAGCCCACATTTTTCATTCAACTTGGCAACGAGCGCAGCGAATAAGGAGTTCGTTCCTTTGTCGTTGAATTGGCTCGCTATTGTCCCGTAGACAGGCATTTTATCCAAGTCTTGATCGAACAATAGATGGCTGCGCTGGTACTGTTTTTGCACTTGGCTTCGGGCATCTTCAGAACCTTTGCGCTCGAATTTATTAATGACGATCAAGTCTGCAAAGTCAATCATGTCGATTTTCTCAAGCTGTGTCGGCGCACCGAACTCGCTCGTCATGACGTACATGGATACATCGGACACTTCCGTAATTTCTGCATCCCCTTGCCCGATCCCACTCGTTTCAACGATAATCAAGTCAAACCCAGCCGTTTTCACGACGTCAAGTACGTCTTTGATCGCACCCGACAGTTCGGACCGTGATCCTCTTGTTGCAAGACTGCGCATGAACACACGCTCGTTAAAAATGGCGTTCATCCGGATCCGGTCGCCAAGTAACGCTCCGCCCGTCTTTTGCTTCGTCGGATCAATGGATAGTATCGCGACTTTTTTGTCAGGCAGCTCCCGGAGGAAACGGCGGATTAATTCATCCGTAAGGGAACTTTTCCCCGCGCCCCCTGTACCGGTAATTCCGAGAACAGGTGTGTTTTTGGTCATCTTTCTTGCTTGCTCAATGAGTGCCTTCGCTTGTGGATCGTCTTCGTTATGCTTTTCTTCTGCATAGGTGATCAAGTTGGCAAGCACTTCCGGACATTCGGTGCTCACCTTCTCCAAGTTTGCCATTTCATCTTCCGCTTCTGTGAGGTAATCACATTCCTCTACCATGCGGTTAATCATCCCTTGAAGCCCTAGTTTACGTCCGTCTTCCGGTGAGAAAATCCAGGCGATCCCGTAATCATGCAGTTCTTTAATTTCCTTCGGTAAGATGACGCCGCCACCACCGCCGTAAATGCGAATGTGCGGAGCCCCTCTTTCTTGTAGCAAGTCGTACATGTATTTGAAGTATTCGACGTGTCCGCCTTGGTAGGAAGAAATCGCAATCCCTTGGACGTCTTCTTGGATCGCCGCATTGACGACTTCCTCGACAGATCGGTTATGCCCTAAGTGAATCACTTCTGCGCCGGTCGATTGTAAAATACGGCGCATGATGTTAATGGACGCATCGTGTCCGTCGAACAAGCTGGATGCTGTGACGAATCGAACGTGATGCTTCGGTTTATAAATTTCAATTGTAGCCATCTATCACTCACCCCTTCTGTTTAAAGAACGACAACTTACGAACTTTTCACAATCCCATTCAATAACTGGTCCGTTTGAAGCGTGATGAACGCATCGATTGAATACTGACTTTGAATCGCCCATCTTCTAAACGCCCACATTTGCCCTTGGATGACGACATGGTGCGCCGCGATGTCGACCGCCTCTTCCGTAATGCGCAGTTCCCCTGACTTCACGCATGCATGGATGAGCCGTTTAAAGAGCGACACCATTTCCATCTCTTTTTTCAGCACATATTGCAAGGCGTCTTTTGGCAATGACTTCGACTCTTGGTACATGACGACAAATTCGTCGGACATGTCGTCGATCAGATGGAAATACGTGTCGATCGCACTCCGTAACCCTTCGACATTGCCTTCTTGGTCCATCGACGTCGATAAGCGGCTTTGCACTTCATTGTAAATACTGTCACAAACAAGATAGAGAACATCCTCTTTCGTCCGGATATATTCATAGAGTGTGCCAATGCTGAAGCCTGCCGCTTTCGCAATTTCTCTCGTCGTTGCACGGTGAAATCCTTTTTCCTTAAATAGCTTCACCGCACCATCGATAATTTGTTCACGTCTTTTTTCAATTAAGTTCTCATCTTTGACGGATGATTGGACTTCGCGTTTGAACTGCATGTTGCACCCCCGATTATTTCGTTAACATACGGGAGATGACGAGTCGTTGGATTTCTTGTGTACCTTCATAGATTTGCGTAATTTTCGCATCGCGCATGAAACGCTCGACCGGATAATCTTTCGTGTAGCCGTAGCCGCCATACACTTGCACGGCTTCTGTCGTCACATTCATCGCTGTATCACCGGCCATCAACTTCGCCATTGCGGACGCTTTTCCATACGGTAAGTTGTTCGACTCGAGCCACGCCGCTTGGTACGTCAACAGACGAGAAGCTTCCGTCGCTGTCGCCATGTCCGCAAGCTTAAAACCGACGCCTTGATTGGCCGCAATCGGTTTGCCGAATTGCACACGCTCTTTCGCATAGTCCGTCGCCGCGTCGAGTGCACCTTGCGCAATTCCAACAGCTTGTGCTGCGATGCCATTACGTCCACCATCCAACGTTTTCATTGCGATAATGAAACCTTCGCCTTCTGCCCCTAACAGATTTTCTTTCGGAACACGGCAATTGTCAAACATGATTTCCGTTGTCGGTGAAGAACGGATGCCGAGTTTCTTTTCTTTTTTACCGACCGAGAATCCTGGGAAATCCTTTTCGACGATGAACGCACTCGTTCCTTTATGCTTGGAATCCGGATCTGTGACTGCGAACACGATGTAAATGTCTGCAATTCCGCCGTTTGTAATGAAAATCTTGGAGCCGTTGAGCACATATGCATCGCCATCGAGTTTTGCTGTTGTCCGCATACCACCTGCATCAGACCCTGAACCTGGTTCCGTCAGACCGTAAGCACCGATTTTCGTTCCTTCCGCCATTGGACGGAGGTATTTCTGCTTCTGTTCTTCTGTGCCATATTTATATACCGGCCAGCCAGCGAGGGACGTATGTGCGGATAACGTAACCCCCGTCGATGCGCAAACCCTTGACAATTCTTCGACTGCAATGACATACGCCAAATAATCGCTGCCGATTCCGCCGTATTCTTCCGGCCAAGGAATACCTGTCAACCCAAGCTCCGCCATCTTCTCGAAAATCTCCCTATCAAAACGTTCCTCTTCATCCCGTTCAGCCGCGGTAGGCGCGACTTCTTTTACCGCAAAATCGCGCACCATTTTACGAATCATTTCATGTTCTTCAGAAAGGTTAAAATTCATGTCATTTCCTCCTTGGGGTATGTAGACTTATTGCATCAACTGTTTGCTAATGACGATGCGTTGGATTTCACTTGTACCTTCGTAAATTTGTGTCACTTTCGCGTCTCGGAAATAGCGTTCTACCGGATAGTCTTCCGTATAGCCGTAGCCTCCGAATACTTGAACAGCTTCAATCGCGTTATCCATCGCCGCTTGGGACGCAAACAGTTTTGCCATTGAAGCTTCTTTGCCACACGGCTTCCCTTCTGCTCGAAGTTGTGCCGCCCGGTAAACAAGCAATTTGGCCGCCTCTGTCGCAGTTGCCATATCGGCTAATTTGAAGCCTATGCCTTGATTGACTGCAATCGGTTTTCCGAATTGAACACGCTCTTTTGCATACTCGGTCGCCGCTTCGAGTGCGGCTTCCGCAATGCCGAGTGATTGGGCTGCAATTCCGATGCGGCCGACGTCCAGATTCGCCATCGCGATTTTAAACCCTTCCCCTTCTTCACCGAGACGGTTGTTCGCGGGCACTTGCATATCTTCAAATGTCAATTGCACCGTTCGCGATCCGTGAAGACCCATCTTTTCCTCATCTTTTCCAATAATGAGTCCAGGTGTGTCTTTATCGACGATGAACGCTGTAATGCCGTATGTCCCTTGCGAAGGGTCGGTCGATGCAAAGACGATGTACACGTCTGCTTCCCCACCGTTTGTAATGAACATTTTGGAGCCGTTGAGGACATAATGATCGCCTTTGTTGACCGCTTTTGTTTTCAATGATCCTGCATCAGAACCTGACGATGCTTCGGTCAGGCAGAAGGCGCCGATGTACTCGCCGGTCGCCATTTTCGGAAGGTATTTGGCTTTCTGCTCTTCATTCCCGAAATACATGATCGGGTTCGTGCCGACGGAAGTGTGGACAGAAAGGATGACCCCCATAACTGCGCTCACTTTCGACAGCTCGTGAATCGCGATAATATACGACGTGAAATCCATGTCGGAGCCACCGTATTTTTCGGGGACGGTAATCCCCATTAGCCCGAGTTCCCCCATCTTCTTTAAGATGTCGCGTGGAAATTCTCCCGCTTCCATCCGTGGAATAAAAGGCTCGATTTCCGCCTTGGCGAAATCTTTCACCATCGTACGCATCATCTGTTGTTCTTCGGTGAACTGTAAATCCATATGATTAACCCCTTTGCTTGATGTGGTGACCTTCTAAACTGTAAATCCCTCCTGATTCCCCACTGAGGAAATTTCTAGCTAAAACTATGTGTAGCGTGAAGTGGCGTAGTTATCGATCATGTAGATGTTGTTATCGATTGGATAAACGTTTTTATCAATCGCATAGGCGAAGTTATCAATCGGATAAACAGAGTTATCGATCAGATAGCGAAAGTTATCGCCATTTCATGACCTTCTACCTACCTCAAATCAGTCGTATGTGTAAAAACCGCGTCCGGATTTTTTGCCGAGCCACCCTGCGTTGACGTATTTCCGTAGCAACGGGCATGGGCGGTATTTCGAGTCGCCGAATCCTTCGTGCAACGTTTCCATAATGTAGAGACACGTGTCGAGTCCAATGAAATCTGCAAGTTGCAACGGCCCCATCGGATGGTTCATACCAAGTTTCATCACTTCGTCGATTGCTTCTTTCGTTGCGACGCCTTCGTACAAGGTGTATACCGCTTCATTAATCATCGGCATGAGGACGCGGTTTGCAACGAATCCTGGATAGTCGTTCACTTCGACTGGTGTTTTTGAAAGCTTGTGCGTCATCGCTTCAACCGCCTCATACACTTCGTCTGATGTTGCAAGGCCTCGGATAATTTCGACGAGCTTCATGACCGGCACAGGATTCATGTAGTGCATGCCGATGACTTGTTCTGGACGTTTTGTGGCGGCTGCAATTTCCGTAATTGGCAACGACGAGGTGTTCGTCGCAAGGATAGCGTGCTTCGATGCGATGCCGTCCAGTTTTGCAAAGATTGACTTTTTCACATCCATGTTTTCGACAGCCGCTTCGATGACAATGTCAACGTCCGCTGCGTCTGCTAAATCGAGTGACTTTGTAATTCTGTTGAGCACTGCTGTTTTGTCGTCTTCCGTCATCCGTCCTTTGTCGACGTTGCGCGCAAGGTTTTTCGTAATGACGGCAAGGCCTTTTGCATAAGATTCCTCTTTAATGTCGTTCAGTTTTACGTCAAATCCAGCTTGGGCACATACTTGTGCAATGCCGCCACCCATTTGCCCTGCACCGATGACCATTACTTTTTGTATATTCATGAGACCATTCCCTCCGTCTTCGTTTCTTTATTTCACTTCAATCATGACCGCGTCGCCTTGGCCCCCGCCTGAACAGATTGAAGCGATTCCGATTCCGCCGCCGCGACGTTTCAGTTCATAAGCAAGTGTCAAAATGATGCGCGCACCACTTGCACCAATCGGGTGACCAAGTGCAATTGCACCACCGTTGACGTTCACTTTCTCTGGATCCAGCCCTGCGATTTGCGAACTTGCGAGAGCGACTGCTGCGAACGCTTCGTTTATTTCAAACAGATCGATGTCTTCTAACGACTTCCCTGTCTTTTTCAATAGTTCCGTAATGACGAGTCCTGGCGTCTGCGGGAAGTTTTCCGGCTCGACTGCGACTTCGGCATGACCGATAATCGTTGCTAATGGCGTCTTTCCTTCTTTAGCGGCCCGCTTTTCTTTCATGAGCACCAATGCACATGCCCCGTCATTGACACCTGGCGCATTGCCTGCTGTAATGGTGCCGTCTTTCCCAAATGCTGGACGCAATTTTGCAAGTGATTCGAGCGAAGTATCCCGTCGAGGGGCTTCGTCCGTTTCGACGATGAGCGCGTCCCCTTTCCGTTGGGGGATCTCGACTGTGACGATTTCGTCTTTGAATTTCCCTTCATCCATTGCAGCGAGTGCCCGTTCATGGCTGCGCAACGCCCACTCGTCTTGCTGTTCACGTGTTAATGAAAATTTGTCCGCTGTTGCGTTGCCGTACGTTCCCATATGGACACGGTCAGGTGAAAATGAACAAGAAAGGCCGTCATAGATCATGCCGTCCACTAATTGTGTATCGCCCATCTTCAATCCGAAGCGACCTTTCGGCAAATAGTACGGTGCATTCGACATGGATTCCATGCCCCCCGCAACGATCACTTCTTCGTCACCAAGTCGGATGAGCTGGTCAGCGAGTGTGACGGAACGCATGCCCGACGCACATACTTTGTTAACCGTTTCCGTTTTCACTGACCAAGGAAGCCCTGCTTTTGTCGCCGCTTGCCTGGACGGAATTTGCCCCTGTCCTGCTTGAAGAACCGTTCCGACAATGACTTCGTCCACTTCATTCGCATCCACACCTGCTCGTTGAAGCGCTTCTTTTATGGCAATGCCCCCAAGATCACTTGCCGATTTAGTCGATAAAACCCCACCAAGTTTGCCAAACGGCGTACGTGCTCCGTCCACTATGACTGTTCGATGCATGCTAATTCCTCCCATTCTCCATGATAACGTTTACATTTATGTGCTCACCATACGACTGAACGCTCGCTCGGTAACACATTGAAAGAAAAGGGAGTGCACTGACTCCCTGGAACGTATAGACAAAGCCGGGTTAAAACTTTGTCTATGCACTTATTGATGAAATTTGTCATGTATAGAAAATACTCGTTCACAAGAAACTCGTAATCTTGTAAACTCCTTAATTTTCTTAATTATATCGCTGTTCAGCGAATCACGCAATGAAAGGTGATTGTTTCTGTTATTTCGATGCTGCTTCTTCGGCCTCTTCCACTGGTGCTTGGCGCTCTTCACCGAAGATGGAACGTTCTAACAGTTCGGCGATATCATACGTGCCGACTTTCTCTTCCACTTCAATCGCTTTTGTACCGTCAGAAAGCATTGTTAAGCAGTACGGACAACCGGATGAAATGATGCCCGGGCTGACTTCCATCGCTTGTTCGGTACGTGCAACGTTGATGCGATGGCCTGTGTCTTCTTCCATCCACATGAGCCCGCCACCTGCTCCGCAACACATGCCGTCTTGGCGATTCCGTTTCATCTCGACAAGATTGACGCCTGGAATGGCTTTCAGAATTTCCCTTGGTGCATCGTAGACGTCATTGTATCGGCCCAAATAGCACGAATCGTGGAACGTGATCGTTTCGTTAATTTCATGAACCGGGTTCAATTTGCCTTGTGATACAAGGTCAAACAACATTTCGGTATGATGCAGAACTTCCGCTTTGAAGCCGAAATCCGGGTATTCATTTTTGAAAATGTTGTACGCATGCGGGTCGATCGTGACAATCTTTGTAACCCCTGCTTTTTCAAATTCCGCAATATTCGCCGTCGCAAGTTCTTGGAAAAGGAATTCGTTCCCTAAACGACGTGGCGTGTCTCCGGAGTTCTTTTCTTTATTGCCAAGAATCGCGAACTTGATGCCCGCTTCGTTCATAAGCCGTGCGAATGAAAGAGCGATTTTTTGCGAACGGTTATCGAAAGCTCCCATGGAACCGACCCAGAACAGATACTCAAACTCTTCGTCTGTTTTCTTCAATTCCTTCACTGTCGGAATGTGCAGTTCCGGACTAGCGTCACGCCAGTTTTCCTTCTCTTTTCGGTTCAGCCCCCACGGATTCCCTTGACGCTCGATGTTCGTCATCGCACGTTGTGCATCCGCATCCATTTTCCCTTCTGTCATGACAAGGTAGCGGCGTAAGTCGATGATTTTATCGACGTGTTCATTCATAACCGGACACTGGTCTTCACAGTTTCGGCACGTCGTACACGCCCAAATCTCCTCTTCCGTGATGACATCGCCGATGAGTGACGGATTGTAGATATCATCCATCGTCGCTCCTTCAAGTCCAGCGGCTAGTGCGATTTGATTCCCTTTTGTGTTTTTAAAGGCAAACGTAGGCACCCAAGGTTGTTTCTTTGTCACGAGTGCACCTGTATTCGTCAAGTTATCACGGAGTTTTGTAATTAAGTCCATCGGTGACAACATTTTACCTGTCCCGGTTGCTGGACACATATTTGTGCAACGACCACACTCCACGCACGCATAGAAGTCGATCATTTGCTTTTGCGTGAAATCCGTAATTTTGCCGACACCGAGTGCTGGCATTTCATCTTCATCTTCGACTTCCTCTAATGCTTCAAAGTCGATTGGTGAAAGTTTTCCCCTACGATCAAAGCGCATCATGTACGTATTGATCGGCCCAGCGATTAAGTGCGCATGTTTTGATTGCGGCACGTAGACGAGGAACGTTAGTAACGTGAGTAGATGCACCCACCATGCGATGAAGAAGACGACTGCCGCAGCGGTCGGCGACATGAAGCTGAAAACGCTTGCAATTGCAGACGCCATTGGCTCGGTCCAAGTCGTTTCATGCCCATGCCAGATCATGTTCATCCCGTTCGATACAAGGGTTGACACCATGAGTAAACCGATGAAAATCAACACAAGCCCCGATTTCCATCCTCGTTTCAAGCGGACCAGTTTTTCGACGTATCGGCGATGGAACGCCCATACGACTGCGATGAGAATCATGAAAACGACGATTTCCTGGAAGAATGTGAACGCACCATAGAGCGGCCCTAACGGTAAATGTGACTCCGGCTTCAATCCTTTCCAGATGAGGTCGATTGCCCCAAGTTGGACGAGCAAGAAGCCATAGAAGAACATGACGTGAATGATTCCACTTTTCTTATCCTTCAATAACTTTTTCTGCCCAAACACATTCACCCAAACTTCTTGTAAGCGGCGCGAAACATTGTTATCAAACTCTTCTTTTCTCCCCAATTTCACAAACTCTACACGCGTCCTAATTAAATACGTGAATAATGCCAATCCATACGCCACGACAGCTAAGAACAACACCCAGTTGGCGACTAATAATGCATTCATTGTCATTTCGCTCCTTCCCTAATTGCTACGATTATGAATAGTGTAGTAGATTTTAAATACTATGTCGATGTTCTACTTCCTAGTCTATGATATGAATGAGCATTCAGTCAACGGATTTTTTTATTTTGCTATACTTTTTGGACGGTTTTGCGATTTGTTGTTATATGCGGGGATTTGTGGAGTTATGCTGCGTTTCGTGGCATTATGCGGCGATTGGCGGAGTTATGCGGCGTTTTGGGCAAGTTTGCCGCGTTTCGGAGAAGTATGAGTTGTTTGGGGCAAGTATGCCGCGTTTGGCGGGATTATGCGGTTTTCCAGAGAGTTATGCCGCGATTCGCCTGATCTAGGTGGTTTTCTTGGAATCGCGGGGAGTTTTTGTTGGTGGAGTTGATGTCGCGCTGCATGCTTTTGACAAACTAAAAGGTTTTATTTGCGGGCTGGATATGCGGCGATTGGTGGAGTTATGCGGAGTTTTAGGCAAGTTTGCCGCGTTTTGGGCAAGTTTGCCGCGTTTGGCGGGTTTATGCGGTGTTCCAGAGAGTTATGCCGCGATTCGCCGGATTCTAGGTGGTTTTCTTGGAATCGCGGGGAGTTTTTGTTGGAGCAGTTGCTGTCGCGCTGAATGCTTTTGACAAACTAAAAGGTTTTATTTGCGGGCTGGATATGCGGCGATTTTTGGATTTATGTGGCGTTTTGGGCAAGTTTGCCGCGTTTGGCGGGTTTATGCGGCGTTCCAGAGAGTTATGCCGCGATTCGCCTGATTCTAGGTGGTTTTCTTGAGACCGCGGGGAGTTTTTGTTGGTGGATTTGCTGTCGCGCTGCATGCTTCTGAAAAAGAAACGCGCACGATGTTGTGCGCGTTGTTAGCGTATGTGGAGTTTATGGAGTGCGCCGTTGAAATGCTGTTGGGCTTGGTTGCGTTTTGTGCGCGGTACACCAACGATAACTGTTGTGGATGGGCCGGCGGAAGTATGGAGATCCAATGTGGATTGAAGTTCTATGGTTGGATCATTCGTTAACTTCCTGAATTCCTTGAGAATGCCTGACGAGCCGACTGGCCACATTCGTTGGACGAATCCACGATGCATTGCTTCTTTGATGATGCGTAGCGAAGCGATTTCAGATTGGTTTTCGAGGACGGCCGCCCCGACAAGCGGTTTGCCGTAGGCGTACCATTCCAATTGTGAATCGTGATAATGATTGAATTTCTGTTTATTTAGGATTTCTTGATCTCTACATTGTTGATCTTTACATTCTTGATCTTTTAGGTCAATCGCATTCTCTGTTATTGTTCGCTGATGATTCTGTTCTGCGACCTCTTCGCTCACCTTTTCAGCTTCAGCTTTTCGTTTGCCGATAATGGTCACCGCCATGGCGGATTGCAGCAATTCCATATTCGTTTCCGTACTGCCGCTAATTGTCGGAACCGGACAATTTGCATCTGTGAACAGTTGTGTAACGCCATTGACGTAGGCTTTCCAGCTAGCAGGGCCACTGAAATTGTGGAGAAGCACAGCTAGCGGTTCTGCGTTGGCCGCCCATTGCTCCAGTAACGCGACACGTGTGGCGAAGTAGGCGGTCACTTCGTCAGGCACATTTACAACGTCTTCCGCTTTTTCGCCGATGCCGCCTGAATTGTCGGTCGTAACAATTAGACCATCGACTAGGTGAAGGGCGTTTCTCATTTCGACAACCTCAACCGGCCTTTTGCCACTTTCGCGAGGGCTGGCTGGACCGTAATGACGACGGCTGCATTCAGCACTGTCGCTAGGAAGATCGATGGCAACGCCGCTACAAAGAAGGCAGGAGACACGATGAAATAAAACGGAATGAGTGCTAGCACACCGTTCGCCACGATGAAGAACACCCATTTCCAAACTTTGCTACCTGCTCTGTGCATGCGGGAAAATACATAAAGGATGATGAACATTTCAATCGCGATGACCACATGCAGGGGTCCTAGTGGAAAGCCCGCATACATGGCGGAGGCGAGATGCCCGGTCATGGAGGCGAATCCGACGAACACGGGCGGCAAGAAAGATGCCGCCAGCAACGCAGGCACTGTGTCGAGTGCGAGTGAGCCGATGCCGGACGGGATTTTTATGTAGCCGCCGATGACGCAGAGGGCGGCGAATAGTGCGGTGAGTGTCAGTTTTCTAAGGTGCATGTCAGTCCTCTTTCTTTTTGTCCGTTCGGAAGACTTTGGCGCTACGGACATATTCGTTGTCTGGTACACCGAGGCGTGCATTGACGATACGTGCTGCGACGAAGAAGTAGTCGGAAAGACGGTTCAAATATTTTTGAACGGTGGCCGGGACATCTTCTTCCGCTTTCATAAGGGTGACTGTCAAGCGTTCCGCGCGACGTGTGATCGTCCGTGCGATATGCAACGTTCCGGAAGCCGGTGATCCGCCAGGCAAGATGAATTTTTCAAGTGGCGGCGCTTCTTCCATTAGGGCATCAATCCGCTTTTCAAGCACTTCAATCGGTTCATCGGAAAGTTTGTAGTGGCGCTCTTTCATGACGTTCGCCAAGTCGCCGCCCCCATCAAACAGTTCGTTTTGGATGGCTTCTAAGTCTTCAAGTAAATCTGCGAATTTCTCATCGTCAAGTTCCGTCATCGCTTTTCCGACAAAGGAATTCAGTTCGTCCATCGTGCCATACGCTTCGACGCGCAAGCTGTCTTTATCGACGCGACCTCCGATTAAACTCGTTTTCCCTTTGTCACCTGTACGTGTGTAAATTTTCATATGCGTTCTCCCCTTTTCTTGATTGTTTGTGGTATGCCGTACCAAATTCTCGTTACTTCATCTGCGCGGGCGAATAATTGCTGGTACAGCCGGCCGCACGTATCGCGCAATGCACGTAGTTTCGCGTCCATTGGCACGATGCCTCGCCCGAAATCGGTGAGGATGAACAGCGTATTGCGTCCTTCAACAGCCGATAAAATGTGGTCAATCGCTTGTGGTTCTGGCAAATTCGTCCGTGCAAGCCACTTTTCAATGTGCTCAATTACAACGATGCCTGTTGGGTGCCAGTCCCCGAAACAATTCTCCGTATTCTCACAATTCATCCATTGGTGTGCCGTGTTGGCGAGCTGTTGTTGGACGTAGGTACGTTTGCCGTTGTGGGCACCTCCGATAATGATGTGCATCGTCCGCCCTCCTTCATCGTTGTTTCGTTTGCCCACTCGAATTTCCATAGGGAGCCGTGCGGGATATGCCAAGACCAGAAATCGGCTGGTTCAGGTGAAAATCGATTGAGTGCAATCCGGATTGGTCCGCCATGTGTGACGACGAGGGAGTCGTTTGGCAACTCGTTTAACGCAGCCATCAAACGCTTTTCAACGTTCTCAAGCCCCTCCCCGCCTCTTGGTGCATATTGTACCGGATTATCGAGCCAATTTCGGTAGTCCTTATCTTGTTCAAGGTCGGCATACGTTTTTCCTTCAAAATCGCCAAAATGACATTCACGAAAACGGCGATCTTCGTGGAAAATGGCATGCGGCAAGAAGATGTTTGCGCTTTGTCGCGCTCTTCGCAAGTCGCTCCCGTAGACGATGTTCTGTTGCATACTTGACAGTCGAAATGTTTCTGGTTCAGTAATCGGTTCAATCGGTTCGTCTGTCCAACCGATATACTTTTTCGCTCGGTTTCCCGCTGTCGGCAAATGACGTATCAAATACAAAGTATGAGGACGAGCCATAATAACGCCTCCGTTCCTTCAATGAATGCCCCGCATAAATCTCCCGTCACCCCACCGAATTGCTTGTAGGTCCAGTGTTGATAGATCACCATTGTACCGGCCAACACGATGGCGAATGCTACTGGGATGACAAGTGACTGAACCGCGATGCCAAGCGCTATGAGTGAAAGAAGTGCCATACTCCCTGACGTCGAAATGACCGTGCTTGTCGCTAATTTCTCCTTGAAGAAATGGGCAATTCCTTTTTCCTTTGCAAGGCGTGTCGTTGTAAAGTACACATTCATGCCGGCACGCGAGAGAAGCGGGATAGCTATCATAACTGCCAGCAAATGTGGTGCGCGGAGCAGCAGTTCGTACACCAATGCCACTTTCCCGACGATGAGCAGAATGAGCGCCATCGTCCCGAACGCGCCGATACGCGGATCGTCCATAATTTCCATGCGTCGCTCCTTGTCGCGATACGAAAAAAACGCATCGCTCGCGTCCGCGAAACCGTCCATATGCAGGCCCCCTGTCAGCGCAATGCCGACTAAAACAATTAGGAACGAGGCGAGCAGCGGACTGATCCCGACGCCTTCGGTGAGCAGTACGGCTGTGCCGTATAGGATAAGCCCGATGAGTGCGCCTATGAGCGGGAGTGCGCTGTACATGCGGGTGACGTCTTGCTGTTCCATCGGCAAGTTTTTCCGGATCGGAATGGCTGTGAAAAATTGTAGCGCCAGTAGAAATCCTGTCATTTCGGTTCTCCGATGAGCGATTGGATGAACGGCCAATCGACGTGCGCTTTGACGTGCGCGGCCCATGCGTCGTACACATCGATGCCAGCTGGGGCTTTTGACGTTTCGCGATCGACATCCTCCTCTTCGATGCCATGGTTCATCATATGCGGGAGCACCCCGACGACGCGAATGCCGGTGTGCTGTTCGATGAACGTTACGCCCTCTTGGAATAGCGCGACGTCTCCGTGGAATTTATTGATGAGAATTCCTTTGACGCGTGCGCGGTGTGCCGGTTCCAACAAGGCAAGCGTGCCGACGATGGAAGCGATGGCGCCCCCTCGATCGATGTCTGCGACGAGTAGCACGGGTACATCCGCTATGTCCGCGACGCGCATGTTGACGATTTCACGGTCATTCAAATTCACTTCCGCCGGACTGCCCGCCCCTTCGATAACGAGAACGTCAAACCGGTCAGCGAGCGTTTGCAGAGAGGACTTGATCGTTTCGATAGCTCGGTTGAAAAAACGCTCGCGATACGCCATACCATCGACCGTTTCAAAAAGTTCCCCGAGGAAACGGACTTCGGATTGCATGTTCCCGAGCGGTTTCAGCAAAATCGGGTTCATCTCAACAATCGGTTCCGTCCTCGCCGCCTCCGCCTGCAAAAATTGTGCGCGGCTCATCTCTTTGCCGTCTTTCGTTTTTTCGGAGAATCGCGACATGTTTTGCGATTTGAATGGGGCTACCCGCATGCCTTCATCGGCAAACAGCCTGCATAATGCGGTGCAGATCATCGTCTTACCGACATCTGAAGCCGTTCCCATTACCATAATGCCTTTCATCGGGTCGTCACCTGCCCTTCTTTTTTCCAGTAAAACGGCAAACCATAGTCCATTTCAATCGCATCGTCTGCCATGCGGACAAGTTGTTGGTGCAGGTAGCCGATCCACTTGCTGTATTGTTGTGTTTCTGTAAACGGAGATGGAAGTTCGTCGAGCACTTCGTTGGAAACGATGGTGAAGTGTGCTGCTCGTTCTCTTATTTGCCGGACTGTCTCAAGTAGTTGTTCGGCTTTTTTCTCCATACAACCTGGTACGTGGATACAAAACGTATCTGCTCGTTCTTCGTACATTTCGTTCGCAAGCCACGTTGTTAAACAGTCCCACAAAACAAAGTCGTTCGGTTGAATGAATGGAAGCACGTTTTCCAGGGAGACGGGCTGTTCAATCGTGGACCATTGTTGGTCCGCTCGGTCGTGTTGATGTTGCTCAATACGTGCTTGCATTTCCTTGTCGACAGCTCTTCCTGAAGCAATGTAGACGAGCCGTCCCCCTGCAACACGCGCGCTTGCAACGAGCTGTTTTTCCGCAAACGCGCTTTTCCCACTCCGCACGCCACCGCTGATGAATGTCAACTGCCCACGCACTCAATCCCCTCCGTTTCTATGTATGGCGTATTTTTATATGTATTTGTAAATTCTAGCCCCGCTTACTAGGAGTGCATCTTTTTTTCAGTAGTAAAACACCGCATACTTCGTAAGATTGCGGCATAACTTTCTCAAACTCCTCATATTGGCATGAAACTCCGCATAACTCTGCAGATTGCCGCATACTTGCCCAGAACTCCGCATAACTAGACGAATCGCTGCATTTCCCGTTTACAATTCCAAACCCTTTATTTGTCAAAGGCATTCTAGCGCGACGCATGCCTTCCAATGTTGACTACTTCCCGCGAATCTAGTTTATTTTTATACCAATCAGATATTTGAAGAGCATCGTTTACTGCTTGAAGGATAACCGCATAGTTTTGTAAAACGGCGCATAGTTGCTCAGAACTCCGCATAACTCTGCAAAACGCGGCATACTTGCTCAGAACTCCGCATATCGCTGCAAAACGCCGCATACTTGCCCAGAACTCCGCATAACTAGACGGATCGCCGCATATCCCGCTCACAATTTCCAAACCCTTTATTGGTTAAGAGCATTGCTAGCGCGACGTATGCCTTCCAATGTTGACTACTTCCCGCGAATCTAGTTTATTTCTATACCAATCAGAAATTTGAAGAGCATCGTTTTCTGTTTGTAGGAAAGCCGCATAGTTTTGTAAAACGGCGCATAGTTGCTCAGAACTCCGCATATCGCTGCAAAACGCCGCATACTTACCCAAAACTCCGCATAACTAGAGTAATCGCCGCATATCCCGCTCACAAATTCCAAACCCTTTATTGGTGAAGAGCATTGCTAGCGCGAACTAGCGCAGTCGTACTCAGCGACTATTCGCGATTCCGGGCAAACCAATCTGTTAGTTCGCGTTGCAATAGCGCCATATCCGCTGCACGTTTCATGCCTACTCTCAGCCAGCGTCCATCCATACCATGGAAGTTTTCAGAGTGGCGGAGGACGATGCCACGAGTGAGCAGGTCTTTATAGAGTTTGCGTGCATCTAGACCTGCTGCCGGTTTGAAGGAGAGAAAGTTGGCTTGTGCGTCAGTGACGGTGCAAGCGTGTTGTTCCAAAAATTTCTGTAGTTGTTGACGTTGTTCAGCGGCATGCTCGATCGCTCTTGCTCGGTACGCTTCTTCGTGCAGGCATTGTGCGCCGATTGCAGCGGCGATGCCGTTGACGTTCCAATGGGGGGCGATTGCTTGTAACGCCTTAATCACATCCGGGTTTGCGATGGCGTACCCAAGGCGAATGCCCGGGATGGCGTACATTTTCGTCATGGAGCGGACGACGATGACGTGCGGGAAATCTTGCACGTTCGGGATGAATGATTTTTCTTCATCTACGAAGTCGATGAACGCTTCGTCTAGGATGACTTCGCAACCGGCTTCTCCTGCTTGCACGATGAGTGATAGGAGTTCTTCCCGGGACGGCAAGATGCCTGTCGGGTTGTTCGGCGTGCACAAATACAATGCAGCTGCGTTCGGAAGTTTTTCTATGATAGCTGCTACGGGCAGTTTGAAACCGTCTTGTTCTGTAGCGAGAACACGTATCGGTTCTACGCCTTTTGCCCGCAACGTCGCTTCGTATTCGGAGAATGTCGGATGGACGACGATTGCCCGTTTGCCGCGGTATCGTTCAGCCAAGAGCGATAAGAGCTCTGCTGCACCGTTTCCTGCGATGACAGCAGCAGGAGAAACGTGATGGTACGCTGCCACTTCCGACAAGAACGGTTCGCCGGATGGATCAGGATAGGTAGGAATCGTCGACAAGAGCGCCGGCCACATCTCGATCACGTTTTTCGGCGGTCCTTCCGGATTGCAGTTTTCACTGAAATCAACGGTTCGCTTAGGTGGCTCGATGCCTAATCGCTTATAGACATGGTGCGGGTTTGCGCCGTGTTCAGGTAATTGCATGTATGATCACTCCAATGGCTGTCAGTAACATCCAACATACAAACGATACAATGTGCATGTGGACAATGGTCGATTGGATATCGGGTGCAGTGAGCTTCCGGTGGCCAGGACCAATTTGAGGACGTTCAGAAACGACGCCTCGATATGTACTTTTCCCGCCTAACGTGACACCGAGTTGCCAAGCGGTGGCTGCTTCTAAATAGCCGCTGTTCGGACTTGGATGACGTTTAGCATCTTGCCACCAACCGGCGAACCGTTGACGGAACGGGATGCCCCCTTCGTTCGGTGTCGTCAGTAAGATGAGCAACCCTGTAATTCTTGCGGGAATGAAATTCAGCACGTCATCGGCACGCGCTGAAAACTTGCCGAATTCATGGTAGCGGTCGTCTTTATACCCAACCATCGAATCGAGTGTGTTAACCGTTTTATACAACCAGATGCCTGGCGCACCAAACAGGAATGCCCAAAATAATGGTGCTGTCACTCCATCTGATGTGTTTTCTGAGACCGTTTCAATGGCTCCGCGGGCAATGTCGCTTTCTTGTAGCGCTGCTGTATCGCGGCCGACAATCCAACTTAGTTTCGTTCTTGCTTCTTGCATATCGCCAGCGATCAAAGGCTTGTACACTTCCGTCGCTGCATCCCGTAAACTTTTCTGGGCAAGACCAATGGCAATAAGGACGGCTTCAACGGCGATGCCTACTGCAATATGCGTTTGATAGGCGATCGTTACAATTGCCAGAACGATGCCCGTCACGATAACGATCATCATGAGCAGCAATCCCGCGCCTTTTAGTATGCGGGCACGTCCTTTGTTTAAGACCGCGGTTAGTTTAGTAATTAACGTGCCGATCCAACGTATTGGATGTGGCCAGTTCGGGGGGTCCCCAATGAGGCGGTCAAGGAGGAACCCGATCGCGATTGCAACAAAATGGGTTTGAATCATGTGTGCCAACCTTTCGCTTGTTTGTAGGCTTTGATGGCGCGGACGGTGCAATCGTAGACGCCGTGGCCAATCAGTTTGCCGAGGGGCGTGATAGGGCCCGCATATGGCAACGATTCGCCTTCTTGTGTGGCGGCGACGAGTAGGCTGTCGGTCGATGTGCCAGTTGCGATTGTGCCGGTTAATGGGTCGGTGATCGCTTCGGTTTGGAGCGCTTTCGTTTTCGCTTCCGTCGCTGTGATCATCGCTTGGATGAACGCCTCTTCGGATAAGTGACCGTTGACGATGATCCATGTGTTGATGGTGCCGATGCGTTCCGGCCGGTCCCGGTAAAGAGCTTGCGACACATCGACTGCGTTTCCGACGCCAGCAGTGACCATGATGAGGACGGTGCCGAAGTCTCCTTTATATTCACCAACTTCTGCGTGTTCGGTCGTGACCGCCGTCATCATGCCAACGGTTTCTGTCAGGTGGTAGCCACGTTGTTGAAGATAGGCTTCGTTTTCCGCTTTGACATTGTCGATATTGTAGTCGGCGTCGACGTGACGGTTGACGAATGCGCGGTACCAGCCTGTGCCGGCGTTATGGACGGCGGATGAGACGGTTTTTAACGGCTTGTCGGTGCGCAGTCCGACGTGGTCCGCTGAAATGGTAATTTGTTCTTTCTTGACAATGAACGGTTTCGTATCCATTGTATCAGGCAACAACGTCATTTGCGGTTTCGGGAGCTCCGGGTGCGGCTGTGTCTTGATGCGCGCGTTGTAGACGGAGCCGATGATCGTTTCTTGAATGACGTCTTGCGGATCACCGATTGCTGAGATAGTCCCTTTGTCCATAAGGAGCAAACGGTCGCAATATAATGATGCGAGGTTGACGTCGTGGAAAACGGAGATGACGGTCACCCCTTTTTCGACGGCGTGTTTTCGAATTGTATCGAGTAATTGCTGTTGGTGTGCGATGTCGAGATGGTTGGTCGGCTCATCCAGTAAGAGGATGGGTGCTTGCTGGGCGAGTGCTTGTGCGACGAAAACCCGTTGTTGCTCGCCGCCTGACAATAGCTCGATCGGCGTATGTTCATAGCGTGTTATGCCTGTGTACGCCATCGCTTCTTGGACGGCTGTTTCATCCGTTTCCGACCAGGTGGAAAAGAGACCGGACTGATGCGGGTACCGGCCAAGGGAGACGGTGTCTTTTACGGTATGGGAAAAGGCGTGCGCATGGAGCTGTGGCAAGACAGCCACTTTCCGCGCAAATTCTTTTTGGGAATAAACCGCAGCGTCTTGCCCGTCGATACGGACGGTGCCTGTCAGTTTCGGCAAAATGCCTGAAATAATTTTGAGCAACGTCGATTTCCCGCTGCCATTTGGCCCAAGGATGCCGAGCACTTCCCCTTTTGCCACTTGGAATGATACATCGCGGACAACTGGCTCTTTGCCATAGCCGCCTGAAAGGTTGTTCACTTGCAGCATGTCACATCGCCCCTTTCCTTCTCTGTCTGTAGAAAATATACGCAAACACTGGTGCTCCGATAAATGCGGTAATGACGCCAACTGGTAGTTCTGTTGGTGAAATGATCGTGCGGGCAATCAAGTCACAGATGATGAGCAATGATGCACCGTTTAAGAATGATAATGTCAGTAAATGACGATGGTCAGACCCCCACATGAGTCTTGTCATATGCGGAACTACGAGGCCAACAAAGCCGATTGTACCGGATACTGCGACAGCGGAACCTGTTAAGATGGAGCCGCCGATAAGGATCATAAATTTTCGTTTTTTAACGTTTACGCCTAAATGATGGGCACGTTCTTCTCCAAATAGCATCGCATTTAATTCACGACGGTTCAACCAAAGAATGAAGGAGCCGATGACGACAAATGGCAGGATCATGAGAATGTAATTCCAACCGCGCATGGACACACTGCCTAGAAGCCAGCCGATAATTTGGCGGAGTTCTTCGCCGGTGAGGGCAATCATTAATGATAGAACTGAGCCTAAGAAGGACCCGAAGATGATGCCTGTCAAAATGATCGTCTCCATTTTCATGGAACGGTCGACGAGACGTGCGAAGCCGATGACGAGAAACATTGTAATTGCTGCACCGGTCATGCTGAAAAACGGTAAGGTGTATGTGCCGACAATCGGAATGGACAAGCCAAAAAAGAGTGTCATAACCGCACCAACAGAGGCGCCGGATGACACTCCGAGGGTGTATGGATCAGCAAGTGGGTTTTTTAATAAACCTTGGAATGCGGCTCCTGCAATGGCGAGCGAGGCGCCGACTAGTCCAGCTAAGATAACACGTGGCATGCGAATTTTATATAAAATGTTCGTTGCCGTCGTATCGGATGCGTCCCAAAATGTGTTGATTGGAATATGTACCGTTCCGATTGAAACACCGAGCCAGACCGCCACGAGTAATGTGGCGGTGGACACGATGTAGGCAGTGGTTGCTTTATTCACCAAAAGCCTCTGGGTATACTGCTTTCGCTACTTCTTCAAGACCGAGTGCAAGACGTGGACCAGTACGACTCGTCAAGTTTTCATCGACTTGAATGACTTGGTCTTCTTTTACGGCTGTAATGTCACCGAAGCCATCGCGGTTTTTCACGCTTTCGATAATGTCCGGCACATAGCTATACATGACGATAATAACGTCAGGATTTTGGTTGACGATTTCTTCAGGACTGATCATCACCCAACCTTCTTCAGTGACAACGTTTTCCGCACCGATCATGTCCAAGATTTCTTGCATGAACGTGTTTTTACCCGGTGCATAGATGGAAGGTGCATCGGATGTTTCGATAAATACACGCTTTTTGTTTTCAACTTTTTCTGTTTTCTCGATCACTTCAGCGACTTTCGCTTTCATGTCTTCGATAATTGTTGTTGCTTCTGCTGTTTTTCCAGTCGCTTGACCGATTTGTTCGATCGTTGTGTATGTTTCTTCAAAGTTCGTTGCGTTTTTCACGACAAACACTTGAACGCCCGCATCGCGGATTTGTTGTAAGCCTTCTTCACCAGTGCTCAGACCGGATTCGTGTGCGAAGACAACATCCGGTTGCATCGCTACGATTTTTTCGACGTTAAACTCCATGCCGCCGATTTTTTCTTTTTCCAATGCTTCTTCAGGGTAATTATCATAATCGTTGACGCCAATGATTTCTTCGTTCAAACCAAGGGCAAAAAGGATTTCTGTGTTACTTGGCATCATGGACACGATTGTTTTTGGTGCTTCTTCAAACGTGATTTCATTGCCGACAGCATCTGTCAAGGTGACAGGGAATGCTACTTCTTCAGACGCTTCTTGTCCGTCTGCTTGCCCGTTTTCAGTTACAGGCGTTTCCTCTTTTTTCGGCTCGTCCGCTGTACCGCATGCCGCAAGCATGAATGTCGCGAGCACGGCCATGAGTAGTAATTGCAAAAACTTCTTCATTGCTCGTTCCTCCTGTTTTGTCCAAATAAAAATCCCCCGTTTGTCAACGGAGGAATGTGCTCAGTAAAAATCCGGTACGACGTTTCTAACTTGCTTGTACCGATTTTCACCAAACCTATCCTCGTAGGGTACGGGTGATTCATGAAGGCAGGTCTCCTGGCTCGTGCGTAACGCTCGCTGCGCCTTCCCGGAACGATTCCAGTGGCACTTGCAGTTTGCTTGCACATACAGTGGCGGGACCGCGTCGGCATTGAACCGACTTCCCTTTTAACCCCGGCGTTGGAAGCGGGGCACCTTCATGTTTGGGTATGTAATTTTCAATTCTGATTCATTATACTATACATTTCGACAATGTCGAGAGTCCTATTTTTTTGGTGCCTGTCCCCGAAACAATTGTGAATTGTTTCGGGGACCACTAGCGTTGCACCACAGTAAAAAAATAGATGATTTAAATAAAAAATAGAATAAAAGACTTGAAGAACGACAAAAAAACTCCTAATGTAGGTAAGGAAGCGACGACTAAATCAGTTCCCTTACACTACAAAAAGGAGTAAGCCATGAAAAGTGTAAACCCTAATTTAGTCTTTCGTCAACTCTTATCCAATTTACCAGATAGTATTTTAGCTTGTCCTTTAATGAATGGTACGAATAAAATTACTGACTTCTCAATCGTAAAACTCTTTATTATGGCGAATGTTGCACAATGGCATAGTCATCGGGACATTGAAGCAGGAATCCAGTCAGACGAGGCATTTAAGAAAGAGCTTGGAATTGATTTTATCAGCTATTCTACAATTAGCCGTCGTCTGAATGGATTAGATACTGAACACTTAGTTGATCTCTTTAACCGTATTGCACGAAGGTATTGGCAAGTAAAAGGAGTAGCTAAAGGAATAAATTCTAATGTTGGAGTACTAAAAATCATAGATGCAACGTATGGGAAATTACCAAAAAATGCGTTAAACTGGACTGCAGTTTCTAAGGACTCTTGCGGCATTAAATTGCATATACGGGTCGCTTTAGCCTCTGCAAATAGCGTCTATCCAGAGAAAATGATTCCTTCTACTGGGAATATAGCGGACTCCGACGCTGTCAATCATATCATTGATGCTGATGGCGCATTATATGTCATGGATCGTGGCTACGCCCACAAGACAAAGATGGGCGGCTGGATGGAAAGAGGCGTTCAATTTCTCGTGCGTACGCGCAAGAATTTTAGAATGGAAACGCTAGAATCAGAAACGCCAACGCATGATAAGGTCCTTCGCAATGAGTTGGTTTCGATACTCACGCGCGAAGAACCACTGCGCTATATTGAGTTTGTAGATGACAAAGGAACTCACTTTCATCTAATAACCAATCGATTGGAACTGACTGAAGAAGAGATCATGGAAACGTATAAAAACCGTTGGTATATTGAGCTTTTCTTTAAGTGGTTAAAGCAGCATGTCAAGATTGATCATTTGTTTAGCACTTCTCCAGTTGGCATATGGAACCAGATGTACATTGCGCTCATAACAGTGGCATTGGCAGAAATCCTGCGACTCATTCATATGCCTAATCGAACACTTTGGACACTCTTTAGAAACGTCAGGTTGTATGTGTTTAAAACGATTAGAAAACTGTTAAACTACGTCAACCGAAAGCTTAGAAAGAGTAAAGGAAGGCAAAAAGTGTCCAAGGAAGAAGAGAAACCAATAAATTATGGTGAAGACTCTGCCATTGTCGACCCGATAAATAAACAACATTTCATCAAAAAAGAGAAGAAGTTAAAAGCAACAAAGAAAAACAAAGCTAAATAAATTAAATTACAAAAAAAGGGAACTGATTTAACTGTAGACCCCTGTTCCCTTTTTTAAATTTTACCGGAGTACCATAATGTAAAAATATAGATTTTAATGTATTTAGTGTAAACTATGCAACGCTAGTGTTCGGGGACAGGCACCAACACGATTCAAAATATTCGCCCTTCCGTCGTGAAGACGGAAGGGCGAAATGGGGTTACATTTTTTCAGGTGCTGCGACGCCAATGAGTTTGAGGGCGTTGGCGATTGTTGTGCGTGTTGCTGTGATGAGTGCTAGGCGTGCTTCGGATAGATCACGGTTTTCCGGGTCGAGCACTTTTTCCGCATTGTAGAAGCTGTGGAATTCAGCTGCGAGTTCCTGGATATAGACTGTGATCCTGTGTGGTGAGCGTAGTCTTGCTGCATCGCTCACAAGACGTGGGAAGTCACCGATTTTTTTCAACAGTGACAGTTCTTTTTCCGTCTGTAAAAGATCGACGTGATCTGTTGAAGCAGCAAGGTTTGCGTCGCCTGCTTGACGCAAGATGGATGAAATGCGTGCATGTGCGTATTGCGCGTAGTACACCGGGTTTTCGTTCGATTTGGAAATCGCAAGATCTAAATCGAAGTCCATTTGCGCATCGGATGAACGCATTGCGAAGAAATAACGAACAGCATCCAGGCCGACTTCTTCGACGAGTTCACGCAATGTGACCGCTTTGCCGGTACGCTTACTCATTTTAAATTTCTCGCCGTCTTTGTACAGTTGCACCATTTGTGTCACTTCTACTTCAAGCGTGTCGCGGTCGTAGCCTAATGCTTCGATCGCTGCTTTCATACGTGGAATGTAGCCATGGTGGTCTGCTCCCCAAATGTTGATCAGCTTATCGAATCCACGACGCAGCTTGTCTTCATGGTAGGCAATGTCCGGCGTTAAGTACGTGTAGGAGCCGTCATTTTTAATAAGCACGCGGTCTTTGTCATCCCCTAAAGTTGTGGAGCGGAACCAAGTCGCCCCGTCTTCTTCATACACATGCCCATTTGCACGCAATTTGTCGAGTGCAACACCGATTTTCCCATCTGTATAAAGGGATGTCTCAGAGAACCAGTTGTCAAAAGGTACACGGAAGTCTTCCAGGTCCTTTTTCAACTTCCCTAATTCATAATCCAAGCCGTATTTGCGGAAAAAGTCTTGCCGTTCTTGTTCTCCAACATGGACATACTTGTCTCCGAATTCTTCCGCCAATTTCTTCCCAATGTCAATAATGTCTTGCCCGTGGTAGCCGTCTTCAGGCATGTCCTTGTCCATTCCAAGTGCTTGGAAGTAACGTGCTTCCACTGACATCGCCAAGTTGTTCACTTGGTTCCCCGCATCGTTAATGTAATATTCACGTGAGACGTCAAAGCCTGCAAAATCCAAAATATTGCACAATGAATCCCCGATAGATGCTCCGCGTGCATGTCCTAGATGCAAGTCGCCCGTCGGATTTGCCGAAACGAATTCAACTTGGATTTTCTGTTGTTCACCGTAAGTCGAGCGGCCATAATCTTCTTTTTGGGCAAGCACCGTTTTCACGACATCCCCTAAATAATCGCTTTTCAGTCGAATGTTCATGAACCCTGGACCAGCAATCTCTACAGAATTGATGGACGTGGACGATGTATCGAGTTTTTCCAATATGGCTTCCGCGATTGCACGAGGAGGCTTTTTCGCAATTTTTGTGAGCTGCATTGCGATATTCGTCGCATAGTCACCGTTCTCTTTGTTTTTTGGTGTTTCGAGTAGAATGTCCGGGATGTCGGTTGCTTCCGCTAATTCTGCCGCGATGACGGCTTGGTGGAATGCTTCTTTAATTTCTTGTTGGATTTTTTCAACTGCGTTCATGCGTGTCCCTCCGTATATGTAATGAGTAGTTCATGTGTGCCGAGTCGTGCGCCGTCTGCATGCAATTCGTAGTGGGCGGTGAATCGACGATCTGTTACTTCCAGTTTTGTCGTTTTGACGAGTAGGTTAAACGCGACCGGTCCATTGCCGTATGTGCCAGGGCGAATGTCACCTGCTGTGAATGGCAAGCGCATTTGCACAGCACCTTTGCGCATGATGAATGCGTCGTCTTTGTCCAATTTGACGATTGTTTTGACAGGTTCAGCGTGCCCGCTTTCTTCAAATTGCAAATACGTCTTACCCGCTTTTTTTATCAATATCCCCGCTGCTGTTAGTTCGTGCGGCTCTGCTACTTGTCCTTCATGCTGAATGGACGATTGGAGCCGGACGTCTACGGGTTGACCGTCCTTGATTGATTCCACAAGAACACTTCCTTACTCTATCGATTTCTACGTCGTGCTTTTGTTGAGCGTGCTCGTAAATACTATCCATTATAACTTTTTTCCGTTGTCGTTTCCATACATCTACTGATTGGAATGAAAAGTCGTGCTTTTTCATAGGAATGCCGTTTAATCTTCGCCTTGCTGTCGCATACTGACTGCATAAAGATTGGGGGATCGATTGCCAATGAAGAGAGCCGATTTTAAAAAGAAAAGGAAGATGCGCACAGCAACGCGGATGCTACTTCTATTGTCAGTCACAGCGTTGACCGCGTTTTTCACGGTGTTAATTAGTCTTCGTTTGTATGCACAAATAACTGGCGCCCCTTCTTTGAGTGTGCCAAAGGCGAGTGTTTTCCTGGACAACAATGGTCGTCAGATTGGTGATAAGTTTTCAGCAGAGCGCAGGTATTGGGTCAGCTTGGACGACGTGTCGCCGTTTTTAATTGATGCGGTCATTGCAACGGAAGATCGCAATTTTTATGAACATAACGGTTTTGACTATAAAAGAATTGCCGGTGCAATATTAAAAGATATTAAGACGATGAGTAAGGCTGAAGGGGCCAGTTCCATTACCCAACAGTATGCCCGTAATTTGTTTTTGACACACGAAAAATCGTGGAGTCGGAAAATTAAAGAGGCGTTGTATGCATATCGAATGGAGATCTTTTACGAGAAAGATGTCATTTTAGAAGGCTACTTAAACACCGTTTACTTCGGACACGGGATGTATGGTGTCGAGGCGGCGAGCCGGTTTTATTTCGCGAAGGCTGCGAAGGATTTGACGCTTGAGGAAGCGGCAATCATTACGGCGATTGCCAAAGGGCCATCTGTCTATTCGCCCGTCGCCAATCCTGAAAAGTCGAGAGAACGCCAATTGCTTGTTCTTTCATTAATGGAAAACCAGGGTTTCATCACAGAAGTGCAAGAATCACGTGCGAAAGAAACAGCGGTTGCGTTGAAAACGGAAGAATGGGCAGACATGAAACGAGCTGCGCCATATTTTTTGGATGAAGTATGGCGGGAAGCAGAGAAAATATTAAGTAAAAAAGGGCGTTATCCTGCTGAAGGTGGCTGGACAATCCGAACGACTTTGGATCCTCATCACCAACAGACGGCTGAAGAGTACATTGAAAAGTGGATGCCGGAAAACGAATTGCAGCTTGGATTCATTTCCATAGAACCTGAAACCGGTGCAATTACATCGCTCGTCGGCGGGACGAATTATGCGGAAAGTCCCTTTAACCGTGTAACGCAAGCGAAGCGCCAACCCGGATCGGCGATGAAACCGATTTTGTATGCAGCTGCGCTTGAAAGCGGCTATAACCCGTTGACGTTCATGTCGACAGAAAAGACGATCTTTACGTATGATGAAGGACGGTCGACGTATGAGCCGAAAAATGTGAACGGGAAATTTGCCGGACACCCGATTTCATTAGCACAAGCACTTGCCATTTCGGATAATATTTACGCGGTAAAAACGTTGGAAGATATCGGGTACAAAAAATTTAATAAAATGGCGAACCGTTTAGGGATCGACGTCGAATTTCAAGAATCCCCTGCTGTCGCTTTAGGGACGTCGGAAGTGTCCTTGTTGGAAATGACGAATGCCTATAACCGGATTTCATCGGGCGGATTGCTCGTAGAACCGACGACAATCATTTCTATCACAGACTCGGAAGGAAAGACGGTTTATGAACAACCGAAACTCACGACGAAGCGCGCGCTTACTGAACAAGATGCATTTGTCCTGACGCATTTATTGACAGGCATGTTCGACCCGGTGTTCAATGATTACTCGATTGCAACAGGACTGTCCATGCGTTCGAAGCAATCTCGGCCGTATGCAGCGAAATCTGGAACGACGATTTCTGACCAATATTTGATCGGCTACTCCCCTTCCCTCACTGCAGGTATTTGGACGGGCTACGATGTCGGACAGCATTTGACGTCGCTTGAGGATAAAGCGGTATCCAAAAAAATCTGGATTGATTTCATGGAAACGGTACACGCCGGAAAAGCGCCAGAGCCGTTCATTCCACCAAAAGGTGTGAGCAGCGCAATTGTCGATGTACAGACGGGCGGCATCGCAGTCAATGAATGTCCAAAACAGCGGCTTATGTATTTGAAAGACAAGGATTTGCCGCAGCGGTTATGTACGGACAAGAACTTGCGTGAGCAATTGCATGGCGAGGAAGAAGATGCCGATTTTGAACTGTTCCCTTTTTCGTTTTTTGAATGAAGAGCGATAGGACATGATCGTGCACTTCTGGACGGGAATTAACGCAACATAGATTCATCTTTGCAGAATGGTTATACAGCAGGTACAAGTTCCAGTGCTTGCTTACTACCGTTCACAAGGCCAATCAAAAAAGCTTTGCACGCTGAATAATTCAGAAGTGCAAAGCTTTTTTACCGTCGCATGCGACCTATTTCATGCTCGTTCATTGCTTGGGTTTGGAATGAACAGCAAGCGAACAGGAGCGCACGTTTCGGTTGTCCTAGCTTACAATTGCAAGCTGTGAATTAAGTGTACTTCCTTTCCGGCTTACATTCAACCTCGGAAAGTGAAAGTGTGCACAAATGTCACATTTTGTTCATAATTCCGGTGAGTCCACACCTAAATCCACACGTAGTTTTGGTTCGCTATTGTCCCACATCTCTTGATTATGACTTGAAAGGAAATCAGCGAGAATCTTTTTGGACGTGTCATCCATATGGTCGACGATGATTTGGCGTTTCATCGATTTGTCCATCCGATTGACGTGGTCCGCAAGAATTTTATAGCCGCGTCGTTTTTCACGGTTGACGATCATTTCGCACGCTGTCACTCCAGCATAATACGGTCCGTTGGCATTGAAATCGATGGTGACCCAGACGAGCCAATACGGTTTTCCGCCTTCAGAGTCTTCCCGATTCGTCGTAAATTTGATGCCGCGTTCCGTGTCACTCCGTGCGTGCATCGCCCCGATTTCAATACGCGCGACCCCTTCTTCGATATCAACGATGACCGGCGAGACGTTTTCCAATGACAAGGAACCGATACCGAAGCCTCCGTGCCCGTCAGTCGGATCGTCTTTTATAATGGTGAATCCCATTTTCTGTTTTGGTTTCTGTTCATTCGACATTCCAATAACCCCTCCCACTCTGTTATTATATACACTATACATAAGTTTAAGCGAAAGGGGGAAATGGTATGCCATATGTAACTGTAAAAATGCTCGAAGGCCGCACCGAAGAGCAAAAACGCAACCTTTGTGAGAAAGTAACTCAAACTGTGGCGGAAACTACAGGCGCACCGATCGAGAACGTCGTCGTGTTCATCGAGGAAATGCCGAAAAACCATTACGCAGTAGCAGGACAGCGGTTGAGTGATAAGGAATGATTTGGGCGATGCGAGGATGATGATCCTTGCATTGTTTTTTTTTGGGGGTTATGCGGCGTTTGGAGGATTTATGCGGCGTTTCGGAGAAGTTTGCCGCGTTTGGAGAAGTTATGCCGCGTTTTGGTGAAGTATGCGGCGTTTGGAGAAGTTATGCCGCGATCCAGCGAAGTTTGAGTCAAGTCCTAAATCTTGTGTAAATTCCTTACTAATGTTTTCAACATGTCTACTAAAGAAATCTAATTGAACAAATTTGTTAATCCTGTTGAGAAGGATACTTAGCACAACTGGAACAAGGCATACGATTATCTCTCTCACAACTTTACTTGGAGAGGCGGGCATGATAGGCTTGTCGGAAAAGCCAGCATCTACATAAGCTGGCTTTCCTGGCTTAAGAGTCATGCCCGTAGAGGCTCCTAGTCAAGTTGTTAACGGCTTTTTAAGTCTTACGACTTCTTTGTGGTAAATAGTTTTCTGTTCCAGTTTTCATTTGCATCTACATAGCTAATTAATACTGCACCAATTAATCTAAAAGCTGATTGTGTATTCGGGAATATGTTGATGACTCTTTCGCGCCTACGGACTTCTAGGTTTAAGCGTTCTAAACTATTGGTGCTTCGTATGGACTTTCGATGTGAAATAGGATAGTTCATGTATTGAATTGCATCATCAAAACCTTCATCTAGGATCTTTAGTGCCTTTTGGTATTTCAAATCATTCTCATACTTCTCAAAGAATAAATCTTTTAATTTCCTTACTGTCTCTAGCTCTTCAGCCGCAAAGATACTCTTCAGTAAACTGGTTGCTTCTTGACGATCTTTCTTAGGAAGAACCTCTACAATATTGCGTTTAAAATGGACGGTGCAGCGTTGCCAAGAAGTTCCGATGAATTCTTGCCGAATCGCCTTTTTTAAACCTTCGTGTGCATCCGAAATGACCAATTTAGGTGATTGAAGTCCTCTTGAAATAAGGTGCTTGAAGAATCCAGACCAGCTAGTATAGCTTTCATTATGATCCACGCTCATACCAAGTATTTCTCTACGTCCCTCTTCATTAATTCCCATGGCAATGTAAACAGCTTTGGAGACCACTTTACTGTGTTCTCTAACTTTAATGTACATGGCATCGACGAAAAGATACGGATAATAAGCCGTGTTTAGTGGTCGATTTGCCCACTCGTTTACAATTGGATCGAGTTTAGAAGTTAACGAAGAAACAAACGATTTCGATACACTACTCCCACATAACTGTTCAACCACTTTGGTTACTTTCCGCGTAGAAACGCCGTTAACTACCATCTCAAGCATAGAGAGGATAAGTGCTTGTTCACATCTTGCATAACGTTCAAACACAGATGGAGCAAAATCACCTTGTCGAGTACGAGGTACCTTCAACTTGATCTTGCCTAGACTAACAGTGTAGTCGCGTTCGTAATAGCCGTTACGGTAATCCCTACGGCTGTCAGTCCGCTCATAAGCAGATGCCTGTAAATGTTCGTCACGCTCTTTCTCCATGAATTCATTCAGTACAAGCACAATTGTAGATTTTACAACCGCATCAATATTCGAATTCATCACAGAGTCTTTCAAAATATCCATATTTAAGTTAAAATTAAGTTGAGCCATTTTCTATTCCTCCTAAATGTTTATCGTGGTTGAAAACATTTTAACATAAGGAATAGAAATGGCTTTTCCTTTTTACACAATTATATGGACATGGCCGAAGTTTGCCGCGTTTGCTATTGTTCAATTAATGAGACCGCGGGTGGATATTTTTCAAAAGCGCTTCCTGCTCGCGCCTAATGCTTTTGACAAATTAATGGTTTGCTTAGAGGCGATTTGCTGAGTTTAGAGAAATTATGCCGCGTTTCGGAGCAGTTTGCTGCGTTTAGAGATGTTATGCCGCGTTTCGGAGCAGTATGCGGCGTTTGAAGATGTTATGCCACGTTTCAGCGAAGTATGCGGCGTTTGGAGATGTTATGCTGCGTTTCGGCGAAGTTTGCGGCGTTTGGAGATATTATGCCGCGATCCAGCGAAGTTTGCCGCTTTTGATATTGTTAAATCCACGAGAACGCGGAAGGTGAATTTTTCATAACGATTCCTAATCGCGCCAAATGGCTTTTGACAAATTAACGGTTTGCTTAGAGGCGATTTGCTGTGTTGGAGAAATTATGCCGCGTTTCGGAGCAGTATGCGGCGTTTGGAGATGTTATGCTGCGTTTCGGAGCAGTATGCTGCGTTTAGAGATGTTATGCCGCGTTTGGAGATGTTATGCCGCGATTCAGCGAAGTTTGCCGTGTTCTAGAGGCGTTTGCGGTGTTTCTGCCTCGTTATGCATTATTCGGAGGGAGTTTGCGGCATTGGCCTACAATGAATGCGGATTGCCGTAGCTAGTATGCGAGCCTATGACGCGATTCAAAAAGAAAAGCCCTTCCCTCTGCTATTAAAGGGAAAGGCTTTGTTCATGCACGGGTGCATGATTGTAGATCAGAGATGAAGGCGAAGGCGTCGGCCATTTCGGCTTCGGTGTAGTTGAGTTTGTTTTTGACGATGTGTACTTTTTCGATTTGCTCGGTTTGTGGGAGGTGATCGAAGTACAGGACGGTTGAGACGAGTTCGAGGAAGCGTGAGCTTTTGCCGTTGAGCTTTTCGATGCAGTCGTGTAGTTTTGCATGTGGGCTGTCGGCGGTCTCGAGGAATCGTTGGCCTTCGTCTGTGACATTGTAGCGATATTGAACGTAGGAGCCTTTGTCTGTGCAGTTTTCAGAGAGGAATCCCATTTCGCATAGTTCTTCGACGCGGAGGGTCAATTCCTCGGAATAAGGTCCGTACATATGTAGTTCGTATTTTTCGGCAAACGGGAAGTTCATCTTCTTGGCGATGTAGATCATTTTCTGCAACTTTTTCCGGCCGCTTACTTCGTTTGCTAGTGCGATGAATTGTACAATTTTGGCGTGTTCTTGCAGCAAGTATTCCCTCTCCTTCCTATTTTCGTAGCATTTCGAGAATCTGTTTATACAATGGCTGTTCCTCTTGTTTTGCTTCAAAGAGGTCTTCCGGGAAATAGATTTTATGGTCGGTCCGCCGTTTGCCGGATATGGCATCGACGATTTCCGATGAACGGGATAGCTCGCGCAACTCACCGCTCGGCATTTGCAAGTAGATCGGCACTCTTTCATTCTCCTCGCCGGGACGATAGAAATCATACGGCAAATCCGATGAAGAATCGGTCACTAAATAGTATTCTGGTTCAATGCCCGCTTCTTTGAAAAGTTGCTCGAGCTCACCAATTTTGCGATATTCCGTCGCGGGATCGAACTCTGCGTATTGAAAGAGTTTCCGATCGAGGAAACGATTGCATAAATCCGATAGAATCGCATCGTCCTCTTTTCGCCACCATTGGAAATACGTCATGAGTACGTGTTCATCGAGCGCGATGTAGTCTTCAAGCTCAATCGATCGGTCAAAGAATGATTGAAACGGCACTGGATCATATTTGAATGAGTAGCCTGCCGCATGTAAATGCTTGGCGCGGTGCAAGATTTTCATTAAGATTACTTCCGCACTTCTTGACACCGGGTGGAAATAAACTTGCCAGTACATTTGGTAACGGCTCATGATGTAATCTTCGACGGCGTGCATGCCGCTCGATTTAATGACGACTTGTTCTTCGTCTGGACGCATCACACGCAAAATCCGCTCCATGTCGAAATGACCGTAAGAAACACCGGTATAATACGCATCCCGTTGCAAATAATCCATCCGATCTGCATCAATCTGGCTTGAAATCAAACTGACGACAAGCTTATCCGGATAGATTTTGCCAATGATATCCGCCACTTTTTGCGGAAAATCAGGCGAAACGTTTCGGAGGACCGCATTCACTTCCGTGTCCCCTGTTAAAATCGCTTGTGTAAAATATTCGTGATCGAGTGTAAACACTTTTTCAAACGCATGCGAAAAAGGACCGTGCCCGAGATCATGCAACAAGGCGGCGCATAATGTTACTAACCGTTCTTCATCATTCCACTCCGCACGTCCGCTGAAACCATCATCAATGATCCGTCTCACAATTTCATAGACGCCGAGCGAGTGTTGGAATCGAGTATGTTCGGCACCATGAAAAACGAGATACGTCGTCCCGAGCTGTTTGATTCTACGGAGACGCTGGAACTCCCTCGTTCCAATCACATCCCAAATTACTTTGTCGCGCACATGGATGTACCGGTGAACGGGATCCTTGAACACTTTCTCTTCAGCCAGTTTCTCATTCTTATAATCCATCGTGCCCCTCCGTCCATGCATTTTCTTAAGTATATCAAAAAGACTGCGGAACGGTAGATGAAAAAAGGACGGATTTCCTTGAAATAAAGTGATATTTTTTGGAAAGTGTTCCAGTTTGAATGAATAAAAGGTTCATTGTCTGTACACACTGACCGTAAGAAAGAGACTATTAACATGGCAGGAGGCAAGGAGATGGTGAAAGTTAGACAGGATGCATGGCTTGAGGAAAATGATATTTTATTAGCTGAGACGGTACTTCGACATGTCCGTGAAGGCAGTACACAGCTTAGTGCGTTTGAAGAGGTCGGCGATGCGCTCAATCGGACCGCGGCCGCTTGCGGATTTAGATGGAACGCCGTCGTTCGCCGCGAATACGAAAAGGAATTGGCAGAGGCGAAAAAGGAACGGAAACAGGCAATGCGCGTTTTAGGGGCTGATTTCAAGCGTCGTACACAGCAACTATATAACCCTAGTCCAGGGGTGGAGCAGGATGAAAAAGCAGCTGTTCCGTTGTCCGCGTTATCACTTGATACGGTCATTGCGTATTTGATTCGTTTGCATCATTCGGGTGGCGGCGACTCTGAATCACTCAGATGGAAGCATACTGCTAAAATGGCAAATGATAAAGTCGAGAAGCTTGAGAAGGAGATTCAAAAACTCCGCCAAGAGAATGCGAATATCCGTAACGACTATGAACAGTTCGTGCAGATTATGAACCGTGCCCGTCGTCTCGTCACACTTGAAGAAGAAGACCGTACCGCGCCTGTATTCAAAATGGAGCGCAACGGAAATCTCGTATCAAAAGAACCGCCAGTCAACTGATCTGGCGGTTTTTTTGTCAATCATCGTGCAAGCATCTTTTGATTGCGCTCAACGACCCGTTTCAAATAAAACAAATACAATTCCATTTCATCAGACGTCAATCCACCCATTTGGACCTCTTTCTCCGATAAGACGTTCAACAACATTTGAATGCGAATGCAAACGTCACTGACCGTCAACGGCATGCCAAGCAACTCTGACAGTGACGCCATCACTTCAGGTTGAATGGTTGGGTAGGTGAATTTCGTCTGCTCCCCTTGCAACCCTTTTTCGTATAAATCGCGAACGAGTGCTGCGCGTTCGGACCCACTGCCCTCCACGCACAAGTACACTTGAACCGCCACGCCCAGACGTAGTCGTCGTTGTGAAATCCCTGCAAACTTCCGCCCATTGATACTCAAGTCATATGTCCCCGGGCAATAAGATCCTACAATTTCATACGCTTCAATTTGGTCCGCAGCTTCGGGGAACAGCAAGCGAACAAATTCAAGCATCGCTTCATACCCTTCCGGAATATCAATCGATCCCTCTTGTTCAGAGAGGACGATTGAAACATTCAGCACACCTTCGTCAAGGACGACAGCTAATCCGCCTGAATTACGGACGATTGTTTGATAGCCCGCTGCATGTAAAATGGGCAAGGCCTCCTCAATATGCGGGAGACGATGATCTTGAATGCCTAACACGACGGTGTTTCCATGCACCCATGTTCGGACGGTCGGAACGGAGTCCTTCTGCCCGACGAGGTGGCAAAGCGTGTCATCCATTGCAAAGGATTCAAGGGCGGAACGGTCTAAAGCGGTCATCGATTCATCAATAAAGCGCCATTTTGCTAGTTGTAAATTGGACATTTCTTTCTCTCCTGAATGTATGTGCAACGATAGTATGCAGGCCATTCATTGCCATAGACGCCTCGACAATGGACTGCACGCCTGATCGCTTTTCTTGTCTAGTTCTTTTCCGCTTTAAGCATACACTACAAACGAGTGAACGAACAACCTCGCCGTTCATGACGAATTGATGAATTAAACAGTTGATGAACATGTTTCTTAATGGGTTGTGCTACACTAAAGGAAGAAGTAAAACCATATATAAAGGAGTTTGATTTCACTTGAACGAAGCAGCGATTACACTCGATGGTTGGTATGTATTGCACGATTTACGGACGATGGATTGGGCGTCTTGGAAGTTAATTTCAAAAGAGGAGCGCCAAGCCGCTGTCGATGAATTTCTAGCATTTTTAGAAAAGCTTCAACAAGCGGATGACAATAAAACAGGATCACATGCATTTTATACAGTCGTTGGGCAAAAGGCTGATTTCATGCTCATGACGCTACGTCCGACGATGGATGAATTGCAAGAGCTTGAAACGGAATTCAATAAATTGACGATCGCGGACTACACGATTCCGGCGTACTCCTATGTGTCCGTTGTCGAACTGTCGAATTACCTTGCAGGCGAATCAGATGAAGACCCGTATCAAAATCCATATGTGCGCGGCCGTCTGTACCCAGAGTTGCCACGTAACCAATACATTTGTTTCTACCCGATGGATAAGAAACGCGAAGGCACCGACAACTGGTACATGCTCGATATGGACAAGCGTAAGGAATTGATGCGCAGCCACGGCATGATCGGTCGCGGGTATGCGGGGAAAGTAAAACAAATCATTTCCGGTTCTGTCGGCTTCGATGATTTCGAATGGGGCGTCACATTGTTCTCGGATGATGTGTTGCAGTTTAAGAAATTAGTATACGAAATGCGTTTTGACGAAGTGAGTGCGCGTTACGGTGTGTTCGGTTCGTTCTTTGTCGGGACGTTGCTTGATGAGGAGAAACGCAAGTCGTTCTTTACGATTTAATGCGGTGTTAACGTATACGTGTTTGTAATCACGTTTGGACTATTATAGCCAGAAAAGGTGAAAAGCAACAGGCGCTATCCCGTTCAATGGAGAATGGGATAGCGCCTTGTTTGCTTGCTATTTTATTTACTGCTTACGCTTAACAAACGCACTTACATAAAACACTACCAAACCACTAATCAAAATATAAAAAGATGAACCAAAAGCCGAGTGTTTTAAGTATGCATATAGAGAATGAATAGATAAAGCGACCACAAAGAAGATAAATCCTAATTCCACCGCTTTTGAAGTATTTTTCTTTTCTTCATCTGTCATTTTTCTAAATAACATTCTTACACCCCTCAATCAATTGCTTGAACTTGAACAGGCTTATCGTCAGCTTCATCATAAACATTTCTGATTTTCTTCTAAACGTTTACGACTCCCATCATGATTCCTTTACCGAGTGTTCGAAAGTATCGTTTCGATGTCCAATCAGCTTGTAATAGACCAAGTAGAGTGATGGAATCAAGACGAGTGTGAACAGACTTGAGAAGGCCAGACCAGCAATGATCGTGATCGCTAATGCTTCAAACAGCGGATCACCCGTTGCCGCGACTGGAATGAGTGCAACAATCGACGTCAAGGATGTTAAGACGATCGGTTTGATTCGTGCATAACCAGACTCGACGACTGCTTCCACGACATTCATGTTGCCTTGCAAACGCCTCGCTTCCACGAAGTCGATGAGCACGACCGCGTTTCGTACGACGATACCGGTCAGCGACACAATTCCCATGACGCCGAGGAAACTGAGTGGTGTTTGCGTGATGAACAATCCGAGGATTGCACCGGAAATCCCTAAGTACACCGCAAACAACACGAGGAACGGCAATGTAAATGATTTAAATTGGAAAGCAATGACGAGATAGACAAGTAAGATAACGACTAAGAATAAAATTCCGATTTCAGCAAAGAATGCTTGCTGGTCCGAATTCTCTCCACCTGTGGAAATTGTGTATCCTTCAGGTACATCTTGTTTTGCATCTTCTGCCGCCTCTAACATGGCATCCTTGAATCCATCTGCATCGCCGAATGCTTTCAATGTAATCGACCGCTCACCATTTTCGTGTGGTATTTGTGCGAGCAATGACGTTTCTTCAGTTGAAACCAATTCATCCAATGGGACAAATTGCGGTGGGCCCCCAGCTGCTGTCATCGAAGGTAGTTCAAACTGTGACAAGTCAATTGGCGCTCCACTTTCCACGCCTCGTTGTTTTAACACGACTTGATAAGGAATGTTGTCTTCATACAGTTTAAACAAAGGAACACCTTGTGTGAGCAATTGCAATTGGTTCGTCACCGTGCTTAACGCAATTCCATTGTCTTGAAGCGCTTGGCGGTTTGGTACAAATTCATTTGCAGGAACTGCTGCCCCTAAATTATCTGTAACAACCGTTGCCCCGTTTGCCAATAAACGCTCTTTCAGCTCATCCCGTAACGACGCGAGCTCCGTAATGTCATCGCCTGTCACAGTAACCGTTACCGGTGCACCGACTGGCGGTCCTTGAACGATTGTATCGAGGAAAATCTCTGCTTCTCCAAATCGCTCCCGCAGCTCAGGCTCCCATTTTTCAATAAACGCAGATGCACTTGTCTGTTCACGGTCAACACGGAACACTACCTGCCCAGTATTCGCCCCTACATTGTCCATAGATGCCGCAAACAAGCTCGGCAAACCGGTCCCCGTGAAAATGGCCGTCTCTTTTACATCTTTATCTTCTTGTTCAACTGTCGACACAATCTCTTTCAACACTTCATCAGTTTCCTCAATGGAAGTGCCTGCTGCTAGTCTGACATTCATTGTCACTTCTTCTTTATCCGCTGCCGGGAAAAATTCAAATGGCGTCAAAAATGCAAGGAACAACAACCCGGTCGCAATCCCTAATCCACCAAAGCCGACGAGTAACGGACGTTTCAATACAGACCTCAACACTTTTTCGGAATAAAAGACGGCAAGCTTCTCCAACGGCTTTCCAAGGAATCCAGGAGTGTCCGAGATTTTTTTATTGCGTCGCTTCGTTTTGACATATTGCAACATCGGCACGAGTGTCACAGACAACACCGTCGATGCAATAATTGTTGTGATCAAAATGCTCGGCAATGCCTTGATGAATGCGCCATTTCCACCTGACAGCAATAATAATGGTGAAAACGTTACAACAATCGCAAGGCTCGATGAAATGATCGACGTGTACACTTCTTTGACACCATTTACAGTACCGAGTAGTGGTGCATCCCCTAACTTATAACGACGCTGAATATTGTCATTGACGACAATGCTGTCATCGACAAGTATACCGATGGCAATAATCAGACCGATGACGGAGATTTGATTCAAATCCACGCCCATATACGGGATTGGAATCAGGCCAATTAACACAGAAGCAAGCACGGTGAGCGCTACCGCAAACGATCCGTAAATTGTCAACCCAGCAGTCGTTACAACTAAGACCGCCAACACTGCAATGAGTAGTGAAATGTACAAGCTGTCAAAGATCGTGTTGACGTTTTCAGCTTGAGACTCATAGTGTACCGCGGTGATCCCGTTCGGTAGGTCTTCAATGAAACCGTCCATTTTTTGCGCAACCTTTTTATCCATAGAAGGAATGTCTTTCCCCGGTTGCAAGAAAATCGTATACGAGATTGCAGGATTGCCTTCAAAAGTAATGAAGTCTTCCGCTTCCTTCTTCACTTCGCGGATGTCCGCAACTTCATCTAACGGAACCGCTGTTGCACCAACTTGTAGTTGTTTCAATTTCTCGATGCCTGTCGCTTGTTGGAGCGTTAACACGAGGTTTTCATTGCCATCATCATGCGTGCCAAGCGCAAGCGGCTGGTTCGCTTGTTGCAACGCACTCAGAACGTCACCTGGCTGCAAACGGTTTTGCACAAGCTTTTCGGTGTCAATTAAAATCTCGATTTGCTTATCTGTAAACCCTTTGACCGTAGTACCTGCTACACCTTCGATGGATCGTATTTCATCAGAAAGCTTTCCGAATGATTGCTCTAAGTTACCGAGCGCTTCCTCATCTCCCGTGAACATATAGGAGGACAGCGGAAACGCCAAGTCCAGCTTTTTCACATCAGGGGTCTGTGCATTTTCCGGCAACTCCCCTGCTGAACGCTGAACTTCCTGCTGGATTTTGCTAATTGTCTGATCTGAATCAATTCCGTCTTTCAACGATAACGTAATGATTGAGGCGGAGTTTGCCGATACGGACTTCATCGCGTCGATGCCATCAAGCTTTTTCATCGCACGCTCCAACGGGTTCGTAACAGACGACTCGACTTCTTCAGGTTCAGCACCCGGTAGAATCGTAGACACCATGACGACATCTACAGGCGTTTCAGGAATTTCTCGTTTGGGCAACGTCAAAAATGTGTAGACGCCAACGAGCATTAATATGAAAATCAAAAAAATGAATAGTTTACTTCTCTTCAATATGAAGGCCAATGTCCTCATTCCTTTCCGTTCAACTGGCAATAAACCCCTTATGATGGATTTATTCTAATCATGTCATAGTATTCACGTATTCTCAATTCTGGAAACTTGCTTGCTACCAACTATTTTGTGTCCGAAGGTTAAGCGAGCATCGATGAGCTTAATTGTACCTTGCATGTTGATATTTCGGAGGTAGTACGGAATTTGAGGGGATATATTGGACAATGAGTGCTGGAATTTCAAGAGGACAGGCAATTAGAAGTGCTCTATTTGACTACAGGCGTTGATATTTTTGGGGACGGGCATTTAGAAGTTCTCTATTTAACCGCGGGCGTTGATTTTCGGCGGTGACGGGCATTTAGAAGCCCTCTATTTGACCGCAGGTGCTGATATTCGGCGGTGACGGGCATTTAGAAGTCCTCTATTTGACCGCGGGCGTTGATTTTCGGGGGCAACGGGCATTTAGAAGTTCTCTATTTAACCGCGGGCGTTGATTTTCGGCGGTGACGGGCATTTAGAAGCCCTCTATTTGACCGCAGGCGCTAATATTCGGCGGTGACGGGCATTTAGAAGCCCTCTATTTGACCGCAGGCGTTGATATTCGAGAGTGACGGGCATTTAGAAGTTCTCTATTTAACCGCGGGCGTTGATTTTCGAGGGTGACGGGCATTTAGAAGCCCTCTATTTGACCGCAAGTGACGATATTCGGGGGTAACGGGCATTTAGAAGCGTTCTATTTGACCGCAAGCGTTGATTTTCGGGGGTAACGGGCATTTAGAAGCCCTCTATTTGACCGCAAGTGACGATTTTCGGCGGTGACGGGCATTTAGAAGCGTTCTATTTGACCGCAAGCGTTGATATATGGGGGTGACGGGCATTTAGAAGTGCTCTATTTGACCGCAAGTGACGATATTCGGAGATGCCGGGTATTTAGATAGCCTCTATTTGACCACGAGCCACAAAATTCAGGGGTGACGGGCATTTAGGAGCCACCTAATTAACCGAGAACGATAATAGCAGGACTCGCGGGTAATTAAGTAATTTATTATACTGCGAGTCCTGAACTTATAAGTGTATTCTATTTGGCATAACTTTTCATTGCAGGCATTTATTTCTCAGCAAGCCAGTTCAAGATATCCGCTTTTAGATCGTTGCCGTTCCAAAAGGTCAATGCCTGTTCTTCGCCAAGCTTCTCAACGAGATGTTCCATATAATCAGTCCCAAGTAAGTACCCGATTCGGTTATACCCAAAATAAGTTCCACCGGATAATCGGAACCACTCCCGTTCCTTCGCCATATCCCATTCCCCTGTTGCATCTTCTAAAAAGCGACGTTTTACTTCTGCTTTATTACGCTCATAGCACTCCACCCATGGTGCGCCTTCGTCATCGTACGTAAAATAGACCGGTTGTAGAAGGCCTGGAACCATTTTCTTTGATAAATAGGTCGCGGCTCCTTCTGTAAAAAGCGTCGTCAATCCATGCATCCAATCAATGGTCGACCAGTCAATCCCTTGGCGTGTAGCCAGTGCGAAATGTGTGACATGACCGATTTCATGCGCCGTAATGACTTGCAAGTGCTCATGTTTTGCCGATAGCTTTTCTGCAGCAAAAAAAATCTTGCGGCGATTGTCTCTCGTGACGAATGCGTTGGAACCGAATGTACCAACCATTAGTACATACGCTAAATCTAGGTCCAATTGATAAGTTTGTGCATAAGCCTCTTCAATGTCTTCGATAATCGCTGGCAAGGTATGTGAAATTGTACGGATATCCTCAATTTTACTGTCGTACTTGTCAATCGCAAGTTGGATGCGCTCATCGGTTTTTGGACAATGCATCGGAAAATAGTCTTTAAAAATTTTTTCGTGCTCATTGAAATATTGCTCAAGTTTATCGCGCGTTAGTGGCTTTTTCTCCTCGTAGAAAGATAGGAAACTTGGAATTCGGTTATCAATTTGCATGCGTGCTCTCCCCCTTTTCCTTAGTATAGATAAGTTTCTGTCATTTTCATAGAATGGCGAGCATATCGTTGAATTGAGGGGGTTATGCCGTGGCAGTCATTAAGGCCACTGACAAGGATGTTGATCTGTTAGCTCGATTAATGCGATCGGAAGCTGAGGGCGAAGGGCAGTTAGGAATGCTCATGGTCGGTAACGTTGGGGTCAATCGGGTTCTGGGGGATTGTTTGGATTTCACGAAAATCCGAAACATACAAGACATGGTCTATCAACGTCCGGGAGGCTTTGAAGCGACGACAAAAAGCTATTTTTATCAACGGGCTCGTGAGGTGGATAAAAAGTTGGCAAGACGGGCAATTGCAGGGGAGAAATTCCACCCAGCAACCCGCTCACTTTGGTTTTTCGAACCATCTGGAGCTTGTCCTCCACAGTGGTACAATCAACCAAACACAGGCAGATACAAAGCACATTGCTTCTTTGCCCCTACCGTTGAAGATTGCCCACGCGTATAACCGTCAGTACCTGTGCGAATCGACAAGCATGCAGCAGCTCTCTTTTATTCCACCCTTTTTAAGACGTGAAAATGAAGGGAAGTTGTGCGCATCAGTCGCTTCCGCAACAACGACAGCCAGAGTACGGAATTTTGCCTCCATGGAAAAATTCAAACGCAATTACACCAAGGTGTAATTGACCACATGAAAGGATGAGTAAATCGTGCAATACTATTGGTATCCAGGATTTCAACCGCAACAACCAGGGACAACACCACCACAAGTAACCATTCCAAGCGGAGGAAGACCACCAGCTACGCCATTTCGGGAAGAATCGTATATCGAGAACATTTTACGTCTTAACCGGGGAAAAATCGGTACATTCAACTTCTCTTTCGAAAACGCATTAGCTGCTGGAAAAAATACGCTCGCGATTCGAGGCATGGTCGAAGCTGCCGGTCGCGATCACGTCATTTTAAGTGAAAGTGGCACTGGGGATCGTTTTTTAATGCCTATGATTTACTTTGACTATGCTCAATTTGACGAAGAGCTCAATTATTTTAATCAACAGCCCTAATACGTTATCCCCCATTGTTCTTTGAATAGTGGGGGTTTTTCTTTTTAATGGATGATCTTGGTATGTACCTATTTTTGTAACGAGAAAACATATTGTTCTTATCTAACCTTTTTACGCGTGCACTTTAAACGAGGAGGAACATGAATGGACAAGTTCTTAAAATTTATCATTGCAGTATCGTTACTAACAATAGCAGTAAATAGTATGTTAATCAGTAGCTATTTAAAGAATATTGTTGAGTTAATAGGCGGTATTAGTATTCCTTAATCCCCTTAAAACAGCAATAACCTAATGGTTATAAAAAGTGATTCTGCTCACATGAAAACAGACACGTTACTAGAAACAACTTTTCCAGTAACCTGTCTGTTTTTGGCCTGAGTATCCCTATAACTTTTTAGAAAGTGTTTGTTTAAAACGTTCAAGTTCATCCACACGAATTGCAGCAGTATTAAATTCCTTTTCCGCTCCTAAAAACAATGTTGCCTTCAACGGACGGTTAAAGTGGATAATACAGTGCGGCTTTACATCTTCAAAATCTCTCGCAATAAATTCGATAAGATTTTTCTTTTTTAACGGGTAAGCCTCTGCGTCAGCACCCCAATCTACTTTCTCAATTGCATCGTAAGGGATTTCAATTCGCTTGCTTAACCCTAACGATAGTTGAAGATGGTCTTCATTCATCTTCAATGGATTAAGGCGTATTGCTTGGATATCCGCAATAAAATAGATGACCGAGTAAACATTCAATACGAGTAAAACAACTGAAAGGATGAAGGATTTTTCGTGTAGCCACCAATGGATTCCTATCGTTTCAATGACAATTGCATGAATGAGCATAATGTTAAACGCCAGCATGCTCGTTTTCTGATGTAACGTGAACAAGTTCTGTCCAACTGGAGGTTGGCGCTTCCAAGCTGCAAAGGCATAGTAAAACATTAGTACTTCAGCGGCTATGATAGAAATAAGCGGATGCGCCGAAACTCTTTCCTTGACCAGTCTAGGAAATGCAAACAAACTACTCGAATTACTTTGCTTGAGATCTTTAATAATTGTAGGCAAATGTTTTGCTAGAAGGAAAAGAAGACCGATTTCAGCTAGAATAATCAAACCCTCAAAACCAATTGCAACATAAGGAAGCACTTTAAATGGAGCAAAATGTTCAGCAGGAATGATAAACCGAGCAGCGATTAGCCCCATCACCATAAATGTTAAGAAACGCTTTATTGTAAAGCCCTTTTTTCGCGTCAACGCTAAAATCAAAAGTGGCGCGACAATTGTAAAATCGAGCAGCGATCCAATGACAACTCCACGAGAATCAGCCGGAATTGGGATGGCAGGCAGTCGATAAGCTAAGAAATTACTAACAAGTACGAGAAGAAGTAATACAAGTAAAATGGCTTGTTTGGAGCGTGAACCGGTCAACACCATACAATCTCCCCCTTTTTATATAGTTTATCAAAAGAATAATCGGTGAACGAATAATTTTTTGACAATTGAGTGTACAGTGTATTGTTTTCGCAACCGCTAGACGTTACTTCTCTCTATTCGGACGTAGAGGACACGGTTCAAGCGTGGGGTAACGCTCTTTGGAGCGAGACAGTCTCCTTTTGAAGCGAGATGAACCACTTTGGACTCTGCACGACTCGCTTTGGGTGCGGAACAAACCACTTTTGACCGAGGCGTACTCGTATTAAAGTTGTCTCACGCGAAGAGACACCATTCACGCGTAACCTCGCCCATTTCTAGAACTCACGATGACGCGATTCCACAAAAAAGAGTTGAAGAATTTAGGCACTTCAACTCGATCAAACGCTTATTATTTTCCAAATTTCACTGCTGCGATGATTAACATTATCCAGCCAGCAATGAATGCGACGCCGCCGATTGGGGTGATGGCGCCTAAAATTCCGATGCCTGACAGACTAAGGACGTAGAGGCTACCGGAGAAAATGATCGTACCCGCGAGCAGTAAGTAGCCTGCCCAGCTCAGTTGTGTCGACGGTCCGAGGAGCGCGGAGCTCATGAGGATGCCGACTGCTAGGAGACCGATGGCGTGAAACATTTGGTATTGAACGGCCGTTTCCCAGATGGCGAGGTAATGCGCGGATAGGCGTTCTTTCAGTGCATGTGCGCCAAATGCGCCGAGGGCAACGGCGATGGCCGCGTTAACAGCACCAGCGATAATAAAAAATGGCATATGGTTTCCTTCTTTCTGAATGTGAATAATTGTTTCTATTTCTATGATAGCTCATTTCAACAAGTATTCCCGTTTTCATGATAGGCAAGTTTTCAACAATTAGAAATCGAAAATCGAACCGCCATTTGCGTCTTCTTCAACAAGCGGTTTGCTCTCCAGTGAATGAATTTGTGGTTGTTGGGCAAGCGGTACGGCCTGTTGGACAACTGGTTGCGTTGCTATCGTTTCTTCGCCTAGTACGACTTCGCAAAGCGAGCGGATTGCTGCCAAAGCTTCTCGAATTGCTTGTTCATCATTCGTCGTTCGTGCCTGATGAAGTTGGCGTTCCATTTCTGCAAGTATTCGTTTCGTCGCAATCAACGTCGGATGCCCCCTTTTTTCGGTTCATATTTCATACATTCCATGCCGGACGATCGTCGGACGACGATGGACGGTAGTTCGCGCGTTTTAAATCCATATGCCTTACAACCACGGGGATGTTTTGGGTCCCATGTGACATAAAAATATTGACAGGTAAAACAATTTACAGCCATGTCATCAACCTCTTTCCTATCAACTGTATCATGGCCTAACTGCGTACGCAACGACGCGCCCCAATGAGGTTTTCGCTTGTCGAATCTCTACAGTTCACAAAAACTAAGGGTCATTCATTCCCATCAAATTCCCCCATCGGTCTTACACCACTCAATTGGGCGAACATTCCACGCTTGTAAAATCGCATTTGTTTTCGAAAATGGACGGCTGCCAAAAAACCCTCGGCTTGCACTCAAGGGGCTTGGATGAACCGATTCCACAATAGCATTAATCGAGAGGTCTATTAATTTCCTTTTCTCCTGAGCAGGACGCCCCCACAATATAAAAACTACCGGTTCTTCGCGCATGGCTAAGCGACGAATGACTTCATCCGTGAAAGTCTCCCACCCTTGTTTTCGATGAGAATGCGCTTCTCCTTCTCGGACGGTCAGAACGGTATTGAGCATTAGCACGCCTTGTTTTGCCCAGCCTGTCAACGTACCGGTCGGAGGAATATCGCAACCAATATCCGCCTGCAATTCTTTAAAAATATTACGGAGACTCGGTGGAAATTTGACATCCGGCTTGACGGAAAAACTGAGTCCATGTGCTTGTCCTGGCCCGTGGTACGGATCTTGTCCAAGTATGACGACTTGCACTTTATGGAATGGGGTCAGTTTAAAAGCAGTCCATACGTCTTCCCTAGTTGGATAGACTGTTTCATTTTCATATTCATCCGCAAGGTATTGCTGCAGGTTAGCAAAGTAGGGTTTTGTGAATTCTTCTTGCAATACGTCATCCCAGTCGTTGCCAAACACTTTATTCGCCATGCTTCTCAGTCTCCTTGAACTCAATCGTCACGTCATAGCCTGCGAATGAAAACATTTCCTTTAAGGTCTTTTCTGCATTGAATTGCGCGGTTTTTAACACACCTTGTCCTGTCGCTTCTTCCAAAATGAGTGTCTTCGCTTCTGCTGCTAGATCATATGCTTCGTTAATGTCCGCTTTTTCGCGGAACACCCCTTCATACGAATAGATCTCAACATCTTCAAAATAGATTTCTGCACCGCCTAAAAATCGAGCTGCTGGTAACGTTAGTTTAGCTGTTTTCTTCTCGTCATCAATGACAATATCGTTTTCAGTTACGCCGGATAAATCGACGCCCGCCTTTACGGAACCTGGTATGACGACAAGTAGTTGCCGTTTTGTCCCAGGTACATTCATGCCGATACTTTGCCCGAACAATTGATTGTCCGACCGCTCGACAATTACTTTTGTAAACGCCTCGGCGGTTGCCATTTCATTTAAATCCTGTATTTGTTCCACGAAGACGCCTTTTTCTTCGGTGAACGTGCTACCTTGTTTTAATACATAAAATGTGACGAACGGAATTGCGATAACTAGCAGGATAGCCAAGACCGCCATGAGGATAAACGAACGCTTCCAAAGCTTGAACGATAGAAAAAGTTTGCCGATGCGCCAGAAACTCTTCCTCCTGCCCATTGCTTCTTCCACTGTGACAGCACTTTCCGATTCTGCCGCCTTCAATTCTTTTAACAGTTTCTCGATTTCTTGTATTTTTTTCTGATCTCCCATACTTTCACTCACCTTCCTTCGACACAATCCGTTACACTTCGAGTCTATTCTACTAAGTTGTACGTTTGGCCTATGAAAAAGTTTCCTGGCAAACTATACATCTGTGACAACTCCTTGCCAAATCGTTTTTCATTGCAAGGTCACCGGTTTAGTTGCGGGAGAATCACGGAGTAATTTATCTGAGGCCTGTGATGACCGGCTTTGAGTTAGAGACGACACGGTTTGGATGCGGGTCTGCCCAACTTAGGTCACAAAACGGTCTACCATGGGCACCAGAGCTCTACTTCGAACGCACCGCACAGCCGCTTTACGTTAGCATCACTATTTTCAATTCCTGTTAATTGTATTTTACGTTTTTCTTCCTTACTATGAAAGGAAAGATTTTAATCCAACACGAAGGAGAATCACAACAATGACGATGAAAAAAACGTTGACGATTGCAGGTTCAGATACATCGGGAGGAGCTGGCATTCAGGCCGACCTAAAGACATTCCAAGAGCATGGCACGTATGGCATGACCGCTTTGACAGTCGTCGTGACGATGGATCCCGACAATCATTGGAATCACGGAGTCTACTCCCTTCCAATTGACGTGTTGCAAGCACAACTAAAAACGGCACTTTCGACAGGCATTGACGCCATTAAAACAGGCATGTTGAGCACGGAAGAAGTCATTCGGACGGCAGGCGAAGCAATTACGGCATCAGGACTTGATCATGTCGTCATTGATCCGGTGATGGTCTGTAAAGGAGATGACGAAGTGTTGAACCCTGGTACGGTCGATGCCATGGTGGAATACTTACTTCCTCATGCAGAGATTGTCACGCCAAACCTGTTTGAAGCAGGCCAATTGGCGAGCATGAAAACCCCGACAACGATTGAACAGATGAAATCAGTTGCCGAAAAAATTCATTCATTAGGAGCACGCAATGTTGTTATAAAAGGCGGGAAACAATTGGATCACGACAAAGCCGCCGATCTGTTTTATGACGGTGAGACATTCACCTTATTGGAAGCAGAAAAAACAGCGACGCCATATAACCATGGAGCCGGATGTACGTTTGCAGCAGCGATTACCGCGAACCTTGCGAATGGACTTGCCGTCAAGGAAGCGGTCATTGAAGCAAAGCGGTTCGTCTCTGCAGCGATCGCTAACGGCTGGCAGCTGAATGCGTATGTTGGCCCTGTCATGCACGGTGCGAAAAATCGATTTGGTGCATCAGACATTACGACAACAACGATCTAATCGCCTGGATTGGCTAGGTGCCCGTAAAGTAACGCGGGCATCTAGCTTTTTTAGGCGATTCACTCCGAAACTGCACAGGCCGTTTCATCGGCACCAGCATGTATACCATGTATATCCCACTACTGCTCGCCACCTTTCTGCTATGTCCACCCTCTTGATGAAGACGACCCCTTCAAGCACGTCAATCGCATTCAATCATCGTTTTCTATATACTTAAACCATTGATAGTTTGCACGAAGGAGGATTCTGCATGGAAAAAGTTCAACCCGCGCACTTACAGGAATTGCTTAATTCCTATGCGAATAAAGATGTGTACATCCATCTTGAAACGACGAACGGCGCTTACGCAACGCATTTCAAAGAAGGATTTTTTAATGCTGGTGCCTTTATCCGGAACGTTGTTGTGAAATATGAGCTCGGAAAAGTGGCTGGTGATTCGCCACATCGCATCGGCTTGAAATTGCCTTCCGGTTGGATTTATGCGCAAGGCATCACGCATTACACAGTCGACGAGCACGACCGTCTCCTCATGGCAGGCTTGGATCCCGACGGAAAATTGGCAGTCGCTCTTGAAATTAGTGAAACACCGTTTACATATTAAGTTGTAGCAATGGTAAGCTAAGGAGGCTTTTCGATGATAAAAAAAGAACGTCACGTACTCGTCATTTTCCCACATCCAGACGATGAAGCTTTCGGCGTATCGGGTACCATTTCCACCTACATCGAGATGGGCGTGCCGGTTACTTACGCATGCTTAACACTAGGGGAAATGGGGAGAAATTTAGGCAATCCCCCATTTGCAAACCGCGAAACATTGCCGCAAGTTCGTAAACAAGAACTGCAAAACGCAGCCGCTGCAATGGGCCTTACCGATTTACGGATGATGGGTTTGCGCGATAAGACACTTGAATTTGAAGACGACGAAAAGATGATTAAACTCATTACAGACTTAATTGAAGACACAAATCCATCGCTCGTCATTTCATTTTATCCAGGATTGTCCGTCCATCCGGATCATGATGCTACAGCGCGCGCAGTCGTCCGTGCAATTCGGCGGATGCCTGAAGACGAGCGGCCAACGTTGTATACAATCGCCTTTGCACACAATACGGTCGACGTCATTGGACAACCGGATATCGTTCATCACGTAGAAGGTGCTGCGCAAAAGAAACTTGCGACGTTGAATGCGCACGCTTCCCAAACCGTCTGGATGATGCGCGATATGGAAAAGCGTTTAGCTGAAAAAGACCCTGAAGCGATGAAATGGCTACACTACGAACGCTTCTATACGTATCAGTGGGATCGCGATTTTGAATGAACCCAAACAAAGCCCTGTCTGCATTGTTGACAGGGCTTTGTTTTATTCTTTAAAAAATGAATACAGAAAACTACAACATTGTGATACGATATTTACATTAGGTCTTCATGCAGTTAAAATGTATAATTATACAATAAAAATGATAGTTTATTCACAAAGGGGAGAAACAGCGTGAAAAAGCATAGCACATCCACATGGCTTTACTTTTTAGTACCATCTATACTCGGCATTATCTTGTTCATGATTCCTCTAAAATTCGGAGACGAATGGAAAGTGCCAATCGCAAAATTTTCAGCGATTCTTTCCGGTTGGGTAGAACCTGCAATGCCAATGGCTGCAATGATTTTGATTAGTATCGCGGCGATCGGTTCTTTAGTATTTCTATTCGTCCCGCGGTCCAGTTCAAAACCGTCGCTCATGGAATCCTTATTCAAAGTGACACCATTTTGGGCCATCACACGTCTTGTCGGGGCAATTTTCGCCATCATGATAACGTTCCAAGTCGGACCGGAAGCCATCTGGAATGAAAACACAGGCGGCTTGCTACTGGCACCAGATGGTCTTGTATCATTCTTATTCACGATTTTCTTATTTGCCGGCTTGCTCTTACCACTTCTATTAAACTTCGGTTTACTAGAGTTTTTCGGCACAATGATGGTGAAGGTAATGCGTCCATTGTTCAATTTACCAGGTCGTTCTTCCATTGATGCACTCGCTTCATGGATTGGCGACGGAACAATCGGGGTTTTATTGACAAGCAAACAATATGAAGAAGGCCACTACACGCAACGTGAAGCAGCGATTATCGCTACGACGTTTTCAGTCGTTTCGATTACGTTCTCACTCGTTATTATCGATACAGTTGGCATGTCGCAATATTTCCTACCGTTCTATGCAACTGTTATTTTAACCGGTATCATCTTGGCATTAATCATGCCACGGATTTATCCGCTGCGTGGTAAAAAGACCGAGTATATTGACGGTCGAAAGTTTACAGGTGCAGACGAAAAGTTACCTGCAGGGTACAACGTTGTCAGCCACGGGTTGGAGTATGCGCTAGACACAGCTTCAAAAAATCGTTCCATCGGCAAAATCTTCACAGACGGCATGAAAAACGTGCTCGACATGTGGATCGGTGTTGCGCCAGTCGTTATGGCGTTCGGTACAATCGCCCTTGTTCTAGCTGAATATACAAGCGTGTTCACCATTTTAGGAAAGCCGTTCGAACCGATTTTAGCTGTACTCGGTATTCCAGAAGCTGCAGAAGCTGCACAAACAATGGTCGTCGGATTTGCAGATATGTTCTTACCTGTAATCCTCGCAGACGGTGTCATCACGTCCCCGATTACGTTGTTTACAATCGCTACGATTTCGGTCGTACAACTCATTTACATGTCTGAAGTCGGTGGCTTGATCCTCGGAACAAAAATACCACTGAACATTTTAGACTTGATCATCATTTTCTTATTACGTACGCTCATCGCCCTACCAATCGTAGCCGGCGTTGCACATCTGTTATTTTAATTTGTCATTGCAAAACCACCGTATCTGTTTGAGATACGGTGGTTTTTTGTTTGGATTGAGGGTGTTTGGGCTGCGTCAAAGGTCACGAAATGGCGATAACTTTGTGAATTCGATCGATAACTTTGTGAACTTGATCGATAAGTCGGCGGATTCAATCGAATAAATTGTGAACTTGATCGATAAGTTAGTTTATCCGATCGATAACCTCCTTGTCTCAATTGAAAAGCTACTACTTTGCGAAGTTTGCATTTCAATAAATGCAAAAAAGGAACTGAACGGCAAACCGCTCAATCCCTTTCTCCCTCTATCACATAACCTTATTTACTTATCTTGTAACTTTTTGTATATAGCGATTTGCATACCTAAAATCATTCCAATAGGTACCGTTAAACTGAAAATAGCTCCTGTTACATTGGAGTATATATTTTCGAAAATAATAAAAGCCACAGCGCTGATAAAGATACCTAAGAATAGATAGGGAATAATTTTCATAAGCTCTCTCCAAATCGTTAATTTCGAACTTTCTTTAGCAGCAAGAGTCGCTAATTATTGAACCTTATTGCTTTTAAACTTCACTCGATAACCAATCATGAGCATTAAGAAAAGCACCGGTAAAAATCCTAAATAAGATAACGGCGGACGCACACTTGCAAAGTACAACGATATCGGCAGACTCGCAATTAAACACACGAACATGGCTGACCAAGAACGGTTAATGACCGCGTAGAATAAAGAAATGAATAGTAGAATGATTGAGAATGACATGATGATCGTTAGTAATAAACCCACATTACATACCCCCATTCAATTCATTGAAAAAGCATTTAACTCACTTGTTCGTACCAATCCGATTAATTACAAAAATGACGGCGAGAAGAATCAACAAACATACTAAGAGATACAACGTGAACTCTTTAGAGATGAGGAAAAAGGCGAGAACAGGAATAATACAAACAAAAATGATTCCGTAAATTACATACTTCAAAAATACATCTCCTTCGCTTTGTTACTAAATTAGTAGTTGTGTTCAGTACTATTACATTGTAATGAAAATAATTAAGTTTATCTACAACTACACATTTTATTTATTCTGTAAGCATAAAGCGCTAAATTACTGAAACACCCTTTAATTTCCATCAATGAACTCTTTGATTTCATCAGACAAGATAGATGTGTCCCAAGGATACCAATAATAGGTGTTTCCGTCGAACTGCATGGTAAATTTATAAGCAATTGGACCTTCCGTATAGAAAACCATTTCGTAAAAAAGAGGATCCCCTTTTTCACTATTTGGCTGGAAGTTAGGATTTTCTTCACTCTCCACTAGTAGTTGAAGGAAGATATTGACGTCTTCGCTCTTTGTCAATTTAGCAATCAATTTATCCTTCTCTGCCGGAATAGCTTGATAAATTTCTATTAACTTAACCTTTTCAATGGGCATATCTTTAAAATGCCACTGATAGTCAAGTTCATCTCTTGAAAAGTATACTTGGTATCCATTTATGGCATGAGCATCCTTTACTGCGATTAAATGCGGTTGATCCTTGACTTGAAAAATCTCAGTTCCCTTTTCATGAAATGCAGCATCGCCATCTTTGATTTTATAGTTTGCATTTGTTACGTTATCTGCCACTCTAAAGTTAACCGTTCCAATTTTTTCTCCAATATCGTGTTCGTCTGCTAAAACCCCAGAATAAATTCCATTGTATTCTATTCCTTGGAGTTTAATAAAATCCACCCATTCAATTATACTTTCACCACCAAAAGCAGATGGCCGGCAACCCGTTAGTACGAATAAAATTACACCGAAGAAGAACATCCTCCGTTTCTTCATGAAATCCGCCTCCTTATTCAGTAGACGGAAATTCAAGACATTTCGTTACATTCAAATTAAAAAAAATCCAGTATGTAATGCTAATCCTCCAACTAAAAAATACTCGCTCATCGACAACTCTCCGTAAGAAGACAGCTTTTTATTACTTAAATCGTTTATTTCAACAAACTGACTTCTAAATACCAAACAAAAAACCGTCAATCCTAATCGAATCAACGGTTTTCCTATATACGCTTATCGTTGTAACTTCACCTTTAACTTTTCAAGCATGTCAGCGGTCATTGCGTCCAAATCATATTGTGCTTTAAAGCCCCACTCCGCCACAGCTGCTGAAGGATCGATGCTGTCTGGCCAACTGTCAGCGATTGCTTGACGAGCAGGATCTACATTATAAGATAGTGTAAAGTTAGGAATATGCTTTTGAATGGAAGCTGCAATTTGGCTCGGTTCGAAGCTCATAGCCGTTACGTTGAATGCATTGCGGTGCACCAATTTCGCTGGGTCCGCTTCCATTAAGTCAACGATTGCTTGCAGTGCGTCTGGCATATACATCATATCCATGTATGTACCTGCTGCAATGAAGGACTCGTACTTCCCTTCTTCGATCGCTTTGTAGTAAATATCTACCGCATAGTCTGTCGTTCCGCCACCAGGTTGTGCGACATACGAGATGAGTCCAGGGAAGCGCACACCTCTTGTATCGATGCCGAAACGGCTGAAATAGTAGTCACATAATAGCTCACCTGATACTTTATTGACACCATACATGGTCGTCGGACGTTGCAACGTATCTTGCGGCGTATTCACTTTTGGCGTTGAAGGGCCAAATGCTCCGATTGAACTTGGCGTGAAAAATTGCATGTTTAATTCGCGAGCGACTTCCAGTGCGTTTAGAAGTCCACCCATGTTCAAATTCCAAGCAAACAATGGATTTTTTTCTGCGGTTGCTGATAACAAAGCAGCCATGTGCATAATCGTATCTGCACCAAAATCCTTTGCCAAATCATGCATTTTCTTACCGTCTGTCACATCTAGCACTTCAAATGGACCCGCAATCGGATGTTCAGGTTTACGAATATCTGTCGATAAAACATTATTTTCGCCATATTCTTTTTGGAGTTTACCAATTAATTCGGAACCAATCTGGCCAAGTGCACCCGTAACAATTATTTTCTTCAACACATACTCCTCCTAAAGATCAAATGTATTTATGGAAAGGACAAAAATTATTCTAAGTAGTATAAACTCTTTATTATCAATACATTACGATTATATTATGTTCTTTTCTGAAAAACAACTACCTGTTTTAGTTAGCAATCTTTTCCTCTCAATTTTCTGTTATACTAAAGAAAAACATTGAGGTGCATCATGTTTAGTAAATACGTTAATTACATAATTGTTATTGTCATCAGCGTCCTGCTCGCTTTGTCTTTATACATGGCGGGGTTACAGCCATGGCTCGTTTTTACAATCATCATGATTTTCACGTTCGTCTTAACGATGGGTTACCCATTCTATATCATATACAAATCCCGCAATTTGAAACTGATTAACCGGTATTTGACAAACCATCGCAGTAAACCGATTTTTGGATATGCTTATGCACTCGCTCATGGAACGGACGAGGAAGTTATTACTTCTTTACAGCGTGTGCTTAAATCCTATGCAAATGCAGAAGTGCAACAAGTGTACAAAGCAAATTTATATTTCCACCAGAAAGAGTGGAGAAATCTCGTGGAGTTTTCAAAAACAATGGAAGACCCTGCTTATCGGAATTATTACAGCGGAATCGGGTATACTATGAATAACAATCTGGAAAGAGCTTCTGAATGTTTGGCCAAGCTTGGTACCCCGTGGATGGTACATTCATTGAAAGGGATCATTGCAGCTAAGCAAAAGAAGAGAGAGGTTTTTGAGAAAGAGATGGCGATGGCGACAAAACAAGCTGTCGGCATGCAAAGGCATGTTTTGCACTATACGTTGAAGAGAGTAGCTGAGAGGACATTTTCAACGAAGGAGGTGTGAGAAATGGACTTTGTGGAAGAGACATTTGTCGAATTAAAAGATGGCACCCGTTGCCTCATTGTCGCGGTTCGACCGAATGAACAGACGCAATATGACCTCGAACTTCCTAACGGTGAACTCACAACGGTCTTTCATGATGAAGTGGCAAGAGAAGTTCACATTCCAACTAAATAAACCCCTTTGTAAACACAAAGCAAGCCCATCAATCAACGAAGGGCTTGCTTTTATCATTTAGCGAATCGAACAAATAATTGACCGTTCAATAGTGGACACTCCAACTGTCCACGCGCTTCTAAATCTGTAACAATCGCTTCCATATACCATCGATTATTGCCGTCAAAAGGAGTTAATCGTTTCAACGTTCTTGTTGAAAGCTCTTCAAATGAAATAACACCGGCTTCTCTTATAATCATCAACATCGTCTTTTTAATCTTTTCATATCTATATTTAACAATCGACGCACCCGCTCTGCCGTTCGACTGCAATAACTGAATGCTCTCATTATATCGCATACTATCATCCTTCTTCGCATGATTTCTTCTCATCTATTACCCTTTTTACTAAAAAGTAATCATCCTGTAACGTTAAATAGTAAAAAAAGACTAGTTTTGTTACAAAGCCAATCGACCAATTGACGATAATGGCGAAAATTGAGAGCACTCTTATTCCGAGTCTAGTCGCTTTATGCGCGAAACTTCCGTCCCCTTCTCTTCAAATGTCTTTAATCATGTAAAGAACATCTATAGCACCTGCATCATTCAATAAAAAAACTACCGTACCAGCACAAAAGCCGATACGATAGTTGATAAAATATTTTTATGAAATGACGCCTAACTCTTTCCCTACTTTTTCATATATCGCAAGTGCGTCATCGAGCATTTCCTTCGTGTGCGCTGCAGTCGGCATATTCCGAACGCGGCCTGTGCCTTTTGGAACCGTCGGGAAGACGATGGATTTTGCGTAAACGCCTTCTTCGATTAAGCGTGTAGAGAATTGCTGTGTCAACTTCTCTTCGCCGATAATGCATGGTGTAATTGGTGTTTCGGAAACACCGATGTCAAAGCCAAGGTTTTTCAACCCTTCCTTCAAGTAACGGCCGTTTTCCCATAACTTATCGTGCAGTTCCGTAGATGCCATGATTTTATCTAATGCGCCCATAATCGCTGCAACATCGCCTGCCGGTAAAGCCGTTGAGAATAAAAACGGACGTGAGCGGACTTTCAACCAGTCGATCAAGTTTTGTGTACCTGCTACATAACCGCCGACAACACCAATCGCTTTTGATAACGTACCGATTTGGAAGTCGATTTCTTTTTCTAGACCGAAATGCTTCACAGTCCCTTTTCCTAGACCGGTAACGCCTGAACCATGCGCGTCATCCACATACGTGATCAAATCGAACTCTTTCGCGATTTCCACGATTTCCGGCAACTTCGCAATATCGCCATCCATCGAGAACACGCCGTCTGTAATGTACATGAGCTTACCGTATTGACCGGATTCTTTCGCTTCTTTCGCCTTCGCTCTTAAATCGTCCATATCTTGGTGTTTCACACGGATGATTTTTGCACCAGATAGACGACAGCCGTCGATAATGGATGCGTGGTTCAATTCATCTGAAAGAATCGCATCTTGTTTTGTCATCACCGCTGAAATCGCAGCCATATTACAATTGAAACCGGATTGGTATGAAATCGCTGCTTCCGTTCCTTTGAACTCCGCGAGTTTCTTTTCGAGTTCGATATGAATGTCGAGTGTACCGTTAATCGTACGGACGGCTCCAGCACCTACACCGTATTTTTCAGTTGCTACAATCGCAAGTTTTTTCAAATCTTCGTCAGTCGCCAGACCTAAATAGTTATTGGAGGATAGATTAATTAAATCTTTTCCTTTGATTTTAATAACAGGACCATTTGGACCTTCCACGGGATCAATAACATTGTGCAATCCTTGGTCACGCAATTCTTGTAAATTTTGTTGTAAATACGTATCGAGAACTTTGGACAAATTGATCTTCCTTTCAATCAGGTGATGCCCCCATTTTAGCATATGGAAGCAAAACGCGCTGAAAGAACCGTTTCACTCATGAATGCATGCCCAGAACTGCTTCGCTTTCTCTTCGAATCGTTTCCGATCAATCGCCTTATCCATAACGTCACGGAGCTTGCTTTCAGACTGCGCAAATGCGTGCATATACCCGATACCGTCCATTATTTTTTCCTTGTAACGCCCTTCAATCTCTTGCACAGCCTCTTCCGCTTCTGCATTTTCAGCAACGAGCGAAACAAGGTCTAAAATTTCATCGCCTGGTCGTTCAGGGTCATATTCATGTGGCAGAGTTGCATCGAACAGACAAACCGAAAGTTCCGGAAACAACAACAGATCGACACTATTCGGATCTAATCCACACCAACCATACTGAACGTCAATTCCACGTTGTTCCGCTTCTTTCCCAAGCGTTTTCAACATCGTCGATTTCCCCGTACCCGATAAACCTTTCATAAGAATCCGCCTTTTCACTCGGCTCGTAATGGACGGCAAATAATCACGCGATCCGCCCGGCGCAAGTGAGCCTGCGATACGATGGGCCACTGTCGATTTCTTGTGCAACTTCATCGTACCGAACAATTCCACTTTTAAGGATTCAAGCAATTCATCATGTTCTTTCCACATGACCCTCGGAATATTTAACGCTTCTTTTTCCTCATGAATGTGAATGGCATTTGTCATTGCTTTCAGCAGCTTTGTTCGTTGAAGATCCGATTCCTCAGCTATCTTTTTCAAGTCGGTTGTTTGAGCTTGTAGTTTATTCTCATCGAACGTATCGTAAAAACTGATGACACGATGACGCCCACCGAACTCCGTCGGTTCCAAAGCGACCGGATGGGATGATTGGAGAATGAATAACCCGAATGCACTGACGAAAATGGCGTCAATTCGATCTACATCGACCGGGTTATGAAAACGGTCCACGTCAAATCCTCGTTTAATGAAATAAGTTGTCGCTTCATTCAATAAATCAGACACTGTATTTGTAAGTGGTGCTTTTAACAACAACGTCTGCTCCGCGGTGGCAATCAATGTGTCGTATTTATGCGCAATCCCCCGTCCTGTATAGGCTGTCCCCATGTATTCGGTAATTGTTCCGTATATGATAACCATCCTTTCCCTTCGATTGACTTCTTGCATACATCTACCATATGCCTAACGCATAAAAAAAAGCACGGCTTGTCTTACATAAATTAAATCTTGGATAACACATTATAGACTATTAAACTGACTAAGGCGTGTTGATTAACCAATTTATAGGATACAAGACTATACGGTTTTCCTTATAATCTTCGATAAATACCGGATTTCCGCTTCAGGCGGACGCGTTCCGCGGGCACGGCTTCAGCCGCTTCCCTCGCTTCGCTCAGTCCAGGGTCTTCAGCTCGCGCTGTTCCCGCAGGAGTCGCCGCCTTCCACTCCAATCCTGATGAGCATTTACTAAAGTGAGTAGCAATATACTAGTTGACTAGAGTGCATGCGCCGACTCCAGGGGGGACAGCACAAATTGTGAGACCCCACAGGGAAAGCCGGTACGCAAGCAAAAGGGTTCGAGGGTATATTTATAAATAAAGAGTTAACCAACACACCTGAAATTGACTAAAAGTACAACAGCAAAAAAACGCACAGCTCAATTCGTCTGTGCGTTTTACTCAACATAATTTCAAGTTTTTTTAAAGTACTCTCTACCCAAAATGATTAATCCAACGAGTGCTAAAACCCAACCTATAATAAGAGGCAATCCTAAAAACAACGAATCTACCCGATCCTCACCATACATCTCTCCGCCTATAATGGTAAACCAAAACTTTGACCTACCAGACCACCACGAAGTCGAATCAGGCACATAGATCGCACCTGCGATAATCACGGTTGCAGCCAGGAATAAACCACCCATCATGACGAATCCACCAATTACTACATTCTTCAAATGTCCCTCACTCCAGTGTTGCCAGAATATCCATTGACTACTAACAATAATAACCTACCAATCTTGTTGATGAACTAACGATTAAATTTCTTTCATCTGTTATATTTTACCACAACGGAGTTGCTTACTATCACTAAAAATGCAATTCAATCAAATGATTTTATTTAACTTCAGATTAATCCTTGCTCCAAATTAGAACGCATTAATGGCATTTCACTATCCATTCATTTTGCGAGCTTCTACTGCACATCTCGAGTACTCGGACAACAAAAAGGGACACAGTCCATATAGGAAGTGTGTCCCGTGCTAGGTTTCTTAGCGTACTCACTCAGCACCAAATCTACTTATGCCTTCTCCATCTTCTTAATAAACAATACACTTTCATCTTCTTGAATAATATTCAGCAATAATCTTCTGCATTGCGGAAGCGAATAATGGACAATTTGACCAATTAACAACGCAATGATGACCGTACCGACGCCAACCGGGCCACCTAATAACCAACCCGCAATGGCAACCGTCACTTCAATCATAGTGCGCACTTTCTTCACGCCGATTCCTAACTTATCGACAAGAATGAGCATTAAACTATCACGCGGCCCTGCTCCAACGTTCGGCGCAACGTAAATGCCAATTCCGTATGCGAGCACAAGCACACCGCACGTAAAGATGCTCACTTGCCCCGTCATGGACGAAAAATCAGGTAGTAACCAGTTGAACAAATCAATGAACAACCCGATTAACACCATATTCAACCATGTCCCGACTTGCGGCCATTGTTTCAACACAGCCGCGGTCACAAGAATAATGAGGAACCCCGTAATGATCCCCACGTACCGATCGACAAACCAAAATTTTGATACAACCCGACATGCAACACATCCCACGGACCGATCCCGAGCCGTTGCCCTTTTATCGTCATCGAAATCCCTAGCGACATGACCATCATGCCGACGAGGAAGAAAATCCACCGCCACATAAAAATCTTTCTCATATGCATTCTTCTTTCTACTACTTATAATCTTACACCAGCGCAACTCTAAATAGCCTATTCTACCATTGTATCATGGAGTTTTAGCACAATACATGCCTAAATTACCCTTTTGTTAGATCGCAAAATGTAGCTCCTACTACACGGGCAAGATCCTGCGGCGACACTTTCATTTGCAAACCGGGCTTGCCAGCACTTACAACAATCGCTTCAAAATTCATAGCCGTCGTATCTAACACCGTCGGATACTGCTTTTTCATCCCAACTGCCGAACATCCCCCACGTACATAACCGGTTTCTTTTGTTAAATCCTTTAACGGCAACATCTCAAGTTTTTTCACACCTGCCGCTTTCGCTGCCTTTTTCAAGTCCAATTCTTCACGAACTGGGATGAGAAATACGAACAATTCATTTACACTCGCACGTGAAACTAACGTTTTGTACACAAGTTCACTAGACGTCCCCGTTTTCTCCGCGGCCGAAACCCCATCAACCAATCCATCATCAACTGCATATTCCATTAACACATACGGCACTTTTTCATTGTCCAAGATGCGGACAGCATTTGTCTTCACCGTTTTCTTCTGTTTCCCCATGTGCACACGCCCCTTCCACGAACTTCCGATACCATTTACTTTACCAGTTCCTGCTACATTGTACGTGACAGATGCTCTCGGCATCCAAATTCTATACAAAAAAGCAGCAAGATTCCCTAGGGAGGTGGGATCTTACTACTTTTTCATCTACATTATGCGCTTCTTGAAAAACTTGGCCATGCAGTCATAAACCGATTTTGCTTCGCTTCCATTTGGATGGCGTATGCGGAGATTGCTTTCGCAAAACGCTTTTGTTCAAGAAGCAGTTCCCGTTCTAGATCGGTAGGGAGATCCATGGATGCCACTTTGAACGTTTCCGCTTTTGCTCGATTTGCTTCTGCAACTTGTTGGGATTGTTCCCTCTTTTGCAACGCAAGTCGTGCTTCGGTTTCCATGATTTTGGCTGAAGCCGTCGCTGCTAACTGATAATCTGCCGTTGTCGGATCTGTCGAAGCAATCGCTTCCCTTCTAACATCCCGCCACACGTCTATCGTTTCTTCCAACGTCTTTCCAACTGGAATCGCAACCTGCTTCACTTGCCCAGCACCAAGCTTTGTAAAATCCCGACGATCCAAATGTTCCGCTTTTCCTGTCAGCAGTGCTTCCAAGTCCGCCACTGTTTTTTGGTGCCGCCCGTTGTACTCGGCTTGGCGGTCATACGCTCGTTCTGCATGTCTGCGTTTCGTCGCGTCGTACCGTTGCACTTGATCCGCGGCCGATGCAAATAGCATACTGGCATTCATGCTCTCTCACCTCCTAAAGGATTCGCTTATTGATAAGTATATCCATTTTTCAGTTACAACTGTATCCTGTAAAAGAGCTAAAATCGAAGCGTAAAGTAGGTAATCATGACTCTCAATGGCTGCAAATGCCGCATTTATTCCTTCTCAAATAGTTTTTTCAGCGCATCCGCCATCGCATTATTCGTCGGTTCTTCCTGCTTTTTCAAGAACTTCTGTACATCACGTTTGTCCGCTTTCTTACCGCCGGATTGGTTTCTCCGCTTTTCAAAAGCCGACAATTTTTCACGGTGTCCACATTTGCAGACGAAAATACGTCCGTCTCCTTCTCCACGCAACTCCAGTTTCTTTTTACAATTCGGGCAACGTGCATTCGTCAACTGAGAAACATTCCGTCTGTGTCCGCACTCTCGATCTTGACAGACAAGCATTTTACCTCGTTTCCCATTCACTTCTAGTAAAGGTTTGCCGCAATCCGGGCACATCTTCCCTGTCACATTATCATGACGGAATTTCTTCTCATCCGTTTTGATTTCATGGACTGTTTTCTTTGAAAATGCAATCATCTCTTTCATGAAGACCGCTTTTTTCATTTTCCCATTCGCAATTTTTGTTAAGCTCTGTTCCCATTCAGCTGTTAAAGCAGGGGATTTCAAGTCTTCTGGAACAAGTTCCAACAACTGTCTTCCTTTAGAAGTCGTATAAATATCGTTTCCTTTTTTCTCAATGACAAACGAACTGAACAACTTCTCAATTATCTCCGCTCGTGTCGCAACGGTTCCGAGGCCACCTGTTTCACCAAGGGTTTTAATCAAGTCTTTGGATTCTCCTGCCATGAATTGCGCAGGGTTTTCCATCGCTGCAAGCAACGTTCCTTCATTGAAACGGGCTGGTGGTTTCGTTTGGCCATCCGTCATGACCACAGCACGGATTTTCATTTCCTCCCCTACTTTGAAAGCAGGCAAGCGATCCGTATCTTCTTCCTCGTCATCTGTGGAGTAAACCGTCTTCCATCCTTCATCCGTCACCGTTCTTCCTTTGGCTTTGAACGTCTCTCCGCCAACTTCCAGCTCAACCGTCACTTGGTCGTAACGGAACGGGCCGAAAAATACGGCAAGGAAACGTTTCACAATTAAATCATACAACCGCTGTTCCTTGTCAGATAGGTTTTGAAGTACCGGCGTTTCCTCCGTCGGAATGATGGCGTGGTGATCCGATACACGCTTGTCGTCAATGACGCCTTTTTGCGGCTTCACACTGTTCGAACGCAGCAACACATTGACCGCTTTCCGGTACGCGCCAACATCAACCGCTTTAATACGCTCTTTTAACGTTCCTGCCATATCGGTCGTCAAATGTTTGGAGTCTGTTCGAGGATACGTCACCGCTTTATGTCGTTCATACAAACCTTGTAATGTCGATAATGTTTCTTTTGCCGACCAAGACCATCTGCGGTGTGCTTCTTTTTGCAATTCCGTCAAGTCGAATAAAGGCGGTGCAGGCTGTTGCTTCGGCGTCGTCTTTACGTCCTTCACCTTTCCGACATGCACTCCATCCAATTGACTCAATAACTTTTCAACTAGTTCTTTATTGAAAGATTGTGTCTGTCCTGTACGGTCTGCCCATGTGAACTTCGTCGTTTCCGTTAACGCTTGCATGCCATAATAAGACTTCGGTTTGAACTCTCGGATTTGTCTTTCACGTTCCGCAATCATGCTTAACGTCGGGGTTTGTACACGTCCTGTCGATAACTGTGCATTATATTTCACCGTTAACGCACGCGTCGCATTAATGCCGACGACCCAATCCGCTTCTGCTCGAGCAACTGCTGCTTCATACAAGTTTTCATACGCACGACCATCTTTTAAATTGTTGAAGCCGTCTTTAATCGCTTTATCGGTTACGGATGAAATCCAAAGACGTTTCACCGGTTTGCGATTTTTAGCCATTTCTAAAATCCATCGTGCGACTAACTCGCCTTCCCGCCCGGCATCCGTTGCGATGATGACATTTGACACGTCATTGCGGCGTAATTGTGCTTTCACTGCATTAAATTGCTTTGTCGTCTGGCGAATCGGTGTTAATTTGAACGGTTCCGGTATGATTGGCAACAATTCCAATTTCCACTCTTTATATTCATTACCGTACCCTTCAGGATCTGCATGCGTGACGAGATGCCCGAGTGCCCACGTTACAATATAGTTAGAACCTTCCAGAAATCCATTTCCTTTTTTATTACACCCGAGCACCCTTGCAATGTCGCGGGCGACTGAGGGTTTTTCGGATAATACAACTGATTTGGACATAAAAAAATCCCCTTTCTACATACATCGATTATACGGGAGTTCGGTCATTGTTGCATGCTAGATGACCAACTCCTCTACTTGCTTTACTACGTTTAATAGAAAAAACCTGCCGTTTCCTGTTGAAAGGTCGGCAGGTCTCCTATTGCTTATTTTTCATCCAACATGTCGTTGGCTAAGCCTTTACTCATTTCCGTATACTTCTCAAACACCCTTACCAATTCGCGTAAACGGTTGTGTACATCTTCATCGATAATCCGATTGTCTTGGTCGAAATGACCGGCATGTGTGTATACGTAATTCGGCGTCACGAGGCAGCGGAAGTAATCTAAAATGGGCTTCAACTGATTTTCGACGACTAGATGATGCTGATACGTTCCACCATTTGCAACAATGGACACTGGTTTGTAGCGCATCGCATGTGGGTGTAGCATATCAAAAGCGTTTTTTAATACGCCTGGAATGGATCCTTGGAAGATCGGCGTGGCAATGATATATCCATCCGCTTCTTCAAATTTCTTTATGAGTCGTTGCATATCTGCATTATATTGCGCTGACGGACGTCCATCTACGAATTGATGCTCATAATCCGCAAAATTCATCCGCTCAACTTCTATTGCACTGCCACTTTCTTTCACATACGTTTCGACCGTATCGAGCACTGCGCCCGTTTTGTTGCCGATAATGGTCCCGTCCACAAACAAAACTTTCAATGGTCATCCTCCTCAAAGCTGTTTCTCCATTTCCAATCGTACCATAACACTATGAGCAATACTGTTACAGCGCTCCTTTGGCATGGATCGTTGAAATTGGAGCAGCTCCAGGTATTTCAGGTTTGGATTGGGTCGGTTCCTCGGTGAACAGTTCTTCTAGTTTTTCATAAGGAACTTCACGATCTCCATTTTCACCTTCCAAACGTTCTTTCACGCGTTCAATCGTTTTCGCCGGAGACGTCAATGCGACAATCGCATCGCCTGCGGACGCTTGCAACTCCACTTTCGGTGTAAAGAACTCAATCGAACCGTCCGCTCGTAAAATGTATAACAAAATCGCTTTGTCATCACGTTCACGCAAATACTGTGTATAGCTATATTGCTTCGTCAATAACGTTTTTCGAATGACATGCCCCGTATGCATCCGTTCTTCCAAATCGTAAATGGAGATGGCAGGGCTAAATAATGCCTGACCGCCTGTAATCGTAAAGAATTCCTCATCCTTACTTACTTGGAAGGCTGTTTGGAATAAATGATCACGCCCAAGATCCGGAGCAAAATCTGCACAAACATGCGCGTTATATACATCCGTCTTTGTCATCGCCAACATGTATCGGTATGGCGTCAAGTCAATGTGGTATTCGATCTGTTCTGATAAAATATCGCCAACATAACTATTGATGCCACTCTTTCTTGCATCCGCCAATGCCGCCCACGACTGATCGATGAGCAGCACTTCATTACCCGTCTCCTTAATGGACTGTGCGAGCTTAGCTGCAAATCGGCTTCCCCCGACAATCGCCACACCTGATTCATCCGTCGTTGTCAAATTCAGTTTTTTAGCAACAAATCCAATGGAGAAACCGTGAAGGACAACGGTCGATAACACTAATGCAAAGGTCAGAGCCGTGAGGAGTTCCGCATCCTCATAACCGTTTTCTAATAAAATCGTTGCAAAATAACCTGAAACCGTCAAGGCGACAATTCCTCTTGGCGCAATCCAACCAATCAACAATTTCTCACGTGTCGTCAAATCCGTGCCAATCGTCGAAAGCCATATCGACAACGGCCGTACAATAAAGATCATTGCGGCAACATAAATGAGGATGGAAGGGTTGAAAACTTCTATTAACACTTTTGGATTCAGAGAAGCCGTCAACATGACAAAAATGCCTGATATGAGTAGGACTGAAATATTTTCTTTGAAATGACGCACGTCGTTTAGAGTCGTCAAGCGCATATTCGCCATTTTCATCCCCATGGCAGTAACGGCTAATAACCCGGTTTCATGCATGATTTCATCTGAGAAAACAAAGGTGAACAATACAACAACAAACAGAATCGGCGCTTTTAAATATTCGGGAATGCTCCCACGCTCAAATGCATTTCCGATAACCAACGCGACAATCCATCCAAGAAAGACGGCAAAAGCGGAAGCTGCAAAAAACAGCATCAACGCGTTAAACGTCACTTCACTATTAATGAACTTAATAAATTCGAAAGCAAATACTGCTAGCAACGCACCAAATGGGTCGACGACAATCCCTTCCCACTTTAAGATCGCTGCCACACGCGGCTTCAACTTCGCCTGTCTCAACAACGGCAAAATAACTGTCGGTCCAGTAACGATGAACAATCCACCGATAATGAACGCCACTTCCCAAGACAGACCTGCTAAATAATGGGCCGCCAAAGAGCCTGCAATCCACGCAATGAACGCTCCGATGGTAACAATTCGCCCAACTGGTTTGCTGAACCCTCTAATTTCACGGACATCCAAGTTTAAACTACCTTCAAAAAGAATGATCGCAACCGCGAATGTAATAATCGGACCAAACAAATCCCCCATACTTTGTTGGGGATTAATCCAACCAAAAATCGGTCCGACAATTAGCCCAGCTACCGCCATGACAACGATGGCCGGCATCCGGTATTTCCATGCAACCCATTGGGAAAGCATCCCTATAAGAATGACAAACATGAGATCGAACAATAAAGAATCAAACATGGAAATACCCCATTTCCCTCTAGATTAGATGTTAGTTTACCACATTTCCATTCCCTTTCCACGCATTTGGACATAACTTGTTTGAACGAATCATAGGGTTAAGAGAAGCTTCATTGATTCATAGGAATAGAAAGGGTGATTCCAATCGAAAATTCAAAAAAGAAAGTGGTCGCATTTCATATTACGTGGACGGATGGAAAAGGTTCGTACCCTGCGAGAAGGGCAGCTGTACTTGCCGAATCGATCTCTCAACAAGCAGATGTGTTATTCATTGTCGGAGAAAACTCCCCTGCCCCACCCGAAGAATGTAAAGCCATTCAAATTGGCAAAAATACCAATCTGCTACAAACGTTGCACCTCCTCAAACCAGACTTACTCATCCGTGATTCAGGTTCAACAGTCGCAGAGGAAGTTGAAAAAATACGGGAAATTGTCCCTTCCATTTTACACTTCGACGACTTTGGAGATGGTGGTTTACAAGCCGATTTCGTCTTACAAACGTTATTGGAAGATGCGAATGATGGCTATGCCGATCATTACATCGTAGATCGCCAACTGTTCATAGCGGATCCCGCAATGCGTACTTATGAAAAGTCCGGATTGACCAAGCCTAAGCCCGGCCCGCTCCCCCACCTCGTCATTTCATTCGGCGAGGAAGACGAAGGCAACTTGTCTTATCGTGCACTGCGCCATGTTTCACAACTTCACATCCCGCTAAAAGTGACACTTGTGATTGGAGAGCGTTATGCACACGACATTAGTACGCTCAAGATGATGGCACTCGGAAGAAGAAATACGTTTGTCCAACAGGCACCTTATCATCTACCGGATATCTTTTCAACCGCTGACATCATATTATGTGGCTCCGGTTATACACCTTACGAAATCGCAGTTATGGGCATCCCTTGCATCGTCCTTTCCCAAAATGATTTTGAGCTAGGACTCGCATTTCCGAAAGAGCATCATGGCTTTTCTCACTTAGGGCTCGGTCGAAAAGTGAAACAATCCAATTTGCTAAACGCAATTATGGAGCCTTTATTGCACGAATCCTTGCGGAAACGTTCAATTGATCGACAGCTTGCGCTCAATTTAGGGAATGGCAAAGACAAAGTGTTGGAAACCATTTTGTATTTACTTGAATACCCGAAACGCGGTGCGAGCGGAAAAGCATTGACGGATATGCTACACTGAAGGAAAACAGTGGAGGATTTCCTCATGAATAAAAGACAACTGGAAGCAGCAATTACAGAACTGAAAATGGAGTATACGAACCTTCAAGGGGATATTGAAAAATTGGAATCTACCGGAAACGCGGACTCCGTCCATAAAGCTGAAGCCCGCCTTGCCACGATGGAAGAACGACTCGCAGAACTGAACAAACAGCTCGCCACTGTAGCAGAATAACGGTATTCTCAAGCTTACGTAGAATGAAATAGAGAGACAGACTAAACGTAACCGGATTTTTGATGAATTGAGTACATGCAAAAATTAATTCGTCCAAGTAATCGGTATCTCGTATTCCAACATAAACGAAAGCGTGAAGCAACGGACATTTACCCGAGCTTCACGCTTTTTATTTGTTAGAATTTTACATACAAAACACTCAATATGTCGTCAGTTTTAACATTTCCTGCAACTGATAAATGCCACGTTGTAAAAATGTAAATTCACTTTGATATTCTTCAAGATCTAACGTATATAGCGCGTCTTCATTTTTCCATAACCGGTCAAAGTATTGCTCAATGTCACCTACAAGTTCACTGTCATTCGGTGCAATGATCCGCAGATTTGCTTCTAAGTTGTAATTGTTCAACGTCCTTCCAGTCAAATTGGCAGATCCATTTGTAATATACGTATCCTGCGCTGTCCGTACGGTTACAAGTTTCGTATGGTATTGACCAATAACGGTATTGTACCAACGCACGTCAATTTTCCCGTCCGTTTCGTCCATCATTTTCTGCACAACGGGACGATTTGGAAGTCCGGATTTTTCATTGTCAAATGAGTTTTCATTCGGATCTAAAATCATTTCAACTTTTACGCCTCGGTTCGCTGCATCCTCAACCGCCTCAACGACTTCCGGCATGGCAATGAAAAACATACCCATTCGAATTGTATCTCCTTCTTGCGCTGTCGCAATGTCTCCTACTAACGCTTGAAGAATCTTCTTTTCCGTCAAATATTGAACTGCATATTCCCCGTCAGCTGGCGCTTTCACGTCAACACGCGGCAACAATCCGCCATTTGTATATTTCACAACCGCCTCTTCTGCTTCAAGAATGTCATTAATAATTGGACCGGACACCTTCATCGCTACATTCCCATGGAAACCGCTTGCGTTATGCGGGTTACTCGACGTGACCAATGCTTCCTTGTCCGTCACAATTGTTTTCCGGTGATTCGCTTTCACATTCATTAACACCATGTAAGAATGTAACGTCATTTTAGGCGCTTCACTCGCCATCGCGTTATCAATCCATCCTTTTGTCTCAAAATCGACCCATTTAAAAATCGTCCGATACAAACCGGAATAGATTGGCGTGGAATCCCGCAATGGATCCAACTCCGTATAGACGACTTCGATTCCTGCATCTTCTAATGCATCAAACCATTTTGACTCATATGATCCATATCCCGTGTTTAACGGATCAGTAATATAAATGATGTCCATGTCAGGATGGGCTTCCTTCTTTTCCACCAATTTCGCCGTTAACGTCTGAGCAATTTTAGGAAAGTCAACATCTTCATCCGAATAATGGTCCATTAGAAAAAAGTCTAACACGATGAATGACTCCGCCTCTTCAATCATCTTATAAATTTCGTCAAAAATCGTCAGCTCATGCACCATGCCGTCACCTTCTTTGTTTTGAGCAAACGTCAGGTCCGTAAACATCTCCACATCATCTGTCCAGTGGATATCACCCTGATAGTTAAGCCCTTTCGGCAACGGCTTATATGTATGCCAACTGATGACGCCGACATAGACGAATAAAAACAACAAAACACCCATTAACACAAACCACTTCGGCCGTACCCACTTCCGTCTCTTCTTCATATTCATCAACCTCGTTTTCTACTCCACTCATACCCAACAATCAGGAGTTAGCAAACTAGCAATATAAAGAAAGTACAACCCAAATTAGTCAAATGCATTGCTGCGCGTCAATAAATTCTTCAACACAATTCTCACCGCGATAAAATTGAGTTGCATTCAATCCGAGGCATTTCCGCATAAGTCGGGTAAACGCCGCATAAATCCTTCAAACTCAGCATAAAACGTAAGCGTAAAAGGATCTGCACCTGTTTTTCCGGGTGCAGATCCTTTATTTTAGTAATGAATCCTTTAATTTGTAGATAGGTAACATTGCTCCGGCAGCTTTTTCGACCAAGGGAACAATTTTGCAAGCTCATTCACATTGTTCTTATCAATGTTAGGAAGCGTTTCATAGAGGTGAACTAGATAGGCTAAGACATTTAACTTATTCTCTTTCGCCGACTCCACGATACTATAAAGGATGGCAGTAGATTGAGCCCCTTTTGGAGTAATCGAGAATAGTGAGTTTTTCCGTCCTAATACAAATGGTCTGATTGATCTCTCTGCTCTATTGTTATCAATGTCGAGTATTCCATCTAAAAAAGGACGCAGTAACTTCTCTTTTTGATTGATTCCATATTTAATTGCTTTACCTAGTTGGCTTTTCGGTGTGACTATTGGTTGAATGGATTGAAGCCATGCGAAAAAAGCCTCTGCGAGTGGTAAACTTTCCTTGCGGCGCACCTTACGGCGCTTTGCGAAAGATTGAGAGGTGATTTTTCTTTCAATTTTATAAATCTCTCCAATTTTCATAAGTGCTAATTCTGAAAGAGTGGGCGCTTCTTTCTTGTTCTTTGGGGCAGCTTTTACAGCTTTATCAAAATAACGCCTTAAGTGTGCCCAACACCCTGAGAGACTAACGTTTTCCAACCCCTCATAGCCTGAATAGCCATCTGTATGAAGCGTTCCCTTAAAATTTTCCAAAAAGAGTTTTGGATTAGTAGCGCTTCGAGTTGATGAATATACATATATGGCACATGGAGGCCCAATCCTCCCAGTCCTGTATAACCAAATATATGACTTCGAAGAAGGCTGCTTACCCTCTTCGTACAAAACTTGTTGTGTTGACTCGTCTGCATGAAGTACTGGAAGCGATAAAATAAATTGATGCATCGCAGAGTAGAGCGGACGAAGTAGTTCCTCTGTAGAAAGGACTAACCAATTGGACATCGTCTGCCTAGATAGATGAACACCCAATTGGCGAAACTGTGCCTCCAACCTATGTAGTGGCGTGGCATACATATACCTTTGCGTCACCACATAAGCAATCGCTGAAGGTGATGCCATGCTTTTAGGAATGACAGCTTCTGGCATTGAAGCTCTTACAATTGGTGTATGAGTATTCTCTTTCTCGCATGTTCGACAAGAGAAAACGTCACGTTCGTGTTGGACAATCTCTGCGCGAGCAGGGATGATCTTGATTTCACGGCGGATTCTTTTTCATCACATGCATAGAATGACCGCAATCTGAACAGGCCTGCTCCTTTAAGGGCAGGCTGTGGTGAACGACTGTTACAGGTAGCTCATTGTTTAGGCTTTCCCGAACTTTTCGTTTCTTTTTTTTTTGATTGTAAGCTTTTGAAGTTCCTTGCACTGTCGTATTTTCCAGGGTAGAAGAATGTGATGTTTCCTCACCAAAAAGTGTCAATTGACCACTCGGAAACTTCTCACTTGAAGCTCCGAATTGGCGTTGCTTTTGTAATCGAAACATCTCTTCGTACCTAGCTATGATTGCTTTTAGACAGAGTAGTTCCTCTTCAAGAGCCGCAATCTTTGTATCCTGTTCAGTTAATTGGGGTGAGTGATCATTTAGGTTTCTCATATTATAAATATCGACATATTTACCATAATCTTTATGCGGTTAGACAACTTTTTTTACATTCATTTTCGGAAATACTCTTCCGTCTTCCAATGTTAACCCTTCAAGTAACCAAATTAATTGCCTAGGTGTAATTTGCATGGTCTCATCTTCTGGACCTTGCGGCCAGTTAAATGTACCGTTTTCGAGTCTTCGATAGTAGAGCCAAAAGCCATTATGATCCCAGTGAAGGATTTTTATTCGGTCCTGTTGGCGATTACAGAAAATAAAAAGGTTCGAAGAAAAAGGATCTAATTCAAAAGTTTCTTGTACACGAGCTGCTAGACCGTCCATTGAAAGACGCATGTCAGTTGAGCCGTGTGCGAGGAAAACACCTTTCACCCCCTCGAGATTAATTCGCATCTTTTAACACCTCCACAATCTCCAATAGAAGTGTTCGATCGAATCCCGGAGGGACCTCTATATATAAACCATTTACATGAACATTCATAGAAGAGGACGGCAACTCCATTGTAATAGCTGACCAAGTATTGGGTTTTCCAGTTCCATAAACTTCTTCTGGATAAAGTCTTCTTCTAGCGTTCACTAGTTGATAATAGGTGACTTCATCTTGCCCCCTGATCCATTCTGACATGGTCATACCGCTATCCTTCCACTGTTCAATAATCTCAATCCAGCGAGCATCTTTTTCATCATGTATCGCGGATGGATTCGCTAATTCTGACAATCTCAAACACCTCTCTGTTTCTAAAAGTTACTACCAGTATTGCATGGACAAACAAATAGAATAAGGTGTATTTCGATTAACGCTTACCATAAAACGGACAAACAACGCATACTTCTACTAAACGCGGCATAAATAGGCTAAAACGCCGCATAACTCCCGCAAACGCCGCATTCCGCTTATCTACCAAACCTCTAATTTGTAAAAAGCATTGCTGCGCGACTTCAATCCCCTCAACAAATTCCACCCGCGGTACAAATCAACTCTAGCCAATCAAACGATTTCCGCATAAGTCGGGTAAACACCGCATAAATCCCTCAAACACGGCATAAAACGGACAAACAAAGCATACTTTTCTCAAACGCGGCATACATAGGCTAAAACGCCGCATTCCTTAAAATAATAAAATTGCCCAAAAAGAAAAAGCATCGGCATGAAGCCGACACTTTTCGTTACGCAATAACATATTCCCGCACCGAAGAATCATCCATCATTAAATCTTTTAAATACTTTTTCGCGCGGAACAAGCGGGATTTCACAGTTCCGATCGATACTTTCATCATTTCTGCAATCTCAATTAACGAGTATTGATGGACATAAAAATACTCAATCGTTGTCCTATAAATCCCGTCTAACTCGCCAATCTTTTGTTGCACCATGCGTTGAATGTCACTTTGCTCAATCATTTCGACAGGCGTCGGATTATCGCTGGGAACCAAATCGAGAATCGGAACGTCCAATGTATCAGGTTGGTTCATAACGTGCTTACTTCTTCGCACATCTTTACGATAACGATCGCGGAATGTATTCATACAAATCGTTGTCAACCAAGCTTTCATACGATCAACACTGTCCATCTTTCCACTGTAACGGACAACTTTCACCCACACATCTTGCATGAGATCTTCCGCTTCTTCTTTATTACGTGTCAATTTTAAACATAAGTGATATATATAGCGGCCGTATTGTTCATACAGCTCTGTTAAATCCATTTTCATCAGTAACGCCCTCCGTTTTGTAACTGTTACCCTTATTATCAGCAAAAGCCCCCTTACAATCTATCGCTTTCCCTTTCACTTAACTTACAAAAATGTAAGTAATGAAAAGCGAAGAGTGGCGTTCAGCTGCGACAGGCGATGGCCGACTAAGAACGCCACGTCCTGTGGCAACGTCGGCACTAACACATCCTGTATGTCGGAAGAAATGAACGAAAGGCGCTCTTTGCCTTTTGCTTCATTTCCGAAGCGACCCGAGCAGCTGCCACTCGGAGCTAGACACTTGAAAAGCGGAGGACGCTTGTTAGCAAGAAAAAAAACAAAAACAAAAAATCCCGCAAACTCGGCTTTCACCGAATTCACAGGATTCATCTATTATTCTTCGTCTGTTCGTTTCGTAATCTTCATTTTTACAATTCGACTGCGATCCATTTCCATGATTTCAAAAAACAGATTTTCGAATGTAAAGCGCTCACCCGGTTCAGGTACGTGACCGAGTTCCTGCATGACAAATCCCCCAATTGTTTCATGGTCTGACGGTAATTCTACATCGAACATTTCAATGACATCCACGATTTCCAGTCGACCGTGACAAACAAGTACAGATTCGTCTTTTTCATAGACAAGTACCTCTTCGTCAAAGTCTGTTTCATCCTCGATATCCTGACCAATCATTTCTTCAATGATGTCTTCATGCGTCACAATGCCAAGCGTGCCGCCGTATTCATCCAAAACAATTGCCATATGCTTCTTTTTTGCTAACATCAACTTGAACACTTTCTCAACACTAGCCGTTTGAACAACAAACAACGGCTCGTTATCCATCAACTCGGACAACTTCTTTTCTGGATGGATTGACCATTCAATGAGCATTTTAGAATAAAACACGCCGACAATCCGGTCAATGCTTTCCTCGTAAATCGGATAACGGGTATAAAAGTGTTCGAGAATGGTGTCTCGCACTTCTTCGTATGTCGAGTCAATTGGCAAACCAATGACATCTGTACGGTGCGTTTCCATAACGTCTGATACATCTTTTTCAGGAAAATCAAGCACGCCTTTTAACCGTTGCGACTCTTCCTGTTCAAATGTTCCCTCCGTCGAAGCAATATCTACCATGGAACGAAGCTCTTCCTTCGTCAATGTCGCTTCCGTCACAGTCCCTTTTGAGATAATGCGGATAAACACATTTGTAAACATCGCAAGTAACGCCGTTAACGGAATAAGTATTTTTACAAGGATTGTAATGACTGGAGCTACTATGTACGCGACCCGGTCTGCAAATGTTGCTGCTATTGTTTTCGGCAAGACTTCACCAAAGATAATGAGAACGACGGTTAATATCCCCGTCAATACACCGACTTTTAAATTCTTATCAATTGCGATCATCGTAACAATTGTCGGCATCATAATATTGGCAATATTATTCCCAATTAGAATCGCCGTAATCATACGATCTGGCTTCGCGATGAGGTTTCTTACGGTAATTGCCTTGCGGTCACCTTGCTCGGCACGAAGTTGTACCTTCATTCGGTTGACTGCAGTGAGTGCCGTTTCACTTCCTGACAGGAAGAACGACATGAATAAAAAGAACCCTAGTGCTATAAACAAAAGTAATTCCTCCAGGATTTTCTAGTCTTCAACAGCTTGTTCTTTTTGTAACTTTTACATATCATAACATACTTATCCGTCACTCGTCCGTTAGAATCACTCGAATCCTTTTCTACATGCTATACTGTTTCTATTCACGAAATAATAATTGAAATGAGGGATTAGAGTGGATCAATACCAACAACTTGATACGTACTTCACATCTAAGAGGGATGAGCATTTGCAACAACTAACAGATTTCCTTCGCATTCCTAGCATTAGTGCACTGTCTGAACACAAAGTGGACATGCAAAAAGCAGCTGAATGGTTACAGCATTCATTCGAACAAGCAGGCTTGGAAAACACTTCAATCGACGCAACTGATGGTCATCCAGTTGTGTACGGTGATTGGCTTCATGCGGAAGGCAAACCGACAATTCTCTTCTACGGACATTATGATGTCCAACCGGTTGACCCGTTGCATCTTTGGGAAAGCGGTCCTTTTGACCCCGAAATCCGCGACAATAAATTATATGCACGTGGGGCGAGCGATGATAAAGGCCAAGTGTTCATGCATATTAAAGCAGTTGAAGCGTTAATGCATGAAAACGGTAGCTTGCCAGTGAATATTAAATTCATTATTGAAGGTGAAGAAGAAGTCGGTAGTCCGAACCTCGAAAAATATATTGAAGAAAACAAAGAGAAATTGGCTGCGGACATCATCGTCATTTCTGATACAGGCATGTACGGTCCTGGAAAACCTGCAATTTGCTACGGGTTACGCGGTTTAGCCGGTGTACAGATTGATGTTAAAGGTGCAAAGGGCGACTTGCATTCAGGGCTTTACGGTGGCGGTGTACAAAATCCGATTCACGCTATTTCTGAAATACTCGCGTCTTTCCATGACAAAGAAGGCACGATTGCAGTCGATGGCTTTTACGAGGATGTACGGCCGTTAGCGGATGAAGAACGTGCAGCGTATCAAGCTCTTAATTTCGACGAAGAGGCACTTAAGCAAGAAATTGGCGTGGAAGCATTATTCGGAGAAAAAGGCTATTCGTATTTAGAGCAAACGTGGACTCGCCCTACACTTGAAGTAAATGGCGTATTTGGTGGATTTGCAGGCGAAGGCATTAAGACGGTTTTACCCTCTGAAGCGGGGGCAAAAATCACATGCCGGCTCGTTCCTGACCAAGATCCTGAAGATATCGTGAGAAAACTAAGAGCCCATATCGAAGCACATAAGCCTGCAGGCGTAACCGTAACGGTAAGTGAATTCGATAAAGGAAAGCCCTTCATCACACCATTCGACCATCCTGCAATTCAAGCAGCAGGCAAGTCTTACGAAAAAGTGTACAACGTCCCAACTGCATTCACACGCATGGGTGGCTCGATTCCAATCGTTGCTGCATTTGACGAAATTCTTAACTTGCCTGTCGTGCTCATGGGCTTCGGACTTGCAAGCGAAAACTTCCATGCACCAAACGAGCACTTCCATTTAGAGAACTTCGATAAAGGACTTCGTGTAATCGGGGATTACTATTGCGAGCTCGCACACTTCTCAAAAGACGCGTTAACAAAATAAGTTTTTTCTTGAATTAACTAAAGCCGCGTGCCAGCAAGTGAATTGCAACTTGTCTGCACGCGGCTTTTACACTTATTGTTCTACTTCAACGCTAGTCTCTTCATCTTCCATTCCATAATAGGTAACAATTTCTTCTAGTGGTGTACGTGTGCGGGGTTTAGGAATTTCATCAAAATACCCGAATTGCAACATGCTCATGATCCGTTCCCCCGGCTTTACACCGAGCTCTTCGCGGAATTTCGGGTTGTCCAAGAAAGGTGGTGTTTTCCAGCACGTACCGATTCCTTGATCCCACGCAAGAAGCATTGCGTTTTGAACAAGTGCGCTTGCTGCCGCAAAATCTTCAAGACGCTCTTTTTGACGCGCATCTTCTTGAACGATGACGAAAACGACCGCTCCGGCTGCGCTAAACTTCTTCATCTGTTTTTCTAAGTCCTCATCCGAAAGCTCTTTCCACTTTGGCACTCCGTATTCTTTCAGCACATCTAACACTTTGGCATATTGTTTATTCGCAGCGACGATGAAGCGCCACGGGTTGCGCAATCCATGAGTCGGTGCCCAAATTGCATCCTCTAAAATACTTGTTATATTTTCGAGATCAACCGGCTGACCGTTAAAGTTTTTAATCGAACGACGGTTAACAATTGCATCCCTAATCGACAATGCTTGTTCATTCATAATAAGAACTCTCCTTTAAAACATACTATTCACCATTATACATGATTTGAAGTTTCGTGGAAATGTAAGGGACGATTAGGATTTTCTCTACCAAAATGCCCAAATACTATTTCATGAAATTACTTTCTGTAGTATAGTAATGAAAGAAGTGAAAGTTTCGAAAAGGATGGCTGACGTAATGACAAAAAAACCATTAGCATGGATAACTGACAGCACTGCATTTATACCAGAAGAATTGAAGCAACACCCTGATTTTTATGTAATCCCGTTAAATATACATTTCGGGGAAAAGCAATTTATTGACGGAGTTGACCTGACTTCTGCAGAGTTATATGAGCAAATAAAAAACGCAACAGAGTTCCCGAAAACCTCTCAACCTTCAGCTGGAGAATTCGCGGAAAAGTTTAAGGAAATCGCGGAAAACTATGAACAGGCAATAGCCGTGCATTTATCGAGCGAATTGAGCGGAACATTGGCTTCATCTATCGCAGGGTCAGGAATTGCAGATTTCCCGATAACATTTGTCGATTCTCTTTCCCTCTCTTACGGTATTACTGGATTGTTGGAAAAAGGAATGGAGTTATACGAAGACGGCGCTTCTGTCGAAGACATTAAAGCACAACTCGACAAGATGGCAGGAACTTTGAATAACTACATCCTCATGGGACAACTCGAGCAATTGTACAAAGGCGGACGCATGAATGGCGTACAGTTCTTCCTCGGAAGTTTGCTTAAAGTCAAACCGGTCATTCAAATTACGTCTGAAGGGAAACTAGAAGCAACTGACAAAGTCCGTTCCGAAAAGAAAGCGCTTCAATATTTAGTCGATAAAGTGATCGAAGCGCATCCTTCCGGCCAAGGAAAAATTTATCTCATGCAAGGAAATGTATTAGAACAAGCAAACCAGTTAAAACAAATGATTCAAGAAAAAGCGCCTCAACTCGAAGTCGTTATCGGGGATATCAGTTCCACGCTCGCAGTACATGCAGGAGAAGGAACGCTTGCGGTATTGTGGTATTAAAATAAGACGGATGCCTGTTGAGGTATCCGTCTTATCATTATGAAAACTGGTCGTTTATTTTAAAGAAAACGTACTTGGCATTTGGGGAGTATGCATAGGAGTCTTTGTAGTCCCATGTCCGATGAAACGCGTCATACGTATGTGCATTGACGAGTGGAACATTCCCCATTTTCGCCGTCACAATCGTTGTATGATCAAAACGACCGTCTCCTTGGAAATCGTAGCAAATGACATCTCCAAGATCCAACTCCTCCGCCGAACTGACTTGTTTAGCTGTTAACCCTTTTTTGGAGCCTGCTAAATACCAACGCATCGAATGAGCGACCGCCCAACTGAAACTCCAATTTCTGTTCCCACGTTGTAACCACCAGCCACGCTCTCGATTTGGCTGCCCGTACATCGGAGCACCTCCAGCGAGTAAACATTGCGAAATATAATTCGTACAATCCACATCGAACGACGGAAATGCCGGATTGCGACCATTCCACCATTCATCCGCATACCGAACCGCAGCCTCTCGATTGTACATATGCCTACCACCCCCTACTAACAGCGTATGAACATACATGTGAGCCCATGCAAAAAAAGACCCGTTTGCACGGATCTTCTTCTTGCACAGGCTGAGCGACAGCTTATCGCAACATGATTGACCCACCGTCAACCATGATCGTTTGTCCTGTAATGTATTGGGAGTCTTCGGATGCTAAGAATACTGCGACACGACCGATGTCTTGTTCAATATCACCGAAACGACCCAATGGAATTTTACTTCGTACCGCTTCGTAATACTCAGGCTGCGCTTTCGCCCAAGCTTCAACGCCTGGTGTGTTTGCAATCGGGCTAATAATGTTGACGTTAATGCCAAATCTGCCCCACTCATTTGCCGCTACGCGAGACAAGCCACGGATCGCTTCTTTCGCAGCCGCGTAAACACCTTGTGTCTCATGTCCTGCAAGGCCTGCTCCTGACGCGAAATTGATGATATTCCCTTTTGTTTCTTTTAAGTATGGAAGTGCCGCTTGCATCAAGTAGAACGTCGGATAGAATCCTGTACCGAATGATAAGTCAAGGTCTGCTTGTGTTGCATCTTCAATCGTCATTTGCTTAGATGCATGCGCATTATTCACTAACACATCCAACTTACCGTATTGATCAATCACTTTCTCAACAATTTTACCTAAGTTTTGGTGATCCATTAAATTTGCTTGAATGAATGTGGACTTTGGAGAAATCGTTTGTAATTCAGCGACCGTCTTTTCACCGGCTTCTTCATTCAAATCGACAATCGCAATTATTGCGCCTTCTTTCGCCATTGCTGTTGCCATGCCGCTACCAATCCCACCAGCTCCGCCGGTAATGATAACAACTTTTTCTTCTAATTTACCCATTGTTCCATCTCCTTTTCAAACTACTGTAGTTATTTTAACATTAAAAAGCATGACTTGTACATTACTCTAACTTGTAGTATGAAGTATGTGCTAGCTAATTTATTCATTACAAAAGCGTTTGTTCGAGTTCGTATAGAAAGGAGAGTAGGATGACTTCTAGACACTATCGTACTATTTTGAAACGCACTTTTTTATCCACCTATTCTTTTCCCATCTGCAAGTGCAGCTCCAGCAATTAACCCGTTTAAGTAAATGGCTTTGGACACCGTCATTTTCCCCTCTCTCATTTCTTTCTCATGTTCATCAGAAGAAAATACGCCAAGCTCTCGTGCATATTGATACACATTCGCCAATTCTTCTCGTTGACGTTGGTTGAGTTCCAACATGATCTCCTCCTTCCCTATCGGCAGTACAATCGGTGGCGAAGCCCAATCGATTTAACTGCTCTTGCACAACCTTAACTGTAGAATCGATGATATATAGAGCAGGGTTCACGTGATTGGCATAACCGCCCGGCCACGTCCCTTTACTCATTTCAAAGTGCAGATGAACGCCCGTTGAATTTCCAGTGCTCCCTTTCATGCCAATGTACTGACTTTGAGAAACGTATTGTTTGGTCGATACGGCTATTGTCTGTAAATGCAAATACGCGGTCTCCCATCCATTTGGGTGTCGTATGACAATATAATTGCCCGCAGTGGCATGTCCCCACCCAATATAGCGAACATAGCCACTAGCCGCTGCCCAGATTTTATTATTCGTCGCCGATCCGTAGTCAATTCCCCAATGCGGTCTCACACCTTTGTTCGTTACCGGATTCAAACGCGCACTACTATAAAGACTCGTAATATAGCCTTCACATGGCTTCACAAACTGCATTGCTTCAACTCCTTCCATCCTTTCGATTTACTAAATGAAAGACTGTAACCTTTCACTATACTGCTATAGTATTTATTCACTACTGAATCGTGCCGGCTTTGTGGAATCGGTGACACATTTGGCTGAAGTTTTTAGTAAATGAGCAAGTTTACCCTTGATGCAATGAATTACACGAAGAAGTTTTGCACAAAAAAGATCGCCAAAAGACGACCTTCTCTTGCTAAAAAATTGGGCACTATTCAAAGACAGCGCGCTCTTACTCCATATGCGAATAAGTAAGAATACTCACAATATCTCCAAAAGTAATCTTCATGTTTGGCGCACAAACCAACGCGGAATCTATGTTAAATACTTGAGAAAAAAGAAGCTCGGCTTCATATTGCTTCTGTGCTTCTTCTGATGTGACCCCTCGATTTATCAAGCCTCGAATAAAATTAAATTGAGTTGGAATTAATTTTATCACTCATAGCAAAAAGCAATTAGATAGTTCTCCGGTTAGCGGAGCATCCCATCCAGTAGATAACTAGCTAAATAAACGATCCATATGCTATTCACCATAATTTTTCTCGCTCAATCTTTCGGCAGCCATCCCCATACAGCGGCAATTAGATTTTCTCTCTCCATAAACTTAATGCCTTCATAGCCCACAGATTTTGCTCGGTCAACAATATTCAAAAGGAGTTGTTTATCCCGAGAGTAGACAATTACTTGTGCTGAATCACTGACGATTAACCCCAGTTTGCAGGTACTCTCCATGAACTCTTTTTCATCCGTAATTTCTACCACGCTTTCTAATGAAGGAAATGCTTTTATGTCGGCGAAAATTAACAGGTAGTCTTCACTAGAAATATGATTCATAAATGTCGATCCATCCATGATCGCATCTGTTTCTCCAAAAAAAGGAGCACCGAGTCCACTTACTGGATCAGAAAAATACGCTTCTTCCGGAGCAACTGACCAATACCAAGATGGGTCTACAATGCCCTCGAAAATCTCATACAATTGTTTACCGAATTCATTCCTTATATAAAACAATATCCCTTCCAATTTTCCATCCCCCCCTTTGGCTAAGTAAAGAGACTAAAAAGAACCTTACCAAACTTAACTTGAGAAGGTTCCTTCTAATGAAGCGTGCGGTTTGAACTGTTGGCTTTCACGTAGTTAGTGAATTTGTTTTTCTTCTACGATTTTTCACTTCTCACAAGCCCATCCGTCATTGTCCCGATCATGTTTCTCTGCATAAGCCGGGTGACCTAGACGAACACCATATGGATAATACACACGCATTGCTGTACAGTTAGCAAATGTTGTTGGGGCATCCGGGATGACATACGTACCCGAACTTAAATCCGGCTGTGGCTCTGGCTTAGGTATAGCAGGCGTTGTAGGTTGAGTTGGCTGTCCTCCTTGCATTGCACGCGCAAGAAAAGCTGATATTTGCCCTTTTGTTAGTTTTTCAGCAGGTCTGAATGTATGATCTGCGAAGCCTGTCGTGATTCTAGCTTGGATGATTTTTTTAACAGATGAATACGACGCAACGGAAGGTGACATATCTTTGAAACCGGTAGGAGATTCAACGCTTAGATTAAATGCTCGCGCTAAAAAAATTGCCATTTGACCACGGTCTACCAATTCGTCCGGTCGAAAAGTTCCATCTGAATAACCTGAAATGATTCCAGCTTTTACAGCCGAATTAATATAACCAGAAGCATTATGATCTGTTGGTACGTCTTTGAATTTTGTCGCTCGCTTAGTTCCATCCAACCCCACAGATTTGGAAACCATAACGGCTACTTCTGCCCGCGTTACCCGTTCGTTCACGCCATATATCTTACTTGCACTGACAACACCCTTGTCTAGCAAATATGAAATCTCTTGATAAAAACCATGTGATGTCGGCACATCAGAGAAGACTACGCTTGCCGCTTCTCCTTTAGAAAAATTCAGACCAGATAAAACCAAAATCAATAGTAAACTGGATAGTAAAAACTTTTTCACGCTGTTCCCCCTCCATTTATTTTGTTTATAGAAATTCTTGCTGTGTTCTTCCCTATTCTCCTCTATTCGCCATTTATATATATATAGTCCTTCTTACAAATTCAAATATTTTCCACGATGTGTGGATAACCATAAACAAACGAGTGGTTACAGTATGAAGCTATCTCACGAGCTGTCCAGTTACATTTTCATCATTCAGTCTGCTCTCGGCACACGACGAGTGTATACACAGGAAATAGTAAGTAAACGAAGAAAAGAACCGTGTCAAACATTCATTTGACGTGGTTCTTTGCAATGGAGCAAACCAAGTTCGAACCGGTGATCTCCACACTCTCAGTAAGGTGTCCGAATTAACACAGCATACAATAAATTTTATTATATCAACGATTATTATTATATCCGTCGAATCATTTACTATGATTTTATTCTTTTTATGTGATTTTACATCAGCGTTAACCAGCATTCATCATGTTAGTGAGTTCATGTATACCAATTGGTTTAAATAGAGGACCTAAGTCAAAACTATCTAGCTTTATTTTTATCTCATCACTATGTTCTGGACACACGAAAAAAACCTCATGACTAATACCTCGAGTATTTAATTTAGATTTCAAATACTCCATGTATTTTATTTCCTTACATCCAATACTAGCTGGTTGAACTTTACATTCGTAAAATTCACCGTGATAACCATTCCAATATCCAAAGTCTACCGTTGACCTATTAGCACAATTTTCATTCGTTGCATTAGTACATCTATAGATAACCTCTTCCACCTTAGCGCTAGGCAAATTGATATCAACCCTGGCGCCCCAGCCATAATTTTTCTTACCTATATTTGATGAGCCACCGAAACAACCAATTACCAATGCTTCAACCATTGCACCACGGAGATCGCTTATTTCTTCGTTGCTTTCGCAGCCTTCAAATGCTTTTTTAACAATAGCAACCAGTTTTGTAGTACCACTAATCCTCTCTATTCTATTAACCCATCTATCTAATTGGTCATTTATATTTTGCATATCCCATCTCTTCGAAGTTTTGATTAACGAACAATACTGTGTAACATAAGGTTTTCTGTTTTTAAAGAGATCCGCAAATTCCTTTGCAGATTCCACAACATGGCTAGAAATTGTGTAGTCCATTCTTTCAAATGTAATTAAATCTATGTTAGACAATTTTTATTCCTCTACTATTTCTTTAGTCTTCAAATTAGCTTCCATTGTATTAAGTACATCAATAGTAGGTAAAGTGAAGATAGGTAATCCCATTCTAGCCATTGTACTGCTTACACATTCTCTAACATAAGGAAGAAGTAAAGGAACAACTTGATTATATGCATACTCTTCAAAGGAAGATTCATCTATTTTCTCTCTAGTTAAACACAATCCTCTGTATGTAATTTCAAAATTAAAAGGACCATCTGTTATACCGACTTCAGAGTGTAAATAAATATATGCTTCTGAATCAGAAATAAGTTTAACTTCTCTATTTAGAGTAATCTTTACTTCAAGCTTTTCCCCTTCATTATGACCTTTCTTACCTAAACTTTCATTTTTACTGCAGTTCAATTTAATCAATTCAGCATCAAACAATTGGACACTATTCTTAATAGTTTTGTAATACTCCAAAATTCCCATAATTTACCCCCTGTAAAATAAAAAATGAAGAGTCTGCACTAAAAGTGGACTCTTCATACTTCGACATATACTCATAATTATCCTTTTTATTCGGATAACTATTTGAAATTACTCTTTTAGATGGTTCGTATATATAAAAATCCCACTTCCCATCTTGTGTTTCGCAATTTACAGTTACAGCTATTTCTGTAGCTGCTTTAATATATTCAGGCATGTCATTAACAATATTTATTAAAGTTGATCGCACATCATCAGGATATTGAAAATCCATCTCTTCTTCGAGAATATACATGTCGTACTCAATTTTAGAGATCAATTCTACGTTATCAGGGAGATGTAGTTCAGCTAAGCTTTTAAGAAAGGGTAATCCTTTAACTATAAACCACTCTAGAAACAACTGTTTATCTTTACTCAATTTGGTCTTATCTAAGGATTCTATCGATGAGTAATCAGAAGAATTGGTGACTGAGAAATATTTAGTGATAGCATCTGCATACATACTCAATAATTCACTAATTACTTCATATTGTTTAGTTGTATTGGATGTTTGACACTTTACACCATACCACTCTCTACTCATTTCGATTACCTCCAATTTTTAATTACTTATGTATACTACTTGATTTTTTTTTTGTACGCAAGCAATAATAGTTGTCTTGATACTTTATTTCCTCACAAAATATTTATGTACTTACATTTTACAGCTTAGCAAGATGTATTATGCACACTATACAAATAATTATTAAATCAGTGACCTTGTATAACAATAATATAATTTTCAAGCAATTATTTCAACCATTAATCTAATTTTTGTTATTATAATTTTCAAACATTTTAAACAAAAGGGAGTTTAATATATAAAAACACCTAAAAACATTTATTAATAAAACATAAATTCACAAAAAATATTATTTTAACACTTTTATATTAGTAATCGATTTTATAATTATAATGGTTAAGTACCTAGATGCTGAAAACATTAAATTTCAAAAAACATAAACAAATTGCTAGTTAAAAATTACTTATAGATGACCCTTAAGCAATTGAAAAATATCTGAATCATGAGTTATAAAATATAAATAAGAAGCATTACCCGGTGCGTACATCGTTCCAGGCAAGCAGACAATCTCTGCGCATACAGAAGAACGGAAAGGGAAATACGCCTACAAGGAAAAATGTGGAAGTAAATATACATTCAAGAGATTTTTCAAAAAATAAGGAAAACTAAATAATTTGTTAATTAGTATAATTCATTTTACTTTGCTTCCCATTTACAATTTTAAGTGTTTTTATTTTCTCCAGTTATACAATTTTACATCAACAGTCACTTTTACATCATGAATAAAGTTTTCTTCAAAAGAAAAGAACCCTTATTCATCAAGGGTTCTTTTCGTATTATTCATTATGGAGCATACCGGGTTCGAACCGGTGACCTTCACACTGCCAGCGTGACACTCTCCCAGCTGAGCTAATGCCCCGACTATCTGCTATACTATAAATTATAACAATGACAGTTGTAAAAGACAATAGATTGGGGGCTTTCTCCTTGCAACATGCTGAAAGGGAAATTACGGGTCCTGTTACACTCTGCGATAAGAAAGGAATGTTGAATCCTGAAGCAATCGGCTTCGCTCGACGTCCTTTTGTAGAGAGTAATTTGAAGGGACATTTCATGCGCAAAAAGAAGTGGAATTATTGGTGTGTGTTCGGTGAGGACCTTCTATTTTCTGCGTCCATCAGCCATTTTGATTATGCAGCAATCTGTTTAGTTTCTATTTTCGATTACGAGACACAACGTTCCTATGAAAAGCAGGTTGTGTTGCCCGTTGGCCGGAAAGTGAGAATGCCGGATGATGTGCTTGGCAGCGTGAAGTTCATCAACGAACGGATTTCTGTTCAACTTGTGCATATTCAAGGAGAAACGCACTTATCTGTAACCATTCAGGATTTTGATAATGAAGTGCTGCATGCCGATTTGCATATCGAACATCCCGAACAAGATGATTCCTTGAATGTTGTCATTCCTCGGAAGCGAGATCTGTTCCAATTCACAGCGAAAATGCATAGCATGCCGACTACCGGTTTTGTAAAAATCGGGTCCCGACGCTATGATTTTAATCCAGATTATAGTTTTGCCGTTTTGGATTACGGGCGCGGTATATGGCCACGGAAATCAGAACGATACTGGGCTTTGGCTTCTCAACGGTTAGGCGGACGTCGAATCGGATTGAATTTGGGTGCAAAGTGGACAGAAGGTACTGGCATGACGGAAAATGCAGTCTTTGTCGATGGAAGGATGACAAAAATTCATGAAGATGTGATTTTTACGACCGACCCTCTACATTTCATGACACCCTGGATCATTCGCACAAAATTTACTTCGCAAGTGGATCTTTCCTTTACACCATTCTTTGAGCAAACGTCCAACTTGAATGCCCAATACGTCAAAAGGATCGCGAATCAATTCGTGGGTTATTTTAACGGCACCGTACAGCTGCAAGATGGCTCTACGCTCCGCATCCGCCAAATGCTCGGATGTGTGGAAGACCATCGGGTAAAATGGTAAATGAACCAACTGGCTTCATGCTAGTTGGTTTTGTTTTGCCTTTTTTCTCCATGAATCAAGCACACTATTTTCTCAACTTCCAATGTGAGATTTGCTTTGAGAAGGCTAAGAGCATTTAGTTAGATTTGCATGGTTAGGGTGTTACTCATTACTACACTTACTCGTCGTAACACAACGGAAAACGCTCATAACAGAATGCTCGCCCCGTATCACAAGGTAAACCGCTCGTAACACAACGTTAGCGCGTCGCATCGCAACGTAAAGCCGGCGTATCACAATGCTCGCTTCGTATCACAACGTAAACCCCACGTATCACAACGTTAGCGAGTTGCATCGCAACGTAAAGCTGGCGTATCACAATGTTCGCTTCGTATCACAATGTAAACCGCTCATATCACAACGTTTACGTGTCGCATCGCAACGTAAAGCCGGCGTATCACAACGTTAGCGGGTCGCATCCCAACGTATAGCCGGCGTATCACAATGCTCGCTCCGTATCACAACGTAAACCGCTCGTATCACAACGTTAGTGAGTCACATCGCAACGTATAGCCGGCGTATCACAATGCTCGCTTCGTATCACAATACTAAACCGATTCCCTCATTAACAAAATTCATGAAGATGCATGCATTCTACTTCCATTGAACCCATACATGCGGATTCATATTAACTTTCCCGCCTTCTTTCATTCGCGATTCCCCAAAAAGGTCTTGAGGTGTTGGGTTTAATTTTCAAACGGGAAGGAAAATACTGAGGAGAGATTACTTTGGGAGGTTGCTTACATGAAGAACATAGTGAAGTATGGCGCAGTGTTGGTTTTTGCGTTGCTCGTGTTAGGGGCTTGTGGGTTTGGGAAGGATCCGGATGATCGGAACCGGGAGGATGCGACCGTTTTGCATGAGAATGAGAAGGAAGGCGGTTCGTTGGAGACGGGGAATGGGTATGGCTTTGATCAGTTTGAGCTCGAGATTGAGGTGGATGGGCATGATATGATTGAGGCGAAGTATAAGATGGATCGCAATATGGAGACCATTTATAAAAATCAATTGGCCGGTATTGACTTGAAAGATGATGAGGCGATGGTGAAGTTGGATGAGATGTTCATTGACATCCTCTTCACGAAAGATACTTCCAAGCAGGAAGCGATCGATAAGTTGTTGGAGTGGTTCGGCGTGGATACGTATACGGAGTTTGACTTAGAAGTGTATTTTGATGATGGAACGATTTTAGATGTAGAAGAGAAGCACTGACACGAAACCCGCTTGCCGATGCTGTTCGGTTTAAGCGGGTTTGGTATGTAGTCGATGCTTTACCTGTCAGGATGTTGCGTCCATGAGCATTGTGTAATATACACCTTTTCGCGCAATCAACTCTTCTTGTGACCCAGCTTCTATGAGCTTCCCTTGCCCCATGACGTAAACAGTGTCTGCTTTTCGGACGGTGTTCAATCGATGGGCGATGACAAAGCTTGTGCGACCTTCCATCAGACGATCGAGTGCTTCTTGAATTTGGAGTTCTGTCACGGTATCGATGCTACTTGTTGCTTCATCCAACAGCAGTAAGACCGGATCGGCAACGAGGGCCCTTGCGATGGAGAGCAATTGCTTTTGACCTTGTGAGATTTCCCCGCCATCCGCTGTGAGCACGGTATTGTAACCTGCCTCCAAGCGTGAAATGAAGCTATGGGCATTCGCTTTTTTCGCAGCTTCGATTACTTCCTCGTCTGTTGCGTCAAGTTTTCCGTAGCGAATATTTTCCATGACGGTCGCTTCAAAGAGGAAAGGATCTTGAAGGACGAAAGCGGTTTGGCTCCTCAATGTTTCACGCGGCAATTCATTGATAGGAATGCCATCAATGAGGATTTGCCCTTCATTCGCCTCGTAAAAACGTGCAAGCAATTGCATAATTGTCGTTTTCCCCGCACCTGTCGCCCCGACAAACGCTGCGGTCTCGCCCGGTTTGACGTGGAATGAAATGCCGTCGACCGTATAGCCATCCGTATCCACTGCATAGCCGAAAGACACATTTCTGAATTCGACATCACCTTTTAGAACTGTTTCTGCATGACCTGTCGCATCATCTTTCTCGACTGGTTCATCCATAATTTTGAATACCCGCTCGGCACCAGCAATTGCCGAAAGCACCGTGTTGAACTGGTTCGATAGGTCGTTAAGTGGACGCGTAAATTGACGGGCGTACTCGGAAAAAATGACGATAGTTCCGATCGTGACGAGCCCATCCCCTTTCAATGCCAATAAACCTCCAACCCCCGCTACAATTGCGAAACTCGCGTTGTTCAGCATGTTCATCACTTTTGGAATAAAACCTGAATAAGTGAGTGCCCAAAAACCGGTGCGGCGCAGTCGTTCACTTTTTTGTGCAAATTCCTCCATGACGCGTTCTTCTTGGGAAAATGCCTTGACGATTCGTTGTCCTGAAATCGTCTCTTCAATCATGCCATTTAGTTCACCAACCGCTCGCTGTTGCTCTTTAAACAGCAAGCCAGTCCGACGTGTTATCCACCGGATGGCGATGAACATGACGGGAACGATTGTCATCGTCAGCAAGGTCAAAATCGGGCTCAGATACAGCATGACGGCAAATGTTCCTGTCAGCGTCAATATACTTGAGAACACTTGGATGAAAGACGAATTTAACGTTTGACTGACGTTTTCAATATCATTTGTCACGCGACTCATAAGCTCACCGTGTTGCCGTTTGTCAAAGAACGTGACAGGCAGTTTTTGCAGGTGTGCGAACAAACTTGTGCGTAGACGGAAGACGGTTTGCTGTGCAATCCCGACCATCCAGAAACTTTGAAAATACAAGGCGAATGACAAAACGGCATAGATGGCAATGAGGAGAATGATTTTCCCTGCGAGTCCGTCGAATTGCATCGCGATAATATGGTTGTCGATGATTTTTCCAATCAAAAACGGTCCGAGTAATGATAGGACGGAGCTGACAAGAACAAGCGCAAGCACTGCGATGAGAAGTCCCCGTTGTTCATCGACAAGCTTCCAAATCCTCAACAATACAGACTTCCAATCATTGGCCCGTTCAGCTTTCTTTTTTCCTGGTCCCTTAATGTCTTCTTTCTTGATGATCGGGTCATATCCGAACGGTTTACGAATGCTCCTCACCATCGACGATCACCTCCTCTTCCGCTTGTGATTGTGCAATTTTTTGGTAGAGCTGTGACTGACGCATTAAGTCAGCGTGCGTTCCATAGCCGACAACTTTCCCTTCATCCAATAGAAGAATTCGATCGGCACCTTTAGCCGTTTGCACTTTTTGCGTAACAACTAGCATCGTAGCTGCCTCTTTCTCAAGCGCTTCCCAAAGAGCCATTTCCGTCTTCACGTCGAGCGCACTCGTACTATCATCAAGAATCAGGATGGAAGGTTTACGTACAAGCGCCCGCGCAATGGAAAGCCGCTGTTTTTGCCCACCTGACAAATTGACACCTTTTTGCCCGACACGTGTGCCATACTTTTGTGGGAATAAATCTATGGATTCATGGATTTGCGCCTTTTTCGCCGCTTCCTCCAATTCATCCGGCGCTGCCTCCGTATCTCCCCATGATAGATTGTCTAGTATGGAGCCCGTGAACAAAATGGATTGTTGAGGAACGAGCCCGATTGTATCGCGCAAATCCTTTAGCGACCACTCATTCACTTCAGTTCCACCGACAAAGATTTTCCCTTCCGTCGCTTCGAATATACGAGGAATCAAATTTAATAACGTGGACTTTCCGGAGCCGGTCGCTCCCATGATGGCGAGTTTTTCACCAGGTGCGACATGGAAAGAGATATCGTCTAAAATCGGTTCCGGTTTTCCTGGATACGTAAAGGAAACATGTTCAAAACGCAACTCGCCTTCAAGCTGGCTCAAGCCCGAGCTTTCAGACCGATTCACTTCCAAATCATCATTCGCCACAAGCACCTCTTCCATCCGCTCAGCAGAAGCTTTCGCACGTGAGAATGCAACGATGATGAACGCGAACATTGAAAAAGCACCTGTCATGCGCATCGCATAGTTGACGATGGCTACAAGTTCACCGACTTGTGCTTCATTATTTTGAATCTCAACAGCACCAAACCATAAAACCGCCATCAGACTGACATTCATGACGAATAAAAGCACAGGGAGAATAAGTTCCATCATCCGCATCGCTTTCACTGTGTCATGACGTAACTTATCCGCGACTCTTGAAAAGCGACTCGCTTCGTACATGCCTCTCAAATACGCTTTGATTAAACGAACGGCTTGCAAATTTTCTTGAATGACTCGGTTCACCCGGTCCAATCTGCGTTGGACATTCGAGAAATAACCGACCCCTTTACGCGCCATAATGAATAGAAAAATAAGTAATATAGGTGCACCAATTACTAAATAAAATGCTAATTTCACATTCACGACGAAAGCCATGACCAAACTGCCGAGGACAAGTAACGGCGCGCGCATCATGATCCGAAGTCCCATGAACAATACGTTTTGCACCATCGTTACGTCACTCGTCAACCGTGTAATCAATCCCGCTGTTGGAAAACGCAGAAACGTCGCCATCGAAAAAGCCTGAACTTGACGAAATAAGGCTTGACGAAGATCAAATGCAAAACTTTGTGCAGCATGTGCAGCAAAATAGGAGTTGATTACCCCTGAGAAAAACGCGACGAATGCAAGCCCCATCATGACACTGCCCCACGTCCAAATGACCGTAACGTCTTCCGCTAAAATCCCTTCATCAATGATTTTTGCGATTAATAAAGGTTGAATAAGCTCCACGGAAAGTTCTGTTAGCATAAGGAATAGCGCAATGAAGATTGGCCATTTATATGGCTTCGCATAGGAAAAGACTGTTTTCAAAATTCCAGACCCCCAACAACTACTTCGTATTACGAATTATTTTTCTTTTGTCACTATTATGCCACACATCAAAAATTATGTATAGGGAGTAGGTCTTCTTGAATGTTCGAGAAGTTTCCAAGAAGTAGAATGGGGTTTGCGGGGGATTTCCGGGAACTGCGGGAGATATTTTAACTCGGAGAGGAACTTTTAAGGTTCATTTGGGATTAAAAATGCATTTTACTTACCGTGGAGCGTGATTTCGAGGTTTGTCAGGCAATTAGACGGGGTCTATTTGACAGCGGGGATCGCTTTTCTCATCTGACGGGCATTTAGAGCATTTCTATTTGACCGTGGGAGCCGGTTTCGCGGGTGACGGGCAATTAGACCGATTCTATTTGACCGCAGGAGCTGATTTTCTCCTCTGACGGGCATTTAGAGCATTTCTATTTGACCGTCATGCGCCGGTTTCGCGGGTGACGGGCAATTAGACGGGGTCTATTTGACCGCGGGAGCCGGTTTTCTCCTCTGACGGGCATATAGAGCATTTCTATTTGACCGCTAGGCGCAGATTGCGCGGGTGACGGGCAATTAGACGGGGTCTATTTGACCGCAGGAGCCGTTTTTCTCCTCTGACGGGCATATAGAGCATTTCTATTTGACCGCTAGGCGCAGATTGCGCGGGTGACGGGCAATTAGACGGGGTCTAGTTGACCGCAGGAGCCGTTTTTCTCCTCTGACGGGCATATAGAGCATTTCTATTTGACCGCTAGGCGCAGATTGCGCGGGTGACGGGCAATTAGACGGGTTCTATTTGACCGAGGGCGCCGATTTTCTCCTCTGGCAGGCATATAGAGCATTTCTATTTGACCGTCAGGCGCCGGTTGCACGGGTGACGAGCAATTAATGTGCTAAAACTATGTTTAATGACGCGCGATAACCACAAATCCCCTCCCTATCAAGTCAATAAAACATTCTACTTGAAACCATGCCTCACTAAACCCCGCACAAACAAAAAAGAAAAAGTGAAATCAGGACCCCCCGATCTCACTTTTCCCGCTCTGCAAATCACTATTCTCGTAACCAACCGTTATTCTTTTTTCACTTTACTACCCGCGACCGACAGACCCGTCACACCTAGTAGCATGATTAGCCCGCCGACAATTTGCCAAAAGCCTAATACGCTTCCGAACCAGATGACCGAGATAATCATCGCTGTCAGCGGTTCAAAACTGGATAAAATACTTGTTTCAACAGGTGAAATGTATTTCATGCTCCCTAAGAAGAGTAGGAATGCGACCGTTCCGATTACGATGACGAGGAATAAAACAAAAGTTGTATTCCATTCTGTCAATGAACCGATTTCCTTACCGACTCTTCCGATGTTTACAATAAGAAGCGTGACGCCACCAATGAGCATCCCCCATCCGACTGCCAGGAGGACGCCCCATTCATTCATCAGGCGCACGGGGTATAGTGTGTAAAAGGCAAATGCAAAACCAACGGCCACTCCCCAGAAAACTGCTTCCTTACTAAGCGCAAAGCCTGATAATGTGCCGTTCGTTAATAGAAGGAAGAGGCCGCCCATTGTAACAATCATGCCAATGATTTGCGCTGCTGGAGGCGTCGCTTTCTGTCTCATGGATACGAATAAGATAATATAAATTGGCGCTAAAAATTGAAAAAGTGTAGCGATGACGGCATTACTTGAATCAATCGATCCTGCAAAAGTAAATTGGACGCCAAGCATTCCAAAGACGCCAAAGAGGACCATTTGACGCAACCACACTTTATAACGAAGGGGCTTTAATACTTTTACACCTTTTAGTTTCAAAATGAGTAAAACGACCGCTCCTGCCAATACTAAACGGACGATCAGCATGAAAGATACGGACATTGTGCTTGTGTTCAATATCCATTCCATCATAGGTCCTGTGGCACCCCACATCATCGCACCAATGATAATCATGAAAATCCCTTTAGCTCTTTCCATGACGCTCCACCACCTTTATATGATTTTGGTCTTAGTCTAAGATGTGCTAATATCTTCATAAAAGATGTACTGTTTATTTATCAATCTTCCTATATAATAAAGTACATATAACATCCGAAAGGAGACAGATAGATGGATTCGGCTACTTTAATCGAAAAAACCGAATTACCGTATATCATGGACAGTCTCGTGCAATTCTTTATGGTAACACGTACGGATGGTGAAGGACTAATTACTTATACAAATCAAAACTTCTTGGTTACAAGTAACTGGACACCTAAACGTATAATCGGAAAATCCTTTTGGCAAATGTTTTCCGAAGATGAAGAAAAACAAGCGCAGGCGCATGCAATATGGAACTTTATCACCAACGGCAAGCCGTGGTTTGGTACTGCAGAAAAAACAAGTCGAAACGGTGAGCCTTATTTCGTAAAGATGATGGCAATCCCAACAATGAACGAGGAAGGTTCCCTCGAATCAGCTATGTTTTTAGAGCTCGATATTACAGCGGACGTTGAGTTGCAAGAAAAACTCGAACAAATCGCATTCATCGACTTTGAAACTGGACTGATGAGCCGTCACAAGTTAGAAACGATGGTAAACGAAAACATTGCTGAAAACAAGCATTTTTCATTCGTTTACATTGCAATCGATCACTATTATACACTGAAAGATTTGCAATCCTATGATTCAGAATCTATTTTCATTCAGGAATTTACGAATCGTCTCAAACGATTTTTCCAAGGAGATCCGATTGCTCGCATTGGCGTCGGGCAATTTGTTGTGCTTACATCATTCGGTGAATGGTTTATACAAGGCTTCTTGCCATTTTTGAAAGAGCAACCCATCTACATCAATCATCAGTCATTGCCGTTATCAATCAGCGGTGGAATTGTTCGTTATCCAGAAGACCAACAATCCTATACACACCTTATTAAAGCAGCATTGGCAACGACAAAAACGATCCGCGAGCAAGGAGGCGGACGCATTTCTTCATTATCTGTCGAATCACACAAAGATTTAAATCGTCGTTCGATTATTGATAAAAAAATGCTAACCGCACTAGATCATCGCAATTTGCAAGTCGTGTATCAACCACAATTGGATATCGCCACCGGAAAAGTACATGTGTATGAAGCACTCGTCAGATGGGAAGACGAGGAACTTGGTCAAATTTCTCCGGATGAGTTAATTCCAATCGCGGAAGAAAACGGTTTGATCCATGCGATTGGTGCGTACGTCATCGAAGAAGCTGCAAATCTGGCAGTGAAATTGACGACGGAGAAACCGGATATTAGCATCTCTGTCAACACATCTGTGCGTGAATTCAGCAACTCTTCGCAAATGCGAGAGAAGCTTTCTACAATTCTTGAACAAACGATGTGTCCACCAGAGAAAATTCAGCTGGAGATCACGGAAAAATTTGCATTTCAGGCTGAACAAGAAAAAGCGATTGTCAATGAGATGAAAGCGCTTCAAGATACTGGAATCCAATTCATCCTTGATGACTTTGGAACAGGATACGCTTCGTTCCGCTACATGCAAAACTTGCCGATTTCCAAAGTGAAAATTGATAAGATTTTTATTCAATCGTTAACGACGATGCCAAAAACGCGACAACTCGTTGAAGGCATGATTTTATTCGGTAAATCGATGGGCTTATATGTCATTGCAGAAGGTGTTGAAACCGAAGAACAGTTTGAAACGTTGAAAGAAATGGGCGTCGATGCAGTACAAGGCTATTACATCGGTGTCCCAATGAAGGAAACTGACATCTAATCGTAAAACGGAGCATCTCAATTCGTTGAGGCGCTCCGTTTTTAATGTACACTAAACAGCTTGTAAATTTTTAAAGATCACGAGCATGAGTAAGAAAATCAATACACCAACGAGCATATAGCCATACTTTTTGTTCAACTTATTCTCCCCCTTCTACACCGGTCGATTGTCATTGAACAGTTGCTGTGCTTGTTTTTTCTTGAATCGCGACCGGAAGAGTAGTTGTATAAATACTTCCGCAAAAACAAGTCCCATCGCAATGGCCCCCGATACCATGAAGGCTTTCACCGCAAAGGAAATAGCCGTCAAATTATCATTTTCCACAAAATGACGCATTGCATTATACGCGGTTCCTCCTGGCACAAGGGGAATAATGCCGGCGACACTAAATATGATCATTGGCGTTTTAAAGCGCTTCGCAAACATGTGAGCGAATAACGCGACTGCAAAAGCACCGAGGAAAGAAGCTTGCACGGCATCCCCCGAATAAAATTCAAACAAACTGTAAATCATCCAGCCTGCCATGCCGACAAATCCACAATAAAACAGCATTTTACGTGGCGCATTAAAAATAACACCGAACCCTACCGCGGCGAGAAAACTGAGTACGGCTTGCACAATCCAATCCATTTCGTGTCACTCCTTTCAAAACGACAAGACGAGTGCAACACCCGCTCCAATGGCAAATGCGGTCAGAAATGCTTCCGCTCCTTTTGATAAACCAGACATAAAGTGTCCTGCCATTAAGTCCCGCACCGCATTTGTAATTAGCAAACCCGGTACAAGTGGCATGACGCCTCCAATGATAATTTTGTCCAGTTCGGTTCCTAAGTCCATGCGCACTGCAAGGAAAGCAACAAGCGCTACGCTTAACGCGGCGAGAAATTCAGCGAAAAACTTCACTTTCGTCAATTCATGAAGTACTGTAAGGACAAGAAAACCAGCCCCTCCTGCCGCCACTGCAGCGACAACATCAGACCAATAACCTCCGTACAACAGTAGAAAGCAACCACTCGCTACACTTGCTGCTACGAGCTGCAGCCCTATCGGAAACATAACATTTGCGCGTTGAATGTCCTGCAAACGCGCATAAGCTTCTGCTACTGTATAATCACCAGCAGATAATTTTCGAGACACGTCATTGACGAGTGCAATTTTTTCAAGATCCGTTGATCGGTTTTTGATGCGCACCAATTTTGTATGATGAGGACTACCTGGCGATAGGAGAATGCCCGTTGGCGTCACAAAACTTTCAACCGCAGACAGCTCCTGTGTCCGAGCCATCCGCTCCATTGTGTCTTCCACTCGATACGTCTCCGCTCCTGCTTCCATCATAAGGCGTCCCGCAAGCAAACAACAGTCAATCGCCAACTCTTTGTCAGTCACCTTCATGTCCCCACCTCCATCCGCTTTTCCTTCATTTTAGAGGACACAGTTTGAAAAAACAATTTGGAGGAAGATGATAAGGTGCTGCATTTACCTCACTGAATTTACACACATTTCGTATTTGTAGAATTATGGCAAGAAGTTTAGTAACATGTTACTAAAGAAAGTTTTATAGCTTTCAACATTTTTCTACTTATAAAACTTGAAATCATGACATAAATTCTACTGTCATTTCATTCAACAGGAAGGAGTGTCCAACAATGAAGAAAAAAATACTGATGTATTTATCATGTGGATACGGATACTCCACTGCTGTTTTTTTCTAGATTGACCTACAAAGGGTGAAGTGTGTCTAATTGTAGGCTGTCTTGAAGTACAGCAGAATAAAATTGAATGGAATGATTAATTTTGGAGAGCACTAAAATTACAAGAAAAAACCCGTCAAGCATGCCAGCACCCGTCGGGAATTATGCACATATTACTAAAATCCCTAGGAATGCAGAGTTGTATGTGACATCTGGTCAAGTGGGGATAGATGGAAATGGCCAATTCCCACAAAGTTTAAATGACCAAGTGCAAAACACATTCACCAATATTATGGCAGTGTTGGTATCCGAAGAATTACTTGCTGAAAACATTATAAAAGTCAACATATGGGCAACCGAAGAAATTGATTGGGATTTCTTTGATGAACAATGGGAGCAATTATTTCATAAGGACTATCCCTCTATGACCGTTGGGTATGTAGATAAATTAGGCTTACCTGAAATAAAAGTTGAAATAGAAATCTGGGCAGCCAAAGTATAAAACACACACACTTCATTCAAAAGACCATGGAATCTATTGCGATTCCATGGTCTTCTATCTACTTAAGCTAAGAATATTGAGAGTAGGGTTTTACCTCTGTTTCGTCTGCAGCTTACTAATCTCCTCAAAATCTTTCAGGTCATAACTAATGATTTCCTCTCTCGCGACTGTAAACAAATTGTCTCCACTATAGATAATGCGCTCGACTTGCTTTTCCCATTCTTCATATTGTTGGCCTTTCGCTAAACCTTTCACCAAATCCCCTTTTAACACAATGCCTTTCTCAGGTGTAATTTCGTAAATGAGCGCCCCTGAGCCTTTATAGTCCAATTCAAATTCTTTCGCTGTTTCTTCATAGACGCTTACCGGGAAGCCGTACAAGTTCCGATTTTTGTGTTGGAACAAAGCTTTATGGTCATATTGGATCGGAGAATACGTGCCTTGCCCTCCGATGATTTCTGTGAACTTCTCTTTTGGATTATGGAAATCAGACACATCGAACAAGGAAATTTTCATACCTTTTGTAATAATCAACGGTTCGCCACCAGACGGATTCTTTTTGGCAACGGTGTCGTATCCGAAGCCGATAAGATGGTTTTCATCGAGTGGATGCAAGTAGTTCGAGAAGCCTGGGATCTTTAATTCACCTAATACTTCTGGCTTGGATGGATCCGCGACATCGATAACGAAGAGTGGATCTGTTTCCCTGAACGTTACCATGTATGCTTTATCCCCCATGAAACGCGCGGAGTAGATGCGTTCTCCTTTCGCAAGACCTTCAACGGAACCGGTCAGTTCCATGCTTTCATTGAGAATATACAAATGGTTTTTTGATGGATTACTGTCATCCCACATATTTCCTTCCGTCATGACGACCCGGAAATGCCCTTCGTGTTCATCCATGGAAAATTGGTTCAAGATTCTACCTTTCAACGCAGCATGACTAAAATAGTCCACTTTTGTGCCGTTCAGCTTGAACTTAAAGAATTCTGTTTGGACGTTGGCGGGATTCCAAATTGTCGTCCTTGACGCCTTATTGGACTGCTCCACGTCATAAGTAGTAGCCGTTAAGTAAAGATGGTCTTTCGTCATATACAGTTGCTCGCTACTGCCGAGAAACCCTTTCGTCTCGAGCTGACTACTTTCCGGTGACGATACATCAATGGCTGTAATGACGGAGTAGCTTGGTTCCGTAGCCCCGGGCAAAATCGAAATATCGTCAAAGTTCATATAAGACGTATCCTCTTCGTTTGAGGAATCAAAAACTTTCGGACGCAAAGCATCTTCTTCGAGTTCGTCCATCGCCCAGAAATGCGGATGGACATTCGTTACAACATACAACATATTCTCTGTTTTTCGTGCGCTGTTCAAGTAGCCTTCCGCCCCTACTTCACGAATGAATTCAGGTTGTTGTGGATTGCTTACATTATAGAAACGGACTGTAGTAAAACTAGTGGACGGTGCAAAATGCTTTGCCTGCGCTGCATCTCCAGTAATTACTTCGCTCTTACTACCGATGACAATGAGTACATCATCATGAAGAAATAGCTGTGATGGATAATAGTTCGTATCCATTTTAATTCGTGAAGCTATCTTCATACTTTGAGGATCTTGAATATCAAGGACTTCGACTGCATTTTCTCCGAATACAGAGTACACGAATCGCCCGTCTGTCTTGACAATATCCGACTCGTCGATCCCTTCCACTTGTACATTCGTTGTAGAATAATCGCCGTCACTCGCAACTTTGGAGGATTCCTTGGAGGATTCAGCGGAAGTATCACTCTCCATCGCACTTTCCTCAAACTCCATATCCGCTCGTATAAGAGTCATTTGATCTTTTGCCCGTTTGAAATAGGTCAATAAATCTTCGTTCGAACGAATTGATTCAATCTCGTCGTACACAGTAAATTCGAGGTTCTCGGTCTTCATCACTTTGTAGAAATTTCCGCTCACGGCTTTCTTGTTCATGTGTAACGTGTACGTACCCGGTTTTAAACCGCCTACTTGCAGTTTTTTATTCCCTGCAAGCAGTTCAAATTCAGGCTGCATCTTCTTCCCATGCTGATCCGTTACATAGAGATGCCCCGCTTCAACTGAGTCGCTCGCTAACGGTTCCGAAAAATACACTTGCCAACCGCTCTCCGTCAGTGCGGTTTCTGTCGCCAAGACGGTCACCTTCTCAATAAAAAATGCAAATGTCAGCGCCATTACGCCGATAACAGCTGATACGCCAAGCCAAATGACTGGTTTCCGCATTTGAAACACCCTTCCTTTTCTGTCCCTTTACAAGAGTAGACTGTTGTATTTCAATTTCGTTTCATTTTTCTAAAAAAAAACATATCTACTAACTGAGTTAAATATGATAGTCTTAAATCGAGGGAAATAGGAGGGAGAATTGGAAATGAAAACACTCACACGGTTTTCGAATACGATTATGGAACGTTATTTACCAGATCCGTACATATTCGTAGCGATTTTAACGGTCATCGTATTCGGACTAGGCATTGTATTTACTGACTCAGGACCACTAGACATGGTCGTCCATTGGGGCGATGGATTTTGGAAACTGTTAGCATTTACGATGCAAATGGTTATTGTACTAGTTGCGGGACATGTATTGGCAAGTAGTCCTTTGTTCAAAAAATTATTAAGTTCGTTAGCTAGCTTGGCAAAGACACCAGGTACCGCAATTTTACTCGTCACGGTCGTTTCGTTAATTGCTTGCTGGATTAACTGGGGCTTCGGACTTGTCATCGGTGCTTTATTCGCGAAAGAGATTGCAAGAAAAGTAACAACGGTCGATTATCGTCTGTTAATTGCAAGCGCTTACTCCGGATTTATTATTTGGCATGGAGGGCTTGGCGGATCGATTCCGTTAGCGATTGCAACACCTAATCATGACTTTGAATCTACGATGGGTATCATCCCGACGTCAGAAACTATTTTCTCAACGTATAACCTAGTCATCATAGCGATTTTATTCATTACAATACCGCTATTGAATCGTTTCATGATGCCTAAGCCTGCAGACACCGTATCGATCGATCCGAAGCTATTGGAAGAGAAAGTGGAAGTGAAGCAGGAGGAAATCCTTACACCCGCTTCCCGCCTTGAAAACAGTTTCACCTTATCCATGCTCATCGGTATTTTAGGTCTTGTTTACTTATTCATGCACTTTTATTCTAAAGGGTTTGACTTAAATCTAAATATCGTCAATATGATATTCTTTATTCTCGGTATCATCTTCCACGGCACACCTAAGCGTTTTCTAGCTGCAGTTGCTAATGCAGTGAAAACGTCTGGAGGAATCATCATCCAGTTCCCATTCTACGCAGGGATTATGGGCATGATGGTCATGTCAGGTCTTGCCCTGGTAATGTCCGAATGGTTCGTTAGTATTTCTACAGCAGCGACGTTCCCTGTGCTCACCTTTTTTGCTGCCGGGCTCGTTAACTTCTTTGTCCCATCAGGCGGTGGCCAATGGGCGGTGCAAGCACCGATCATGCTGGATGCTGCACAAACGCTTGGCGTAAGTTATTCCAAGACGGCGATGGCAATCGCTTGGGGAGATGCATGGACGAATATGATCCAACCTTTCTGGGCTTTACCAGCTCTTGCCATTGCAGGTTTGCGTGCAAAAGATATTATGGGCTATTGTGTGTTCGTGTTAGTGTTAAGTGGGATTGTTGTCAGTCTAGGACTATTCTTCTTATAAGTTTTTTGATCCGTAAACTCGCAGTTGAGGTTACGGATTTTTATGGTTTGTGTAGGGGGATTCTTTGACGAGTAAGCGACTTGTGGTAAAATATAGAAAATACAAGCATTTGTGTTTTCATTTGCTACGTGGAGGTGTTTGTCATTACGAATCGGTCAAAGAAAAAGCGGCTACCGATCATTATTGGGATTCTCGGATTGGTCGCATTTGTAGCAGCACCATTTATTACGATTTATTTTTTGAACAACGGTAATCCCTATCATAAATACCTCGTCAATAAATATATCCCTCAGCACTTGGAAGAGGCAGGGTATACGGATAGCGACATACAATGGCAAAGCTATGCTCAACCCAAACACACGATTTCAAAAGAGGTCTATCACGGCCATTATGCAGTCACTTTTCACGACGAACCTGACCTGCAATATTATTATGGCGTAACGAAAAAAGGTAAGAACGTCGTACAGTTTTGCAGTAAACATCATGCAAGTGGCGAGTCCATTACGACGGAGACAAAACATAGCGAAAAGGATTGTATTGATCAGTTTAGCAATAGATAGCTTACGCGAATAAATCCGTGTAAAAAAAACGCCAATCGTGCAGTGATTGCACTTTGGCGTTTTGTTTTATTCACCTAAAACTTCAATACATGCAATGATGCCACGCTTTAAATCCGCATGTGACCAACTCGGTACGCGGCCATGTTCGACGGCGAGTTCGTGCGAGGCTGGAATATGGATGAAACCTGCAAGCATTCCTCGTTGTTGAACGTGCGCATAGTGAAGCGCTCGGTACATGACGTTGTTGCACAAGTAAGCCCCAGCTGTATTGGAAATAGCTGCTGGTAACTCTTCTTGCTTCAAACGATCCACCATTTTTCGAATTGGCATATTCGTAAAATACCCATCCGCACCATCTTCCATAATCGGCTCGTCAACTGGTACATGTCCACTGTTGTCTGCCGGCCCATCATTCACATTAATTGCAATCCGTTCTGGCGTTATTTTGAATCTACCTCCAGATAATCCTAATGATAGAACAGCATCTGGCTTTACTTCTTCGATATGCTCCACAAGTCGGTCGCCCGACACACTGAACTCCACTGGCAAAATCTCGCTATGAATGCGGTATCCACCAATCTCCATTCCATGTAGTTCCTGTGCAATCTTCATTGTCGGATTCACAGGATACTTCAAAAACGGTTCAAATCCTGTCAGTAATAATGTCTTCACAATCATCAACCCCCTCCGATTCATTATAACGGATTTTCAGCATGCACTTGTCACTTCACATTCTATTCCCTAAATTCGTGAACGTTTACGAACAATTTCAGAGGGAATACTTGAAGCAGACATTATTCAAGGAGGAGACTTTCGATGAATAATAAATACGAAAAAACAGATGAACAAGTTACACCACAGACGCAGCAACACCAACCAGGCATTGAAGCAGAAATGGATCCTGCTCCGATTTATGACGATGAAAATTACAAAGGCTCAGGTAAATTGAAAGGGAAGAACGCATTAATTACTGGTGGAGATAGCGGGATTGGACGAGCAGTAGCGGTCGCTTTCGCAAAAGAAGGTGCAAACGTCGCCATTGCGTACTTGGATGAGGAAGAAGATGTCGATGCGAATAAAACCGTGGAGCTCATTGAAAAGTACGGCGGGAAAGCTAAAAAGTTTCGGATTGATATTAGTGAAGAAGAAAATTGTGAGTCGTTAATCGACGACGTGGTACGCGAATTTGGAAGTTTAAACATATTAGTTAATAACGCTGGGAAGCAATTCCCTCAAGACGACATTGCGAACATCTCCAGCGACCAACTGCGCGAAACATTTGATACAAACTTCTTCGGGTTGTTTTATTTGTCAAAAGCGGCATTGGCACATATGCAAAAAGGCGATACGATTATCAATACGTCATCCGTCACCGCGTACAACGGCTCGCCAGGCTTAATCGATTACTCGGCAACTAAAGGGGCCATTACCACTTTCACACGCTCACTTGCATTAAACTTAGCAGACAAAGGCATCCGCGTAAATGCCGTGGCACCGGGACCTATTTGGACACCACTCATTCCTGCTACATTTGACGCAAAACAAGTGGAACAGCACGGCGCAGACACACCGGTCAAACGTCGAGGACAGCCAGCAGAAAACGCACCGGCTTATGTATTTCTTGCATCAACTGACTCCAGTTATATGACAGGTCAAACGATTCATGTAGACGGCGGCGATTTTGTCGGATCTTAAAGCGGTTGAACATTAGAGTTGAGCGGTTCGGGTAAGCGAGCCGCTCTTTTTTTCGCGTGGATTTCGCTTGGTTGAGCGCGGAGCACTTCACTTTAAACGTGGAGCAACACCTACTCCCAATACGCGGACCGTTCAATCTCTCTCCACGCACCATCATAACGCGATTCAAAAAAGCGATCCTCCGAACGTATCCGGGGATCGCTTTTGCTTATGCTTCTACCGTTTCTCTGGAATACCGTTTTTTGAACAACAGCGCGAAATAGCCAAATGTTAACGCAAGGCATGCGACCATGAAGCCAATCATAATGCCGTTGCTGTTCCATAAATGTGTGAAATCGCCTGTTGAAATCGCTGCTTTGAACGCTTGAACCGAATACGTCATCGGCAAGATCGTATTAAACACTTGCAGCGGTTCAGGAATTAATTCCAACGGGAACGTTCCTGCACTAGTCGTTAATTGCAAGATCAAAATGATGATTGCCATGAAGCGACCCGGGTCACCAAAGATCGATACGAACATTTGGACGATCGCGATGAACGTATAGCTCGTAATGATTGCCGTCAAGATGAACAACGGCGTGCTGACAGTTTCCATCCCGAGTCCGTATTTAATGATGACAACCGCAACAAGCGCTTGTATCAAACCGACGACTGCTAAGACGGATACTTTACTTGCCAACCATCTGAATGCGCCAGTCGGATGAATGGCCGGTTCGACGAGCGGGAAGACGATCGATAATAACAACGCACCTACGAATAAACCGAGTGACAAGAAGTACGGTGCAAAGCCAGTACCGTAGTTTGGTACTTCGTTTATCCCCTCTTTGTCGACATCGACCGGAGCGGCTGCCATGTCGTACGTTTTCTCATTCGGATTTACTTCACTCGCAGTTTCATTCGCTTCTTTTAATTTCTCCTGTAATGTGAGTGTCCCTTCGTCCAACTCTTTCATGCCATCTGTCAACGTTGTTGATCCATCCGCAAGCTCCTTCGATTTCGTTGCCAGTGTACCTGTTCCCTCTTTCAACGAACCTGTTCCTGCATTTAATTCATTTAATCCAGCAACAAGACTGGATGATCCAGCTTGCGCCTTATCTGCACCATCCGCAAGCTGTGCAAGACCTTGCGCCAAAGCGGTGTTTCCTGTTGCAAGTTTTTCCGAACCATTTACCAATTGGCTAGATGATTCATCCAGTTGATTGATTCCTGCAAGTGCTTGCCCATGTGCGCCACTCAACTGTCCAGCTGCGTCACGCAATTGTGTCGTTCCTTCATGAAGCGCCGCCGTTCCTGCTGATAGCTCTTGCATGCCGCCTGTCAATTCCGCACTGCCTTGTTGCAATTGAGCAAGTGCATTTTTGAGCGCCGCCTGCTGTTCCTCAGGAAGTGAAGCGAGCACGGGGCTTAATTGATCGGACAAGTTCGTAATGCCCGTTTGCACATTTTTAGAGCCGGCTGTTAGTTTTTGTGCCGCCCCGTTTAACGTACCTGTCTTCTCGTCAACCGTCGCAACCGCTTGACCAAACTCTTGCTCTTTTTTACCGATTTGTGCATAACTATCCTTCAATTTTGCGACTGCAGCTGTATAATTTGTAATGCCGTTCTGCAAATCAGTTGCTCCGCCAGAAGCTTGTTGAGCCCCTGTCTGTAGCTCTTTCGCACCAGCAGCTAAAGTGCCAATCCCTTGATCCAATTCAGTTGCGCCTTTAGCAGCGTCTGCAGTTCCTTTTGCCAAACGATCAGAACCGTCCTTCAACGTCACTGTACTCGACGCCAATGTTTCCAAGTATCCTTTCAAGTCTTTGGCACCATCCGCAAGCTTACTCGCCCCATCATGCAACGCACCTGCACCGTCCGCGGCTTCGCCAAAACCGTCACCCATTGTTGCGATTGAGTCAAACAACTGCTCAGCGTACGTCGAAGCAACTTTCTCGTTCACCTCAGCCCGAATGCGATCCATCGCCGTTTCACCGATTTGAGCGGAAAGGAAATTATACCCCTCATTCGGCTTGTAAATGATCGTTAGCTTCTCAGGATTTTCATCCAACAACGTTGTTGCATGCTCCGAGAAGTTCTCCGGTATTTCAATCGCGATATAGTATTCTTGCCCTTTCAAGCCTTCTTCCGCATCCATTTTGGATACAACTTGGAAGTTGAAATTCTTACTCTCCATCAGTTTATCCACCAGCTCGTCACCGATTGCAAGCTGTTTGCCTTCCAACTCAGCACCTTCATCCGAATTGACGACCGCCACAGGCAATGCATCCATATTCGCATACGGATCCCAAAACGCCCACAAGAACATACCTGCATATAAAACAGGGATAAATAGAATCGCAATTAGTGGTACGAGCATTTTTCTCGTCCGAAACAACTGCTTCCATTCAGCACCTATCATTGATTTTTTCATCTACTATTCCTCCATTTAATACGAATTGACCAAAATGTTCAATTGGTCATTTTAGAATAAAAAAAGCGTCTCAAGCTAAGAGACATTTAAAAATTGTACCACTTAATAAGCCCGCAATCCGTTCTTCCGTCAATTCCTCGTCATGCGTTTTTCCCCAGTCGACGACTAACGCCATATACGATTTAAAGAGGAGATAAGCAACGAGTTCGCTATCACAAGGTTTTAATTCGCCTTTATGGATGGCCCGTTCGATTTTCGCTTGAATGGTGGAGACGATTTCACTTTCTATGTTCGCTAATACTTCAATGACAGCAGGCGTACGAAGCTCTTTTTCTTCTTCGATCAGCTTTGCATACAATTGATGCGTCTTCCGAAATGTTAAGATTTGCATGAGACGTGCATGTGCATTTTGTGCAAACGGCGCGCCTTCAACTGTTACAGCATCTGTAGAAGCTTGCATTTCAGCAATCATTTTCAACACAATCGCATTGAACAATTCTTCTTTATTTGAAAAGAACGTGTAAATGGTTCCCTTGCCGACATTCGCGATTTTCGCCACCTGGTCCATCGTCGTCGCCTTATACCCAAACAAGGAAAATGATTTAGCGGCTGCTTCCATAATTTCCTGTCTACGATCCACTTCCTCACCTCTTCTACCGTTATGACTAAAAAACGTTTTTGGTCATCTAGTCATCATCATACGCCCTTGCGTTAATCTTTGCAAGTGTTTTTCTTAACTAACGACACTTTGACGGCTAGTATGACTTGTGGATCATTACTCCGTATCCAAGTTCATCTTCTTAGAGTATCCTAGCTCGCTAAAGTAGTCTTCTACCAACCCTCTAGCAGCGTCAATCGGAATCATAGAATCAGTTGAGGCATCCACATCCCATAGTGACTTACAAGCTTCGACTAATTGGATGGTTTCCTCACACCATTTTATGTACTGCATTTCCTGCTCCAACCCTCTGCGTAACACAGCAGAAGACACGAGAATCCTAGGTGTCATGATGTTTCGCTCTTTAATTGATTTCCATGCTTCTTTTACCGTACGCTGCATCTCGTCGAATCGTTTTTGCCGGACTCCTTGATAATACTTTAGTTGAAAGATGACCTCATCTGCAGAAATATTGTCCATGAAAAACACTTGCATTAAAAAAGAATCTTTCATTTTTGGGAGTTCAGGTGGAGACGCCACCCAGTTGGTGATTTCATTTATACCTTCATTGGATATGGAGTATACTTTTTTTTGCGGTTTTCCATCTTGCGAAACAAGCTTACTTGTAACAAGCCCTTCAACTTCCAGCTTATTTAGTTCAGGGTAAATTTGCGAAAGATGTGAGTGCCAAAAAATGCTCATGAAATCATCAAATTCCTTCTTTATATCATAGCCTGTCGCATCCCATTTACTTAACAAGCCTAAAATTGCATGTTTTAATGTCATTCGAATTTCATCCTTTCTATGATGTTGCACTTTTGGCAGCTCCCTTTCCTAATTGCGGAAAGACAAAGCACCCGATGATACCTAGCACGAACAATATGCCAGTCATCACTTGTATCGTATGAATTGTTTCAATTTCCCTTAGTAAAAGTCCTGTAATAACAATGCCAGGTAACGCTACAGAGGTAGTAATCATTTGATACAGACTGAAAGTACGTGTGTAATAGTCATTATGGACTTCATCTTGTAAATAGGTGACAAGCGTCACATTAAATCCACCTAATGCGATACCTTGCAAAAAGAAAAACGGGAGGATCCATTGCCAATTTGTTATAAATAGCAGGCCACCAACACTGCTACCTAAAGCAAATAACGGTGGAATCAGCAGCCATTTTCTATCCAACTTCGGATAAAACTTGGGAGCCATGTATGCCCCAAGCATAATACCCACGAGAGAAGCCGCTCCTATGAAACTCAAGTTCTCCACCCCGACATGCAAAACATCTGTCAAAAAAGAGAGTAGCACTAGATCTACAGACGTCGCAACGAACATTGCTAGGGTCAAAAAAGTAAAAAGCGTTTTGAATGTAGAGTGGCTCCATACATAGAGTAACCCATCTTTTATCATTTGTAACTTTCCACGTCGAATGACTTGATTATTTTTACTATACGGTCGAACTGCACGGATAAAAAGAAGAGACAGTACGAGCAACCCTGCTGCAATGAAAAGCAAAACTGGGATAGGAAACAGCAATTTGATAAGCAAGGTCGTACTGATTTGACCAATAATCTTAGTTACTGTAAACCCCATTTGAAACAAACTGTTTGCCTTTGCCCGCTCCTCAGTACTCACAATACTGGGAAGTAAGGCTTGATTGGCAGGGATAAAGAACAGTTGTAAAGCGCTTAATAAAAATAATAGCAAATAAGCCCAATGGTATGGCGCAACGTACAGAATTATAGGAAAGATACAGAGTATAACGACCCGCAAGGCATCCGAAACAATCATTACCTTCTGAAGTGTTCGCCCTTCAATCCAACTTCCCACAGGAATTCCTAAAATAGCAAAAGGGATGTAGTAAGCAATGAAGAACAGTGTTAAAGAGTCAGAACTACCAGATTGCAACTCTATCCATTTTAACAAGGCATAGAAAATCATCGCATCTGCAAAGACACTTAAAAGTCTGCCGAAAAATAGGTTACGAAATGAGCTATTTGTTTTAATGAGCATCTTTTGGGCTCCTCTATCTAATTATTTCAAATAACCATATCAAACAAAATTTGATATGTAAATACTTATATACAAATATTTATATATTAAAAAGTTTGTTTGCTCATTTGTACAAGGGAGGAATTTCAGTAAAAAAGAGTGTAGACACAGTCATCTTTGACTCTGTCTACACTCTGAAAGACTAATAAATTGTGGATGAAGGTTACCGAACAATCCTTAGGGTACACTACTTTTATCCACGGCATTTTATATGTGTATTCTGAACATAATTGTGCTAAACTAGGCATATACTAAAAAAGACCAGGTGCGCAAACACCTAGTCAATTCAGCTGACATCCGCATGAAGTGCGGTTGGCCAGGAAAAAGATTAAGGTGTTACAAGGAGTAACCACTCAGCTTCCTAGCAGTAGCGGAGGGTGGTTACTTTTTTCTGTTAATGAACAACGCAATAATCGCTACAACGGCTGTTACCGCTGCTGCGAGGAACAATCCAAATTGAAATAACATGTTCATTGCGTCATATGTCACCATGTAAACACCCCCTTTCTCAAGGGAGTGCCAAACCGCCCATCCGCTAATGTAGCTGCTTCTTCTATTCTACCATTACTATCAAGTGTTAACAGCAATGTCTTATAGATTTACTCTCTCTTTTCAAGAGCGTACTATTTTCCTATTCAACCATGAATGAATTAGCGCTTATACCTATTAAGAGATAACCTTAAGAGGGGGAAATTCGATTTGGGGAATAAATACAATTTATGGTCATTCATATTATGTTTTCTATTATTAGGGCTTTCCTTTCAAGCACTTTATGCATCTTACAATCGAACATGGCAATTGGCACCAGATGCATTGACTCTTTGGTTACTTTCCGTTTTTAATTTTATTATCGCCATTATAGGGTTTAAAGATAAAAGTAGTAAACGAGCAAAGTGGAGAAGTTGGTTAACGGTGATAATTACAGTTCCCCTTTCGATAGCTTTTTTATTAGGGGTGGCAGTAAATACAATGGCGAGAGAGCATATTGAAACAACACAATCTCCTGATAATGAAATTGTTATCGACTTTTATACCCTGAATGGTGGAGCAGCTACCTCGATTAGTGTAACAGGCGTTCTAAATGGACCTCTTTGGTTTAAAAAAAGAATTTATTACGAAGACCCTATGCACGAGGCTAATGTAGAATGGAAAAATAACTATATCGTCACCATTAATAACCACACTTTAAACTTAAAAAAGGGAGAAGTCTTCTTTGATTAATTTATTTATCACTTTATAAAACGCAAACGTTCCGAATGCAAGTTTTAAAAAACATTAAACGGTAATTTAAAAAGGATTTCAAGTTTTTTCTTTACGAATATTCGCTCTAAACATTCTATAAAAATGCTAAAAGTCGATCCATTAAATCTATACAAAAAGAAAAAAGATGCCTTAAGCATCTTCTCAACAATTACTATGTCTTTTCATGAAATATGGTTAAGCGCAAATTCATCGAAACACACGATTGTATTGACAGCTCCAATCCCCACATTTGAAAAATAAAACCAGTCATAATTTCAAAACAACTTCCGTGCCGTCGTTGGCCTTTACATCTACGAGAGTAAAACCTCTATGTTTTTTTAGTTCGTTCACAATCGCTCGAAGCTCGTTTTTGTCTAACGGCGGAAGCACAAAAACGTTTGCATCTTCTTTTTTCTGTTCCTTAACGATTAACTCATTAATTTTCTGCTGTATTCTCGCAGACGAAAGGATCGTAATGCCAATCCGTAGAAATATATACGGTATTGGAATGAATAAACGTATTTTATCTGTCTTCAACTTAACTTTCATCATGTCATTCAATCACAATGGAAACAGTGTCTCCATCCGCTGCTTTCACATCGACAATAGGTCCATCCAATTCATTTTCAATTGCCTCAATGATAATATCTATGTCTAGATCCTTCACGTACTTCTCGGACTGCGGAATGTTCCCTGCAATATTATAGCCAGCTTTCAACAGGACTTTAATGAGTTTAATAGGCAAGTTGACGGAAACATTATCATTTTCAGCTGTAACAACACGGATTTTCAATACTTTGTCAGCGTATGCAACTGGTGTAGTCGAAGTCCCATTCCCCGAATCCCTCTTTTGCAAAACTTCAATTAGTTCCGATCCCTTCGCTGCATCGACTTTTCCTTCTTGCACCATCGTCAATACTTTTTCAATTTCTGTGTTCATCATGAATTCCCCCTATTCATTTTTCAACAGTGAAATGGCTTCTTCCGGCGTAATCTCTCCACTTGCCAACATGGCAATTACCTTCTTCTCATCGACATCGTTTTTCTTCTTCAGTTCATAGCCAAGTGAACTAACTACTTCATTGAGCTTCCCACGAACCGTCGGATAAGAAATACCTAACTCTTTTTCCACCTCTTTAATGTTTCCCCTACAAGCTAGGAATACTTCAACGAAGTGCAACTGATCACCCGATAATGCCGCTAGTTTTGATAACTCAAATTCATTTTCAATGCTTGTATGACACTTCGAACAATGGAGCTTTGTAATTTTTAACGTTTCACTACAGACAGGACAGTGGCTAATAACGGGAAATCCCATAATTTTCATCGTCCTCCTTTCTCTTGCATCCATCATATCCCAGATATTTTCTAAACACAAGCAATAATTTAAAATAATTAATATCAATGTTAATTATTTTAAACTACAGATAAACATATTCAATAATTTCATCTTACGAAATAAAAAATGTTAGCAAGGGAGATATCTATCTCATCCTTGCTAACATTTCAATTACTATCATTTCAACAACCTTAATTGGTCAACCGCTTGGCTCAACGCTTGTTCGTTCTGCACGAGTGCCATTCGGACATACCCTTTCCCTTCAGAACCAAAAATACTTCCAGGTACCATGACGACACCGGCTTCATGAATTGCTTTAAATACAAATTCCACATCATCCATGTCGTAAGGATACTTTGCCCAAACGAACATCCCACCCGCTGATGGCGTTGCTGTCCAGCCGATTTTCGCTAATCCCTCCATGAGTACTTTATGGCGAAGGGAAAACTCTTTCCGCAACCGGTCCGTTATCTCTTCTCCATTATCAAGTGCCACAGCTGCCGCCTCTTGAATTGGACCGAATGTACCGTAATCCAAATTCGACTTGAGCTGTTTGATGAGTTGGATCATTTCCTCGTTCCCTGCAATATAAGCAATCCGCGCACCTGCGAGACTGAAGCTTTTGGATAGGGAATTGATCTCCATTCCAACTTCCATTGCGCCAGGTGTCGACAAGAAACTCATCGGTTGATCTCCAGTGAAATAGTATTCTGAATACGCAGCGTCATGCAAAATGATGACATTGTGTTTTTTTGCAAACTCAACAACTTCTTCAAAGAATTCTGGACTCGGCATGGCCGGCACCGGATTCCCCGGAAGGTTTAGGATCATGAGTTTCGCTTTCTCGGCAACCTCAGTTGGGACTGCTTTGAGATCTGGCAGAAAATCGTTCTCTGTTTTTAACGGCATGTAGTAAGGTTCTGCACCTGCTAATTTAATACCTGCATCATACGCAACATAGGCAGGGTTTGTCGTTAAAACGATATCCCCTTCATCACAAAATGCGAAAGGAAGGTGGACCAATCCTTCTTGTGAGCCCATCGTTTGAAGTATCTCCGTTTCCGGATTTAATTGTACTCCTGAACGGCGTTTATAATAGTTTGCTACCGCTTCGTTAAACCGTTTTGTACCACCTAATGTGTATCCGTAAGAGGTTGCTAATGCACTTTGCTCAGATAGCACTTGTCTGATTTTTTCATCTGGTGGCAAATCCGGACTGCCTAGACTTAAATCGACAACGTTTGCACCCGTATTCTTCTTGGCAGTTGCTGCAGCTTTCAAGTCTCCAAAAATTGCTGGAGAAAAAATTGACATTTTCTTTGAGGGGATGATCTTCATACTGCAACACTCCTATTCATGGGCTTTTGACTTTATTTTAGCATAGGAGTGAAAAAGGATTTCATGAAAATCTAACCAATTTACAACAATTTTTGTGAATCAACTTAATCTTTAACACACGTTTTCGCTTACTTAAACCCCTAGCTTGTGAAGAGCTTCCTGCGCGACCACGCACCCTTCTACTCCAACCACCCGCGTCCAATCGTCGTATATCTCCAAAAATCGCGGCATATTTCTCCCATTCGCCGCATATCGCTCCAAAACGCCGCATACTTCTCCCGTTTGCCGCATATTACTCCGAAACACCGCATACTTCTCCCGTTCGCCGCATATCACTCCGAAACACCGCATACTTCTCTAGAACGCCACTTAAAACAAGTCACTTCGGATTCGTCACATACCCCACAAACAGCGCAGCTCCCGTTTCCTCATCCTTGATCATCAAGAAGAACGGTCGATTTACTTCCATATAGAATGGATCTCCTGGTGGAGCAGATGTCACACCCATTTCTGTTCCAGTAACAGCCGCAACTTCCGTTCCTTCTTCATTCACATCAAGATAGGTTTTCTGCTTCACCGAAGTGATCAACACATTTCCGTCTTCTACCATTTTGCTGAAATCAGCATCTTTCGTGAATGCTTGCTGCATACCGAGCGCATTTAACGCTTCATTCAGTCCTGCTTCATACTCTAACTTGAACTTCGGTAACAGCAGCGTGCCTTCCATTTCAGTGAAAGTAGTTTGCAGTAGCATTTCCCAGTTCTCAGTAGACAATTTCTCCTTGAATCCTTCTAAATTCGTATGCGCATTCGGAAGGACAACTGTCATACTCATTTCACCTTTTGCGTACGGGAGTCGAACCGCTTGGAATTCATTGTTCGCCATATAGGCTAATTTTCTTTCCAGCTTCATGAATGGAGCGACTTTTTGATACCTCGAGTTCACATGAAACACACGCTCTTCCGTATCTTTTTTATCAAACGGATGCTTCCAATCGCCTTTAAAATAGATGGCGTTCAAAAGCATCGCGACGAGATTTTCATCAAGCGGACTTTCCACCATTTTATCGATTTTGTCATTCGTCGCTTTTTTGACCCAGTCATTAATTTTCTTTACAGAATCACTGCTGGCCACTTCAATCCGTTGCGTTTCTGCATTAAAATAATCCTTCGTCCGTTGCGCGAAGTCCTTTGTAAACGCATAGTCTTTATTCAACCAAATTGAATTGGCAATCCGTAACTGAATATCTTCGCTGTCTTTGTTTAACATGGTCATGAGAGCGGCATTTGCTTTATTCAATTCCATTGCATCTATGCCTTCAGCTTGCATCGCTTTCGCCATTTCAACTTTCGTATCTCCATCCGCCCCGTTATAGACCATTGCTAATGCCATGAATAGACTTGTCGGAGAGAAAAAAACATTTCCATCATCATCGGTTTGAATTTCGTCTAATAGCTTATACGCTAAGTCATTATTCGGTGCGACAATTTTTTCGTAATCTGTCACCTCGTATTCCACCCCTTCCGAAATCACCAGATTGCCATTACTTGAACTTGTACCACAACCCGATATTGCGACCAACAAACCCGCTCCGACTAGCGTTGCTTTTAGTTTCTTCTTCATATCCATCACCATCCTCATGCTTCAGTAGACGATCATTCGTTATGCAGAATGAATTGCGCGCTCCAACTTTTCAGAATAGGCCTGAAGTGAATTCTTATCACTCATCGTAACGGCGAACGGATCGCCGATTGTTATGATCGCTTTTCTGTATTTCCAAGCTTCCTTAAAGCTAGCAGGCCCATTGTAAGTGACAGGTACGATTGGAACTTTAGCTAAATTGGCAATTGTCACCGCTCCCCTTTTTACAGAGGTATCTTCTGTTGACCTTGTACCACTCGGAAAGATGCCAACCACTTCACCTGATTTCAGTAACTTCACAGGAATTTTTATACTGCTTGGCGAAGGATTTTCTCGGTCGATAGGAAATGCATGAATACTTGTCAAAAAACTACCGATTTGTTTTCTCGAGAACAATTCTTTCTTTGCCATAAAATGAATGGGCTTTGGTAATGAAATACCAAGTGCAATAATTTCAAGCCAGCCACGATGTGAGCATGTAATGATATATCCGCCACTCACAGGTAATTTATGCAGATCTTTCAACTCGATTTTAGCAATAAAAAAGAAAATCATTTTAGCGATAAACGCAACAAATTTATACATTGTATCCTCCGATTCGTAAGAGCAGTTTGTATGTCAATCCAATTATATACAAACTGTAACTATTTACAAATTGAAAGGAACAGTTACAGCTTTACCACAAATTACGCTAGATGGTCTCTTTAATCACTGAAACAAGTTTATGAGTGTAAATACGGATTTATTCGTTACCCTGGACCTGTTAGGGATGGCATTTCAGTTTGCTAGGATCATATGCAAAACGCCAAGAGCGATACGTCTCTTGGCGTTTACACATTTAGCAGTTATTCAAACGGCCATCCTGGCAGCATATGGCTCAGCTTTTTGTCTTCCCGGTAACCGAGTACATATTCAGCTTGCATAATCGTATGAATCTCACGTGTTCCTTCGTATATGACAGGTGCTTTGGAATTGCGCAAGAAGCGTGCAACCGGGTACTCATCAGAGTAGCCATACGCACCATGGATTTGGAAAGCATCGTCTGCCGCTTTATTCGCAAAATCACATGCTTGCCATTTTGCAAGTGACGTCTCACGCGTATTGCGGACACCTTTGTTCTTTAACTCACCAGCTCGATAGACGAGTAAGCGGCTCATTTGATAGCCTGCTTCCATATTCGCAATCATTTGTTGGACGAGTTGATGTTTGCCGATCGGCTTGCCAAACGTTTCGCGGTCATGACAATAGTTCACGCTTTCTTCTAGACATGCCATAATGAGTCCGACAGCCCCCGCTGCAACGGTAAATCGACCGTTATCAAGTGATGCCATCGCGATTTTAAATCCTTCGCCTTCTTCACCAAGAAGATTAGCAGCCGGCACCCGCATATCTTCAAAAAATAGTTCACCCGTATTTCCCGCACGAATGCCGTATTTCCCTTTGATTGCTTTGGATGAAAAGCCTGGCGTGGAACGTTCGACGATAAATGCACTAATGCCATGGTGCTTTTTAGATTTATCCGTATACGCGAAAACGAGGAAGTGGTCGGCAATGTCGCATAATGAAATCCACGTCTTCTGGCCATTAATAATGTAGTCATCGCCATCGCGCACTGCAGTTGTTGCCATCGCAGCTACGTCCGAGCCTGCCCCTGGTTCAGTAAGGCCAAATGCTCCCACTTTTTCACCTTTCGCTTGCGGGACTAGGTACTTCTGCTTCTGTTCTTCCGTTCCCCATTGCAAGATCGACATCGAGTTCAGCCCGATGTGGACAGAAACGGCCGTACGGAACGCCGTGTCCCCACGTTCCAACTCTTCGCAAAGGATGGCCAATGAATTGTAGTCCATGCCGCTACCACCGTATTGTTCTGGAATACAAACACCCATAAAACCTAGATCGGCAAGCTTCTTCCAAATCGCTTGGTCGAAACCACCTTCCGCATCCCAACGTTGGATGTGCGGCATAATTTCTTCATCCACAAATTGTCTTGCCGTCTTACGCAACATTTGCTGCTCATCTGTAAAGTCAAAATTCAACTTCTCCGACCCCTTTCCACTCTTCGCTATCAAACATGTGCTTCTTGGGTTTTTACCGTCTCTTCAATGATGACGCCGCGTTTTTTCATCTCTTCAATGTACGGTTCTCCGGGAACGATACATTCAGGAGGATGGACGCCACGCTTTGTAATCGTTCCATTGCCAATCATTTGGGCAACAACGGAAATCGTGTTTGCAGTCGCTCTTGCCATCGCGGTTTCATTCACCGTCAAATCCTTTTCCGTCACAAGATTATACTCGTACGTTGCAGGCATGCCATGCGCTTCGCCACTTACGATGACGCGAAGTAGAACCGCGTCAGATTTATCTCCTAAACGCAACTGGGGTGATAATTGCTCGCGCATGACGTCGCGAACTTTTACGGACTGCCCATTGACTGTCACTTCGTTGTCACGGGACAACAACCCTAAGTCGACGAGCAGCTGGAATTTCTCTGCATGGCCTTTGTAACGGATTGTTTTGTATTCCAACGTTTGAACGTCCTTGAATGTCTTTGTCAATGTCGACGTGCCGCCTGACGTATGGAACGCTTCCAGTTCCCCGTATTTATCAAAATGAATCGTTTCGACTTCAGACAATGAGGGAATTTCCTTTAGTTCGCCATTTCGAATCACATGGGAAGGGTCTGTATAGTGGTCGAATACCCCTTCTAGCGAGAAAACGACATTATAGTTCAGTGGCAGTTCCGGCTCAACTGGAATCCCCCCCACATAGAGCTTAATAGCTTCGACTTTCTCCAGTTTTCCTGCGCCATACCCCGTTAGAATATTAATCATCCCAGGTGCAACACCTAAATCGGGAATAATCGTTACCCCTTTTTCTTTCGCTTCTTCTGCCAATTCCAGCACCGCGTCCGTCGCACCACCGATATGTCCCCCTAAATCGATCGAATGGACACCGATTTCGACGGCCATTTTTGCAACTTTTTCATTAAATGTATAAAACAACGCATTGATGACAACTTCCCCTAGTCCCATCACTTGCTTTAATTGCTCATCATCCGTCGCATCCAATTTAATAACTTCAAGCTTATCGGACTGCAGTTTTTCCGCAAAATCCTCCGCTTGCTGTGTATGCAAGTCTGCTAGATAAACGTTTGTGACTCCAGCACTTTGCACAAGGTCACGTACGGCCTCTTTTCCCATCAATCCTGCACCGAGTACGACTACTTTCATATTAACATCTCCCATTCCACTAGATTTCACCGAGACAACTACCTGTTTGCCTGTATCGAATCCCTTTCGGTAGCTTATGAGTCAATTACACTGTGCTCAATATACAATAGCATCAAGCACCTATATCTCTACTGCTTTACTCCGTATCAATTTGCGCGCGTTGCAATTTTCCACTGAAATCAACATAAATGCTCTTCCACTCCGTGAACACGTCAAGTGCCGCCACGCCTGAATCGCGGTGACCGTTCCCTGTCCCTTTCGTCCCCCCGAACGGCAGATGGATTTCAGCACCCGTCGTTCCCGCGTTCACATAGACAATCCCTGTATCCAAATCACGTTGTGCGCGGAACACTTTGTTTACGTCTCTCGAGAAGATGGAACTGGAAAGGCCGAAAATGACACTATTGTTCACTTCGATCGCTTCATCCAAACTACTGACTTCAATCAAAGACACGACCGGACCAAAAATCTCTTCTTGTGCCAAGCGACTATCCCACTTCACATCCGTAAATAATGTCGGTTCGAAATAATGGCCGTTTGCTAAGTCCCCTTCTGTTAGCACATTGCCTCCCGCTAACAACTTTGCGCCTTCCTCTTTTCCGATTTCAACATACTTTTGGATTTTCTCGATCGCTTTTGCATTGATAACCGGGCCAATTTTGACGGACTCGTCCAACCCGTTCCCAATTGTTAACTGTTGCATAGAAGCTAACAGTTTCTCTTCCAGTTCCTCTTTAACATCTTTATGCACAATGACGCGACTACATGCCGTACAACGTTGACCCGCTGTTCCGAATGCACTCCATAAAATCCCTTCGACTGCCAAGTCAATATCTGCATCATCCATAACGATGACCGCGTTTTTACCGCCCATTTCAAGTGATACTTTCTTCAAATTACGTCCGCCTGTTTCTGCCACGTGGCGACCCGTATCTGTTGAACCTGTAAACGAAATGACACGCACATCAGGGTGCTCAATCATAGCCGTTCCCACTTCCGTTCCAGATCCGAACACGATGTTGGCAACTCCAGCAGGCAACCCTACCTCTTCGAAAATCTTCGCCATTTCATAGGCCATCATCGGTGTTTCCGTAGCGGGTTTCCACACAAACGTATTGCCTGCAACGATTGCCGGAAACGATTTCCACGTCGCAATCGCCACTGGGAAATTCCACGGTGTAATCAAACCAACAACCCCAATTGGCGCACGGACGCTCATTGCAAATTTGTCTTGCAACTCAGAAGGAACTGTTTCCCCAAACAACCTTCGTCCTTCCCCCGCCATATAGAACGCCATGTCAATTCCTTCTTGCACTTCGCCACGGCCCTCTTCAATGACCTTCCCCATTTCTTTCGTCAACACTTGTGCAAGGTGCTCTTTCCTTTCTTTCATGACATTCCCGATTGCATATAAGTAATCCGCCCGTTTAGGTGCAGGTACGAGCGCCCAATCTTTCTGCGCTTTTTTTGCAGCCGCCACAGCCTGGTCCACGTCTTGTTTAGTTGATAAACGAACTTGCGCCAATTCTTCCCCGGTTGCCGGATTCGTTACCGCTGCAAATTCAGCACCTCCGTCTTCTTGCCAAGCTCCACCGATAAAGTTTGTCAAACGCATTTAGAAATTCCCCTTTCTAGTACACATAATTTATTGCAAACGCTTCCACTTTCTTCAATTCGACATAATCCTATTAGAATCCTTCATTTTCTCAGAATAAAATAAAAAATCTCAAGAAGTTTAAAACTCCTTGAGATTTTTTTCTGCGAATTATTCTTTTACCGGCTCTAGTGGAGATGAAGTGACTTTCTCACTTCCCTCACCTATTACAAAATCCGGCTGATTCGGTTTAACACGTTTAACGAAGAACGCTAAAAATAACGCAACGACCGCGATAAATGCAGAGACGAGGAATGAGTAATTAATTCCTTCCAGCATTGATTTCAACATAATCTCTTGTTGTACCGCAGCTGCATCGCCACTTGTAGTACCGGAAGTAGCTGCTTCTTGTGCCAACTCCGCACCCGCACTCTCCATCCGTTTCGTCATAATGGTCAACAAGATGGCAGAGCCGATTGCGCCAGACACTTGTTGAAGGGTATTGTTCATCGCCGTCCCATGAGGATTTGAACGCATCGGCAATTGGTTCATCCCGTTCGTCATAATCGGCATCATGACCATTGACATACCAAACATTCGTACAGTATACAAAGCCATTAAATAATAGTAGCCTGTATGCAATTCGAGTTTACTCAAATAGAACGTAGATATGACGGTAATGACAAGCCCTACGAGTGAAATGACCCGTGGACCATATTTATCGAAAATCTTTCCTGTAATCGGCGACATGAGGCCCATTACAATCGCACCTGGCAACATGAGGATCCCTGCTTCAAACGGGGAAATCCCTCGGACATTTTGTACATACAACGGTGTCAAAATCATACCAGAGAACATTGCGACAGACATGACAATTGAAATGATGGACGCGAGTGCAAACATCGGATGCTTATAAATCCGGAAATCGAGCATCGGGTCTTTCATTTTCAACTGACGGATGACAAAGAGCACGACAGATATTGTACCAATCGCTATTGTTCCGTACACAATTGGTGAGCTCCATCCTTTATCACCCGCGGAGCTGAATCCGTAAAGCAATCCACCGAATCCGATACTGGATAAAATGAGCGAGAAGACATCCAGTGTCACATCACGGTTCGGTGTAATGTTTTTCAGTTTAAACAACGCTAACAAGATCGATAAAACCCCGAACGGCAAGACGATCTCAAACAGCGTTCGCCAAGAATAATGCTCAACAACCCAACCGGACAAAGTCGGTCCGATTGCAGGCGCCGTAAACATGACAAGACTGAACATCCCCATTGCTGTACCCCGTTTTTCAATCGGGAACGCGACTAGCATAACATTCATCAAAAGAGGCATCATCATCGCTGAACCGGAAGCTTGAATCATTCTGGCAACGATGAGCAAGCCAAAATTAGGCGCATAGATTGCGAGCGCCGTACCAATCGTAAACAACGTCATCGCCGTTAAAAACAATCTTCGGTTTGAAAACTTTTGGATAAAAAACGCACTTGCCGGAATCATGATCCCATTTACTAACATAAATCCTGTCGTCAGCCATTGGACTTCTGATGGCTTCACCGAAAACTCTGTCATAATTGACGGTAAAGCAATATTTAATAATGTATTGTTCAAAATCGCAACGAATGCTCCAAAAAACAAAATGGCAATCATGCCGTAAGGAGGCTTCTCGTGCATTTTCTTTAAATCAATTTCCATTTCCCATCCTCCATCTATTTTCTATTGAACGATTTTATAGTGGTTCGACTACCGCGAAGGTTATTTGTACTGAGTGTTCAACAATAGTATTATTTTATACTGACAGTCCAAATTACGCAAATACGTAAACGTTTTCATTCCAAAATATTTGTTTATCATTGCTACAAAGCCTTATTTTCGTTACGATAGGAATTGAACTGGTAGTATAAAATGAATTTTACAAAAAGGTGATCTATATGAATGATCGAAAGTTGCATGTCCTCTTAACTGCCCAAAGACTATTTATTGATAAAGGGTACGTCACCACATCGATTCAGGACATCATTGAGGCTGCTCAAATCTCCAAAGGGACGTTTTACAATTACTTCTCTTCAAAAAACGAGTGTCTGATGGCCATTTTTGAATTTGCCCATGAAGAAGCGATTGTCCGTAGACGTGAATTAATGCACGGCAAGGACAAGCGCGATAAAAATATATTAGCGGAACAAATTTTGGTACGCATGCACGTCAACCGCGAGCATAATTTATTATCGATTTATGAAGCAGTCTTTTATTCTGGTGATAATGAATTGCGGAGCTTTGTACGCAAGCGGCATTTAATGGAGTTGAAATGGCTAACAACCCGACTTACCGATGTTTACGGCGAAGAAGCAGAACCGTATGTACTCGATTGTGCGGTCATGATTTTAGGCGTAATCCAACACCTCATACACTTCTTGTCTTCTGCAACAGAAGCGATTGCGATCGACGACTTGGTCCACTTCACGATTCGACGGGTTGACGCCATAATGGAGGATATGATTCGGAATGAAGATACGTTGCTTGGCAATAATTATTTGGCTGCATTAACGATTGCTGCTGAAACGCCGATATCTAGGACAGACTTGTTAGTGGAAAAGCTTCAAAAGTTTCTCGTGCGCGTTGAAAAAGAGGAGTTATTTGATGCGATTCAAATGACGCAATTTCTCTTGGACGAAATGAATAAAACAAATTCGAATTTAGTCGTCATCGAAGCACTCATTCCGACTTTCCAGAAGTTGTTCAAAGGGACACGGCTCTACTATCGTTCGACAGAAATCGCCACTCTTCTTTTGCAATATATTGATATTGAGAAAGGGACAGTTCCGCCAACGAAGTAATTTGTTAGGCCTCCAGCTGTTGGTGATGGCGATGAATGTCCCATTTGCGAGCCGCTACATGGAGGTAACGCGGTAAGGTTCATGGTCTTCTATTTTATTAAAGATAAAATGAAACTTCCGGTATTGTTTTTACGTAAAATCAGATACAAATACGAGGAGGTTTCGAGTGATGAACAATCATGAAATTGATTACAAGTTATATGGCGATGATATGCAGTTTGTGGAAGTGGAACTTGATCCACAGGAGACGGTTGTAGCAGAGGCCGGGTCGTTAATGATGATGGATGATAGCATCGTCATGGAAACGATCTTCGGAGATGGTTCAAGCAATTCGGGTGGAGGCTTCATGGGGAAACTGATGGGCGCAGGTAAACGTCTGTTGACCGGTGAAAGTTTGTTCATGACTACATTTACGAACAACGGAACAGGTAAAAAGCATGTTTCATTTGCAGCGCCTTACCCTGGTAAGATCATTCCACTCGATCTCAGTGAGTACAATGGTAAAATTATATGTCAAAAAGATGCGTTCTTAGCTGCTGCTAAAGGGGTTTCTGTAGGCATTGAACTTCAACGCAAACTCGGAACCGGCTTCTTTGGCGGCGAAGGATTCATCATGCAAAAGCTTGAAGGAGACGGCATGGCTTTCGTTCACGCAGGTGGAACGATTATCGAGAAAACACTATCCGCCGGCGAAACGTTACGTGTCGATACAGGTTGTCTCGTCGCAATGACGCAAGACGTAGATTACAACATTGAAATGGTAAAAGGTGTGAAAACCGCATTATTCGGTGGAGAAGGCCTCTTTTTCGCTACCCTCCGCGGACCGGGTAAAGTGTGGATCCAATCCTTACCGTTCTCTAGACTCGCAAGCCGCGTCTTCGCAGCAGCACCACAAACACCAGGCGGCTCTCAAGATGAAGGCAGCATCGCAGGTGGATTGTTCAACATGCTCGGCGGGAAATAACTGTAAACTCAAAGCGCCCAAACTACCGGGCGCTTTCTTTTTATTCGAAATTGTTTTGGTGCCTGTCCCCGAAACGATTCAGAATCGTTCCGGGGACAGGCACCTTAAAATACTAAAAACACTCGGAAATCGCAACTTCCGAGTGTTTTTTCTTTATAGCAGTAAATACGCGATAGGGGTAACGATGAGTAAGGTTAAGATCACACGTTGGATCCAAATAACAATCAATTGCGGAATCGTGAGCGGAATTTCCGTTGACACGATACACGGAACGAGTGCCGAGAAGAAGATAATCGATGATACCGACACAACCGCGATCACAAACTTAACGACTAACGCAGATTCGACGACCAACAACGCTGGCAGGAACATTTCAGCAATACCTAACGCGGATGCTTTTGCGACTAGCATCGGCTCCGGCAACTGCAACAGCCACGTGAATGGGTAGAAAATGTATCCGATCCAATCGAATACGGGTGTGAATTCGGCCAACACAAGCCCCAACAAACCGATTGATAAGATTGACGGCAAAATTGCCATTGCCATCATCAAGCCATCACGTACGTTCGTCACAATGTTTTGCGCAAACGTAGGTGCTTTGGAAACCGTGTCCATCGCTTCATTCCATGCAGTCGCAATCCGTCTCCCTTCCGGCTTCACTTCCGGTTGAGGAGTCGCCCCTTCGTAGTATTCATCTTTGAATGAACGCAACGGCCAAATGTGGACCGTGATTGCTGTAACAAGGAACGTCACGAGTAACGTCACCCAGAAGTACAAATTCCACATACTCATCAAATCCAAAGTCTTCGCTACGACGACCATGAATGTCGCCGAAACTGTCGAAAATCCTGTTGCAATAATTGCAGCTTCTTTCGCCGTGTACTTCCCTTCTTTGTACACTCGGTTTGTAATTAACAACCCAAGTGAGTAAGAACCCACAAACGAAGCAACCGCGTCAATCGCTGAACGTCCGGGCGTTCGCCATACCGGTCGCATGATGGGTTGCAAGAGCACACCGATGAATTCTAACAAGCCATAACTAACGAGCAACGCTAAAAATATCGCTCCAATTGGCACTAATAATCCCACTGGAATAACCAATTTATTTAGCAAAAATGGTCCCATACTCGGTTCAAAAAGCCACGCTGGCCCTACATTGAAGACGAGCAAAATGCCTACTATGAGCCCAACCACTTTAAATACCGAAAATACCCTATTCACCGTCGATTTTTTCCAAGCACCTGAGACGAATGGATAAACCGCCCCCGCCAAGATGACAAGCAACGCATAATACGGCAACGCGCCCCCTGCGTGCGTCTGAATGAACGTGACGATATGATCGAGCATAATTGAACGCTTTTCACCAATCGTGACAGGTACAAAAAACATGAATGCACCGATTGCACTAAATACAAAAAACTTCCACATGCCTGGATTTGAACGCACTACTTTCACCTTTTCTCCCACTTGCTCCATACATTTCACCCCTTCTGAATGTTCCGTTAATTATCCTTTCAAAAATACCGTGAATGAAACACAAGCTTCATTCACGGCCATTCATCACCCTACAACTCGAACGCCTTTTTTCCATACTTTATCGACATGGTTGACGCCAAACAAGTATTGCAGTTCTTGATAATTGCCGATGTCCCACATGACGACATCCCCTTGCTTTCCTACTTCAAGAGATCCGACCTTCGCTTCCATTCCAATTGCGCATGCAGCATTCATTGTCGCTGCAACGAGTGCTTCCGCCGGTGTCAGACGCATGGAAATGCACGCCAAATTCATAACGAGTGGCATCGAGGTTGTTGGCGAAGATCCCGGATTACAATCTGTTGAAATTGCAACTGCGACCCCTTCATCGACCATTTTGCGTCCTTGCGCCGCTTGCTCACGTAGGAACAGTGCTGTTGCTGGTAATAAACAAGCGATGACACCTGCTTCTGCCATCTGTTGAATTCCCTCGTCAGATGCTTTTAATAAATGCTCCGCTGAAATGGCACCGACTTTTGCGGCCAACTCTGCCCCTCCATATGATTCGATTTCATCCGCATGAATTTTCGGATCAACCCAAGCTTTTTCCCTGCTTCCAAAATCCGTTCAGATTGTTCAGGAGTGAAGACACCTACTTCGCAGAACACATCATTGAACACCGCAAGCTTCTCTTCCGCAACAATCGGCAGCATGTCATTGATGATGCTATCAATATATTCATCTTCCTTACCCTTATATTCTAACGGAACGGCATGCGCCGCCATGAATGTCGAGACGAGGTCGATTGGATGCGTTTCATTCAATCGCTTCGCCGCCCGCAACTGTTTCAACTCCGTCTCCCAATTAAGACCGTACCCACTTTTCCCTTCAACAGTCGTCACACCATGTATGAGGAAGGAATCTAGTCTCCGCGTCGACTGCTCGACCAACTCGTCTTCTGTCGCTTCTCGTGTCATCCGGCTCGTCGCATGGATGCCGCCACCCGCATTCATAATCTCCATATACGTAGCGCCTTCTAGCCGCATTTCAAATTCTCTTTCACGGCTCCCCCCATACACGACATGCGTATGCGGATCGACAAGTCCTGGCGTAACTAACCTTCCTGAAGCGTCAATCACTTCCGCGTCAGCGGCACGGTCGCCATATTGCTTCTGCAATTCCTCCGTCGTTCCGATCGCTTGAATGACTCCATCTTCTATCCATATACTGCCGTCTTCAATAATGCCTAGTTCAGACATCTTCTCACGTTTGCGCGGTCCATTTTCACCTGCAATCGTCGCTAATTGTGCTGCATGTTGAATCCAAACTGGTTTCAAGACCGTTCACCTTCCATCATCGGGATATTGACCCCTTTTTCTTTTGCTGTCTGAATCGCCAAGTCATAACCTGCATCGACATGTCGTGCAATGCCCATGCCCGGATCTGTCGTCAATACACGTTCCAAACGAGCTTCCGCTTCTTTCGTTCCGTCCGCCACGATAACCATTCCCGCGTGTTGCGAATAGCCCATACCAACACCGCCACCATGATGGACAGACACCCACGTTGCCCCACCGACTGCATTGATCATCGCGTTTAAAATCGGCCAATCCGACACAACATCCGACCCATCTTTCATCGCTTCCGTCTCACGGTTTGGTGACGCTACCGATCCTGAATCGAGGTGATCCCGTCCGATGACGATCGGCGCGCTTAATTCCCCACTTGCGACCATGTCGTTAATGATTTTCCCAAAACGTGCACGTTCGCCATACCCGAGCCAGCAAATCCGTGACGGCAATCCTTGGAACTGAATTTTTTCCTGTGCCATCCTGATCCAATTGCATAGATGCGTATTGTAACTAAATTCACGTAAAATCACTTCGTCCGTCTTTCGGATATCTTCCGGATCACCCGAAAGCGCCACCCAGCGGAACGGCCCTTTCCCTTCACAGAACTGTGGTCGAATATACGCAGGCACAAATCCAGGGAAATCAAATGCCCGATCCACCCCTTCATCTTTCGCGACTTGACGAATGTTGTTCCCATAGTCGAATGTGACTGCACCTTTATCCATCATGTCGATCATCACCGAAACATGTGTCGCCATCGAAGCTTTCGACCGCTTTACGTACTCTTCCGGATTGGAATCGCGAAGCTCGGCTGCCTGTTCAAGCGTCATCCCTGAAGGTATATAGCCGTTCAACGGGTCGTGCGCTGATGTCTGATCCGTCAAGACATCTGGATTGAAGCCGCGTGCAATCATGGCAGGCAAAATATCCGCCGCATTTCCAAGTAACCCGATCGACAAAGCCTTCCCTTCAGCTTTCGCTTCTTCTGCTAAACGGATCGCTTCATCCAATGAATCCGTTTTAACATCTGTATACCGCGTCTCAATCCGGCGATCAATACGCGATTCATCGACTTCGATGCCAATACAAACACCACCTGCCATCGTTACGGCCAATGGCTGCGCACCACCCATACCACCTAAACCAGCCGTTAACGTAATCGTTCCTTTTAAGGAGCCGCCGAAATGTTGCTTACCGAGTTCCGCAAACGTCTCGTATGTCCCTTGAACAATCCCTTGCGAACCGATGTATATCCAGCTACCTGCCGTCATCTGCCCGTACATCATCAAGCCCTTCTTATCGAGCTCATGGAAAGTCTCCCAGTTTGCATACGCAGGGACAATGTTCGAGTTCGCAATTAATACACGCGGTGCATCCGTATGCGATTTGAAGATTGCAACCGGTTTTCCTGATTGGATCAATAGCGTTTCATCATTTTCCAACGCTTTCAATGACCGAACAATCGCATCGAAACTTTCCCAGTTACGAGCCGCCTTGCCGATTCCCCCATACACAACCAATTTGTCCGGGTGCTCCGCCACATCCGGATGTAAATTGTTCATCAACATCCGAAGTGCCGCCTCTTGCTGCCACCCTTTCGTATGTAACTCCGTACCTCGATACTGAACAACCTTCTCCAATGTATCCGCTTTCATTTTCAACCAACCTCCCTTTCGTTACTATCATTCTATAAGGAAAGTTCAGTTAATAGTTTATAGATTGTTTGCTTTTTTATACTTTTTTAGCTGATTGCATAAGCTGATATAATCAAAGTTGTATTCTATAATAATATGTTTGCGTAAACAATAAGATGGTTGGGGAAAAAAGATAGTGCATATAGTCTTCGGAAAAATCAGTATTTTTAACTCATAGTTTTTTTTAAAAAGTAAGTATATTATTTTAGAAAAGGAGGTAATTTTAATGAAAAAAATATTTTCATTTGCATTAACTATCATTCTATTGTTTGGGTTCAGTATTCAATCAGATGCTGAATCATTAAGAAGCCTTCCTGAATGTAAACCGTTCAATGACACATTATCTATTACTTCACCATTGAATGAACCAGACGATATGAATGCTTTGTGTGGAGGCAAGAAAATACTTGGACCAGTCCAAATTAGAAGCACAGGAAGAACAGCCCACCAAATAAAAGCTGAATATGGTTTCTCGTCGAAACATGATTTATATCAAATAACAAAAACAAAGCAAGTTGTGATTGTCGAATAATCATCACTGCGAATTTCAGAGTACACCCACTATTACATTACAACGAACTAATGGAGGAGGATGTTTTTGGATTCATTTTTATTAGGTATTTCGGTAACTTCTGAAGCAAAATCTTTCCATAGTAATTGGGGACAAGAATTCAAATTGTTTTCCAGTACAGATATTGATACGATTTTAGGAATAACTAACTCATTTCATTTTAAATAGAGGAGATTTTAATTTTTTTAGCCAACATGGGAAGGCAGCTTATGCCTATTGGAGCCGGTTTGTTCGATTATCAGACAATCAAACATCGGCTTGTGCATATGATCACGATGAAGCAGTATTACAATTGTTTAAGAACCTAGAAGTTCTGCTCGGAAACCCAAAAGACTTTAGAAATCGTCTCGATGTAATTATGAAGGAATACGATTGTACTTGTCTGATCGAGCTTATTTTTCCAGAAGGGTTAAGTGGGGCGTTATATAAAATTCCTCATAGTCATATAGAATGGCTTGCAAAACTGGAAGTACCTTTTCAATTCCGAATGATTCGTGTAGATATGATGAAGGAGCTATTAGATAGATGTTGACAAAGAAAGGATCTAGTTTCTTTAACAAGTATTCAATTCGTTAATATGCATAATCTCATAATGACCAGGATAGTATTTTAAGATTGGATGTTGTTTTCAAGCCAACTACTAAATCCTGGTCAGTACCCTCTACAAAGTCAATAAGTGTAAATCCATCTTTTTTTCATCCTCGCAACTCAGCCCACTCTAAACTGATAAGGCGTCCGACCCGTCTCCTCTTTAAACCGCTTACTGAAATAGGTCGCGTGTGTGAATCCGGTCGATTGCGAAACATCTGCAATCGCCAAGTCAGTCTCTTTCAACAATCGTTTTGCCTCAGCGATGCGAATCTCCAATAACGAATTGCTGAAGGACTTCCCTGCTTCACTCGCATACTTTCGGCTTAATGTGCTTTTATGGATGTTCAATTCCTCTGCACATGCCGCCAAGCTCCACGTCGCATCCCAGTAATTCGCTTGCATGCGCTCTTGTACTTTATCGACCAAGCTCCCCTCCCGTCGCATCACTCCTTCAGACGTTTGCAGTAAATCGGCAATGAACGCAAGGAACGATTGGATAATTTGGTACATGACTGGCTCTCGAATGACGGTTTCAAATACTGCGCGATAGGCTTGCTCGACAGTTTGTGATTTCACGGAATGCGCGGTCATATACCTCCGCACTTGTGCGAGAATACTCGTCAGTCGGACGCGGACCATTTCGGGATCAGGAAATGGAGCTTCCACCGTTAAAAAGTCCTGTTCCATCCATTCCCGTATGGCTACCATTTGTCGTTTTTCAAGCATCTCCACCCATTTCCGTTGCTCGAGCGGTGACAGAAACGGATCCATCTCCCGCCAATGAAGCTCTTCTTGTTCCAAAGACAATACATCATAACCGTCATAGAAAATACGTTCATGGAGACGACGCATTCTTTTATACAGTGAACGATACGTTGTACGGCTTTCATCTGTATGTAAATAGATGGTCAGTAATGCATCCGATTGCAGCTTCCATTGCGAATAAAAGATCGTATACGCTTCTTGAAGGGTGTTGAGATCTATTAACCGATGGATGACGAGCACAAAATCAGAAAACGGGAAGATGTCATATGTAGTCGGGAAATCATGCATCTCGAGTTCGCGGACGAGATGGTCGACCTCTTCAATATGTGATGGCGCGATTAAACTCAACAGCACTGGGGTTTGCACCTCGGTTTCGCCGATGAGCAGGTGTTCATACGTTATGACATCGGTGCGTTGTTGGACGGGTCGGTTACGTTGCGCTAATTCGTTCCGCCAACGGAAGCGAATTTGTTGGATCTGTCGAATAAGCCTGTCCGGTTGAAATGGGCGGAATAGGACATCTTCCGCCTTTAAGGATAGGGCTTTGTAGACAGTCTGGAATGTCCGTTCAGATGAAATGCCGAGCCAGACGGCATGTGGCGGGACTTCGAAATCTGCGTCGAGCAATGTCAAGTCGATAATATAAAGGTAAGCGTCTGTGGACGGGTTGCGAACGTCGGCAATTTCCACCTGCACGTCGGTCCATTGTGAGGTGAGGAGCCATTTTAATCCTTGTGCTTCGAGCGGGTCTTTCATGAGCAACACGATATTCATACGATCACCTTTCTATAAATCGATTGTTGGAATAATCATAATCTAGCGATATACTGTTGGCAAGGAGTCTCCTTCAGAAAGGGATGGTATTGTGAGTGAAATAATTTGGACTGGGAGAATAGATGATAAAGAGGATCGAACAGCTTTCCGCTACCATCAAGTTGTGGAAGTGCTTGACGTTCAAGAAGCAGTGAATGTCTGTGCGGTTATAGGGTTTGAATGTGAGGAAGGGGTTCGGCGCAATAAGGGGCGGCTCGGTGCAGCGCAGGCTCCTAATGCCATACGGAGCGAACTTGCGAAGTTGCCATGGCGTTTCCAAGAGCATAAACGGTTTGTCGATGTCGGCAATATTACGTGTCGCGGTGAGGAAATGGAAGCCGCACAGCAACAATTAGGTGACATTGTGAAGACTATGCTAGCGAATGGATCAACGCCGATCATTTTAGGTGGCGGGCACGAAACGTTATTCGGCCATTATGTAGGGGTTCGTGAATTTCTCGGAAAGGACGCTTCTCTTGGCATTGTCAATATCGACGCCCATTTCGATTTGCGTCCGTACGATGAACAGACTTCTTCCGGCACGATGTTCAGACAAATTTTAGAACATGATGCCCATGCAGCGTATTTCGTGGCGGGCATCCAAAGATACGGTAATACTGAGGAGCTATTTAACCGAGCTGATGCTCTCGGTGTCACATACGTCCACGAAGATGAAATGACGCCAGGACAACTGGGGCAGTTAATGGATTCACTGGATGCGTTCATGGACAAGCATGATGCCGTTCTCCTTACGCTATGCACGGATGTCTTGAATGCAGCATATACCCCCGGCGTCAGTGCCCCGTCCCCATTCGGATTGGAACCGACGACCGTCCGTGAGATTATCCGGAAAGTCGTGGGGCACGAGAAGACGTGCTCATTTGATATTTGTGAAGTGAATCCTTCATTGGATGAAAACAACCGGACGGTTAAGCTCGGTGCGCATTTTGTGAATGAAGCGGTTGCGGGGTTTATGAGAAAGCAGTAGCGAGAAATACAATACGCCCACCGAAAAATTGATTCAAAAAAGGCCACTTAGATTTAGCGTTCTAAGAAGGCCTTCTTTTATCACGTCAATTGTTCACTGAACAGCGCCAAGTCTTCAAAACTCGTAATGTCGCTTTGCAATAACGGCACAAAGAGAATTTCTTGCTCGTTAAACGACTGCTCAATCATCTCCAAATATTTTTGTTCATGTGCTTTTCGTTCATTCCAAAATGTACCTTCCACGTTTTCAGGAAGGACTTTATTGACGACGATCGACTTCACTTCGAGCGAATGCCGTTTTAACAAGTCGATCGCTTTTTCTGTTTCCAAAATCGGTAGACGCTCGGGGTTCAAAACGAACAGGAACCCTGTTGTCTGGCGATCCATTAATAGTTCCCGTACTTGGGTAAACCGTCGTTGCCTCTCCGCTAATACATCGTAAATAGGATCTTCCATAGGCTCCCCATCATTTAACAGGCGCGAATAGTTTTCATTTGTCTTCTTCCGCTTTTCCAATAAACCGTGAATCCACACACCCATTAGTTCAGGCAGAGACAGCAAGCGGATTGTATGACCCGTTGGCGCTGTGTCGAACACGATTTTGTCGAACGACTTCCGTTCTTCCAAAATAATTGTAATTAATTTATCAAACAGAGCCGCTTCGTCCGCTCCTGGTGAAGCTTTTGCCGTATCCAATTGACGATGCACTTCCTCCATCAAACTGGAATGGACGACACCTTTAATATTATCTTTCACACCTGCGATGTATCGTTCCGTTTCAAGCTGTGGATCGATTTCAAGCGCAACGAGTCGATCCGCTACTTCCACTGGCTTTCCACCAATCGGTCGACCAAATAGATCTCCGACATTGTGAGCCGGATCGGTTGAAACTAATAGTGTCCGGTACCCCGCTGTGGATAGGCGGTGTGCGATGGCCGCAGCGGTTGTGGATTTGCCCACTCCGCCTTTTCCACCGACAAAAATGATTTGTTTCGTTAATACATCCATCATTTCCCCTCATTTCAGCAACAGCGGATGCCATGCATCGGAGATTTCTCCATTCCCATGCGCAAGTGCCATTCATGAAATTTTTCGATCATATACGGATACAGTTCCAATGTGTAATAATACGCCGGATTCGGGATGCCAATCATTTCGGAATACAGGAGGAGGAAAAACAGATCTTCCTCATCCCGTAACTCTGCTGCAATCTCCCGGCGATGCGGCAAACTAATGATTTCTTCATAGTACGAAATCAATCTTTTCAGGGAATCAATCATGGAAACACCTCGATTACTCTTCGTCCACTGAAATCTTTTGATTGCTCGACAAAGCGGAAACCGCCGTCAAAATGATCCAAATTGCAAAGACGAAGATGATGGCACCGAATATGAATAGAAGCCAATTGGAATTAGACCCGAACCAAGACCACTCAAAGAGGACTTGCTTGAACATTGCGAGTAACGTCATAAATAATAGGAAAATCATCGGAATAATCGCCACTAAATAATTTCTGCCCAATCGTTTCAGCCAAACCGCTATGAGCAGTAAACTGATTCCCGCTAAGAGCTGATTTGCCGTACCGAACAATGGCCAGAGCAAATAGCCTCCAGAACCAAATCCATTTGGACCTTGTGGAAGAAGGACAAGCGCAGCACTGGATAGGACCGCAACTGATGTCGCAACATGCTTCTTCGCAAGCTTCGGCATTTTGTATTCCATGCCTAGTTCTGCAATGATATAACGCATGAGACGAACGGACGTATCCAATGTCGTTGCTGCAAAGCTGATGACGATGATCGACACGATCGTTGTTGCGATGTCTGCAGGAATGTGTAAGCTCGTCGCCAATTTACTCGCACCTTGTACGAATACTGTCAAACCAGACCCATTCGCTGCCCCGAAGCTGCTGTACGTTGCAAGGAATGCATCTTTGTTCGGGAAGAATGTGATGACTGCGACGATGGAAACGAGTGCTAAAATCCCTTCTCCGACTGCACCAAGATAGCCAACGAATCGTGCGTCCGTTTCTTTATTCAACTGCTTGGATGAAGTACCGGAAGACACAAGGCCATGGAAGCCTGAAATGGCACCGCACGCGATGGTAATGAATAATAACGGGAACCACGAAACATCTGAAGTAGCGTTCGTCATCGGAGCAGTAATCGTTGGATTCGCGAACAACAAGCCTAAGTAGAGAATACCCAATCCGACGACGAGCTGATGGGAGTTGATAAAATCACGTGGTTGTAGCAAGCGCCAAACTGGCAATGTAGAAGCAAAGTAGACATATACCATCAAAATGATAATCCAGATAAAGAACGCTGAAGAAACGGCACCGAGGCCGAACAGGCCAGCCCCTTCCGCCCCACCCATGTACTTCACAAGGTCAATTTGCAAGAAGCTCACCTTGCTCGAAACAACAGCCGCAATATACATGACTGCCAAAGCAACTAACGAAGGAACAAGCATCTTCTTCTGGCGTTTGTATACAGCCGTCCCGATCCAAATGGCTAGTGGAATTTGAATGAAAACCGGAAAAACGCTTGCCGGGAATTTAATGAACAAGTTTGAAATAACCCAAGCAAACACCGCATTCACCATTAACACTAAAATAAGGATAATGAACAAGAACAAAATCTTTGCCCGCTGGCCGATTAATTTATTCGCAAGCGTGCCTACCGATTGACCTTTATTTCTCACTGATAATACGAGCGTTCCAAAGTCGTGGACACCTGCAGCAAACACTGTGCCGAGTACAACCCACAGTAAAGCCGGCAGCCAGCCCCAATAGACCGCAATCGCCGGCCCTAAAATCGGTGCCGCCCCCGCAACAGACGTGAAATGATGCCCCCACAGGACAAACTTGTTCGTCGGCACAAAGTCAACGCCATCTTTGTACCGATGCGCCGGCGTCACATAATTTGGGTCAAGCCTAAAAATCTTCTCAGCGACAAATTTGGAATAAAAACGGTACCCTAATGCAAAAACAACCATTCCCGCCAATGCAACAATAATTGCACTCACTTTCCCTTTCCTCCATTCCCTCTCAATTTGCACTTCATTCGGAAAAGCCCAAACGAAGGTTTTTCCCGTTTCTGTACTATTACAATCTATTAAGCGGGACAACTACTTATGCCTTGAGTTGGAGATTGTGGCGGGAATTAATTGCTAGTTGGAGAGATGGGTCTATGGGCGAGGTGGGGAAAGGTTTAGTAGGAAAATGGTTTACTACACAATGGCGAAATTTTTCAATCAGACATCTGGATCTATTATTTCAACTTCTAATGTAGCAGCCTTCATGTGAAATTCTGTTAGCGGATAATTAAATAAGATGTTAACTTCGAAAAAGGATACGTCTCCCGATACTTCATCATACAACCACTTTGCTCCTTTTATATTTTCATCTACTGAGAGCTCTTTTACATTTGTAAAAGTCAACTTTACTTTAATAGATTTTCCATTCTTATAGTGCTCCAAAAGCATATAACACTTCTGTTCTTCAGGTTTACACTCAAAACTAATCACTTCTGCGTCATGTAAAGCTTCTTCATGTAATTGAACAACGCTTGTAGGGAGTTCATTTTTTATTGACTCATACCTCTCAATCGAGGCATGTTTTACACACTCTGCCTTTGTATTAAAAGATTTACGCCACTGATTAATTATTCTTAGATTTTCACTTGAAGGATAATCAGTAACTATAGTCTTATCATGGATTAATTTATGTAAGGACGTAGGAAGGTACTTCAACAAATCTTCTTTCATAAGCTCTAAATGCAGTATCCTGTTATCTATATAGTCCTTTTTGTCCTCTTTTAAGGAATCCATAAACTCATTCCACTCTTCCCTTGAAGACGGAAATGTTATAAATGCAGCTACTTGCATTTCCTCATAAAATTCTTTGGTATAAAATTTCATTTTTTCATCTCCCTTCGACCTAATCATTATTACTTCATTAATAGTTAATTCATATAAGACCACTCGAATATAGTACTACAATACTGCAAAACAATTAGGCTGCGCATAAGACATTTGCTGCACAGCCTGTGTGAGAGAAAAAGATTTAAAGTTGGTACTGATTACGTTAAGCGAGATTACTATAAACAACACACTGAATAGTTAGCATGTTCATTGCTAATAGACTGAATAAATTACTTAGCTTCTTGCTACTTTCGATTACAAAATTAGCAGTTGACCTCTACAATCAAACCCAGTTCTTTTAATCGTCCCTTCCATTAAACAACGCGGTGCTTCGGATTTTTCCCTTCCAACACATCCGTAATCGCTTGCATACTGACACGCATCATTTCCATTCTCGTTCTTACAGATGCACTGCCAATATGCGGAACCGCTGTAACGTTCGGCAACGTCAATAATGGATGATTTTTTGACACCGGCTCTGTTGCATAAACATCCAGCCCCGCTGCCCAAATGGTCCCCTTTTTCAGCGCTTCGTACAAAGCATCTTCATCCACAATGCCGCCCCGTGAAGCACAAATAAAAGTGGCAGTATGCTTCATCAATGTCAGTTCTCGTGCTCCAATCATGCCAGCCGTCTCGTCCGTGTACGGCGCTAACATGACGACGTGGTCTGATTCAGCAAGTAATTCGTCCAATTCATTGCGTGTCGCTCCAAGCGTATCTTCCGCATCGGCATTTCGGCTACGATTGCAATACAGCACGTCCATGCCGAATCCTTTCGCACGCCGCGCGACCGCTTCCCCGATCCTTCCCATTCCAATAATGCCAATCGTCGTTCCCCACACGTCCTGTCCCGTAAAACCAAGCGGCGACCATGACGTCCATTCTCCGTTCCGCAACACTCGTTCAGCAGACGTCATCCGGCGAGCTGCCGCCATTACTAATGCGAACGTCAAATCCGCCGTCGTCTCCGTTAGCACGTCCGGCGTGTTCGTCACGACGATACCCCTTTGCTTTGCCGCTTCCGTGTCAATGTTATTAAAACCCACCGCCAAGTTGGAAATGACTTTCAAGTTTTTCGCTGCGCCCATCAATTCTGCATCAATCGAATCAGAAATCATTGTCAACAAAGCATCCGCTCGTTCGCTTTCTTGTAATAAAACATCTCGTGGTACGGCGACTTCTTCTGATTCCCACATACGTACCGTAAATTTCTCTAGTAACGGTTGTACCACTTCGTCTGGCAACTTTCTCGTAATATACACACTCGGCTTCATTAGTGCTCCCCCCAACGGATTTTCCCTCAGTTTATCATGCGGTGAGTGGAAGATGAAGACTTATCAGGTAAATCAGAAGAATATTGGTAGAGGTTATCAGTCGAGTTCACAACTTATTCGATTGAATACAGGAAGTTATCAATTGAATAGCGGAAGTTATCGATCGAATAATAAAAGTTATCACCATTTCGTTACCTTCGAACTATGATGTACAAGCTGCACAGACCACTTATTTGTAAAAGGCTTTCTGCGCGAGATGCTTATTACCTGGCCTTCCAATACTCCGCGGAACTCGTCATCGAATAACAACTTTTCATCCATCGCGCCACATGCACTTGACCAACTAGTGTTTTCTTCTCCGCGCAATTCCCCTATCAATCACTTGCGCAGTTCTATCAATCACTTTCACAATTCTAATGAACATTTCATGACTTACTACCTACCGCCACACCAACAAAAAAAGCGCTTCGCCGACTTTTCCGCACAGCCGCAAAGCACTTCCTTCATCCACCAATATAACTCATATTAATCTTCTTCCGATTTTTCACGGTTTGTTCCGTCCGCTCGTCAGAATACCGATCCGCCCGACGTTCCCAAACGCCAATCAGCTGATCCATCACTTCTTCATCTGACAGACCACTTCGAATTAATGCCCGCACATCAAACCCATCCGTAGCGAATAAACATGTGTACAACTTTCCTTCAGACGATAGTCTCGCGCGCGTACACGTTGAACAAAACGACTCCGACACCGACGTAATGAATCCGACTTCCGCCCCATTGTCGACATAGCGATATCGCTTCGCCACTTCACCAAAATACGCTTCTTCTGCAGGCTCCATCTCATATTTCGCAGCAAGCCGCTCATAGATCTCCTTCTTCGTGACAACACTGTCAAAACTCCAGCCATTGTCATTACCGACATCCATGAACTCAATATAGCGGAGCGTAATACCACGCTCTTTAAAGTACGCAGCCATCGGAAGGATTTCACATTCATTGACACCTTTTTTCACAACCATATTCACTTTCATTGTGAAACCGATGTCCTTCGCACGATCAATATTACGTAAAATGAGATCGGGCTTAATGCCACGGCCGTTCATTTCACCAAAAATATCCGGATCCAACGCATCGAGGCTCATATTCAAGCGCCGCAACCCTGCGTCGTACAACGCTTGCGCCTGTTGCCCCAACAACACGCCATTCGTAGTCAACCCAATATCTTCAATCCCGTCAATTTTCGTCAGCTTCGCAATTAACGTCGCAATATCCCGCCGCATAAGCGGTTCCCCACCCGTCAAACGAAGCTTCTTCACGCCAAGCAAAGCAAAAATACGTGCCAACCGCTCCATTTCTTCAAAAGAAAGCAGCTCACTTTTCGGCAAAAACACATAATCATCACCAAACACTTCTTTCGGCATGCAGTAAGAGCAACGGAAATTGCAACGGTCCGTCACCGAAATGCGCAAGTCACGGATCGGTCGACCTAATTTATCGACAATCGTTTGCATAACCGTCCACTCCCTTCAAACTATGTGGCGTATTTACATTCATGAATTCCGAAGCATTTTCCGTCAAACTTGCTCCTTGAACCCAACGCACGCCAACTTTTTCTTGCACGTTCATCACCCGTCGCTGCCCTTCCAGCAACGCACTTCTTAACACTGATTGCGCATCCCGATCCCACACCGATACGAGTGGATGATGCTTCCCATCTGAAATGACTGCTGTGACACCGGACACATGACATGCAACTAACCGACCAATCGTTTCAGCACTCAACAACGGCATATCGCATGGCAGCACAATGTACCGATCCGCCTCGACCGTTTCCATTCCTGATAAAATCCCAGCAACCGGTCCTTGTCCAGCAAACGCCTCCACATCTGTAATTACAAAAAGCTCACTTGGAAATGCATCCACTAATTCCGGCCGCGTCACAATGACAACCTCGTCACAAAACGGGCTCAATGCACGCAGGGACAACTCATAAAACGAAGCGCCATTCCATTTCGCAAAAGCTTTTGGCGATCCGAACCGTCTTGATAAACCGCCTGCTAGGAGGATACCAACCGTTTTCATCAGCCACCACTCACCGGCGGAATAAACGCACACACATCGCCCGAATGGATGACATCACCTTTCAATGCATACTCTTCATTCACCGCCACTTGAATCGTGTCTGCACCAAATCCAGGATACGTCGCCTCCGCCCAGTCCAACAGTTCACTGACTGTCATTGAATCGCGATGGAGTGTCTCCTGTCCTTTACCGGTCAATTCCCGCAGTCTCGCGAAATAATGCACTTGAATCATGCTTGCTCCACCCCCTTTTCCGGATACTTCTTTTGTGCCCCAATCCATTCTTCTCCGTCTTCCCAAATTTCCTTTTTCCAAATCGGAACAATTTCTTTAATCCGTTCAATCGCATATTCATTCGCTTCATATGCCGCCTTTCGATGAGGGGACGAAACCGCGATGACGACCGCAATATCCGAAATTTGCAGCTCACCGATCCGATGGGCAATAGCAACTCGGATGCCCGGCCATTTCGCTTCCATCTCCGCCCCGATTTGTGCAAGCTTCTTTTCCGCCATAGGTATATACGCTTCATACGCAAGGTACAACGTTTTTACGCCATGCGTCCACTCTCTCACGTTACCTGTGAAGATTGTGACGGCACCTGCTGAAGGGTGCAATACATAATCAGAATACTTCTGGATATCAATCGGTGTTTCGACAATTTCAAACGGTTTCATTGCCATTCCCCTTTCCGATCCACTCTATGAACCAGTCATCGATTTGTTCAACGTGCTCACGTGAATGAATATGTATGCACTCAACGTTCATTGGCGCATAACCGATGACAAGTTGCCGACCTTGCACGTGCCGAAGCGTTTCCCATTCCGCATCATCACGAACAAAAACGACTTTATCACCTACTTCTCCTTTATACCCTTCAATCAATAACACGTCGGGCGTTCCGTAACGAGCCAACTGCTTTAATTGCACAAAATCCGGCTCTTCATTCCAAACAAACTGCACGGCCCCGCCACCTGCTACAAGCGTGGCGTCAGCACCATTCGCCATAAACTGCATCGTGTCCGTTTTTCGATCCGGCATATCGGGTTTGCCACCATGTCCGTGATGCTTCAATACAGCAACCGTAAAGCCCTTCTCCTTCAATAAACGGATCCACCGACTCATAAGCGTCGTCTTCCCGCTGTTTTTGTAGCCGACGACATGGAGCGTTTTCATAACGTCCACTCACGAACGCCTTGTTCACTGCCAAGTAGGAGAATATCGACGACATCTCCCGCTTCATAACCGCGTGTTCCGCTCGGTAATACAATGAGACAATTCCCTCGTGCAATCGAAGAAACGGCATTTGATTTATTAAACCCCGCAGGTACTGCCACAACCCTATCCGGTGTGTATGTCCAAGTAGCACGTATGAACCGCGTAAACGGATTTGGTTTCGTGAAATCTTCGCCCAATGTCGCGGCCATCCTCGGCATATAAGGGGCTGTATCACCCATCATCTGAAGAATCGCAGGTCTCGTAAACAGCTCGAACCCCGTAAAGCACGCAGACGGATTGCCTGAAAGTCCGAACAGCAATTCCCCGTCCAACACCGCGACAGTCGTTACACTCCCCGGACGCATCGCGACTTTATTGAACAACACTTTCGCTCCGAGCCGCTCATAAATGACAGGCAAGTAGTCGTAATCGCCGACAGATACCCCGCCCGTCGTAATGAGGAAATCCGTCTCTTCCAGCGCCTTCTTCACGACTGTTGTGCAATGATCGAGCTCATCCGCCGCCATCCCGTAAGAACGGTACGCGATGCCCATCCGCTCGAGTTGTGCACGAATCATCGGGCCATTGGAATTGCGAATTTTCCCCGGTACAAGCGCTTCCGACACATCTAATAATTCGGTTCCTGTTGATAAAATACCGGCAACCGGTCGTTTCGCCACTTTCACTTGTGCATAGCCGAAAGTGGCAAGCAAAGCAATTGTTCCTGGATGAATAAGCGTACCCGCTTCGATCAGCTGTTCACCTTTCTTGCAGTCTTCACCTTGATAAGAGATGTTTTCACCTGACTCAAACGGCTTACGCAACGTGAATCCAGTAGCTGTTTCCACCGTCTGCTCCAACATGACAACAGCGTCCGCGTTTTCTGGCATTTGCGCACCCGTCATAATCCGATATGCTTCCTTTTCACCGATCGGCCGCTCTCCAACATAACCGGCACCAATTTCACCGACAACGTTGAAAGTGATTCTAGAATCGCCCGTCGCTCCAGCGGAATCGATCGCACGAATTGCAAATCCATCATAAGGCGATCGATCAAAAGGCGGTACATCATGTTTGGCGATAATGGGTTCAGCTAAAACGCGGCCATACGCATCTTCCAAATCAATTACTTCCGTACCAATAGACACCACTTCATTCATGACACGCTTCACAGCTTCTGCAACACGTATCGGCTTTCTCATTTCCACCATACGATTCGTCCCCCTTCTCTGCTATACTACGAATAGATTCAATGTATAAGATTATGTATGATTTTATTTACAACCCTCACGAAAGGAATGAACAACATGTCCGAACTCACACATTTTAACGAACAAGGTCGGGCCAAAATGGTCGACGTATCCGACAAAGCAGTCACAACACGAACAGCCATCGCCATTTCTTCCATCCGTGTAAATGCAGCAATCCATGCGCAAATAACAGATGGGACGAATAAAAAAGGAGATGTCTTTGCCGTTGCACAAGTTGCCGCGATCATGGCAGCTAAAAACACGGCATCACTCATTCCGATGTGCCACCCGATTCCATTAACAGGTGTAAATGTTCACTTCGACTGGCACATCAACGAAGCCGACAACCTTTACGAAATCCACATTCAAGCAGAAGTGAAGACGAAAGGTGTCACCGGTGTCGAGATGGAAGCCCTCACCGCCGCATCCGCAGCCGCATTGACCATATACGACATGTGCAAAGCAGCAGGAAAAGAAATGGTCATCGGGCCCACGATGTTAATGAAAAAAACAGGCGGCAAAAATGGCGACTTTGAGCGAACGACTGATTAATGAAGCTTATTTATCGGGTTCAATATAGAAAAAATTAACTCCATCACCGAAGCTTGGTCACTCACAATCCGAGAATTGTCGCCTCCATGGAATTAAAGTCAAAAGCCCTTTATGTAGGCAATCTACTTAGCATTTTCGACGTGCAAGTCTTTATCTCAAATGCTTTGTCAACTCGTGAACGATATGGTGCAATTCAGGGAGGATCAACTTATCCATCGCCAATTCTACCGCTTTGGAAGAACCCGGCAACGCAAATAACACCTTTTCCTCTATTGCACCCGCCGTCGCACGGCTTAGCAGCGCTTTGGATCCGACATCTTCCGTATAACTTAAAAATCGGAACAATTCTCCGAATCCATCAATTATTTTGGAGAATAAAGGCGTCACCGCTTCAATCGTAATATCACGCTTGCCGATTCCAGATCCGCCCGTGATGATAATTGCTTCAATTGTAGCATTTTTCGACCATTTTTTCACGATGTCTGTAATCTCTTCCTTTTCATCAACACAAATCTTGTAATCTTCAATCTGATGTCCAGCCGCCTCAGCCTTTTGGATAATCGTTCCACCACTTTTATCCGTTTCCTTCGTCCGCGTATCACTAACTGTCAACACAGCGATGCCAATCGAGCTTTTCTTATCCATTTCATGCAGATGTGACAATGATTTCACTCCTTTATCCAAACAATTGATGGTACAGTTTCCGTCCTTCATGCCGATCTCTTAATCCGTGAATTAATAAACGGCCGTTTTCAAATAACACACATCGATACCCTTCTGCGTGGAATTCAATGAAATACTTCGTTGTTCTATAGGTAGAACCAAGCCGTTTTGCCACACGTTCTCCATCTTGAATGGACAATCGTCGATTGCTAGCAGGAATGACTTGGACCGTATCTCTTCCGCAAAGCACCGCATAGTTTGTCGCTTCCGTTTGTTGAATCGATGGATAAGTTGGTGCCGCGCCACACGTTTCGCACTGGGCATTTTGCAAACGAGCGATGCCTGCTTCCACTTGTGTATTATGCCAAACATCAAAATGGAGAAGCTTTGTCATCATCGCATCCTCATTGCCCGTCAACCATTTCAACGCTTCCGCAGTCTGTCTTGCCGCCACTGTTTGTACAGCTGGCGCAATGATACCCGCCGTATCACACGTTTCATTCACAGCCGGAAGAACAGGAAGTAAACAACGAAAACAAGCAGTCTTACCAAGAATAAATGGAAAAACCGTCCCCGAACTGCCGACGCATGCGCCATAAATCCAAGGAATTCCACGCTTCCAAGCGACATCATTCATGAGCAGACGCGTTTCAAAATTGTCCGTCGCATCCATAATAATAGCTGCATCCTTGACGAGTTCTTCAAGAAGCGATCCATCAACGTGATCTAACACAGTACGAATCTCGCAATCTTGGCGAATCTCCTTCAGTTTTCTTGCTGCAGCAACTACTTTTGGCACGCCGTCCAACGCATCCTGTTCTGTAAACAATTGCTGTCGTTGCAAATTGGATATCTCTACATAGTCACGATCTGCGATGGTTAGCTTTCCAATTCCAGCACGTACTAGCATTTCCGCAATTGGCGAGCCTAATGCGCCACAACCAATGACAACAGCATGCGCTTGTTTTAACCGTTGTTGTCCCTCCTGCCCAATCGGTTTGAACAACGTCTGACGTGAGTATCGATTTTCCATGTCCTATTCACCCCCACATTCTCACTATTATCCAGCAATCGCGCAGCTTCGTTAATTGAATCATTCCCCGAATAAACCCTTAGTTTGTCGAAGGCATTTAGCGCGAGAGGAAACTCCACCAACAATAAATTCCCGCGCTACTACTATCAGCACATATCCAGTCAATCGCGGCATAAATCATTGGAACTCCGCATTAACTCGCCAATCGCGGCATACTTGACTAAAACGGCGCATATTCCACCAAAACGCCGCATACTTCTCAAAATCGCCGCATAATCTAGCTAAACGCCGCATATCCAGGCCGCCCTCTATAAGTAAACCCTTAGCTTGTCAAAGGCATTTAGCGCGAGAGGAAAGTCCAGCTACAATAAATTCCCGCGCTACTACTATCAGCACATATCCAGCCAAACGCGGCATAAATCAATGAAACTCCGCATTAACTCACTAATCGCGGCATACTTACTTATAACGGCGCATATTCCACCGAAACGCCGCATACTTCTCAAAATCGCCGCATAACTAACTAGCCTACACTTTGTACAATTCCTTCACCATTCAAAAAGTCAAAAACTTCTTGCGCAAGGCATATTCAACTAGCTCTGGCCGACTTTTCAACTGAAGCTTTTCCATCAATTTCGCCTTATGCGCTTCCACTGTTTTCACGGATACATACAACATTTCAGCGATTTCTTTATTGCCATAGCCTTTGGCGACGAGCGGCAAAATTTCAATTTCCCGTTTCGACAAAATCTTATACGGATCCGTTTCTCCATCCTGCTCTCGATTGTCAAGTCGTGTAACGAACGAATTAGCCATTGACTGCTGGATGTATTGTCCACCTTGATATACCGTACGAATTGCATGAAGCAACTCTTCGTCAGGCGCATTCTTCAACACGTAGCCCGACGCCCCGTTCTTCATGACGTGATGCAAGTATTCTTCATCGTCATACATCGTCAAGATAACGATTCGTGTTTCAGGAAAATTTTCTTTAATTTTCCCCGTGGCAATTAACCCACTTTCCCCGGGCGGCATGCTCAAATCCATCAACAAGATGTCCGGCTGGTATTTTGCCACTACATCATACGCTTCCAAGCCATCCGCCGCTGTCGCTACAACTTCCATATCTTTTTGGAAATTAAGGATATGCATGAAGCCACTGCGCACGACCGCATGATCATCTGCAATGACTATTTTCATGTTTTATCTCCCCCTTTCACAGGCACTTTCAGCAAGATGACAGTACCTTTCCCTACTTCTGACCGGATCTTAAATTCGCCATTCACAAGATCCGCCCTTTCTTGCATGCTATAAATACCAAGCCCCGTACCTTTCGGAGACATCTCTTGCATCTGGAACCCCTTCCCTTCATCCGCGACGAATAAATGAAGGTAACCTTCTTCCTCATGCAAACGAACGACAACTTCATCCACTTCCGCATACTTCAATGCATTAAAGACAGCCTCCTGGCAAACGCGGTAAACGACTGTCTCAATTTCATTTTCATAACGCTTCGTCTCTAAAGCTGCTTGAAAATTCACGTGAAGTCCATAATTCTTCTCAATCCACTTGAAATGCGTTCGGAACGCAGCCTCTAATCCTAAATCATCCAAAGTTGCCGGCCTTAATTCGACAGACAAGTGACGGATATCGTCCAACAAACGCATTAGCGATCCTTCTGTCTGTTGCACTTTCTGCAACACATCTTCTTCGATTGTCATATATTTCAACACACGCAAGTCGACTAACGAACTGAGCATCTCCTGCGCAACTCCGTCATGCAGCTCACGCGACAACCGTTTCCGCTCATCTTCCTGCGCTTTAATGACCCGTTTCATCATCATTTTCCGGTTCAACTCGTCTTGTGTCCGATACTGATCCGTCAAATCACGTAACATGAACACCCGAACACCCGTCGCTTCATCGATCGTCTGAATACTCGCCGAATAAGGAATGACACCCCTTCCCTTCGTCTCAAAATACACTTGAAACGAGCCAATATCCTGATTTGGTTCGGACATATAACACGCATGGCAAGTCTGCACTTCATCCGCACTCATATACCCTTTACACGTCCGACAAATCGCCTTCGTGCTCCCCGCCATCATTTGCTCATATACATCTTTCTCCAAGATATTTTCTGCTGCCGCATTCATCGACAGCACCTTCCCCTGCCGATCAAAAAAGAAAATCGCCTCATCCGACTTCCCATACAGCTGCAAAAGCAAATTGGACAACTGCTCATTCGACGCATTCATCATTTAAAAACTCCTTCACTCTTGGCACTCATTCTTAACGCACCCGAAAAATCGTCCTTCTATACAGAATATACCGCCTATAAATATTATTCAATGGCTTGAGTTGGAATCGTAACTACTAACGATGTAGTCGTTGCTGTAACAACGTGAGAAGTTCGAGATTCTCCGTTATCACCGTTTCCAAACACTTTACCACCGATTCTCGAGCCGTTACCACCGTTTCCAAGCACTTTACCACCGATTCTCGAGCCGTTACCACCGTTTCCAAGCACTTTACCACCGATTCTCGAGCCGTTACCACCGTTTCCAAGCACTTTACCACCGTCTCCACGAGTTAACCTCAGTTTTGAGACATCACTCTCTCTCCCTATCAATTATCCTCCTTTTCCCCTAAGAAATTTCGTAACAATACAAAAACTGTTATACTGAATAGAAAATAGAGATTTTTGTAGAAATGAGGAATGTTCCGTGTCACTCCAATTTATTAACGCGGAAAAAAGAATTCATGATGCAATCATTTTCCCTGCATTTGATTTATCAGTCATACCTGGGAAAACGGTGGCGATTTATTCAAGTGTAAATGTGCGTGAGCAACTGATGAACCTTTTACTTGATAAAACAAGATTATCTACAGGTGAAATCCGTGTCGATGAGCAGACAATCTCCAACCATAAACGACGAATTGGTTACTTCTTTTTACATGCCGGACTTTATGAACGATTATCAATAGAAGAAATGCTACGATTTACTAAGCGGATCTATGAGACTTCAATATGTATTGACGATGTAATTGAATTAACGCATTTGGAAACGAAGCGGAACATAAAAATTAAGCACTTATCCTATTCAGAGAGAAAGCGTGTACAACTTGCCTGTCTTCTCATCCAAGATTCATCAATCTATGTGCTGGAAGAGCCTGACCAAAATCTTGATTTGGAATCAAAACGGATCTTATTATCAACGATTGAACGACTCAAAAAACAAAACTTAACAACTTTCATCATTACAGGGAATATGGAGAGCGCCGTGACGATGGCGGATGAAATTTTCCGGTTAGACGAAAATGGGCTTCGTGCCATTTCTACGAAGCTTGCTATTCATGAAGAACCCTCCTTGGAACGTGAAGAAACGATACAGGAATCAATCGTTCCAGTTCGTCTCGAAAAAATTCCGACGAAGGTGAATGACAAAATCGTTCTATTTGATCCACCGGAAATTGATTATATTGAAAGTAATGACGGACAATCTTTCTTACATATTAAGGGAGAATCGTTTCCTTCCGTGTCGACATTAAACGATTTGGAGACAAGATTGTTGCCATTTGGTTTCTTTCGATGCCACCGATCCTATATCGTAAACTTACAAAAAGTACGTGAAGTCATTACGTGGACTAGAAATAGCTATAGTCTTGTGCTAGATGATAAAGACAAATCGACAATTCCTTTATCAAAATCCAAGATGATCGAGCTAAAAGAGATGCTTGGACTCTAAACCTGTTGGAAATTGTATTATTTCCTCGGAAATAATACGACAATTCCCACGCATTAAGCGCAAATTTTTCATCGCTAAACAGAGCATTGAAGAGACCAGTTTCAAGGGTTCTGTTTAGTGCTTTACTAGTTGCCAAAGTAAATGCTTTATTGTAGTTAAGTACCGTAACCCAATCCTACAAATACGGTACCCATCCATCACATGACGTAACCTATCATCGTTCCAAGCTTTTCAAGCAAAGGGTTCTCCATGTGCTATGAAACAACCATTTACTGTTCCAACTCAACCGTGGAAATAGCGTTTTTCACTCTACATGTGGCTAGACGTACAAAATTCCTATGCTATTATCCGTTCATTCAACTCTTTTTATGCTCCATTCAACTTCACGTGTGCTCTTTTCACCTGAATTCAAATGCACTTCCTTTTATCTTTGCTTATGCTAAGAGTACGAAATGAATTGCGTAAGCGATCGACTTAGGAGGATGAAAATGGACAACATAATTGAAGTGAGCGGTTTAGCGAAAGTTTTTGGGAATCAAACAGCTATTGAAAGTGTCGACTTTCATGTGAAGAGAGGAGAAATATTTGGCTTCCTAGGGCCGAGCGGATCAGGGAAAACAACGACGATTAAAATATTGACCGGGCAACTTACTCCTACAAATGGAGTTGCGACCGTATTTGGTGATCCTGTTGCTCAGATGAAGAAACCACAATACAAAAAACGCTTTGGTGTACTGACAGATAACAGTGGCTTGTACGGAAGATTGTCAATCCATGATAACCTTAAGCTCTATTGTGATTTATATGACCTGCCCCATTCAAAGATTAATGAAGTACTCGATACTGTGAATCTAAGAGAGGCAAAACAGAAAAAGGTTTCTACGTTATCGAAAGGGATGGCACAACGTGTGACGTTAGCACGGGCACTCATACACGAGCCGGAACTACTATTCCTAGATGAGCCAACATCTGCACTCGACCCGACAAATTCCTTGCATATCCACGAAGGTTTGCGAGCGCTTAATGTGAAAGGAACCACCATTTTTCTCACAACGCACGACATGCAAGAGGCAGAAGCGTTGTGTGACCGCGTTGCCTTTTTAAATAAGGGCAAAATTCAGCTGTTGGATCAACCAGATAAACTTAGAAAAATGTACTCTGATTCGACACTCACTGTCGAATTAGTAAATGAGGAGAAAGTAATCTTACCTGCAGGAGCTGAAGGTGCACAGCAACTCTTCGACTATATGAAGAACAACCAAGTTGTAACCATACACTCAAACGAACCGACGCTTGGTCAAATTTTTGTAGAAGTGACAGGGAGGAAATTGGCATGAACATTTCATTAAAACGTGTTAACGCAATCTTTCAAAAGGATTTCAAGGATTTTTCACGAAACTGGGCGGTTTCTTCCGTGTTATTCGTTCCGATTGGCTTAGGCTTTATGTATGGACGTGCAGGTGTGGAAGATCTCACCTCTCATTATTTATTAATCAACTTAGCAATGGCAATGGTAGCAACTTTCGTCCAATGTTGTTTAATTGCTGAAGAAAAAGAAAAGAATACATTGCGCGGACTGATGCTATCGCCAGCTAGTACAATGGAGATTATTGGTGGAAAAAGTTTGCTTAGTTTCATTTTGACGTTGGGCGTCATTGTGCTAACTTCGTATTTATCCGGATACCAACCGGCTGATACAGCAGTCATCGTTGTTGCTGTCGTGTTATCTTCTTTATTTTACATCGCGATCGGAACCATTCTAGGTCTCTATTCAAAATCGGTAATGGAAGCTTCATTGATTGTGATGCCTGTCATTCTCATCTTTTCGCTTGGATCGTTTATTACACAATTAGCGGATAGTTATCCAATTTTGAAATTCACTTTGTACTTGCCGAACATCCAACTCATTGAATTAGCGACAAAAGTGGAAGCTGGCGGTAGTTTCGGTGATGTACTTGTTGAATTAGGAATCATCGCTGCATGGGTCGTTGTGTCTTTCATTGTAACCAATATCATTTACAGAAAAAGGATGATAGATTAAGATGAAACAAGTTATAAAGCTATTCATAAGCTTTTGCATCGCTGTTCTTCTCGTGTTCATTTACAAAACTGTTTTTAACTAATCTGAGGTGTTTATTTTGAAAAATTTGTCGGCCTTTATGGTTGGTGGATTGATTGGGTTTTTGGCAGTCCTTTACTTCATCATCTACCCAGAACCGTGGTCCATCCGATCAGCGGCAGTCGTCATTGTAAGTCTTTTTGCCAGCATCTTTCTTGGCATTTTATTGCACGAAATGGGACACTTCATCGCAGGGCGTGGCCAAGGGATGCAGTTACTCAATCTAAGTGTCGGCCCATTCGTCATCGAACGGTATAAAGGAAAGTTGTATTTCCATCTCGTCCCCTCGGTTCTTGGGTACTTAGGCAGAGCCATGATGGTATTTCCTGAACAGTTGGATAAGCACATTATGCGTAAAAAACTCATTCGTTATGTCTATGGGGGACCTATCACAAACATTGTGCTAGGTGCCCTTTCACTCGCGCTTGCTTTCTTCACGTGGCACGAGCCATTCTTTCTTATCTTTGGTCTACTAAACATTCTGTTAGGCACAATGAACTTGAAGCCTGCTATGGCAAGCAGCGTCATGACGGATGGGTTGGTCTTACAAAAGCTGAAAACAGAGCAAGATACCGTCATGCTTACGGGGTATACCATGGCGACGAAAAGTTTGCAAGTGGAAGACGTGAAGGAGTGGTCACCAGCATTCATTCAGAAACTAGAATTACTCGTTCAATCCGACGACCCTATGAGTAAAATCTACTTGCAAACGATCGGGTATTACTATTTTCCGAATGAAGCAAGCCGCGTAACCGCCCTTGCGCAACCGGTTATTGACAATCTAGCCGTCAACAAACCTGACTATTATGCTGATATGGCTGCAATTACTTTTACGACAGCTTTGTTGTTCGAAGGAAAGCTGACAAGTCATCCAGGAGTCGAAGCACTTCTCCAATCAATCAGTAAAGTCGACAAAGTGATCGACTTCAAACGACAGGCGCTACAATTGTATCGACAAGGCGATCTAAACGGTGCAATTGGCAAGTTGCACGATGCACATCATGCACTTGGTAAATGGCATCCATTGTATTTACGTGGAGAGATGGAGAAACGGTTACTGTTAAATTTAATCAAGATGTTGGAAAATCGTCCAAACGAAGCTACCTATTTTAATTAATCATTTCCTTCAATCATCAAATCGCGTGAAAAATAGCCTCTTATATCCATTTCACGCGGTTTGCTGTTCTCCTTCTTTATACTTCGACATTTATCGACATTACATGTCGTCTGCTTCTTACGACGAACGATACGAGCTCATTTGTCTTCTTCTAGTCGTTTTATCTGATTCCTCAGTGCAATCATTTCCCTTCTAATGGCTTGCATTTGCTTAGACGTATCAATGCCTATTCGAACAGCATACGTAATGACAAAAAACACTGCGACGAGTGCAATTGCCCCTAAAAAGTAGATTTCCATCTCTCTTTCCTCCTAATTGTTGGTATTGATAGTTTATCATATAGATCCATTTCCTGTTAATTGAGATTCGCCCTTTAAATCTTCATTAACTAGCCTCAATTTGCACACAAAAAAGAAGGACCCCTTCCCACATCGAAAAGGTGTCCTTCCCTACTAGTCACTATACTCTACCTTACAAATCATCAAACCCGTTCAAATCGCTTGTCTTCACATACTGTCTCGATGTTTGCTCAAAGAAATCGGTTTTTGTATCGTCAAAACTATCGACATACGCGCGGATCCACTTCATCGGGTTATCCGTGTACGCTGGATAGATTTCGCTTAGTCCGAGCATACGCAACATTTTGTTTGCTCGGTATTTGACGTAGCCAGCCATTTCGTCCAAGTCGATCCCTTCGATTCCACCTAGCACATAGTTACTCCAGATGATTTCCTGTTCAACGGAGTGGCGGAATTGGTCGTAAATCCATTCCGTAAATTCTTCTGTATTGTAGGCAGGATTTTCGGCAAGGGTTGCGCGGAAAATGTCACTAATTGCTTTTCCGTGCTGTAACTCGTCGCGATTAATATACGAAATCATAGTAGACGTTCCGACCATCTTCTGGTGTCGTGCAAGATTGTAGAAAAACGCAAAGCCACTATAGAAGAATAGGCCTTCCAATAGCGTCGTATAGACCATCGCCTTTAAGACAGTTTCAATCGTCGGATTCTCTGCGAATTCGTTGTAAATGTCGACAATCCGTTCGTTTCGCTTCATGAGCACTTCATCGCTACGTCCCATTTCAAATGAAGCCATCTGCTTGTCCAATGTCGTGACGGATGATAACACGTAAGCATAACTGTGGTTGTGCTCACTTTCCTGATCGGCAATTGTTGCCATGATCGATTTTACCGAAGGATCAGTTGCAAAGTCTGCAATTTTCATCGCAATGACCGTTTGCGGTCCGTCAAGTGTCGCCAGCAAACCGATAATTTTCAAAAATGCTTCCTGCTCGGCTTTCGATAAGTTGCCGAACTGCTTAACATCTTGTGTCATATCGACTTCATTCGCCGTCCAAAATAGTGAACGGATTTTTTGTCGTAATGTATAGAAATGTGGATGTGCAAGGTCATTCCAATTCAGGATGCCGCTCGCTTTTCCACCAAAAATCGCTGTTGATTTATTTGGATTTGCTGGATTCAGCACTTTAACGCGTGTGAGTGTTTCCATTGTTGTAAAACTCCTTTCGCCCAGTCAATGACGGTCTGTTCTTGCGCGCCACGTGGACTTTGTTCAATTTTCAGGGGAGCCATGCGTGACGCGTAAAACTTCGCGAGCTTCACTGCAGCATTGCAAAACAGGTCGTCTCCGCCAAACTGCGTATCACCCGTTCCAAATACGTATACATTGTCCGGCTTATATCCGACGTCCAAGACAAAATCTTTCACTTCGTCCGGCGTCGCCCCTTTATCCCATGTGAATGAACCGACGATTATCGCATCGAATTGGCGGGGATCTGGTACAGGCCCTAAACCAATCCGATGCACAGTCACATCCATTCCTTCACGCAGCAACGTTTCCTCTACTAGTTCCGCCACTTCTTGCGTATTGCCGCTCCACGAAGCATACGCAATTAGGAATGACACCATTCGCACTCCTCAATGTCGGAAGCCGTCGAACGTGTATAATAGGTCGTTTTCATGCCGGACTTCCAAGCTTGCATATGCAAATCGAGCAAGACGGACGCACGGATGTTGTTCGGCACGTACACGTTAAACGAAATGGATTGGTCGACATGACGTTGTCGAGCCGCATTCTGCTTAATCGACCAACGTTGGTCCACAATATACGCGGAGCGGCGGTACACATCGTACGTGTTGTGGTCCAAATCCGGTGCAATGACCGGTAACTTGTAATCCTTTTTCTCCTCGTGATAAAACGGCTTGAAAATCGGGTCGATGGAAGCTGTCGAACCTGCGATGACCGAAGTTGAGCTATTCGGCGCAACCGCCATCAGATAGCCGTTTCGAATCCCGTTTGCTGCGACATTCGCACGTAGCTCCTGCCATTCTTCCGATTGGTAATCGCGTCTTTCGAAATAAGAACCAGTGTGCCAATCAGAGCCTTCAAACAATGGATAAGCCCCTTTTTCACTCGCCAATTCCATTGAAGCTTTAATCGTCAAGAAGGCGATTTTTTCATAGAGTTCATCCGCGTACGCCACTGCTTCATCGGATTCCCATTGAATATTTTTCAATGCTAACAAATGGTGCCAACCGAATGTTCCAAGTCCGATTCCACGGTAACGGGAATTCGTCCGTTGCGCTTGGACAACCGGAATTTTATTCAAATCAATGACATTATCAAGCATGCGCACTTGAATCGTAATCAATCTTTCCAAAACGTCAGCCGGTACAGCACGACCAAGGTTAACTGAAGACAAGTTACAAACGACGAAATCGCCTGGTTTTGAACGTGTGACGACAATATCATCTTCGAGCGTTACGGACTCAAATTGCGTCGCACTCATATTTTGCATGATTTCTGAACAAAGGTTACTCGAGTACACCATACCTTCGTGTTTGTTCGGGTTCGCCCGGTTTACTTCATCACGATAAAACATGAATGGCGTCCCTGTTTCCAGTTGGCTACGCATGATGCGCTTCATAATTTCAATCGCAGGAACTGTCTCTTTCGTCAATGAAGGATGGTTGACACATTCCTCATATTTTTCGCGGAAACTGCCTTGCCCTTTTGACTCGTCATAGAAATCTTCGAGCGAATACCCCATCACTGTACGGACTTCGTGCGGGTCGAATAAATGCCACTCGGCACGCGCTTCCACTTGTTCCATGAAAATATCCGGCATACAAACGCCTGTAAAAATATCATGCGCGCGCAGACGGTCATCCCCGTTGTTCAGTTTCAGGTCAAGGAATGTGAAAATGTCTTTGTGCCACACGTCAAGATACACTGCGATCGCACCTTGGCGTTGGCCAAGCTGATCGACACTAACTGCAGTATTGTTCAGTTGTTTAATCCATGGAAGCACACCACTGGATGCTCCTTTGAACCCACGGATAGAGGACCCACGTGAACGGACTTTCCCCATATATACACCAATTCCACCGCCATATTTCGACAAATTGGCAATGTCCGTGTTGCTGTCATAAATACCTTGTAAGGAATCATCAACCGTGTCGATGAAACAGCTTGATAGCTGACCATGTGGCTTCCCTGCATTCGACAAAGTAGGTGTTGCAACGGTCATGTACAAATTGCTCATCGCCCAGTACGCTTCAGCAATTTTCCCTAGACGATTGTCCGTTTCGTTTTGCATTAGCGTCATGGCAATGATCATCCAACGTTCTTGTGGCAACTCGACCGGTTGTTTATCAAAATTCACTGCCGCATAGCGATCCATCAGTGTCTTTAGCCCGATATATGTAAATAGCTTGTCCCGCTCCGGTTCAAGGAAACGACCGAGCTCATTCAACTCATCATGTGAATATTTTTCTGTCAGTACAGGTGTGTACAAACCTTGTTGCACCAGTTTTTCGACATTTTTCGCGAAATCTGTATACACTTCGACACCACGCGCTTGTGTTTGGCGTGCATACACATCATCTAAATAAATGCGTGCCGCGACGAATGTCCAATAAGAAGACGCCTCATCAATATTGCTCAAGCACTCCAGAATCATCGCTTTCGCCCATTCCGAACGGCTCGCTTCCGGATGACGCTCGTTCCAACGTTCGCTCGCTAGCAGTAATGGTTGTAATTTCTCCGTTCCGAATTCGGCTTGCAGCTTGTCCAGCAGATCAGCTCCGCTTGTCTGTTCACGCATGATTGTCAAAATAATCCCGCTCCTTCTATACTAGTTACCGGCGTTGCCGGGAATTAAAGAATTTAAGTGTTAATTAAAAATAAAAAAAGCCATGAGTCAACCTTCCCAAGGAGTCATCGCTTTGTTGTAAGTTGTAGAAACAAATCGGAACAATGCTTACATATAAGCATTACACGGATTCACTTCCACTTCTCAACCCCCGAAGAAAGTGTCGCTCGACGATGAATGGCAGGTCTACTGGCTGACGTTTCATCCTTCCGTCTCCCCTTCCCGCAACGTGCTTGTCACAGTGGTCATGAGGCGGTCGTCTACGTTCACAGTTGCGGGGACAGCTCCGACTAGCGGATTCCCTATTAAACCGAACTTGGTACCATTTCATCGCAAATACTATATATAGTGTTCTTTTCTCTTTAACTACCCTAACATGTTGTGTTCTAATCGTAAATAGCTAAAAAGTTATAATTGAATTTCAAACTTTCAAAAGGGCAGTAGGATTTTAGGGAAGATGATTAATAGAAACAGAAATTGTAAATGAGGAATAGTCGTAACGAATCGATTCATAAGGGGAACGTATATTTTTTGTTGAATTTTGTAGAAGTTACTTTTGAAGCAAAGAACATGTATGAAAATAATAAGGTGGATTTGACCTATTTTTTTGGTGGAGATTTGGGAGTTTTATTATGGGTAAATGGTCGGCTCGGAAATTGTCGAGCGGCGAGGGGATTAAAGGAGATTGTGCTTAATAATAGGGAGTTTTCCCGTTCTCACCGGTTCATGAGCAGTTACCACCGATTCGGACGGGTTTACCACCGATTCTAAGCACTTTACCACCGATTCGCCTGTTTTCAGTAGAATTCCAACTTCAACCTCTGCCCAGAAACAACCTTTTTCCCGTTATCACCGGTTCAAACGGGTTTATCACCGATTCGGAGCGTGTTATCACCGATTCTAACGGCGTTATCACCGATTCTCGAGCTGTTATCACCGATTCCAACCACTTTACCACCGATTCGCCTGTTTTCAGCTGTAATTCAACTTCAACCCCTGCCCAGAAACAACTTTTTCCCGTTATCACCGGTTCAATAGGATTTATCACCGCTCATCGGCACTTTATCACCGCTTGTAGACCGTTTATCAACGCTTATCAGCACTTTATCACCGCTTAACCTCTCTTTATCACCACTCGCCCAGTTTTTAGGCGACGATTTTATCCCAAACAAACAACCGCTCCTAAAACAGAGCGTTCGCAAATTGGAAACTCATTATCTATCAAATATATTTTTTGATTTATCATAATTTTATTGATAATAAACTCTTACTTATGTTACCATATTACTATTAATTACAAAAAAGGAGATTTTTAAAATGAGCTATAAGGTTTTTTTGTTAATGGTATCCTTATTCCTCCTTCTTTTCGGATGCTCACCCAATGACGAAGGCGAAGCAAAATTGCCTGGAGATACAGAGCAGACACTCAGTGAAACGTTAGAAAGACCTGAGATTTTTGTCGGTATTAAAGATCCAGAGGAAGAGGGTGGGGCCACTTATGCAATACGTGATAAATCTTGTTGGGAAGAAGAAGGAAAGGAATGCAATAACCTCCAACCTCATGATCCAGAAGAGTTAGTGAAAGGCTATCCTGCGATGATTGTTCAGCAAGAGGATGAACTTGTAATCATGAAGCTAAACTCGAGTTTTAACACCCCCGATGCAACATGGTATATAGATGAACCGGAGATTATCCAACATTTTAAAGGCGAAGAAACAACAGTTGAAACCATAGATGAGAACAATGGCAGCCACACTTTCAAAGCCCCTCAGGAACCGGGGAGATACTTTTTTTCCGCTATCCTTCGATGGAATGGAGAGATTAAGGGAGAAGCAATCTTCGCATTTTCTTTTTTCGTAAAGGAATAATTTCCATTGGAATCCATCTACTCGCAGTGCCTATTGACATCGCACTTCCATTTTGGTACATTCAGATACAATATCGATGATGAAGAGAGTAACGGTCTTTTATTTCTGTAGCGAGCTGGGGGTGGTGGGAGCCTGGTGAAGGGAGATCGTGAAGCGCACTTCGAAGATGCTTTTCTGAGTTCAGTAGGAGAAGCCGGTGTCTCGCCGTTAGGAGAAAGGGGCCTGGATTGCAGGCAATTTGAGTGGTACCGCGGAACAAGCTTTCGTCTCAATCGTTTGAGATGGAGGCTTTTTATTATGCCTAAAAAGGAGTTTAGGAAATGAAAAATGTGATTTTGGAAATTTTACAGTCCGTCAGTCCGATCCCGTTGGAAGAGCATGCGTTGGAGCGTCCTGCTTATGCACATCTAGGTGACTTTGCCTTGCCTTGCTTCCCATTTGCAAAGATCCTTCGAAAATCACCTGCAATGATTGCAGAAGAAATCGCTGCTTCTATACAGCACCCTTCCATTCGCAAAGCAGAAGCCGTGAATGGGTATGTAAATATATTTTTGGACCGAAATGGTGTTTCAAACGATATTTTGCATACGATTGTCACGCAAGGTTCCACTTTCGGATCGTCAAATGAAGGCAATGACGGCGTTGTGACAATTGATCTTTCATCACCAAATATCGCGAAGCCTTTTTCCATGGGGCATTTACGGTCTACGGTCATTGGGAATTCCATTGCTTTATTGCTGAAGAAAAGCGGGTTTAAACCTGTAAAGATCAACTATATCGGTGACTGGGGCACCCAATTCGGAAAGTTGCTAACTGCTTATCGGAAATGGGGCAATGAGCAAGATGTTCGGCAGGCACCTATTGAAACATTGTTGAAGCTGTACATCCGGTTCCATGAAGAAGCGGAGCAGGACGCTTCCTTGAATGACGAAGGCCGTGCTGCTTTTAAAGCATTGGAAGATGGCGATGCCGATGCGCTTGCTTTATGGAAATGGTTCAAAACGGAATCGCTGAAGGAATTCCAACGCATTTATGACTTGCTAGGTGTGGAGTTCGATTCGTATAACGGAGAAGCGTACTACAATGATAAAATGCTACCTGTCGTAGAAGAACTCGAAGAAAAGGGTTTATTAGTTGAATCTGACGGTGCGCAAGTTGTCGATCTCGGTGAGACGATGCCGCCTTGTTTAATCAAAAAATCAGACGGGGCTACGTTGTACGCCACACGCGACTTGGCTGCAGCAATCGACCGTAAAAACACGTATGATTTCGTCAAATCCATATACGTCGTGGGGAATGAACAAAGTTTGCATTTCACTCAAGTGAAGCATGTGCTCAGTAAGATGGGCTATGCATGGGGAGAAGAGATGCACCATGTACCGTTCGGGCTTATTTTACAAGGTGGAAAGAAAATGTCCACGCGTAAAGGAAAAATCGTTTTGCTAGAACAAGTACTGACAGAAGCGATTGAGTTGGCGCAACGGACGATTGAAGAGAAGAATCCGACACTTGCCAATCAATCCGATGTGGCAGAAGCTGTCGGGGTCGGGGCAATTTTATTCAGCGACTTGAAACAACACCGCAAACACGATATCGAATTCAACTTGGAGTCGATGTTGCAAGTCGAAGGTGAAACCGGACCGTATATTCAATATACGAATGCCCGCGCGCACTCCGTTTTGCGAAAAGCAGGTATGGTTGATTCATTCGAAGTGACTGAAGTGAATGACTACGAATGGGAAACGATTAAGTTGCTTGAGCAATTCCCGCAAGTCGTCAAGCGTGCAACGGACGAATTAGATCCCTCCATTATTGCAAAATATGCCGTCGATCTCGCACAAGCATTCAATTCGTTCTACGGAAATGTAAAAGTGCTCTCCGATACAGCCCAACTTCCTTATCGTACTGCACTCATCCATAGTGTGACCATTGTGCTGACGGAAGCAATGCGACTGTTAGGCATGCAAGCACCTCAAGAAATGTAAAAAGGAAAAACCGATCGTCCCGTCAGAGGGAGCGATCGGTTTTATTTGCGTCACAGTTCGTGTTTATCTTCCCAACAGTCCGCGCCTTTTAACCCAGGCACTGAACTTGCTTTAAATACGGATCCTTCCCTTGATTGCGTTGCGTAGAAAAATCATCCAACACTTTAAAAGCGACTTTCCCAAGCAACAGAATGACAACTAAGTTCAGAATCGCCATCATGCCCATGAATAAATCCGCCATACTCCAAACGATATCCACTTTCGCCAATGCACCAAACATGACCATGCCGAGAACCGCTACTCGGTACACTACCATCCAAGACTTATGCGCATTGATGAATTCAATATTCGTTTCACCATAATAATAGTTTCCAATAATGGAGCTAAATGCAAAGAACATAATAGCGATCGCAATGAAGTACGGCGCCCAAGATCCGACATGCACTTCCATAGAAGCCTGCGTCAAAATGATGCCACTTTCTTCACCTTTATCGTAAAGACCTGCAAGAATAATAATGAAGGCAGTCGCAGAACAAACAATGATCGTATCAAAGAACACGCCTAAACTTTGCACAAGTCCCTGCTTCGCCGGGTGTGAAACGTTTGCAGTTGCCGCTGCGTTCGGCACACTACCCATCCCTGCTTCATTGGAAAATAAACCACGACGGACACCTTGCATTAACGCTGCTCCGACACCGCCGCCTGCCATTTCCTTAATCCCAAATGCATGCTCAAAAATCAATGCAATCATTGCAGGAATTTCACTACTATTCATTAACACAACAAAGAGTGCAATTAAAATATAAAACGTCGCCATAACCGGTACGATCGATTGTGTCACTTTCACAATCCGCTTAACGCCACCAAAAATAATGACAGCCGTCAACAGAACGAGCGCTACTCCAACAGCCCAAAAAGGAAGATTAAACACATCATGAAACGACTGACTAATCGTATTCGACTGCACAGCGTTAAAGATGAATCCAAAACAAAGCGTCAATAAGATAGCAAAAACAATACCTAACTTGCGGAAACCTAACGCCTTTTCCATATAATAGGCAGGACCCCCACGGAATGTGTCGCCATCCTTCACTTTATACACTTGCGCAAGCGTACTCTCTACAAACGCAGTCGCCATACCAATCAACGCTATGACCCACATCCAAAAGACAGCACCAGGACCACCAATTCCGATTGCCAACGCAACCCCCGTCACGTTTCCGGTTCCAACCCGAGACGCCGCACTAATCGTGAATGCCTGGAACGCAGATACGCCATCATCGCTCCCCTTCTTCTCCACGATGAGCCGGAACATTTCCCGGAACAGACGAAATTGCACAAACTTCGTCCGGAACGTAAAATACAAACCGCCCGCTAATAAAAGCCCGATCAATATGTACGTCCACAAAAAATCATTGGCCGGTCCAACGAGCCATTCCAACACTTTCATCGTCATCACTCCTTAAGCAATAAATTTATCACATCTCCTTCGTCTTTACCCTATCTACATAAAAAATACCTCTTTTCAAATAAAAGCCTAAAACGCCGAGTCACACGGACACGACGTTTTGAGATGATTTCTATATATTGTGCGGGAACGAAGGAGTTGTCGTTATTGCGGGATGGAGTTAACAGATAGTTTCCTTTTACGATAGGTTGCATGGTTGTAGCTGTATTCCTCCGTTATCACCGGTTCGGAGGTGGTTATCACCGGTTCTCGAGTCGTTATCACCGATTCGGAGCACTTTATCACCTGTTCTCGAGCAGTTATCACCGATTCTCGTCACTTTATCACCGATTCGCACTTTTCCAGTCAGTTTCTCTCTAAGTAATACAGCATGGTGAAGGCATATTCCCGTTACCACCGATTCGCTGGTGATTACCACCGTTTCTCAGCAAGTTACCACCGATTCAAGCGACTTTACCACCGATTTGAGCCATGTTACCACCGATTCTAGACACTTTACCACCGATTCGCGTGCTTTCAGGGAATTTCCTACAAATCTCGTTGGGCTCAATCGGCTTTTTGCCGTTATCACCGATTTGAGCCCCGTTATCACCGATTGGGAGCACTTTATCACCGATTCTCGGCACTTTATCACCGATTCTCTTGTTTTCAGGAAATTTCCTACAATCCTCTTTTCGCCCATCTAGTTTTCCGGTTACATGGATTCCAGCCACTCTCCCCTATCGTTGCAAGAAACCTTATCACCGCCCACAAATCATTCCACCCCTCAAAAAGCTGCTTTCACTGTTTTACGGTAATACCCTACTGTCAAGAAGCAGAACATGATGTAAATGAGTGCGTAAATACTCATTGCAATCGACGCGGGCACAGTAATATCGGACATGAACATGAAAGATGCTGCCTTAATCGCAAAGATAGAGTGTAGCAGTCCAATCAGTAACGGTACTCCGAAGACAAATAGTTGTTTGCGAATAATGCCACCCATAATGTCTTGTACCGTGAAGCCTAACTGGCGCAACGTCGCATAACTTCTCTTCTCCTGGTCCGCCTCCGTCATTTGTTTGAAATACAGGATGCTGCCCGTCGAGATCAAGAAGACTAACCCTAAAAATCCGGCGATGAAAATGAGCAGGCCAGTCGCCTGGATGGCATTCTGATACATCGAGTAAAAATCGACGCCGCGAGCCCATGTGCCTTCCTCCCAGTGTTGGGTTCGGATTGCTGAAGCTTCAGCGAGCTGCTCCGGATTCACAATGTTGACGACAACAACATTCCATAGCTCGGCTTCCGTAGGCATGACTCTCTTGTATGCTTCATAATCGGCTTCACTTACGACAAATTGCGCTTCATATCGGTCGTTCAGCACATCCCCTTCTCCCGGTTTTCTTACCGTAAAGGCTTTCTCTCCATCACGCGTGTTCAAGAAGACGCCGAATGGAAAATGGATATCTTTTGCCATCACACTCATGGACGCACTGTGGTAGATGGCCTCTCCCTTAGCAGGCGTTTCAACGGAAAGACCCGCTTCCTGTAGCTTCTCGGCGCTTATTAAAATAGCACCGTATAGTTCATCCGACGAGCGAATGAAAGCAGGGAATACCCCTTTCTCATAACGGCCTCCTACATTGAGATACTCTATTGCCGTGGTCGTATAGGCAATACCCTCTTTTTTCAGTTCCTCTTCAAAATCCCCGACCTGCATATCTTCCGCATAAAACCGCGGAGACAATTCCCCTTCAAACATGAAGTCAAACGGCATCGCAAAGCGCGTCTCTTTTTCTGTCGAATAAAACAAAGAATATGCGCCAGCCAGCATCGTCAGCGTCATGGCAGACAATACCGTAATAATCGTCAACGAATTTGCGTTGCCTTTCATCCGGTGCATAATCGGCGCGATTGACAAGCTGTTGACCAATCCCAGATGACCTTGTTTCCGCTTGCGAATCTGGTAAAAGAGCCAGCTGATCGTCACACGGAAAATGAGAAAGGTCCCAAGGATGGTCGTTGCCAATACTGCGATCATATTGAAGAAAAGGAGTGTGTTCAGCATACGCCCCGACAGCCAATAGCCGAATGCAATAAGGGCGATACCAAGTAGTGCAAGAAAAGCCGATCGAAAAGTTTTTGGCTTTTTCGGATGTTCACCTTGCTTTTCGGCATTAAAAAGGCCAAGCAATGTTGTACGACGCACTGCAATAAGCATTTGCACGGAAGTTAGGATAATGATTGCAATGAACACAACAACCGTCTGCAAAACTGCCGTGTTCGAAAATGTCAGCTCAATAAATCCATCAAACCCAACTAATTTCATGAGCAACAATAAAAACACACGTGACACGAGGATGCCAGCACCGATTCCAATTGCCAACGCCCCTGCACTAAGCAGCGTATTTTCCAAAATTAACAGTCGTGCAACTGCACCTTTTGTTAGCCCGATCAACTGGTAAAGACCGATTTCTCGGCTTCTTCTTTTTAGAAAAATTGCATTCGCATAAACGACGAAAATCCCTGCTATAAACAGCAACAGAATACCTGCAGCCTTAAACGCAGTTCCCATTTTTCCACCCGATTGTTCAACAACCGCCGGATCATGCTGCAACGTAGCAAATACAAAATACAACACAACACTAAAAATGAGCGCAAAAAAATACAAATAGTAGTGCTTGATATTCTTTCGCATACTGCGAACGACGAGATCAAAGAGCGTCAACGCTGTCACCCCCGAGCACACCTTGCACTTTCAGGATTTCCTGGAAGAACGCTTGTCTCGTTTTATCACCCCGGTATAATTCGGAATAAATATTTCCGTCTTTCAGGAAGACGACACGGCTGCAGTAGCTTGACGCAACAGGATCATGAGTGACCATCATGATCGTGACACCACGTTGTTTATTCACATCTTCCAATGTTCCAAGCAGTGAAGAAGCTGATTTTGAATCGAGCGCGCCTGTCGGTTCATCCGCAAATACCATCGATGGCTTATTGATAAGCGCGCGTGCTGCAGACGTCCTCTGCTTCTGACCACCTGAAATTTCGTGTGGGTATTTATTCGCCAACTCTTTAATACCTAACAAATCCGCAATGGTATTGAACTGATCCTCCGCCACGCGCTTTTTCATCTTTCCGAGCGATACGGGCAATAAAATATTCTCTTTCACAGTCAACGTATCGAGCAAATTATAATCTTGGAAGATGAATCCTAGCTGATCACGTCTGAACGCGGACAGTTCACGATCTTTCATTTTCGAAATATCCGAATCCCCAATGAGAATCGATCCTTCCGTCGTGCGGTCAATTGTCGCAAGGACGTTCAAAAGTGTCGTCTTCCCGGCACCTGACGCCCCCATGATGCCAACAAATTCACCTTCCATCACACGTAAGTCGATACCTTTTAAGACGTGTTGCACATTCCCCCGTGAGCCGAATGACTTCCGAACATTTTGTGCATGCAATACTGTTTTATATGGTTCCATTCCGTTTACCTCCCTGTTTGCTATACCTTAATCTTACGTATCGTTTGGCATACAGTCGTTTGATTCACATGACAAACAGGTCGGTCAACGTTACAATGTTGTCACTTTCGTGTAGCATCAAATTCATTTTCCAGCGGGAACGTCATTTGCACCGTCGTCCCTTTGCCGATTTCAGACTTAATTGTGAGAAGTATACCGATTTTCATTGCCACTTGTTGGGCTAAATAAAGGCCAAGTCCCGTCGCTGCATTATGCAATCTTCCCGTATTTCCTGTAAACCCCTTATCAAACACCCTCGGCAAATCGTGTGCAGGAATACCTGGTCCTTCATCCGAAATGCACAATACCCGATGACCACTCGGTTTTTGATTTGTAGTAATTAAAATTGTGCCACCAGCTGGACTGTATTTTATGGCATTAGTTAGCAACTGGCGAATGATGAAACGGCACCATTTACTATCTGTAACAACCGCCAGTTCCTTTTCATCCAACTCAATCCCAATATTTTTTTCAAGACACCAAGGCGTCAAATCCCGTAATTCCGCTGTCACCAATCGACCAATCTCGGTGAGCGTGAGCACATAATCTGTTTCAAGCGAAGGCATCCGCGACATGTACAATTGCCTGTCAATGAGCAAATGCACCCGAAGCCATTCCGCTTCAATTTTTCGCATCGGTGGAAACTCACGATTGGCATCTATCGTCATCTTCATCGCAGTTAACGGCGCTTTCACTTCATGCACCCATGCCGCCGTGTAATCACTTTCGATGAGGTTTGCTGCTTTGATTTCAGATAGATTATTGAGCTGGTCTGTTGCAATTTGCCCAAGAAATTCATTCGTTAACTGATCGCGATTAAACACTGGTTCCGGCAACGCTTCCTGCCAATGCACATCATTTTCAGCTGCAATATGTATCAATTCCTTCATGTAAGACGTCTCTTTTTTGTAACGCCAGAAGAGAAAAATAACGAAAACCATAACCAGCAAGCCATTTAAATAAATCAGAGAACTCATCTCCATCGACAGCCCTTTATCCATCCAGATGAGCACATCCGTGAAGACAAGCGCACCGCCGAACAGCAAAATCCAACTTTTCATATCGCCTACATACGCTAAAAATTCCTTCACAACGTCACCGCCATATAACCCATTCCTTTTTTTGTGACAATCGCGTCACCGAGTCCGACTTCTGCGAGTTTCTGCCGCAACCGTGTAACATTCACAGTTAACGTATTATCGTTCACAAATCGCTCATCGTCCCACAACCTCCGAATTAATTCATCCCGCGAAACAATCTCGTCTTTATATTGAACAAGCACAGTCAATATGAAAAATTCGTTCTTCGTCAATTCCAAATCGATGCCGTCTTTCCGAATGACGCCCCGCTTCATGTCAATAACAGCACCATTCCACTCCAATACATCAACCGACTCCTCCGCATACGCATACGTCCGACGAAGCGTCGCCTGAATTTTCGCCAGCAACACATCCGTATGAAACGGTTTCTGGATATAATCATCCGCCCCCATATTCATCGCCATCACCATATCCATCGGATGATCACGCGACGACAAAAAGATGATTGGCACTTTTGAAACCGCCCGAATCTCCCGGCACCAATGGAACCCATCATACGCCGGAAGCTGAATATCCATAATGACAAGATGCGGTTTCGCCTCAATAAAAGCTTCCATCACCTGATGAAAATTCTCAGGCCCCACCACACGAAACGACCATTGGCCTAGTCGCTCTTGCAATGAGGTGAAAATCGCCTCATCATCCTCCACAATGAAAATCGTCATATCCATCCTTCGCACACACCCTCTCTTACTTGCATTATAAAGATGTTTAAGGGAAAATTCGCTCTGAAAGGTGGAGTGTTAAATAAATTTTACCCCAAACAACCTCATAACCGGCTTCTTCCAGTAGATTCTCCTCGTTATATTGCTAAATATATAAGGATTTCTCACTTACCACCGGTTCGCCGGCGTTTACCACCGATTCGCTGGCACTTACCACCGATTCTCAGCACTTTACCACCGATTCAAACGACTTTACCACCGATTCTAGGAACTTTACCACCGTTTCCCCATTTCCCTGCATATATCCTTCCATTTCAAATTAGTAAAATGAGAAAACTGTGCAAGACTTTATGATTTCCAATGAAAAAGCACACATTGCTGTGCGCTTTTTCTCACTCTTTTAATTGATAAGGATACTTATACACTCTGTCCCTATACGTACCTTTCGTCTTTAACTCCATCGATACCAAAAGGCGATGTGCAGTTTGCTGTCGATCTACATGAAGAAATGTCCTGCAATCTTTATTCCTCATCTCTCCACCAAACAATAGGAACCAATCACGGATTGCTTGCTCATGCGCTTTTCGACTGGTTTTCCCACAAGACAGACAACGCCAGCCTCCCGAGTATTTCTCCATCCCAAAACCCCCACACCCAGGACAAATCACACCCGTACGAATGTCTTGTTTGGAAATAGCATATGTACTACAAATTGGTGCAGGAATAAATGGACGATGACACTTCTTCAAGCTATTCAATAGCCCCCTAAATGCTTGATTATCCAACATAAGAGAACCTGTTGGAAGTTTGCGGATGAATGTGGGGACTGCATGTGGAAATAAAATGGGAACTTCCGTGTCAAACACTTCAATTCGCTGTTTTGCATACGCGAGGACGACGGCTCCATAAACAGGAAGCGACAAACCTCTGTTATTTAACCAATCCTCAAACAGCTCACAATTGCTCTCCAGCTGGGCAATGGGACTTTTAAATCCGCTCAACTGGCCGGAATCAGATTTGCGAATCAACTGCGGCGGATTAGCTGTTACCATTAATTCACCTGCAATATTTTTCACTTCGAATAACACTGCATACCATGGGTAACCAACAACGTATCCACTTGAAAAAGTGTGCTCGATACAAGCGATACATCATGAAAAACACCATACTCCATTGAAAAAGCATACCGTTCAAAAACCTTATCCAACTCCTGTTCACCACCAAATCCAGCTTGAACAGCGGCGAACTTTGCCTTCAAAATAGGCATCATTTCATGATATTCCGGCAATCGTCTTATTGCAGCATCCAATGCTTCCAACAACTGAGGCGCCATTCGCTTTTTAATAATAAATGCACTTCATCTCCATTCCTATACTCTTCTACTTACCAATCTACTTCATAAAGAACATTCAGTCAATTAAATCTATATTATTGATACACTAACATGAACTTGTTGAAGCATTAATTATTCTCCTATCTATTTTCGCGGGATCATCGGTACATCTCGTAGCACAGCGACAATAACATAAACTGTTCACCAGGACAGCTCCCAACAATCAGTCAACTCGATTGCACAACCAGGAAAGAGTATCTTGCTAGCACATTCCTCGCTTTTACATACAGCAATAAAATCCATTCATCCCCTACCTCTCCTTACATTTTTGTCACTACGCTATTTCACATAAAAGCTTGTGGTACAATTTAGATAACTTCTATTACAGGACGTGAAATCGATGTTCACTATTTTAATTGTCGAAGATGAAAAGAAAATCAGTGATTTGGTTGCAGCGGAGTTACGAAAATGGGGCTATACGGCACAAACAGTAGTAGATTTTGAAAAAGTAGAAGAGTCCTTTCAATCTACTAATCCCCACCTCGTCATTATGGATATTAACCTGCCCTACTATAATGGCTTTCATTGGTGTGAACGGATTCGTCGTCACTCAAACATTCCGATTCTCTTTCTATCATCTCGGACAGAAATGATGGATATGATGATGGCGTTAAACATGGGTGGCGATGATTTTATCCAAAAACCGTTTTCGATGGAGATGCTCCTTACGAAAATCCACACACTCCTGAGAAGATCCTACACCTATCATCAGGTGGAAACGCACGTCCTTACGCACCGAGATCTGACGCTCCATGTGAAGAAAGCAGTTGTTACGATTGATCATCAAGACATTGAGCTAACAAAGAATGAATTTAAGATTCTTTGCATTCTGCTTGAACATAAAAACCAAATTGTTCAAAGAGATGAGCTGATGACTGCATTATGGGAAGATGAGAATTTCATTGATGACAATACATTAACGGTCAACATGAATCGACTGCGGAGAAAATTAAGCGAAAATGGGATCGATGATTACATTCAAACGAAAAAAGGTCAGGGGTATATACTTGTATGAATGTTTCCTTTCGGCAGTATTTGACCTTTCAAAAGCGTGTAATCTCTTTGTATGTGCTGATCATGGCATTCATTACGATTATGCTCTATGTGGAACCGACAATGTCCATACATATTTCAAATGTTCTCTATATCCATGCTGTTTGTCTAGGCTTCTTTACTGCTTACTTAGCCATCGACTATTTTTTCACCAAAAAGCATTTCACAAAAATAACTGCTCATTGGAATGAAGGGATTTTTATCCCGGAAGGTGTCGGAGAACCCAATACATACGAGCAGCACTTATATATGCAATGGTTTCAAACAGTCAATGAAGAGCATCAACAAAAAATGCTTGCCATTATGCAAGAGAAAAAAGAATCGTTGGAGTTCATGACTTCGTGGTTTCATGAAATTAAAACACCGATCGCAGTCTGTAAACTCATTCTTGAACAAGCACCTAGTAACGTTGACACACTCAGCATTCAAGAGGAAATTTCACGTATCGAACGGAACGTGGAACAAGCCCTCTACTTTACGCGAACAGATCATTTTTCACAGGATTATCACATTCTACAAACTGAATTGGACAAAGTCGTTCGTACAATCGTTAAAAAACACGCTAAGCAATTTATTCAACGAAAGATCAAAGCAGATATTCAGTTGGACTCTACACAAGTGGAAACCGATTCAAAATGGTTAGGGTATTTACTGTCGCAAATTATATCAAATGCATTAAAATACAGTGCGGATGAAGGAACAATTTCCATTCATTCAGAAGAAGATCAAAAAGAAGTTCGATTGACCATCATCGACAATGGAATTGGCATATCAAAATCCGATATCCCTCGTGTATTCGATTTAGGGTTCACTGGTACAAACGGAAGAATTTATCACAAATCTACTGGTATGGGTTTGTACCTAGCAAATAAGCTAGCACATAAACTCGGACATCAGCTATCCATTTCATCTCAAGAACATCAGTACACGAAAATTACCATCCACTTTCCAAAAAGGCTAGATTACTATTCAATCGTTACGTAGGACAACACTTTGTTAAAATAAAAACCGTATAACACCAAGTTTTTACGACCTTGATGTCATGCGGTTTTTCATTACATTTAACTCGATATAGAGGTTCCTACGAATTTACAAGTTTATTCGCTGTCCATAAAGTTAATTTGTAATACACGCCATAAAGCAAAGAGTAAACAATTATGCAAGATACAACAGGTGTAATAAAGTTTATCGCCATTACATTCGCTAAAGCGCCAAGGATGACCGAACTATGTCCAATACCGATGACAAGCGGCAGCAAAAATAGGATGAACGTTTGTCTCGCAATTAGTTTTTTCACTTTCCTCTTACTTAAGCCAAGCTTCCGTAAAGCTTGATACCTTTGACGATCCTCCACAATTTCAGTCAGCATTTTAAAGTAAATAATACTTCCAGTCGCTGTTAAAAAGACGAGTCCTAAAAATCCAAAGACGAAGATGAGTAATCCATAAATGGATTGTGCAAGCTCATAGTTTTCCGAATAACTATAAAAACCCATTTGTGAATCAAATCCATGTCGAATCCCTTCTTCATAAGTAGCTCTCAACCTTTCCGTTAACGGGGCTGACTGTTCTTGATTTTCAACCTTTACGACTCGCGTCATCGTTCGGTTAAATTCCTCTCGCATCTGTTGAAATACTCCATCGTTCACGATCAGGACAGATGGTAGAACATCGTAGTTAAAAATAGATTCGATTTTATTCCCTACTACCTGTACTGGACTATATTCTTCATTCATACCTAGGGACAATGTTCGACCGACATTTTCATCTTCTTTTTGAGAACCAATAAAATTCTGCCCGAGCATGACTACATCGCCACTATCAAGAGTGGGGACAGGTTGACGGTCTAATTGGTCGGCAAGGTGATTATAGGTCGCAGCTGATAGGACTGCAAACTGCTGATCATAGTAATAATAGCCCCCTGGAATATTGTCCAGGTCATCTACTTGCCCAGGCACCATTACATACTCGAATACCTCATCAAAAAGGACAGGGTATTCCTTACTTTCCTTAAGAATAGCATTCATTTTCTCGTTAATGGATTCGTCTGTGACTTCAAACTGATAACTGAACGGAACGTGATCCTTCAATGTCTGCATCGTGTTATAGTACATCGTAACGGCAAATCCAAATGCGACAATCGTGATACCATTCAATACGGATATGACTGTAAGTATAATCGCATTCGTTTTAAGCCTGCTTTTCAGCTGGGTGAATGTAATTAAGTTCTTCCATTTGTAATATGCACCCTTCTTATTTTGTAAGATATGGACAAATAGCCCACTACCAGAATGAAACAATAAATAAGAACCCGTTACGATCAAAATGATAACCCCAAAGAAATTACGTCCAAAATGAGTATCCCAACTTTTCGAATCGTAGGCATGTAATAGACTCCAATAACTAAAACCAAGCAAAACAAACGCCAACACAGCAACGATACTAGATGGTTTTATTACTGTCTGGACTTTATTTTTCGCTTGAAACAGGTCAATAAGTTGAAAGCGATGAACGATCCGATTTACCTGGAACGAAGCTAATAGCATAATAAGCATAAACACAAAAACAGTTTGCACGATAGGTGCTACATTAACTGTGAAATGCACAACTATATTAATCCCCATGATTTTGAGAAGAATCATACTGAAAAACACGGAGAATATTTGCCCCAAGCCAATACCTACCCCTAATGAAAGAAGGCTCATCAACAAATTCTCATAAAATAGCATTCGACCGATTTCTGATTTTGTTCCCCCGACTAATGCGTAAAGACCGATTTCTTGCTTTCGATTTCGAATAAAAAATGTATTTGAGTACCATACAAAAATTGCAATAAAGACTAGCAATAAAATAGAAGCTCCCGTCAAAACAGGCCCCAACTTATCTTCTCTGCCAAATGCATCTGCAACTTGCTCATTATGTTGTAGGGAGACAAAAGTAAAATAGATTAAAACACTAAACGTGAGTGAAGCGATATAAATGAAATACCTTCCGAAATTATGCTTCAGGTTTTTCAAGACCACATCATACAAATTCATGGTTACCGCCCCCCATAGAGGAAAGTGTCGTCACCAATTGGTTAAAAAACTGTTTTCGATCCTTATCCCCTTTCACCAATTCCGTAAATAAACTGCCATCCTTTATGAAAATGACGCGGTCACAATAACTGGCTGCAAACGCATCATGTGTCACCATGAGAATTGTTGTTTGAAAATCACGGTTCAATACGTTAAAAGCATTTAGCAGATCCATTGATGATTTTGAATCCAAGGCACCGGTCGGTTCATCCGCTAAAACTAATGAAGGATTATGAATAATTGCCCTTGCCGCGGCGGTTCGTTGCTTTTGGCCACCGGATGTTTGATAAGGGTATTTATCCAAAATGGATTGAATGCCTAGAACTGTAGCGACTTCTGTAACTCTACTGTCTATCATTGCAACCGCTTGATTTGCAAAGGCGAGTGGCAATAAGATATTCTCTCGAATCGTCAAAGAATCTAGTAAATTGTAATCTTGAAAGATGAACCCTAAATTTGTTCTTCTAAATTCTGATAGTGGTTCATCACGTAATCCCGTAATATCTTTTCCGTTAATTTGAATGCTACCAAGTGTCGGTTTGTCAATTGTAGCTAAAATATTGAGTAACGTTGTTTTCCCTGCTCCAGAAGGACCCATGATGCCGACAAATTCACCTCTATGTATTGTTAGGTCCACTTCGTTTAATACCGTAAAAAGATTCGTTTTCGTTCCATACACTTTTTGAATGCCTCGAGCTATTAGTACACTATCCATTTGTCATTCCTCCAAACCTCTCTTGCTCTACTATAGCAAGCATATATGGAGATGAAATACTCTTCCATTGATTCAACGAACAAATCAACTCGGAGTCTTACATTTTCGTCACTATGCATACCAACCAATTTAGTTTTACAAGCCAAATTGCTAATGATTCTTTTAATCGTCTGCCTCCCCGAAAAGCATCTTCTCCATAAGCAGTTAAGCGTCTATAAACGAAAAATTGAGTAAGCCTATGTAAATGGCTTACTCAACAAGTACTAAGCAAACTGCAAATACTCCCATACATTCCCAAAAGGATCGTGAAAACTAATATACTTTCCTGGCGGGCAATCTTCCGGTTCCTCGATAATCATTTCCACATCGTGATCTTAAATTAGTATGGATACTCACTACCATGCAGTTCAATCATTCTTCGTAAAAAAAGCATTGTTTGATGTTCTTCAGCAAACCGCTTTTGCATCCACTCCACTTCACGATCCAGCAAAGTGCTAATCCGCTCTACCGCCTGCGCGTGCCTCTGTGGTGTGATGAACTCCATAATACCCTTCAATTCCGCCCCAACCTCTTCCGGCAAAGACTGTTCAATTGTCTTCAATCCCAACTTCGCACGTTCCGGTGCATATCGGTACAATAAAACTCTCCCTAGATGATAGATGACATTTGTTAGCATTTTAACTGACCAGATATCATTTCCTCGTGCAGCAGATTTTTTATATTGGAATAAAAACCAAGCCACATCCATGACATCATCTTCATATTCATTTTCCGTAAGTGTCAGTCCTTGTGTATGTACAAATTCATCCATAATACGGTGTGGATCGTAAAGCACGGTGAAATAGTCTCCGCCAACAAACGTTTCTTTTGTGACCGTGAATAAATCAATGTGCAACAAATTGTCAAATACAGCGATGATTTGAGGTGCGACAATGAAAATATCATCCCATAAAATCGTCTCTCGATACGCATGCACATGCTCTAATCGATTGGCAAGAAATTGTTTCTCATCCTTTTCGTTCACTACACAGTAAAGATCGACATCTGAATGGGCATCATGCTCGCCCCTTCCCATCGAACCTTTCAAAAAAACCGCTTGCACGAGTGGATCTCTTTTCAAACTCTCACTAATTTTCTCGACAGCCAATTCCTGCGGTAGCATGGCGCCCACTCCTTACTTGTAAACTTCTATATACTCCTCATAATCCAACACTTCAATAACATTCGACCAATGCAGCACCGTGCCGACAAAATCCTTTATATCCAAACCAGCCATACCATATGATTCAGCAGTATTGGTTGTACCCGTACCATCTTCGATAAATGTCACTTTGTAGCCTCGATCAAAAGCAGCAATTGCTGTAAACTGACAGCAAAACTCCGTATTGAAGCCAATAATAAATACGTGGTCTACATCTAACTTTTCTAACCGACTCGATAAGTCCGTTTCGAAAAAGGCGCTTGGTGTCTGCTTCTCAACGATACACTCCGCATATTCCTTTAACGAAGCATGCAATTCAGAACCTGCCGAACCTTTATAGAGAGAGCTTTCTTCCTCGTCATCCAAATGTCGGATGAAAATTACTGGCTTTCCTTTCCTCTTAAAATCTTCAATGACGTCTTTCATAACGGTTAATTCTTTTTGAAAATCTGCAAATTTCACAATCCCATTCTGTACGTCAATGACTAGTAAAGCTTCCATCAGCAACCCGTCCCCTTTACATTCAATTACGATAAGAATAACTTCTGCATAGTACACACTTTCTCCTTTAATTCATTTGAATAAAATGAGGAGTTCGAAAAACATTCTTTTCCTATGTAGAAAAAATTGTTGCGTCTTCATGGAAAAAGACATCCCCTCATTCCAAAGGAGATGTCTTCTCTTCATGCATATGAATGCAAAGCAGCAATCACAAGGTTCACGAATACTTGGTTAAATACAATGAGGCCAAACCCGATTATGCCCATCCACGCCGGCCGTTTTCCTTCCCTTCCTTTCGAAGTCCGTAGATGAAGGAATGCAGCGTAAAACAGCCAAGTGATTAATGCCCATACTTCCTTGGAATCCCACCCCCAAAAACGCCCCCATGCCTGATGTGCCCAAATCATCGCAAACAGCAAACCGCCTAACGAGAACAATGGAAATCCTACAATTACTGCACGATAAGTCATCTCATCCAAGACTGTTGGATTCACTTTCGACGTCAGTGGCTTTACGATCTGAATAATTTTCTTCTTTGTTATGAGTCGAATAAGACTATAAATACTAGACCCGAAAATGAACGCCCAGAGGATTGAATTGAGTTTTTTCGCATCAATGGCATTGGATATTTCGAGTCCTCCGACTGCCTTTTGATCATTTATTAGTACCGCCCCGTCATTTACAACAATGGCCGGCATTTTATAAACCGCTTCTTCCAAAACTCGTTCTCGATTCTCAAACTGTAGAACTTTTTTATCCAATGTCATTGAAAACGTCATTGAAGCAATAATAAAACCGACAACAACAACGAGGCAATACATCACAAATTCCAATCCTTTTGTATGCTTCGTTCTTTCATCTACATTGAGTACTTTGAGTAAGTAAATAATCCCTGTCACAAACGCAATAGAGAGTATGGCACTTGAAACCGCAACAGTAATTACGTGAATGGACAACCAATTGCTTTGAAGTGCAGGAATTAAAGGAGATGCATCCCTTGTAAACACTGCACCGTATCCCATAATGACAAGTGAAACCGGAATTGCAAATAGCAAAACAATTATTTGCTTATACATATGATACATGATGAGTGCACTTCCAATCAGCATGATGCCAAAGAAGGTCATGAACTCATACAAATTACTAACAGGTGCATGTCCGATTGCTATCCATCTAAGTACGAAGTAGAGAAGTTGCAAAGAAAAGGACAAGTACATCAGACTAACACCTATTCGGCTACCCCATTCGTTTTTGGATTTCAATGCGATTCCAACTGGTATAATAGAAATTACTAATAGGATAAATGCAAAAAACAGCGATTGATTACTTAATTCCAATAGTTCTTCTTTCACGTAACAAGCCTCCAACTCCTAAACCATGTATGGTTATGATCATCCTTCATTATAATCATGATAGAATTGGTTAAGGCTGTTTTATCTTCAACGTCTTAAAAACACTCCTGACCGTATAGAGGAGCGGCTACTTTGTGAATCGGAGGAGACATATGACGACCTCTTTCATTGCTTTCAGTCTATTATTTGTATCTTAGCAGAATCTACGACGCTATTCTTAGTTAATAAACTGTCTTTACCACCTATCATTCACGGGATACTTATCGTTGTTCTCATTGCATTTGTTTTGGTTTTTTATAAAAAATACTTATTTCAATACAAGGAGCCTTTAAGAATTTCAAGGCATTCTCAACTATTATTATTGCTTATCACAAGCATCACTTTTTTCGTTTTCTACGCACTTATTTTTATTCCAATGGAACAAGGGGATATCCAGATTTCCTCGGCTAATTTAGTTGCCTTATTTGTTTATTTTTTCATAATGATCGGCTTGACTACGATTCTATTACGTACCATTAGTAAGGAAAACCGACTAAACCAACAAATGATTGAGCAGCAGCAATTTACACAATATATGCAAGCATTAGAACAAGTGAACCGAGAGATGCAAACATTCCGACATGACTACGCAAATATTCTATTAACATTACGAGGGTACATAGAGCAAGAAGATTTGGCTGGCCTGCAAAAATATTTTAACGAACATATTAGTAGAGAAGAGCAACGTTCGTTGTTTAAGAACAAAATGTTTAGCCAGCTTGAGAACCTTAAAATGATTGAGTTAAAGGGGTTGATTGCTACTAAACTACTCTTTGCGGATGAATCACATATTCCCATGACGATCGAAATTCCAGAAACGATTCAAGACATCGCGATGAATCGTATACATTTGTCGCGTATTATCGGTATTCTTTTAGACAATGCCATTGAGGCTAGCACCTCTTTGAAAAATCCTAAAATTCATCTAGCTTTCATTACTATGCCAAACAAAGTCGTCATGATCATCGAGAATCGAACAACGTTGGATACAATAAACAGTAAAAAATTGTTTGAGGAAAAGACTTCAACAAAGGGCAAAAATCGTGGATTTGGTCTATTCAACGTTAGAAAAATATTGTCCAATTACGCGAATGTCACATTAAACACACGCATTGAAAATCATTCGTTTATTCATGAAATGACGATTGACGGGAGGGATTTTGGTGAAGGTTCTACTTTGTGAAGATGACACGCATCAAAGACAGCTTTTACATCAAGCCATTACAAACTATGCGCTATTTCATGAACCAAGTATTGAAATTGTCCTGTCTGCCAACCAACCAGATGAAGTGTTAACCTATTTGGAGAAACATCAAGCTGATTGCTACTTTCTAGATATCGAGCTGAATCACCGACTCAACGGGATGGATATCGCTGTGGAAATTAGAAAAAAAGACCCGCTAGCGACGATTATTTTCATTACGTCACATGCCGATCAATTAAAAATGACATTCACTTACAAACTAGCCGCACTGGATTTCATCGTGAAAGATACGCCCAGTCAAATCAGTTCGCAAGTTGTTGACGTGCTGCAAGTTGCATTCCAAAAGTATAAACAGCTCGGTGAATTTGATCAATCATCAATGGTGCAAATTAAAATTGGCGAACGTATTAAGAACATAAAGCTTCAAGATATTTATTTCATTGAAACGTCTTCAAGTCCACATAAGCTTGAATTGCATGAGAGAAATGGATACTACGAATTTTACGGTAAACTGATAGACTTTGAACAGCTAGGAGAGTCTTTCTTTCGATGCCATAAAAGTTTTTTAATAAATCTTCAGCATGTAGTAGAACTACATACGAAAGAACGCACAGTTACGATGGCAAATGGTGCAGTTTGCTCAATTTCCTTCCGTCTGTTTCGAGAATTGCAGCGAAGACTGTCGTTATGCCAATAAAATTTTTAGTCTTTTTACATATTTAGACCAAGAGTTTTCTATGAAAATAGAAGAAACGAATTTAGATAAGTCTCTATACTACGAAGAAATTAAATAATATTCATACGATTAGCTTTTTCTTCAACTATGTGTTATTCTTAAGAAGAATTATTTTTGTTCTTTTATCGAATGGATATTAGGATTTTGCTTTTCGTCTAAAGTATTTGAGCAAGAATAGTAACACATCGTGTGGAAATCCACACTAGGAGGTAATATTAATGGAACAAGGTACAGTTAAGTGGTTCAACGCAGAAAAAGGTTTTGGATTCATCGAGCGTGAAGGTGGAGAGGATGTATTCGTACATTTCTCAGCAATTCAAAGCGAAGGTTTCAAATCTTTAGACGAAGGTCAAAGTGTAACATTTGAAATCGAACAAGGACAACGCGGCCTACAAGCTTCAAACGTTCAAAAAGCTTAATTACGGCTAAAAAAAGACCCTCGTGTAGGGTCTTTTTTTTATGTTCTCAACTATTTTTCTCCACTTTAGTACCAAAGCTTCTAAAGTGATTCCTAGGAATTTTACCAAGAAATTTTTCGCGAACACCACTTCATGTAATTTCCAGTCACTCTATCAACATTGACAAATCGCAAATGTAAAGCGATATCTTTCTCACTACTCTATACTCGAGTTAATCTTTGCTCTAAATAAACTTCGATGTGTACATCAATTCAAAAAATCCTCCCATACTACAGTGCAAAAGGAGGTTTTTTTCAATGAAGAACATTCAGCGCAAAAACGCGAATAGTAATGTCATCAATGCCAATGGGAAAGAAGAAATATCGATGGAGCTTGCAGAGCTCGGAAATTTACATCCGAAGCAAGAACCCATGACGCCGAACCAGCGCGAGAAATCCGAGCGCGAAAAGCCGAAATAAACGCAGCGTCCTACGCTCGTTCAAAGTTTCGATATTCAATTTGAATAAAACCGGTGCATGATGACTAGCATCTGCACCGGTCCTCTATTAGCGGGTTGCTTCCACCCGATATAAAAACAATGCCATTTCACCACGCGTAATCCGTTCGCCGGTCCCAAATCGAGTGGGCGATTTCCCTTGCGTCACATTATTTTTCAATAAAGCATTTACCGCTTCTTCATAGCGTGGCGCTACATCTATAAAAGGATGCTCGACACCTACCACTGATAACCCATATGCCCGTTTTAGGAGCAACGCCATTTCACCACGTGTCATTGTATCATCCGCACCAAAATGGGTTGCTGATTTTCCGTTTGCAATGTTTGCAACCTTTAACGCATTAACCGCTCCCCATGCTCTTTTCGGTACATCCAAATAGGTTGTAGTTGTTGAATCTGATTGATCCAACTCCAATATTTTCGCAAGCCAAATCGCTGCATCCACGCGTTTTATGTTGTCATATACGCCAAATTCATTTTTAGTAATGCCATTTGTCACTTCTTTATCCGCCAAGAACGTGACTGCCGGCATATACCTACCTGTTACATCTTTAAAATCCACTTCTGCTTTAAATGACATCGTGTACACGCCACTTTGCCAAGAAACTTGTGCAAAAGGAACGAAATAATAGACGCCTTTCGGGAGTGCAATTCTTTGAGTGGAAGCTTCAGGATGTCCGTTACTGCCACTACCTCTATGTGAAGCATAATTGATACTTATACCATCCGTTAATTGGTAACCACTAAATTCCGATGAGAAATTGATCGTTACATACCCATCAAATTTCATATCTATCTTATAGTAGTCATAGCGATCTGTATAACTTAAAAAGCCCGTGTACATTTTCGGATCCATTATCGAGATGGGCATTGCGGTAAACTTGTTATTATTCGGTTCAATTTCTTCATTATTTGCAGGCATAAACGAAACAAGCATTTCATAAATGCCTTGATTGGAACCATATCCCATTATATGAATGTAGTACGTGTCCGCCTCAAAGTCTTGATGCGTTTTCCATGTAACTGGTGTTCCTTCATAATATCCTAATGAATCCCGAGAAATCATGTCTCCCTTTGCATCGTAGAATTCAACAGTTCCGCTACGCATTTGGGAAACGATATCCAGTTTCAGCCGACCTGCTTCCTCTACCTCTACTTTATAGTAGTCATGATGATCGTTTGCGCTAATAAACCCACGGATCCGCTTTCCATTTAGTTGAATCGGCATCGCCTCGGTGAACGTCTGATTTGGTTCAGTTTCCGTATTGTGTACTGGATTAAATGCTACAGCCAGATCATATTTCCCAAAACTTATTTTGTTATTGTCTTTAACAAATACAGTATACACACCTGGTTCAATATTTACTTCCTTTTGTAAAACTTGAGGATTTCCAACACTACCGCCATTTACCCACTCGTATTCGCCCACAAGTTCATTGTTGGAATCTCTTAATTCCAATAGGGCTGAAGAAAAGTATACCGTGAAATTAATTGTGAGTGTTCCTGCCTCCTCAGCAGTTACAGTGTATGCTTGACTTGAAGATTGTTCGGTAATTTCACCAGTGACAGTTGTATTAAACGGAAGTACCGTATCGGCTTTTACTGTCTTAGGTAGTGGAAATCCAAACAAAAATAGTGATAGGACAAGTACTAAGATGCTAGCTTTCTTCATGGTGTTTTACCTCTTTCTTTTCCTAAACATTACTGCTATCAACTCATTAAGAATCCAATTCGTATTGAATACATGCTACGAGCGGAATGATTGATGGCATTCATTTTACACATTAAGTCCTGAATAGAATAAATGAAAAACCGGTGCTGAATCCATCCGATCCGCACCAGCATTTCCTCTTATTTCGTTTGGTCTGCCCGGTGTAAAAATATCGCCATTTCTCCACGAGTGATCGCTATATTGGTACCGAACTGATTGGGTGATTTCCCTTGCGTAATGTTGTGTTTCAAAAGCGCTTTGACCGCATCTTCATACCGTGGCGAAACATCGATAAATGGCAGATGCACACCGTCACCGGATAACTGATACGCTCGTTGGATCATTAACGCCATCTCCCCGCGGGTCATCGTATCATTCGCTCCGAAATGGGTTTTCGACTTGCCGTTTGCAATATCCGCTTGTTTTAGAGCATTTACCGCTCCCCAAGCCCTTTTAGGCACGTCCAAATACGGCGTACTCGCTGAGTTTGAAGTATCCAACTCTAACATCTTTGCAAGCCAAATCGCTGCATCCACTCGTTTAATCTTTTCATTCACTCCGAAATAAAAGGGCGTCATTCCATTGGTAACGTCTTTATCCACCAAATAATTAACTGCTGTAGTATACCTGCCCGTTACATCCCTAAACATAAGCTTTTCTTTACTTTCAGGTTCAGCTGAAAATGCAAGCGTATAAATGCCGCCTTGCCAAATCGCACCCTTCATCGGCACGACATAATACGTTCCTTTTTTGAGCTGCTGTTTCCGAGTCGACGTTTCAGGAATTCCTACCGCACCGCTACTCACATATGAATCGTATGGTACATCTTTTTCATCGATTAAATGATAGGCACTAAACTCTGAAGAAAATTCAACCGTCAAATATCCATCGTAAGGCATCTCGATTTTGTAATAGTCCTTTGTATCGGTATAACTCAAAAATCCCTTATGTGTCTTTAAATCGTTTAACTGAACTGGAGTTGCAGTCGCCATCGAATTATTCGGTTCAACCTCATCCGTATTAACAGGTGCAAAAGAAACGAGCATTTCATAGATTCCATGATACGTATCATTGCCGGTTACACTGATATAGTACGTACCTGCATCAAAATCAATATGGGATTTCCACAGCAATGGTAATCCATTATAGAAACCTAAACTTTCCCACGTAACAGTTTCTCCATTTGCATCATATATCCGAACCGTACCATTCATCATTTGGGAATCAATTTCGAGGAATAAACGACCCTGCTCGACCAATTCGATTTTGTAATAGTCTTCCGTATCATTCGCGCTAATGAATCCTCTAATTTTTTTGTCATTCACTTGAATCGCCATAGCTTCAGCAATCGATTGATTCGGTTCAATCTCCGTGTTGTTCGCTGGATTCAATGTAACTTTCAAGTCATAGTTACCATAACTTGTCCTATTATAATCTTTCACAATTACAGTATACACACCAGGTTCAAGATTGACTTTTTTATTAAGATTTGTTGGATTTTCTGGACGTCCATGAAAAACCCCTTCAAAATTACCGATTCGTTCATTTTTGGAATCTCTTAATTCAATTAATGCAGCCGAAAAATAGACGTTCACATCTATCGATAAAATGCCTGCTTCCTGAACAGTTACTGTATAAGCATCCATTGGTTCTTGTTCAGTAATGGATCCTGAAACAACTGTATTCAGTGGCAGTGATGTATCGGCTTTCGCAAATGTTGGAAGAGCGATCACAGACAAAAACAGTAAAAGAGTAGGTACGATGATGTTAATTTTCTTCAAGATGTTTCCTCTTTCGTATAGAATTTTCTTTCCTTTTTATAGTACAGCACACTTCGTACATTCGGCAATACAAATTCCAAAAATTAACAAGTTACCTAGTTAGCATTATTTACTAATCTCCGAGCAAATAAAATAATTGTTCCTCACACTAAAAAATCGCAAATTTGGACAAGTTCATTGGATACCTCTTCTCTATAATCATATCGAGGAGGAAAAAATATGAATGTATTTAATAAGAAAGATCCATACGCTGTTTACTTGTTCACTTGTTTTTCATCACAACTATTTTTCACGTATATCTTTACTGTCAATTTGTTATACCATGTACAAGTTGTAAAGCTCGATCCACTGCAACTCGTTTTAGTCGGGACGGTTTTGGAGCTGACGGTTTTCCTATTTGAAATTCCAACTGGTGTACTGGCAGACGTGAAAAGTCGAAAACTCTCTCTCATCATTGGCTACTTCTTGATTGGATTCGGATTCATCATTGAAGGGCTGTTCCCTCTGTTTGCGGCAGTTATCTTCTCGCAAATTGCATGGGGGATTGGCTATACGTTTACAAGCGGCGCCCAGCAAGCTTGGATCGCAGACGAAATTGGGGAAGAAAAAGCATCGCTAGCATTTATGAGGGGAGCAAAATTTGGGCAGCTTGGCCAGATTATCGCCATTCCGCTTAGCATATTGACAGGCTATCTCATGATAAACTTACCGATTGTCATTGGTGGAATTTGCATGCTTGGACTAGCGATGTACTTACTGTTCTTTATAAAAGAAGACAACTTCAAACCTCTACGACCAGGCAAACGGGTTTCTACGTGGAAAAGCATGAAGGGAAATATGCAGAAGATCGTTGTTTATTCCAAAGCAAGTTTTGTCATGAGGATGTTGCTCTTAATCGCTTTGTTCATCGGATTGTATAGCGAAGGATTCGACCGCTTATGGATGTCACATTTCATCGACGTTTCCGCTTTAGCTTCATTATCAAACGAACAATTAGTCATTTTCATGGGCGGACTTCAATTCATTGTTGTCTTACTTTCTTTCACTGCACTTCACTTTATTAACCGCAGTGCGATTCTCCTGAATTTACGACCTATTTACCATACCCTTTTCGTTGGAAGCACGCTCATTGTCGCTTCTCTCATCGGCTTTGCATTCTCGACATTTGTTGTGAGTTTACTCATCTTTTACGTCATCGTTCAAGTAACGAGACAAGTAATGTATCCGTTAGAGGATATTTGGCTGAATAAAATCATCCCTGACTCATCAACACGGGCCACTTTCTTTTCCGTAAAAGGCCAAGTCGATGCCATTGGCCAAATTGGCGGTGGACCAATTATCGGATTGATTGCATCACGATTCGCTGTGAAAACTGCCATCGTAGCAAGTGCTTGTTTCGTTATGCCTGTGTTGTATTTCTATACAGTTGTGTTAAAAAAAGACAAAGCGTGAACCACTCACACTTTGTCTTTTTCCTTAATTGGCACATATATTTCCATCGTTATTTTCTCATAAATCCAGTCGTGGCAACGTTCATCGTAATATTCAAAGTCATAACCTTGCTCGTCCACTTCGTAAGACGATTGCGGCAGCCAATCTTCCAATATGAATTTCCACGTTCCTTTAATAGCAGGAACAAAACGATCCACATCTACTGGAGGAATTTTAAATACCGCATACGTCGCTGGTTGTATATGCAACTTTTTCAGACCTTTAGGAAGCTTGGCATCCTCATGGTCATAGTCGACGGCAAATAAATAAGTGAACGTATTATCCGTTTCTCTCGCATTCAAGTTCACGCAATACTCTCCATGTTTCTTCGGAGCTAATTGTTCATACAACATCGTTTCAATCGCCTCTTCTGGCGCGATACGCTGATCCCAAAATGCTGGAGCATCCCTCGTATAAAACACGTTATCCAATCGACTTTTATACGTTTTTCCTGCAATCGTAAAACCCGTTTTCTGAACGATTTTCGGTTGCATGACAATGCCTCCGACTTCTTTTTGACGGAAATTCATTAAATCTAGCTTAGGAGGAAATGACGTTGGACAATGTAATCGGTATAAGTTCGGGGGACTCCCGAAAACTCGTTTAAACGCTTTCGTAAAGCCTGAGTGTGTTTCGAATCCATATTCAAGCGCAATATCAATCACTTTTTTTCCGTTTACCAACTCGAATAACGCATGCTGTAGTTTTCGCTTAACGACATAATCCATTACGGTATAACCGATATGCTCGTAAAAAACGCGGTAAAAATGAAAAGGAGAATACCCACTTATTTTCGCCAACTCGTCTGGTTTAATCTCTTCCTTTATACGTTCTTCAATCGTATCGATGACCTTTTGTAGTAACTGTATTTGTTGGATAGAAAACACCTGCCTTGTGCATCTATTTGTTGCTCGATGTCAATTATACGCGTTTAACGCCTCCAGGTCAGCGGTAAATCAGCCCTTTTCCCCATTTCTACTACCACTTGTTGGTCGACAGAAGCTATTAGCTATCATACTTTTGGTTATAATTAACTACTATTAGTGCTTCATTATAAGAAGCGATTTTTTTTCTCGCATAATCGATAACTATACTAACCCAAAAGATGAACAAAACGATGCCGGGACAAAACATAAAAAAATGCATGAAGGCAATTTTGCCGACTTGCATTTTTTACTACTTTCATAGTGTTTCATTTTCATATCCAAGAGTGGATCGGAGCGGAAAAAGGCCGACTCCTCGAAAATGCTGACGCATTTCCTTCGTGCGATGCTTATTCGAGGAAGCCTATTCAATGTCCTGCGGGATTGTAGCGCGAATGTTGAGACCCCACAGGGAAAGCCGTCACGTAGAACGGCTTTTGCGAGCAAAAGCGGAGCGTTGGGAGCAAGGATGCCTTAATTTCCGCAAAGTACGCAGAAATACGGCAAATCGAACTCTTCGTTGTTCGATTGGCTCAAGCGCGCCCCGCGGAAAGCGTGCCTTTTGGAGTGCAGAGGAACGGTCTATTTATAGCTTTGTCACAGCCTCGTTAACTAGTTTTGTAATCGACGGAACAGGTTAAGCTTTACACAATCTTACTCGTATGAATCTTCCTCGATGCAAGTATATATAGAACCACTGCCACGCCAAGCGTAACCGGAATCGCTTGGTACCATAGGTGATCATTTTGCAACAGAATCATATTGCTCGGCAGCAAGTTTGCAAATGGATTGAACCAGGAGAACGGCCCCCATGTCACAAAAGTAGAAATAAAATAGCCTGCTGCCAATGTTAAGAGGAGGACGGCCAATGTTGCAAGCGTTTGCTTAAACAACAGGCTGTACAACAAATACAAAGCAATGACCATGATGATCGCGACGGAAACGATAAGAAGACCCTTTGTCATATAGCTGGAAATCGTCGTAAATTCGATGGCATTGTTTTTTTCAAGTAACACAGGATAATTGAAGCTTCCTTTTTTACCAAACGCGAATCCAATCAATAATGCCGACGAGAGAACGACACCCAACATGACGATGTATAATAATACGGCACTCCAAAATTTACTCATGATAATCTTCGTTTTCTTTAGTGGTTGTGTAAACAGTTGATTGATCGAGTGATTCTCATACTCGCCGGATAAAGATTCACCAATGATGAGTATTAGTAAAATGAACGCCCCGAAATGGATTAACAAGTCTACAATTTGCTTCATGAAATTCGGTAACGCCATACTATAAACAGCATGTTCAGGAGGGATGCCTTCCTTCAACAACTTCTCATTCATCGCTATACTTTCACGAATTTCTTTATCGGATAGAGGAAAATCCCCGCCCTCTTTTTTATAGGCAAGTGTATTTGCGTAAATCTCATTTTGCAACGTCAATTTACTTTCCCAGTCTTTAGACGAAGCGATGCCGATCAATTCGTATAATTGGTCCCTAATTTCAGAATTCATCTTTTGCAGTTTCAATTGTTCTTCATTTTCAGGGTCATTTTCCAAGGCGATTCGATGAGCTCTTGCATTTGCCTGACTCGCCTTTGATTGACTATCAATTCGCTTATTTTCTTCTTTCACAATATACGACTGAAAAGTGACATTGCGGACAAACAGCAATGCGATACCAATGACAAGAAGTGACATGATATAGAGGAATCTTTTGCTAAAGAAGATTTTTTTGAATTCAAATAGCAACAGTTTCATCTGTCTTCTCCTTCGCAAACAATTCTTGGTACCGTTTTTCCGCACCAATTTTCTTCGTCTCGATGGAAGTAATCGTAATTTCATTTCGGTTCATCAAATCCAGAAACTCTTGCAAAATCACTTCTGTTTCTAAAAAGACGATGATTCCCTCATGCATTGTAAACTGGAAGCCAGCCTGCTTTAACGTTTCAACTGCTTTTTCAGGATGGTCGACAGCCACATAATATTGATTTGCCGAGAAATCTTGAAGGGATTCCTTCAATAGCGCACCATCTTTCATGAAATAAATGATATTCGTCAATCGGTCGATCTCGTCAAGATTATGCGAGGATAGAATGATTGTTGTTCCTTCTTTATATAATTCCAACAGGATATTTCGCATATTAATGGCACTTGTTGGATCTAGCCCGTTTAATGGTTCATCCAGCAACAATAATTTAGGTTCATTAATAATCGACATGGCGAGGAGTAAATGTTGCTTCATACCAAGTGAATAATTCCTCACTCTTTTTTTCATATAGCTTGTCATGCCAACCCGATCAGTCACTTTTTTAATGTTGGACAATGGAATTTTCTGCACGTTGCAAATGAATTTCAAGTGGTCGTAACCGGTCAAATCCCCATATAAGATTCGGTTATCCTGCAAATAAGACACTTCATAAAAGATGGATGCATCCGTATTTTTCTTCCCTACCAACTCAACACTTCCTTCGTTAAATGGAAGCAAATTCGTCATACAGTTCATTAATGTCGTTTTCCCCGCACCATTCGGACCGACAAGCGCAATAATTTGAGGAGTATCAATCGTAATATCGATTCCTTTTAATACCGGTTGTTTTTTATAGTGTTTTTTCAAATTGGAAACATTAACAATCATCATGCCATCCCCCTAATCTTTTACTTATCTCTGACTCTTATATTGAAAGAGTGAGAGCATATAAGTGGCTACTAATAGAACCCCACTACAAATAGCTAAAACCATCATCCCAGTCGTATAAGTAAAGTTAAAATTCTTCAATGTTGCTGCGAACTCCATCGTGACAATGTCCGTCGTCGAAAAATAATGGAAAGGTATATAGTGCGCAAAACTCGATAAAATGGACTGCTCTGCTAATTGCACACCTATCAAAATCGTAAGTATTGTCAGTCCAAGCGCGAGTATCATACGTTTTGCCAGGATTGAATAAAGGAACAATAAAGAATAACAGAACAACAGCACCATGAAAAACAGGAGGGCTGACTTCAGGATGAAAGTTCCCATATTGATAAATTCAAATGCATAATCCTCGCCATACACAAGCACCGGATAATCCCAGTCCCCCAAACGGTCAAAGATCGCACCTAGTACGACCGATATCGCCCCTATACCTACTAGAAATACAAAACTTACAAGTAGAATCGCTATGAATTTGCCGACCAAAATGCCGTGCCTGTTAATAGGTTGTGTACGCAAAAGATGAATAGATCCATTTTTGGCTAACCCTTCTTTTGTGACGACATCCCCAAACAGAAGTGAGAAGAACACAACCCCTCCTAAACTAAAAAGAAGGCCGGCGACATGTTTTGCATAATAAATACCTGTCGAAGAATATTGATTGCTATATTTTTCGACGATTTGTCTCAGAAATTCATCATCTCCAACACCCGCCATCGGATAATACAAGTCATAAGCCGTTTTCCATGACACGTCCCACAACCAAAATACCGGTTCAATCTCTTTTTCAATCAACCAATTGTATTGTGCTCGTCTCGTCTCCATTGTAAAAAGTGTTGGGAAAGAAGATGTATAATATTGCCTACTTACAATATTGCTATCAAGATCGGGCGGTAAAAGTTCAATTTGATGATTCATTACAGCAGGCCAATCATGTTTTTTATAAGCCTCCACTTCATGTCTATGCTTTTCATAGACATTGTTGAAAATCTCATATTCAGTTGTCCCTTCTTCTGTCTCCGCTAGTTGTTTTTCCATTGAAGTTAACGTACCTTCAAGGTTAGAGACTACCTCATCCAAACGGGTCGTATTTATGTAAACGAATACATAATAAGCTATAAGAAATAATAATAAAATGAACGAAAACGTCCTGAAATACTTTGTCTTAAAAATTTTACTCACTTCAAATTGAACCATCCTTAACCACATAGAATCCCCCCTTCAGTTGTTCCTTAATCATATTACTAGTAGATCGAACAAAGAACAGATTGCAACTCCTTTTCAACGTCTTACTACACATAGTTCGACATTTAAAGTGGTTACTCCTTCCATTTCCTGAATAATTTTATTGTTTGTTCATTTTTTTGTAATAATACGAAATTAATATTCTAATTAAATGGAGTTGATGTTGTGAGACGTATAGTCTTTATTTCTTTTTTAGTAATGTTTCTATTGTTAATGTCCGCCTGTTCAACTGAAAAAACCAAGGAAGTACCATCACCAAGTGAAGAATACCTAGAAGAAAGTGGATATACAGGAATGCCTCCCACACCCGGAGTGACCGTTAACAATGATGTTGCCTCAATCAGAAGAGATAGATCTTGCTGGGAAAAACCGGATAAAAAATGTAACATAGTACATGTTGAGGACTTTAGTAGCCTTTTATCAGGGACGAGAACTATGCGTGTCACTCCTGGAGAAGAAATACTCTTCTCACTACCCACTAATCCTGGAGTACCAAATGAGCTAAGAGGACTTGATAATATTGAAATTGATCTCATACAATTTTTCAAAGGCGAGGAATCTTATGTGGAACACGACGGAAAATCGTTTAATGCACCTCAAGAACCCGGAAAATACTATTACTCGGCCGTCGTGAAATGGATCGGCGACATTAAAGGCGAGGCCAGTTATGCATTTTCTATATTAGTGAAATAAGGGCTACAAGTAATAGTAAAAGCTGTACATAAAGTCGGCTTTCAACTTTACGTACAGCTTTATAATTGTCTTTTACTCCCTTAATTAAACGAGTTAAATAAATGTGTATCGCCAGTAAAAATACACTTAGAATTACGCCAAAACAACATCTGTGTGCAATCATTTTCTACCTGCTCCGTTTCACTACATACACCATCGAAACACTTCTTGCATGTAACGGAATTTCATCCCAATCCCCATACACCTGTACAATTTCAAATCCGTTTTCCTGTAACAATCTGTTCATTTCTTGCGGGTATGAATACCGCAGCAAAATTCCATCTTGCGACTCGGCAATTAACGTGCCGTCCCGATAAACTTTCCGATTGGTTTGACAGTCGAGTATTTGTGTCAGGTGGTCATACTTATCACGGGAACTCTCGATCACTTGATTGCCATCTTTATCGACAAATTTCTCTTCATATTCATCAAGTACCGACAACTCTTGCAAAATTGGATTGCGGGTATCGAATATAAAAACCCCATCCTCTACTAGATGTTTTCGAACTGATTGCAATAAAGCATTCTGTGCTTCATTCGTAAGAAAATGTTGAAAGGAATTTCCCGTCATGAATGCTAGTGAAGCTTTTACAGGAATGTCCAACTGTGTACAGTCCTGTTGAACAAACTCAATGGACAGGTCTAGTTCTTCCGCCTTTTGTCTTGCTCTCTTCAACATCCCTTCATGCAGGTCAACACCAATTATGCGAAAACCTTTTTGTGCCATCGGAATCGTTAACCTTCCTGTGCCACAAGCCAATTCGACAATTGGTTCATCTTGCTTCGCCCATTTTAAAATCGTATGTAAATCCTTCTGGTATCCTTCATAAAGATAATCATACATTTCAGGGTCAGCGTATTTCTCCAAGTTTGCATTTTGATTGATCATAGCTGCAAGCCACCTTTTTCATATACTAAATTCCACAGCATCTTCATCTTCAATTCGGATGTGAAAGCATCCTGTTTTTGTACCGACAATCTGTCCGTCCTATTTAATAAAACCTGTTTCCAATGTCACGTTTGTTAACCAATACGGTCTATGTATATATTCCCTCCTCATATGCTTGCACTGAATTCTAGCAAGTGTTTATTGTTATTCGGGTTGTTCTGAACGATTAGTAACTTATGTCGATGTGGTTGAAGGATTTCATTCATTTTATCGCGCCGTACCTCAAAGTACTTTGTCCATTTATACATGTTGCGCAGCATTTGCACATTCGGTTCATACGCACATGCTTCCATTCCCATCACTTGCTTTATATGTCTGCTCAAAATCCGCATTTTCCGTTTCCATAACGGGGGATCCAACCAAATGACAACATCCGCCATATCTAAGAGGATGTGATAGGAAGGGCGGTACACCCCTTCCGCAATCCAGCTTCCTGCAGCATCCATTTCCTGAATCACCTTAAGTTGTTCATCTAGCGATCGTTTCACCCGCACATCGTCCACAGTACGGTAAACGACAGAATCCAGTTCAATAAAAGGCAAACTTGTTTGTTTCGATAGTTCTTTGGCGTAAGTCATTTTCCCGCTTGCAACAATCCCCATGATAAAGATTTTCATAGCTGTCGGTACCACCTAACGGCTTGTCTCTCAATCTCTGACGCAAATTCTGCCTTTCCGTCTATATACGCATCAATATCGTCTGGGAATTGATGCGCCAACCTCTCTTTTAGGTCTCCATACTGCTTAGCTATGTTTGGATGAACACGCAAGTAGTCCCGAAATGCCAAGTGTCTTTCAATGTCGCGAGAGCCTTGTTCGTAAATATGTACATGATGCGTGCGCTCATTTCCGCCTTTTTGAAAGTAGCGGCGTCCGGGAATCCCATTTTCACCCTTTGCTTCATAGCCAATACGGTCCATTTCGTCTGTATACTTATCGATCAGTGAAATATCCTTTACCACAGGCATGATGTCGATAATCGGTTTAGCAGCCAACCCGCATACAGATGTACTTCCGATGTGGTGGATGTCGATTACTTCAGCGCCGAAAATGGCTTGTAATCGTTTGGATTCGGTCTCAAAATCCGACTTCCATTTCACTGAGTAAGGTGTTACTTCAACTTTCCGTATGTCGATTCACCCCTTACTTATATTTAGTTAATAATTCATCAGGAATATGACAATAATCATTCGGACACCTTGTTAACCGATCTTGATGTTCTTCTGCACTTCTCACATAGTTTGTAAGAGGTAATACTTCAACAACAATACGGTTCCAATCCTCTCTTCCGGCAATAAATTTCTTCGCCTCTTTTAAGTGTTCAGGGTTTTCACTATATACTCCTGTTCTGTATTTCACCCCTACATCCTGGCCTTGTTTATTCAAACTGTATGGATCAATAATCTCAAAAAAATAATTCATTAAGTCGCTAATCGTTACAATTGTTGGATCGAATCCTGTTTTTACACATTCGGCGTACCCATCATATTCTCCGTCAAGTGTGTGACTTGTTCCGTTAGCTCTTCCGGCTTCAGTAAATGTAACGCCCGGTAATGTTTTGATAAAAGCTTGTACGCCCCATAAACATCCCCCTGCGAAATAGACAATTTCCATATTGACTCTCCTTTTTGTTTAATAAATACTATTTCTCTGAGTAGGGTTTTACTTCAACTTTTCGTATGTTGTTTCGCCCCTCGTCTTATAGATTGGCTTTGGGAATTTTTTTTCAAAAAAGGAGGAACGTTTGCATAAAACCGTTTCATAATAAAAAAGCCCCTATACAAAGGGCTGCTGGAATTGGTGACTATGCTTCACCTGGAAATAATATGCCAAGAATTATTATATTATTTTGATCCTTTTCATAATAAATCTTGAATTTCCTAATAACGATTCGAGATAAACCCTTATAGAAACCAAACTCCTCTGTGTATGTTTTTTAAATTCATCTCTTAAGGATTCCTCAATAGCTAAAATCAGTGTAAATATGAATTCCAGAGTCTCCTCTGGCGTGAAATGTTCACTCCTAAACTGCATGAGCTTTTCTCTAACAGCAGGAAGCCAGATTATATTTTTACTACCCACTATTCGAAATCCTTTGCAGAAAGTGAATTTAATAGTTGTGAAGTTGACATACCTTTTCCTGTTTTATATTCATTTTTACTTTCTTCAATCATTTGTTTAAGCTGAGGGTTATTTTCAACATCAGTTTTGATTGAAACTTCATCCTCTTCCTGTAGGACAAGGGTGAACTTTCCCTTCCCTGGAAGAGAAAATTGTAAAACTGAATTATCACGATTCATATTTGCTATGTGCTTCATAAGCTCTTCTGATGATTCAATATATCCCATAAAATCACCACCGCCTTTAATTTTCTATATTATAACATAATTCATGTTCCTATATTCTAGAGTTTCAATTTAGCCGTTAAAGTGAGGAGAACTTGTGCCCAATTGGATAGCAACAGTTCATAGTAGCACGATAAGTTATTATTTAAAGGATAACCCTTCTTCCTCTAATGAACTTCTCATAGTAGGCAAGGAAGCTGGTCCAATCCCATGAAGTTTCAGGATTTCCTTTTCCGTGTACTTCGAAAGTTCTTGCAAAGTGTCAATTCCTTCGTGAATCAGTGCATTTCTTGCGGGCGAACTGAGTTTCGAAAGGAAGCCACTTGCAGGTTTATTTTCCTTATTACAAGTAGGGCAACTTGTGCATTCACTACTTTTGTAAAACGTATGTCCTTTTTCACAAACCTTTACTATTTTTTCTGCTGTCAATATAATACCTCCAAATTTTTCTCATACTAGCACCCATCCGCAGAATCACAACTACTGTAAACTATTATCTCTTCCATCCTAGATTTTACGTTTCCAATAATCCCATGCGTTCAAGTACTCCTCCAAATCATATGGATGCACCTTTTTACAAATCCCAATCCGTGTGTATAACTGAAAAACGACTTCCTCAATAAGTCGAGATGTTGATATCTGTACATTCTCTAGTAGTGAAAACGAGGATAGCAAGGTTTCCATTGATAAATCATCCGGAGACGAGCAAAATGCATAGGTGAAGTCATACAGGACAGGACCAACCATCGGCGACGGATCAATGACACCCACAAGATTATTGTCTTGAAAGACAAAATTATGAACGCCTGTATCGCCGTGAAGATAATACTTCTCCTCCTGGGATTCATCCACAGCTAGTCTCTCAACAATACCTTTCATGCTCACATAATCCTCATTCGGCAATAAATCCCCAATGTTCTCATGCGCATATTCTAAGCTTTTCCTGTTGAAATCAAGCCATTGGTGACGAGGTTCTCCCCCTAATCTACCCCAAGCTGATGATGCATCTACTTTTTCGTAATGATTAAATAAACCTTGAACCAATCGCTTCATCCATACAGACTTCAATCCACGGTTGACGTGTGTATGTCCTTCTATGTAGTCATAGAGAAAAAAGTGCTTTTCTGGATCGACATAATGCACTTTGGGGAATAGGTCGATATGGGCATACGTGGTGAAAAAACGTTCAACCATTTCGATTCCATTCGGATGATCATATTTAAGCGTATAAAGTGGCGTATTATTTTCCGAAATGACATATACCTGTCCATCCGTTGTTCCGCTACGTAACTCATTGTTGTTATAGTTTTTATTTGGAATGATCCCCATGTCTATAAACGCTCTTACATTTTGGTTAACTGCGAAAGACCTTTCATTCCACATATCACTTTTGCATTTTGCAATGTCCGTCATTAATGCCCACTTCCTCAAATCCATTTTCTGTATAAAACGTCCTTAACTTCGGATGATTTGAAACGCAATCAAGACGGATTGTTTTATCGAGGTTTACTTCAATCCATTCTAATAGTTCTTGACCAATCCCTTTCCCCATATAAGCCGGCCGTATCGCTAGCCGGTGTAGATATAGGACATCCTCATGATCTTCGCTCCCCCAAATGTGTTGATCCCATTCACTTTGTGTTGCATAGAGCGTAAACGTAGCAATCAGTTCACCATCCAACCAGACCGCATATGTCGCTCCATCTAAGATAGCTTGTCGAATTTCTTCATCTTCTCCACCTGCTAATAAAAACCCCCACTGGTTAACTTCTTTAATTTTTAGCCAAGCTGCCACTTCTTTTAATAATTGAGTAACGGGTACAATTTCGCCCTCTGTTGCTTTTTGAATTTGATAGTTTCCCTTCAACATACTTGCCCCCTTATCTTCTTACTACTTCTCTTTTAAAAAGATATAATCCTCTTTTTCGAACAAAATTAAAGGAGATTCCTGTAGAAATATCGAATATATATTCCCATAAGAGAATGGGAGGAGCATTTAAATGAGTATTGATTCATTGGCAATAAACAAAAAAAGTTGGGATGAGGTTGCCCCGCGATTTTTCGGTCGAAATCCACTTCCGGAGTATGGACCGCTCGCCCTGCGGGAAGATGATTTGCACTTACTAGGGGAAATTACAAATGCCAAGGTGTTGGATATTGGTTGCGGAAGCGGCCATTCCTTACAGTATATGGACAAAAGAGGTGCAGCCGAGCTATGGGGGGTAGACCTGTCAAAGACACAAATTGAAACGGCAAAGGGTCTGTTAGCAGACTGCAACGCACCTGTTTATTTATTCGAATCGCCGATGGAGCAAAATCCTGGTTTACCTGAAGAGTATTTTGATATCGTCTATTCCATATATGCACTAGGATGGACAACTGATTTAGACAAAACACTTGCGAACGTAGCAAAGTATTTGAAAAAAGGTGGTCTCTTTGTTTTCAGCTGGGAGCATCCTTTACACAGCCGTGCGCGTTTTGAAAATGGAGCCCTTCATTTCAAAAAATCCTATCACGAGGAAGGCCCTTATGATCATGAAGCATGGCATGCACCTGCAATCATGCAACAGTACAAAGTAAGTACATATTTGAATACATTAATCGAGTGTGGATTCGAAATCGAGAAGGTCATAGAAGACGTTTCATTGACGGAGGAGGATCGGGAAAGACATGCGAATCGTTGGTATTCTTTTGAGAAGGCGGAGATGCTTCCGACGACGTTGATCGTTAAAAGCAGGAAGATGTAAATATTATTTATAGAAGGATGTTTCAGTTTCAGCATGTTACTATAAAGGCAAAAGTTCGCTTTTAATTAACCGAACTCTCGCCTTTATGGTTACTTCTTTCTTATTCATTGTCAAATAAATCATTCTCTGAACTGCACCATCTTCGTTTCGTAAATCACTTATTAAAAATCCCTTCCAATGGCTCCCAAGGAAAAATGGTCGCTTCAAATTTCTCTTCAATCACCGCTGGGTCATTAGAAGCAAAACGTTTTGCGTCTTCCAAACTTTCAACCTCAAGAATAATTAGCCCACCTGTGTGATCCATGAACGGCCCTCCTGCCACCAGAATCCCTTCAGCTAACGCTTCTTTCACATATTCTCGATGAGGTACGAGCCCTTGTTCCCAATGCGGTAGACCATCCTTCCATGCCTTTCCAGTTGTGAAATGAATAACAAATTTTATAATAATCTCCTCCTACTCCACCTATTTACTTCTACATGACTTTCAACAATACCTCTCTCTTTCGAAGTATTTAAAAGCTCCAATCCATCCCAATAGACAAAACCACATAATACCAAGCATCGTGCAACTTGGTTTCATGTGGTTTTTCATATTATTTAATGTGTTTCTTGTACAGCGTAAATCAAGAAAGCACCTCTGTTCATTAACAGCAAAGGGGCTGTTAACAGTTGGTTCTAAGGTAGTATCCGTTAAGTGGTTTCTTTTCTATCCTCTTGTCAGGGTGAGTATTTAACGAAGATGGAATGAGAAATAGGATGCTTTCCACTTATGGTTGTACGCGGATATCCCGGATTTCCACAGCACGGAACGGACCAATGACTGTCCCTCTGTTTGGGGTTGAACAAGTTTCCCTATCCGCCTGTACACGTCCACAACCTCGGTTGCGACCACATCCGCTATCCACGTGATCTTTTTTACCACAGCAAGCCATGTTAACACCCCCTTCGTTCTTATCGTATTCAAGAAAATGATGAACGGACGGGCAAGTCATTATCGGTTTTTCGTCTACCATGCATCACCCATTTCTCATCACTTTCTTTTAAACACGTTCCATAATGGCGAGTTTGTGTTTCTCTCTTCCTGCTCAATGGTTACTTCTGGAATAACTTTTGCGGAGGGTGTGGATGAAGGTGCATCTTGTACAGGTGTTGCAGTTTTTCGTACGACTTCCTGTGTAGCTCCTTCATGGTTTCGCCATCTATCTATTTGTCGTTTTTCTTCATGTTCTTCTCCATCTTGTGTATGTGTCGCTTTAATGGATGCAGCCGTAACATGTGTAGGAGGTGGATAGTTGTAGCGATTGTGCAGTTGCTTTTGAGCCATTTCCATTGGCAGTTGATTGGCCATATGATGAAGTTGGCGGAATGATGGGACAGATGATTTCGATGCCGCTATGTGATCAACGTTTATATCCCCAGAAGAACTGCTCTCTTCAAGGTCCGCTACTTGCGTAGTCAACTCTTTAACGGTCTCTTCTATAGTAGTCACTTGTTTCGATAGGAAACGAAGTCCTTCTTCCAGCATTTTCGCCATTTCCTCCAATTGACCGTTCTGGGCTTCCACGCTTTTTTCGACTTTCCCCATCCTTCTCTTTAGATGAATGTCGGTTGTCGAACTATCCTTCTTTAATGAAGCAAGTGCCTGGCGATACCGCTCAATCTTTTTATTCAATTGTTCAATTTCTTCGTCTCGACGATCTTGTTTATCCATGAGTTCCCCTCTTTCAATTCCTTCTTGTCATTCCTATCTTATTACTGTGCGGATTATCCTGTGATTCCTGTCATATTTAATCCAACATGAAAGAATTCCAACTCGACCTTTTCTTTTGCCTAAGCAACTGTCGTCAAGGTACATATGATACGAATGCAAGGCTATTTAAAATACGGAGGTGACAATATAAATGAAAGAGAAAGTTCGTCCTGACCAGGAATTGATTTGTATTAATGTCGACAAGGTGTATGACTGGGTATTAAAAGAAAATACTTTTGATTTCACACCTCAAAGCCCATTGACATTCCCATCTGTTCCAGCAGGTGCTGATTTCCAAAATGCCACTTACACGTGTGAAGTACGTCCAGTACCACAAGCTGAAAATCCGGTTGTCATTTTAGATCGTGTAAATCGTGAATTCATCATTGATGGAAAACGTGTTTGCTTGCAACAGCTGACTATCCGTAAGAGATTCAGACTTGTCGTTGTCATGACATTGCCGAACGGTGAAGTATACCGCAGCACACCAATCGACGTAGCACGGTCTGAGCAAGTAATCCTTTGTGCTCCAGAAGACACAGAAGTGACAGTTACGTATACAGACTTGGATTGCTTCGTTAGCTCAACAGGTACCGTCACAAGAGGCGGTGCAGGGGATCCAGCTACTAGAAACCTGTTCTATTTCTCCAACCTTGTCGTAACAATCAGAACGTGCCAAAGCATTCAGTCTACATTCCCAGTAACAGTGGAGTTTTTAGCAGACTTCTGCCACCCGCGTGCTGAGTTGGCAATCGGCTCATGCCCACTACCATCTAGGCCGCCACAATGCCACTCAATCTTCCCTGAATAATGACCGTCATAAGTGTACAAGTAGGCACATAGGATAAAGAGAGGGATTTTGCCCTCTCTTTATTTCTTGTATTGATGAATAGGAGGCTGAGAAATGCAATTCGATGACGTACGAAAAAAGTTAAAAACCCTTCAAGACGTTATAGAATCGTATGTAGCGACACTAAAAGAACTTCTACACAACCAAACGAATCGACCACAGTGTATCAGCTATTTTACATATGCTTTGCAGCTTTCCCACGATACGGAGCTGGAAAGTTTTTGTCTCGGATCTCTTCACATACACAATATTGGCAATCAACCTCTGACAAACCCTACCCTCCACCTTCACTTGTCTGATAAAGCGCCGTTCACACTTAACGGAAAATTTGTAAGCAACGCAACAGCCCTTTCTTCCCAATTAATGAATGGATGGGAACGGATAAATGACCGATCCGAAAAATCTGCGTTTCATTTAAAACCTATCGGCAAAACGTCGATTGAGCCTGGGGAAACACTGTCCTTCACAAATTTTCAACTGACATGGTCCCCTTCTGCATTTTATGCAGGCAGCGTAACCGCCACGTTATTTAGTGACCAACAACCAGACGGGGTAGATGCCCTTAATTCGATCAACATTAATGGTTCGATGACAACTGGAAAGGAGCAATGACGTGGACGCCCATTCTTTACAACAAGCATTTCACGACATGATTACTAACTTAACAAAAGATGTGTTGCACAATAAGTCGGAAGAGAAAGCGTCTACCAGCTATATGTATTTAGACGCTAAAACGATTAACCTCCTACTCCTCTATCTTCTGATGAATAAAGAGCTGCAACTGACGCGGTTGACGAATCGGAATCCCTCGTCGACTCTTGATAAGGAACTGATTGACGAACTCGACAACATGATTGTGAAGAACAAAAAGGCTTTTGAAGAGTTGCTCAATGAGATGAAAACAAATTTATAAGGAAGGTGCGCCATGAAGGATCTCGTCAATGAAGATCCCGTCCAATTAAAACAGACAATCATTTACTTACGTGCAGAATTGAATAAGTACCAGACGAAAGATGCCAAGGCAACGTCTGCATTCATTCACACCCTCCAAACTGAAAACAACCGACTGAAAGAGGAGCATCGACAACTGCTACATTCGTCAAAAAAACTTTCAAAACGCATCTCCCTCTATGAAAAAAGGATTGCCTCTTTACAAACGCAAAACGAGAAATTGCTTGGTCAATTGTCCGCCATGGAGAAGGCGTTTCAAGAAGGAATGTTGGCAGCCGTAGAACGAAATTACGGATTGGCGGAAGTCGTCAATGCGCTTCAACAGGTCGCTGAACGAGTTGAAAATGATGACCTGTCTGAAGTGGTTCAACAGTTACAAGTAGTGATAGAAAAGATGGGGGTGGAAAAGAATGTTTCTATTCAGCTGATGAAAGAGTTACAAGTAACAATAGATAGAATTGCAGCTAGCAGTGGTGATCGTGTTGAGGTTGCTACGGAGAAAGTGCTTGAACAGTTGCAAGGGATTGTTGGGAAAATGGAGACGTTTGAAAAGGGCAAGGATGTATGTACAAATGTACATGAAGAGATGCAGATAATTGGAGAGAGAATTTTAGCTGTCAGTGGTGATCGTGTCGAGGATGCTACGGGTAAAGTCCTTGAGCAGTTGCAAGGGATTGTTGGGAAAATGGAAACGTTGGAGAAAGGCGATATGGATAGGCTTAATAAAACTTCAACGGCGCTGCTTCAAAAACTAGAGTCAATCGTTGAACGTATGGAGATTTATCAACAAAACGGCGGGAACCAACTGGAGATGGTTGCTGCCCAACTACTAGAGAAGCAGCAGGTTGTCATTGAACAATTGGAAGGTTATAGAGTTGATGGAAAACTTAGCAGAGAGCGACTGGATGCAATTTCATCTCAAGCCCATGAAAAGTTGAAACAAATCATCGATACACTGACAATTTTGCAAGGTGAAGGAAAGCAAAAAGAAGCCCTACTTGCATTGCTTGCGGATAAAAAGCAGCAAGTCCAAGCGTTGAACGTAGAATTAGATGAACAAAAAACGTTACATCAAACTCAACGAGAACTCATTCAAGTGTTAGAAACCTACGTTGAGCGACTCGCCCTCGAACCCGAAGAACTGCACACCGACTCCATTTTGCAACAAATCATTGCCCTGACCGAAGTATATGCCAATAAACGTAAAGATTAACGGTAAAGATAGCGCACGCGGCCGCTATCTCTCTTTTTTTGTGAATGAATGGTGGAAGCTCGTTGCTTGCGCGTAGTTTATCACCGCTCATTGGCTAGTTATCACCGCTTGTGAGTAGTTTATCACCGCTTCAGATGAGTTTATCACCGCTCGCAAGCACTTTATCACCGCTTAAACTACTTTTATCACCACTAGCCCAGTTTCTTACAAATATACACCTGTAAATTGAGCAGATTCAGCGGGTTACAACCAAATGATTATGGTGGAAATGTGTTATCACCGATTCTAGGCTGGTTATCACCGATTCGGAGGAGTTTATCACCGATTCTAAGCACTTTATCACCGATTCGAAGGGGTTTATCACCGATTCGAGCGACTTTATCACCGCCTCACCAAGTTCACCCGGCCAATGAAATGAATTTACAGCGAACCATAGATCCTACTATGGAGAGGGCGGCTTCTTTAAACTATTCGATCGAGTTATCACGGAGAAGCATGCTACTAGTTGGCCGTGAATGTGATTTATCACCGCCCATTGGCTGGTTATCACCGCTTGTGAACACTTTATCACCGCTCGCAAGCACTTTATCACCGCTTAAACTACTTTTATCACCACTCGCCCAGTTTCTTACAAATACACACCTTTAAATTGAGCAGATTGAGCGGGTTACAACCAAATGATTATGGTGGAAATGTGTTATCACCGATTCGAGCGACTTTATCACCGTCTCGCCAAGTTCACCCGGCCAATGAAATTTACAGCGGACCATAGATCCTACTATGGAGAGGGCGGCTTCTGTAAGCTATTCGGTCGAGTTATCACGGAGAAGCATGCTACTAGTTGGCCGTAAATGTGATTATCACCGCTCATTGGCTAGTTATCACCGCTTGTGAACACTTTATCACCGCTTAAGATGAGTTTATCACCGCTTAAACTACTTTTATCACCACTCGTCCAGTTTCTTACAGATATTCATCTCTAAATCGAACAGATTCGGCGGAATACAACCAGCTTATTATGGGGGAAATTGCGTTACCACCGATTCTAACTACTTTACCATCGTCTCACCAAGTTAACCCTGCCTGTGAAACAACCGACCGCTCGCACACAAACGCCCGCGCCCGCACCCCAATCAAAAAAAGCGACACACACAGGTCCCCCCCCGTATGCATCGCTACAAAACTATCAACTATAGACAGGCTGATCTTGAAGTCGTAACTTAAAATCTAGATGGGCAGTGTAGTAATCCGTGGCCAACCCTTTTTCTGCACCGTCGTGTTTTTCCAATTTTGTTATGAGTGTTCCGCGTACGCCATTTGCGACGTCATTGTCCAAGTATTGATTGCCTTCGAAGAAGACTTGGGAGATGAGGTTGTCGCCGTTTTGTGGTTTGAAAAGCAAGTGTAGATGCGCTGGTCTAAATGGATGGGAGTCAATCCAGTTAAGGAATTTGCCTGTCGGTCCACCTGTTGGAATGGAATAGTCACCAGGGACGATTGTTTGTACTTCGAATTTGCCGTTTTCGTCGGTAAATAAAACGGCACGTAAGTTGTCGGCAGGAATGCCTTCTGCAAAGCCTGAGTATTCGCCGTTTGCATCGGCTTGCCAAATGTCGACTTTCGTATTGGCGAGCGGATTCCCTTCTACATCCGTAACGGTTCCGGAGAAGAAGAACACATCGCCCTTTTCGTCTTCTCGCATTGGCATCGCACCTTTATTTGGGATTTCTTTTGCATTCTCCAAGTAGAACGGCCCTAGAATTGTCGGCTCAGTTCCTTCTACGTTTTTGTACATTTCTTGAAGAGCATGTGTCTCAAAGAACACGTCCATGAACAATGGGATTTCTCCTGCTTTCCCTAAATCGTCCAACCAGTTGACAAGTGCGTGGTAATCGTTATGATCGAGCTCATGCTCACGAATTAACTCCTTAAACTTCACGACCATTCCATTGTACACATCTACTACTTTTTGATTCATACCTTCATCCTTTCCAATTTGGATTTTCGATTATCGTTGAAATACCCATTCCACCTGCGATGCATAACGCGACGAGACCATACCGCTTACCCGTCCGCTCTAATTCATGCACCAACTTTGTCAGTAATATCGCTCCCGTTGCGCCAATCGGATGCCCGAGTGCAATTGCTCCTCCGTTTGGATTCACTTTATCGAGATCTAGACGTAACTCTTTTATTACTGCCAATGCTTGAGCGGAGAATGCTTCATTTAATTCCACAAGATCAAGGTCTTGAATTGTCAATCCCGCTAAAGCAAGGGCTTTTATCGTAGAATGAACGGGTCCGATGCCCATTCGATCTGGTGACACTCCAGAACTAGCTTGCGCGATGATTCTCGCTTTTGGCCGCATGCCTAAACGAGCTGCCTCTTCTTCTGATGCAAGTAATAACGCTGCTGCACCGTCATTGCGCCCGCTGGAATTCCCTGCAGTAACCGTGCCACCTTCCTTAAAAACAGGCTTGAGGCGACCTAACTTCTCCAAGCCCGTCTCTCGCGGATATTCGTCTGTTTCAAAACGGATATGTCCTTTTTTCACCTTCACTTCAACTGGCACAATTTGCTGTTGAAATATGCCTACCTGAATCGCTTTTCTAGCATTCTCCTGGCTCCTTAATGCAAACTCATCCTGTTCTGAGCGCGAAATTCCATAGGTTTCCGCCAAATATTCTGCCGTCATGCCCATCGTCAAATTTCCATATTCCTCAATTGGCTGAGACCCGGGTTGACTTTCGGTATTCGGATCGAGTAACATTCCATTCCCAGCACGGTATCCATAGCGAGCATTCCGCAAGTAGTACGGGGCGGTGGACATGGATTCCATCCCTCCCGCAACAACAAGCCGTCCTTCTTCACTTCTAATTTGTTGAGCGGCTGAATGAATGGCTTGGCTGCCCGACCCGCATTGCCGTTGGATCGTATAGCCAGGAATTGTGACGGGTAGCCCAGCTCGTAGCAACGCAACCCGCGCAGCATTGGAAGCATCTGCGCTTTGCTTCGCCTGCCCCATAATGACTTCATCTACAGCATCTCCGGATATTCCAACTCGATCAATTACTTCCCTTATTACCGTCGCGCCGAGATGATCGACAGGCACATTAACTAGTGACCCGCCAAGTGTTCCAATAGGTGTTCGAACCGCTTCCAATATGACAACATTTGTCAATGAACCACCTCCCTGTCACAAATCCCTCGCATAATGAAGGATCTTCTCCTTGTCCATTTCCATTCCGAATCCTGGACCCGAGGGCACGACGATTTGGAAATTGTCATATACAATTGCATTTGCCGTAATTGTATCTGTAAACAATAGAGGGCCAAACAGTTCTGTTCCGTATTTCATTTCAGGTATCGTCGAATACAGTTGTGCAGCAATCGCTGTTCCAAGAGAAGACTCAATCATTGTTCCCCCGTATAAGCCGATGCCTGCCGCTTCTGCAATGGCAGCAACTTTTTTCGTCGCTGTAAGGCCGCCCGCTTTTGCAGGTTTGATTGCAAACACATTCCCTGCACGCTTTTTTGCCACTTGAAAAGCTTCTTCTATTGAACTAAGCGATTCATCCGCCATGATTGGTACTTTGAATTTTGATGTCAGACGGGCCATTCCTTCTTTATTCCAGCTAATCAATGGTTGTTCAATCAAGTCCACACCACCGTCTTGCAGTGCTTCAATGCAATACAAAGCTGTCACTTCATCCCAAGCTTGATTGACATCGACTCGAATGCTCGCAACTTCACCAACCGCCTCTTTGATGGCAAGTACGTGCGCAACATTCCGTTTTGGGTCACCGACACCGATTTTCAGCTTGAAAATATTATGCCGTTTTGCATTCAAACTTTCTTGCGCTTCTTCGATGTCCCGTCTTGTATCCCCACTTGCAAGTGTCCAAGCGATTGGCAATGAAGTATGAAGTTGGCCACCGAATAATTCGTAAGCAGGAATACCTCTCGATCTTGCCGCTAAATCGACAACCGCAGCCTCGACCGCCGCTTTTGCGAACCGATTGCCGACAACATGTTGGTTGACGGTATACGCAATTGCATCAAAGTGAGCTGGATTTTTACCGATTACATGGGGCGCTATATACTTTTCTATATTGACTTTGATTGCTTCTGGTGTCTCTTCAAAGTAAGACGCGCCACCGATAGTCGCCACTTCTCCCCAGCCTTCGAGGTCGCCTTCCCCTTTGACACATACAAGAATAATCGTTTGCATGACGATTGTATGCATCGCAAGCTGGTGGGGGCGGATTGTCGGAAGATCGACGATGTACACTTCGAGCGATTGAATGTTCAAGCTAGACAGCTCCCTTCAATGAAGGAGGCATCCGTTTTCATCTTCACATCATCGAGGGTGACACCAGGCATGAGTTCCATTAGAACGAGTTGACGATCTACCACTTTAAAAACCGCCAACTCCGTAATGATCATGTCAACGCTTCGGGTGGAAGTAATCGGAAATGTACATGCTTTCATTAGCTTACTGGCACCATCTTTCGTCGTATGGGTTGTCGTTACAATTACTTTCTTTGCACCGACTAATAAATCCATTGCGCCCCCTACCCCAATAATGTTTTTACCAGGGATTGCCCAATTCGCAATTCTCCCCTTTTCATCAACTTGAAGAGCACCAAGAATCGCACAATCGACGTGCCCCCCTCGAATCATTCCAAACGATGCCGCACTATCGAAAAACGCAGCACCTACGCGCTCCCCAACCGGCAGTTTACCTGCATTTACGAGGTTCGGATCGATTTCAGCCGCTTCCGTCACACCGAGCAAACCGTTTTCCGTGTGAAAGTGTATTTGACCGTCTTCAACATACTTTGCCACGAATGTCGGTATGCCGATGCCTAAGTTCACAACTGAGCTATCTTTTAATTCACCAGCAGCACGCTTAGCAATCAATTCTTGAGCATTCTCGATCGACGACACCTTCCTTCGTCAATAATTTCTGTGCAACAAGTAGTCGATCCACGAATAAATGAGGGGTCACAATCTCTTCAGCAGACAACTCACCTGGCGCAACAATTTCATCCACTTCAGCAATGACCAAATTAGCAGCCGTCGCCATAATCGGGTTAAAATTACGTGCTGTCTTGTAGTAGATGAGATTACCTAGAGTATCCGCTTTATGTGCACGAATGAGCGCAACATCTGCACGGATCCCCTTTTCAAAAAGATAGCGCTCACCGTCAATTTCTCGTTCCTCTTTCCCATCAGCAAGCTGTGTACCGACACCCGTTTTCGTATAAAAACCGCCAATACCAGCACCTCCAGCACGCATCGCTTCCGCTAACGTTCCTTGCGGCAACAATTGCAAGTGAATTTCCCCGCGTTGAAACGCCTCTCCGACTTCACGATTGCTCGTAAAATAGGAACCTATCGCCTTGCGAATCTTCTGCTGGCGCAGTAAAGCACCTAACCCTTCACCTGCTTCTCCTAAGTTATTGCTGATGATTGTTAAGTCCGATATATCTTTTCTTGTCAGCCCATCAATTAATGTCAACGGTGCACCAATGAGGCCAAACCCGCCAATCATAATCGTCTGGCCGCTCTCCACACCAGACAAAACCGATTCTACAGAATCAAAGCGCATCGCCATCACATCACCCTCCAACGGTCAACCAATCACTCGTCTCAAACCAAGCAGGAATTCCAGCGGTCAATAAACAGATCAAACCAACTTCTACTAGTTCATCTTCCGTCGTGCCAAGTGCTCGAGCGCGTTCAAACCACTCTGCAGATTCAAACCCTTGTAGCTCCGCGCAATAAATCCCAACCATCAGCATCGCTTTCATTTTCGAACCGACAATTCCACTTTCTAACAGAAGCTCCTTACGTCGGTCGCCAACCATACCTAACACATCTCGTATAAAAGATGTATCTTCGTCCTTGCTAATCGATAGCAAGTAGCTGAGCAGTTCATCCATTGATGCATAATCAGACAAGTGTTCATTTGGTGTCCCTTGTAAAGAAAGCGCATAGCGGAGCGCTTGAATGCCTGTTTGTACCGATTTAGACCCTCCATACACATAGGGAACTAACAAAAATTCAGCAAGTTCAAGAACAGTTGCACCACCATCGATGGCTCCTTTTGTGTGATACACCATACTTCGCTCGTAGCATCTTGCCGCATTGATGCCCACAAGCAAAAGGTCTTTATCTTTTGTCGATAATGCACCGTCCTGCATGATTGTGCTTCGCAAATTCGTGTAGTGGTCCAGTGCCTCAGGACGGTAATTATGCATTTTCCTGACCCATTCAGGTACAACACCATACACTTCCTTGAAGTAATTCAACCCATCACTCATTTACCTACACCTCCTTCAAAAACGTTTGAATGGTTTCGATAATCGCAGCCTGTTTTGTAAACATCATCGTATAGTGATTGCAATCCGACGTGTATGTTACGAGTTTTGGTGTAGCTTGTATCGTCTCTTCAAAATCCTGCGTCTCGAAAAAGGGCGAGAATGGACCGATGTTTCCAGTTGCCTGAACGAGCAGTGTGCTACAGTTTACTGCCGACAGCACTTCCTTTGGGTTGAATGAATAAAAACTATTAAAGTCCTCTTGAATGCATTGACCAAAAGACTTATGCACCCACAAATTGTCGACTTCATGTATGTCATATTCCACGATTTCTTGCACAGCATCCGTCCACTGAACACCTAATCGGCCGTATATTTGTTTTACTTCTTCTACATATGCTCGTTTTGTTTCGTACGTTTTCTGTAATCGACCAAGTGAAGGCTTTACAATAGGCTGTTGTCGTTCAGACATTCGAGCTGCGCCATCCAGGAGAATAAGTCCTTTCACAGTCTCCAATTCGCTCGCAACAATCGCGGAAATAAATGCCCCCATCGAGTGCCCTAGCAAAATTGGATTTTGAATAGCTAAGTGTTCAATCAAGTCCTTCACATCCTGCGCATGCGAAATGATAGAGGGGACGTCATCCATCCCCGAGCTATTTCCCCGTCCTCTTAGGTCGATGGAAATGAAACGATACTCTCCTTGCAATGCCTCAGCATAATGATGAAAGTTTTTGTGCGTACCGGTTAAGCCATGAAGTGCAATGATCGTCCCCTTTTCACCTGGATAATCCGCAACTTGAAAGTGTTTGCCTGCTCGTTCAATTGTGTATAATTGGCACGTCATTTTTTGAAATAGCTCACATCATCGGGATTGATCCACGTGTCGTTCGTCCACCCGTTAATGTCGTAGTCGTTCATACATTCTTCAGCGAACTTTTCAAACTGATCCGCTTGCCCGCTCATATTCGCGACGACCAAGTTTTCAAGTCGGATATTTTCGTGGTTTCCTGAATAATTTCGCTCGTATAATTCGTGTCTACCGCCATATTCCGTACCGATAACATCCCACAGCAACTTAATGAGTTTTATTTTCTCTTCCGCGTTCACCCCATAGGAGCCCCTATATAATTTATCCAACAGCGGGCGCAGTTCAGGGTTTTGGAAATCCTTTGCACTAGACGGTTGGGCGATCAAACTGCCCGCAACAACATTCTCAATAATCTCCTTCACGCGTGGCCAGCCTTCGGACATGAACATCCGGTAAGCTAGGCCATAATTCAAATTCGGAAGCTTGGATCCGTTTCTTCCTTCATCCGGATTGAGCGCCATTGCGTCACTTAATGCCCAGAACATATTCTTCCAAGCAAGAACTTCCCCAACATTCACTTGTACACCACGGAATTGGTCGGACCCGTTCATCTTCACCGCTTTCAGCAATAAACCTGAAACAAAATCAAGTTTGACAGCGAGACGTGTCACGCCATGGAAAGTGAATCGATTCAAGAATCCGCTTTCTGCGAAGAAATTGTTCACTTTCTCCACATCTTTATAAATAATGATGTTCTCCCATGGAATGAGCGCATTATCAAAAATGAGCACAGAGTCGTTTTCATCAAATCGACTGCTCAATGGATAGTCAAATGGGCTACCCATTACAGCGGCATTCATTTCATATGAAGCTCTGCTCACAAGCTTCACGCCAGGCGTGTCCATGGCCGCGACGAAAACAAGCGCAAACTCTTCTTTTTGAATAGGTGCTGCACCATAGTGCGCGACAAAATTATAATTCGTCAATGCAGAACCCGTCGCCACCATTTTCGCTCCGCTAACGATGACCCCCTGATCCGTCTCCCCAACAGCTCGGACAAAAATATCCGAAACCGCCTCTAATGGCTTATGCCGATCGACTGGTGGATTAATGATGGCATGATTGAAAAACCAGTTCCGTTCCTGCGCTTCCTTATACCAACGACGTGCATTATCCGCATATTTTCCGTAGTACTCCGGATCCGCCCCAAGCGTTGCAAGGAATGCCGCTTTATAATCCGGCGACCTACCCATTTGCCCATACGTCATGCGTGCCCATTGTGCAATGGCATCACGCGAAGCTAACAAATCTTCTGCACTCTTGTCCACACGGAAATATTTCTGTGTAAAGCCCCCGTTCCCCGTATCCGTCTCAAATGTCAAAACCTCTTTTGTCTTTTCATCATGGAGGGCATCATACAACCGAGCGATTGACCTCGCTGCATTGCGAAATGCCGGATGCGTCGTCACATCCTTCACCTTCTCACCATGCAACCAAATCTCCCGCCCATCTTTCAAACTTTCCAAGTACTCTTTCCCCGTTAACGGCAATAACGTTTTTTGTTCTTGTTGAATTTTCAACCCATCATCCTCCTTGTCCCATTACAACCATTCGTATGCTTGTCTAAAGGGAAACATGCGGGGGAGAAAATAAAAAAGACTAGCTTCGGTATGGAGATACCAAAAAGCTAGTCCTAAACTAAATTCCATCAATATCAATGAGGGTTTTTGTTGTTACAGAGGTTCAATTTTAGAAAACTTCCCTCCAAAGTATCCTAGAGGCGCGCCATCTTCATATTCAAACCTCTTCACTTTCCCGACAAATAACACATGATCGCCCCCATCGTATTCCGCCCACGGTTCGCATTCGATATAGGCAAGTGAGTCTTTGATACGGGTATCATCCCATTCAAATGGCGGTACATCTAAAGGGCGACCCGCAAAATGCATCGCCGTATCTTGTTGGGATGCTCTGAGAATGTTAATTGTAAACGCATTGTTTTGTAGATATGGCAATGCCCGCGTCCGCCGATCTACAGAAACAAGCACTAATGGCGGTTGCAACGACACCGATGTGAATGAATTCACCGTGAACCCATGCTTCCCCTTTTCATGTTCACACGTCACAACCGTCACACCTGTCGCAAATCTCCCAAAACAATTCCGCAGCTCCCGCACATCCGTCGTTACTTCATTCATCGGATCCTCTCCATTCAAGTAGGTTCTGGACAACTCTTCCTTACCTTATGCAATGAAAATAGGTGAGTATGCTGATGTGGGAAGTGTTTATTATGCTGGGGCATTCTACTATTAGGTCGGCCAATTCGGTTATCACCGCTCATTGGCTATTTATCACCGCTTATTGACTAGTTATCACCGCTTGTGACAACTTTATCACCACTTAAACTGCTTTTATCACCATTCAACCAGTTATTTACAGATACTTACCTCTAAATAGAGCAGATTCGGCGGAATACAACCAGCCAATCGAGGTGGAAATGTGTTATCACCGATTCGGAGGGGGTTATCACCGATTCTAAGTACTTTATCACCGATTCGAGAGACTTTATCACCGTCTCACCAAGTTCACTCTATATATGAAACAAATTCCCAGCGGACAACAGCTTCTACTATGGAGGGAAGGCTTTAATAATTAGTTTTGATCCGTTAATCACTCTGCCGTATGCGACTAAGTTGAATGCAAACGTGGTTATCACCGCTCGTGGGAAGTTTATCACCGCTTAACGATCGTTTATCACCGCTTAAACTACTTTTATCACCACTCAACCAGTTATTTACAGATATTCACCACTAAATCGAACAGATTCGACGGAATACAACCAGCCAATCGAGGTAGGATTGCGTTACCACCGATTCTAGACGGTTTACCACCGTTTCGGAGCACTTTACCACCGATTCCAGGCAGTTTACCACCGTTTCGACCTACTTTACCACCGATTCAAGCGACTTTACCACCGTCTCACCAAGTTAACTCATATTTGAAATATATATTAATTCTATAGGGGCCTCATACTAAGAATAACTCTCCATCACTTTTCTAGTCTTTTCTTTCAAGTAATCAAACGCATTCGCCACTGCTTCTTCAACAGAAAGGCCATCATCCATAATTGCATGAACTTCTGTAAACAGCGGGGACAACAATTCACGGCTTTCTTCATCCACCGCACCAGAGATTAGGATGACCGACTTCCCTTTCCGTTGTGCCGCTTTTGCAATTCCGAAAGGCGTTTTCCCCGATAAGGTCTGTCTATCAGTTTTTCCTTCGCCCGTAATAACTAGATCAGCGTCCTCTACAGCTTCATGAAAAGCGATTGCATCCAACACCACGTCAATGCCTTGCTTCATCTCTCCGTCGAAAAACGCTTGGAATACGCCTCCAGCTCCACCAGCTGCTCCTGCCCCTTCTTTGAAATGAAGCCCAATGCCCCGTTCCCTTTCAATCACATCTGCAAAAAGAGACAAATTTCGATCAAGTTCTTCCACAACTGAAGAAGTTGCTCCTTTTTGAGGCCCGAACACGTAAGAGGCACCATTCTGGCCAACAAAAGGATTTCTAACGTCACTGGCGATTAAAAACGCACTCTCACTAATCCGAACGTCCCAATCCGTATCATCAATAGAATGTAAATTCTTGAGTGCGCCTCCCCCTTTCGATAAGTCACGACCCTGTTCATCCAATAAACGCATACCTAATGCTTGAAGAATTCCCGCGCCTCCATCATTTGTCGCACTTCCTCCAAGGCCGATAATGAATTTCCGGTACCCACTTTCAATCGCATGTGCAATCAATTCCCCCGTTCCATAAGAAGAAGCTCTCAATGGATCCTTTTCATCATCAACCAACCGCGTAAGACCCGATGCTTCGGTAATCTCAATCACACATGTTTCTTTATCCCCAAGAATCCCATAAGTCGCTACAATCGGTCTCCCGAGTGGATCTTCAACGGTCACAGATGTATATGTACCATTCGTCGCGTCAACTAAGCTCCTCATCGTCCCTTCTCCGCCATCTGCAGCAGGCAAAAGTATTGTTTGGCTCGTCGGTACCGCTTCTTGCACACCAATCGCCATCGCCCGAGCGGCTTCGATTGCCGTTAAACTTCCTTTGAATGAATCAGGTGCCAAAATCACCTTCATCCCTAGCACCTCCTACTTGCACTTTAATGTGAATAAAGCGCTTGCATTTAATTATATGTTCTGAAATTAAAAATACATTATACTTGATGTACAAATTACAATTGATTTTCAGCAAGAATTTTATACAAGGGGTTGTGGATTTGATTACAAAAAAGCTTGCGGAGGAAATTGTCCAGCAAACAATGGTTCGTTTGAATCGAAACTTGAATGTGATGGATACGAATGGCATGATCTTGGCATCGGGGGAAGCGGAGCGCATTGACCGTATTCATGAAGGTGCAGCATATGTCGCAAAAACGAAGGTACCACTATGGATTACAGACGACAACATGAAAGATTGGCATGGCACGAAGCCTGGCGTTAACATGCCCGTTTATTACAAAGAGCAACTAGTTGGTGTCATTGGCATTACAGGAACGCACGATGAATTAAAGGATGTTGCAACACTTGTTCAATTAACAACAGAAATGATGATTCATCAGTCTTTCATTACATCTGAAGTGGAATGGAAGCGGAAAATGAAAGAGCTGATCTTTGAAGAATTAATCGAAGTCGGTCCTCTATCAACAATCGTTGTCGATCGATTATCCGCATTGAATTTTAAGATGACCGGCCCCTATCTAACAATCTTGGTCCAAACAAAGGACCTCCAACACTTTCCGCTACGATTGACAGAAAGTATAGAGGAATTATTTGAAAGAAATACTGCCTTACTAGGTCACTCACAATTTAATCAATTATTTATCGTACTGTCCGATGTAAAATCAAGCGTTTTAGAACGTAAAATCATGAAGATCCATCAGTTATTGCATACAGATCATTCCGTAGAAATCGGTGTCGGCCTATACGTAGAAGATTTAAAAGATATTAAGCACTCCTATGAAACAGCTAAACTTGCACTGACTTATGGAAATGCCCATGAATCAATCCATTATTACGATGCTATTGAACTAATCGCCTTACTAAAAACCGTATCTGCACCGATGAAGGAACGATTAAGCAAGCGCGTCTTGGCGGGGTTAAACGACCAATTAATTGATACACTAGAAGCATTTTTCGAAAATGACATGGTTATCGGATCAACTGCTGATGCGCTCGCCATCCATCGGCACACATTGACATACAGATTAAGGAAAGTCAAAGAGCTGACAACTCTTGACCCGGTCCGATTTCAAAACGCTCTACTTTTTTATATTGCAATTATCTTGAGGAATGCATGACAGTTGCATGGTAGATTTGATAAGCATTAACTGTTTTATCGGCAACATCTAAACATGTTCATCGCCTATCCATTGCCGTGTTCCACCAACTTAGGAGGACTCACTGTTTGGCTACCAAAAAGAAAAAGAGCAATGCACCCAATTACAAAAGGTACATTGCTTTTCATATGATCAACTATTTGGAACTGTATGCAAGAAAAGTGTAGTCATTAATTAAAATATCCCGTCATCCATCGGAATGCGAAAAGGGTTGCGACAACAATGGTAGAGCGGCCGAAACTTTTAGAAGATATTTGTTCCTCTTTCCTACCCTTTGCAACTACGTGACCAATGGCCAATATAAGCACCGGTACCCCCGTAATTAAAATAATCGGTTTATATATAGCTTCTAATAGAGGGGAAGTGACCTCTCTGTGATCAAAAAAAAAGATTAAAACCGTCGTAGCTATTGAGATGGTAGCTAGTATACCTATCAGCCATTTTGCAGTTGTGTAATTCAATATAGATACCTCTCATTCTCAAGAAAATATAGATGGATTGGGCTTATTGTAAAACTTCTTTAATTAAAATATCCCGTCAACCAACGGAATGCGAAAAGTGCAGCGATTACGACGGCAGAACGACCGAGGGTTTTGTTCGATATTTTATCTTCCTTTTTCCCCGCGCAATCAGAAGACCGATAATCAACAGAAGCGCCGGTAGCCATGTAAGAAAGACAAGTGGTACAAATACATCGACGAAAAGGGAAGGCAAAATCCCCTTTTCATCCATGAAAAAGTAGGTTGCAATAATCAATAAACCGATTGTAAATAATATTCCTATGAGCCATTTTGCAGTTGAGTAATTCAATATAGATACCCCTCATTTTCAAGAAAAGATAGATGGATTGGGCTTATTGTAAAACTTCTTTAATTAAAATACCCCGTCAACCAACGGAATACGAAAAGTGCAGCGATTACGACGGCAGAACGACTGAGGGTTTTGTTCGATATTTTATCTTCCTTTTTCCCCCGCGCAATCAGGAGTCCAATGAGCAAAAGAAGCACTGGAAACAATGAAATGAAAACAATCGGTTTAAATAAAGTCTCAAAAAGCGGAGGTACGCTCCCGTTTTGATCCAATATATACAACAAAGCAATTGTTCCAAAACCAATCGTAGATAATATGCCTATCAGCCATTTTGCGGTTGAATTGTTCATTTTTGATACCTCTCATACTCATATATCCAGAAATGATGGATTTGTATTACTGTGAATGATTCTACCACTATTCGATTTTAGTCAATCCTTTATACCCTCTCTAGCCTGAACGTCGGAATCATTTACTTTATCGGTAATAGATTAAGATTCCTGGCCAGAATTCCTATTTTTAGCTGCCCCTAAAACATTCACGCCCTTTCGGAATTACCCGGCATAAATTTCAAAATCTATCTCATAAACGTTACGATTGCCCTAAAAGCAATTAAGCAAATTAGAATGACAAATGCATTTAGGAAGTTTTGTCTAGTGATCTTTTCTTCATTTTTAGAAGTAGCCAAAATACTTGCCAGTAATAAAAATACTGTAGGAAATAACGTAACCATCATAAGCGGCTTGATGATTAGAGCTAAAAATGGAATCATCATGTCTTTTTCATCCAGATAAAAATAAGTTGTTATTGAAACAGTAGCAACAACTCCTAATATAATCGCCAACCCTCTTGCTGTTGAAAACTTCACCTAAATCTCACCTACACAATCTTTTAAAGTAAACCGAGGAAGGTTAGGGATCTACAATGGAAGATTTCCCTGCTGAAAAAATGCCCGCTGATGATATAGTGAACGGCATTATTGAAAGTTCCCTCTGTTGGCCTTAGATTTCCTTCATCTTTTCGCCAGCACCTCGAGCAATAGTATCTTCTGTTAAAACGCTAGTTTTTCAGGTTAATTTATAATACTCGTTTGTATGTATATGATTACCATTGTGCTTTTTCGTTGTCAAAGAAATGTATAAGTATATTTCCTATCATGCAGGAGAATAGGCATTAGGTATAAAGCCTACAAAATGCAACTTGCTATTTTTCCACTACTCAAACTTTTATATAAAGCTCTTAATTGATATAGATATAAGAATTTATTCTCAGAAAATGTAACAGCAATTCACGCAATTAAGGTCTTTTGATTCATTTTTAAACGAATCAACGTAAATATCTTGAACTAACACTGTTAGATCTCTAATTGTGTACATGCTATTTGATTAGTATATAAATTAATCCACACAAAATTCTTCATAAAAAAATCCCCCATCGACAACTAACGAGTCGATGCGGGGAGAGCTAACTCATCCATTCCATTATCACAAGAAACACACCTGTCAGAAACAGTGCGACATGACCAATACAAATTTTAGGGAAGAGTCTTTTATTGATCTCTTCCACGGGGGTTTCCACAGAACAAGATTTGCAAAAGAGTGAGGGCTTTTTCAATTGCTTACCCTTGTAAAGCATCTTGCACGGCTGCAGGATCGAAGCCCAAAATCCATTTTCCATTTAGTTCAGTTTGCGGAACACCCATTTGTCCTGTTGTTTCCACAAGTTTTTGGACAGCCTGTTGGTCATGCTGTACGTTCACTTCATGATATTGAATGTTTTGTTCATCTAAATAATCTTTCATCATTGTGCAATACGGGCACGTTGATGTAGTGTAAACTGTAGCGATAGTTGCCATTTTGACATCTCCCTTTTGTTTAGGTTCTACCTGTATTTTATACCCCGTACGGTATAAAAGCAAGTACATTGTTTATGGAGGTTTTTACACATGAAAGTTATTCCGATTGGTATTTGGGGCGGTTTTCCTAAAGCAAATGGGGCCACTTCATCCTTTTTACTTGAGCATGATGGGTTTCATTGTCTTGTGGACTGCGGGAGCGGCGTTCTAGCCTCGTTGCAAAATCATCTTCCATTAGAAGCATTGGATGCTGTTGTCATCAGTCATTATCACGCAGATCATATTGCAGATATCGGCAGTTTGCAGTATAGTCGCCTCATTAATTATTATCTCGGCCAACCTTCTCCGGTGTTGCCTATTTACGGTCACGACAAGGATCGTGAGCATTTTGAAAAGCTTTCTTATAAAGAACGAACGGTTGGAGTTGCTATTCAAGTAACGGATATCGTGCAAATCGGACCATTTGAAGTGTCATTTTGTGAGACGACTCATCCAGTATATTGCTTAGCAATGAAGTTCCAAGTAGCTGGACAATCCGTTACGTTCACGGCAGATACTGAATGGCGGGACGAGTTAGTTGCGTTTGCCAAAGGAACGGATTTATTAGTAAGCGAAGCGAATTTGTACGAAGAGCACCTCGGGAAAGCGCCTGGACATATGGCCGGCAGTGAAGCGGGTAAACTCGCAAAACTGGCTGAGGTGAAACAATTAGTGTTGACACATTTGCCCTTACACGGCGACCCGAGAGACATTTTACAGGCTACAAAAGCAGTGTTTGAGGGACCAGCTGAACTTGCCGAAGTCGGTAAAACTTACGAATTAAATGCATAAAGACGTTTCTCCTGTCTCATTAAAACAAGCGGACAGTATGGCAGCTGTCCGCTTGAATGCTTCACAGTCAGTATGGCGTCTGACCGTGTCTATAATAAAGTGTTTTTATGTTTAAGTTGTTACATTGTATTACTCTTCATCTTTTTCAAATGAAAGAATTGCACCTGTGTATGCATCGATTTCCAATTCATACTCGATGTCTCCATCTTCCATTTCAATTTCGTACACGTTGCCGTCTAATTCAAATTCCGTGACAACACCCGTTGCTTTTTGTTTAGCGATGGACATTACTTGCTCTTTTGTCAATTTCGTCTTCGCAACAGGTTGGCTTTTTTCTGCTTTTACTTGCGCTTTTGGCGCCGTCTCTACAACTTTTAGTGTATGATTTACATCGTTTTCTGTTGTTTTGACTTTTGCAGTTGCTTCATTTTTAAACGTTTTGAAACGCTCTTTTTCAAAGCTCAACACTTCTCCAGTTGCTGCGTCCAGTTCGATTTCATACTCAAACTCATTGTCGTTTATTTCAATTTCATAGACTTTACGATTGTCGTCTGAATCGAGCTCGATTTTTTCAACAGTACCGTTCGCCTTCTTTTTTGCAATGGCGAGCGCTTCTTCTTTCGTCAACAACTTTTCGGATTGAACGTACTCGTCATCATCAAGTGCTTCTTTTTCAAACTTGACGACTTCACCGGTGATGGCATTCACTTCTACATCATATTCAAAAGCGTCATCTTCCATCTCAATATCATAATAGAAACGGTTATGATCTTTCTCTAATTCAATATCCTTTACAACTGCATCTACCTTGCCTTTTGCAATTGTAACAGCTTGTTCTTCCGTAATCATTTTGTCAGTCCATTTTGTATCTGACGAAGATTCAACGACCACAACTTCTTTGGACAATGCATCGACAATTAAATCGTACTCGATGCCTTTTGCTACAGCATCCACTTCATACACAAAGCGTCCATTCTCTTCATCCAATTCTATTTCAGTAACAACGCCACCTACTTTTTGTGCAGCCAGTTGCTTCGCTTCCTTCAATGAAATCAATTGATCCTTTGAAGCAACACTTGCAGGTACAGAATCACTTGCCATCGCAACCCCACCGATGGCGATTACCCCAGCCATCGCCGGAATCAACATCCATTTGTTCATCCATTATCTCCTCCTTATCCTTGTTATCTTCATCTTACCCAACGAACATGAGAGGAGATTGAGAGGATTATTAGAAGTTCATGAGAATCATACTAGTAATTGCTCCTTCATTGTTGTAGGCGTTTTTGTACAAATATGAAAGGCCCAGATTAATAAATAAAAATCGCGAGCAACCAAATGTAAAGAACCTTGGTTGCACGCGATTTCAATTTTTACTTCATTCATACATCCGACATACTTATGTGCGGATCCATTATTCATCCCACGAAACCGTCATTACTGCTCCTGTAATAGCATGTATTTGATAGGTTACTTCATCTAAATCATCATCCGTATCAATGTCAATCTGCACTAAATAATAGCCGCCATTTTCCGTTTCTTTGTAATCGACGTCATCGACTTCACCGACCATGCCGGCAGGTAATTGAGTCATACCAATGTTGGCGGCTTGCTGCTCTGAGATTAACACTGGCTTTTTTGGAGGTGTAGTCGGTTTGTTTGACGGTTTTGATTCAGTTGTCGTTTTACCTGTATTAGTTTTCGAAGACGTTGTGTCATTCGTATCAGATTTGTTTTTATCAGATGTTACAGGCGGTTTCTCTGTCACCTGTTCTTTTTCAGGTAACGGGTCTTCAGTCTTTTCTGACATACCCCCTGTAACCGCGTCTTTTTCTTTATCATCCTGCTCTGCTTTAGCAACATCTGTATTTACGGACTCTTTCGTTTGAATAAGGGAAAGCACTTTACCCGTTTCCGCGTCCACTTCAACTGCATATTCTGCGCTTCCCTTAATGACATTTGCCGTGTAAACGGAACCTTGTAATTGTATATCTTCAATCTCGCCTTGATAAATCAGCGTCAACTGTTTTTGAATTTCATTTTCTGATAACGTATTCGCTTTTGTCAGCTTTCCAGCTGTATAAAGCTGTCCACCAACGATAATGACAACCGTTAAAATAATCGGTATGAACCAAGGTTTTTTCCATATTCTCATGCAAAAAGCCTCCTTTTTATCATCTTACCGAAGGAACATTAAAATTCACTGAGAATCCTCTCTCTTATTTGGAATGAACACACGTATACACGTCCCCATACCCACTACACTTTCTATGGACAAATTCGCTCCTAAACCGTCGGCAATCTCTTTCGCTATGGAAAGGCCTAATCCTGTTCCACCTGTTTTACGGCTCCTATCCGAATCGACCCGATAAAAGCGATCGAACAAATGCGGTATATCTTCTTTAGGTATTCCTTTTCCATAATCCTTCACAGTCACTTCTACACCGTTCGACTGGTCATTGATAGATGCAACAATTTCCCCATCGCTATATTTCCTTGCATTATCAAGCAATATGAACAACAGCTGTTTCACATACTTTCCATCTGTCTCCACGTAATATTGTTCATCCGCCTCAATTTGAATGTCTCTTCCATACGCTTGTCGCAGCGGTTTAACAACATCTTCTACCAATTGGTTCACATTCGTATCCACAAATTCAATTGCCTGCGCTTCATTACTTTTCGCTAAGTCAAGCATTTGTGTGATCATTTCTTTCATACGTCCCGTTTCTGAAAGAATGGCAGCTAATGCCTCGTCCACTACTTCGCGGTTTTCAAGCCCGCGTCTTATTAACAGGCTTGCATAGCTTTCGATCACCGTCAAAGGTGTTTTCAGTTCATGCGAAGCATTGGATACGAATTGTTCTTGCTTGTTATAGTTCTGTTCCAATTCTTCCATCATTTCATTGTACGTCCGTTCCATCTGCGCCAGTTCATCTTTTCCGTCCACGTTCTCATTAATCTTTTCAAACTTGCCCGATTGCCGATTACTTGTCATCGTCTGGATAAGTTTTTCAATCGGCTGAGTCACAATTTTTCCTAACGTCACACTCGATAACACGATTAAAATCATGGCAAACGCCGTAACGCCAATTAATACGAACTTTAGCACGCGCAGATTTTCTTCAACATCCGTTAACAACTGTGTAATTTCTAGTGTCACCACTTCACCCGTCGGCCAGATTATGGGCATCGTGATGGATAATGCTTCAATTCCTTTAAAATCTCGAATGACAAAAGGATCATCAGCATTCGTACGGTCACCAATCTTTCCAAGCCCCTCTACTGATTGAACAATGGTAATTGCTTTATTTGCACTGTCCGTTATCGTTACCGCACTATTTGCCGGGATGGTAGCCCGTATAACGATTACCGCATCCTCTTCTGTTGCCGTTTGACTTAATGCCGTGGTTAAATTATTCGACCGACTTAACAATTGGTGGTATTCCGTGTTATGTGACATTCTTTCAAACAGAAAATAAATAAGAACATTCGCCAACACCAGGATAATAAACATCAACAACGTCGAGAAGACATGGATTTTATTTTTCAGCTTCATGGATCGGTTCCTTTAATGCATAGCCGACGCCTCGCACCGTTTGAATGAGCGAAGGACCGTCTTGCATGTCTATTTTCTTGCGGACATACCGTATGTATACATCGACAACATTTGTATCACCGAAATAATCATAGCCCCAAACTGCATCTAATAATTGTTCACGCGAAAGAACCTGATTTGGATGACGCAGGAGATGAAGCAAGAGATCGTATTCCCTTGGCGTCAGCTCAATCAATTCGCCGTTCCGCTTCACTTCGCGTGATTGTTCATGTATAGACAAGCCCGCAAACTCATGGAAAAATTCATCTTTTACAACCGCTTTTTTCTGTGATGAACGAATTGCAGATCGGATTCGTGCAAGTAACTCATCAATTTCAAAAGGCTTTGTTACATAATCATTTGCCCCTAAGTCAAGACCCGTCACTTTATCTTTTACATCACTTTTTGCGGTCAATAAAATAACAGGCGTCTCTCCTTCCGTCGCCCGAATCCTTTTTAACACATCCAGTCCGTTCAACCCCGGTAACATTAAATCCAAAAGCACAAGGTCCCATTCCTGTTCCCGAAATTTAATAAGACCATCCGTCCCAGTATGAGCAGTGCCGACTGCATACCCTTCAAACTCCAGCTCCAATTGAAGAACACGTGCAATACTTTCTTCGTCCTCGATCACTAATATTTGCTCTTTCAAGTCGATCACCTGCTACTTTTTTATTTTATTCTATCAGAGAATTTAGGGTGGAGAAAATAAATAAGGTAATGGAGGTAGAGGAGTCTTGTCGCGTCTGGCATTCATTCACAAAAAAACCGCGGAAAGCCCAATGACCTCACGCGGTAAGATAGTTTTATATATTCCTTACAAAAACACGATTGCTGCCAAGATGACCGCCAGAATTATACGGTAAATGGCAAACGGTACGAGTTTAATTTTTGAAATTAATTTCAAGAAGAAACGAATTGAAATGAGCGAGAAAATAAACGCACTTAGGAATCCAACAATGTAAAACGAAATGTGATCCATCGACATGTATTCCCAGTTTTTCATTACCGAAACAAGACTTGCTCCCATCATAATCGGTACAGCCATGATGAACGTGAAGTCGGCAGCCGTTCTATGGTTCATGCCGAATAATACACCGCCTGAAATCGTAGCGCCTGACCGAGAAAAACCTGGCCATAATGATAGACATTGGACAAGCCCAACAGTAAATGCTTGACGATACGAAATCTGATCCAACGACTGCACTCTCGGCTTTTTCGGCCCAAATTTATCTGCTACTATCATGAGAATTGCACCGGCAACAAGTGCGACAATAACCGTTTCAACACCAAATAAATAATCGTCAATCAAATCTTTAAATGCAAATCCAAGAATGACCGCAGGTAACATCCCAACAATAACATGCAACAAGTTAAATCGCTTGTTCATCTTCTGACCGTCGATTTTATACAGTCCGACTAAACTGAACAGTCGTTTCCAAAACACGACGACAACCGCCAAAATCGATCCTAACTGAATAACGATTTTAAAGGTGATCGCAGGGTATTTGCCAAGAAACTCCTCCGTCTTCAGCCACATATCATCTACAATAATGAGGTGACCTGTCGAAGAAACCGGTGCAAATTCCGTCATACCTTCTACAAAACCAAGTAATAACGCCTTCAATAATTCAAATAACTCCATAAGTCCACTAAGCCCTCTTTCTACGGAAGCGGATGTACCCGATACAAACCGCAAAGCCGCTAATTGCTAACACGATATAAACGATTGACGAATAGATATCCATATACCGGAGTATCGATTCCCAATTTTCACCGACCGTAAACCCTATTGTAACAAGAATCGCATTCCAAATGAAGCTACCAATCGCTGTCAGGAGAATAAATAATGGAAAATTCATATGCGCCATACCTGCTGGAACTGAAATTAGACTGCGCACAAGTGGAATGAGCCGGCAAAAAAAGACCGTCCATGGGCCGTATTTTTCGAACCATCCTTCCGCCCTTCTCAAGTCTTTTTTGGAAATGCGCAACCAGTGCCCTTTTCTTTCAATCAACCGCTCAAGTCGCTCAACATCCACAACTAGTCCAATACTGTATAACACCATCGCACCCACTACAGAGCCAATCGTCGCTGCAACAATAACACCCATTCGCGTCATCGATGAAACTGTCGTGACAAAGCCCCCGAACGTCAAGATCACTTCAGATGGAATTGGGGGAAATAAATTTTCAAGCAAAAGTAAAAAACAGACGCCAAAATAGCCATGCTCGCTAATAAACTCAATTATCCATTTCTCCATAAAACGCTCCCTTTGGTTTATGGATCAGTACATACAAGGCCCCTACAACAGGACGTTCCAATTGCGTGGATGGTTTCCGATAATCCATGATGGATTGTACGTGGACAAAGAGTAAAATATGCTTCAGCATTTATGTGCATAAGTTGGGCAAAATGGACTTATGCACGTTTTTTTGTGGATAACAAAGTGGATATGTTTATAATTTCAGAAAATGCGCTGTTTTTGGGCATATTTTATCCACATGTTGATAAATTCGCGGGAGATGAAGTTGTTCATTAAGTTGTGAATAACGAACCGACTTTACCGAAGAAAATACGAAATACCATGCGTTTCTTACGAAAAGGATGTTCTTCATTCTGGGGATAAAATAGAGGATGCAATTGAAAATCACAGCGGCTATCGACAAAAGTGAAATTCGTGTAGCAAAAAATAAAACTGCGTGAACCCAAAGTTTGTGCAACTTGGATTTACGCAGTTTTTCCGGAGGTATGCCCCAGAGCTGTTTTCGCTTCTTCTATGTTCTAACAACCAATAAATTATTAGAAGCCAATCGTTCTTCTCGCAGATCGGTCGTGGCGGATTGTGAATTTGACGGTTTCCTCTTCATCGACCGGAACGTGTATCGGCAGTAGAATTTTGTCTCGCTTTTTCTCCCAGTCGTGTGTCGATTCATCGACCGTCCAAAGATGTCCTGGCACTTGCTGGCGAATAATGGCTTCAACCGGAACACCTTTCGTATTGCAAATTGAGTATTCATATTCGGTATACTCATAGCCACCTTCTTTGTACTTCCCTGATTTTTTACTCGTCACTTTAATATCGCAAGCTTCGCCGGACTTTAAGCGCACTTTTTCATCGACTTCAGTATGCTTAATGCGATATTCTCCAATAAATTCTGCACTGCCATCTTTCGGATTTGTTCTGTACATTTTAAAAATACCAGCCGGTAACGGAAAACCTAATCCGTTCTCCACTGTATTATCAAATTCAATGTAAATATCCGGATTGGCCGTTTGTTCATTTATCTCATATATGATTTGCGCCTTTGAATTCATTGATGACAGCAGGCGCAGTTGCTTGCGTTGCTTGTCCTCCAAATCAATCGGCCGAGGAAATGTGTACGTGTGGAAATCCGAAAAGGCATCTGTTGCAGCTTCTTTCTTCTGCGACAATTCTTTGCTTTTCTCCACATTTTCATTCCCGGCTTTACTCAGCTTTCCTGAAATCAAACGCAATGTCGCATCCTCATAATTCACACCCGAGTAATTTTTCATCGTCAGCCAACCAGATAAATCGAAGCGGTCTCCATGCATCGAAATGACATAATCAGCTTTCCACGACACGCCATCCGTTAAATAAGACACACATACTTCATCCTTCATTTGCTGACCAACTTGCCAAACAAGCGTTGGCTCTACATGAAAACCACTTTCTGTCTGAGGAAAACGGATTTCTCCCCTCGGATTCATGACAAGTTCTCCCGTCTCAACATCTTGCAATACAACTGGACCATTCGCACGCAATAGCTTGTAACGCTTTCCTTCTTTCGAAAGTGCATCTTTCATCAACACTTCTTGCCCTAAATATTTCTCATAAAGCTTCAACTCATCCATTAAATCATACTCATAGACGAACTCCGAAACGTCCATTCCTTCGATAATGACCGAATTCGGCTCCAGCTTTCTCGCAACTTCGAGAAACTCGACCCACTCACTTCCATCGAGCTCCGGTACTGAACGCGTATCTTTCACCAACGCAAATCCGTCATTGTATACCGTCAGTGAACAGGCTGTAGCTTGTGACTTCGTAATTCGTGTCGGCATGTTAAACCTCCTCATCGTTTACCGGCTATCACTAAACTTTCCATTTTACATCCGTATATACGCTATTCCCTGTTCTTTCAAAATTAATGCAACATGACGGTGATTTCTATGGATTACAACCTGAGATGCCGCACTCCATGATCAGTCCTTCTATTGCTAGTAAGCCACCGAATTCAAGTACCCACCGATTCGAGTGACTTTTACCACCGACTTCGATCTGTTTACCACCGAATTGAGCGACTTTACCACCGGTTCTCGACCTGTTACCACCGATTCGAACCACTTTACCACCGATTCGCCACTTTCTAACCAATTTGCCATCGTTTCAAAATCGCTCAATCGGGCACTTTCCCGTTATCACCGGTTCTACGGAGTTTATCACCGGTTCTGGGCTAGTTATCACCGGTTCTCGGAGGGTTATCACCGGTTCTCTCGACGTTATCACCGATTCGCACCACTTTATCACCGATTCGCAGGTTTCTAACCAATTTACCATCGTTTCAAAGTCGCTCAATCGGGCACTTTCCCGTTATCACCGGTTCTACGGAGTTTATCACCGATTCGCAGGTTTCCAACTATTTCACCCGCACTTTAGCTTCCCACAAACCTATAAATTTACCGTTATCACCGCTTAGATGGCGTTTATCACCGCTTGCGTCCCATTTATCACCGCTTACATCGACGTTATCACCGCTTGCCGACTGTTTATCACCGCTCAGCGAACGTTTATCACCACTCACCCAGTTAATGGAATCCCCCGCCTCAACTCTCTCATCCCCCAACACATTTCACCTTCACAATTCACCATCCCACATTCCATCCACAAAAAAACCACCCGCGACACATCTCCCACGCGAGTGGTTTAAAACTTCTCTACTCACACTTTCAATTCATGCCCTTTCAACTGATCGCGCAATGCTTTTTTCAAAAACTTGCCGACGGATGTTTTCGGGATTTCAGTCAAGAACACGACATCGTCTGGTACCCACCATTTGGCGAACTGCCCTTCTAAATAGGACAACAACCGTTCCTTCATCACATCATCAGCCGTCTTGCCATCTTTCAAGACGACACAAGCTAGCGGGCGTTCTTGCCATTTCTCGTGTGGAACGGCGATGACCGCAGCTTCGAAGACATCTTCATGTGTCATTAGGGCATTTTCCAAGTCAACAGATGAAATCCATTCGCCGCCACTCTTGATCAAATCCTTTGTCCGATCCATCAACTTCAAATAGCCAAATTCGGTCATGACGGCAATGTCACCGGTGTATAGCCAACCATCCTTAAATGCTTCCGCTGTTCGTTCGTCTTTATAATACTCACTTGCAATCCACGGTCCACGCACGGTTAATTCGCCCATCGTCTTGCCATCCCACGGGACTTCTCCATCTTCATTTACAATACGGACTTCAAGGCCTGGCATGATGAGCCCTTGTAACGTACGAATATCGACGCGTTCATCCATTGACAGTTCTTCCATACCCGATGTATACACGGAAAGACTGACAAGTGGTGAGGTTTCTGTCATGCCGTATCCGACGTAGAATGGCACTCCAAGCTTTTCCTCGAACGCCCGAATCAGCCCTTTTGGAGAGGCTGAACCTCCACAGACAATTGCACGCACTGATGATAAATTTCGCGGTTGCTGCTCCTGTACTTTTAACACCGCTAGCCAAATGGTCGGCACGCCTGCTGTAATTGTGACATTCTCTTGTTCAATCAAATCCAGCAGCAGCGCAGGGTTAAGCCCTGGACCCGGAAGCACTTGAGTCGCTCCAAAAAATACAGACGCAAACGGGATGCCCCATGCGTTGACGTGGAACATCGGAACAACTGGCATGACGACATCTCGTTCGCACAAGCCCATCGCATCAGCAAGTCCGAGCGCATAACTATGCAACACAATGCCGCGGTGCGTGTAAACAACACCTTTTGGATTGCCCGTCGTAGCAGATGTATAACACATGCCCGCTGGCGTATTTTCATCTAAATCTTCAGGATAGACAAAGTCATCGGATGCCCCGTCCAACAACGCTTCATATGAATGAACATTGGCAAGCGACGTTTCAGGAATCTCCCTGCTATCGCCCATGATGACGTAATGCTTCACGGTCTTTAGCAAAGGTGCAAGCTTTTCAAAATGTGGAAACAGATTGTCATCGACTAACAGAATTTCATCTTCTGCATGATTAATGACATACGCAATATGTTCCGGTGACAAGCGGATATTCACAATATGCAGGATCGCACCGGTACTTGGTACACCAAAATACGCCTCTAGATGTCGGTGGTGATTCCATCCGAATGTACCGACTTTCGTCCCGTGCTTCATCCCCAGTTTCGTCAGCGCATCGGACAATTTCCGCGTCCGCTTTGCAAATTCACGGTACGTAATCCGATGGATCGTATCCTCCCCTGTACGTGAAATGATCATCTTATTCGGAAAAAACTGTTCAGCTCTTTTAATGAAAGAAGATAGTAGTAGCGGTGTTTGCATCATAACGAACATTCCCCTTTTCCCCACATGTATTTTTCCCTACTTGTACAACCATTCGCTTTGCATCCTATGACACACATGCGGCTCATATGCCGTCAACCTAATCCCATATTTTTCGCGATAATCAACTTCATAATTTCATTCGTTCCTGCATAGATCGACGCAACGGGAATATCCCGGTACCTCCGAGCAATTTTGTATTCTTCCATATAGCCATAGCCACCATGAAGTTGCATGCATTCGGCGGAAATTTCCCTCGCCGTCTCCGTAATCCAATATTTTGCCATAGACACTTTCGTGACGATTTCTTTCCCGGCTAGATGGTCCTCGATGAGCGATTCTAGAAAAGCCTTGCCAAGCTCAACTTTTGTAGCGATTTCTGCGAGCTTAAACTGCGTGTTTTGGAATGAACCAATGGACTTCCCGAACGCCTCGCGTGATTTCACATAATCGAGCGTCATTGCAAGCATATCTTCCGAAGCGGTTTGTGCAGACAATGCAACGACGAGCCGCTCCTGCTGAAGCTTCTCCATGAGATAGCTGAAACCTTTGCCTTCTTCACCGAGTAAATTCCGAGCAGGCACCCGGCAGTCTTCGAAATAGAGTTCCGCTGTATCTTGCGCATGCATGCCGACCTTGTCCAACTGCCTTCCTTTCGTAAAACCGGGTGTCCCTTCTTCCACCAGCAGCAAACTAATGCCTCGATGCTTCGGTTGCGCTGCTGGATCCGTCTTTACGACAACGAGAAACAGGTTGCCATTCACTCCGTTTGTGATGAACGTCTTCTGGCCATTGACGACATAAAATTCCCCATCTTTTATCGCCGTCGTCTGGATACTCGCTAGATCCGACCCTGTTCCTGGCTCCGTCATCGCAACGCCTGTAATGACATCCGCTGTAATACAACCCGGAAGCCATCGCTGTTTCTGCGCTTCATTCCCGAATGATTCGATATACGGAACAACGATGTCATTGTGCAAGCCTACACCTGTCAAGCCCGCGCCAACACGTTCCATCTCCTCCCCGATGATGACGCCGTAGCTAAAATCGAGTCCTAATCCCCCATACGCTTCCTCCACTTGTGGACAAAGAAAGCCCATCTCACCAAGTTGTTTCCAAAATGATACGGGTATCACTTTGTCTTTTTCCCATTGCTCGTAGTGAGGAACAGCCTCCTTCGCTAGAAATTTCCGAAGCGTTTCGCGAAATAAAACATGTTCATCCGTTTCAAACCGGTAACGCGCCATACAACTCCCCCTTTCACTTGCAACGTATAAATTGCTTATACCTCCCGCTAACAACAACCGGCACTTCGCTAGCCCCTTCATACAATTTTCGAGACGAGCCACTCTGACCAGTCTCTATCCGGCTTAACAGGCAACTTGCTATTTCAATACATCCTTCATGCACATTCGATACCTTACGCTGTCCAAACCACTCTTCTATTTCGCCTGCATCCGTATCGCGCCATCCAATCGGATTACTTCACCATTCAATAGTGGATTAGTTACGATGCTTTCAACGAGTTTTGCATATTCATCCGGCCGTCCTAGCCGTTTCGGAAATAATGTCATGTCCACAAGCGCTTGTTGAGCGGGTTCAGGAAGCCCGGCGAACAAAGGCGTTTCAACAAGGCCAGGTGCGATCGTCATGACGCGTATGCCGTACGGTGCAAACTCCCTTGCAATTGGAAGTGTCATGCCGACTACACCGCCTTTTGATGCACTATATGCCGCTTGTCCGATTTGTCCTTCAAACGCCGCAACGGAAGCGGTGTTCATAATAATGCCACGTTCGCCATCTTTATTAGGCTCATTGTCCATCATGGCAGCTGCCGCGACACGAAGAACATTGAACGTGCCGATCAGATTGACTTGAATGAGCTGTTCGAAGCGTTCAAGTGCCATCGGGCGACCTTTTGACACGACTTTTCCAGGAGTCGCTATTCCTGCGCAATTGACGAGCACATTCACTTTCCCGAATGTCGCTACGACTGCGGCTACATTTCGTTCCACCTCTTCCGCACTCACTACATCCGTTCTTTTGAATAAAACCCGGTCTTCCCCTAACGCATCAACTAACGCCTGTCCACGATCCTCGTCCCGATCGAAAATGGCCACTTTACCACCGGCAGCGACAAGCCGCCTTGTCGTCGCTTCCCCTAAACCGGAAGCGCCTCCCGTGACAATTGCAACCGTTTCATGTACCTCCATCTCTTCAGCCCCTTTAGACAATCCTTATCGATATGAGCAATCAACCATTATCGTTCAACTAACGACCGGTAATCGCCTGACCTAAACGTAACAAGTTCTCATGTATTGCATGAATAGACTTTCCCGCTATCATACAACGGTGACCTTTTTACGTTCATTTTCAGATGAACGAACGCAGTGCCGACTAAACGGCGCATGTTACATTACGCACATTATTCTTAGCACCTTGCAGTCAACCATCCCGTCATTTTCAAACCTTATAACCGCTCAATAATCGTAGCGTTCGCCATGCCCATTCCTTCACAAATCGCTAACAAGCCGTATCGGCCGCCTGTCCGTCTCAGTTCATTCACTAACGATACGAGCAATTTCGTTCCAGTCGCACCAAGTGGATGACCTAATGCGATGGCGCCACCGTTTGGATTCAACTTGTCGGGATCTGCCCCAACTTCCTTCAACCAGGCAAGTGGAACAGGAGCAAAGGCTTCGTTCACTTCGTACACATCCATGTCGTCGATTGTCAAACCCGCTTTCAGTAAAACTTTTCGTGTCGCTTCAATCGGACCGGTGAGCATAAGGGTCGGATCTGAACCGACAACTGAACGTGAGACGATGCGAGCGAGCGGACGTATCCCCAATTCATCTGCACGCTCTTTTGACATGAGCAACACGGCAGAAGCGCCATCACTCATTTGACTGGCATTCCCCGCTGTAATGACGCCTTTTTCATCGAACACCGTTTTGAGTCCAGCAAGCACGTCGAGTGTGGAATCCGGACGCGGGCCTTCGTCCGTTGTAATTGTTTCGACGATACCATCGCCGCGATTCACAACAACTGGCACGATTTCGTCTTGGAACTTGCCTTGTTCAATCGCACGTATCGCTTTTTGATGGCTTTCATAGGCAAACCGATCGAGCGCTTCCCTTGTCAGTCCCCATTTTTCGGCAATTCGCTCAGCAGATAGGCCTTGGTTAATGATTTCATATTTGGCGGTCAGTTGAGAGCTCGGTTTTGCGTCACCCATGTTGGAAAACATCGGCACTCTCGTCATGCTTTCGACGCCACCTGCAATGACGATGTCCATGTCGCCTGCCGCGATTGCTTGGGCAGCAAAGTGGACCGCTTGTTGGCTCGAGCCACATTGACGGTCGATTGTGACACCGGGTACGTGGATTGGGAAGCCTGCAATCAATGCCGCTGTCCGTGCAATATTGCCGCCTTGTTCACCTGCTTGTGTGACGCAACCTACAATGACATCTTCTACGTCTGCTTTGTCGATGCCCGCTCGATTGATAAGCTCTTCGAGGACGATTGCTGCTAGCTCGTCCGGCCGATAGTCTGAAAATGCCCCCTTGCGTCGACCGACTGCCGTTCTGACACCTTCGACAATGACAACTTCCTTCATGTCCGCACCCCATTCTCTGAATTAATTGATAGTTCATATAGTACCAGCTTACATGAAAGCGCTACCAAATTCTAGATGTATTTACTCGAATTCAGTCTCAAGTCTTAGTGCAATATCCGCTTTCCGCCTGTTTGGACGAGATGAAATCCGTTATATGATAGGTGTACAACGAAAGGAGGAACAACAAATGAAAAAATTTGGTCTTGCGATACTTGGCATTGTGGCAGCTATCGTTGTTCTTGCGAATTTAGGATCGATTGTTGCATTAGCCATTTCCGCTATCGTCGCTTTTGCGGGATTCCATTATTACCGGAAGAGTGATTCGACATTGCTCAAGTTGTTTTGGGCGATCGTATTGCTGATCGGTTTGTTGACGGCTATTTCCAACATTCCTGCGTTCATCGGCATCATCGCGATTCTTGGTGTGTATTACGTGTGGCGCAAATGGAACGACGTGAAAAACGAAGATGTAATCCCAACACATTCCAATGACCCGTTCGTCAATTTCGAACGTCAATGGGATGAACTGACAAAATAAGGAGGAAACGACGATGAATTCATTGTGGAACAGATTCAAATACACTGTGCAAGCCGATTTGCACACGATGCTAGATAAAAAGGAAAAGAAAAATCCAATTGCCATGTTGAATCAATATATCGTGGAAGCCGAAAAACAAACACAATCCGTCGGCAAATTGTTGGAGCGGCAAGGGAAATTAAAGCTTGCGCTTGAAAAGGAGTACGCAGAAGCAACAGCAATGGTCGATAAACGTCGCACTCAGTTACAACTGGCAGAGACGACTGGCGAGGAAGATTTAATCGCATTCGCACAAGGTGAAATTCACGCTTACGAAACACGTGCTGTAGATTTGGCGAAGAGCGTGACTGAGTCTGCAAACGAATTGATGGCACTGGAAAGAAAATTTGAGGAAATGAAACATAAAGTGAAAGATATGAAAGTGCGACAACTGCAATTGATGGGCAAAGAAAATGTGACACGTGCACATCGCCGCATGGATCGATTCATCTCGCCCGAACAAGCAGATGCGCATGTTTCTAACGTGGAAGAGATGAAACAATACATTGAAAACCTTGATCGCAACATTTCACGCGACTACGAAACATCTTCCATGGAGCGCCGACTGGAATCATTGGAGAAAAATTCCGCAAAAACTGCGGAAATTGTGTAAGATAGTAGTAGTTGATGTGAAATCTGCTTTTGAGAGAATGTTCACATGCCAAGACGAAATAAACGGGAAGGTGCTTGCCTTCCCTCTTCAATTTCAGTTGGACTGAAGGCGTTACTTTAGATGCCTTCCTTTCCATTTTGTTAAAACGTTGCGCTTTATGGTCCACGCAAAGAATAGGATGAGACGTGGAATCTGACAGGAAGAAGGAGGCATTCAGCATGAGAAAATTAGACACGAGTAAGATGACGTTTTGGATAATCGCCTTTCTTCTGTTGATATTTGTGGAGTCTGCATTTTTATCTAACGGCAATATCATCTTCCTCCTTCTTGGTGCCGGATTTACGTATTTTGGTTTTAAAAAACGGACGAAGTGGATGACGTTTGTAGGGTTCTTTTTCATCGTCATGGCATTGCTCACTTTATGGAGCTTGCGCATGCTGTTGCTGGCATTATTTGTGTATATTTTATATCACCTGTGGAAAGGTGTACCGGCTGAGGAAATTATGCGACCAGTGAAATCCGTCCCTCAAGCAACTCCAAACGGCATTTGGAAAAACAAGTGGTTTTCTGTTCAATCTTCCCCGTTTTCATCATATGAATGGGAAGATATCCAAATCCAAGGCTTCTTTGGAGATATCCATGTCGATGTGACAGACACTGTTTTGCCTAAAGGGACGTCTTTCATTTCTGTTCGACAAGGATTTGGTCGAATAAAGATTGATGTACCTTATGAAATTCCAGTCCGTATTCATTACACGACGTTGTTTGGTGAGGCGAGAATTCTTGATATTAGCCCGAAACGAATGATTAATGAAACGCTTTATACTAAAGATGGTTATGAAGGTGTCACTGGCGAGCGTGCAGAACTCATCATTTCGTTGGCGACATGGATGGGTGATATTGAGGTGACGCGCAAATGAAAAATCTCGTTGGCCGTAGTTTCTCTTTATCATTGTTGTTTTTGGCAATTACCGCGATTTATTTTTATGCACTCATCGATGTGCCAATCGAGGAAAGCTGGGTGCTCTTTTATGACATCCAGTATGCCAATGTCCCTTTAGGTGCTTGGATCCTCATTACGTGCATTTCATTAGGGACTGGGATTGCCTTTTGGATGGGCGGCATTAGCCGTTCCAAAGATAAAGTATTTGTGCAGAAACTGACAGGGTTAATTCAAAATGAAGAGCTTGTAAAAACGAAGCGATTTTCACCGAAGATTGAGCGACGACTTGTGGATGTCTCGAATATTTTGGCGACGCAGCGGAAAAGTTTGCAGCGCATTACGGATGAACGCGCAGAAGCACAAGACAAAATGATTCAGGAGCGCATCGTTCAAGAACGGCAAAGATTGGCACGTGAATTGCATGACTCCGTTTCCCAACAACTGTTTGCAGCTTCAATGTTGCTGTCTGCAATAACGGAAAGCAACGAGGAAGATGCTGCATTGCAAAAACCGTTATTGCAAGTGGAACGAATGGTGCAACAAGCTCAATTGGAAATGCGCGCGTTGTTGCTACATTTACGGCCAGCCGCGTTGAACGATAAATCATTGGCTCAAGGTCTCGAAGAATTGTTAGTGGAATTAAAAGAGAAAGTAATGTTCGATATTCGTTTCCGTTTGGAAGAGGTGTCACTATCTAAAGGAGCAGAAGATCATTTATTCCGCATCGCACAGGAAACGTTGTCAAATACTTTACGGCACGCACAAGCAACCGAAGTAGACATTCTCTTTGTCGAAAGAGATGATCTATGTATTTTTCGCGTTCAAGATAATGGTGTCGGCTTTAAAGATACAGACGGTAAAGGCGGATCTTATGGGCTGCAAAACGTGAAGGAGCGTGCAATCGAGATTGGCGGCACATGTAAAATCGTGTCCGTCCCTTCTCAAGGCACGATTGTTGAAGTGAAGTTGCCGACAAAAAAAGGGGATGAGTTGGATGATTCGAGTTCTTTTAGTGGATGATCATGAAATGGTACGGATCGGGGTGTCCGCCTATTTACAGACGCAACCCGATATGGAAGTCGTCGGGGAGGCTGTCAACGGCAAAGAAGCTGTGGAAAAAGCGCTCGCATTACGACCGGACATCATTTTAATGGATATGGTCATGCCTGAAATGAATGGAGCGGAGGCAACAGCTGCCATTATTAAACAATGGCCAGAAGCGAAAATCGTTATTGTCACGAGCTTTTTGGATGACGATAAAGTATACCCTGCCCTCGAAGCGGGTGCAATCAGCTACATTCTTAAGACATCCAATGCAAAAAGAATTGCAAATGCCATCCGCGATACACTGAAAGGGCAAACGGTTCTAGAACCAGAAGTGACGACAAAAATGATGCAAAAAATGCGAACGGGCACAGCTCACAAACTACATGATGAATTGACCGAACGCGAACTCGAAATCCTTCTGTTGTTGGCTAAAGGGAAAACGAATCAGGAAATTGCCGATGAGCTGTTCATTGCGCTGAAGACAGTGAAAACGCATGTGAGTAATTTGTTGGCGAAGCTCGAGGTGCAGGATCGCACGCAGGCAGTCATTTATGCGTTTAAGAATGATTTGGTGGAATGATGGATTGCTGAGGAGGAGTTTCGATACAGTATGCGGCGTTTTCGATGGGTATGCGGCGTTTGAGGCGCTTATGCCGCGTTTGAGGCAAATATGAGCTGTATTCGGCAATTTTGCCGCGTTCGGGCGAAGTATACCCTAACTTACCTATTGTGGGTGTCAAAGTATAAAACGAGAGTGACAGGGCAACACGTTAACAGATAAAGTTTGAATAAAAGCTTAAGTATATAAATAGAAAAAAACCACGCAATGCGTGGATTTTATTACTATAACTTTGTAGTTAAACATTAATCAACAGCAATATTGTAAGTTCCAGTTACTTCGGCACTGGCCTGTATAGTGTAGGTTCCAGAGAATGCTGGTATTGGACCTAATTTGACAGAAGTTCCTGGATCAACATAGCCACTCTTAGCAATTATGTTTCCTTTACCATCCACGATTCTAAACACAACCGTACCAGGATTACCAGCCCTATTAGTTATAGTAGGTGAGTCAGTGAAAATATTATTAGATCCGATAACGTTCGAATATACGTTCCTTGTTAAGTAAACATTACCTGACCAATCAATCATTGCTGAAATCTCGTCATTTTCAGTTAGATCGCTTTCATTTACATTAATGTGATCAGTCTTAGCTGCATTTGCTTGAGGTGTGTTGCCAACTGCTAATGCTAGTGCAAGGGCAGTTGTAGAAGAGAGTATAATCTTACTAATTTTCGTAAAAAGCACTCCAATCAATATTTTAGTTTAATAAAAACAATTCCAAATTTAACATTACTAATCTTTCTAAAAATTGTCAACATTAATTTTTGTCCTTTTTAGTTATGTTGCATTTATTAAGTATATCCCATCACTTTTAGGTTTAAATTCAAAAAAATAATCCACATTGTTTTTTAATTTTTTCAGTTTTACACTCGAACCAGGTAATATTTTCAACTCTTCTATTACAATATTGCCGTTTTTATCCTTTACTCGTAGTAATATTTCATTTTTACTATTTGCGTGATTAGTAATTTCCTTTCTCCAAAAAAAACTATCGTACTTCAAAGATTTTTGACCTTTAAAATGTAAGCTTTCCCATTCTTCCTTGTTATCCTCAGAATCTACAACTACATTTGCACTTTCCATAGGAAAAAAAATTTGATTCACTACTCCTACATCCTGAATTAAGAGTGCACCGATAACAGTTAATATAAAGGTCAATACGGTGGTTGTTATGACTTGAATACGGCGCTTTTTATTTACTTTTTTAAAGGGTTTAATTGCATTTTTAACTTGCTCTGGTATTGGTTCGACATAATCAGTTTGCATCATAGTTAATTGGGTCTTACATTCATCACAATTGTGTAAATGTTCTTCAACAATTTCAACAGTATCATCACTACAAATACCATCAACGTATGATGGTAATAAATCTTTAACAACATTACATTTCATAATGATCCCTCCGTATCATTTCTGCTAAACTAGTTTTGGCACGGTAATAAGTAACCCTGGCCCAGTTTTCACTTTTATTAAATATCTTTCCTATCTCTCTAAAGCTAAGGTTAATTGATGTTCTTAGTAAAAAAATATCACGATATGGCTCTTTTAAAAGATGTATTTTTTTGTGGATTGAAATAAGTGTATGTCGGTTAATAACTTCGACCTCTGGATCATCAACATTTGAGGGGATATCCAATCCCATTTGCATTATATTTTCAACGCTCAAATGTCTGTTTTTTTTCTCCTTTTTTAAATGGTTGTAATATGTATGTTTAGCAATCTGACATAACCAAACAGACAACTTACATTCACCGTTATATCGATGAATAGACTTTACTGCTTGGTAAAAGGTCTCTTGAGTTAGTTCTTCAGCTAAATCTACATTCGATGTTAAAAGAATCAGGTAAGCCTTAACTTCGTTTGCATAACACTTGTACATCTCACTTAAATCCTCCACATTCTCCCTCCCCTCTTTTTCCATATACTTATATATAGCTTTAAAACCGAATTCGTTACAAGAATCCTGAAATATTTTTCACATTCAATATAGTACTTTCTGAAAAAGCATTATTATCTACTGGAATGAACCATATATCTCAATAAATTTCCCATTGGTAACTATTTTAAGTGACAGCGAGGGGAACCCCCCTTCTTTTTTTTTGTTGTTTTTGGGTATAACCTTAGTGAACCAGCTACACTGAATGAAGTATATAGTTCCTATAGTGGAGGTCTGAGGAGGAAACTTAAAATTAATTTTTTCTAAATATTCGAGAAGGTTTATCGGGACAAATGTCTAACTATATACTTATCAAATAATTTTAATGGAGGGAAAAAAATGAAAAAAACTTTTATCGCTTTTTTCAGTTTTGTATTTATTTTATTTTCTGGATTAAACGGAACAGGTTATGCTCAATATGAACAAACATCACAACCTTCTGATACAATCAAAAGGCTTGTGGAATTGGAAAACGACCAAAAATGGGAGAGCATCTCCGAATTATGGTCAAATGAAATGAAAGATATTATGGAGGGATTTTTAAGTAATGGCGAAAATATGAAGCAGCACAAAGGTTTATTCAATATTCAGAAAGCATCTTTAGTAACGCAAAAACAGATACCCGAAGAATATAAAGAGTTATTTCCGGATATGAGTGAATCTTCCCTTTTATATTATATCGCCATAGATTACGAAGTTTATAAAGAAGATGTTTTCCATATGAATGGGATTAATTACTTTTTGGTGGAATTAGTTAAGGAAGGTAACGATTGGAAAATTAAACAACTCCAAAATGCACCCGTTGATATATTGAAAAGTTATAACCTAGGATTTAATACAACTGATGAGGATAAGATGATAGAGATAATCTCAAAACGCCATAAAGGAGATTATTTAAATAGAAGCAATAAGCTTCTTGAAGTTAATAGATTATCAGAAGCTGAATTAATGAAGTTACGAGGTGAAAAACCTTTAACGGAAGAAGAAGTAGCTGAAAAAATTGGATTGAATAGCACAAAATCCTCTTCTGATTCATACGCTTCAATAACTGCTGCGAGTGATCATGATATACCACAAAACATCTCAGTATACATGACATCACCTATCAACAAAACTGCACACGGTTGCAGTAGTGACTGTGTTAGAGCTGTATACTTTAAAACTACCTATATAAATAATGTACTTCCAAATGAATGGGGAATAAATTGGCATGAAAATTCACTAAAGACAGGTGCAATGGCAGTGAAAATGTACGGATGGTATGGAGTATATTATCCTTTGGCATCAGCAGTAGGTGCTCATGTATATGATAATATAAATAGTCAAGTATATAAAAGTGGATCTGCCACTGCAAAAACAACTAAAGCTGTAGAAGATGTAAGCGGTGTAGGAATGCATAGAAAAGACAATAAAGCTCTTTTCTTAACCGAATTTGCTGCTGGCATTGAAAATTCACCAGGCACACAATCATCAGGAAAGATTTCTCAATGGGGATCTAAATATTGGGCTGATAAAGGCGAATTACCATATTGGATATTAGGATACTATTATAACGGTTCCAGCAAAGTTGGAGGATCAGGAAAAACATTTGAATACTTCACTTATTAAAAAGTAAAGGAAGATTCTTCTACTGGGCTATCGACTTTGTCGATGGCCCGTTTTATTATTATTTCATTACCTTTTTATTCACATCTAATTATATTAAATAAAATATCTGTAGCCCTTTGTCCTTTTTGACCTACTGCATCAATCAAAAAATGATAAAGAATACTCTCATCGTTTTTAAATTTATGTTTAAGTGTAAATATGTCATCCTTGCCCTTACTTCTTCCAATTAAAACTTTCTGAGTAGTTGTCTCCGTTCCTGTAGGAACAAGATAAAAATAAATTTCTAGAGTATTTTTAGCATGCACTTCGACATTAATTTCATTGTCGCCACTCGGAATACATAGCCAACCATTTTCCACCACATATGGAGCTGTTTTATACTCAATTATTTCTGGCGTTAAGACATTAGATTGAACATACATTTTTTTACTAATGCCCCAAGAAACACTAATTAAAAGCAAAACTATTATTAATACTCCCTTATATAACCTTTTCATATCTAACCTCCATTTTTAACATACTTTTACACTGACATAGTCTGTTTGACCATTGCGTTAAAAAGTAATATTAGGTCACAGAAATGCCCCTTCTAATAGTACGATTTCTTTCACACCAATAGATAACAAAATGAAATTCCGAATTGCTCATCCTACGATATTTTTCGAAAAGATTGGAGCGACATATTAACCACTCTTGAAAAGGTGGTTTTTTATATTTGGACGAAGGTTTGTTTTGTTCAATTTGAGTATGAGCCGTTCCGACAAAATATGCGCCGTTTGAGCGAAGTATGCCGCGTTCTATAAGAAATAAGTTGTTCAATTAGTGAACGCGGGGCTTGCTTTGTCACAAAACTGACTGAATCGCGCCTAATGGGTTTTGACCAATTAAGCACTTGTTCTAAGTTGTAATCATTGATTCATCATAGGCTATAAATGACTAAACGAAGAGATGCTCAAAAATAGTCTATTCGCCTCGATTATTATTTCTGAAAAATGTTAAAATTTAATTAGAACAATAAAAATCATAAAACAGGAGGCTTAGGTTATCGCGAGAAGCTGGGTTTTATCCCTTTGTATCTTTGTAACACCCACTTTGTTATTGATAGGTTGCAGTGATCCTGAACAAGAGACAAGTGAAATCGATTTATCGAGCGAAACAGATATGGATGGAATTGAAGCCCAAGCAAATGATTTCTTGAAAGAGGACAAAGAGATTTCAACTTTTACAATTGATCGTATTGAATATAGTCATGAGAATCAAGACTTAGATAAAGTATACATTCTCACTTATTCTATGAAACCTTCCAATCCGGAAAATTTCATCCTGGCAGGCAGTGGGGTTATGGGAGATGACGGATGGGTAAAGGAGCGCGTGTATTACATTGTTGCTAAAGACAACGGTGAGCTTCTGTTTAGCACGAGTCCTTTGTAAAGTTAGAAACCAACAAAGTTTTGCTAATTCTCTTTTCTATGATGGCTTCCGCTCCACTGACCTCTAGCCGCGTTTTCGAAAAAAATGCGGCGTTTTCGGCGTTTATGCGGTGTTTGAGGGAAATATGAGCTGTATTCGGCAATTTTGCCGCGTTCGGGCGAAGTATGAGCCGTTCCGACAAAATATGCGGCGTTTAAGCGAAGTATGCCGCGTTCTACAAGAAATAAGTTGTTCAATTAGTGAACGCGGGGTTTGCTTTGTCACTAACCTGACTGAATCGCGCCTAATGGGTTTTGACCAATTAATAAAACCGCCTAGCTATCTCCATTCTCGATAGCTAGGCGGTTTTCATTGGTTCTTTACTTCATATTAATTATTGTCTAAATGGACCGTTTGGATCCTCTCCACGGTTCGGATCATATGGATATTCTTCGCCAGCGTTCGGCGCGTTGTATCCTTCTTCGTTCGTTTGGTTGAACTTTGTCGGATCAGGATTTTTTAGGGTGTTTGTCATATCAGAATCAGCCGGATCCGATAATGGCAATTCATCGGAAGGGAGATGTCCCGTACGTGGTTCATAATCCTTTCCTGTTGGATAGTCAGTCGGTGGCATATTGTTTGTACGCGTTGTTCGACGCATCGCTTGCTCCGCTTGACTTGCAGATTGCTTTGCTTCACGCTTCATATCTTGTTTTTCTTGCTCCCACTTCTCCTTGGAAACATCTGCATTTTGAAGACTGCTTTCCATTTTCGACAAGTAACGTGATGCATGATCACGTCCACCTAAGCCAAATGCGAGACCGAAAGCGAGCGCCACTCCCCCTAAGATGAGGATAAATGCCGCATTGATAATTGCGGGTGCAATGCCTAATTGGCTAAGTGCCATGAAAAACGCAAACGCCAAGATTGCGTATTTTGCTACATAGCGCAACACGTGTGGTTGGCCGGATTGCGTCGTCATAATACTGCCGACAAATTTTTCTGCAAGATTTGCGAGCCAGAAGCCGACTCCCAAAATGACGATTGCTGCAACGACCATTGGCAAGTAAGCAAAAATTCCTGTCGCCAACGTTACCATGAAGTCCAAGTCAAGAATTTGAAGCGCTTCGACGACAAACAACAAAATAACAACGATTTGGACAATCGTTCCGATAATTTGCGAGAAAGATGGCATTGAAGCGGAGACGCTAGAACGGACACCCATCTTTCCAAAAATCGAGTTGATGCCTAAATTGTTCAATAGTGAAATGACCATACCTTTTACCCACTTCGCCAAATAAATACCGACGAGGACAAGGACTACCGCTACCGCAATTTTCGGCAACATCGTCATAATGTCGTTTAACATGGCAATTGCAGGACCGGAAATTCCCTCAAGGTCCAACACTTCAAGTGCTGAAATTGTCACAGGCAACATAATCAGTACAAAAACAATCGTTCCGATTACGCCCGAAATACTTGTTGTCGTCCCCGTAGACGTCAGCTTGAACTTATGTGCAAATCGGTCAATGCCAACCGTTTCAAGTAATTTTGTAACGATGGTACGAATGATTTTCGCGACGACCCAACCGATTGCGAAAATTAGTGCTGCACCTACTAGTTTTGGAATGAAGTGCATGAAGCTTTCTAGCATTCCTTCAAACGGGCCGCTAATTCCGCTTAAGCCAAGTGCATGTAAGACAGCTGGAACGAAAAGCAGCAATATGACATAAAACGCTATATTTGCTGCGGTTTCCACCCATTTCGACTTATCGATTTCATCGGGTGAAGCACCAACCTTTGCAACATACTTGTTCAATTTCATCTTGTGCCCGACAGCCAAAATCACTTTTTTCACAACAAGTGCAAGCACCCAAGCTAACAAGAGAATCAAAGCAGCTTTCAAGATGCTAAGAACCGCACCACCAATGCCTGAGTACATCGTCATGAACGGCTCAGCAATCATGGATGCATTCATGATGTTAAAGAATAATAGGAATGCCAATAGTAAAATTCCGAAGAAAAACACCTTACTAATGATCTTTTCAACATTCCATTTATCGTCTTTCACATCGAGTCTTTCATTCACCCTCGACTTCTTCAACCGCTTATACACCGCATTTTCCACTGCTTTTGCAATAAAAAAGCCGATGAGTAGCACAATTAATCCAATAATTAGTTCCGGAAGCCAACTTACCATATTGGCAAAATACAAGTCTCTGAACATTCCATGTCCTCCATTCGTTTTAGTAGTCTACTTAGGACTATTCCTAAAATCGTGGAAGTCTAAACCTATTCATTTAGTAAGTATGGAAAAAGTCGAACAACCACCCAATTCATTTCCAAATCAGATGGCTGTTCGAATTATTTTTCAGTTAGTTTAATAAGTGCATGAATGATACCTGTATGGACGCCTTCGTGCCATACGACAAATTCCACAACGCCTTCTACAGTGTTCATTTCTAGTAACTCGCCAATTTTCATTGGCGATTCGAGCACATCTTCTAGTTTTTCGTCGAGTTTATGCGCCAACCGCTCCGTTTGTTCAGAAAGCGCGGCAATGAGTACTTCCGTTCCTGGTACATCGCCTTCCCATTTTGCCGGGCATGACCCCGGAGCAAACAAAGGAATCCATTCTTCATGTTCAATTTCGTAGGTTGGCACTGCTTTCTTCACCAATGTTTCCATCGTCATGAAAATATGCCCGACATGCCAACGAATCGTATTGTTGAATCCTTCAGGTTGGACATCCCAAGCTTCCTCTTGCGCCTGTTGCAACCATCCAAGCGTATAAACCCTTGCGAATTTCATTTGTTTTAATAAACTCATCCCCAACTCCCCCTTTCATTTAACTTTAATGCTATGTACAGATTGTTTCAATCGTTAAAACAATCATTTTTCGCATCGATTGTCTCCACAAAAAAACAGCCTCATCGATGGGCTGTTTACAAGTATCCTACTTTTCTTTTTTATGTTCATTCCATTGTTCATGTGTTTTTTCGTTGAATGAATGACTCATTTCATTAGAATCGCTCATTTGTGGACGTGCTTTAGGCTTTACAGTTTCACTGGCTGGTGGTTTGTTTTCGCTGTAGGCTGACGGTTCATGTTTGCCGGTTTCGTCTTGAGCGTTTTTGCGAAAGTCACGTGTCCAGTTGGAATCGGACGGGTCCGCTAAAGGTAGCTCATGCGTCGGCACCATTCCTTTTCCGGGTTGCAACACTTTTGGTTCGAGATCTTTCTTATTTGGATATTTTCCATCTTTTATTGTCATATTGGAATCCACCCTTTCTACCTTACCCTAAGTAATTGTCTTTTCCCTCTTTCACCGCATCTAAACCTATTTTTTTACTGGAACACATTTATCAGTATTTTCGTCCTCTTTATAAGGAGGTGGTGAAATGAGGAAAACATTCGGTTCCCTTTTCCCAATCGTTAGCATCGTCGTCTTGTTATGGATCGAACAAGGGCTTGAAGTATCATATGTCTGGAAAACAGCTGCAAAAGCACTCTTGTTCCTCATAATCCCACTCATACTATTCCGGGCGACTCGCTTTCCTTTTTTACGCTTTCGGAATACGGACAGAAGGAGCATCAGCATCGCTGTCGGTTTAGGTGTCGTTGTCATGTCCGCAATTATTGGTACGTTTCTCGTTTTGCAGACATTTATCGACTTGGATGCACTTATTGCAGATCTCACGTTATCAGGGATTACAGTTACAGTGTTCCCATTCATCGCGGTCTATATTCTCTTTGGCAATTCCATAATGGAAGAGTTTTTCTTTCGTGGCATCTTGCCCGATCTTTTCGGCCGTTCGCGGCTGCGTTTCATACTTCCTCCGCTCTTTTTCGCGATTTATCACATAGCGATCTTTTTGCCTTGGTTCAGTTTACCGATTTTACTATTAGCAGTTGGCGGACTGTGGGTTGGTGGTGTCATTTTTCAACTTGTTAATGAGCGAAGCGGGACGATTCTTCCGTCATGGATCATTCATCTGTTTGCGGACTTTGGGATTTTGCTGATTGGTGTGTACGCTCTTTATTTTTATTAACTGAAAAGCGTTCGATCTGCTCTTGGTTACCGATGACAATAAGGGTATCGCCTGCTTGCAGTTTCTCATCCAAATCGGGATTGCTGATCAGTTCTTTTTTTCGTAAAATCGCGACGAGGGTGATGCCATAATGCTTACGCAGTCCCGCATCCTCGATTGTGGAGCCGACAATTGGTGATTTCCCTTCTAAGTCGATTTCACCCACCATGAAATCCTTTTCTTCGGATTTGATTAAGTCTTTAATGTAGTCCGCTCCTGTCGGTTTTGTGACGGACATGGCAAGTTCGCGCCCTCCAATGATGGATGGATTAATGACACTTGTCGCGCCTGCCTTTTTAAGGATTTCTTCCGAGTCAGCCCGCTCTGCCCTTGCAGCAATCGTCAGTTCTTCATTCAATCCTTTGGACGTCAAGGTGATAAAAACGTTATCTGCGTCACTAGATAAGGCTGTAATAAGCGCTCGGGCGTGTTCCACTCTCGCTTTAAGCAACGTATGCTTGTCCGTTGGATCGCCAACCAAGCGCAATGTTTCCGGTTCAAGCGTTTCTTGCAACTCTGCATCATTATCGTGAATAATGACGATTTGAATGTCCTCATCATCTTCTTTCAGCTGTTTATATACTTGTTGGGCAACTCGTCCAAACCCACAAATAATAATGTGGTCATTTAAATTCGCAATTTGTTTTTTCATTTTCCTCAACCACACTTTCTCCGTTAACTGTTTTTCGACAAAATAGGACGCACCCATCCCTAATCCATATGTAACAATCCCAGCTCCTGCGGGTACGAGCAATAGTGCAAACCAACGCCCTTCGTACGTAGTCGGGTACATGTCACCATATCCAATTGTCATAATGGATATGACCGTCATCCAAAGTGCATTGAAAAACGATAATTCTTCATAAAACATAAAGCCGATTGTTGCTGTCGCAAGCAATACTATTGTCGTAAATAGTAAAATCATCAACCTTCTATATCGAATATCAATTCGTAACCAACGTTTATACAAACCCATCAACTCCATACGAGCATACTCTTCTTTCCTGTATTCCTTCTGTCGGGTGGGCATAAACCACCTAATATTGTTACGGGTGGCGCGAGGTTTTTAATGTGGAAATAAATTAAGTTTTTCCATTCCCAAATGTTACACTACTCACAAACAAAATTTTCCATCAGATGGTATACTTGTATCAATATCATTCTATGAACTTGCATCTAAGGTGGAGGTGATTGGGCGGAATCAGGGGTGTAATTCGGTATAAATTAAGGGAGGAATGTCTTTGCGTTTCATCAAAATCGCGTTAATTTCTTTACTCGTGCTTTCTGTTTGTGTGCTCACGTATTATCATTTTGATTATCAAAAGAAGCTCCAAAAAAGTTCTAGTACAATCGAGCGAATGTTTAAAGAGATGGAGGAGGTAGAGGCAAAAGCAAGTTTGGAAAGCGACAATTCCCAAGCAAGTAGCGGCAATGATTTCCCTCTCTATTCAAGTGATGAACTTGCATTAACCGGCTTTCAAGGAACGCAACAAGAGGTCCTAACGGCATGGGGTATGCACATCTAATACCTTATGAATCATTGGAGGGGGCGATGGCTTTTATTCCAGAAGAGGCACAAATCCTTACACACGAATGGGCGTTTATGCCGTTTGGTGACGGGATAACTGGGGGTTATTTGTTATTGTCATTCAAGGTTGACCAAGATGGATCCTATCCAAGTCATGTGAAAGTGATGGACCATTATTTGTATGGGGAAGGGTTTAAAAAATAGGTGTGCGCTATTAAGAAAAAATCCGCACGCATGCCAGATCTTTAGGCAATGCATGCGGATTTTTTATTTCATAGGTACAGTTACGGTCACTTTGAACAGATCGCCGTCCAGTTCAATTTTCATGTTTCCACCGTGCATATCGACTATCGATTGCGCGATGGCGAGGCCGAGGCCAGAGCCATCAGTATGACGTGATGTGTCGGCCCGTTTAAAGCGTTCAAATAGCTCATCGACGTTTTCACCTAATTCATATTTCGTAATGTTTTTCACGACAAATTCAGCAACGTCCACTCTTTTTCGAAGCGTGACATACACACGAGTTCCCGGCAATGAGTATTTAATAGCGTTCACGATGAGATTATCGAGTACACGCCACCATCTTTGCCCATCTACATTTGCCATAAGCATGTCATCCGGAATATCTGTCCTAAAGTCGAGTCCAGATTGCGCGATATCGTCGGCATGTTCTGCGAGTGCTTGTTGCAATAGTTGCGTCAAATCGACACGTTGTTTATGCAACTCCAAATTCCCACTCGCCATTTTGGATACTTCAAATAAATCTTCAATGAGCGTTTTTAACCGTTGTGACTTTTTATCCAAAATATCGACATAGTTTGCACGCTCTTCTGGTGTAATCGATTCATCTTTTAACAGATCGGTATACGTAATAATTGATGTGAGCGGCGTTCGTAAATCATGGCTGACGTTTGTAATTAATTCCGTTTTCAGCCGCTCGCTTTTCGCCTGTTCAGTCATCGAGCTCCTTACCCCTTCACGAAGATTATTCAAATTCTTCGCGTGTTCTGCGAGCGGAGATTTCCCTTCGATTTTAATTTCTTCATTCAACCGACCTGCCGCCATCGCTTCGGTTGCGACTAAAATTTTGTTCAAGTACGCAACTCTTCTAACGAAAATGAAACTTACAGGCAGACCAAGGAAGAGGACGCAGAAACTATAAAGGACAAAAAATACTGGATCAAAGAAAATGGTCAAGAAGCCGACGCCTGCAAGGAAAAAGCCGATGAGCAAGATGAATGTTTGAACGCCAATCGATTTCTTCAAGAACATCGTTTGCAAAGCTTGTAAGAAGCGGATAAAATACGTATCCTTTAAGTCGGCTTCTACAGCCCCTTTTTGTTTCCAACGCTCCACACCATGAACCAGTTGGAATGCAAGTAAGATCGTTGGAAGGACGCCGAATACAAGGAAGGTTACGGTCCAGCTGCCGAATCTGCCTAACCTAGGATACTTGAAAAGGTCCATAAAGTAAGAATTACTGTCTATGTAGACGAATAAAACAAGACCCGTTAAGATGAGTGCAATCAATTTAAGGTCAATTTTCAAGTTGGCATACTTTTCATCAAACGGTGTTCCGATCACCCAAGCCTTTTGAAACTTCATAACGGTGAGCAATGTGATTAGTGAGACAAGTCCAAGAAACCAAAATGCATAGGAACCATATTTCCATCTATTGAAAGTTTTGTATTGCGAATAGAGGCTGCTCCCCTTTTGGATTTCTGCCTTAGGAATACTGACGACACCTTCAAAGGATTGTACCGTATTTGCCATTGCACGAATGTCTTCATTGCTAATCGTCACACTATCCCCGTGAGGAGCGGAACTAGTCCATTCATTACGAGAATCGCCTTGATCCGGGAGAGAATGAGCTTTAAAGTACCCTTTAGCTGAATTGAATTGTTTTTTGTAAATTGACGGTACGGATACATCACCTGCAGAAAATGTCTCACCCGTTTCCACGTTTGTGAATTCATAAGCAATTGGCAATGAATATGAGCGATTGTTGTATTCATTTAAATACTGTTGTAACGCCTTTTCTTTCTCTTTTCGAATCTTCGCTTCCACGTGGGCATCGTCTTCGAAGTTCTTATTAATGTCTGCTAATTTTACATCTCTTTCTTTCTTGAGTGCTTCTTGTAACGTCTCGTTTTTCGCAGCTCTTGCTTCCTCAATCCTTTGATCATATTGGTCATGAATATTTGAAATTTGTGCTGGTAACGAACCGTACCAGTAGCGGTACTCCTCGATTTCCTGCTTAGATACCGTCAGTTGCTCTTTTGCTTCTTCTCGGTCAATCGGATTTAGAACAGCCGGCCCGATGGTGGAATAAAACTCTTCTAACTGCCATGCTAAATCATTTGATTCTGAAAAATCCCTACCTATAATGTTGTGACCTTCACGATTCAATGAAAATGCTGCAAGGAATACGAGGACGACGAGTGCTGCCCATACAACAAGTGGCAATCTATTTTTCATCAGGCAGTGCCCCCTTTAATGATGCGTGCAAAATACGATACGATTTCTGTGGATCGTTCCCATCCGTCTGCTGCTATGGTTAATAGATGAGGAAAACAATAACCGATACTTATTGTAGCGATACCGATTGCAAAGATGGACATGACGAGTGGCAAACGGCTACTTCTCGATTTTGTACCCAATGCCCCACACCACCTTTACATACCTCGGATTTTTCGGATCTGCTTCGATTTTCTCGCGTATCTTCCGTATATGAACAGCGACAATATTCTCGGCGTTGTACGCTTCTTCATTCCACACGCGTTCGTATATTTCATTAATCGAAAACACACGCCCCGCATTTTTCATAAGTAATTCTGTAATTTTGTATTCAATCGGCGTCAGTTTTACTGGGTTTCCATCGACCGTTAACTCCTTCGCATCTTCGTCGAGGACAAGCCCATCAATCTCAATCTTTTTCTGGCCATCATACGTACCTAATTGGACATACCGACGGAGCTGTGATTTAACGCGCGCCATTAGTTCAAGTGGATGAAAAGGTTTTGTCACATAATCATCCGCCCCGACGGACAAACCATGGATTTTATCGGAGTCCTCCGCCTTTGCACTCAGCATGATAATCGGGATATTTTGCGCTTCCCTGATTTTGAACGTCGCCGTAATTCCATCCATATTCGGCATCATGATGTCGAGGATAAGTAGATGAACGTCATTCGTATGAAGCAAATCAAGTGCCTCTCTCCCATCCGCTGCCTTCAGCACAGCATACCCTTCATTTTTCAAATAAATTTCAATCCCATCGCGGATCTCTTTATCATCATCCGCCACAAGCACATTGAATTTCGCCATCATCCGCACCTCACTTCACTCTATGCTACCCATTGTATTAGTTAAATCTTAACATTCCTCAAGGGGAATTATGAAGAAATTCTTAAGATGAGTGGTGATGTAGTGGAGGCGTGAGCTTTGTCGAAATGTTCGTCTGTTTATCTCCTAATATATGGGTGAGTGGTGATAAATTGCTGATGAGCGGTGATAAACTTGCTACGAGCGGTGATAAAGTCACTACAAGCGGTGATAAACTATTTCATGAAGATACAAGAGTGAAATAACGGATTAGAAACACTCAAATTGTAGGGAAACGGTGGTAAATTGTTCAGAATCGGTGGTAAACGGCCGAGTATCGGTGGTAACGAGTCTAGAAACGGTGCTAAGCCTGTTAAAATCGGTGGTAAGCTGCTGTAAAACGGTGGTAAACTTTTTGCTTCTTTAAAGTAAGGCTTTTTCCTGGAAACAACCCATGAACCCCCCTTGAATTGTAGGCAAACGGTGATAAATTCATGGGAATCGGTGATAACTCATCGAGTATCGGTGATAAACTCGGGAGAATCGGTGATAACTCCTCGTGAATCGGTGATAACGCAGCTAGAATCGGTGATAAACTTTTCCGCCAGTTAAATAGGGGCAGAGTCTGGGGACACGTCATTAAAATCACTCAAATTGTAGGCAATCTGCGGATTATGTCCCAAATCGGCAGACAACTCTACAAGTTACGGTGCTACATTTACTCACGGAAAATAACTTGCACCCCTCACGAAATGTTCATACTTTTTCGTTTTTACCCTCTCTTATTGATTTAACAAAATAGTATAATAGTGGTAGTTTGGGGGAGATGGTTATGGAGCGCTCTACTAAGAATTGGACGGGTTGGCGGTTTCCTGTGCTGTTGCTTAGCGCAATGGGTTTGTCGACGGTGGGGGATTTTATATATTTAGTGGCGATTAACTTGCTTGTTTTTCAAATGACGAATTCTGCAACGGCGGTTGCTGGGTTGTGGATTGTCGGTCCAGCAGCGGCTATTTTTACACGATTTTGGGCGGGCAGTGTCATTGATCGGTCGAACAAACGAAGACTGATGATATGGACAGATATTATTCGAGGAATTTTGGTAGCACTTGTTCCGTTCATGAGCTCTGTGTGGGGCGTTTATGTATTACTTTGGTTTATTAGCATGGCGAAATCCTTTTTTGCTCCTGCTTCGCTCACGTATACAACGACACTCGTTCCCGAGGAAAAGCGCAAGCGGTTTAATGCATTTTATTCGTTGACGACATCTGGTGCATTCATTATTGGTCCCGCGATCGCAGGCGTTTTATTCCTCATCGGCTCTGTGCATTTTGCGATTTGGATGAATGCGGCGTCCTTCTTCATTTCAGCTCTTATTTTATTATGGTTACCGAACGTGGATGCAAAACAGACAGCTGGGCTGAATCCGTTATCCATTCAAGCGATTGTGCAAGACTTGAAAGCGGTTGTTGTTTTGGGCAAGTCGAAACTGTTGGTAATGGTTGTTCTCGGTGTGTACCTCGTTTTCACGCTCATGACGTTTGCGATGGATGCACAAGAGGTTGTTTTTACACAGCAAGTTGTTGGATTAAGTGAAATTGACTACAGCTTACTTATTAGTATTACAGGCATTGGTGCCTTGGGAGGTGCAGGAGCGGTTGCTTTGTTTGCCAATAAATTATCGATACGCATCCTGTTCGGCGGTGGTTTGTTCATGGTGTCAATCGGGTATTTGCTGTATGCTTTCAGCCAATCTTTTCTAATGATTGCTACTGGATTTATTCTCCTTGGATTTTTCAATGCATTCGCCAACACTGGCTATACGACTTGGTACCAATACCAGATTCCAATTAAATATATGGGCCGTGTGACAAGTTTATATGGTGTCGTCTTAAGCCTTTTTCAAATTTTATTTGTCCTAGGAATGGGTTTGGTCGCGGATCTCATGTCCCTTCGCGTGACGATCATTGCACTAGCATTGCTTAGTTTGGTGAGTGTATGGGCTTTGATTTTCCTAATGGTGCAGCCAAATATCAAACAGGTATTTACAGATGTCGATCAAACAAAGATAACGTAAAAGTAATAAATAACAAATTTTAATCAAAATAATATGAAAATACACTAAAATAACATAGAGAAAACGAGCTCCTAATGGTATGCTAATAATATACTGGTAGAATCTTCAAATACTGTATATACGGGAGAGATGCATTCCAATGAAAAAATGGTTGTTGCTGTTCGCTACACTATTCTTGGTAGGCTGTGCAGAGGACAAAAAAGAGTTACCTAAAGATGCAGAAGTTGAAACGACTATCAGTTTAAAACCTGTAATTGATGTAAGCATTAATAATTTCGGAGCATGGGCATACTACGACAAGTATTGTTGGGAAGATGCTGAAAAGCAATGTGCTCTCGAACCTACATTACCTTCCGAATTTTTGGAGCGTGAACATGTGAATCATATTGAACCTGGCGAGACTATTTCTTTCCGCTTCTCGATTCCTTTGGATGATTGGAATTTCCCACAACCGGATTCATTCATCGCTTATATCCAAGATGGGGAGGAAATGAAACCAATCGAAGTGAATGAGAAAACTGTCCAAGCACCTGAAACTCCCGGCAAGCATTACATGTCCGTTAAAGCGATATGGGACGGCGAGGTAAAAGGGGAAGCCATTTATGCCTTTTCACTGTATATAAAAGAGTAATTCCAACGCTAATCAATTCACATTATTAGGATGCCACATTTTCGAATAATCCATTCTAAAATGAACATGCTTTCCCTATAACGGGAGGTGATTGCAGATGGCGAAAGAAAAGAAAAAGAAGATGAAAAAAGGCAATACGTTGGACCGTGAAGAGTTTGGCTATGGTTTTGACATCAGCCCTGATGATTTTGAAGTGATTGGCAAGAACAATCAAGCGAATAAACAGAAGGATACTGAAAAGGATACAGAGAAACACCGTCCACCAACCAATTGATTTTTTCTATTGATTTATTAAAATAAAGTGATTATAATCAAAACAACAACATCTTACAAAGGCTGTGAAAGGGAAAAGTAGGAAGAGGATGTCGCATAGAGAGCTTCTGACGGTGGAAATGAAGCGGACAAATCTTTCGAACATGATCCTTGAGCTTCGCACTGAACACTCTACGGATTAGTAGGCTGCGACGAGAATTGGCGCTTGTTATCTACGTCAAAGTATAACGCTTTTTTAGCGCGTACTTTTGGAGGTAATCAGTGTGAGCTGGTTATAATGTAAGGTGGTACCACGGGCAAAAACCCCGTCCTTATCGATTGTGATCGATAGGGGCGGGGTTTTTTTGTACTTAAAATGAGGAGGAGTTATAATGGCGATTTTTATAGGCGGAGCGTGGCCATATGCGAATGGCTCGTTACATCTCGGGCATATCGCAGCGTTGTTACCTGGAGATATTTTAGCGAGATACTATCGGTTAAAAGGGGAAAAAGTGCTGTATGTTTCCGGGAGTGATTGTAACGGTACACCCATTTCGATTCGCGCCAATGCGGAAAATGTATCAGTGAAGGAGATTGCTGACCGTTTCCACACAGAGTTTGTCGTTTCATTTGCGAAGCTCGGCTTTACATACGATATTTACACAAGAACAGATGGAACATTCCACCATCAAATTGTTCGTCACGTATTTTTGAAATTAGTCGATCGGGGGTTAATTTTCAAAAAGGAGACGGAACAAACCTATTGTGAATTTGACGAAAGGTTCCTACCCGATCGCTTTGTTAGAGGGCTTTGTCCGCATTGTGGTCTTAAAGCAAGGGGCGACCAATGTGACCATTGCGGTTCGCTTTTGGATCCATCCGAACTAAGAAACCGTACATGCGCCCTGTGCGGGAATGAACCGACGACGAAGTCAACGGAACACTTTTATTTCAAATTAAGTGATTTTCAACAGCAATTGGAAACGTATGTAGCGAATGCGAAAGTTGAAGACCGCTGGCGAGATAATGCCATTAACCAGTCTGAACGGTATTTGCAGGAAGGGTTACATGACCGTGCGGCTTCAAGGGATTTAGCAAACGGCGTTAACATCCCCGTTCTCGGTTATGAAGGAAAGAAAGTGTATGTATGGATCGAAGCCGTCACGGGCTATTATTCTGCGAGCCGTGAATGGGCTGCGTTGAATCGAACGGACTTGGAAGAGTATTGGAATGAAGACATGGTTTCCTATTATGTGCACGGCAAGGACAATATCCCTTTTCACACGATCATCTGGCCCGCCATCCTTATGGGAATCGACCAGCAACACGCATTGCCGACTCACGTCATTTCCAATGAATATTTGACGCTAGAGAAGCGGAAATTGTCGACGAGCGAAAATTGGGCGGTATGGGTGCCGGACATTCTTGAGCGCTATCATCCTGATTCATTGCGCTACTTTTTGACGGCGAACGCCCCGGAAAACCGTGACGCTGATTTCTCATGGCGGGAGTTCATTTACAGTCACAACGCAGAACTATTAGGAGCGTATGGCAACTTTGTCAACCGATCGTTAAAATTCATTGAGAACTCATTTGCAAGTGTTGTACCGCAAGCCGAAATTGATGTGGCCATGAAGGAAATGATATGTGATATTTATCCGAAGGTCGGGGAAAAGATTGAAAAGGGGCATTTTAAAGAAGCAATTGAAATAATTTTTGATGGAGTTCGGAAAGCGAATAAATATTTTGATGATGAAAAGCCATGGGTTCAAATTAAGGAAGTTGAAGATGCCTGTCAACGGACGATGGCAACTTGTGTTTACTTAATTGCCAACTTCGCGCAGCTCCTCTCCCCTTTCCTTCCTTTTTCAAGCGAAGATGTGGGCGCGCTGTTGAAATTGCAAAAGTTCGAGTGGCAAGAAGTGACTGTTGGTAGTCGTGTATTGCCGCAAGTAAAACCGCTATTTGAACGGATTGACGTCGGACGGATTGATGAAGAATTAGAACGTCTGCATAGCGGGAAAATTTGATATAGGTTGCCTCTACTTTTCGGAGTGGAGGTTTTTTTGGGGGCTTGAGTATGTGGAAGAGTATGACCAGGGCTTCATTCGCAAGAATAGTTGGTTTGTGAACGTATGTAAATTCCTTTATTTGGATGAGTGGTGATAAACAGCAGTTGAGCGGTGATAAAAGGATGACAAGCGGTGATAAATTGCCGGTGAGCGGTGATAACACATCGACAAGCGGTGATAAACTCACAACGAGCGGTGATAACTAGTTTTTGGCCTGCTAACAGGATGAGATTGCTGAGAATTATCTTCTCGAAGTTGTGAATCGGTGATAAACTCCTCCGAATCGGTGATAAACTGGCTTAAACCGGTGATAACGCTCTCCGAATCGGTGATAAACTGGCTCAAACCGGTGATAACGCTCTCCGATTCGGTGACAAAGCGAAAACAACAAACTCGGCACTCCCCCTTTTTGTATGAAAAGGGAGTGGGATGGAGAATCGGTGGTAAGGGTCGTTGAATCGGTGGTAAAGTCCTTCGAATCGGTGGTAACCTCCTCTGAATCGGTGGTAAAGTCCTTCGAATCGGTGGTAACCTCCTCTGAATCGGTGGTAAATCGGTAAATGCCGCAATGGTGCGGCTTCATTCACATGAATAGATGGTTTACACACGTCTTGAAGTTCCTTTATCTAGATAATCAGTGGTGACCTGGCTCGTTTAAGCATAGCGCCCTCATGAATCGAGGGTCTTTGGATCAAACGCTGCATTCTTCATTCTAAAGCAACGATTACACCAAAATAGTTCGTAATCATCTCCTATTCCGCTCTCCCTCCATAATAACTAATGCAATTTTTGCATATCTTTGAGACAATAAGCGTATATAGGAAAAGGTTGGAAGAGTAGTTGCATAAGCATTACGTTTTTATAGAAAAATTGCGATGAGTAATTACTCGCTTTACACGGCGATTAATCCGCTCACTATAAAATTTTTTACAGGGGGAAAATACAATTGTTTAAAAACGATGCAAATCAAGTACGTGCCGGTTGGATACTTTTACTTGCTGCTGTGAGTATGTTTGTTGGACAACAGCTTTTCGCTTTGCCAGGTGTATTTGTCTTATTTTTTACTGATTCGTCTTCAATGATGACGGGTTCAGAAGCTGATCTCCTCGCTTCCTTTGACGACTATCCTTGGATTTTCCTTCTTACGCAAGGAGGCGGTACGATTGGCGGCATGCTCGTCACGGTTTTATTATGGAAGTTTTTGAATAAAGGCACCTTACAAACACTCGGTTTCAGAAGACCGCTTAAAGATTTAGGCTTCGGCTTGTTGTTAGGAGCCATTTCGATTGTCGTTATTTTTATCATCCTTTACGCTACTGGGGATGTCACGCTTTTGAACCCTTTTTCCCAACCTAAGTTTTCCGTCTATACGTTGACGTTTCTTCTATTATTTATTCTCGTCGGTTTCTTTGAAGAAATGTTTTTTAGAGGCTATGTGATGAGGACGATGGCTGATCGTGGGAATCCTAAATGGCTGATCTATATCGTTTCAGCTGTTATCTTCAGCTTGGCGCATGGCATGAACCCGAATGTAAGCCTAATAGGGTTACTGAACATTGCATTGGTCGGCGTGTTATTTGCTTATATGTTCGATGTGACGAAAAGTTTGTGGTTACCGATCGGCTATCATATTACATGGAATTATGTGCAAGGAAACGTCTTCGGATTTCCTGTGAGCGGAACGACTCCCCATGGAATCTATTCCATTTCGGTGGAAGGTGGCAATGATTTATTGACAGGCGGGGCGTTTGGTTTAGAAGGCGGCATGTTGGCAACTTTGCTCATTGTGTTAGGTTTTTTAGCGACACGTGTGTATGTAAAAATGAGAGACGATGCATGACGTATGAACAGGAGGGATGCTAGGTGGATGAAGAGAAGAATCCTGCCGAACAGCGCGAACGCTTGCGACAAAACGAGTTGAAGAACAGTCCCATGAATGCTTTAGGTGACGGGATGCGAAAAGGAAATCTGGCTGATCTTGTAGGTGGTGTCAGTTGGAAAACGACCGGCGTACTAATTCTTGTTATAATTGTCGTGCTTGTCTTGGGAGTAGTTTTTGACTGGTATTAATTCTTAATAAACCGCAAACAGCCGATGTTGGAAAAACGGTTGCTTGCGGTTTTTACTGTCTTTATTGCCCAACATTCTTTTTCTGCCGACCGCTTAGCGTCAAGACGAGAATTCCCCCTAATAACAAGGCGATTCCTGACCAAGAGACGACCGACAGTTTTTCGCCTACTACAATTACACTAAGAATTGCAGCAGTTAGTGGCTCGGCTAATGACAGTGTAACGGCTGATGAGGAAGGAATGTTTCGCAAACCGATTGAAAAAAGAATATACGCAATGGTCGTCGTAGCAATACCGAGATAGAGCATCGTTGAAATGCCCGGCACTGTCAATAACCCTTCTGTTTCAAACATAAATAAAAACGGCAACAACATCATGGCGCTCGCTGAGAAAATGACCGCCACAGATGGTATGGCCGCTACTTTTTCCACTACTTGTTTGTTAAACAATGAATAGCATGCGAATAGTAAACCCGCACAAAGCGATAACGTCACGCCGACTGGATGGACGGCCATTCCTTCTTTATTTGAAAAGAGTAAAATGCAACCCACTACCGCCATTGCTGTAGCGGTCAACCATATCCGCGTAGGACGTCTTTTGTGAATGAACCATTCAATAAGTCCTGAAAACATCGGCGCACTACCAATTGCGACAACCGTTCCAATCGCAACGCCCGTTAACCGAATGGACGTAAAAAAGCAGTATTGGAAAATCGCCATCGCCAATGCAGCTGAAAGTGTCGCTTTCCATGGCCAATTGTGAAATTGAATCTTGCGCAAGATTAGCATGACAATCAGTAGCGTAAACCCACCTACAGCGAGTCTCGACGCACCGACCGCTAAAGGGTGAACCGTTTGTGGCATGAATGTCTGAGCGGTGCCAGTCGTCCCCCATAGCATCGCGCCAAGCAGGACTGTTATGTAAGCAATGCGTTGCGACAAAGAAATCCCCTCCCCTGTTAAATTGAATATAGCATGTTTTCAGGGGAAATGAACCTGTTTTCCATATTATTCATGTCGTTCTTTACGTATTGTAGCTGAGACGATCAAGCAGTCGCTGTTATCCATTGAATACGGCGAGTTATCGATCGAATTCACAATTTATTCGATTGGATAAGGGAAGTTATCGATCAAGTTCACAAAGTTATCGCCATTTCATGACCTTTTTACTAGGACACTCCTGCCCATAAACCTCAATAATGGCAAAGGCATTTTGTGCGCATCATTCAAACGCTCCGCAACTCATCTACTCCCGCGAAAACGACACCATTAAACACTATTTTCTTGTCGCGCTACATGCACTTGACCAACTAAAGGTTTTTCCGCGCAGCGGATGCTTCTAGTCATTTGAGTTCACAATTTATTCGATTGAATACGAGAAGTTATCGATCAAGTTCACAAAGTTATCGCCAAAAAGGGACCTTTCACCTAGCGAAAGAAGGTCTAGCAACTATAAATCCTTTCAACATCCCCCATTACATTCAACGGTTATTGATAACTTAACTGCCAAGCTATGATTCGATGGAAATTTCACGCGTATGTCTAGGGCCACTTACATCATCTATACATGTTCACATACAATGTATCTGCATTTAATTCCCCCCATTGAACTCCCCAAAGTCCTTCACCTGTTCAACCCCATAAATCGTTCATGAATTGTTTACATTGTTGCTGAATCATCCCCTGCTTCCTTATGGTAAGCTGTATGAAAGGAGTTGCAGCACAATGGAACAAACTTCAACAGCTCGTACATTACTAATAGAAGCAACGCAGTTTATTACACAATGTTATGCTGAACTGGGGCAATCGGATGAAGACCGACTCGATCGTTTAGCGGAAATTAAACATGAAATCGATGTAACGGGGACCTATACGCACAAACCGTTTGAATTGGAACACGGTGCGAAAATGGCTTGGCGCAATAGTAATCGCTGCATCGGACGGTTGCTTTGGCACACATTACATATTGTTGATGCGCGTGATGTGGTTTCAGCAGAAGATGCATTTGAAAAACTAGTCGACCACATTGCATATGCAACAAATGATGGGCAAATCCGCTCCACTATTACCATTTTCCCTCCACGCAAAAACGGGACAGATCCACTTCGGATTTGGAACCATCAACTGCTTCGGTACGCCGGTTACAAAGATGGAGAGCAACTTATTGGCGATTCCGCTTCTCTTGACCTGACAGAGGTATGTGAAAATCTCGGGTGGCGCGGGGAGAAAACACCATTCGATTTACTTCCTCTTGTCATTCAAGCAGACGGAGAAAAAGCGCAATGGTTTTCCATCCCTGAGGAAATTGTAAAAGAAGTACCGATTATCCATCCTGAAATCGAAGGGTTTGCGGCGCTAAATTTGAAATGGTATGCGGTTCCGATCATCTCAAACATGCGGTTAGAAATTGGGGGCATTGATTACCCAATGGCACCGTTTAACGGTTGGTATATGGGGACAGAGATCGGGGCAAGAAACTTGGCGGATACCGACCGCTACAATATGTTGCCACGTATCGCCGACTTAATGGGACTAGATACGAAGCTGAACCGTTCACTGTGGATCGACAAAGCATTGGTGGAGTTAAATATAGCCGTATTGCACTCTTATCAACAAGCTGGTGTAACGATCATCGACCACCATACAGCTGCAAAGCAATTCAAGCGCTTTGAAGAAAACGAACGAAAAAGTGGACGGGCCGTTACCGGAAACTGGGCATGGCTCATTCCCCCTTTGTCACCGGCCGCCACCCATATTTACCATCAACCTTATTCTAATGAAAAGCAATCACCTAATTATTTTTATCAGCCGGATCCTAAGCCTTTCAGTTAGCAATCTGCCACAGGTGTACTCGTTTACTTCACGAGAAATAAAGAATTCATCCATCTATCCCCTGTTGTTTGGACGGGTATAATATGCTACACTGGCATGTAGGCTTTATGCCTCGTGGTTCGTAACCATCCCACGATAAAAAACTAAGGAGAAATGAATATGAACGTAAAAACTCTTGCGACGAGCGGCATTATTGCTGCGTTGTATGTGGCTGTGACGTTTTTGATTGCCCCTTTTGGCTTCACGAACATCCAGTTCCGTTTGTCAGAGATGTTCAACCATCTCGTCGTTTTCAATAAAAAATACATCATTGGGATTGTACTCGGTGTGTTTGTCGCGAACTTATTGTTTTCTGAACTTGGACCGATTGATTTGGTATTCGGGGTCGGACAATCTGTTATCGCGCTATCGATTACAATCTTTTCAGCGAAGTTCATCAGTGGACTTTATAAAAGGATGTTATTTAACACCTTGGTGTTCACAGTAACGATGTTTCTCATCGCCTGGGAATTAAACATTGTGTTAGAACTTCCATTTTTACTTACATGGCTTTTCGTTGCAGTTGGGGAATTTGTCGTCATGATGGTCGGCATTCCAGTAATGATTGCGTTAAATAAACGAATCAATCTCGAAAAGTTGATTTGAAGAAGAGGCGGATTTCCGTCTCTTTTTTTATGAAAGAAAGGAGCAATCTCCATGTATATGACAATTGAAGAAACGGCAGATTACTTAGGCATGCCCGTCAGCCAAGTGCAGAAGTATGTTTTGGAAGGGCGTATCAAGGGTATTCACAATGGCAATGAATTTTTAGTGAACCAAGCGCAATTTGAATTGTATTTTAAACAGCTAGAAACAGTCAAACGCCAAATCGCGGAGTATTTAAGTGAACAAATCCCTCCAGACCGAGATATTAAAGACGAAGATTAACGCGAAAAAACCTAGTACCATCGACTCAATTTTTTCATCATTTCCTTCACCTACCCTTCTTGAATAATTACTACCAATTCCGTGTATAACTATTGATGCCATGTTGTTTCATTCGCATGATAAAAAAATAAAATAAAACAATTCCATATCCATTCATACACGGAACGCTTTTGCTTTCCTTCAATAGGATTGGTATAGTTTATAGTCGTTTATAAAAACGCAATTGCATAGGGGGAAACATGAGAAAAATCTCAAATGTATTTTACATCACAATCGGTCTTATTATTTTGGCCGTCGGTTACGGGGTGCTTGCATCAGAAAGCTTTGAAACCGTTACTTCAACAATTAAGAACTTTGTAGCAGCTTCATTCGGCTGGTATTACATGATGATTATGTCTGTATTATTGGCACTTAGTCTCTTTTTGATTTTTAGTCCGTTCGGAAAAATCCGTTTGGGCAAAAACACAGATCGTCCTGAATTTTCAACCGTGACGTGGATTGCAATGCTATTTTCTGCCGGGATGGGGATTGGCCTCGTATTTTACGGAGCTGCAGAACCTTTATCACACTATGCAATCAATCCAGCGACGAAGGAACCGAACACAGATGCAGCATTCAAGGAAGCATTGCGTGAATCGTTCTTTCACTGGGGCTTACACGTATGGGCCATGTACGGTATTGTCGCATTGGCACTTGCCTATTTCCAATTTCGAAAAGGCGAACCGGGGTTAGTTTCAGCAACATTGAAGCCGATATTCGGTAAAAAGATGGAAGGCTCTTGGGGTACACTTGTGGATGTACTTGCCGTTTTTGCAACTGCTTTTGGCGTTGCGACAACGCTCGGCTTCGGTGCTGTTCAAATTAACGCAGGACTGAACTATTTGTTTGGATTCGAAATGGGGATCACTTCGCAATTCATCATTATTGCAGTCGTCACTGTATTATTCATCATGTCGGCTTGGACTGGAATTAGTAAAGGAATTAAATACTTGTCCAACACAAATCTTGTTCTAGCAATTGCATTGCTTGTATTTGTGGTCGTTTTAGGACCGACACTACTCATTTTCAACATGTTTACGGATTCCGTCGGTGGTTACTTGACCGATCTCGTGCAAATGAGTTTTCGAACCGCTCCTTTGAATGAAGGCAATCGTGAATGGCTGGATATGTGGACAATTTTCTATTGGGCATGGTGGATTTCGTGGGCTCCATTCGTCAGTATGTTCATCGCCCGGGTATCAAAAGGACGTACAATCCGTGAATTCATGATTGGTGTATTATTGGCTCCGACTTTATTATGTATGATTTGGTTCTCTTCTTTTGGTACGACAGCCATTACTGCACAAAAAGAAGGGATAGCAGACTTATCAAAGTCGTCCATTGAACTTGTTGTATTTGATATGTTTGGTACGATGCCATGGTCCTTCTTCATTTCGTTAATTGCCATCTTGCTCATTGCTTCCTTTTTCGTTACGTCCGCTGACTCAGCGACATTCGTATTAGGTATGCAATCGACATATGGCTCTTTGACACCACCGAATAGTGTAAAAATCATTTGGGGCGTCATCCAATCTTCCATTGCATTGATTTTGCTCTCTGTCAATGGATTGACCGCGTTGCAAAACACAATCATTATTGCAGCGTTGCCATTCTCTTTCATTATCTTGCTAATGGTTGTATCGCTCATTAAAGAGTTGAATGCAGAATTGAAGCTATCTAAAACAAAGAAATAATAACAAAACCGCGTGAAGCCAAGGCCTAAGCCTCTTGCTTTCACGCGGTTTTTTCACTTTATCGTTAGCTTAGAACAGGAACTGGCTTTAGCTGACGTATTATATGCACAAGATCTGCGACCATGGCGCTGCCGGTAGGATACATCCCTGCTCCTGGACCAATTAACGTCAACTTCCCTAAATAATCCGTTTCGACGATAATCGCATTATCGACGCCATCAATTGCATAAAAAGGATGTTCAGCGTCTAATAGGACTGGACCTACTTTACCTGACAACTTCCCCTCATCGTCAATTCGGATGTCCGCTACGTGACGATAGCGAAGTTCAGCTTTTGAAGCTTCTAACACGTCATCGGTTTGGATATGATCAATCCCAACGACTGACACTTCTTCCCATTCAGGCTGTTCATCAAACGCTAATGAGCTGACAACCATTAATTTATAAAACGCATCAAATCCACTTATATCATCTGACGGATCTGCTTCAGCAAACCCCTTTTTTTGAGCATGATGAAGGGCTTCTTCAAAAGTAACTCCTTCATCTCGCATCGCAGTCAAGATAAAATTAGAGGTCCCATTTAAAATGCCCTGCACCCGATGGACACGATCCCCCGCCAACAGATTTTCGATTGTCCGGATAATCGGAATACCACCAGCCGTTGTCGCTTCGAAACCGACTTGTACGTCTCTGAATTCTGCGTGTTTCAATAAAGCTGGGCCATGTTTAGCAAACATCTTTTTATTAGCCGTAATGATATGGATTCCCTTTTCAATCGCCTGCGACAAATACGTGTACGCCGGCTCTTCATCCACAATCGCCTCAAAAATGATATCAATTTCTGGATCGTTCAAGATGTCGTCAATCGAATCTGTTACAAGGACACTCGGAGCGACCGCCCTTTTCTTATTAACGTCTCTTACTAAAATAGAAGCAATTTCAATCGAATAGCCTGTATGTTGTTTCAATTGCTGCCTTTTTTCGTTTACGATCTTATAAACGCCTTCTCCGACAGTTCCGAAGCCGATTATAGCGGCTTTTATTGACGGCATGCCGCCACCTCCCTATAATCTTTCGCTGCTGTAGCCTCTTTTCCTTGTCATGTACTAAAGAAAAGGAGACCTCCCCCTTATCGCTGCGTCACAGGTACCGCTTTTGCAATTGCCTGTTCAAGATCAGCAATAATGTCTTCAGGTGATTCAAGACCAACCGATAGGCGAATCAACTCTTCAGGCACACCTGAATTTTTCAAGTCCTCTGCAGAGAGTTGCTGATGCGTCGTAGAAGCCGGATGGATAATGAGAGATTTTGCATCACCCACATTCGCCACATGAGACCAAAGGGTAATGTTGTCAATCACTTTACGACCTGCTTCACGCCCGCCTTTGATGCCGAAAACAATAATTGAGCCGAAGAATCCATTCTTCAAGTATTTCTTCGCATTCTCATGTGTCGGATGGTTTTCAAGGCCTGCATATGTCACCCATTCAACAGACGGATGAGCCTGTAAGAACGCGGCAACTTTTTGCGCATTTTCGTTATGACGCGGAATTCTTAAGTGCAAAGTTTCTAGACCTTGCAGGAAGTTGAATGCACTATCCGCATCTAAGCAAGGTCCGAAATCACGTAACAATTGCACACGAAGCTTTGTCGCAAACGCTGCAGCTGCTGCATCAATACCATAACGTAGACCATTGTAAGTACCATCCGGTTCTGTGAAACCTGGGAACTTGCCTCGTGTCCAGTCGAATTTACCTGCATCTACGACGACACCACCAATTGTTGTACCATGTCCGCCAATCCATTTTGTCGCGGAATGAATGACTACGTCTGCACCAAATTCGATTGGATTTGATCCGTATGGGGATGCAAATGTGTTATCGATGAGGAACGGAATTTCGTTTTCATGGGCAATGTTTGCGACCGCTTCAATGTCGAGCACCTGTAGGCTCGGATTTCCAATTGTTTCAGCAAAAATGGCTTTCGTTTTATCCGAGATGGCCGCGCGGAAGTTCTCAGGATCCGCAGCATCAACAAATTTCACAGTAATTCCGTAACGAGGGAGTGTCACGGCGAATAAATTATACGTACCACCATATAAATTGCTTGCTGCAACAATTTCATCTCCTGCGCCTGCAATATTTAAAATGGAAAATGCAATAGCTGCCATTCCTGAAGAGAGCGCAACTGCAGCAGTGCCTCCTTCAAGTAAAGCGACGCGTTCTTCAAAAACAGAGACCGTCGGATTTGTAATGCGCGTGTAAATATTGCCTGCTTCTTGCAAGCCAAAAAGGTTTTGGGCGTGTTCAGTATCGCGGAAAACAAAAGCGGTTGTACGGTGAATCGGCACTGCGCGTGAACCTGTGTGAGGATCCGGCTTTTGGCCACCGTGTAAAAGAAGAGTTTCAGGTTGAAGTGAGTTGTTCGTCATTGTCATTACCTCCAAAAGTTTTTTTAAGATGAATGAGTTCGATGCGGAGGCGATGGGGTTTTAGGAATAAAAAAATAACCCCTTTCGCTAAGAAGAGGGTTACGCTTACGCTTATTCCTCCCCTTATCTTTCAGTCCGTTCGCACGAATCTGTAGGAAGTAGCACCTTTGCAAGTTCATCACTTGCCGGTTGCCGGGCATCGCAGGGCCTAGTCCCTCCGCCGCTCTTGATAAGAGTATGGGTATTCAGTTTTTCATCTTGTGCTACAGTATAGGCTTCTTTTTTTTCAATGTCAAGTAGTTTTATAGAATTTTTCTGAACCTTGTATTTACACTGAGTGTTATGATAGGGGTATGTTATTTTACTAACAACGACTTACCTTTCTAGTGTGTACGTCTATTTTTTATTTGGAGGAATTCCTATGACAATATGGATTATCGGCATCATAGTATTTGGATATTTGATCGGTTGCCTACATGGCTCAACGGTAGCGCAATGGTTTTCTGGGGTTAATCTAAAAGAATCCGGTGTGAAAAATGCAGGTGCCTCGAATGCTACAATCGTATTAGGCAAACGGTTTGGCGCACTTGTCGCAATTATTGATATCGGCAAAGGAATTTTGGCAATCCTTGCCGTGCGCTTTATTGCCGAGCGTGTAGGTTTTTCAGTCGAGTCATTAACTGCCCTATTATTTTTGGTAGGTGTGGCAGTCGTTTTCGGCCACAATTTTCCGTTTCATATGAAGTTTAATGGCGGGAAAGGGACCGCTACCATTATCGGAGTGTTATTTGCTCTTGACTGGCGATTCGGGCTTGCAGGACTTGTTTTATTCATAATCGTCGCATTGCTCACAGATATTCTTGTGTATGGCGTCCTCATGCTATACGGAACATTTCTCGCAGCTGCCATCTGGATGGTCGGCGTCTGGCCAATTGTTATCGCCGTCCTCCTCTTTGTAATGGCTATTTGGAAACACAGTGAAAACATTCAACGGATTCGCAATGGTACCGAGCCAAGGATACGAGCCGTTTTTAAAAAGAAGTGAACAATCCATCTATAAAACCCGTATGAAGCCAAGTAACCTGAACTTGTTTTCATACGGGTTTATATTATTTTTTAATCAAATCAAACGAGAAATTCCAGTGAGCTCATCGTTTAGTATTGCACCCGTGGCTATGGGTATGAAGATCTCGAAAGCTTTGTCATGCCAATAAATTGAATACAATATACCCACCATGCAAAAGCAATCGTAAAACGCATATGATATCCCTTTTTCATATACGGATCTTTACATCGATTCCGCTATTGCAATGAGCTCAGCTTCTTCCAAATTCCCTTCGATACTGTAATAACGGCTTGGCGTCGTCCAAATTAATTGGCGGACGCCATTTTTAAACGTAATCAAATTTGCTTGCCGTTCATTAATAACTAATTCCTTTACTTTTGTATCCATACTATCGGCAGACAAACCAAACCCAAACTCCCCATCGAGCAATTTCTGATGTATGGACAATTGTTTACCCATGCCTACAAAATTTAACGTAATATCTGTACTAAGCTGATTTTCAGGACGAACGACCGTTACACTTGTCAATTCAAAAGAAGCGGGTACAATCGGCGACTTGATGTTAAAAGCTGTGAGCGATTGTGCTTCTTCCAAACTCAGCTGTTCGGTCACATATTCAATATCCATCACTTGGTAACCCATATCTTCCATCTCGGTCGAAGGTGGCGGCGCACCCTCATCAGCTATGCGCTCTGTATTGCCACCGAAAATTTGAACAACCGATCCTTGAATCTTTTGATAGAATACTAACCAATTGTTGAATGCTGCTCCTTGTTGAGGTGTGCCAACGGCGAAAAAGAGAAGACAAGCTGCCGCCATAATGAGTAAGGTGCTGCCATATATCTTTTTCCGTCCAGGCTTACGTTCTTTTTTCGAATTTTTTCTTCTCGCTTCGAATTGATTCCATGCTTCTTCAACAGGAATGTTCGGACCTGGATTTTGATCCATCTGCTTTTGCAATACTTCACGGATGATGTGATCCAATTCACGCTTTTCAGCTTTTGACATTTAACACCACCTCCATCAGTTCCGTTTGCTGTTCCAATGTCTCTTTCAACTTCAACTTCGCTCGGTGTACACGTGTTTTGACAGTTGCCAACTTCACGCCCAACATCTCCGAAATCTCTTCATACGTCAAATCTTCATAGTAATAAAGATACAAAACCTCTTTGTGAGCAGGCGTCAATCGTTCAATCTCTCTCCACACAACCTCCTTCACCAACTTCTTTTCAGCTGCTATCTCCACAATGGATGACTCATTGACTTCTGCACTAGACAGCTCCTTACTAAGTAAGACGTCATCTGCAGCGAAATCATTCCATCTTTTCATTTTTCTTAAATGATCAATTGCAGTTCTCGTCGTAATCGTCGCCAGCCAAGCGCCAATCTTCTCAATTTCGTGCACCCTATCCATATGCCTGAACGCCTTTAAAAAACTTTCCTGTACAATATCTTGCGCCAAATCCGGATCTTTTACAATGAAATAAGCTGTATGATAAACACGTTTATAATATTTCTCAAAAATAATTTTCTCCACTTCGGGTGTCGTCGGTCGTTCTCTCTGAAACATCTTTTTCAACAAATGATTCACCCCTCTATCTCTACCCAAAATTCCTCATTTTCCACTATACCGCAAAAAAGTGATGAGGAATAGCAGAAATATTGAATGGTCATTCATTTAATTCCAGACATTTCACACTTATTTTTCATACTAAAATGATCTACTCCAACTCGTCTTTTTCCGTTATCACCGCTCAATAGACATTTATCGCCGCTTAACCTCAAGTTATCACCACTCACCCAGTTAATGGAAATAAGTGCATGGTTTACGCCACGTTTCCATGTCCGTTTCCTGCTTTAGCGACTATTCGTCTTCGCGGATACATCAAAGTAGATAGCCTTACATGTCGCGCAGAATGCCTTTGACAAATTAACGGTTTGATTTGAGGTGTGCAACAAGTTCTGCAGTGTTATCACCGATTCGAATGGGCTTATCACCGATTCTGAGGGCGTTATCACCGATTCGGGACACTTTATCACCGATTCGGAGGGTGTTATCACCGATTCTAACCATTTTATCACCGATTCTCCATTTTCCACATGATTTTCATCATAAAACGCCCTACTCTAACTTGCCATTTTCCGTTATCAACGCTTAAACAGTGTTTATCACCGCTTATCGCATGTTATCACCGCTTAACCTCAAGTTATGACCACTCGTCCAGTTATTGGAAATAAAAATCCACTAACACCTCATTCCCTTTCTCCAACACAAAAAATCCAAGCAACCGTCACTACGAACGGCACTTGGATTTTTCAACAAAAGCTCACACCCACCTACACACTTCCTACCGGCGCCTTTTTCAATCTCATCGTGGAAATGAAAGCAAGCATGTACACAACTGACATGATCACCGAAAAAACACCATAATCAGCATTCATGATGACATTCAATCCAAATAACGGTGTAATGAAAAGCACATACAAAGGGTATTGAACGGATAGCATAATGTCCAGCACAGCATTGTTCACCCCGCTGCTTTCAAGTATGTGAATTCCATAAACAGCTAGACCTGATAGAACGCCCACTGCGAACAACACTTTCATCCTCTTCATTGACGTACCCGAGTGATTAGCTAATTTTACGAGAACGAACAGCAAAGCCCCTAGAAACAAAACAGTGGCCGCTACATGTAATACACCAATCGTTCCATCCGGATACTTTATGGATGGCATAAAGTTTACGAATAGCGCAAGTACATAGGTTACGAATAGCAATAAAAATCCTTTTTTCAATCCTCTTCCCTACCTTCTTAAAGCTCCCTTACAAGCCTAATATTCTTAAAATCATTCTGCTTTCACTACAAAATTCGTCAACGGTTCCCCATCAATTTCCACTTCAATATTCCAAAGTCCCGCTTCATCTAACGCAAATTTGGCACCACTCTGTTTGTTTACAATGTCCCATTCATACAATTTAACAGTCTCGCCGCTCTCTTTATGCGTGGCGACCATCTTGTATTTTTCTCCATCATAAGATTTGTCACTATCTAAAAAGTGTACCTCGTAGAACCTACCCTTACCTGCTGGGAATGCAGATTCATCCACCTCACCATTTGCCTTAATCATCCCAAACTTTCCTTCCGTCCCGTAAAAAGTTTTATCATCAACCGTAAATGTTGGGCTGACTTCCCACTTGGCAGCATCGTCATTCGTACAACCTACAAGCACCAACCAAGTAACGATGAACAAACCGACAAGCTTTTTCAACAACTCTCCTCCTCAAAAAGATTTTTTCATTTTACTAATAAATCACTGTGTCTTACCAAATTGTTTTCGGCACAAATAAGCCACCGCGATCACTTCATTCAGACACCCTAGCAACGTCTGTTCTTCAGAAACCACATCCTTGCACTACTCTATTCAAATTACATATTGATATTGTATGAGTTGGCTGTCCTTCCCCATATAATGTTCTAATCCGTATCTACTCGCTTCTACAAACCCGAGTTTTTGAAGCATGTTTCTAGCCCGCGCATTTTCCTCGTTCGTTTCCGCTTTAAACACGGTGATTCCTAACGTTTCACGGGCATACTTCATCAGACAACGAACGGCTTCGCCGCCAATTCCTTGCCCCCATAAAGTACGTTCACCTATCGCAATGCCGATTTCAGCACAATCATTGTGAATACCAGCCAAGTCTACGTAACCAACTAACCGTTCCCCGAGATCAATTCCCAAGCGGATAAAATCTACAGCATTATTGTTTACACAATGGAACCACCAGTTATATAATTCCTCTTCACTTCTATTTTGCACCCACCCATTAGCTGCACAAAATGTGGCATCCTTGCTCCAATTCAAAACGTGCACAAAATCATCCATGCACAATTTACGTATCGACATCGTTTCTTGCTTAATGATAGGCTCCTCCCGTAATTAAAGTAGTTTACTCGCAAACGTTCCGTCCTGCATGCACCTCGGAAGGTTTTTTCCAGAAGAATTTGTTAGATATGTCCCTTCTTCATTGTGTGACAAGGCGGCAATTAGGCTGCAGCTAATCAATTCCTTTACATTTCCCATAACAAGTTCAACGAGTGTTGCAAGGCTACCAGAAACTCTTCAACTTCTACAATCAATCATACCCCCAACGAATCTCCCAATTATTGAACCATACTTCCTTTTAATACATCTGAATATTTCTATTATAATAGCAACTCTAAAGTAAAGCGACTAATTATCATTTATTCCCAAGAAATAATTGGATACACTGTTTTACCCACACAAAAAAACCCCAGCACTCTCACTACAGAGCACCGGGACAGCAATCATTTATTCTCATTAAACACTTTCTTCAAAACAGCGACGATAAACTCAAAATCCTCATTCGTACACGATAACGGCGGGCTCAACGCCATGATGTTGTTATAGCCTGCTACCGTGTCACCATTCTTGCCAACGATCAGGCCATTTGCTTTGCAATCACCCATGATTTTAGCCATGCGGGCATTCGTTGCGGGCTCTTTCGTTTCTTTATTCTCAACAATTTCAATGCCGAGTAGGAATCCTAAACCTCGGATATCCCCAACGTGCGGATGGTCACTCAACTCCGCCAGTTCTTTGAGTAGTCTTTCCCCTAACTCTGCTGAACGGTCAACGAGGTGCTCACGCTCGATAATTTCAATGTTCTTCAGCGCAAGCGCACAGGCAGCAGGGTTTCCACCAAATGTATTGACGTGGCGGAAATGGCTGTTGTCTTCCCCTGTATCGAACTTTTCATAAATGTCTTTGCGAATGGCAGTAATCGAAAGCGGCAAATAAGCGCTCGTTAATCCCTTCGCCATTGTTACAATATCCGGTTTGCAGTTAAAATGCTGATGCCCGAACATTTTCCCTGTGCGTCCGAATCCACAAATGACTTCGTCGATAATGAGTAGCACACCATGTCGGTTGCAAATCTCCTGGACTTTCTCAACATAGACCGGATGGGGAATTAAGATCCCGCCACCTGTAATAAGTGGCTCCATAATAATCCCGGCAATCGTCTCTTTTTGCTCCCAAATGATTTTCTCTTCAAATTCTTGTGCACGTTGGATATTGTATTCCTCTACCGACTGGCCCGCTGGACGGCGATAGTTATCGGGCGGAGCGATATGCAGGAACCCTGGTGCCAATGGTTCGTACTTATATTTTCGCAACGCTTGACCTGTCGCAGCTAACGCACCCATCGAACCTCCATGATACGCACGGTAGCGAGAGATGAATTTATAGCGAGAAGCTTCTCCATTTTGTTGATGGTATTGGCGAGCCAATTTAAATGCCACTTCATTCGCATCAGACCCTGAGTTGGAATAAAAGATTTTATAATCCCCGCCAAGTAATTCATTTACCTTTTCAGCTAGCTCAATGGCAGGCCCATGGCTTTGCGTCATCGGAACATATGCGAGCTTTTTCATCTGTTCATAGGCTGCTTGCGCCATTTCTTCACGGCCATAGCCGACATTTACTGCCCAAAGGCCCGCCATTCCATCTAAATAACGATCCCCTTTATGATCCGTAATCCAAGCACCTTCACCCTTTTCTACAACCATCGGAGGATTCTTTTCATTATAAGCTGAAATATGATGCCATACATTCTCCCGATCCTTTTCCACTAACGACTTCGTTTGCTCGTGTACTGTTGTCATATGCTCCACAAACCCTTCCCTTAATATGAATGACGTGCTGTCAACATTTTCTTGCGTGTATAAAATTCGACACCATCGCGTCCATTCGCATGCAAATCCCCATAAAACGATTTTTTATAGCCCGAGAATGGGAAGAACGCCATTGGAGCTGGTACACCTAAATTAACACCTAGCATGCCTGCATCAATTTCTTCACGGAATTGACGAATCGCTTTTGCGCTATCTGTGAATAAACACGCACCATTTGCGAACTCAGACTCATTTGCGTAGGCAATCGCATCCTCTAAAGAATCCACACGGACAATGGAGAGGACAGGCGCGAAAATTTCATCTTTCCAGATTTTCATTTCCTTCGTGACATTGTCGAAAATTGTCGGGCCGACGAAATAACCGCCTTCTGAAGTAGATTGATCCTTTCTACCATCACGTAACAACTTCGCACCTTCCTCTACACCACATTCGATATAAGAAAGTGTCCGGTCTTTATGGGAATCCCGGATAACCGGTCCAAGGAAGACGCCCTCTTCCATCCCGTTCCCGATTGTCAGTTTGTCAGCTTCCTCAACAAGTCGTTCTACGAGTGTGTCTGCAACGTCACCTACCGCAACGACGACTGAACAAGCCATGCAACGTTCACCAGCCGAACCGAATGCTGCGTTAATGATATCTTTTACAGCTAAGTCCATATTTGCATCTGGCATGACGATAGAATGATTTTTTGCGCCAGCTAGTGCTTGCACACGTTTACCATTTGCTGTTCCTGTTTTGTAAACATACTCGGCAACTGGTTGGGAGCCAACAAATGAAATTGCGGGAATGTCCGGGTGACTTAAGATTCCGTTGACGATGTCATGTGCCCCATGCACAATATTGAACACGCCGTCTGGTAAACCTGCTTCGGTTAACAGCTCTGCAAGGCGGTTTGCGAGCAACGGCGTACGTTCTGACGGCTTCAAGATGAACGTATTTCCTGTCGCAATTGCCATTGGGAACATCCAGCAAGGTACCATCATCGGGAAGTTAAACGGCGTTATGCCACCGATTACTCCGATTGGATAGCGATAAGCGCCCGATTCAATATTGGAAGCGATATCCGGGAGTTGATACCCCATCATGAGTGTTGGCGCGCCAGCAGCAAACTCCACACATTCAATCCCGCGTTGTACTTCACCATATGCTTCGTTGTAGTTCTTACCATTTTCTAGAGTTATTAATTTCGCCAACTCATCCCAATGCTTCACAAGCAATTGTTGGTAGTTAAATAAAATACGAGCACGTTGTGGTACAGGCGTCTTCTTCCATTTTCCAAATGCCTCTTTTGCCACTGCAACGGCTTCTTCTAAATCCTCTGCTGTTGAAATTGGCACTTCAGCGAGAATTTCACCTGTCGCTGGATTTGGTACTTCCTCATATCGGTCCGTCCGTGATTTTACCCATTGTCCATTCACAAAATTTGAAAGCGTTTTCTTTTCAACTGATACTGTTTGCATACAATCTCCTCCTTTTATTCTCTACTTGCGGTTTCAAAAGGTTTTCTGTTACACTTCTCCATATACTTTACAAACAATTCATTCTCTTTTCACTTTACACTATGTCAAATGATTGCGAGTCTTTTTTTACGTTTTGGAGGGATATTCATTGGAAAAACACCAAATTACGGTCGGGACTATCCTCAAACGACCATTGTTCAAGGATGCCAAAGTTGTCGCCGGCAAGAATGGTCTACATCGCCAAGTGAAATGGGCGCACGTATTGGAAGTACGAGATTTTGAGTCTCTCATCAATGGCGGCGAATTAATTTTAACGACAGGGGTTGGGTTGCAACTCGATTTACCAACACAATTGCAATATGTCAAAAGACTGCTAGAAAAAAATGTAGCTTGCATTTGTATCGAGCTCGGAGCATACTTCAATGAAATTCCTCAAGATATCATTGAATTTGCAGACACGCATGATTTCCCGATCCTCGTATTCGAAAAAACAGTGAAATTTGTTGATATTACTCAAGACTTGCATACGATGATCATTAATCAGCACCACCAAGCGCTTTCTCAATTAGATACTCTATCAAGAACATTTATTGACTTATCCCTTTCACCAAATGGCATTTTAAAGATTTTACAAGAACTCCACAAAGTGTTTCGCCAAGGAGTTCTTTTTATTGGTGAACAACAAAAAACAATCCATTACCCTTCTGAAATGAAGGAAGTCGGAAAAGTACTGCAACAGGAATTAGAGTTGGTCAATACACCTTCTTCAAATGAGCTGACGGTTGTAGCAGAGGGACAAACTTTTGCTTGTGTACCAGTGCGTGGACTCGGGCAGCGATTAGGGTTCATTTGCCTTGAAGCATCGCAGCCACCGATGAGCGATATGACATTTTTATTATTGGACAGGGCTGCTCTTGCAATTGCTCAAGTGGCGCTTCGCAGTCGGACAATTGCAGAACGCAAGCAGAAGAGTGAAGGAGAATTTGTTCGGAATCTGCTTAATGGTCGTTCAGTCGACCGAGACGATCTCAACACGTTCCTTCCGACACCTAGCCGAAACATGTATTATCGTGTTGTCACGATCGAATTAGATGACCTTTATGTAGAGTTGGACGATGATGACTGGGAGGAAATCCGCATTCAACGTTCGATGATGATTCGATCCCTTTGTCACAAAAACGGGTTTTTCCCTGCCGTCTCAAGTACTAAAAACGAAATTGTGCTCATCGCTTCATTCTTGTCGGCTGCAGAATCCAAACGAAGTGTCGATCGTTTCCTTCAATTATTTTCACACATCGCCCAATTGGACCAAGCAGATTCTTTAGTCGGTGCGACGTGCCGATTCGGCTGCAGTGCCGTTTATCAAGACGTGAAAGATTTGAAGAAAAGCTACGAAGAATCTCGAAAAGTACTTGCTTTACAAAAAGCTTCCCTGGCAACGTCATCCTTTTATGAGAAACTCGGCATCTACCGCCTTTTGGCAGAATTAATCGCAACTGACCACTTATCCGCTTACGTCAAAGATCATTTAGAGCCTGTCATCGCCTATGATCAAGAGATGGCTAGTGAGTTACTCGAAACCTTGCGTGTATTTTTGGAATGCGGCGGTGCAAAAAAAGAAACAGCCGACCGTTTATTCATCGTGCGCCAAACACTGTATCACCGATTAGAGAAGTTGGAAGCCATTTTAGGCGAAGACTTTATGGAACCTGCAAATCGTTTAGCCCTTGAAGTAGCTATCCATGCCCAGCGCTACATTGCATCACAATCTGCGAAAAAGGATGTAGATCGAATTCATTCATAATCCGCTCCTAGTAACCTTACAGAACAATGTAAACCGAACGAGGGAACAAGTTGGATACTAGCGATTTTAACAGTTTGTTTAGTCAACCTCGTAATCACCTTACAGTTTGTCCAATTCACAACAGAGCCATTTCCTGTAGACTTAACATATTAATCAGAAAGTTTCATTTAATTAATTTGTAATCGCTTACAGGTGCAGGTCATTTTAAAAGGAGATGAGCATATGTCTGATGAACAGCAGAAGCAACAATTGAATCCTGATTTAAAGATCCGACACATTAGCATGATTTCAATTGCAGGCGTCATTGGAGCAGGTCTATTTGTAGGAAGTGGTGCAGTCATTAACGCGACTGGTCCGGGGGCAATTTTATCCTATGCGTTTGCAGGATTTTTAGTCGTCTTAGTCATGCGCATGCTAGGAGAAATGGCAGCGGCCCACCCGACGAGCGGATCGTTTTCTACATACGCAACTGAAGCAATCGGTCCATGGGCTGGTTACACGATCGGTTGGTTGTACTGGTTTTTTTGGGTCGTCGTCATCGCCATCGAAGCCATTGCCGGCGCTGCAATTATCCAATATTGGATTCCTGGCATGCCCCTTTGGTTGATGGCTTTGATCCTAACTGTATTACTGACAATGACAAACCTTTTTTCTGTTAAGTCTTTCGGTGAATTCGAATATTGGTTTTCTTTAATAAAAGTCGTCAGTATTGGGTTGTTCCTCGTACTCGGTTTGGCTGTCATTTTCGGTTGGTTCCCTAGTATTGATTCACCTGGAACGGTTAACTTATTAGGCGAAGGCGGCTTTATGCCATCCGGTTTTGGCGCTGTATTATTAGGTATTACGGTTGTAATCTTTTCCTTCATGGGAACGGAAATTGTCGCCATTGCAGCTGGTGAGTCCGATCATCCGACAAAAGCCGTTCGTATTGCCACAAACAGTGTCATTTGGCGAATTCTCGTCTTCTATATCGGTTCCATCGCGATTGTTGTTACGTTGTTGCCATGGAATTCAGCAAACATTCTTGTCAGCCCGTTCGTGGCCGTGCTCGACTATATCGGCATCCCAGCGGCTGCACAAATTATGAACTTCATCGTTTTAACTGCCGTATTATCTTGCTTAAATTCTGCATTGTACGCCAATTCAAGGATGTTGTTCGGGATGGCGAAAAAAGGCGACGCACCAAAAGCCTTTATGAAACTAAGCAAAAAAGGAGTACCTGTCCGTGCAATACTCTTTAGTACCGTATTTTCCTACATCGCGGTCATTTTCAGTTATACATCACCCGATGTCATTTTCCTGTTTTTAATCAATTCATCCGGCGCGGTCGCACTACTCGTCTACTTAGTAATCGCCTTCTCCCAATTGCGCATGCGCAAAAAAATGGAGAAAGAAAACCCGGAAGCACTTGAAATCAAAATGTGGCTCTATCCGTATCTTACGTACTTCTCGATAGTTTGCATTATCGGCATTTACATTGCAATGCTTGCCATCGACTCACTACGTACACAAGCGCTACTAACGCTCTTAATCGCCGGCTTAACCGTCGCTTCATACTTCATTTTCGCAAGGAAAAAGCAAATGGCTCAACAAGTCCAAGAAGGCATTCTCCAAGCCACATCAAGAACACTTAAATAATTTGTAAATTGCTGATGCAGAAGGATTGATCCTTCTGCATCTTTTTTAATGGCATGCCTGCTGTTTCCCGATTCTAACCATTATTATCATCAAACGAATGTGTCTACAGGGCATTTTCCCAGTTATCACCGCTTAAGAAGGTTTTATCACCGCTCGACGTCTTGTTATCACCGCTCGCGCGCACTTTATCACCGCTTATGAACACTTTATCACCGTTCAATCCGCTTTTATCACCACTCGCCCATTTTATGGGAATTAATCACACTTAGTATGCCATGCCTTCAAGGCATCTTCCCTAACCCGCTGCGAATCGATTTCGCGGGTGGATCAAAGTAGATGGCGTTAAACATCGCGCAGAAATGCTTTTGACAATTTAACGGTTTGATTAGAGGCACGTGGCGGTTATGCAGCGTTATCACCGATTCGGGGGACGTTATCACCGATTCAGAGCACTTTATCACCGATTCGGGACACTTTATCACCGATTCTCCACTATTACGTTTTTTCATCTTCAATCTGACTCGTTCACCGGATACTTTTCCAGTTATCAAAGCTCAAGCCCCCATCCAAAAAAGCGATACGAAAAAGGACATCATCCTCTTTCGCATCGCTTCTATCAAAAACCTTCAAGTCACTCACTGACTCAAAAATCCAACCAAATTTTAATCGCTGTCCCTAAAATCAACACTGCCAAAATCGTTTGCAGTACTTTCGTATTCATCTTCTGCCCAGCCTTTGCCCCTAATGGAGCGGCAAGAATACTGGCTACAATCATAATAGCTGCCGGGCCGTATAATATTTGGTCTGTCACAACCTTACCGACAGTTGAACCAATGGAAGAGATAAACGTAATCGCAAGAGACGTTGCAATCGTCATGCGTGTTGGGATTTTTAGCACGACAAGCATAATTGGTACTAAGATGAACGCACCCGCTGCACCGACAATTCCAGCTCCGATTCCTACGATGAATGAAAGGCCAGCCGCGAGCCATTTGTTGAAGACAACTTGATCTGCCGGGATATCGTCAAGTCCCTTTTTAGGAACGAACATCATCACCGCTGCAATGGTTGCTAAAATCCCATATACGAGATTAATCGTTCCCTCGGAAATTAAGTTCGACCCATATCCACCGATGAAACTCCCTAACAATATTGCACTTCCCATATAGATAATGAGTGTTTTATTCAAATAGCCACTTTTCCGATATGCCCACACACCTGAAATCGTGGCGAAAAACACTTGAATTGCACTAATTCCGGACACTTCGTGTGCAGAAAATGCAACGAGTCCAAGCATTGGCGGAATGTACAGCAACATCGGGTATTTAATAATCGAGCCTCCGATTCCAACCATTCCTGAAACATAAGACCCCACAAAACCTATGAGGAATATAGTAATGATAAACGCCAAATCCATCTCGTAATTCCTCCTTTTCATTAGGAAAAGGGTACCTGGTTAGATACCCCCTCCACGCCAATTAACCTTTTTGAATGTAAAACGTGAAGACGCCTGCATCTTCTTTTTGGTCAAGCATTTCATGACCACTAGACTTTGCCCATGCTGTCAAATCAGCAACGGAGCCTTTGTCCGTTGTCAGGACTTCAAGGATTTCTCCAGTTTCCATTTCCTTCATCGTCTTTCTTGCACGTACGACCGGCATAGGGCACGCCAACGCCTTTGCATCTAATACTTTTGCGATATTCATTCAAAATCTCTCCTTTTAGTGTGTATAATTTATCTTACTGCACAACGGTTTGGACCAATTTCCATCTCCCGTTGTGTGTCTTCGTCCGGCACAACTTTACCCATATTCGTTTGTCGAATTTCTTGATAAGCATTGGGTTGTGGCGGTAAATTGCCCGTTACCAATTCGCGGAACTCCGCTTCATCCTCAATGTTCAACCCATGATTTTTTGCGAATAAAGTGCCTAACTTCTCAGCAACACTGCCATCCGCATTCAATTCTTCAATAATCATGAAGTGGGCTGGAAGAACAACTAAATCTTCCGCAAGTCCACGGTAACGGCGATACAAGGTTTCACGTAAATCGCCAACCCAATCCTCTGCTAACCCTGCAAGATCCGGTCGTCCGATCGAGTCAATGAATAAAATATCCCCTGAAAGCAGGTATGCATCATCGACAATAAACGACGTCGAACCGATTGTGTGGCCAGGAGAATACAATGCTTGAATATCAATTTTCGTATTCCCGACTGTAATTGTCCGACCGTCTTCTAACGGCGCATACTCGAATACCACTTCCGTTGCGTCTTTTGGCGGAAGCCAATAAACACCATTGACCGCCTCTGCAATTTTACGTCCACCCGAAATATGATCCGCATGCAAATGGGTGTCGAGGACATTCGTAATCGTTACCCCTAGTTCATTTGCATAGTTAATAAACACATCTGTCATTCTCGTTGCATCGATAATTGCCGCTTCTCCGTCAGAGACGATCATATACGAAAGACAACCTTTACCGATACGAACGAATTGATAAATGGCTCCCCCGTCTTTCAGGTCACCAACTTTAACCGGCTCTAAATGTTCACTCCAAGCTTTCATACCACCTTGTAAATAGTGAACGTTTCTCCCTTCTTCAGAAAGCATTTCTGCGACAAAGATTGAAGAACCTTCCTTCGCACAAATGACCACAACATCTTTATCCGTTGGAATTTGGTCAAGAACGTCTTCGACTCCATCCAACAAATCGAAATAAGGAACGTTCAAGTATTGAATATTTTCGCCTTCCACTTTCCAATCTTCAAATGCATCTTCATTACGCACATCCAAGATGAAAAATGATTCTTTTGCAATTACCTTTTTAGCAAGTTCTCCTGCTGTCATAGCTGTAACCGTCATACTTATAGCCTCCTCTTACATTTCGTTTAATTTGTAAAATCAACACAAATCACATGGACTTTTCCAATGCTCCATTCCAACCACTCATACCAGGAACAACATTTTTCACATTGACAAACCCTGCTTCACTCAGCTTTTGTGCTGCCAAATCGCTTCTACTTCCACTGCGGCAAATCACATAGATCAGGGAATCTTTATCAATCGATAACGCATCATCAAGTTCTCCGAGAGGTACGGATTTCGCACCGGGAATATGTCCGAAAGCATATTCCGCCTCTTCACGAACGTCTAACAGAACAATTTCCGCCCGATTCGCCAGCAACGTCTCCAATTCTTCATTTGAAACAACATGGGGGTACGTTTTTTCCTGGATTTCATCAGAATTAGACTTTCTTACATAGTGTGTGAGTGTCCCATCCTGTTCAGTCGTACCTAAGTATTGATGACCGGCACTCGTCGCCCACGCTTTCAAATCTGCTGTCGATCCTTTATCCGTCGCTTGAACTTCCATAACATTGCCCGGCGCCAATTCTTTCATTGCTTTTCGCGTCTTCACGATTGGCATTGGGCACGCCAAACCTTTCGCATCCACAATCATATCTGTCTGTATCATTTCAGCACTCCTTTATGCCCATAGGGGTATATTGGTGAATAAAAAAATTTGTTACTCCACGTCGCCTTCCCAGGCAAGCATACCACCTGTCATATTAACCACTTTATAGCCATGACTCTCAAGTAGTTGTGTCGCCATTCCACTACGGCCACCGGAACGGCAAACCATTGTGTATTCAACCGATTTATCCAATTCATGCATACGGAACTCTAACAAACCAAGTGGAATATTGACCGCCCCTGGAATTTTCCCTTGAGCTACCTCATCGACTTCACGCACATCGATTAGATGCACTGGTTGCTTTGCAGCCAACTTCTTCGCCACTTCACTTGTCGTAATGTCTTTCACGTCCAAAACCTCCTATTTTTGTTGCATGAAGTGACCATTCAACCAAGAATCGATCACTTTACGCTGTTTCGATTCTCTTGAGTTAAATAAACAAATTCACATTGCCGTCTTCTGCATCAGCTAAGTAAGCAGCTACGCCAGCGTACTCAATGCCTTCCATTAGCTCTTCTTGCTGAAGGCCTAACAGATCCATCGTCATTGTACATGCGACTAACTTTATATCTTGTTCTTGCGCTAATTCAATTAGTTGTGGGAGTGTCATTGCATTATGCTTTTGGATGACGTGCTTGATCATTTTTGGACCAAACCCTGCAAAGTTCATCTTTGAAATGCCCATCTTATCCGCACCACGCGGCATCATTTTCCCGAACATTTTTTCAAGGAATCCTTTACTCACAGGAATTTGTTCTTCTTTTCGAAGCGCATTCAATCCCCAAAATGTGTGGAAAATCGTCACTTCATGATCGTATGCAGCGGCTCCATTCGCAATAATGTAGGCGGCCATAGCCTTATCGTACTCTCCACTGAATAAAACAATGGTCGTCTTTTTTGTTTCCGTCAATTCAATCTCCCTTTCTTTTTGTTAATTACCATACCCCGTAAGGTATATTACCGTAGAAAAAGAAAAGAGTCAATGATTTTTTATCGACTCTTTACTAACAAGTCTACAGCTTCTTTCACAATGGCTTCTTGGGTCATCGGATTATTTTCATCTGCATTTTGAATACAGGAAATGATATTGGAACTGACAATGACGCCAATCGTCCTGTCAATTGCTGAACGAGATGCAGATAATTGTGTGACAACTTCTTTGCAATCTTTGCCTTCTTCGATCATTCGTAGCACGCCTTTTATCTGACCTTCTATTCGTTTAAGTCGATTTACGACTTTATCATCATAATGCAAATCGAACAGCTCCTTTCTTAACTTTATAGTTAACATCATATACCCCTTAAGGTATTCTGTCAACTATATTCATTTTAATGCGTTTACGTTTCAGCAAAGTTCGACAATTTATGTTATACTAGTGCTAGACAACTTGATGCACATCGTTTTCAATCAGCTAGTTGTTTTCATCTTGCATTCTACTTGCTTAGGACAAGCCTAAGCTTTTTTCTTTCGGAATGCATGATGAAAAAAGACAATAGGAGGGATTCGATTGGCTTTTCCACGTAAGGAGAAAGACGTTTCTGATTTTGTCTCAGCTCGTCATATCGATGAAGAAATCACATTTGTTCGGAATGATTATGAAGTGAACGGGACGATTCAAAAGATTCTCGAGAACTCAGTCATTGTAAAGATTTCAGACGATGATGCTGACCGGATTGGAGCTGCATCCAATCTCACTGTCGTTGCACACAAGAATTATTCTGTCCATTAATTTATATGAAAAAGGGCTCTTCCACTAGCGAAGAGTCCTTTTTTTGTTCAAATAATAAAATAGGCTAACACAGAAACGCAAATTGACACAATCGTCATGGCCAACAACGGTTTCATGGCACGATTCCGTAAATCCTTCAAGCTGACGTTCAATCCGAGACCAACCATCGCAGCAGTCAATAACCAAGTTGTGAGTGTACTGACGCCTTCCATAAAACCAGCAGATACAGGGATGGAATGCCCTAACACATAACTACCGAAAATACTTAGTAAGATGAACCCAACAAGGAACCATGGGAATTCAATTTTATTCTGCTCTTCGTCTTGCCCTTTGCTTTTACGTTTCATGAGATATATGAAAATAAAGCAGAGCGGGACGAGAAGAAATACTCTACCTAACTTCGCAAGTAACGCAATCGCTAACGCATCTTCTCCAGCTGGTGCAGCCGCAATCGCTACGTGGGCAAGCTCGTGCAAACTCATGCCCGACCAAATGCCGTAATCTGTCGGAATAAGCGGAACGATTGGTCGCAATATTGTATAGCCGATTGCAAATACTGTCCCCATCAGTGCGATGATGCCGACACCGATTGCCGTATCCTCATCCTTCGCTTTTACGATTGGCGCAACCGCTGCAATGGCGGCCGCTCCACATACCCCCGTCCCTACACCTAAGAGGAGGGAGATGTTTTTATCCGCCTTCATCCACTTTGCGAGTAACACCATTGCCCCGATTGCAAACGCAATAATGACCGCATCCCTCACTAAGAGCCCTAATCCATCTTTGAAGACAACGTCGATATTTAACTTCAATCCGTACAAAATTATTGCTAATCGAAGTAGCTTTTTAGACGAAAACGTAATCCCTGCACGAAGCATTTCGGGATAGCCAAATATTTGTCTGAACGCTACTGCAATAATAATGGCACTTGCCAATTGGCCAATATGGTCAAAACCAGGCACTTTTGCTAATAAAAATCCTAAGAGTGCAATGAAAAATGTAAAAGCAATCCCGGCGATCCATAAGGCATTTTTATTCCCATTCTTTTTAGTCACAGAATCTGAAGCCATTTTGCAAACACCTCCTGTTGTTAGAATAAACGTGTACATATGATAAGTAAAATAAATTATAATAATAGGTATGATAAGTAATTAGTTATTAATAGAGAGGAGTGTGTCATCATGGATCAGCAGCTACAAGTATTCATAACAGTCGCAGAGAAACAGAGCTTTTCGCGCGCGGCTGAAGAGCATCACATGACGCAACCCGCCGTCAGTCAATACATTCGACAGTTGGAGGAGCAAATCGGGTCCAGATTGTTAGAGCGGACGAATAAATACGTTCGGCTCAATCAGGCAGGAGAAATTGTCTATCATCATGCAAAAGAAATCCTCGCATTATATACGAAAATGCAAAATCTTGTCGATGATGTCGTACATAAAGCAAGTGGACCGTTGTCAATTGGCGCAAGCTACACATTTGGCGAATATGTCCTACCACGTATTATCGCCAATTTAAAAGTGAACTATCCTGACATCTTGCCTACCGTTACGATTGGAAACACAACAACAATCGCTGAGTTAGTTGCTAGCCATCAGCTGGACATTGGAATTGTAGAAGGCACATTTAATACATCGAAGTTAATCGTAGAAGATTTCGCAGAAGATCGGATGGTAATTGTTTGTTCAAAAACACATCCACTTGCTAACAGGCGGGACGCAATTGAGTTAAAAGCGTTAGAACAGGAAATGTGGATTGCCCGGGAACAAGGATCAGGAACGAGGGCTGCAATGGATAATTTATTTCACCAACATCAAATTGCCCCGAAAAAACTGATGAATTTTAGCAGTACGCAGCCGATTAAGGAATCCGTGGAGGCTGGCCTTGGCATTAGTCTTCTCTCTCACTGGTCCATTAAAAAAGAGCTGACGTGTGGTGATTTACAAATGATGCACGTAAAAGGGCTCCCTTATCCAAGAAAATTTTCCATTGTCACGAGTACACCCTTTCAAACGAAAGCCCTCGATGTCTTTATCGACATATTACGGACGAATAAATTATTAACGACACTGAATTAGCAGGAATTTCCCTGCCCTCTCTCGAACTACATGAGAGAAAGGAGATGTACATACTGTGAGAAGTTTAGTCGTAGCAGCAATCATTGTTTTTAGCGCTGTTTATATCTTTTTCATCCCACCGGAGCCGGTTAGCTTTAAAATATTCATGAAACTGATTCCGATGGCACTCATCATTCTCTTTGGCGCCCTAACTTTACCGCTCGTCTCTTCAACCTATAAAAAAAGAATCCTGTTCGGGTTATTCATCTGTATGATTGCAGACGGTGTCATTTATTGGTTCATGGCAGGATTGGTCACGTTTTTCATCGGACATGTCATCTATATTTTCGCCTTTAAACAAGCTACTCGAAAGAAAATTCCTATTTGGGTAGCGATTTTACTACTTGTCTACGGAATAGGAATGGCGGTTTGGATTGCGGGCTCCCAATTCATGGCCGATCAATTCGTCCTAGGAATCGCCATTATTGCGTACATTGCGGTCATTTTAACGATGGGCTGGATGGCAATAAAAACCGGACTAAAACTCGCCATTATCGGTGCGTTACTCTTCATGTTTTCCGATTCGGTCCTTGCAATTGACCGTTTTATCGTCGAAATTCCTTATCGCGATGCGTTTGTGATGGTAACTTATTACGCAGCACAAGTTTTGATTGCCGCTAGTATCGGAAGTCGCGTCGTTAAGTATTCCGTGAATCGAAACAATCTGATAAGATGAACATAGCTATATATCACGTCAGGTCTGTTGATTAACCACTTATTTACAAGTAGACTTCTTCGAACCCGTTGGCTTGCGTTCCGGCGCACGCTTTCCGCGGGGCACGGGTGAGCCTCCTCGTCCGCTTCGCTCCCTGTGGGGTCTCACCATTCGTGCTATCCCCCCGCTGGAGTCGGCGCCTGCACTCCAGCCAACTAGCATATGACAACTCTTTATATGTCATAAACTATAGATACTGCTTTTCAGGATTGGAGCGGAAGGCGGCTACTCCTGCGGGAACAGCGCGAGCTGAAGACCCTGGACTGAGCGAAGCGAGGGAAGCGGCTGAAGCCGTGCCCGCGGAACGCGTCCGCCTGGAGCGGAAATCCGGTGTTTATCGAGGATAATAAGGATTATTGTTTGGTCTTACATCCTATATATTGGTTAATCAACACACATGTTATCACGTATACAACGCGTCCATATAATAGATTCAATGCTTACATAGACGCTGACGATACAATAAACGAACTTTAATCTCAGGAGGTAGTTACGAATGAAAGAAAAATTGATTGAACGTCTAACACGCTATGCAAAAATTGATACACAGTCTAACGCTGACAGTACGTCGACCCCGTCTACGCCAGGACAATGGGATTTGCTGCACGTTCTTGAAAAGGAACTGCAAGAAATCGGAATGGAAGAAATTACGTTAGATGAAAACGGCTATTTATTCGCGTCACTGCCTGCGAATACGGACAAAGAAATGCCTGTTATCGGCTTCTTGGCACATGTTGATACGGCAACGGACTACACAGGGAAAAACGTCAATCCTCAACGAATCGATGCGTATGACGGACAGGATATCCAGTTGAATGCAAACACGACGATGACCGTTTCTGCGTTTCCTGAGTTAAAAAACTATGTCGGGCATACATTGATAACGACGGACGGCACGACATTACTCGGTGCTGACAATAAAGCCGGAATTGCTGAAATCATGACAGCCATGGAGTACTTGATACAACACCCAGAAATTAAACACGGAAAATTACGCATTGGGTTTACACCTGATGAGGAAATTGGACGCGGACCACATAAATTCGATGTCGAAGCATTCGGAGCAAATTATGCATATACGATGGATGGTGGACCGATTGGTGAGCTTCAATATGAAAGCTTTAATGCGGCAGGTGCAACGGTAACGTTCCACGGAACGAATGTGCACCCTGGATCCGCAAAAGATAAAATGGTGAACTCCATCTTACTTGCTAATGCATTTCAAGCAGCGATGCCCGTCGATGAAATCCCTCAGAAAACAGATGGGTATGAAGGGTTCATTCACCTAATGGATGTGAGCGGGTCTGTCGAGAAGACGGAGTTGAGTTACATCATCCGCTATTTTGACCGCGAAACGTTCGAAGCGCGCAAACAGCTGATGATTGAAACAGCCGAGCAGATGAAAAAACAGCACGGAGATCATGCAGTGGAACTGGTACTCATGGAGCAATATTTCAATATGGGTGAGAAGATTGAGCCTGTCATGGAAATCGTGGATATTATTGCGGATGCATTCAAAATGCTCGATATTGAACCGAATATTGTTCCTATCCGCGGCGGCACGGACGGTTCACAGCTTTCCTATATGGGGATGCCAACGCCAAACATCTTCACAGGCGGTGAAAACTATCACGGAAAGTATGAATATATTTCCGCAGACAATATGGTAAAAGCAACAGAAGTCATTATCCAAGCTGTTCAATTATTCGAGGAACGCGCTTAAGGAGGCTTACCCCTTATGAAAGCCATTTGGATCGGGATCATCTCTGCGTTATTTTTTGCAGTCACCTTCGTTTTAAATAGATCGATGGAAATGTCGGGAGGCAGCTGGTTATGGAGTGCTTCCCTCCGCTATTTCTTCATGGTCCCTTTCCTTATTGCCATTGTCGCTTATCGAAAGGGGCTCGGTAATATGCGAAAAGCGATGCTCGCTACGCCAGTTCCGTTTTTCATTTGGAGTGTCGTTGCATTCGTATTATTCTATGCGCCTTTGACATTTGCTGCGGGCTATAGTCCCGGTTGGTTACTGGCAGGAACGTGGCAACTGACGATTGTTGCAGGGGTCCTGCTTGCACCACTGTTCGTTATCGTCGTTCAAACGAAGCACGGTGAGCAACGAAACCGACAAAAAATTCCGCTTGCGTCGTTGGGGATTACGTTGGTCATATTTGCAGGGGTTGTCATCATTCAAATACCGAATGCAAACAGTGTGGACGCGCGGACATTCGTGCTCGGCATTCTTCCGGTACTCCTTGCTGCATTTGCCTATCCGTTAGGAAACCGAAAAATGATGGACTTATTGCAAGGTCGATTGGATACTTTTCAACGTGTCCTTGCTATGACATTGATGACGATTCCTGTTTGGATTGGATTTGCAATTTATGCACTACTCACTGTCGGTCCACCGTCTACAAATCAAGTTGTCCAATCGTTAATTGTCGCTGTTAGTTCAGGCGTCATCGCGACGACACTATTTTTCCTGGCAACGGACCTCGTTCAAAATGACCAAGGGAAACTTGCTGCCGTGGAAGCAACCCAGTCGACTGAGCTTATTTTTGCGATGATTGGTGAAATGCTCATTTTACATATCGCCTTACCTGGCACACTATCACTAATTGGCGTAGCAGTCATCATCTTTGGCATGGGCTTGCATAGTTATCAGACGGCTGTCGCGAATAAACATAAAACTGCCAACCTCCCCGAATAACGCTCGTTCCATGATGCGGATTTATCCCGTTCATGGAACGTTTTTGCTTCAAGCCGATTCAATTCGAATCTTAGACGGTCTACGAACGATTAATTTTTCTTGTAGTGTAGCGAGCAAAAATGTAGCCATCAATACGAGCACAGTTGCTAGCGCGAGCGTCATCATCCCTGTTGAAAACGAAAACGTAAAGTTCTTCATCGTTACGGCCAGTTCGTTTGTAACTACTTTTGAAACTGAAAAGTAGTGGAATGGACTGTAAGGAGCAAAGGCGGATAAGGACGATGCCTCACTCATATTCATGCCTAAAAATAGTATAGTGAGCACTAAACTTATCGCTACAGGCACTCTTTTTGTTAGGACGGAGAATAAAAACAACAGGGCATAACAAAACAAGAGTACCATTATGAATAAAATCATCGATTTGATTAAAAATGTGCTCATATTCATAAAATAAAATGAATATTTCTCCCCGTATATGAGCACTGGATAATTCCAATGGCCAAGGCGGTCGAAAATGGTCCCGAGTAATAAAGCGAAAACGCCTATACCGAAAAGGAGTAGGAGCGTAGCAATTACGACCGTTACAAATTTACTCACAAGGATGTAACCACGTCGAATGGGTTGGCTTCGAAGCAATTGAATCGGTCCGCTTGTGCCTAATCGCTCTCTTGTTACGATATCTCCAAAAAGCAATAGAAAAAAACTGGCCCCAAAAACACTAAAAATAACCGAGAACAGATGGTGCACATAATAAATACCTGTAGATGAATATTTCGTACTGAGTTTCTTAATCGATTCTTCCAATCCAGGTAAATCATAAACAACATCATATGCCGTTCGATAAGCTAACGAGTTAATCGGGTAAACGGGAATGATTTCGTGTTTCCGCATCCATTTGTACTGTTCATAATTGGTTTCGGTTGTAAAAAGCGTCTGCCATGTAGAAGTATAATAATCAAAGTTAGCAAGATCACGCTTCACAATCGGTTCCAAATAATCCAATTCCATATCTAACAAGGCCATCCAATCTTCATTTTTATATCCGTTTAGCTTTACTTTATGTTCTTCGATAATGCCTTTTAAATCAGTAATTCGCAAAACTACTTCTTCGTCATCCGCTTTAACTTCGCCCTTCTTGATAGATTCCTCTAGTTCAGCCAGTTCATTTGAAACGTTAATGATCTTTGCTTCTGACTCTGCTTGTAAGTCGTTTGCTCGAATTGTATTGGTATAGATAAAAACAAAATAAGTAAGTACAAAAATAGAAGAAATAAGAAGCATTAGTTGAAAGAATTTAGATTTCATCACTTTTGTCAATTCGAATTGTATTAAGTTCAACATAATGACAACTCCAATCATTTTACTCTGTGGGAGGTGTGCCTACCAGCATGCGTAGTACATTCTATGTATAGGATGTTTGATTAACCACTTAGTTACAATTAAGCCTCTTCGAACCCGTTGGCTTGCGTTCCGGCGCACGCTTTCCGCGGGGCACGGGTGAGCCAATCGAACAACGAAGAGTTCGATTGGCCGTATTTCTGCGTACTTTGCAGAAATTAAGGCATCCTTGCTCCCAACGCTACGCTTTTGCTCGCAAAAGCCGTTCTGCGTGACGGCTTTCCCTGTGGGGTCTCACCATTCGTGCTATCCCCCCGCAGGACTTTGAATAGGCTTCCTCGAATAAACACCGCACGATGGAAATGCGCAGCATTTTCGAGGAGTCGGCGTCTGCACTCCAGCCAACTGCTCTGTTACGACATTGTTATATGCCATATATTTTAGAATTGACTCGTTAGGATTGAAGTAGATAGTGAAGTACAAGATGTGCCCGAAAACATGACTAGAGCCATACTACATGCAACCAACAATCCAACAAGTTTCTTCAATACTCACACCTCCTAAATAGTATTTTTTCTTACACTTATTACTATTTCTACACCCACACCAATAACCCTTTAAATATTCTTAAATTTTTATTTAAATAAATTATTTTTAATGGTAATATATTGAATAAGTAACCTAGAGGGGGAGAGTATATTTGAAGAAATGGGTAATACTGTTGTTTTTTTCTGCCACCTTCATAGTAGGAGGTTGTTCTAATGAGACACCGGCACCTGATTCATTACAAAATGAAGAGGTTGAACTTGGTAGACCAGATGGACTCTTTCAAACGAGAATGGTTGCATTTAAGCCCAAGTATTCAAAGCATTGCTGGGAGGACGAAGAGCAATCTTGCGCATTTGAACCGTTTAACCCAACAAGAGCATTAGAAGATGGAATTCCTACTAAGAGCGGTCCAGGTGAAAAAATTATACTGGGGCTATCTGCTGACGCAAATTCTAATGTGCCACAACCAGATAATTATCGTGTGTTTCTATATGCAGGCGAGGATGATCCTGGAACTCCGATTGACGTAATCGACAACAAAATTACCGTTCCTGAGGAAAAGGGAAAGTATTACTATCATGTCATTGCCGAGTGGACTGAAGACGTAAAAGGCGAAGCGGTTTTCATCTTTTCAATCACCGTAAAGCCGTAATGGGGGATACCATTCAACTGTTCCTCACCATCAAGCATTACAACTTCTGGAAATATTTCTTTAGGGTATCAATGAAGCTCGGACAAGTTAAAACTCGATAGAATCAAAAATCGCGTGAAACCAAGTTTCGAGAAACTTGGTTTCACGCTGTGCAAATCATTTATTCCTCGTAAACCCCTATAACTTCTACTGCCTCTTCGGTCAATGATGTATCAATTGCTTTATCAAAATCGATATCTCCTAGAATTGCTCCATTTGCGTTGTACGTGTCGTATTGCTTTTTAATATCTTCTACGAACATTTTGCCGTTTGGATCGAGTCCCGTCACGAAGACGCGATCCCATAGCTCAGGGTCTTTCAATGCCGTGTGCTTCACCATGATGTCAACGATTTCAGCCTTGCCAATGTCTTTGAAGAAGGCGTCATTGTAATCTCTTACGCCTTTTAAATACGCTGCCATGAAGCGTAAGGAGATTTCTTCCTCCCCCATAAATTTCGGGGAAGCAAGCACCATAGCAATTTGTGATTCAGGCGCATAATCGGTCGTGTCTCCAAATCGTACGTGGAACCCCTCTGCAATTCCTTGTGCGATTAACGGTTCAATACTAAGCGCTGCATCAATTGTTCCCGAATCGATTGCTCCTAACATTGTACCAAAGTCAGCCATATGGACATACTCTACGTCTTCCTCTGTTAATCCTGCATGTTTCAACATTTCTTCGTAAATATAGCCATCAATCGAGTTTCTGGACGATACGCCAATCTTCTTGCCTTTAAAGTCCGGATAATCTTTTATTTCGTCCACCATATGATTGCCTATTACAAACGAGAAGTACGATTTTCCAGGCATATTATGTCCTTTATCAGCAATGATCCGCACGTCGATACCTTGCGCAATTGCATTGAAGAATGAAGCAGTCGAGACGCCTCCTGCAATATCCACTTCCCCAGCAGCTAGTGCTGGCAGCATATCATCACTGTTGGCGAAATCTGCAAAATCCACCTCAATGTTATAGTCTTCAAAGTAGCCTTTTTCCTTCGCGATATAGAAGCCCGCTCCTGAAGCAGCTCCATCTTCTGCGATTAACACCTTCACACGTTTATCGAGCGGCGCTAAGTCTCCGGATGGTACTTCTACTGTTGTATCTCCAGGATCCTTCCCATCCGTCGGTTCTTTTGCAGGTTCTTTCTTGGTGCATGCTCCTGCGAGTAATAGAACAAACGCAACTAACAACATCCATCCAACTCGAAATCCTTTCCTCATGTTTTCTCCCCTTTTCGACCGTTTTCTTTTCTTGACCGTTGCACTTCGTGTTGCAAATGATTCCAAATGTCGACAAACTGTCCCGCCATAACAGGGTCTTTCCGTATATCTTCAATCGTCCGGGGTCTTGGCGTATCGATATGGATTTGATTAATGATCTTGCCTGGTTGAGCACTCATTAATAAAATTCGATCTCCGAGCAGCAATGCTTCATCTATGCTATGGGTGATGAAAATTACGGTTTTCTTTGTTTCAGCCCAGATTGATAACAATTCTTCTTGGAGGATAAATTTGTTTTGTTCATCTAACGCTGCGAACGGTTCATCCATGAGCAAGATTTCCGGATCATTGGCAAATGCTCTGGCAATGCTTACCCGTTGTTTCATGCCCCCTGATAGTTCTTTTGGATACAAATGCGCGAACTTATCCAGTCCAGTTTTCTTCAAATAATAGTCCGTACGATCTCGAATTAGTGATTTCGACATTTTTCGCATCTTTAATCCGAATGCGACATTTTCCTTCACCGTTAGCCAAGGGATGATACCCCTTTCTTGGAACACCATTGATTGCAACGGGCGTCCCTCTTGTACGGAACGAATTTCGAATTCCCCTACACTCGGTTGTTCAAGGCCAGCTAATATTCGAAGTAACGTCGTTTTACCACAACCACTCGGTCCGACAATACAGACAAACTCCCCCTCACCAATCGAGAGGGAAATGTCGTCGAGCGCTGTCACACTTGCTTGTTTTTTGTAAAAGGCTTTCGTTAAATTTCTAATTTCAATTTTCGATTCTTTACGCATCCCATCACCTCCAAGGTAGCAACTTTTTCTGAACACCGCGAAGCAATAAGGAGAATAGATAGCCGAAAAATGAAATCAGAATGAGTCCGACATACATTTCCTTCAGCAGGAAGGCTTTGTAGGACGTCCATATTAAGTATCCGATTCCAGAGGTAGCCCCCATCATTTCTGCGGCAACAATTGTCAACAAGGCGATTGCCTGCCCCATTTGTATGCCTTCCAACATGACCGGGAATGCCCCGGGTAACGCAATCTTGAAAAAGAACTGCACCTTTCCGGCTCCATAATTATTCGCAACGTCCAAATAAATTCGGTCAATATTTAACACACCTGCTGCCGTATTAATAACGACAGGGAAGAAAACACTTCCAGCGATCGTAACGACTTTCGACAAATCACCAATCCCGAAAAGAATAATGATGATCGGGAGCAAAGCCAATGTCGGAATTGGCATGAGCGCCATCACAATTGGCTGTACAAAATGTCGAATTGGAGAATAAAGCCCCATCAGCAATCCAATGACAACTCCAGGAATAACGCCTGCTAGGAATCCAGCAAAAATCCGGTACAACGAAATGCCGATATGTTCAGCCATTACACCACTCGTCACCATGTCGAAAAAAGTGCCGATAATTGCGGAAGGTGGCGGAAAAAAGCGGATATCCATGATTCCCGTCCTCGACAACACTTCCCATACGAGCAATAGGAAAATCGGAGAAGCAATTGTTAACAGTTGCTTATACCGTTCCTTTGATTGTCGTTGCTTCCACTCCCGCTGTTCCACCGCAAACGGATCCTGTTCAACAAACACTCGATCTTTTTTCAACGTTCACCACCTCTTCATATCATTAATATGTATACGCCTATTCAGATGGTTGGGCAGAATGGGCTGGATTTTAGGGATTGAGAGGGATTTTTGTCGGTGTGGGTAGGCATTTGGGAGATTGAGGAGGTTTTTTGGTGGAGATGTGGAAGGGACTTGATTTCTTGAGCGTGGAACTCGATTGCTTGAGCGCGGGACAACATTATTAAATGCATGCGGGTCATTTCTTGTATCCGCTAAGGACCATTCCACCGACGCGATTAAAAAAAGCATCCCGCAGCACTAGAGGCTGTCGAGATGCTTGTTCAATTGTTAACGCCAGGCGCTCATGCCGCCTTTGACGTTCGTAACATTTGTAAAACCGGATTTTTTTAGGATGTTGGCTGCTTGTGCGCTGCGCATGCCACTTTGACAAATGACAATTGTTTCCTTGTTTTTGTCGAGTTTGTCCAATTTCGCTTTTAGCGTGTTCAACGGGATGTTTTGAAATTCACGGATGTGATTTCCTTTGTATTCTGCTGGTGTTCGTACGTCGATAAATTGTTTCGATTTGTCTTTCAGCATTCCTTTTACGTCACTCGTTGAAATTGTTTTTACACCTTTTGCTGGCATCATGCGCCATACAAAAAAGGCGACAATTGCTAGGATGAATATCCATTCCATGACCGAAATCTCCTTTATTTTTTAGAATAGGTGGCCGTATATGCGCTATACCCGCCAGCCATATGTTTTACATTGTTGAATCCTCGTGCTTTTAACACACTGGATGCAATTGCAGAACGGGCGCCACTTTGGCAATGAACAAGTAATGTCTTGTCTTCCGGTAGCTCCGTAGTACGCAATTTACCTAAAAAATTATGGTGCGCTTCCTCGAGATGTCCATCGTTCCATTCTCCGTCATTGCGGACGTCAATGACAAATGCATCTTCGTCTTTCATTTCCTTCACAAAGTTCTGTACGGACAACGTATCGTAACTTTCCGTCTCAAGCCCTTTTAACAAAGCTGGATCTGCGAACGCAACAATTGCGTCGAACCCAATGGATTGCAATGCTTTTTGTACATCTTCTTGCTCATTCTCTTCCGCTATGACGACGAGTTTTTCATCGTATCTTACTAACCATCCCGCCCAATTTGCAAAGGACTTATTGAATGGGATATTAATGGATCCTTTCAGCAAGCCTTTATCAGCGATTGTTGCCGGCCTTGTATCCAAAACGAAGACTCCATCTTCTGCAGCCATTTTTGCAAGTTCTTCACTTGACGTTAACACGCGTACTTTTTCATCGCGTAAGATAGCAGGTCCAACTTTGTTCAACTTCTTCATCTCAGCGAAATAAACAGGTGCTTCCGGCTGGTCTTTCAACAGTTCCGTGACAAACGTTTCTTCGTCCGTAATTTGAAGTGCCCAGTTAAATTTCTTTTCATATCCGACTGTCGAAATGGGTACGGCACCTAATGATTTACCGCATGCAGATCCTGCGCCGTGCCCAGGCCAAACGACAAGATGATCTGGCAGTTCCTTGAACCGTTGGACGGATTTGTACATGTCGCGAGCACCACTATCTGCAGTACCACCGATACCAGCTGCTTTTTCAAGTAGATCTGGACGACCGACATCACCGACGAACACGAAGTCCCCTGTGAAAATCCCCATTGGATCGGTTGCGCCGCCTCCACGATCCGTTAACAAAAATGAAATACTTTCAGGCGTATGTCCTGGTGTATGCCATACTTCAAAATCAATATTTCCAATTGAAAACTTGGAACCTTCCGTGACAAATTCCACCTCAATACCATCTGTGTACGTATACTTCCAGTTTTCATCGCCTTCATCAGACAAATACAGCTTCACACCGTGCTGAACCGCGAGTTGATGGGCACCTGAAACATAATCAGCGTGGATATGTGTATCAGCTGCCGCTGTAACGCGCAGTCCTTCTTTTTCAGCCGCTCGTAAAATATGATCAAATTCACGTGGCGCATCAATAATAATCGATTCACCCGTCCGTTGACATCCGATTAAATATGCATTTTGTGCTAAATTTTCATCTGTGAATGACTTAAAAAACATATATACCCCTCCTGGTATTATTTTTATTTAATATACCATGAGGGGTATTAGATTGCAATGCATTTGTTTGAAAAGATGAGGCTGGGACATAACATAAAAAAACTGCATAATAGGCTAATTCGCCGTGATGCAGTTTTTTTATATTTTTCCAATGTTTCTTTTCGAATTCATGAGTGAATCGGAGCGGAAAAAGGCCGACTCCTGCGGGATTGTAGCGCGAATGTTGAGACCCCGCAGGAAGCGCAGCGGACGAGGAGGCTCAAGCGCGCCCCGCGGAAAGCGTGCCTTTTGGAGCGCAGAGGAACGGTCTATTTAGAGTTTTGTCCCAGCCTCTCAGTCAATTAACCCAAATTCTTTTGCATCAAACCACAATTGTTCTCTGAATTTCGGATGCGCAATGTCAATCAAAGCTTTTGCGCGTTCAGAAATCGATTTGCCATGTAAACGTGCAATTCCATACTCGGTTACAATATTATCGACATCATTTTTTGAAGTCGTCACGATCGATCCTGGACTTAGATGCAGATTAATGCGTGAAATCGTATCGTTTTTTACTGTCGAATGCATGCATACATATCCTTTTCCGTGTTTGGAGAGCCGAACCCCTCTTGCAAAATCACCTTGCCCACCACTCGATGAGTAATAACGTCCACCGACCGTTTCGGACGCACATTGTCCATAAAGGTCGACTTCTGTCGTTGCATTAATCGACACCATATGTTCTTCTTTTCCAATTTCATAAGCATTATTGACAACACTTACCGGCAGAAATTCCACAGATGGATTATTGTCTAGAAAATCGTATAAACGTTGTGTTCCAAAGGCAAACGCTGCGACAACTTTCCCTTTATGGGTTGACTTTCGCATTCCATCAACAGCTCCAGCTTCAACAAGGTCAACAATTCCATCGGTAAGCATTTCCGTATGAATACCTAGATGGCGGCGACCCTTCAACATACTCATGACTGCATTCGGAATGGCCCCAATGCCAATTTGCAACGTATCTCCATCTTGAATCTCTTCAGTAATATATTCGGCAATCTTGCGGTCTTTATCAGAAATGACTGGACGAATCTCTTCTGTTAACGGCTGATCATTTTCTATGTATCCTAAAATTTGACTACGATGAATGACGTTTTTCCCGAATGTCCGCGGCATATGGCGATTCACTTCAAGGATAAAAGGAACTTCACCGATGAAGTCCGCGACATAATCTGCTTGTGTCCCAAGTGAAAAATAGCCGTGCTCGTCCATCGGTGATGCAACAGCTAGGACGATCGGATTTGTAGTTGTCTTTTTTAAGAGCGGATACAGTTCATGGAACGAATTAGGTATGAGTTCTACGTTCCCGTCCCAATATGCTTTTCGTGTCGCTCCGCTGAGAAAATAAGAGATATGTGAAAGATGACCTTTCATTTTACCGTTTATATAATCTCTTTCTCGTAATGCTAACATTTGATGCACGTTAACGTTTTGCAACTGCGTATAATTTTCTTCCAACATATCAAGTAGCTTGTGCGGCTCTCCATTGGATAGTGGAATAATAAGATCCATCTCATTTTTTACGAAGTCAATTACTTCAGCGGTGTCAAGACGTTTTGTCACCCACAACACTTCCCTCGTTTTTGTATTCAGTATAGCCCAGACTGAGCGCTCGCTCAACTTGTTGAATCATGCAAAACTATTTATACTGGAACTATGAAAAATTTAACAAGCGAACAAATTAGACAGCTGAATAGTTATAGTGTGTACCTAACTGAACCCGTACATCCTTTATTTACACTTCAAGACCTCTTACATGAACAGAAAACACTCGATTGCTTGAACGCTGTGCAAATAGTGAGTGGAAGTCCAAATTTGACGGTAGCAGCTTCCTTTATGATGCGTCGAGTTGGTATGTTTGTTGCCATGCAGTTTTATAACCTCGCAGCCTACGGAGATATTTGGGAAGGAGATGCAAGCAAACTTTCATTTGGGGCAATTGAGGAGTACGGCAATCGAACGGTTAGTCTCTATGCCGATGCAACTGACTGGCAACCTATAGAGGATGATGCACATGAAGAAGCGATTCGAAAGATTTTACAACAGGCACATGCAGTCATCAAGCAGTTGCGAACGGTCACTTCGGTTTCACCGTTGACGCTTTGGGAAAATATCTTTGGTTTCCTTCTTTGGCAATATCACGTGCTTCTTGGCAATCCAGCGACTTCAATGGAAGCTCGGATAGACTTGGATATCCTAAAAAACGATCAAACGTGGACCGGCATCGCCTCACGCTCTTTGTTCGCAAATTATTTACAAGGGTGTGAGCCATCTGATTTGCTGAATACGACTGTGCGGACGACTTGTTGTTTTTCAAAAGATGTACCCGGCCTTATTCAGTGCGGATTTTGTCCGTTAAAGTAAAAATCACACCTTACAGGACTCGCACCTTATGAACAGGAATTTATGCAAACAGGAGCGTGGTTGAATGCTGTGCCATGGACATGATGTACTAGGAAGTCTCGTCGATCGCGAAACGCGTTGTGTACATTACCATTCAAACCTGGATATTATCGCAATTAAGTTTTATTGCTGTGGCTTGTACTTTCCCTGTTTTTCATGCCATGAAGAATCTGGTTGTGGGCATCCCGCCGTTTGGCCGAAGGAACGGTTCAATGAAAAAGCAATACTTTGTGGGGCGTGCGGATGGGAAATGACTGTCGAACAATATATGAGCTGTCATTCCGAATGCCCGTCTTGTCGAGCCAAGTTTAATCCCGGTTGCAACTTGCATAAGGCGTACTATTTTGAAGTGTAGATTGCTTTGCATCCAAGCTTATAATTGGTGCAAAACGGGTATGTATGGATAGCGATTAGAAGATACTCGAAACAATAAGTAAATGTGATAGGGGACATCAAACACATGGCATATGTTTTATTAGTCGTTGGATTTATTTTATTAATAAAAGGAGCTGGCTACTTTGTCGATGGCTCTTCAAACATCGCAAGATTACTCCAAGTTCCACCAATCTTAATTGGGTTGACCATTGTCGCTTTTGGGACAAGTTCTCCAGAAGCGACTGTCAGTATTATCGCAGCACTGGAAGGAAGTGCGGACGTTGCAGTCGGAAATGTTGTTGGGAGTAACATCTTTAACATTACGCTCGTCGTAGGATTGGCCGCTTTCCTTTATCCTTTAAAGGTCGAAAGTGAAACGATTCGAAAAGAAATCCCGTTTACGTTACTTGCAAGTGTGGCATTGCTCATCCTGATGAGCGACATTTTCTTGCAAGGGTTCAGTAGCAATATGATTACACGCAGCGATGGTTTCATCTTCCTCTTATTTCTTTCCATTTTTATGTATTACGTCATTGAAATTGGCCTAAAGAGCAGGAAAAATGCGGTGAATGAACCTACCCCTAAAAATATCACTTGGGGTAAAAACATTGTTATGACTGTACTCGGGCTTGCCGCAATTATTTTCGGGGGAGATTTGGTCGTCGATAATGGAACGAAAATTGCCTACTCTCTAGGCATGAGTGAAACATTGGTCGGTCTAACGATTATCGCTATTGGGACTTCTCTTCCTGAACTCGTCACATCAATTTCAGCAGCATTGAAAAAACAAAGCGAAATTGCGCTAGGGAATATTGTAGGAAGCAATATCTTCAACATTCTATTTGTACTTGGTGCTTCGTCTGTCATTTCGCCATTAGCGGTGAGCGATAAAGTGTTCACAGATGTCGTGCTCATGATTATTCTCACTGTAGTCTTATTGGTATTCTCACGTACAGGTTTCAGAGTCGGAAAACGTGAAGGTTTCGTACTTGCCGCGGTTTACGTTATTTATTTGGTTTATATTATCGTACGGAATTAAGAGCGGCTGATTAGGATTAAGACACTGATTCTGTACTACCCTATAAGAATCCAAAATGACAATGCCGTAACGATGAACAGCTGTAGCAAGTAAAAGATAAGCGTTAGAGCAAGTTGTTTAAACACTGATACCGACATTTTAACGTAACGATAATATTTAGGTAAATCAAGATTATACTTGTTACATCAAAACCTAATTACACCTTAAGCCGTAGTGTGCAATATAACTCAGGTCCATTTCCAAATATTCTTATGCACTATAGAATAGAGTTATTCTGCTAAGATAAGGAGTGAGATTATGCGCAAGCTATGGCTTTATTGGTGGATAGCTAACATTTTTTGGGCTGTTATTTTTTCAGTAGGTACTGCCTTCGTCTGGCTTAGAGATATTGATGGTGCAGGCGTTACACAAACACCTGAGGCAAAATTAATTGCATTTTCATTACTATTGATCGTATTTATTTTCCCAGTAATCCTTCAAGTTGTATGGTTAATCGTTAACATAGTAATTATCAGCAAAAACAAAAATAACAGATATCATGCATAAATCTGGGCGCAGTTATCAAGTAGCAACTGCGCTCAGTTTATTAAATTAAGGAGAAAATACATATGAAAAAGTTCTATGTTGCATCCAGCTTTCAGAACAAAGAAATCGTTCGCCATGTAAGTATGCGATTAGTAGATAAGGGATTCATTCATACATATGATTGGACAAAGAACGGCCGTGCTTCCACGATTGAAGAGTTAATGGAAATCGGACTACAAGAAAAAAATGCTGTTTTAGAGGCAGATTTCATTATCGTTTTATTGCCAGGTGGAAAAGGCAGCCATATTGAACTGGGCATTGCACTCGGCCAAGGGAAAACAATATATTTGTACTCACCAAATGATGATATCAATAATTTTGAAACAACTAGTACCTTTTATCATCTATCCAATATTGAAAAATGTACGGGAACTATCGATGAGTTAATCGATATCGTTACAACTAGACAGATCACATGACGTTCCTTGAATGAACGTATTCAGCTGATAGTGCTTGAAGTTTAGTGGTCGGATTCACATGGAATTATTATCTTGTTCAGAAGAAGATTTCACATTGATCTGGGGGGGATTAGTTTGTCAAAAATAGCCATCATTTCAGATATTCATGGGAATTTAACTGCTTTAGAAGCCGTGCTGGAGGATATTGAAAAACGTGGTGTAGAACGAATTTTTTGTTTGGGAGATTTGGTAGGGAAAGGTCCGCGGGGTTCTGCATGTATTAAACTTGTTAGAAAGCATTGCGAGAAAGTCATTTATGGCAATTGGGATGTATTTATCCGAGAAAAGACAGATAATGAAATCCTAAAATGGTTTCAAAGTTAGCTATCAGATGAAGATTTTAATTACCTAGCTTCCTTACCATTTTTTATTGAGTTTGAATTAAACGAGAAGCTAATTCGTTGTTTCCATGCCTCACCAAGGAGCGTTTTTGAGCGAATTGCACCTGAGTATCATCCAAAAGAAAAGTGTTTATCTCTCTTTGAAAATAGTGAAGAAACACAGTCTCTACATAACAAACGGACGCCAGATATTGTGTTTTATGGAGATATTCACATAACATTATTAAGAAGCTATGAGATCGGCACCCTTTGCAATGTAGGAAGTGTGGGTTTAGATTTAATCGATGCTACATATGTCATTGTGGATGGTTCTCATGGAACAAACTCCATAAACTTTGTGCGCGTTCCTTATGATAGAGATGCAGAGCTTAAGGCGGCAAGGGAATTAGGAATGGTAGGTTATGAGCACTATTATAAAGAGATTATGTATGATCAATTTATGGAATCAAAGAAATAATATCATCTATTGAAAGATTGTACACCATATAGACCCGGGAAAGCCGTCACAAAGACGGCTTTTGCACGGAAAAAGCAAAGCATTACAAGTAAGGTGTTTAAAACGGACACTTTCTTCTCTAAGAGATCGATAAAAAAGGAAGGACAATCATTCAGGGCTTATTCGCAGGTGATCCTTCCGTTTGCGGTCTTTTCCACTTTTCAATAAACAAATAAATGAACATCGGCAATACAGACAAAACGATAAACAGAATTGCCAATTCCAAAAATAGCGTGTTTATGCGATAGACAGGAATTTTCATGTCCATTAAATCTTTAATAGGATCTGCACCTATGGAGAGAAGGAGTAAAGCAAAGACAAGTTCAAATCCCCAAGTTCGTAAACGAATGATTTTTTCCGGCAACTCTATCTTCAGCAACTTCTCAAATGGAAGCTTTTTATTCGAATAGGAAGAAGCCCATTTATGTAGCGCGTAACCGGTAATACAGATTACACTAAAAAACAACAATTTGCCGATTGGATAACTTAGAATTTGTGATAATAAGTACACTAGGAGTAGAATTGTCACAGTACCTACAAGTACAATCCCCGCTTTTCGTTTCACATCCACTGTCACATGCCACTTCATCGGTGGTAATTTTACTTGTCGTTTCGTCATACTTTCTGATCCAACTTTACACTGAATTCCGGATGTGTCACATATTCCATATAGGCAACGACACCACTACCTTCCAAATATTTCTGAAAACGCGTGCGATACGCAGGTGCAGAAATGTAGTCGAGGACAAGCTCTTTTTGAACCCAACGGCTATCGGACGTTTCTTCAGATGTGCATAGCTCCCCGCCTATCGGGACACACGCGAAATCCATCATCACCTTTGTCGGCACATCAGTTACTCCGTCATACGATTTATGGATACCCGTATTGGAATAAATACCGATCAGTCTCGTTACCTCAATATCAATGCCACTCTCTTCCTTTACTTCCCGGCAAACGGCATCCATTAGATTCTCACCCACTTCGACTTGCCCACCTGGAAATACCCATCCTCCATGTTTCGTTTTGACGAGGAGAATATTGCCAGCTTCGTCCTCTACAATTCCACCTGCAGCTACAATATGTGTTGGCATAGCCATTTCCCTATCCCCTTCCATGCTCTTTTTACTCAATACACTCTTTTGGAATCCAACCTACGCTCCCATCACTCTTCTTAACGAGCGTGAATCCTTCACATGTAGCATTTACGATTGAAACGGTTTCTTCTTTCTTCACACTGAGGAAAGTCGTACTTACATCGCCCTTGCACATGCCATTATCTATGTATTCATTCTTCACCCATTGCTGGATATTCAATTTCACGTTTTTGCAAAGTGTAAAATAGGATTCTTTTTTAATCTCAATAAGCTCATAGTTCGGATACGTCACCGTCCCAACTCGATTCGTTAAGTCCATATGGTCCTGTACAATTTCCTTTTCTTCTAATTCATCCACATAAGTACAAGTTATTTCTCCGTTTTTAATAATAAGGGCATTTAATTGTCCGTCTTTTTTAATGCCATTGCCACCATCCAATGAGATAATTCTCTTAGTAGTATCTATCACAGGGGAATTTGAACTAACGGTTTCAGAACGGTAATTGACGACTGGCCAATGCCCGACGATGACCATATTGTCCAACTGATGACCTTGTTCATAAAATGAAGGCATATACAAAGCAGACTCGAGACTTGTATTTCTCCAATCTTCCCGATTTTCCACACCTGCATGGATAACAATGAATTCATCTGTCTCATAACCAACTGGTAAGTGATCCAGCCAATCGAGTGTTTCACCAAAATGTTCGCGATAGAACTCCCCTAACTCCCGCAACGACGGAAAGTGTTCCAGTTTTCGATTATGCTGTTCCAACATTTCATTCAAAATCGAATACGGTTGCTTCGCCATATAGTTTTTGATGCCCTCTACGTTGTTGAAAACATATTGGTGCACAACATCGCAATTCCCTTTCGTAATAAAAACCCGATCTGCACAACTAGCAAGTTCTCTTGCAAAGGCAACCGTCGCAAGGCTGTCTGGCCCCTTCTCGCAAAGGTCTCCATTGATGAACAAGTAATCTTCCGTTGTATATTTGACCTTTTCAAGTAATCTTTTAAACAATGGCAAGTTTGCATGTATATCTGAAGTGATAATAATTCGTCTGTTTTTATCCAAATCCAATGGCTGAATGTCGATCAAATGCCCCGTCTCCTTCGTTTTACATAGCATGTAACTACTTCTACACAAGTTTACCACATTCGATTGAATTTTCGATGATTTTATTGATAGAAGTATATTGAGTAGCTTCTCCTACTTGAAAAACTGTATTTTAGAATGAAAAAACCCCCATAATAATGGAGGTTCCCTACCTTAACCCGCTACATCCTTCGTAGCGGCTCTTTTTATTTTCATTCGTTGTTCATACACATTGCGCACGATCACTTTCGCTACTGCATAGACCGGGATGGCAACGATGATGCCTACAAATCCTGCAATATTTCCCGCAGCTAAAATAATTGTGATGACCGTGAGTGGATGGATGTCGAGCGATTTCCCCATGACGTTTGGTGTGATGAGGTTGCTGTCAATCTGTTGTGCTACCAACGTGACGATCGCGACAAGAATGACCATTTTTGGTTCATCCAAAAATGCAATGACGACAGCTGGCGTGACCGCAATCCATGGACCAATGAATGGAATGAGGTTCATGAATAAAGCGAATAGCGCCAACAACAGTGCATACTCCAATCCAATGATCTTGTAGCCGATAAAGATCAACATTGCGAGAATCGCGCTGATTAAAAATTGACCTTGAATATAAGAGCGAAGAACATTGTCAATGTCACTCAGCGTTTTCTTGACCCATTCTCTACGTTCTCCGGTAAATAAATTGTAAATAACCGGCGCAAATTTTTCGTGGTCTTTCAACATGAAGATGAAGAAAAACGGCACTAAAATGAGCAAAAATACTGCTTGGAATAGCGATTGTAAAAACTGAACAATCCACTTCCCGAAGTTTACCGCAATCGTTTGTAACGAGTCCGCAGCAGCATCAAGCGATTCTTCCAGTTTCTCCGGCAATTCGCCCTTTTGGTCAAGGAACACATCTTTCATCTTATCTAATTCTTTTCCAATTGCCGGTGCGTTTTCAACGAGTTTATTCACCTGTTGCGTGACAGGTGGACCAACAATTGCAAAGAAGCCCCAAGCAACGAGCGCAAGCGCTACAAGGATGGACACGATACTTGCCCAACGAGGAAACTTCCTCTTTTCTAAAAATCGTTGAATCGGTTCGGTCATGTAGTACAGCACGCCACCGAGCAAAAGCGGTAAAATGATCGCTTTAATAATGATGATAATCGGAGCGAACAAGAAACTGATCTCCAGGAAATACTTAATGACCAATATTGCTAACAGGATTCCTACTCCGACTTGGAACCATAATTTCTTCGTCAATCTTCCACTTCCTTTACCAATTATGTACATTACTTCTTAGTATACGGTTTATTACGGTCGGTGTCGAAAATAGTTTCACGATCACGTAGAAATTAGGAAGATTTTCTTTCTAGCATGTCCATAAATCTTCTTCTATAGAATTTTATCCATTTTTTGAGGTGACGATACTTTCACGTCAATACAAGCAATCATTCATCACATGCTAAAAACCGCGTGTAACCAAGACTCAACAGTTTGGTTTCACACGGTTTTCTGACAACTTCTCATCGATATAATCAGTCTTTCATAAAGTTTTCAATTTCTTCTTCAGTCATCGAAGAATCACATCTAACTTTAACGTCGCTGCCTTTTGTATAAATGAAACCAGGAACAGTCGGAATATCGTACTCTTTCCGAAAAGCAGTAATCCCGTCCATGTCCGATGGATCCACACTATCTACATAGTAGACAAGTGTATCTGTTTTATCCGCAACTTTTTTCAGCTTTGGAATGAACAATTGACAATACGGACAAACCGCCTTGCCAATGTAAATGACCGCCTCTCCGTCACCTTTGACCAATTCTTGTGCTTTTTCTGCAGTAATCTTCTCAAAACTTGCTACTGTTTCATTGTAAGTCGTATTCATCCAACATGCTCCTTTCATGATTGTTTTTGCGACTAAAACCTTGTTAAACGAAAGATTATCCTACTTCAGGAAAAAGTAAGCGTAAAATGTGTTGCGTTACGCGTCTAGATTCTCCTTTATACGGATAAATATGCATATACATCGATGGATTAAAGTTTGCTTCAATGATTCCGTATGCATTTTCATCCGTTGCAGGCACTTCCGTATTTTCAATAAGTAAATCAATGCCACAAATTCGTGCACCGATTGCAGTCACCGCTTCCGCTGCGATCTTTTTGTAATCATCCGGAATTTGATCCGTAACGTCAATCGAATCTCCACCTGTACTAATGTTCGAGTTTTCGCGTAAATAAACGATCTCTCCACTTTTAGGAACAGAACTGATTTCAAAACCTTGACCTTTTAGCATCAGCTTTTCCAGTTCTCCTAATTGGATAATCTCTAACGGCGTACGGTGGTCTCTCCCTCTTAGTGGATCATGATTTTTCTGGGCGACTAATTCTTCAATTGTCTGTTTGCCGTCTCCTTCGACATTCGCAGGTACTCTTAATAGAACCGCAAGCACTTTACCGTCTACAACGAAAAAACGGTACTCTGTTCCGTGTATGAATTCCTCAAGCAATACCGATGAATCTTCTTTAAAAGCAAGCGAAATGGCTTTCTCGTAGTCTTCGTATGCTGCACCTTCTTTAAAGATGGAAATGCCTAAACCATAATTTGTTGACTTTGGTTTCACAACAAAAGGTTTCGTTGAAAATTGTTGATAGGCACGCATTGCTTGTTCTTCACTTTGAAATTCTTCACCTTGTGGCACGCGGTAACCATGTGCATGAAGAATCTTTTTAGTAACTGTTTTATTCTCCATTATGAGTGACGAAATATACGTATCTTTACTCGTCATATTGCCGTTTTTCACATATTCCACATGTTCATTGACTTGGAGTTTAATGAACTGCTCTTGACGATCTATAATGTCGACTTTAATACCTTGTTGCATTGCATCAAAAAGCAAAATTTGCGTTGAGAGCTCCATATCCGTGAAACCTGCTAACTGATAAGGATGCTTCCAAGCAGTATCGTAATTATCCTTCGCAAAAGTTGTTGCGACTTGACGTTGCTCGCCAGTACCGATTTGTTCCACTAGTCTACCTGCTAACGTCAACGTTGGTTCTTCGATCATGTTTTTGACGTTTTCAAACAATGATTCAGGAACTTCTAGCTTAAACTTCTGGACAAACCGCTCCATCTCTTCAACGATTGTACGTGCTTCCTTATGAAATGCCGTTTTTTCCAGAGGATGTTCTAACGCAACGGTATTATTGTTTAAATCCCCTTCTTGCACCCACTCATCGGAACATGCCCCTTCTTCTTTCCAAAGTAGATACACTAAGAAAACATGTAAAAACTTGGCCTGCTCGTAGCTAATGCCGTTCAGTTCAAAAGGATTCAAATCGATATTTCGTAATTCGATGTACTGAATTCCATGGTTCTGTAAATCCGCGACCCGCTGCCCACCTCGCAATCGAACAGGTGAATAAAACTCTTTTTCCTCCACCAACTGCCCATTTTTCACTAAAGTTGTAAGGTCTGAAACATAGTCGTGAATACTTTTAAAGGATACTTTAACATCCTCACGATTTGTATAACCGAATTTGCTGTTTCGTAAGCTTCTTACCGGCTCATTCGTCGTATTTTCCTCAAAAAAGTTTTGTTCACTAAGTGGAGATGCACCGAACAAATAAGTATAGAGCCAACGATAATGCAAATAATTTCTTGTCACTTTTAAATAGACTGCAGTTTTAAATTGATCATAATCTGCAATTTCTGTTTGTGCAGAAAACAGCGCTTTCAGCAGTTCCTCGCTAAACTCAAAATTAAAATGAATCCCACTAATCATTTGCTTTCTACGGCCGTATGATTTCGCTAACGCTTGGCGATATTCCACACTGGCCAGATTATTCAGTTTGGCAATTACGATCTCTTCTTCATTTTGAGGAAGCGCAGGAGGCATGCTTAATGGCCAAAGCATTTCATCTTCACTGATCGATCGATACGTGACATCATGAATGGCAGATAAGAAATTAAGTAGCTCTTCCAAAGACTCGGTTACAGGCGTGATTAACTCCATTTGAGTTTCAGAAAAATCACGCTGTATATAAGGATGATGATCTTGCACCGATAAGCTGCTTGGATGATCCGTTTTGGCTAAGTTTCCTGAAAGGTCTACACGGTGACTCTCCTTCTCTACTCCAAAACGTGCTTTCCCCAAAAATGGCATCACGCGACGATCATCCAGTAATTGTTTGAAATCCATTTAATAGCCTCCTTCATACTGGCTTGTAGCAACTTCCCGTTCATAACGAAAAGCACCAAGCGAAAATATCCACATTGACGAATCATGTGGATATTTTCATACGTGCACTATACGCAACTGTGGATTGTTTTATTGAAAGTGGTTCATATGGAAAGCGAAATGCTCCTCTAAGAACGTTGCAATAAAATAATAACTATGATCATAACCTTCTAGTTTTTTATATTGCACTTCCTGGTTTGCTTGGCGGGCATTCGCAAGAAAATCCGTCTCTTCCAATTGAAGTGGATAAAAATTATCCGCACTCCCTTGCATGATTAGTATAGGAGGAACATTTCCATCCTTTATCAACTCTGTAGCGTCCCATGATTTCCAGTCAGATTGATTTTCACCTAAGTACGCTGTAAACGCCTTAATGCCCCAAGGTGATTTACTTGGATGCAAAATCGGTGAAAATGCGGAAATCGCTTTATATCTGCTTGGATTTTTCATGCCGATTACGAGCGCTCCATGTCCGCCCATAGAATGCCCCATTATGCTCTCTTCACCTGAAAAGTTCGGAATTAGCGTCTTCGCAATTGCTGGTAATTCTTCAACGATGTACGTATACATTTGATAGTTCTTTGCCCACGGTTCCTGCGTTGCATTCACATAGAATCCTGCACCTTGCCCTAAATCATAGCCCTCATCATTTGCTACCTGTTCTCCACGAGGAGATGTATCCGGCATGATGACAGCTGTTTGATAGTGATCTGCGAGGCGTTGGAACCCACTTTTGTGGCTAAAGTTATCATCCGTACATGTTAAGCCTGAAAGCCACCAAATAAGAGGAATGGGTTTTTGACTTTCATTTGAAGGCAAATAGAGACTAAATGTCATATCGCACTGCAACACTTCTGAAAAGTGACGATACTTATTATGCTGACCACCGAATGAACGATGCTGTTCAATAAGCTCTACACTCATTTAAATCACTCTCCATATGTCAATATTGTACGGATCGACTCACCTTTGTGAAGTAATTCAAACGCTTCGTTGATCTCTGTAAAATCCAAGTGGTGCGTAATGAAAGAATCTAAGTCAATTTCACCATTCATATAGTCATTTACCATACCCGGTAATTCAGTTCTTCCTTTTACGCCTCCAAAAGCAGAACCTCTCCACACGCGTCCTGTCACTAATTGGAATGGACGTGTATGAATTTCTTTCCCGGCACCTGCAACACCAATAATTGTACTTTCACCCCAGCCTTTATGGCAACATTCAAGGGCTGCTCTCATCACTTCTACATTTCCAATACATTCAAAGCTATAGTCAACGCCACCGTCTGTCATTTCGACGATGACTTCTTGGATTGGTTTATCGAATTTAGCAGGGTTTACAAAATCCGTTGCACCCATTTTCTTCGCTAATTCAAACTTGTCTTCATTCAAATCAATAGCAATAATTCTTCCTGCTTTCGCTTGCACCAACCCTTGAATAACTGCTAATCCGATAGCACCTAATCCGAATACAGCTGTCACTGAACCTTCTTCTACTTTCGCCGTGTTGTGTACTGCTCCAATTCCAGTCGTCACACCACATCCAAACAAGCAGACTTTATCAAGCGGGGCTTCAGGATCAATTTTGGCTAATGAAATCTCGGGTACAACTGTATATTCACTAAACGTACTTGTTCCCATGTAGTGATAAATAGGCTCTCCATTGTAAGAGAAGCGCGTTGTACCATCCGGCATCAGACCTTTACCTTGTGTTTCACGAACTGCGCTACATAAGTTTGTTTTCCCCGAACGACAGAATTTACACTCTCCACATTCAGCTGTATATAACGGAATGACATGGTCGCCCGGTTGGACAGTTGTAACTCCCTCCCCAACTGCTACAACAACGCCAGCACCTTCATGGCCTAACACTGCTGGAAATACACCTTCAGGATCATCGCCTGATAATGTAAAAGCATCTGTATGACAAACGGAAGTATAAAGGATTTTCACTAACACTTCATTTGCTTTCGGTTCTGCTACGTCAATCTCCACGATTTGTAGTGGTTCACCCGGTTTAAACGCTACGGCCGCTTTACTTTTCATTAAACATCCCTCTTTCTAATTATTGTATTTACTGTATCCATCATGGCATGCGGACATACAATATTTCAATACTGACATTTTTGTCACTATGAACATAAAGCATAATAAGTTATGATGTATCACATAATGCACTTTACTCTTCTTATATTTGCATAGTAAAATTCTAATGGCAATACTGACATTTTTGTCAGTGAGGAGATTATTTAAAGGATAAAGGAATGAAAAAATTGGAGATTACGTATAAAGAAAAAGAGTTTTATACAAGTAAAGATTTGGCTCTATCTGTTATCGGTGGCCGTTGGAAAATCGCAATTATTTGGTGCTTACTACAGCAATCCCCTTTAAGACTAAGTGAAATACAAGAAAAACTTCCAGATGTTAACCAACGAATGTTGATCCGGCAGTTAAGAGAACTGGAAGACGATCATATTGTTACGCGATTTGTCTATCCTGTCGTTCCCCCAAAGGTTGAATACGAGTTAAGCGAAATTGGACGTCGTTTAGAACCCGTTGTTACGTCCATATGCAATTGGGGTGATCAATTCCTGAACCATGTCGAAAAGAATGAAAACGAAAGTCACTCATAGTCTTCATTGAAAAGTTTATAAACATTGTGGAGAGAAAGCGGATTGTAAAACCGCGTGAATCGACGTTTACAGAACTCCGATTCACGCGGTATTTTTATACAATCCAAGAAGTGCTAACTCCCCACAAGTTGACTGAATAAAGCAATAGAGACATCTATTTACTAGTGAATAGATGTCTTATTGCTTAAATTAGTTACTATCCAATTCAATAATAATGTCTTCTAGTGTAAATTCTTCTCTACCCTTTCCTTCCTTTGTAGGATTGGTAATTTTTTTCACCGTTTGATTCGCACCGTTTCCGGTAATTTCGACACCACCATGATTTTCTGCTGTATACTCAATCATTGTCACATAAGGTGTAATAATTAGCTTTGTCGCATTCGGATCCAACTTTTGAAATGTCTTACTCCAGTTCATTTGCGTATCATTTACATTACCATACCCACCATTTCCAAAACCTTCATAGCGATTTCCTAAATCATCTCTAACTTCAATTTCAACATCGACATTGTGCCATTTATCGCTTATCGCTTTAGAAACTAGTTGATTATAGTACACAATGAAAGACATTGGGGTTACTGAAATTTTATCAACCGTTACTTTCACCCCATCCTGTTCAGCACTTTGGCCAAATAGTTGAACATCATTAGCAGATGCTTTTAATGAAAGAGAGAAATTCCATTTCCCTTTAATTTCTTCTTGTGTTTCCTCAATTGTAATATGGTCAACTTTCCATTGTACCTTTACACTTTCTGGATCCTTTTCATCTAATCTACTTCCCGTAATTAAGCCTACATATTGATTTGTTCCAACTTGTGAAATTTGATTACTTCCTGTGCCACCATTTGTCCCTTTAATATCCAAATAACCACCTGCAAACGGCTTTTCCCCCAAATCTTTTTCGCTTTCCATGGAGTAGGTCAGTAGAACCGTTTTCCCATCGTAAATCGCATCATTAATGGTAATTCTTACGCCATCACTTTCCTCCGTCAAATTGACTGCGCTGGAATACTCTTGATAATTGTCGTAGATGCCCGTTCTTCCATTGTCTAAAAACCTAAAAACATCACCGATAATCGGTATGTCTCCAGCATGAGCAGGAAAAGCAAGGCTTAATGTAGAAACTCCTAATCCACATACAACTACAGCTGCTACTACTTTCATTTTCCATCCCTGTTTCTTCCTCTTTCGACGTATTGATGCTTTTAATTTCTTTTTCGCTTTGGCTCTATCAAATTCACTAATTTCCATTTCTTCCATTTCACTATCATTAAAATCCATTTCATTTAATAACTGATATATATCTTTTTTATCTTTCATAACACAAAACCTCCTGCTTTAAGATCAATCGCTTCCTTCAACAATCTTTTCTTGCCACGAAACACCCGATTATCTATTGCGGTTATACTTAGACCTGTTTGTCTGGAGATGTCTGCCGTCTTGTAGCCTAAGAAGAATTTCATCAAAAATATATCTCGATCTATGGGCTCTAGTTGATTGATGAGCGTAATCAATTCTGTTCGATCTTCCATTTTGATTAATTCCTCTTCAATGGACATTTCGGCATTCAAATTCATATGTTCCGAAGTAATCTCCACCTGTTTCACTGCTTTTCTGTAGTAATCGATGGATTTGAATTTAGCGATTGCACAAATCCATTTTCTGAAATCCGTTGCGTCTCCGCGGAACTTATCTGCGTTGTCCCAAATGGATAGAAATACATCATTGACACATTCATCCACAATCCCTTCGTTATGAAGAGGGGAGAGCACCTTGTACGTAATTCCTTTTATTAATTGTAAGTATGCGTCCACGATGAATTCTAGTGCGTCCTCTTTTTGTTTCTGTAATCTTCGGATAAAATTTTTACTAGTTGACTTCATTTACAAATCCCCTTATTTTTTGTAAAAGCTTTTACACCTTATACAACGTACGGAAAAATTTAATCTCTCACATTTTATTGTTATGTATACTAACATCTAGTTTTCCAAAGTAAAAAGCGATTCCCTGAGTGATAAATCGCATAAAAAACTGAAGTCATCAACAAAAAAACACTGATACGAAATCAGCGTTTTTAAACTACGGTTTCCCTATTCATCTAAAATTTATAATACCAAAAAGTCGCGATTTCATTAGCTGTTGGGGAGTTTGAATAAAGCATCGTAACAACTAAACTCTATGCCATCATTACAAATTAATCTTAATCAAATAGTGTTTCTTTTTCAGGAGTCCGCAAAAATTCAAAGAGTGTCTTAATTTGACACTCTGTATTTCTATTCGTAGAAAGCTGCGGTAAATTGTGTTCCGAAAAAAATTGAATTTTATTCGTTTCAATACCTGTAGTAGCTTCTCCTCCAACAATCTCACATAAGATAAATATCTTATAGTAGTGATATGGTTCTGGAGGGTGTGGATGTTTATTCTTATCCAATACCGCAAGTAATCTGATTGGAACTACATCATATCCGGATTCTTCTTTTATTTCCTTTACTACATTCTCTGAAGGGGATAATTCAATGTCACAAAACCCTCCTGGCAAAGCCCATTTATCATCAATATTTTCTTTCACCAGTAAAATCTGTTGGTTTTTAAACACTACACCTCGAACATCAACTTTAGGCGTTTGGTATCCTTTTTCATTCGCAAACAAGTCCTTTATTTTGCTCATCTCAAGTTCAGTGTAAGCTGACATTATTTCTGCACTAATCGTACGTAATTCCTCATAACGCTCAATGTCATAAATATCTTTCGAAAAAGTTAATCCAGCTTGAGACAAAGCTTGGATTCTTTTTGCCCACTCCAACCATTGATGTTTCATAAGGCACCTACTTTAAGAAACCTTCTAAATTCCTTTACACTTTTGATGACCAAATCAGGTTGTTCGCTAAATGCAGGTGTTTGATATTCAGGTAACCACTGTACGCCGATTGTATAGACATTAGCTTGTACACCGGCAACTATATCGGCATCACTATCTCCAATATAAATCGCCTCAGAATTTGCTACTTGTAGAAGAGATAAGGCTTTCAGTAAACCCTCTGGATGAGGTTTAGGTTTTATGACATCATCACCCGTTATTATGACATCAAATAAAACTTCCATATTTAGTGCTTTTAGAGAAATATCTAAACTTCTTTTAGCCTTTCCTGTAAAAATCCCTGTTTTTTTGCTTCTTTCAAGCCCTTCAATAATTCAAGAATTTCAGGAGCAATATCTACCAAACATTTATGTGATTCCGAATATTTTTCATAGAAATATTCAATTGCTTCTTCCTTATTAGGATGTAAAAGGTTATTTCGAATAATTCCTGTTTCAGAAGGGCCAAACATTTCTTTAATGGTATCCGAAGAAAGTTCCCTCTTATCAAATTCTTTAAATACAGATTGAAAAGCATAAAAACAAATCGGTAAAGTATTTGCTAATGTTCCATCAAAATCAAATACTACAGTATTCATAATTAGCTCCTTTTGATTTAGCATGAGGACAGCAATCTTCACGCATTTAGTAATAGTCTAATTAAGTATTCTATATTTTTGTATAGAACCCTTCTTTTTTTACAAATGGGTCGTTTTTGAATACTGTAGTAGCTATTTTCACTGTTTTTGACTTGATGAAGATTAACAAAACTAAGATTTCAATTCATCACGAATGTTTTAGTGCATATTCTTATACTTCCAACCTCAAAATAACACGATTGCCTGAAGGGTCTTCCACAACAAACGTTGCATCAATTCGCTCAACGATATACTCGAGCTCTTGAACGTTTTTTATCGCTCCTTGCAAAGTTTTTTCATCCGGATAAACGAGCGTAAATGCGTCCATTCCAGCACTTCCTTCAGTAGGACGAGGGGCATTCATACCATTCCACGTATTTAATCCGATGTGATGATGGTAATTCCCGTTCGCCATGAATAATGCTTGCGGGTAATGGCTGACAACTTTGAATCCTAACGCTTCATAGAACGTTTTCGTATCTCCTAAGTTGGCTACATGTAGGTGAACATGCCCCATGACTGTGTCTGCCGGGAGGCCATTCCATTCCTCATTCCCACTTTCAGCTACGACGCCATTCGCGTCTAATGGGTCCGTGCTCATTGCCACGAGCTCATTTTGCCACTTCCAGGAATCAGGTTCACGATCGCGGTAGATTTCAATTCCATTTCCATCAGGATCATTTAAATACAGCGCTTCACTCACAAGATGGTCCGACGCCCCTAATGGCACTTGGTTCTGTGAAAAGTGCTTAATCGCTTTTCCAAGATCCGCGCGTGTCGGTAGTAAAAGAGCCAAATGATAGAGCCCCGTCCGTCTCGGTTCTTTGGGCAGTATCGCTTCCGGTTGCTCCAATACGAGTAAAGGTGTCTTCCCATCTGCTGTTAATACTACTTGGCCACTTCCTTTTTCCAAGACACTGAACCCAATAATTTCTGTATAAAAGTCTGTTAATTTGTTAAGATCTGTTACCTTTAAACGGACTTCTCCGGTATAAATATACGGTCGTTGATGAAATTTCATTTTCATTCCTCCTGGTAAGTTACTTACTTTATGTAACTAACTTTATATGCTACAATGGATATTGTCAACAACAAACGATTAGAAGCGAAAGGACCTTTGCCATGAATAACTTTGAACTATGCCCACGATTTGAAAAGGCCATTGCCATATTGAGTCAACGTTGGACAGCCTTAATTTTGTATCAATTGATGTCTGGACCACAGCGATTTTGCACGATGACCGAGAAATTAGGCGTGAGCGGAAAAACGTTAACGGAACGCTTAAAGGATTTGGAGCAACAAGGTTTTGTCGTTCGCGAAGTCTATCCTGAGACACCAATACGGATTGAGTATTCATTGACCGACAAGGGGATGTCTTTGACACCGATTATGCAAGAAATTGAGAAGTGGTCGAGTGAGTGGATAGAATCGAGTTCTACTCAATAGTCCGAAACCCATTAAAAAACCACTCCCCTACAGCATTAAGGGTGAGTGGTTTAGTAGTTAGTCATTATAAATAAGACAGCGACACTTTTAAGTTCGCATTACGTTCGCGAATTGCATCTAGGAGAACTTGATCCTTCGTGTTTACCTTACTACGAATGGCAAATGTATATAAAATCATCGTTCCTAAATTTGTCGTTTCCACTTGGCGCAATTGGTGGAAATCTGTCATCTCCCCAAGAATATCCTCGAACAAATCTTCATGATTCAAGTTTTCAGGTACAGTCACTTTTAAGATTTGCGTGTCTTTTCCTTTGCCATAGTCGAATTTAAATAACAAATAGAAGATCAGACTAGCAAATACAGTTAGGACAATTGCCAACTCAAATTGAAATAATCCCGCCGTCATACCGACACAAAGACCAAAGAAAATATAGGCAATATCCTTGGCATTCGTTACCGCACTTCTAAAACGAATTAACGAAAATACGGCGAATAAACCAAATGCCACACCTGCATTTCCACTAACCACATTCATGACGACAGATACGACGACAGACATCATAATAATCGTATGCACGAATGCTTGCGAATACCGTTCCCCTGTAAATGTTGATATGTACACCTTTGTAATGATTAAACTTAATACTGCAGCTAAAGCCATTGCCGCGATACTCATTAAAATCGTTGGCTGCCCTTCTAATCCGTTAAATGAAAACAAGTTGTTGATCTGATGCATCTTCCATTCCTCCAATTGTTGTTTTTTCTCGAACTACCTGTGGTGTCACAACACCCTTTAATAATTCTGTACTCGTGCAAAACTTCGAAGCACTTCGTTGTTCGCACTCCAAACTTTGTAGTATTCGTGCGAGCCATAAAGGCACACTGTGTTCAACCTTCACTTCCAATACGACGAGATCTTCGTCAATGAAATATTCACCATATGGACCGTGTTCAAGCGTCAAGTCGTCTCTTCTACAACGCAAGTCAAAGTCAAACGTCATTCGTAAATCTGCGTTGTCGACACCATGCAATGCGTGTCTGTTGTAGCTAACAATCATTTCTGGTTGCAACTCGTAATACCTACGAAAATAATCAATTTCTTTTAGCACTTGATAATTCGTCGTATCATACTGACTCAAGTCTGAATCAGTATCCGCAGACAAATAGCGATATGCTTCTTTTAGCGGCAAGAGCATACGCCTCTTATTCACTACTTTGTTATGCTTTTGCTTCACTTCAAAAAAAGCAGTGCTTTCTGAAGTTGCCTCATCGTATACGCGCAATCTCAACTTCTGGCGATACTTCAACTTGTTCTTTGTTTCGAAATAAATCGTCCGATCTGGATTATCGAAGTAGAAGCTTGTAACGGTATACCTACCTTCCTGACCGTTTTTGTCATTTCTCATTCTCGGTCCAATTTGTTCGACTAACTGTTCATATTGGTTTCGGGTAATCAAATATTTTTGTTCTTTCCGACAAAATATCTCAATTGCCATTAGACCGTCCCCTTTTCTCTTTTAGTAACTTACTTAACCGATAGCTATAATCATAGACTCACTGAATTTGAATTCACTGTGAGATAGATTAGAAATCGGTGAGGAAATATATAGAAATTTAAAGTTTCATATGCATAAAAAAACCGATTGCAATCATGCAATCGGCTTCTAATAAGTAGAACTGTATGGCACTCGTCTATGTTAATTGAGAAAACCATTTTAACGCTTCATTATCATCATTCGATTCATGCCAGCTCTCCTTGCAACTCAGAAATCCACAAATGACCAGGAACATGAACCTTAAGTGCATCACAAAGCCATTCTTGATCCTCTTTGCCAATCAAATCTTTTACCGCAAGAAAGTCTGCATGATCTTTCGCACGTGCATTTTTAGCCTTATACAAGAGCACGATAGCCGGATGTAAAAAAGGGATTCCATGTGGAGACTTTAAGAATAGCGCTGAACTTGGAAAGCTGATCCTCGGGTCCCTTCTAAAAATCCATTGATCATTGACCACTTCATTCAACAGCAGCTCCAATTCACCATAACCTTGATGCGTTCCATGCAATTCATGAATCGGCAATTCCAATGTCTCTGGACCCCAGTCAACAAACTGATGCTTTACAACTTTTTTGAAAGACCAGTTATGCAGCAATCTTTTTAGTCTATGCTGATCCTCCCGAAGTATGGCAATTTCAATATCTGAATGCTCTCGGGTTACCTGTCCAACAAAAAGATCAATTGCCCACCCACCTGCAATTCCCCACGGTCGGTCGTAGGCCTCCATCCATTTCGCTACTTTTTCACATGGACTTAGCATTATCTAACTCCCTCCAGTTCAAGGCTTTTTTCTCTGACACAATAGCGTGAAACAAAAGTAAGAACTCACTTGAACAAAGATTGATCAAAATGAGTTCTTCATGTCGTTTATTGCACTCAGATTTGTCCTTATTCAGCAAGAAATAAAACCATCAAATCTTCGTCATAGTACTCATCACCTAGTTGTAATGCTCGCTTCTCTGTTCCATAACATGCAAAACCCATTAAAGAATAGAGTTTTTTAGCCGGCTCATTTGTCGATACGACTGTTAAATAAACCTGCTCGACATTTTCTACTTCTTTTGCCTTCGCAATCACTTCTTCTAGTAAAGCTTTTCCAATCCCCATGCCGCGTTTTTCAGGCGAAACATACATAGCTACAATTGTTGCTCGATGACGGAGTTTAATGAGTTTTTCTTGTATGAGCGTAACGACTCCTACAAGTTTCCCCTTGTCAAAAGCTCCAAATGTAAACGACTCTTCGGATTGAAACCGCATTATGTATTTTTCAATAGGTTGTTCTTTTTCTTCATCAAAGCTAGCTGCAAATGCCTCAGGATTTTTTTGTAAAGCTTCTAGCCGTAGATTAAAGTATTCTTCAGCATCAAGTGCTTGTAAAAGTCTTATCTCCATAGTATCGCGCCCCCACGTGTTCGATTTTCTGCTTCTCTACTTCTTATTTTAGTTTACAGCAATTCAAGAAATAATCTAACACCTATATTTCCGACAAAAATATTTAAGTTCATGTAAGGGATTTCATTGTTTTAACAAAGACTTTTATCTAACTATTACATTTATTTACTGTTTTATATTTACTCAGATTACTATTGATATATTGTATACTAGCTGATAGGATTTACACTATTAAATTTAGTAATGGATTTGGAGGGGAAACATCATGGAATGGCACACATATTATTTAATCCCTATTCTCTATTTAATTGCAATGATTGTAATTGGAGTTATGCTTTCCGGGAAACAAGAATCGCGAGCAGATTTCTATGTTGCAGATAACAAGATGAATTCTGCTGTGCTGTTTAGTACCGTGCTTGCTACAGTAGTTGGAGCGAACACATATATGGGTTTTAGTGGATTGGTTTACACGGGAGGATTTTCTCTCATTTGGATGTTGATTGCAGCAAGCACATCTTATTTTGTTTTGTTCTTTATTTCAGGGAAGATCCGGAAAATCGCAGAACATTACGATGTTTTTACGCTGCCAGATTTGATGGCAGTCAGGTATAATCGACCGGTTGCTACCTTGACAACAATCTGTTCACTCATTGCACTGATTGGGAGTGCAGGGGGGAGTATTCTCGGCATTGGAATGATTCTTAATACAATTCTTGGTATAGATCCGATTGTTGCAATAGTTGTTACAGCTGCTATCACGATTGCTTACACTACATTTGGTGGGTTAATGGGGGTTGCTCTTACAGACTGGGTTCAAACAATTATTATGTTAATTGGTCTTATATTAGTTATCTTATTCGGCTTCAAAGCAATGGATCCAACTAGTTCACTATTCTCTGCGTCTCTAAACGGAGGAGAATTACTACACAATGTTCTTGGTAGCCAATTTATGAACACGACTGAAACCGTTACATTTATGTTGGTAATTGGCTGGGTTATTACGTTTATGCCTTTAAACACGGTCAGTCAAACGCAAATCCAGCGCGTATCAGCGAATTAGTTTACTCATTGCATTGTTTATGGGTGTATCGATGGCTTTTGGACTTACATTGATCGGTGGTATTGGTAAATCGTTATTGCCTAATTTAGCAAATCCAGAAACCGTTTTACCTGTTTTATCAATGGAGATCATTAATCCTTGGGTTGGCATGGTAATTGTTACCGGTATTCTAGGTGCTTGTATGTCGACTATTGACTCAAATTTGCTTGGAGCAAGCATACATGTCACGAGAGATTTATATGAACATCGCCTAAAATCGAAAGGTTTACCGATCGACGATAAAAGAACAATTACGCTAGCACGATGGACGCTCGTCATCATCGGCGCAATCTCAACTGTTGCAGCTATTTTAACTCCATCCATCATGGGACTTTTGCTCTTCACCTTAAAAATATTTGCGGGAGCCACTTTTGTACCTATAATGCTCGGACTTTTTTGGCCAAAAGCAAACTCATATGGAGCTATTGCGGGTATTATCGGCGGTGGGTTAACAACTATTCTCTGTAATATTATGCAAACGAATATTGACCCTGTTATTTTAGGATTACTCGTGTCACTCGTAGGAACTGTTCTATTCAGTATCTTATTTAAAGAAGATGGTGACAAAGGACAACAATTTGTATTTAAGACCGTTACGAAAAAAGACTATGGCATTTTCGCAGGAAGCGTAATAATCTATGCGACATTTTTGATTTCCATTAACTTCATCAGCTTATGGCCGTTCTTAATCGCATGTTCATTAATCGGCTTATGTGTTGGTGTCATCGCATTATTTGCTTTCATTCTACCGAAAAGAACGGAAAAAGTAGCTACCGATCAAGTTGAATAACTGGATAATAGCTGCGTTCTAAGTTTGAATGGGTATCTGATGTAAGTGAAATCTAACGATAAGGCAATATCCTAGCATCTAGCTTTTCGTATTCAATGGACGACTTAGTTTGTCCGATAGATAGAAAGACGTGATAAGCTATGCGTCTTCTTTTAGATCTCTTGCACAACCAATGAACATGGATTTATAAAAAAATGGAGGTTAGTGAAGATGTATGCACATATTAACGGTACAAAGATTTTCTATGACGTAGATGGACAAAGCATTGAAATCGACGGAGACCAACTGAAAGAAAAACCTGTGGTATTTGTTATTCATGGAGGGCCTGGTGGCTGCCACATAACATTTAAGCCCTATTTGGATGAACTGACAAAAACCGCTCAACTCGTATATATCGATCAACGCGGTTGTGGGTTTTCCGAAAAGGATCGACCTGAAAACTATACGTTGACACAAAACGTAGAAGATGTGGAAGCACTTCGACAACATCTAGGTTTGAATAAAATATGGATCCTAGGTCATTCCTATGGTGGCATAGTTGCAATGAGTTATGCCGTAAAATATGAAGATCATCTTGCAGGCCTCATCTTAGCGGCTACTGCACCTTCCTATAGCTTCTTGGAAAAAGCGAAAAAGCATATGGAAGACGTTGGTACTCAAGAACAAATAGCAATGGCTGATCGATTGTGGGAAGGCAAATTTGAAACAATTGAAGAGCTCCAAGAATACGATAGAATTATGGCTCCATTATATTCAAAAGCAGTCGCTACATTGGATACACGTGCAACGCCACCTAAGAGACCTACTATTAAACGCAACGTCGAAGCAATAAACAAAGGTTTTGGAGATTTCCTTCGCACGTATGATGTACGAGATGAGTTAAAGGATCTACATGTGCCTACATTAATTTTAGCTGGCTATCATGATTGGATTACTTCTTGTTCAGAAAGCGAAGAAATGAATGCACTTATTCCAAATAGTGAACTACACATCCTAGCAAATAGCAGCCATAACTTATTTTCTGACGAAAACACGTTATCAAATCAATTAATGAAAGATTTTTTAAACAAACATACTAACTAAATCATCCTTTGCTATTTGGTTCTGGCCGAATAGCAAAGGATTTTTTAATCGAAAGTAACTCGTGAAAAATTATGTACAGACAATCCTAACGGGTTCGGTTGATGGGGAGATAAGTGCAACTAACCTGAATCAAAAGTGAAATAACGTAAGCTCAAATAGCCCCCAGCCTTACAAGAGACGGGGGCTATTTGACGCTTACGATCATCGGGACACCATTAAACGTTGAAGCCGAAGCCATAAGACTGGCAGTGGTTTTCTGCCTGGCTTATGGCGGGAGGCATCCGCAAGCGCCGAAGCGTGTTTATGGAAATCACTTTGGACGTCCTGGACTTTTTCAGTGGCCTCGATTTATTAAAAGGGGGAATAGTATAGTTTCCATAAAACAGCAGTTACCTTATTACAACACTTGGAGTGTATGTTGTTAGTATTTCGATTATATCATTTGGTGTAAAAAACACATAATGTTCAACTTGGTTTTGCTCATAAATACCAGAGCATTCATCAAGAAACCAATTTATATACTCAGAGTTTGTTACTTTAAATAAAGTCCATTCGCTATAAAAATCTGTACCGTATTGTTGGTCTAAATAATTAAGTTTCTTCAATAATGAGCCTTCATCTGTATTCCTATAGGATAATACTCCATCTTCAAACTTGACTACAAATTTATTTTTATCTTTTTTGTCGCTAAACTCTAATATTATTCCTTCTTTACTATCAATAAATGTATCATTATATAATTTTGAGGGTACTCCATTTATTGGTGTCCATCTTTCCCAATGTTCCAATTCTCTTCCTCCTATTCAATTAATATCGAAACTTATTTTTTCTTTCCATCTTGAATTTCAATTGTTGGACGTCCGTCACTACTTTTCTTTCTTACTATTACTGTTCTTCCATCTTTCAATGTACCAACTTTTAATTCAGGAGTATTCTTTGTAATCTTTGGTTGTAATGAGCCAAAATCTTTTAATGCTTTATCAAATCCTCCAGATAAGTCATACTGAGAAGTTCTACCCTTAGTAGCTCTCCCTGGTATTGCATTTTTAATTAAATCATCAACAGTTTTAACTTTACCCTTAGTAACAAACCCAACAGCCTTCCCAACACCTTTAAGTTTTCCGGTTGGAAGCAACCCCATTCCCACTGCCGCAGCAACTTCTTTTTGCTGCCGCCTACGCTGTATACTTTGTATCCATCATAGTCAGCCAAAGAGAGATTGATTATAAGAAGTGGGTTTTCACCATCGTGATCGGCAAACATCACTGGATTATTGTCTGCATAGGCATAACTATTTTGAGATATCGGGCTGGTCACTGATCCACTTTGCGGGTCCCGTGATAAAAAGACTCCTGTCGTGGGTTCGTAATAGCGTGCGACTAAATAGTAAAAGTTAACTTCCGTATCGTAACGATAGCCCTTATATCGAAGTGGGTTTTCTTCCGCCATCGGACCGCTTTGTTGTAGAATATTTCCCCACGCATCATACATATATGAAGCAACTGTTGTGCCGGATGAATCCGTCAGGGCAACAATTTCCTTACTTCCATTAACAATATAGTAGTAAGTCTGACCATTTTGGGTCATTGTTAACGGCATGCCGTCATGATCATACGTATAGTAGGCTGTGATTGCGGCCAAAGCGAAGCGCGCTATACACACATAGAGGATTAGTTACCTAACACCGTTCGCTCCACTAAAATAGCCTTAAAAGAAAATAAAACTCTTTTAAGGCTTCTCATTACTAGATGTTATTGATTTTGTCTTTATAAACTTTTAAAATTGTTGTGTTTAAATCACTGATTTCAGAGAAATGCCATTCAAACGTTGTTAGAATTCTATGAAGTTCAAATAGCATTTTCTCTATTTCATCACCATCTTTTTTATTAAAAGAACCAAAATTGTTTAATATAATATCCAAGTCTTTAGTTAACAACCTAAAATCCTCAAGATTCTTGTACTGTACATCTAAATCTTCTTTATTAACAATATTAATACTTGAATTAAGTTTATTTAGTATGTCCAATATTCCCTCTAACTTTTTATCCATATAAAAATTCCTCCACTATTATTACCACCCCTTAACTACTCGTCCAAGGGCTTTCTTAGTTTTGTCAGGGTTTAAAGTACCGTCTAAATTCAATACGTATTTCAAATTTCCCTTCTTATCTATTACTTCTAAATGGTCTTTGTGTAATGCGTCAAGATAAACTCCATAACCCTTTTTCAGATATTGGTTATCTGTTTTCTTTTCTACCTTATAAAGTGATTGGCCATCGTACTTTACTTTTGATTTTGATAAGGAACTACTTATCGTTTTTCCAAATTCCATACCAAAAAATTCATTCATATTTGAAACCTGTTTAACATGGCCTTTAGTAACAAACCCAACAGCCTTTCCAATACCCTTAAGCTTTCCGGTCGGAAGCAAGCCCATCCCGACTGCCGCGGCAACTTCTTTTTTACTGCCGCCTGCGCTGTATACTTTGTATCCATCATAGAGAGCCAAAGAGATATTGATTATAAGAAGTGGGTTTTCACCATCGTGATCGGCAAGCATCACTGGATTATTGTCAGACAGCAACTTACGCTTCTCCAAGAGTTGACCAGGCCAGATCCAAAGGAGCGCGCAATGGTGGAGGCCCTTTATACAACAGGGTGCAGGATAAGTGAATTCCTGAATATTAAGCTCTCGGATGTGAAATGGGATACCCGACAAATTTGGATACGAGAAGGGAAAGGAAACAAAGAACGATTCGTTTTGTTTACGCATGAATGCGCTGGCCGCCTAAAAAAATACCTGGCAACACGAAAGATAGTGAGCGACTATTTATTCTGTAATGAAAAAGGTGATCGGTTTCGTAATTTTAGAAACAGGAATTTCATACTTTGTTTCTAATACGTCATCTAAATCCAAGGAAAAATTAGCAATAGCTTCAAATTCATAAGTACCTGTCTTTAATTTAAGTTTTTCTATCCCTTCAAATTTTACTATGTGAGGTTCATTCTGAATCAGAGTTGTTGTTATTAATGGTTGAGTCATAGCACCAAAATATTCAAAATCACCATCTTGTTGATAGATATTAAAGAAAAAAATACTTCCACCATGATATATATCTTTTTCTGCTGCTTCTCCTATATAAGTAATTGTGGCGTAAACATTAAGGTCTTTTTCAACATTTATTGTTACTTTGAAATCATCTACCTGTTTAGAGTCATTGGTAATTTTCGGTTCACCACTTACATTTTCTTCGTTGTTATTTTTCACACAGCCAAATAGTCCAAAAATCAAAATTATAGAAACAACGATAAATAATCTTCTAATCATTCCCACCCCCTTTTACGATTAGACGGAATCCTAGTCGGTTTGTTTCATGCTTCAATCATAAAAATGAAGTGAATATGGATAACTTCAACCTTTTAGGGCACCTTAACAGAGATCCACAATCCACAGTGAGAAAGGTGGCTTTTTAATGAAGAAAATGGCGATTGCGGCATTAGGCATTGGAGCGGCCTATCTGATGCGAAATAAAGATGCCAGAGGAAAGCTGATGAAACAGTTTGAATCCCTCGCAGAACCATTCACCTCGAAAAACGGATCAGCATAAAAAGTCTTTCTCACAGATAAACGGCATCCTTCAACGGGGTGCCGTTTTTTCGTTAGCGTCTGTTTAGTTTCTCCTCTATTTGAATTTCTATGTGAATTGAGGTTACTTTCACTCAAGATAAATCCTTAGATTGGCCATCTGACGTCTTCTTCCATTTACTATTTGTCATACAGTAGCTACATCACGAGCTATTCCTATAAGATACCATTCTCCGTCTCTTTCTTGGTAGATGAACCGCAGTGATTGGAATAAATGCTCGGTTTCTCCTGGCGAATAGTATTCTACGTATTTAGCATCGGGGTAAAATTCATGGACGGTATTGATAACACCCGCAAAATTCTCTGCTGGTTCATTAAAAGTAACAATACTATAATCTACATCTCTCCATCCCCATCTTCGTAAGAGGAACTGCTGAACATATTCATCTAAAGACATTTGAAATTCTTTTTCTGATTCATCCATTCCCCATACATACTTTGTATCATTTTTTTTACTTATGTCCTTCTTTGATAAGTTGACATATTTCCCTCCATAGCCATTGGGATGACCAAAATCCGCATAAAAATCAAAGGTAACACCATGTTCTGGATCAACCTTTTCAGCTATTTTTTCGTAGTTGGACTCCTTTAACAGGGAAAAAAAGCTAACCGCAATAGAGACTCTCCATATTCATCTAGAATGCTCCCGAAATCATTGTTATTTTGCATGATTAACTGTTAACACCTCCCTGACTTTATCTGTTAGACGGAGTGGAGCAACTTTCGGATTCAAAAAAATATGCTCAACTCTTAGCTCTTGTAGAAATATACTAAAATACATATTTAACAGCATGTCGATACTCAACCAAAGCAACTTACCCAATAGATGGAAGGAAATAAATATTTTTCAGTTTCAATTTCCAGAACAAATTATGACTTGATCATCATTTAAAAATCTTTTCCAGGAGAACGAATTGTTGAAACTTTCAATCCTTTCATACCGTCTAATGTCTACCTACGCTAGAGCAGGTAGAAAAAGATTCACCCTATTATCATAAAATTGAAAGGTTGGATTTACTTGAAAAGAATATGGGCGTTTGCTTTTATTTTGTTGTTTGTAGTCGGTTGCTCGAATGATGATAAATTGAATCAAACAGTTAAAAAATACGAGAATAAAATTGAAAATCAAGAAAAGGAAATCCAGGAGTTGAAAGAAGAGAATGAACAACTTAAAACGGATATTGCAGAATATAGTAGTTACTTACAGGTTGCTGATCGCCAATCGAGAAATATTATGGGCTATATTTCGGATGGAAAGTTCGAAGAGCTAAAAAAGGAATACAACGTAGAGTTTAATCTAAAGGATGATAAAATTGATTTTGGCGTACCAGAGAGCAACCTTCCATTTCCTATTAAACTAGCTGGATATCCTATGCATATAGCTAGTTTTTCTATGCACCCTGAAGGTGTGAATATCAATTACTTTATTTATGATCTTGAGAAAGAAGAAAGCCATTTAATTAATATGTCTTTTGACAAAGACAGAGAGTTTGAATTCATATTCTTTGGAGGTAGATAAAGTAAGCACAAAATATCGGAAGGGTTAAAAGACGACATAAGAACAGCAAAACATGAAGTGGAGAAATAAAAGAAAGATTTATCTTCTTTTAAATCTACATTAACACTTTTAGATGAATATGCTCAAACAACGATGGATTATAAATTTCTACTGCAATTGCTTCCCCTACTATTTTTTGAACGCCCTCTGTTTCCAAACGAGAAGAAGGGTCTTTAAGCAACCAACCGATTGGTTCCCACCTCCTATAATCGACAGCATTTTACTAATTCCAGCTTGATTCAACAATGATAGATTAGTATACTTACTAAAAACAGAATTTAAAATTATCTAACAAAAGGGAGGAATTTAAAGTGTTGTCGTCTACTTGGAACCGTTTATGGGACATGCATGACCAAGCAAAAGGTTTATTTCGGTTTTTCTTTCAGCCAAATTCGTCTGAAGTTGCTTCAGGGGGAGGGGGTGGACAGGCGGTTGGTGTAGGAAATGCCGGTGGCGGCAAAGATTCACGAAGCTATTCTCCAGCACAATTGGTTGGTCTCATTGTAGGACCGCTATTATTTTTCATAACGTTATTGTTTTTCAAACCAGAAGGGCTATCTCTAGAAGGCGTCGCTATTTTAGCAAGTACAATGTGGATTGCGACTTGGTGGATTACTGAAGCCATTCCAATCCCCGTTACATCACTGTTGCCGCTCGTATTATTCCCACTTTCAGGTGGGTTGGACGTGAAGGCGACTGCATCTGCTTATGGAGATGAAACCATCTTCTTATTCATGGGTGGATTCATGATTGCGCTAGCAATGGAGAAATGGAATTTACACCGACGGATTGCGTTGACGATTATTTCTGCAATCGGTACGAATATGGACCGTATTGTTCTCGGATTCATGGTGGCTACAGGGTTTTTATCGATGTGGATTTCCAATACAGCAACGGCCATGATGATGGTACCGATTGGACTTGCCATTATTTATCAAATTTCTGATGCTTTACGTGATGACCCTTCCGTTGATACGTCGAAAGAAAATTTCGGTTTTGGTAAAGCACTCATGCTTGGGATTGCCTACTCCGCATCGCTTGGAGGTGTGGCAACATTAATCGGTACGCCGCCAAATACTTTACTCGCTGGAGCGATTGATAAATTGTATGGCATAGAATTATCCTTTGCAAAATGGATGCTGTTTGGCGTGCCTCTCGCATGGACCTTCATATTTATCGCGTGGTTTTATCTTGTTAAGTTTGCGTATCCGTCCAAATTGAAAACGTTACCTGGTGGGCGTGCAGTCATTGATAATGAAAAGAAAAAGTTAGGTAGCGCATCTGCTGAAGAGATACTGGTTCTTATTATTTTCATCTTGGCCGCTTTCGCCTGGATTTCGAGAACGTTCCTTCTGTCTAAGTTCATCGACGGGATTAGTGACGGTGTCATTGCAATGGTTTTTGCCATTTTGCTTTTCATTGTTCCATCCGTAAACAAGAAGGGCGACCACCTGCTTGACTGGAACACCGCAGTCAAATTACCGTGGGGCATCTTATTGTTATTTGGTGGAGGACTAGCAATTGCTGCTGGTTTCGTCAGTTCGGAATTATCGGTATGGATCGGCTCTCAATTATCGGGATTGCAAGGCGTTCATATTCTCGTCGTCATTTTAATTGTCGCGACACTTGTTATCTTCTTAACGGAAATTACATCGAACACTGCGACGGCATCCATGATGTACCCAATTATGGCTGCACTCGCTGTTGCACTCGGTTTTCACCCATACGCATTAATGATTGCGGCAGGGGTTGCTGCATCTTGTGCATTCATGTTACCGGTTGCAACGCCGCCAAACGCCGTTGTATTCGGCTCCGGCTATTTACGCATTCCGGATATGGCAAAAGCCGGTTTGGTACTCAATATTATCGGCGTTCTGTTAGTAACTGCTGCCATCTATTTCTTACTCCCGGCTGTATGGGGCATTGACCTCCATAGCATTCCGGAAACCTTTCAGTAAAATCAAATGAAGAAACCGCATGGAATCAAAGATTTGGCTCCATGCGGTTTGTTTATTAAAATGCAACGAAGGCAGGCAGTAACAAGCTTGCAGCAAGTAAAATAACCGCAGCAACTTTCGACTGTTGAGCAAGCCGTTCATCACCCGACTTTATATGCTGAAAAAACGTCAAGGTGAAATAAAAACAAAGTACAATGAGGGCGGTGGATAGTATAGATAGCCCGAATAATGCGCTCGTCAATTCCTCACTCCTTCCTACAAATCAACGCACTCCATGCGCTTTCTTTCTTTTATTAAACCGAATAATACTGACATATACGACGGGTAAGATTGCTGTGAATGCAATAAGAACACTCCATCCTCCCGCTTCAAAAAGTGGACTGAGCAACGTACTTCCCATTGCTACACCGATGTAATAGGAGACGAGATACAAACTGGATGCGCTCCCCTTATGATGTGTCGCTTCTTTGCTGACAGAAGCTGCTGTCAATGAATGCGCTGTGAAAAATCCAAGGCAAATGATACATAAGCCGATAACAATCAATTCAAGCGGGGCAAACAAAGTCATTGCAATACCCGTTGATAACAGGATGACACCGACTAATCGTACATTTCTAAGCCCATACTTGCCCGCCAACCAACCTGCAAGCGGTGCACCAACTACTCCAAACCCATACGCTAAATACATATATGAAATGGTGTCTAGTGATAGTGAATAAGGCGGCTCCATGAGATGAAACGGCAAAAACGTCCATACACCTGTGAATGCTAATTGGAGCACAACCCCTAACCCAAAAACGAGCAGCAACGAAGGATTTTTCAAGTGGAACATGAATCCTTCGATATCCTTCATCATTCCATTGGCACTCGGGACAAACTTCTTGGATTTTGGCAATACAAACAGCAGAACCCCCCAGAGGACAGTACCAAATATAGCGAGTATGTATAACGATGTCTGCCACGTATATTGTTCAGCGACAAAACCTGTCAAAAAACGACCAATCATGCCCCCCAAACTATTAAAAGAAATATACGTTGCAGTTGCAATGCTAATGTATCGTACATGTATTTCCTCACTCATATACGCAAGGGCAGCCGCAGGAACACCTGCTAAAGCAAATCCTTGGAGGAAGCGGAACAAGATAATGACAAAAAAAGAATCTGTTAAAGGGATTATGAAGAAAGGGATGACGGATCCAATTAGTGATAACTGTATGTAAAGCCTTCTTCCATTTCGATCGGAGAAAAAGCCAAGAACCACCAAACCAACAATAAGACCGATTGTCGTTATCGACATCGCTGTACTCGCATAGGATACAGATATCCCAAATTGCTTTGTAAATAAAGGTAGCAACGGCTGCATGGAATACATCGCCGCAAATATAAATACAGAGGCCATTCCTAATCCAAAAACAATTTTCCAAAACTGAATATCTTTTGGTGTGTACCCTTCCTGTTGCATGTTCCCACATCCAGTCGTCAGACAATTTTATAGGTTCATTATAGCACTCTCCACCCTCAGTAGAAGGATATTTAAAAATCTTCTAAAGAAACAGCCCTTTGTAAAAGGAATTTTCATACAAGCTGTCGAATTAACGTAAGTAAGTTTTAAAAAAGATTTGAAAGGGTTGGAAAAACGAAATGAGTCACGTACATGCTAAAGAAGAATGTGAGATTGTAACAAAGGAATTCAAGTTTGTCGGAATAAGTATGACTGCCCCGTTTCCATCCGGCTTTCCTGAAGCTGCCATGAAAGTACAACAACAATTTGAAAAGAGAATGCTCGAAGTAGAGAATTATGTGGATCGACAAGTTTTATGTTCTCCATATGTAGGAAACGGAATTGTGACGACCTATTTTGCTTGCCTTGAAGTGACGACATTGGAAGTCATTCCTGAAGAGATGATTGGCTTTACCATTCCAACGATGCAATATGCCAAAACAACTTGTACAAACAAAACGATTGTAAATGGCTATGACAAGATTTTTCAGTGGATAAAGGATAATGGGTATACTCCAAAAGGAAGTGAAGTCTTCCATATTGAACGCTTCCACTTAGACGAGCAGGCTGCGGAAGAACAAGTCGAACTTTTAATCCCCATCCACTAATACAACCCATCACCTCGAGAGCAACAGATTATGGGGCGTGAATCTAAAAAAGGCTGACACAGTCAATCAGTTTTCACTGACTTTCTGTACAGCCCCGTTGTTTTTTCGTTTTTCCATATAGACAACAATCAGTATACTCGCTTCGTAGAGCAAAACCATCGGAATAAGCACGATGAGTTGGCTAATGAAATCAGGAGGCGTAATAAGTGCGGAAATGATTGCGAGTGAGATATACGACCATTTTCGTACTTTTTTTAATGTATCCCCTGTCAGTAAACCGATTGCGGATAGAAACATTGCGACAATCGGCAATTCAAATAGTAAACCAATCGGCATCGTCGTCATAAGCAAAAATTTGGCGTACTCTTGTGCGGACACCATGACGGTAAAATTCATCGCTCCTATGGATACGAGAAAGCGATAACTTAATGGGTTAACAACAAAATACCCAAAGGCCAATCCCCCTATGAACAACAAGAGCATAATTGGCGAGTACAACCCGATGAATTGACTTTCCTTCTCTAGTAAACCCGGCTTTGCAAATTGCCAAAGATAATGGCAAATGAAGGGGAGCGATAAGCCGAACGACAAGGCCAGCGAGAGAGACATATAGAACGTAACAACTTCTAACGGACCAAGCACAATGAGCTCGTGACCTCTCGTAACAACTGGAAACCATAAATTTATTGTTGAAAAAACTAAGATAAAAAAGACGACAAATGTCACCGTACTCTTAATGAGTTGTTTACGCAAATCCGTCAGATGATCGACGAGCGTTGGATCCTCTTCTCCTCCATCGCCACTATGATTTGAAGAGATTAGCGGTGACGAATCAGTTTCTTTGCTTGTCATCTTTGCCGCTGCATTTTGTCCATCGACAGTTGCGGACGGTTCCTTTTCTTCATCATGCGCTACCATTTCATCACCTTCAAGCAATATCGGTTTTCTTCGGCTCTTCCTTCTTGCCTTCTTCATCGTCAATGATGTCACGAGCCGATTTCTTAAACTCTGCCAATGTCTTACCAACCGCCGAACCGACCTCCGGTAATTTTCTAGGTCCAAACAGTATTAAGACAATGACTAAAATGATGATTAAACCAGGTACTCCAATACTCGCCAAGCTCATTTAGTATGCCTCCCTTCCTATACAAATAATCGTGCTTTCATTTTCTGACCCGCCTAAACGATTTGTATAACAGTCCGGTATGAGGAGATTCATCGATAAAAATGGGTATGCTTCCTCGACAATCTTCCTTCCTCCTTCGATGTAGTCATTTCTAGCATGTCCGTTTCTCCCTGGTTTTCATACTCGTTGAATTTGAATTCTGTAGACACGGCACATTTCATGAATATTTGTTGAGAGGACGGTTATCAATGAAAAGATTTGTATGGATACTTGTAATAGTTGTCTTAGCAGGTTGTTCATCGAAAGAACTTGATGCGAACCATAGAAGCATTGAAAAAATTGCAAACAACTTAGAAATACCTTGGGCGATTGCATCAGACGGTGAGAACTTCTTCATAACAGAACGCAACGGAACGATTGTGAAAATCAAACAAGACGGAACAAAAGAACGTCAACGCGTCCACCTTTCAAAATCGTTATCCAATGCAGCTGAAGCAGGTTTACTAGGATTTGTGCTTCAAGACGATTTCAGTCAATCCAAGTCCGCTTATGCATTTTATACGTATGACGAAAACGGTAAGCCCTTTAATCGAATTGTGACGCTCACGTACGATAACAATGCATGGCACGAAAAAGCTATCCTATTGGATGCGGTTGAATCCGGCTCATTCCACCATGGTGGTCGGTTGGCATTATCACCGGAAGGCGTGCTCTATGCAACGATTGGTGATGGATCTGTTCCTAACAAAGCACAGAATCCAACCAGTTTTAATGGAAAAATCTTAAAACTCGAAGCGGATGGAACCTTCACGATATTTAGCTTAGGTCATCGGAATCCTCAAGGACTTGCGTGGGATGAGAAAGGAAACCTTTATTCTTCAGAACACGGACCATCTGCAAATGATGAATTGAACAGGATTATTCAAGGTGGGAATTATGGATGGCCACTCGTCGAAGGACAGGAAACATTGACGGGGACGGAAGCCCCTTTACTTACATCAGGAAACAATGAAACTTGGGCACCTTCGGGAATGACATTTCATAAGGGGTTGTTATATGTAGCTGCACTTCGTGGAGAGGCAATATTGGTTATTGATCCTGAAAATATGAAAATAGTAGATACGATTGAAGGCTATGGACGTATTCGTGACGTATACTCAGACGGAGATTCTTTATTTTTCATCTCCAATAATACGGATGGCCGTGGGACACCTTCACAAACAGACGATAGTTTGTACAAAATTAACAATAAACCTGAATAGTAGCACATAATTGTTAACATTCTCCATATTAGTCCGATACTAACTATAATGACTGTTTAGGGGGAACAGGTATGCTCGGCAAATGGAATGCAATGGGATTGAACATCGTTCGGAATATGAACATGCATCAAAGCCAAATTGCTCTATCTATGGAAAGACTCTCTTCAGGGAAACGCATAAATCGCGCAGCAGACGACCCGGCTGGTTTAGCAATATCGGAAAAGATGCGTGCTCAGATCCGTGGTCTTCAAGTAGCGCAACGTAATATTCAAGATAGTATTTCAATGTTACAAACTGCAGAAGGTGCGTTGAACGAAACCCATGCAATCTTGCAACGCATGCGTGAGTTAAGTGTTCAAGCTGCTAATGGTACGATGACAGATGTCGACCGTGAACAACTTGAACTCGAATTCCAAGAGTTAAAAAAAGAAGTTCAACGTATTTCGAAAGATACCGAATTCAATACAAAACCGTTGCTCGACGGCTCTCAGTCTTCATTCAAAACACAAGCAGGAGCGAATGCTGGACAATCCATAGAATTTACAATCGGGAATATGGGGATCGACGCACTCGCACTGAAAGATGCTTCAATCGCCACACAAGAACAAGCGAATGACGCGATTTCTTTTGTAGACGATGCCATTAAACAGGTTTCCTCCGAACGTTCTAGAATGGGCGCCTACATCAATCGTCTAGAACATGCTTACAACAACGCATTGACGATGGAAGAAAACTTGACTGCAGCAGAATCACGCATACGAGATGTCGATATCGCAAAAGAAATGATGGCACTGACAAAAGCGAATGTGCTTATGCAAGCGAGCCAATACGTCCTCTCGTTGCATATGCAACAAGCTCAATCTGTCCTACAATTGTTGAAACAAGGATCGTAACGACAACTTGCACCGCTTGACCTGCTTGCGAGCAGGAAAAAAGGAAGAGAGTTCCTCGCTCCCTTCCTTCATTCTTCAAATCCAAGTATCGGTATTCGGTCTTCTAAAACCGTAATTTGTTCAAACGGAATCTGTATCTGGTATTCATCTTTGCCATGTGGACTGACATCGACTTTTTTAATTGCATACGGATTATTCGTAACGAGCGTAATCATTCCATTTTGCTCGTTATAGCTTTCCATCGCAAAACGGTAGCCTGAAAGCATTGCATAAGGGAAAATTTCGTATGCATCCTCCAATTCTTGGATTGCAACTTCTTTAAAGAGTACACCTTCCTGCTCTAAGCTGATAAAGCCTTGCTGCGCATCCTCAAGATTTTCTGATTGTAGAAAGTATTTGCGATCTCTTGAAACAATGGGATATTCCTTCCCATTCCAAATTGCAAAACGTCCTTTTCGAATCATGCCATCTCCTCCAAAACATATCGCTACATTACCATTATATCCAACTCGCCCTAGACGAGAAAGATGAGTTTGTCCGCAAAATTACGAACTCTATTAAGTACTTTCCCCTCATGACAACTAGAAAAACAATTTGCTAACTTGCTGCGTTTAGTAAATTTTTCTGTGGGGTATCCAATAACTACAACGATTTAAGGAGAATGTTAACATGAGAGACAATGGATACTCTGAAAAAGCGAAGGGCGCAGTCAATAAAGTCAAAGGCGAAGCAAAAGATCAATTTGGAAATGCAACCGATAATGCAAAAATGCAAGCTGATGGAAAAATGGACAAACTGAAAGGTGAAGCCCAACAAGAAGTCGGTGAATTCAAAGAACATTTGGATGATCATCATAGCCGACGATAATGCATTTTCATTGGTAGGGACAGTCCTCGTCATACCCCCTGTGACGAGGACTGTCCCTTACTCCTTTTAAAGGTTTGTTGTATTAATTCTTGGCACCAATTCGGAGTTGGCATCCCTTGGTTCGTTATGATCCTCACTGGAAAGAACTTCTCCACTTTCAGTCAATTCAGCACTACTATCCCTTTCCTCTTCTTCAGCTTCAATGAAAAGCGATACTGCTCGATCTTCTTGATGTGGATCCGTCATTTTATCGACTACTATTGAAGTGCGTTTCTCTAATGCAGACGCGACATTTTCCGAACTCACTTCCGCTGAAATTTGTTCATCTCGATATCCTTCAGCTTGTAATCCCGTAATTTTTATTATCGCCTCATCTACTCCATTAAATGTTCCCACATGCTTTTTCGTCATTTGGCAAAACGCTCCTATTCTTCTTGACTTTTAGTATACTTTACCCAATTTTCAATCAAAAACACCTGCATGTTTCATCTCACATTAAAACGTGAATAGTAGAAAAAAGCGTAACAAGAAAGGACGTGTCACACATGAACAAAAAACGGAATTTCACGGAAAAAGACAGAAAAGATGCAGAAGGTTCGTTCATGGACAATCCTGAAAACCTGCCAACAGACAAGGAAAGTATTTACGACATGCATGAAGATATGCAAACCGTCGACTCCATCCCACTAGAGGATGTGCGGATGGAAGAGGAAGAGGAAAATCGACCACGGGATACGAAAGACTCCTCCTCAAGTGAAGAAAAATTTTCAACCGAGTAAAACCAATTACACCTGTTAGCAACCACAAAGAACCGCGCGAAGCAATGGCTCCATACACCTTGCTTTCACGCGGTTTTATACTGGACGAGATTAAAAGTCTGAACGAAAACAGCATGCATACTCATGAACGCTCTCGATTACTTGTAAAGCACTAAATCAAAACCTTTTGTTTGGTAAAAGCATTCTGCGCGAAAGACAACTTCCGCCTACAGGAACTCCACGCGGGTTCATGCTGATTGGGAATCCAGTATCCATTTTACTCTGAAGCTTTAGAACACCACATACTTTTCTCAAACGCGGCATATTTCTTGGGAAAGCCGCATAGTTCCCCCGAACGCAGCATAACCTCTTAGAACTCAGCATATTCCAGCAAAACGCCGCATAACCACAAGGAACTCAGCATATTCCAGCAATATGCCGCATAACCCCTCAGAACTCAGCATATTCCAGCAATACGCCGCATAACCCCACAGAACTCAGCATATTCCAGCAAAACGCCGCATAACCCCACGGAACTCAGCATATTCCAGCAATACGCCGCATAACCCCACGTAACTCAGCATATTCCAGCAATACGCCGCATAACCGCCCGGAACGCGGCATTCCCCCCAGAGATCCTCTTTACACAGTCGTCTTCGCAGCATTGCGCTTGGCGAAAAAAATCCCAATCAGGAGTAACCCGATAATTAACCCAACAGTTAATCCGATACTCAGCCAAACCGCTGAAGTCTCCACTAGCGCATCTTGAAAAGCATATGATGCGTACTTCGCTAGTTTCAAAGGTGAAATCGTCCAATACATACCAACGAAAGAATCAATTACCGGTAAAACGATTAACACCAAAATGGAAACGCCCGCTACACCTCCTGTGGAAAGCCATGCACTTAACGCAAGGACGACTGTGACCGCAAAAACAACCCACAAACTATATGTGCCGGCAAACTGCATGACTTCCCCTACATCAACTGGGTTGAATAAAATGTCGATGTAATACCAAGCAGCTAGGAAACCCGCCCACATACTTCCCAGCATAATGGCGTTGACAACTATCCATTTGCTGAGAAAATAGCTTCCAAAATCCATCGGTCGTACATAAAGCAACGTAGCCGTCCCATTTTTTCGTTCACTAGCGATAGACCCCATAAACGCAAGAATGAGAATAAGCACTCCGATCATCTGGTATTGCCCCATTAAAGATACAAATATATCTTCACCTCGAAGTTCCGGCCACACGAATTCCGTCCCCTCAGGCATATTCCCGATACTTTTCATAATTTGCGGAAGAAAGTGGTTTGTGACTGGTTCGATGATTCCGAAGATGATGAACACGACAGGTATCCAAAATAGCTTATAATTACGGACGTTTTCCCGCCATTCTTTTTGCAATAAAACCCCCAAATTTCTCATCCTTCGACCACCACTTTCATAAAGATTTCTTCTAAGCTCGCGGTTTGCAGTTCAACTTTTCGAACGATGCAAGAATGGGTATGCAAGAACGCTAGCACTTCTGACATATTCGTTTCTTCCGTTATTGGATCGATTGAAACACGTTGACGTTCACTCGTTGCCTTCCATGGCGCAAGTGCGACGAACCTTTTGACTTCCGTATCTAATTCAAACTCAATAAGAATACGAGGATTCGCATATTTTTTACTAACGTCTGTGAGGGAACCATTTTCCACTAGCACACCTTTTCGTAAAAATAAAAGCTGGTCTGTCATTTCTTCTGCATCATTTAAAATGTGCGTTGAGTATAAAATTGTCGTTTGTTGCTGCAATTCTTTCAGCAAATTCATGACTTGTCGACGCCCTACTGGGTCAAGCGCTGATACTGGTTCATCCAACAGTAAAAGTTCAGGTTTGTGTACGATTGCTTGTGCTAATCCTAAACGTTGTTTCATACCACCGGAAAAAGTGCCCACTCGCTTTTTTAATGCGTCGCTAAGTCCAACAAATTCAAGTGTCTTCTGCGCCTCTAATCGCGCTTGTTTCGTTTCTACCCCACTTAAACGAGCGGCCATCTCCGTGAATTCCAAAGCCGTCAGCCATGGGAAAAACTTAGGATATTGCGGCAAAAAACCGATAGATGAGCGCAAATCCTTCTTTTGTTCATTATGAAACAATACCGTTCCTTCTGTAGGTGTCACTAACCCTGCCAACATGGACAATGTCGTCGTTTTGCCTGCCCCATTTGGTCCAATTAACGCGGTGGAAGTTCCCTCTGCTAATTCAAATGAAATTCTGTCTACCACTCGATGATTGCCAAACACCTTAGTAAGTTGTTGCACGTGAAGAAGTTGAGTCATTCTTGACGCCTCCCGAAGATGAAATACAAAATAGGACCGATTAGATTGAGAAGTAAAATAATGAATAACCACATAATGAACGAGTCTTTTGTCCGCTGATTTTTGATGAGGTCAATTAAGGCTATTACCATTAAAATGAACTGCAGTACAAGCACCGGCGCGATAAGCTTCCACGGGATATTTGCTAACTCTTCCATACCACTTACACCCTTCCTTTTGTTTGTTCTATAAATAGTATAACACCTGTTGTTCTAGTTTGTATAGAACAACTAAAAGATTTTTCAATGCTTATTCCATTCAGTCCGTGCTATACTATTTCGTGGACTGGAGGAGCATACATGAAATTTTGGATGTATCCATTGTTCGTCATTATTGGTGCGAGCAGTTATGGTATTCTATCGACGATCATTAAATTGGCTATCCGTGATGGCTATACAGCTGCCCAGGCAGTGACTAGCCAATACTATATTGGATTTGTATTAGCAGTAATCATTTTCGTTGTGACACATCGAAAACTCCCAAAGTTTGGGGGCGGTTTTACGCTTGTCATCGCTGGTTTATTCACCGCCTTGACTGGAACTGTTTACGGTAAAGCAATTAGTTACATGCCTGCTTCTCTTGCCGTGGTCATGCTTTTTCAATTCACATGGATTGGGATGCTCTTCGACTGTATCGCGCGTCGGCGATTACCTAAGCGGATTGAAGTTATTGCATTGGTCTTTTTGTTCGGAGGAACCCTTTTAGCGGCCGGAGTCATTGATGCAGACCTAAGTGGCATTCCTTGGCAAGGTTGGGCTTGGGGGATGGCTGCAGCAGTGAGTTTTTCTGCTTTTTTAATGTCTAATTCACGTCCTGTTGAAGGGATGGATATGCAAACACGGCTACTGTTCATGTCTTTTTTTGCTGCAATTGCTATCACATTTTTCCAAGAGCCGAAGATTTTGTTTGATGGCACATTGGTCGATGGATTGTGGATATACGGACTGATTTTAGGTGTCTTTGGTATCATCTTGCCCATTTTACTGTTTTCAATCGGCATTCCGAAAGTGGGGGCAGGGGCTGCTTCCATTTTGAGTGCAATTGAACTACCGGTAGCTGTCACAGCTTCTGTGCTTTTATTGCAAGAACATTTGACCATCTTGCAACTTGTCGGCATCGCCATTATTTTAGTCGGCATGACGTTGCCTAGCTTCGCAAATCGTAAAATTGCACTAAAGAAATTATAACGACTTAGATTTCACAGAACCGCTTTGGCTCTTGTGAAATCTTTTTTTGTGCTGAAAACTTTTTAAACATTCGAAGGGTATATATAGTGAAGACAACAAAATTCGTTGGCAGTGAAAGGAGTGCGCCGCGTGAAGGACAATACGTGGGTCAAACAAATACGTTCCGGAAATCAACTTGCTTTCCGTCAATTTTATGAGGCGTATGCAGGCAACGCAATCCGCACCGCCTCCGCAATTACCCGCAACCGAGAATTAGCAAAAGATGCGGTGCAAGAAACGTTTATCCGTGTTTTTCGGCAAATTGATAGTTACGATACAAATTTACCCTTCGACCCTTGGTTTTACCGAATACTGACAAATGAATGTCTACGGTTAATGAAGAAAGAATTTTCATTGGTGAACATTTCACCCTCTGACTTAGCGAACAATGCCGCATTGGCAGAAGCTTCATTCGACCATTTGGCGGATCTCTACAATGTCATTCAATCTTTAGATGATGGGCATCGTATACCAATCATCTTAAAATATATTAAAGGATTTTCTGAAAAAGAGATTGCGGACATTTTAGGGTTGAATCAAAACACCGTCAAGTCGCGATTATTTAAAGCAAGAAAACGGCTGAAGGTTCAATTGGAGCCGTTTGAAAGGGAGGCGAATCCGGGTGAGTAACTTTGAGGAGCATGTGAAGAAGGCATTATACAAGCAGACAGATGATGTTGTGAATGAATTGCAAGAAGACATTTGGAGTCATTTGGATGAAGAGCTATTTAAAGGGAGGAAGCATAAAGTGAAAAAACGAAAAGGATTGATTTCCGCCGTTATTGTCGCTGCAGCGGCAGTGATTATTGCGTTCACTCTGCAAACGGACACTGGCCTAGCCCTTATCAAGAGTGTAAAAGATATGTTTGTTACGGAAAAGGAGATTATTCAAAGTCTTGAGGGGAAAGATGAGGCGACCAACGTTACGTTAAATGAAGGCGCCAATTCTGAATATGTTATATACGTGGATGAATCACGTTATAAGATGATCAATGGAGAAGAAGCGGATGTCATAACAACGATTGAGCCACTTCCTGAAAAATATCCTGAAGTAAGTATGGAGATTAAGCAAGTCGCGTCTAAAAAACCGGAGCTGTTGGTAAAGGAAATTGAGGAGGAGTTGAGAATGGACTTTCCTGAATTGCGACCGGTCGAAACGGTGACGGAGCCAGTTGAAGGTTTTTGGTTACATGGCCTGACTGAATCGACATGGGATGGGAAAGTTGTGGATGTATACGTGACTAGTAACGGTAAGGACGGAAGCTTTGTCATTACGCAAAAGTATTTTCTTGAAGCGGCCGAGGGGCACGGCGCGAGATTTACGCATATGCTAGAGAGCTTTGAGATTGTTGAATAAATACTGATTGGAGAGGGTGAACTTTTTTGTTCATCCTTTTTGTTTTTGGGGTTATGCGGCGTTCTGGGGAATTATGCCGCGTTTGGAGCGGATATGCCGCGTTCTGAGGAATTTTGCCGTGATTGCTTGTATTATGAGCCGTTAAGGAGAAATTTGCGGCGTTTGAACACTTATGATCGCGGGGATTTTTTGTTGGTGGAGTTGCTGTCGCGCTGAATGCCTTTGACAAACAAGGGTTTTATTGACGGATATGCGGCGTTTTCAAGAAGTATGAGTTGTTTTGGGCAAGTTTGCCGCGTTCTACGGAGTTTTGCCGCGTTTGCGTGGAGTATGAGCCGTTAAGGAGAAGTTTGCCGCTTTTGAACACTTATGATCGCGAGAATTTTTTGTTGGTGGGGTTGCTATCGCGCTGAATACCTTTGACAAACAAGGGTTTTATGAACGGTTATGCGGCGTTTTCAAGAAGTATGAGTTGTTTTGGGCAAGTTTGCCGCGTTCTGCGGAGTTTTGGCGCGTTTGCGTGGAATATGAACCGTTAAGGAGAAGTTTGCCACGTTTGAACACTTATGATCGCGTGGATTTTTTGTTGGTGGAGTTGCTATCGCGCTGAATGCCTTTGACAAACTAGGTTTTTATGAACGGTTATGCGGCGTTCTGAGGAATTATGCTTCGTTTGTAGGATGCTAATCCCTCTTCATTGCTCGGGCCTTTTCTTTTTCTTTTTGTCTATGAATATTTTGCGTGGATATCGGGTATAGATTGTAAAAGTAGATTAGCAAGGGGGCTTGAAAGTGGATAAATTCTTGGTCGTTTTAGATACGTTAATTATTGTACTGTATATACTCTTGATTGGCTTTATATCGCCTTTCATTATTCAATTTATGAAAAAGAGAAATTATGATTTATTCATCCAGCTACTGCCTATCGTGTCAATTATGTTACTTGGTAGTATTGCAATTTCCATCGCAATTGGTGGACTGAACGAGATGTTGTTTTTTAAACTGACGACGATTGTATCTAGTATTCTTCTAGTGTCACTTCTATTTTTAACGATTGCGATGAAGTCGTTATGGAAGGACAAATATGATCGGTTGATGGAACGGATTGTGACTTTTTTGCAAAAAAATGAACGGAGCTTCTCACTGAAATAGTGGGAAGCTTTTTTTATTTCATGTACACTTACACTACGTGAAGCATTAAACTGTCATTATATTGTAGATGGACAGTGCTATTTACACATTCCAAGGGAGACGTTTCTATGTTAAAAAATCGATTTTATTATGAAGATGCGTATCAAAAGTCGTTTCGTGCATGCATTGTACATAGTGGTGAGGATGAAAACGGGCGTCCCTATGTTGTTCTTGATAATACGGCATTTTATCCGACGGGTGGAGGACAGCCGCATGATACGGGGACCCTTGAAGGGATTACGGTTATAGATGTGGAGGAAGTTGACGGCGAAATTCGGCATTTTCTTGATGAGCACTATCTAGGTTCACCAGAAGTGACAGGGGAAATTGATTGGCCGCGCCGTTTTGACCATATGCAACAGCATGCGGGCCAACACATTTTGACGGCAGCGTTTGTTGAGCTTTTTGGCTTCCAGACGGTAAGTTTTCATTTAGGTAAGGAGCTCGTTTCGATTGATTTAGACGTGGAGTCAATTTCAGTAGATCAATTGGCAGCGGCTGAAAAATTGGCCAATTCGATCATTCTTGAAAATCGACCTATTGAAACGAAGTGGGTGACGGAGGAAGAGTTAGCGCACTATCCTTTACGTAAACAAGTCGCTGTAAACGATGAAATCCGTCTTGTCATCATTCCAGAATTTGATTATAACGGTTGTGGGGGAACGCATCCCCGCTCAACAGGTGAAGTTGGAATGTTGAAAATCCTATCTACGGAAAAGCAGAAACGGAAAGTTCGTGTACATTTTGTATGTGGTGAGCGCGTACTAGATGAGCTTCATCGTAAACATGAAGAACTTTCAACAGCTTCAAAATTATTAAGTGCCCCGGAAACCGGTGTTAGTATAGCGATTGAGAAGTTACTATCTTCACAACAACTGTTGGAGAAATCGCTTGAAGACGCCAAAGAAGCATTGTTGACATTTGAAGCGAAAGATTTATTGGCCTGTCAGCATGATTCAATTGTGAAAGGTACATTTGAGAATCGATCGATACAAGAGCTACAAAAACTAGCGCGTCTTCTTGTCGGCTTGGATAGTGAGGTCGTTGTGTTGCTCGTCGCTGTGAATGAAGATAAATTACAATTTGTTGCAGCTCGTGGCTCTTCTTGTGAAGCAAATATGAAACAAGTATCGGCTGCGGCTTTGCCATTAATGAATGGTAAAGGAGGTGGAAATGAATCGTTTGTACAAGGCGGCGGAGAGCGTGCCATTTCTAGTAAAGAAATTTTACGGGTAATGGAACAAAGCTTGAGCTAATGAAAAAACCGCGTGAACTCTCTTCGTTTCACGCGGTTTTATTATGCTATGACTCAGTTTTTGCCGAGCACTTCATTCCAATCAATTGTACCGTTTTGGATTTGCTCACGACGCTCTTTATCAATGATATCAGTTGGTCTTCCGCCAGCTGGCCAGTCCTTGTCATGATTTTTCCATTCCGGGCGGTCGTGTGATAGGATGAATGCTGCTAAATCACTTGCCTCTTGATCAGTCAAAGTACCTGCTGCCCCGATCGGCATATTATGTTGAATGTAACCTGCCATTTTGGACATTCTTGAAATCCCTGCGCCGTCATTGAATGATCCGTTACCCCATAATGCTGGACCTGTATTAGAGCCTGTACCTGCCCCATCCGCGGCGTGACAAGCGATACAGGATTGCTGATAAAGCTTTTCACCATCCGCAACGCTAGGTACCGGGACGTCTTCCATGTTACTTTGGTGTCGCCATGGAAGGTCTGCACCGACAGGAATCCCTTCAGAAATATACGTTAAATATGCGACCATTGCATCTAGATCTTCATCGTCGTCCGCAAACTTTTGGCCATTCATACTTCTGACCATACATCCATTAATCCGCTCTTCCAAAGTAACAATTTGTCCTGAACGTCCGATGTACATGGGATATACAGATGCCATCCCGACGAGTGATGATACTTCCTCTTCCATACCTGCTCCTGCGTGACAGCTAGTACATGATAATTCATTAACACGTGCCTCACCATCTGCGGCAGTTGGTGCTTCGCTTCTCAAAACGTTCGATGTGTCATTTGTTAGTTCATAACCACGTAAAATGGCTTCTCCTAATGGGCCGTCCGGTACATCATCCAAAGATGGAGGATTATGTACAATGCCCGCTACTTGTGTTGGTGTTTCTACAGTTGTTTCTTCTTTTTTGTTCGCCTCTTCTTTGTTGGCTTTTAATTGATTTGCCATCATGCCAACCATTGAAAATGCCACTACTAATAGGAATCCTAGAACGAGTGTTGAAGTTTTTCTCATTTCTAATACCTCCTTTTCTATACTTTAACCCTACCCTGTACTTCATTCTTTTTCTATGCATTTTTCTATATGTTTTAAGATTGAAACAACTTTGTGGCAAATTAAAGAAACATGGGAACTATTATTATTTAGTATGGTAAAGTTGGTAGAATTATAATGTATGACCCATTTATTATGCTCATATCTTTCTTTGCGCGGTATGCAATCGACCAACTAAAGGTTTTTCATCATGGTTTGCGCTTTTTATCAATCGAGTTCACAATTTATTCGATTGGATACGTCGACTTATCAATCGTATAGTGAAAGTTATCGCCATTTCATGACCTTCGTACTACATCACCCCGACAACATGCACTCCCAAAAACAGAATAAAAAAATCCCCCATTCAGTCGGAAAACTGAACAGGGGGGTATATGTTATATTCCATGCACTTCAATGTGGAACTGCCTAATTCACTAAGCTTTTTATTAATAAGCTCTCGCGAACCACACTGTATGCTTAGCGTCTTTGCCACAATTAATGCATGTCGACTTTTCTGCTGGTGGATTGAATGGGATGTTACGTGTTGTAAATTTCGTTTCTTCCTTCACGTGCTCTTCGCACGCGTCGTCTCCACACCAGCCTGCAAGGATCCATCCAGGTATTTCGCCTTTGTCTACTGAGTCCGCAATATGCTTTGTCAACTCGTCCAATGTATCAATATGTGTATGGGAATGCTCCGAGCGGAATGCGCGTGCCTTTTCAAGCAAACGCGTTTGCATCGTTTGTAATTCCTTTTCTACACTTTCAACAACTTGAGACAATTCAACTGCTACTTTCTCGCCTTCATCTCGTGCTTTCATAAGTGCTTGGTTGTTTTCCAAGTCACGTGGTCCAAGCTCAATACGAACAGGCACGCCTTTTAGTTCCCACTCGTTGAATTTGTAACCTGGCGATTGATCGGAATCATCCAAACGGACGCGGATACCTTTCGCTTTCAACTCCGCAAAGATTGCGTCGAGTTTTTCCATGATGGCAGGATTTTTCTTCCATGGTCCTACTGGGATTAACACGACTTGTGTTGGTGCAATACGTGGTGGTAATACGAGCCCTTGCTCATCACCATGTACCATAATGACAGAACCAATGAGACGCGTGGACGTACCCCATGATGTCGTATGGACAAATTCATGACGGTTTTCCTTCGTCAAATACTTGATGTCGAACGCTTCCGCGAATTTCGTACCTAAATAGTGGGACGTTCCTGCTTGTACCGCTTTTCCGTCCTTCATCATCGCTTCGATTGAATACGTGTCAACCGCACCGGCAAAGCGTTCTGATTGCGTTTTTTGACCGTCATAGACAGGAATCGCAAGCAATTCTTCAACCACTTCTTTATAAATGTTCAACATTTGCATTGTTTCTGTACGTGCTTCTTCTTCATCCGCATGTGCTGTATGACCTTCTTGCCATAAGAATTCGGATGTACGGATGAACGGCAATGTTTTCTTCTCCCAACGGAAAACGTTCGCCCATTGGTTAATTAACACTGGCAAATCGCGGTAGCTTTTAATCCAATCCGAATACAAATGACCGATCATCGTTTCAGATGTAGGACGTAGCGCCAAACGCTCTTCCAACTGCTCGCCCGCAGCTTCCGTCACCCATGGTAGTTCCGGTGAAAAGCCTTCAATATGATCCTTCTCCTTTTGGAAGAACGATTCAGGAATTAACATCGGGAAATACGCATTTCGGTGTCCCGTTTCTTTAAAGCGCTTATTCATCTCTTCTTGGATGTGCTCCCAAATTTCAAAGCCATCCGGTTTAAACGCGATACATCCACGCACTGGCGTGTAGTCCATCAAATCCGCCTTTTGGATCGTATCGATATACCATTTTGAAAAATCGTTCTGCTGATTGCTCATAATTTTTTCCTCCCTAGACATAGTAAAAAGCACAAAGCTGTCCCTCAAATAAGGACGTCTTTGTGCTGGATAGACGTGGTACCACCTTCGTTCAGCTTATAACGTTCATAAGCCCTCGGACGTTTAGTAACGAAAACGACTCGGTTATGTTTGCATAACATCTCCGTGGTAGGGTTCAATGAAAAGCGGTGGTATAGCTCTCAACATTCGCTATACTTTCTGTTTCACAATTTCCATCTACTTGGCCACTTCTTAGATTCCATATTGCTTATAATATACCAAAGTTTCACGGTTCATTCAAATTGATTCACTTTTCTTTACTTTCACACCTTAGAGTAACGATTCTACGATATCAGGCGAGTTGGTTAACCAATTTGTGAGATATAATAATATCCAATTTCCCTTAATCCTCGATAAACACCGGATTTCCGCTCCAGACGGCGCGTTCCCCGGGCACAACTTCAGCCAAGCCAACTGCGCAGGGTGAGCTTTGACTTAAATTCTGTGCATTTTACAGAACTTAAGGCAGCCTCGGTGAACCGTTGCTCCTAACGCTACGCTTTTACTCGCAAAAGCTGTTCTTCGTGACAGCTTTCGCCGCCTTTTGCTCCAATCCTGACGAGCATTTTTTAAGTTGAGAGGAAAATAAGTTGTCAGCACAAGCTAGTTGGCTGGAGTGCAGGCGCCGACTCCTGCGGGGGAATAGCACGAATGGTGAGACCCCGCAGGGAGCAAAGCGGACGAGGAGGCTCACCCGTGCCCCGCGGAAAGCGTGCGCCGGAACGCAAGCCAACGGGTTCGAAGAAGTATACTTGTAAAAAATAGCTAATCAACAGGCCTGCTACGATAAACAATTAATCCATATTCTCTACCACCACTTGGCTTATTTTGTTTGTTTGATATAGTAGAGAGGAACATACCGGATGGAGGAATCAGATGATGAGTACATTGCCAAATTGTCCTAAATGTAATTCAGAATACACATACGAAGATGGAATTCTGTTTGTTTGCCCTGAATGTGCATACGAATGGACAGCTGAATCCGAACAGGAAGCGCAGGAGGAGAAAGTGTACCGTGATGCGAACGGAAACGTCCTGCAAGACGGAGACACTGTTACGGTCATTAAAGATTTGAAAGTGAAAGGCAGTTCCAATGTTGTCAAAATGGGAACGAAAGTGAAAAACATTAAATTGGTGGATGGCGATCATGATATTGATTGTAAAATTGATGGATTCGGCCCCATGCAACTAAAAACTGAATTTGTGAAGAAAATCTAAAAAAGCTGCTGTCCGGAGTTAATCGGGATAGCGGCTTTTCGCTTCTATATGCCACTCATATTTCATAACCATTCCTAAACTAACCTTGTGCAACCCGAGCATGAAAAAACCCGAAAGTGCTTGGTCGTACTTCGTATTGAAGGGGGATGGTAATACATCGGTGGAACCGAGACTTGGTGGCAGGCATAAATGGACCGTAAGTTGGTTGAATAAAGCATTATTGCCACTATCGATAAAAGCAGTCAGTATGAATAATAGGCAAGCAGGTAAAAGGATGTACCCACTGTTCATAGCGTATCGCTTCATTTGATTGGCAGCTAAACGTTTTTTGGGGTCCGGCGAAACCATCGGCCACCACATCCCGAAGGAAAGAATGAATAGCACAAACAGATACGCATTTTGAAGCATCGGTATTTTTACTAAAACAGTAAGCATGAAAGGTAAATGATAAAGCAGAAAAAGTAGCGCAAACAGGTAGAGGCTTGCGATCGGAACGTTTCTGAGGCGAGAAGTTGTTTTGACAAAACGCTTACTTGTTAGTTTTTGGAACAGTGATTCGGGAATCCCAAGGAGAAGCAGTGGTGGAATGAGGAAGTATAGGATGCTCATTTGAATCATATGTAAGCTGAAGGATAGGTGGCTGATGACGGCTAAAGGGCTACCGACGATGGCATACAAGAAAATCATGCTAACTAGAAACAGCATCGGTTTACAGCTGAGCCATTTTAACGCTGTATAGTTATGAATAAACCATATATACACACAATAAGTACATGCGCATGCAATAAATAAATACCAATTCCATGTCATTTGTCCACTCAGCAATAGCCAGAAGTCTGGCATAACAAGTACCCCCCTCTTTAAATGGCACGTTACCTGTAGTATATGTATTTTTAATTGAACTGGTTCCGTTTTGAAGCAACAAAAAACCGCATGAACCAACTATAAATAGGTTGGTTTCATGCGATTTATTCGTTCTAGATTCGGTTTTGGACTGCTGTTACACTTGCGTACTCACTTCTTTTTTAGCGACCAGCATACCGCCTTCTTTCAAGTACTTCTCAATTCCTTCTGAAGCACGATAGGCAAGCGCACCAACGGTTTCTGTCGGGTGATGGCCTGCGAATTGAGGGAACGCGGACGCACCGATAACAAAGATATTTTCTGCATCCCACATTTGTAGATAATTATTTACGGCAGACGTCGTAGGATCTGTACCCATGATGACACCACCTGCGTAATGGCCACCGTCATAGACGTGGTCGAATTCTTGAGGCACTTCATCCTCATCCACAATGTCTGCGCCCATCGCTTCCATAATTTCACGAGATTTCTCGATACCGAATTTAGCGATATTGCGGTCTTGGTCAGTATATTTAAAGGTTACGCGTAATAGCGGATCACCGTTGTCATCCTTGTAAGTCGGATCTAAACTGAGGTAATTGTGCCACCACGCCATGTTTGCGGATGTGTACCAAACGACCAATGATCTATTTGTATAATGAACAGACTTCTTTTTGAATTCTGCTCCCCATGAAGGTGTTCCTTTTGGCACTTTGTTCGTTGCGATAGGGCCGGAACCGTATTGACGCATTTCAATACCGCCACCGTTGAGGAAATTTAAATTCGTATGGTCGAAGTTATCCGCTGCATAATCGCTGATGACGCCCCCTAATGCTCCTGCACCTGCATAGTAATTGAATTTCTTCTCATCGAAGAAGCCACGTGCACCTAGGAACGTAATGCCGAATTGACCGTTGTAATTTCGACCGATGACCCCTTTTCGCGTTTTCGGATCATACGGCTCGCCGATTCCAGATAGTAAGAGCAAACGATTGTTTGTAAAGGTGAATGCTGCGAGCACGACTACGTCTGCAGGTTGTTCGTATTCCTCACCCGTCAATGTGTTCACATACAAGACACCTGTCGCTTTGCCATTTTTGTAGAGGACGCGTCGGACATTCGCTCCGACTCTTGCTTCAAAGTTCCCCGTCTTTGTCGCAGTTGGAATGACGGAAACAAGCGGGTCTGATTTTGCTCCGAAGTCACAACCGTATTGCGTACAATAAGAACAGTACATACAAGCATTCATCGCTTCACCATCTGGATTTGTGTATGACTGCGATAAATTTCCTGCTGGTACTTGGAAAGGATGATAGCCCAACTTTTTTGTTGCTTCTTTAAATAACTTAATAGGTGGTGATTCTTTCATAGGCGGGTTTGGATAGTCACTGGATCGTTTGGCGGCGAGTGGATTTGGATCCTTTTCACCTGAAATACCCGCTGTCTTTTCCCATTTGTCGTAGTATTTTTCCATCTCATCATAGGTGATGCCCCAGTCTTGAATCGTCATCCCTTCAGGAATCTTGCCTTTGCCATAGCGCTCAATCGTTTTGCTTTTAATCTCAAAATCATACGGTGTCCATCGGTAGCATGCACCTGCCCAGTGAACGCTGCCGCCACCTAAGTCCGTTCCCGCCATCATTTCTTTACGCGTTCGAACCGGAAGAGCGACTTCGTCTAAATTATTACGAGATGTAATGGTTTCAGAAGAAAGGTTTTGCATCATTTCATAGCGATTTGTATAGCGGAGCTCATCTTTCACTCCGATGTAATCTTCCCTCGTCTGGTTTTTCCCTCTTTCCAATGCGACTACTTTATAGCCAGCTTTTGAAAGTTCAGCGCAGACAACGCCTCCTGCCCAACCAGTTCCAACGACGACGACATCCACTTTTTCTAATTTAATGACCATCTATGTTTCCTCCCATTAATGACCTTGATAATTGCGTAAACTCTGTGGTTCTAACTTTACAAATTCATCTACTTCAATTTGTGCCATGTAACTTGCTCGCGGACCGGGATATTCCTTCATCTTCCAGCCCATCATGTTTTTATTCCCACCATAAACGGGATCTGCGTAGGCTCCTTCTAATGTCGTTTGTAGCAACATATTGAAAAAGTTTTTCGAACCGATTCCTTTTAAATCCACTTTTCCTTCATCGAACATGCGCAGCACTTCGTCTTGTTGTTCTCCTGTCAGTTTGACAAAGCTTGCACCAAATTCTTTTTGTGCAACGTTATCCATTTCACGGAGCCCCGTAACAAAAATCTCACTTCTCGTCATTTTTGTTTGGTAACGCGGCGTTGGAGCAGGTACTTGTGTTTCAGCGTTTGGACCTTGTTGGCTTTGATTTCGCGAGTTATTATGCGTGCCTGTATTGGTCGTATAGACGGCAAAAGGCCCTTTCATATATTCCTTGGCGTTAATGCCCCATTCTGTGCTCAATTGTTTGTCAATGAAATACGGAATGCCAAGTTCAATTGCCCCTGGTCCTAAATCATCTTTTGGAAAAATACGCTCTGTGGCGGCAGCTAAAATATCAAAATCTTGTCCGCGACTGAAAAACACACGCGCATCTTGGATAAGTCCATTTTCTTGTGTCGATTGTACGGCGGGCTTATCTTGCAACTGGTTTGTCAGTAGACTGCCAAATAGCCCCCCACCGACTACTCCACCCGCCACAAGGCCCGTATTTTTCATGAACGTACGGCGGCTCATGCCTTTTTTATCTTGTACGCCTTTAGGATTGTCTGCCATTTCGTTTTCCTCCTTCAAATAATGACCGCTTTCTATTCATAGTTGCCAGAGTCATCAATTTATATTCAAATTGTGTATGTAGTGATGACGAAAGTTGATTTTGGGAAATATCTCTTCTATACTTTTTACACATAGCTTTGTGTCGTTCATTTCTAACGAAACAGAGAGAGGAGAGAAACAATATGTTAAAAACAACTGTGTTCGAACAATTGAAAACTGCAATGAAGGAAAAAAACACTCTCGCAAAAGGTGTACTAACGCTTTTAAAATCCGCATTGGATTCTGCTGAAAAAGAGAAAGGGTCTGCATTGACAGAGCAAGAGGAAATTGCGGTTGTCAACCGTGAAGTCAAGCAGACGAACCAAGCGTTAGATGGCGCAAAACAAGCACAACGCGACGATTTGATTGAGCAAGAGGAGAAGAAATTGTTACTATTGAAATCCTTCTTGCCAAAGCAATTAAGCGAAGAAGAAGTAAAAGCGATGCTCACTGAAGCAGGTGTTACAAAAGGCATGAACATGGGTGATGCCATGAAAATTGCGAAACCGTTGCTAGCGGGTAAAACAGATGGCGCGACGATGTCGAAGGCTGTCAAAGACTTGATTTAATCTGTAGAACATGAATAACCCACCTGAGCATATGACTCCAGGTGGGTTTATTAATGCCATTTTTTAGTAATATGTTTCTATACTTGTTCTCCGTAGGTACTATTTATTTTTCCACGATTAGAATATCCACTTGTCGCTAGCCACTTCAAAGAAGCCACTCCATAGAATTTTTTATACTATTTTTCGACACCCTAAATAAATGAACCCCTACAATACAACAATTAAACAACTTACTAACTAGTAGGACATTTCCTTAAATTTAATCATTTTACTCTACTATTTATCTTCCAATGAAAGTTTACTATACTAAAGTTTAACCAAAATACAGACAAAATTAACAGAATAATGAAATGTATTCTGATGAGAGAAAGGAGTCTTCCATGCATACAAAACGTACAGGGTTCTTCCAAAAGTTTTTAGATATGATCGAAAAAACAGGGAACCGTTTACCACATCCAGTGACATTATTTGCGATCCTTGCACTTGTTGTCATTGTTCTTTCAGCTGTCGTATCTTCCTTTGGGATTAGTGTTCCTCACCCAGGGAAAGAAGGAGAATCGATTGAGGTTACGAACCTTCTCAGTGTAGAAGGCATTCACTATATCATTACCAACATGACAGCTAACTTCATCGGTTTCGCACCACTTGGCGTCGTGCTCATCACAATGCTCGGTATTGGACTAGCAGAAGGGTCTGGTCTAATTAGTGCGTTACTTCGCGGATTTGTCATGTCCGTTCCAAAACGACTGATTACACTTGGACTCGTTTTCGCAGGTGTCATGTCGAGTGTTGCTTCTGACGCAGGCTATGTTGTACTACCACCTCTAGGGGCTGTCATCTTTGCCGCACTCGGACGACATCCGCTTGCAGGTCTTGCAGCGGCATTCGCTGGCGTATCTGGTGGTTTCAGCGCTAACTTATTGCTCTCTGGGACAGATGCTCTATTAGGGGAATTAACAATCATGTCCGCTGCAATTATCAATCCAGCTTATGCGGACGGTATGAATATCGCCATGAACTATTATTTCATCGCATTTTCTGTTGTAGTTCTTACAGTAGTAGGGGCTTGGGTGACGGAGAAAATTGTCGAACCACGTCTTGGAGAATACAACGGTGAATTCCGTGAAAAGGTAGAAAAACTTTCAGCTATCGAGAAAAAAGGGTTACTATGGGCTGGACTTTCATTACTCATAGCTGGAATCCTTGTCTCTTTACTCGTATTACTACCAGGTGCACCGCTACGTGGAGATGAAGCGGATATGCCGATTATCAAATCACCATTCATGAAATCACTTGTACCAATTATCGCGTTCCTCTTCTTCGTACCTGGACTCGTTTACGGGAAAGTGACAAAAGAAATACGGAATGACAAAGATGTTGCGAAGATGTTATCTGCCACAATGGCTGCAATGGGTACTTTCATTGTATTGTCCTTCACAGCGAGCCAGTTCGTTGCATTCTTCTCAGAATCAAACATGGGACTTGTTCTCGGTGTTTATGGTGCAAAGTTCCTTGAAAGCATCAACTTGACGGGCATTCCATTGATTTTATTGTTCATTGTTATCGCGGCATTCATTAACCTGTTCATCGGTAGTGCGTCCGCAAAATGGGCAATGATGGCACCAGTATTTGTTCCAATCATGATGGAACTTGGCTATTCACCAGAGCTCACACAGATGGCATACCGTGTAGCAGATTCATCAACAAATATTATTTCACCACTGATGACGTACTTTGCAATCATCATTGCATTTGCACAGAAATACGATAAGAAAATGGGTATTGGGACACTCGTATCGGTCATGTTCCCTTACTCGATGTTCTTCTTGTTGTTCTGGAGCTTGACGCTCATCGTCTGGATGCTGTTCGGCTTCGACCTTGGACCAGGATCTCCAATTCATTACGATGGTAATTAACACGAAAGAGGCTGAGACAAAACTCTACTTAGACCGTTTCTCTGCGCTCCAAAAGGCACGCTTTCCGCGGGGCGCGCTTGAGCCTCCTCGTTCGCGTCGCTTCGCTTTGCTCCCTGCGGGGTCTCAACAATCGCGCTACAGTCCCGCAGGAGTCGGCCTTTTTCCGCTCCGATCCACTCATGAATATGAAAAAGAGAAATTGTAAAAGCAGAAAAAAAGCATGAAGGCGAATTTTGCCTTCATGCATTTTTTCTGTTTTGTCCCAGCCTCTTTATGCACGGCGTTATTTGGTATACTCCTAACATTAGCATGCAAGGAGGGTGAACAAATGCCGACCATTGAATACGAGATCTATATTGAAGCCCCTATTCATACTTGCTTCGACCTAGCGCGCAATGTCGAAGTGCATACGTTGACGACTGCAAAAACGAAAGAGCGGGCAGTCGACGGCGTTACACAAGGATTGATGGATGAAGGTGACACCGTGACATGGGAAGCTGTGCACTTCGGCATAAAACAACGACTAAAAGCGAAAATTATTCAAATGAATGTGCCCTATTCATTCACAGATGTCATGCTCTCAGGGGCTTTTCATTCATTTACACATGTGCACACATTTTACGAACGTGGCAGTGGAACGGTGATGAAAGACTCGTTCACTTACAAGTCTCCATTTGGAGTAATAGGTCGATTTGCAGATAAGTTATTTTTAGAGCGGTATATGAAAAACTTCATCGTAAGTCGTGCAAAAGAGCTGAAGCATATTGCTGAACATAGAAAAGAACTGCATTGAGTAGCAGTTCCTTTTTCATTCTATCTCTTATTACGCGCTAATCACTTTTTGTTGTTGTATTGTGGCATACATACGAATGAGCAAAACCGCTTCAAGCAACAATAAGACAATCATTGGCAGGAATGCGTAGGAAGGGGTAAAGAAAAAGCAAATACCCGCCACTATAAACGTAGCAAACACGCCTCCTACTAACCTGTCTACCTTTGCAAATATGCCTTCCTGCAGTAGTAAATGCAGAATATAAAAGATTATGCTCATTCCTACTAGTGCCAGTGCAAGGAGGAAAAATCCAACAAACGATGAACTAAATGTAGACAACGCATGAGTCTGAATTGAGTTCCCAGTGCCATTGAGTACGACAAAAAATACACTATGCGCAAGCATGAATCCTATCCATAATCGAATTCGCTTGAATTGATCACTTTGCAAGTGCAACTCACGAACACCTACATACATGAATAGATAGCCAATTACATTCGTTACATAGAACAAGATTCCTGTATCGACAAAAGATACATTTGTCGTAAAGAAAATGAAAAATAGGCCTAACACAATCTTTTCCATGTCTTATTCCTCTCCTCGCAGATAGTAACCTGTAAATAATTGTAACATAAAGAATAATTTCAATCTATTTTATATTCAACCGAACTATTTTACTTGTGTCTGATAGCATGTAATCGTTTTGCAACATTTGTAACAATTTATTCGCCACTCTTGTTAGATGCACACGTTCTAACACTACTACTACACACGCTTTCCTACTTTTACTCCTCCGACACCCATAACACCTGTTTACCTGCCTGAAGTCACACTGCTGATTGTAAAGCGCTCATACCCCTTTCCAGTACCGTCAAAGCAACAATGGAAGCCATCATTTTAATTATTTTGTAACGGCAATGACCTATTACCACTCAAAATTTTCAGTATAATTTATATATAGATGAAGAAAGAAGGGATTTAGTTGAATGAGACAATTAGTAGCTACGATGATGTCGTAGAGATGTTAGATTCTTTATTAAGAGAACCTACAGATTTTTGGAATGCATTTTATGAGGACCGTGATAAAAAAATCCCCTTTTTCGTAAATAAACCGGATGAGAACTTAGTTTCCTATTTTGAAAATCAATTCATCCAGCCTGGAAATGTCCTTGAACTTGGCTGTGGCCCCGGTAGAAACGCTCTATACTTTGCTGAAAAAGGATGCACCGTTGACGCTGTTGATTTATCTGAAGAATCTCTTCAGTGGGCGGAAGAACGCGCTATCGAAAAAGAGGTCTCTGTAAATTTCATTCACAAAAACATTTTCGAGCTACAACTTAAAGAAGAAGCCTACGATATTATTTACGATTCTGGTTGTTTTCATCATATAACACCACATAGAAGAATGAGCTATCTTAACTTACTCTCTCATTCTTTAAAACCCGGTGGCTACTTTGCCATTACGTGTTTCGTAAAAGGTGGTGAGTTAGGTGGGGCTGATATAACGGATTGGGAGGTTTATAGAAGGCGTAGTCTACAAGGAGGCTTGGGCTTTACTGAAGAATCCTTGCGAACAATCTTTAATCGTTTTGAAGTTGTTGAAATACGGAGAATGAAAGATTTCGAAAACGATCAGCAATGCTTTGGAACTTCGGCTCTATGGACTGCGTTGTTTAGAAAAAGCTAGAACAGGTATCTCACTGACTTTGTTTTAGAAGACACTTATAATCTAATGAATATTTCTGTAACAGATTAGGGAAATAGACGGCTTACCATATTTTTGCGAAGCAATTAGAAAGATACACAAAAAGGTACTTGTTAGGAACTCAAGCGGCTTGTTTTATGCCCCTTGCTCCTTCAAGTACCTTCTTCACTTACTTCACAACCGTTACTGGACAGTCCACGTGCTTCATCACTTTGTGGCTAACGCTACCGAGCACCATTTCTTGAAACGTATTCAATCCACGGCTGCCGATAACAAGCTGGTCAATGTCTTTTTCATTCACATATTTAATGATTTCAAGGCTTGGCGTCCCCTTCAACATGGTAATATCAGCCTTCACACCTGCTTCTGTCGCCAAATCTAAAACTTGGTGCACTTTTTGTTCCCGTTTTAACGAAAGACTTTCAGGGCTTTGTGCTAATAACCGTTCGTCTTTCGCCTTGTTATAATCTGCAACATAAATGATTTCCAACTGTGCATTTGGAACGTATTGCGCAAGTTGGATTGCATGTTTTGCCGCACGTAACGCGTTCTCTGATCCATCAATCGCTACAGCAATCTTCATGTGGGTTCCTCCCTCAATGTACCGTTATACTTACTTTACAGTAACTTTTCGTATAAATGCTTACTTGAAGCATTCAACCCTTGAATCTTCACGTTCACACCTTTTTCTTCAAGCTTCTGAACGACTTTAAAAATTGCACCGACTGCCGATTCATCCCATAGCTGACTATCTTCGAAATTAATGATGATGTCCTGCTCCGTCACATTATCGAATGACTGAATGAATTTCGTCGTGGACGCAAAAAATAACGGTCCTTTAATTTTGTACTCCCCTTCATGATTCGTTACGGTCACACGGGAAATTTTCGCTACGAAGAATAACGCACTTAAGATGACACCGACGACGACACCGATTGCCAAGTTATGCGTGTACAAAATAATTACGACAGTAATGAGCATAACTAATGATTCCGTTCTCGGTGCTTGTTTTAAAAACTTAAATGAGCCCCAGTTAAACGTTGTCATACTTACCATGATCATGACCCCTGCAAGAACGGGCATCGGAATTTTCGTCACCAGATCTCCTAAAACAATGATCAAGAACATGAGGAAGACACCAGCGGTCAATGTCGATAATCGACCACGACCACCCGATTTGATATTAATGATGGACTGGCCAATTAACGCACATCCTGCCATGCCACCGAAAAATCCGGTGATGAAATTCGCAATCCCTTGTCCGCGCGCTTCCCGATTTTTGTTACTCGGTGTATCCGTCATATCATCCAATACTTGAGAAGTAAGCAATGATTCCAACAAACCAACAATCGATAATGCCAATGAATACGGTAAAATAATTTTCAACGTTTCTAAATTCAATGGGATGTCAGGAAAGAAAAATGTCGGTAACGAATTCGGCATCGTCCCTAAGTCACCGATTGTTTGCATCTTTACACCGCTCATAAGCGCAATCGCTGTCATGACGACAATTGCGATTAAAGGCGCAGGAATAGCTGTGAAAAACCGCGGAATCGCATACACTAAAATCAGTGTAATCATTGCGAATAAAAATGCAGAAGTTGTCGATCCAAACCAATATTGCACTTGCGACATGAAAATCATAATTCCTAGCGCATTTACGAACCCGAGCATGACCGAGTTCGGGATGAAGCGCATTAAGTTCGCGACACCGAGCCCGCCAAGGATAAATTGAATGATCCCCGTGAGAATTGTCGCAGCCAATACGTATTCCAAACCGTGGTCTGCCATTAAACTGACAAGCACCAAAGCCATCGCCCCGGTCGCCGCGGAAATTAACCCTGGTCTGCCGCCTACAAATGACGTAATGACGGCAATTGCAAACGAAGCATATAACGCAACACGCGGATCGACGCCAACGATAAAAGCAAAAGCCAATGCCTCAGGAATAAGTGCCAGTCCTACAACGACACCCGCCAACAGGTCAGCACGAACATTCCCAAACCATTGTTGTTTTAAACTATACATATTCTAAAAGTGCCCCTCTCATGATGACTAAACTTACAAATAGAATTCCCTAGTGGTAGAATGTTATTAGCATATCATTTGTCGTCCCATAAGTGAATAGTTTTGGGAACAACGAGGTGAAAAAATGAAGTACGGATACAGCCGACCGATTGTACAAGATCAGCAAGGAACACAACAGCTTAAAGGACTCACGCTTGAACACCAATACCGTGAAACCCATGGACTTGCGAAGAAACGAACTGCACTTGAGCAGTTATTCATGACTGTCCGACAAGGGGATGAATTATATTTCCAAAACGTCGAAGCGTTAGCCGATTCGTTGCAACAACTACTCGACGTATTACGGCTCGCCGAACGCGATCAAATCACCATCCATTTCTTAGATGAGCAACTGACCAATCGCACCATCCAGCAACACACTTTCCTTCAGAGTGCTACATTTTTCATGAACATCCAATCGACCTTTTTAAGCCATTCTTCCACCTTCGCCTTACAAGAAGCAAAAGAACAAGGCAAATTGATCGGCCGCCCTCGGAAATCCGATGAGAATCTACAACGTGCGTTTGCAATGTACGACAGCAAAAAATACTCACTCTATGAGATCAAAGAAGCTACAGGCATCAGTAAATCCACATTGTACCGGTATTTAGACGATCGCTCTGCGGGGAATTAAATGCGTAAAAAAGGTACCACCTACCTCTTATATATGTAGGGTGGTACCTTTTTTAATTTCCTCTAAGACTAAATTGATGGTTCAAAACGTTAGACGTAGACTCTACTTTAATAAAATTTTTGAAAGTTATTCGGTGTGATGGTGAAGCCACTCTACAATTACAGAAAGTGAATGTTTATATTTTTAACAATTAAACTGTTTTAGCAATAAAAATCATTATTTTATTAAACGCAAAAATAACCATCTATCTTTATGTTATTCCTATATTTCTTGTTCATTCCCTGGAATATACTTATTACTCCCCGGTAGCCTTTTAATTGTATGCCAAGCTTCTATTGCATCTGCTCGACTCTTATGTTTGTTAGTGGGATCTGCAAAATAGTCTCTAGTGAACTGGTTGTATTCAAACTGTGAACCAATTTGCCTTTTATACGCCGGGTCTTTTTTTCGCTCTTCTTCTTCATGCCATGCGTTGACAACGTCCGAATAGGTCTTCCCTGCGTTTTCTCTAAAATAGTTTTGAATAAACGTTGAGAAATGAAAGTTCGGAATGACTGATTGAAAAAACGCTCGTACGGCTTGACTACAGCGGTGGTTATCCGAAATGATCGTGTCCAAACTGAGATTGGTATTCATCGCTTTCTTAGAAGGAGATTTTTCTTTCTGGATGGGTCTTTGAATTTCTCCTGTTTGCAAAAAGGCTGAAATTCTCTCCGTAAGCTCCATTTTCGATCCAGAAACACGCATTCCATTCTCTCTACAAAATGTTTGCAGCTCTTCTTTTAACCAATAATAATTGCGAAAATCTTGCGGGTATAACTCTTTGCTAAGTATCGGTCTCACGCAACGTACCTCCCTATCAAGTTACCATTATTATAGAACATTTGTTTGTTTTAGTCTTTGATAATACTCGTCAACGGTTGCTTTCATGCTATAGACTTGCTAAACCTACTTCAAACTAGTCCAGCACGGACAATACAATTTAGTGGGAGGATGATAGAAAACACCTCTTCGCTGCCTAGATGCTGGGTATTACCCACTTTTTAGCGAGAGGTGTTTTCAAATTTGAATATTATTTATTTCCCTATGTCATTCGGAACCATAAAGGATACCTTTGTCCCCTTATCTTTAACGCTTTCAATTTTTAGCCCTTGACCAAATTGATGTTTTAACCGAAGGTCCGTATTCAATAAACCAATGCCTGATTTATGACTAGCAGTTTTCTTCAATAACCCCTCTACTTTCGATTTCTCCATACCTACTCCATCATCTTCCACGCGTATTTCTATATGATTTTCCAATTGTGAAATACATATCGTTAACTGCCCACCTTCTGGACGATTCATAATGCCGTGATGAATCGCATTATCCACGAGTGGTTGTATCGTTAGTGAAGGAATAATGACTTGTAAATCATCGTCTACCTCCCATTTAATGTGTAAGCGATCTGCAAATCTTTCCTTTTCAATGAGTAAATAGGCTCTGACTAGTTCCAGTTCATCTTCAAGTGGAGCAAGTTCATTCAAATTAGTAAACTTGAACTTCCCGCGTAGTAACTGGCTAAATGCTTCTAACACCTTTTGCATTCGATCAAGATCAATCTCACTTAATGCCATAATTGTATTCAAAGCATTAAATAAGAAATGGGGTTGAATTTGTGCCTGGAGCCAAGCTGCTTCGATTTGGAGTTTTTCCTGCATTGCTTTTTTTACACCCGCCAACGCTTGAACTCTTGATTTGAATTCCAATGCATCTACGGGTTTCTTGACATAATCATTGGCACCTGCCAAAAAACCATTTTCAATGTCTTTTGGTTGACTCCTCGCCGTTAATAACAAAATTGGAAGCTCCGTTAGTGAAAAACGTTCACGAATGCGCTTTGTTAAATCATATCCAGATATTATCGGCATCATCACATCGGAAATCACTAAGTCCCATTCTTTTTCTTCTAGTAAGGCAAGTGCTTCGGTGCCGTTTAAAACTGTCTTCACGTTATATTTATTAGCCGCAAGCATCGTCTCAATTACTTGCAAATTAATCGGATCATCATCAACAACTAGTATTCGAGGTCGCTCAACATCAACTTCCGTCTCCGTTTGAATGATTGAATCCTCAAAACTTGTTTTCTTCATCTCACTTTCACTACTATATTCCATCGATTGTACGTGCGGCTGCATTTGACGAATCGCTTCTGAATGCGCTAAAGGCATTTGAAAACTAAAAATCGTCCCTTCATCTAGAACAGATTGAACATGTAATGTACTCCCATGCAACTCAACCAATTTCTGACTAATGCTTAAGCCTAAACCAAACCCGCCATCTTCTCTGCTAGCTCCCTGCGTATAGGGTTCAAAAATATGCTTTAGAACCTCTTTTTCCATCCCAATCCCTGTATCTGCGATTGAGATTTGTGCCTGACCTTCTTGCATACACGCTTGTATGGTAATGACGCCATGGTTTGTAAATTTAATGGCATTATGGAGCAAGTTAAAGACAATTTGAATGAGTCGCTTTTCATCTGCCAAAATCAAAGGAAAATCTATCGGTATCTTATTCACTATTTGTACTGGTTTTCCCTCAACCATATATTCCAGCATATCAACGACGCCTACAGTAACGGCTTGAAGTGAACAAAGTCCAAGATCTATCTTTGGATTTCCTTCTTTTAAATGGGTCATATCAAGTAAATCATCGACCATTACCGACATCTGACGACTGACTGATATAACGGCTCCTAAATCTTTAACACTTCTTCCTTGCAATGTGGACTGTTCTCTCTCAAGAATTGCTTCGGATATATTTAAAATGCTATGTAATGGATTCCTTAATTCGTGGGATGTATTCGCCAGAAATGTGTCTTTTATTTTATCCACACGTTGAAGTTCTGCTGCTAACTGATTCGTATTCATAAACATTTGATGATATTGCTTAAACCAAACACCCGCAAAACAAATAACTGCAATAATTAGATCGAATGGATAGTAAACTACCTTTAAACCTGTATTTAACGAATAGGCCCACCAACCAATATGACTCGCTAAAGCAATACTTGACAGCGCTAACCATATTCCACCGGTATATTCTTTCTTTGTAATGAGTAGAGCTAACGCTGAGATGGCTGCTGATAAAATCACGTACGAAAAACTAAACGTTGACGCAAAATCCAGCAAATCTAGCGGTAAAATCATAACAATTACAATAACACCTATACTAACTACCGTGTAGATTGTTACAAATGGTTTGACTAAAGATTGAATTTGCGGCTTCACACAATGGATCATCGCTAAACCAAATAGTATTAACAGTGAAAAAGACATTTTAAAAGAACCTGTGTAATCCATCTCGATATAGTGAAATAATACTTTTTCGTCGCCACCCATCAAATTCGAAACAGAACTTACAAGTAACATTAAAGCAAAGTAAAGAAGACGACGATCTCTAATACCAATTACAAATAATATACAAGCAAATAAAGCATGAATGATAAAAACAACTGCGGTAATCACTTGTAACAGCGTCGATAGTTTTACATCTGATAAGATGTTCTCTTCGTAACCGAATTTAATTGAACGAACGAGTCCACTTGAACGGGGGTCCACGAAGTTTGTTGCCTGTAAAACAATCTCTATAACACCCTCTTCATCCGCCCGAATAGAAGACGATACATATGGAACATTTAGTGCATGGGCATCTTCTTCATTGTCTGCAACCTCTCCCGATTTCCCCGAAAATAATCCATTAATATACAAGGCGGAGGAACTACGAATGCTTGGAACCTGCATTCCATATGTTTGGTTTTGATCAGGATTAACTAAAATGCGTAGATGATAAGAGCCATACCCATACGGACTATGGTCTCCTGGATTCAATACTTCTGACCAATCTCCCGGTGTTTGTATATAACGTTCTGTCACATTATCGCTTGCCCTCGGTATTGTTGTAATGTGTTCATAAGGGGAGAACCCCCACTCGCCATTCAGTGATAGGACTTTTCCATCCGAAAAATCCCACTCACGTAAATCAAGCACCCCATTCTCAATAATTGGCTGATCTCCTGTTTCGTTAAACGTATTAATCCACTGTAATCGAAAGCCTGTAAGTAGTAACGCAAATAAAAGAACAGCAACAACCATTGATCCTACACGCCATTTTTTCGTGATTTTCACCAATGAACTTCACCTCCTTAACAGTAAATTAGCTTTCTGATAATTTTTCCGAATCTTAATTTCTATTATAAAGAAGAAATTTCACTGTATGATGGTAAAAAAATCAATTTAAAAGGTTTGGGTTGCAGGCATTCAAACAAAAATAGCTTACTGAATGTGTTTCCCCATTCGGTAAGCTATTCTTGTGTTCCCCTTTACCTGGCAACCTCCAATTTATTACTTCGTTTTGCGACATACATCACTTGGTCCGCATGATGCATAAGTGTTTGTTCATCCTCACCATCTTCAGGAAATTGACTGATGCCAATGCTAAGCGCAACAGGTACATCAGGATGGGTTGTCGTTATATATTGTGAAAATGTTGATTGTAATTGTTCGATAAACTGACTTGTTAGCTGTTTGGAATGTACCTCTCGTAGGAAAAGAACAAATTCATCCCGCCTAAACGTGCAACATCTCCTGTATCCTTTACCGCATCTTGCAATATTTGTGCGGTAACTTGAAGCAGTTCATCCCCTACTTGATGACCATACGTATCATTTAACCTTTTGAAATTATCGATATCTATCAAAAGTAATGTAAGTGATTGCTGTTCATTTCGACATGTTTCCATTGCTGCTTCTAGTTGTTTAGTAAACAACCGCCGATTTGGTAAGCGCGTTAAGGCATCATGGTAAGCAAGAAATTCGATCTCCCTTTGATATTGTTTTTGCAACGTCACATCCTGGAAGATTAATAGAATATGCATCTGATTGTCCACCAGTATATAATCTGCATTGACGAGCAATAAAACTTCGACATCATTATTTGAAATACTCAGCGCATAATCTTTAATTTCTTTTTCGCTTAAAAGCTGTTCTTTTAACTGATCGTCTAGTAAAGCAAATAGTTGCTCTTGTCGAAGATTCAAGTTAGCAAGCAATTGTGTTGCTGCAGGATTTGCATCATGAATAATTCCTTTAAAGTCTAGAAGCAAAATAGCATTTGGATTTAAATGAAACAATTTTTCATATCGTTTATCGTACAAATTAAGAAAATCATGTTGTTTCATTATCCGGCGTAGAAAATAGCACCAAACGATACCGGCGTATATATAGGAATAGGGCGGCAGCATGTTTTCGTAATTTATAAAGCCCAATACAATATTTAATATAATTGCTACCCAAACCCCGACGATCAGTTGTTGGTAGATTGCCCGTTGTTCTTCAAGTTTCGTCCTATATTTTGCAATTACTAAAGGGATTAAGTAGAGAAAATCTATGATCGTACCAATGGTCATGACAATGTAATAGTTCATATTGTAAATTGGATATTTCCATATTCCCACTTCAAAAAAGTCTTGTGTATAAGTCAAGTTAGCACCAGTGAAAATATTTAAAATAACAAAAATCAGAGGTACATAAAAGATGTACGGATACAGAAAACGAGGCCACTTCGTATAAAGACCTGTAAATTTGATAAGAAAGTGAAAACATAAACCAGGAATAATTGTACCTACACTACTTAGCCAAAGAGCAGATAGAATAGGGCTATACTCTATCGGAACCTGATTTCTCACATACTCTTCTACGAATAATAATATAAAGCAAACGGCAATAAGGCTTAGTAAAATGTGTTCTGTTTTTCTTTTATTGCGAAGAAGAATATCCGTTGCCATATAGGTCAAAAATAAAATTGGTAGTAAGTGGGTCATCATCAATAGTATTGCCTCGTTCAATTCCATGCATCCAATGTCCTCCTTTCATCATAAATGAAACTCTATAGTAAACGATCCCACAATTCACTTCCCTAATATTAAAATTTTCCGAAAAAATTATGTATGGGTTTTATTGAAGTCAGGGGTCTATCCCTGTTCATTATGCACCATTCACTATAAATTTAGCTATCTACGATTATATCATTCATAATGTTTTGCTAGAAGCTAATTAATACTACTATTAGAAATCATCCTCTACATCTTCCTTACATAGCAACCCACCCCAAAATGTGAGATAATCAATCCAACAGAACGAACGTACTACAGATCAATTGAGGTGCTCCGATGTAACTGGCGCACACTCAGTCAGAATATCAAACAGCTATGGGTCAACTCGTTGAACAGCAAAGGAAGGACGAATTGATATGAAACGAGAGGGAATTGTTAAGTGGTATAAAGAAGATAAAGGCTATGGTCGCATTATGCTTGACGGGGAAGATGGGAATCACGTTTTTGTTCACTTCAGCGCGATTTCTCCTGATAATGAAGCTTTCAATAATGGATTTAGATATCTTATACAAGGTCAACGGGTTTCTTTTGACTTAGTCGAAAACCCAAATTCTACTGACCAAAAGCAAATAGCAGAAAATGTGATGATTATCGCTGATTAAGAAGTTTTTATCGCAGATGTGTGTAGAAACGTTCGCATGACTCATTAAATGTCAGGCTGTGTTTATTGGGTCCTCTTCAGATAAATTTCGCTTCATCATAAGCCAACCCATTTACTCATATTATACTATGGTGATCTCTTGTTAACAGTTTTATATCTACAGTTATATAATATCGCAATAACAAAAATAGGGAGCACAAATTCATTATATAATTAGCAGACTGCGCGATATAGACTTAAAACAGAACAAGCTCTCCAGTTGATAAACTGTATATTATTACTTATAATGAACATATACTAAAAAAGACTGGATGCGCGAACACCCAGTCAATTGCAACTTACATCCGCTTGCAGAGCGGTTGGCTAGAAATAAGAATGTTAACAAGAAAAAGTAACTATCTCACCTATGCCAATAGCGGAGGATGGTTACTTTTTTCTATTGGTGTAGAGAGCAATTATTGCAACGATAGCTGTTGCCATCATAGCGAGGAACATTCCAAATTGTAATAGCATGTCCATTGCTTCGTAAGTCACCATGTAAACACCCCCTTTCACAAAGGGAGTGCCACCGCCCATCCGCTAGAAATGTAGCTGCGACTACAAGTATATCATTAATATTGTTTTGCTAGAAGGTAATTAATACAGCTATCTTCCTTACATAGCAACCGCCCCCAAAATATGAGATAATAAATCCAACAGAACGAACGTACTACAGATCAATCGAGGTGCTCCCATGAAACCAGTTATTCTAGCTGAAAAACCTTCCCAGGCGAAAGCGTATGCAGACGCTTTTTCGGTGCGTAAATTTGAAGGATATATGGAAATTCAAGCGTGTCCGATATTCCCAGAAGGGGCTTATATTACATGGGGTGTCGGCCACCTCGTTGAATTGAAAGAGCCTCATACGTATAACCCTGCTTGGAAACGTTGGTCGCTCGGCAGCTTACCGATTTTGCCGGACCGTTATGAGTTTCAGGTGGCAAAGGGAAAGTTTAAGCAGTTTCAAGTTGTGAAGAAGCTCATTAAGGGGACGGATACGGTTATCAATGCTTGTGACTGCGATATATCTCCATAAATGTTTTTGCACATAATATAAATAATTATCCTTATTCATGCGTTACCTAGATCCTTATTAATAATTTTACGTGCACATTACCTTTTAGGTGCACATAAAGCTATAAACACCTATGATTTATGTGCAATCTAACCACAAAATAAAGAGACAATTAGGTGTAGATAATCGTCTCTTTACTCTTATTAAATATGAATTTTGTCCTTAGCAATACAGATTGTTAATCAAATAATAATTCAATGGAGCTACCCCAAATACAGAGGCACAGCTCTATTATTTTAAGCAATAAACTCGGTTTTCTTTCCACGGTATCACTTTTCTGACTTTTTACGTTCTTCTATTTTCAGTTCAAATTTATTGTTGACGGTATATACTAGTTTTCCGGGATTTTTTCTTCTTTGTTTTTCTTCTTTGTTTTTCTTCTTGTAGTTCCGAGATACGTTTTGCAAAAGTTTCATAGGTGTGAAGTGTCTTTTCTTTACTGATAACCAAGGGTTCATAGCATTCTATTTCGTATTCCTTTTTTAAAATATAATCAATTAGCTCGATGGTTTTTGGGCAATCAATAGCTATGTTTTTTCCATACGACCATTTTTTGAATAGATCCTTAAGGTCTATTTTATCTTTAAAAAACTTGTCTAAATTGAAATCCACGAGATACTTCTTATTAAATTCATTTAAAAGTTCTTCCCCCCTTAAACTTTCTAAGATATCGAAGGCACTACTGATAGAAAATAAATTCTTTGCCTCTTCTTTAGAATCAGCATCAATAATATCGCTATATTTCCATCCGTCATTTATTTCAACACTTGCCCAGTAAATCATATGAATTAATCCTCCATTTTTGTTAGTGAGGACAAGTTTATCATTTAAAATAACTATTTGAAACTTCACGCTTGTAAAGTGAATTTACCAAAATTCCATTTAATGGATTACTTTTCTACTCTAAGTAAACTTTTGACCTTTTAAAATTGGAAAACAATTAGTGAGGGATATATATATCTACTAAGAGTATAATATCGACAAATACGTGAACTTTTTTATCATACCGTTATTCCATAACATTTAACTAATTAAATGTTATAATTATTGTACAATTCGAATGTTCATTATTAAATTACTATACCCAACAAAGTATTGCATCCTGTTGTTTTCCGTGAATTAGAGGGATTAAAGAACAACGTTGATAGTACAACCAGATATAAGGCGCAAAAGGGCTTCGTCATCATCGAAAAGTATCGGAATTACAATCGTTTATTTTTGGTACGTGAAAACACAAGAGATATAAAATACTCAACAGCTGATGAACAAATTATTTCGGATTTACTAACTAAAGTTGAGGAAGGTTCAAAACTAGTTTTTGCCTCACATGATAAGGGTGCTAGAATTCTTGCCCGTAGGTTAGACATATCTATAATCAATCCTAAAAAAATGTAAAGATTAATTGTTCCTCATCGAACATTGTTTTATAGGCCTGCAATCCATTAGTAAAAGGCGCAACTTTTGAAGGACAAAAGCCAAATTCCCCGCTAGAAATAAATAGGTATTTGGCCTGTTAATCTTTCAAAGATTTAAACGTTACCCTTTTGGTAAATCATGTAACAATAGTCGGTAATGTCACGGAGTACCTTTCAAATTAATTAACTTTTCTAGGTATCATCATCTCATTCCCACCCCATGGCCCCTTAGACCCCTTTCCTTATAATAAAGTTTCCTTTCTCTTCATTTGTATAATCAGGATGAGTAATCGTTCCCCACCAAAATAATATTTTAAGCTCACTTGGTAATATATTCTCAACAGCCCTTACAAGATCGGTACATATATTTAATGCTTGTATGATTTCTTCATGGCCGATATTAAGCAAAGGCAATAAATGTGATTCTCCATTCTGGTCGAATGCAGAAGCATGAATAAAACGATTTCTTTTCTTATTCAAATCATCGTACTCTTCAAATAACCTGCTAATCTCCTTAGTATTTTCTTCATTATCGTGGCAAAACTCGGGAATAATCAATTGTTTAATAACTTGTTCATCTTCGACCTTCATATTTTCCATGAATCTTCTTACCGATTCAGTTTCCAACGAATAATTACTCTTCTTCACATCATAAAAAACATGGTATAAGTATGCCTCCACGAAGGTGATTGCACTTATATTTAAATACTTCCTAAGCGTTAGTAAATCATAGTTCAATTGCTTATGAATCCTATTATATGGTTCGTTAAATTTATTCGAATAATCTTTTTCCTGTTTGATTTTATCTAGATACATCCCCCATAAATTTATTAAATCTCCGTAAGTTAACAGATCGGGATAAGTAGGCGTTATTCCACGAGATAAATCTATATCTACCCATACGTGTGGACGCAAATTGTTGTCTTCAACATTTCTAAAAACCTTTCTAAAATAATTTCCTACTTTAAAAGTTTGTTCCAATTCTGAAACTCGTAATAGTACTTTTTTATTCTGAGATGACTGTTCAAAGATTTTTCTTGTTAATTGGATAACCTCATTTATGAAATCCTCCTGCTCTTTTCCGTCAGGTATTAAATCATTAATTTTAGTTAAGCAAGCTGATTTAAAGCTTAAGAATTCATTTTGATCAGTATATTCCATTGGAAAAAGCAAGATATTTCTACATTCATTTAAAAAAAAATAAACGCTTTCGAATCTAATACCCCTCAACATTTCAAAAGTTAATAAAGTCAAATTTAGCTTGTAAAATTTTTTAGGAATCCTACTTAATCTCTTAAGGGTTGCCCTACTATATAACTCTTTTATTTCTTTGTAGTTCATTTAAAGCCTCCAACAACTAATGATTAATAAAAGGTCTTAGTCACAGGATTATTAAGTCATTGAATCGCATGAGCTTTGCTAAACTTATAATCCTTTGAATTTTGTTCATATACATATATTTCATTAAAACCTGTTCGACCACCATTTTTAAAGGACCCTAATACTATTTCTTTTGTGTGTTGGGTATTGGTAGTTGCAAAGATATTTACACGATTATATTGTAATCGGTAATTATTTGTTTGTTCTCTGACGACAGCCGTAAACTCTTGGTTATATGTTCTAACTCCTGAAAAACTAGTGCCACGTTCTATTAAAACTGTTGGTAACGACCTTTTTTCAATAGGTAAGTCATCTAACTGAATTTGATACGTATCAGATAATATAAAGTTAATCTCATCCGATTCATTATCAAGATTAAGTGTCACCACTTTAATTTTATCCGTCCTAGTAGGATGTGTATCAGAAATCATGCAATCAAATACATCATTGAATAAAAGTTTAAATTGCATATATAACGGGACTCTGACTAATGTTATTTCCTTGTAGCCTAATCCTCTACGACCTGCCAAAACAAAATATCTCATAGGGTAATCAAAATAATCACTACCTGTATTAAAAGTTTTGTTCTTGTTAATATGCCTTAGAAAGCCAAATACCATTACAGTAAGAATGAAGCCCAACCCTAAAGAAACAAGCTTTTTGTAAGATACAACCCCATATATCATTTGCTTCATATCAGTTAAGTCGCCTAATTTAATACTCACTATCCCCCACAACAGATCAATGGGTAATACAATTGAACCTAAAAGGGGAATTAACACTAAAATATACTGTATAATAACTTTCCATTTATTAATCATTTTAGTACCCCCGTTTTATCAATGTATACTGCTCTTCCCATTCACTTCGTGGTAATAGCTTGCGCATTTGCTGTACATTCTTAAAGAACCTACAGGTTGAAACGCGTTTTTTGCATCCGCAAGGACAGAGTAAACGATTCGCTTCCCTTTTGCTTGTACCTAGCAAAAACAGCATATGATAAACTTTCTTCTCTTCTGATAAATTAAATAGATTTTTAAAGTCTTCTATTAAACCTAGTTTTCCATGTGCTAGTTCTCCAAAAACAAAAGATTCACCCTTATAAATCTTCAAAGATACTGCATATAAATAAGGAAGTATACAGTTTTCAAAAAAATAAATTAGACTTGGATTTTTTCTCATTGTCATCTTTAATCGAATAGGGGCACCCAAACAAAGGGAGCCATCATAATTCACATGATTTTCAGGAATTCTTTCCACTTTATTCGATGTTTCAAAGACTTTTGGTAATGAGTTAGGGTATTCCACTGGAATTTGAATTTCCAGTTCAAAATCGACTTGGATATCCCCGTATTGCTTGTTAACTAGCAATCCCTCATACTTCCCTTCTAAAACTAGTTCGTTTCCTGTTGTAAGTTTCATCCTAAACGTAGGGTAATGTTGGATGAAACTTTCTACATACCTAAACATTATAGACTTCTCCACGGTCGAGCCGAAGGTGTCCTAACTTCATGTTGCTGAATCAAAGATTTTTTATAACCAAATTTACTTTGTAACGTTTCTTCACTGAAATTTAATCCAAAACCTTTCTCTAACACGTAACTTAGTTCTTTAGAGCGCTGCTCGTTAATTAGTTTTGTGAAGTCCAATTTGGCTTGTTCTAACCATAAATAGAAATTCCTTTCTAATTTCAAATATGCAAACTTAGGGTCATCCCAGCGATCCGTAAAGTCTTCTTCGGGTTTTACAGGGTTGGAAATTCTAGGAATAACAGGATTAATATACTGAGACATCGTATTCAAAATATTTATAAGTGCTTCTTCAATACATTGCTCACCTTTATAGGCTTTAGCTGCCAAAGTAGTAATGATAATAGAAATAGGCTTACTTTCTTTTACTATTTCATTGGCAAACATAGTGTCCCTATGACGTTTTAGTAATTGAATACAGCGCTGCAATACAGATTTTTGTTTATACTCTGGGATGGTTTCAATACTCGCTTTCCGAAGGTCTTGTTTATCCGGCGCCATCTTATTTTGAAACCATAATAAGTATCCTTGTTGATTACTAATGTGCCACTGGTCCGAAATTACATTATAATTTTCCTTCTCTTTATCGGGAATATTTACTGCATATATAGCTAAGTCGGAAGCAAATTGTTCATCCTCTTGATAAGATTTTATTAAATTTGAACGGTATTCATTTTCCTTTTCTTTTCCTAAAGGAATACAAGGCACAAAATCTAAGTGAAACGGCACTTCATCTTTGTAATATAAGCGTAAACAACGCCTTTTTTCTTCAATTTTATGATGAATACCCACTTTCTTACGATACAATTCGAGTTCGTCTTTCACCATCTGCAAAAGTTCTTTTTGTGTATGCTTTTCTTTAAAATCGAAGATATTTACTTTGCAACTCATATCTAAATCATATTCTTCTCCTTCTTGCAACGGTTTTATAGTAGTACCTTGTCCAAATGAACCTTGCACAGAAATAACAACATCTTTTAATGTACTCTCTTCTCGATTGAACCATTCTCCAAGTGAATAGTATCGTTGTCGCACCTTTTCTTCAACGGATTTTGGTAGGTCAAGCTGTTCAATCATCTTTTCTAATAGCGTCTGTTCTTTTACTGTCGGTTGAGTCAATAGTAGTTTCCCTTTTCTTCAAGATTTTTAAATAAGAACCACTGCTCACACTGGTCTTACGACTTTAAATTGGCATCCCTTTATCCAAATGTATTCTTGTATAGCCGTCTTTCATATGATACATTTTAAATTATTAATTATTTATTTCATCTCGCTTTTGGTGAAGCGATGTGAGCAGACAGAAGTTGTCGCTTCTGTGAATTTAGGAGCTATGAATATTCTCTTTGATACTCAGGGATTATTCATAGTTTTTTCTTTCTCCCGCAACAACGTTTGTTTCAAAACTGTTTAAAACTTTACAATAAAATCCAAGTAAATCTATAGTAGAACAACTCCTACATTTTCCCAACCCCCTCCAAAACACACTATATTGTATGCCTGTGTAAATTAACATACAATATATAGTTGTTATTATCAAATTTTTAATTATTAATACTTTGGAAAGTCATCATGACTCGTATAGATTAGATAATACTATTATTCTTTCATTAACAATTTTAATCCGCACCCTTTATTATGATAGAATTAAATACGAAAGCTAGTTCGTATAGATATTAATAAAGATTAAACTTTTTAAGCATAACGAATCTGTCTAATATCAAACGTTTTGAAAAGGTGATACCAATGACAAATATAGCAATTTTGGCTGAAAAACCATCTCAAGCAAAAGCATATGCTGACGCTTTTTCAGTAAAATCCCGTCATAAAACACATATTGAACTGAATCCATGCAGTACGTTTCCTAACGGTGCTACCATTACCTGGGGGATCGGACATTTAGTTGAATTGAAAGAGCCAAAAGAGTATCGAAAAGAATGGGCTTCATGGAGCTTAGAATCTTTGCCTATTTTACCCGCTAAGTACGAGTATAAGGTTTCCTACGACAAGCGAGTCCAGTTCAATTTTATTAAACGGTTGTTCAATGAACCTACCGTAAATACAATTTTGAACGCCTGCGATTGTGACCGTGAAGGATCTAATATTTTCTATTCCATTTCCTACATGACCGGTGCAAAAAACAAGACAATTAAACGACTTTGGATTAACTCATTGGAAGTTGAGGAAGTGCGAAAAGGATTTAAGAACCTTCAAGATAATAAAAAAGATCTTTTACTCTATTATGAAGCGAAAACACGACAAATCAGCGACTGGCTCGTCGGTATGAATGGGAGCAGACTTTATACCCTACTACTGCAACAAAAAGGGTTCAATGAAAGTCTTTCGATTGTACGAGTACAATCTCCAACGGTTTATCTCATTTACCAACGGCAAAAAGAAATAGAGAACTTTGTTTCCACCCCTTTTTATGAGATTGAGGGGAATTTCACAGCTAAAAATGGGACGTATAAAGGCAAGGCAAAAATCAAAAGCGATAAAAAAGAGGAAGTTCTTCAATTATTGCAACAGCATAACATCATGGAACACAATGAAGGGTTTGTAAAATCAGTAACGAAGAAAGAAAAGCGTACTAAATCACCTAAATTACATGCTCTTTCGACGCTTCAAGCTGTTGCAAATAGGAGATGGAGATACAGTCCTGCCAATGTACTAAAGATAGTACAAGGCTTATATGAGAAGAAACTTGTCACTTACCCGCGAACCGATACACAATTCATTACTAACAATGAGTTTGCCTATCTCGCGGACAACGTGGAACGCTATCAACAAATCGCAGGTATTTCGTTTCCAATTGTTTCCCCAAGGTGCCATCATTACATGGGGGATTGGGCATCTTGTCGAATTAAAAGAACCGAAAGCCTATGATGCACGCTGGAATCGGTGGACACTTGGTAGTTTACCGATTTTACCTGAGCGATGAATTAAAAATAAGATAAGATGTCACGGTAGAAGGAAAATCAGAATAGATGCCCGATCATTTTTTTAATAAGACTTAAGGAAAATGACAGAATAAGCTTTTATCATACAAAACATAAAGGGATCATTGAGAATAGGTGGATGCCGGGCGGAATAGATGCATCGGCCATCCAGCTAGGAACAGGTGTAGATAGTATGTATGTTGTGAGAAATGGGGATAAAGTCGTTCCTGTTCCCGGAGACCGGTTTGAGGCGCCTGCAAATAATTAAATGTGATTGGGATAGATACGATCCAATCACATTTAATTTATTATATGAATCCCCTTCTCTCTAAGCGCAGCTTGAAAAGAACATCATCTATTATTTTCAATAAATGTATATATCTCGTCTGTCAGCAAAAAGCCGAAACCCATAATCTCACCGTCGGCTCCATCATTGCTCGCATTCGATAAGCCAATAACTTTACCATCCTCATTAAATAAAGGAGATCCCGAATTGCCATGTGTAATGAAGGCATCGTATGCTAGGTAATTTTCGCCTAAAAACATTAAAACTTTCCCTTTACTATCCCATAATGTTCCGTCTTTCTTATCACCTGGATAGCCGATTGTGTTGACGGCATCTCCTACTTTGACTTTCTTTATGTCCTCCAGTGAAGCAAGCTCGAAATGTTCAAGATTGTCATCGATTGTTTGTCCATCCTCAGTCGGACTTACTTCAATGATGGCCAAATCTATTTCTTCAATTGGAGAAGGCGTGACCTTTTTCACTTTATAATCAATCGTCTCACCAGAATCATTTTTTACACGGACAATCATCTTATTTTCCTCGACAGAATCTACGACATGCCTATTCGTCAGGATTTTACTATTACCGATCAAAAACCCTGTACCGTGTTCTTTTTTTCCTGCTTCTCCAATCCATACAATTGATTGGTATTTAGTATTTTCAACCTGTTGAATTTCAGATCTACTTTTATCCTTATCTTCCTCTTCTATTTCAACCGCCTTTCCATTTTCAGCTACTTCTTTTTCTAGCTCCGTTATCCTTTCTTGGTCTACTTTTTCCTTCGTCATCCCGCAACCGGTCAGTATAAGTATCCCCCCAATTAAAAGAGCATTTAGTCCAAACTGTCTTCTCATATTTTTTTCTCCTCTCTAGTTCTTTCTGTCGACATTGCTAATTTACATTGGCAATATGAAACGTAGATGAAATTAAAAAAGTTTAGCGGTTGATATGAAATGACCATCCATTGATAGTATGATGATGTTGACGAAATACAGCAGAAATGAGGAATCGACAATGAAAAAAAAGATTTTATTAGTAGAAGATGAGGAAACGACACGAGAAGGCATTGCCGAATATCTCACAGTGAAAGGGTATGAAGTGGTGGCTGTAGAGGACGGCGAAGACGCGATTCACGAATTTAGCCGCACGGTTTTCGACTTAGTAATTTTAGATATTATGCTTCCAAAAGCGGACGGCTTTGACGTTCTGAAGACGATTAGGGATTCAAACCGGACTTCGGTACTTATGCTAACTGCGATGGACGACGAGTACACACAAATCATGAGCTTCGAGGAACAAGCGGATGATTATATGAGTAAACCATTTTCCCTTGCCGTGCTAGAAAAGCGGATTGAGGCCTTGCTCAGAAGAAGAAGGCCTGATTATAACAGGGAATTATGGATATATGGGGATGGAAAAGTGGATTTCTCCGGCTTTAGTGCAACCTATCAAGAGGAAGCGGTCGATGTAAAACCGAAAGAAATTAAGTTATTGCAGCTATTGGTCGAGCATCCCGGACAAGTCCTTACGCGCAAGCAAATTTTAGACAAATTATGGGATTTTGAGGAGGCACCACTAGACCGTGTCATTGATGTGTATATTAAGAATCTTAGGAAGAAGCTTCATCTTGACTGCATAAAAACCGTAAGAGGCGTCGGATATAAATATGAGGAATCTGTATGAAAAAGCTGAAATTGTTTCCGAAGACCTTCCACTACACGATGGGCATTATGAGCATTATCGTCTTGCTCGTCCACGGGCTCATGTATGTCATGCTCCCCTCTTTTTATCTTGAACAGAAGAAAGAAGAAGTGAATGTGAAGGCGAATGAGCTGATGAGCGCATTGGAGAAAACAAATGAAGCGCAAGCCGTGAAAATCGCCGAGCAATATGCGATCCAGCATAACGTGAATATTACGCTTTTTATTAACGATAAAGCTTACAGATACCAAGGGTTTACACCTATTGATATTTTCTTCGACCCTGGAATGGAAGAGGAGCTATTCGAAATCCCTTCAGAGGTGGAAATCAATACAGCTCAACTAGGCGAAACAGAGTCACCTCAAGTCATCCTTGGGAAGCGTACATTTGAAAATGAAGATTATTTGACTTATGAATTTCATCTTTTATTAAGCATTCAACCGGTAAATGAGACGAAGCAAGTGGCTTTCAAATTACTTCCTTATTCGATAGCCATCAGCTTTATCATTTCCCTTATTGCTGCCTATATTTACAGTTCGGTCATTACAAGGCCCATCAAAAACATCCTGTCCGCCACAAAAGATATGGAAAAACTAATCAAGGATAGCCATTGCCTTGTCGAAAGCGAAGACGAAATCGGGATGTTAGCAGAAAACATTAACTCTCTATATGACACCTTATGGAATACGATTGAATCGCTTGAACAAAAGCTCAATGATATCAGCGAGGTGGAAAAAGAAAAAGTAGAATTCTTACGAGCTGCTTCCCATGAATTGAAAACACCGTTAACATCCTTACATGTTTTATTGGAGAACATGAGATATGAAATTGGTAAATACAAGGACAGGGATTTCTATTTGGGACAGGCCCAAGAGATGGTAATGGATTCCACCAAAATGGTGCAAAACATATTAAATACGAGCAAATTGCAGACCGTCTCACACGAAGAACAGAAGGAAAATGTAGATGTCAGGGAAGTTTTATTAGAGACAGTCGATTCCTATAAAATTTTGGCGAAAGCAAAAGAAATCCAATTGACCCTACAAATAGAAGATACTTGCTTCATCTATATGAATAAGAATGCTTTGAGAAAAATATTCTCCAATCTTCTAGCGAATGCCGTCAACTATACTCCTAGGGGAAAAAGAATCATACTCCGAATTGCGGAAGGACAGATTTCCATCGAAAATGAATGCACGCCACTTTCAGAGGAAGTATTGGCGCAAGTTTTTAAAGCTTTTTACCGACCAGACTTCAGCAGGAATCGAAAAGACGGTGGAACGGGTTTAGGCCTGTACATTGTAAAAGATATTTTGACACATACAAATCTCCGCCACTCTTTTACGCCGACTGACATAGGGATGAAATTCATCATTGAATGCCCCCCGACTCAATAGGAATAAAGTGATCAAGATAGTTTTGTAGAAAATTCCTCTACAGGCTATCTTTTTTCATTTTCCTGAATTCATATAGGTTTCATATTGCATCTGTAATCTATGTTTTGTAAAGCAAAGGAGGCATTTGGAATGTCAATGATAAAACGTGCATGGTATTACGTCACAAGAAAAAAGAGCAAGTCGCTGCTCATGTTCCTCATTCTGTTCGGAATCGCCACTGCGACAATTAGCGGAATTGCAATTAAAAAGGCGACTGTAGATACGAGAAGCAAACTCAACCAATCGATCAATGCTAGCTTCACGCTAGAAAATAATTTACAGAACAATATGGGAGTTGGTAGCCGTGGCCTGGGGAATGTACCCGCTTCTGCAGTCGAACAGATTAAGTCGATTGACGGAATTACAGAAGTCAATGCAAGGATGCTAGGTGAGGTCGATCTGATTGATTTACAAAAAGTGAAACTTACGAATCCCAGGGTCCAGTATAATGAGTCGCTTGAAGCGTATAAGAACTTCTCCGACTTGGAAGGAATGACAGATTCTTCTTTAGATAATAAATTCATCAGTGGAGTCCTTTCGCTTTCAAAAGGAAGACATATTACGAAAGAGGATACACAGAAAGTGCTAGTGCATGAGGAATTTGCAGAACTGAACGATCTAAAACTGCATGATAAAATTTACGTACAGGCAAGTGTATTATCTTCGGTTCCACCAAACGAAGCTGTAACAAAAGAAAAAATGGCGCTTGAAATTATAGGGTTGTTCAGTGGAAGCAATATGGATAGGGCGACGACAGAGCATGAACTAGTAGAGAATGCCATCATCTCAGATATGCAAACAATTAAGTTACTGAGAGGGTATAACGATACGTCGGCCATCTACCAAAATGTCAACTTCTATCTAAATGACCCGAAAGAGCTGCCCACCATACTTGACAAGGTAGGCAAACTGCCGATTGATTGGTCAAATTACCAAATCACAAAGTCTTCCAATGACTATCCGGCGTTAACAGCTTCCTTGGATAGCATGGATGAACTCATCAATAAGATGCTGATTGGAATTATCGTCATCAGCGCAATTATCTTATCGTTAGTTCTTGCTTTTTGGGTGAATGGAAGAATTCATGAAACAGGTGTCTTGCTATCATTAGGCGTCTCAAAAATAAACATCATCACTCAATATGTTGTTGAATTAGTAATTATAGCTGTCGTTAGTTTCGGTCTGTCCTATTTCTCAGGCCAAGCGATTGCGCAAAAGATTGGGGATAGCATGGTTCAACAGGCTAGTGAAGTAGGTGCAATGAGTGCCCAGCAAGATCTTGGAGGGATGCAGCTAGGAGCGGATCCCAATTCGGGTACATTCACAAAAACATTGGACGGTATCGATGTATCCATTACACTCGCTGAAATGGGGTATGTATGGTTCATCGGTGGATTGATCATCTTGCTGTCAGTCAGTATCTCTTCCATCTTTATCATTCGGTTGAAACCGAAAGAAATACTTTCGAAAATGAGTTAGGAGTAGATGAACATGGCAATTTTACAACTGAAAAATGTTTCATATGCATACAAAAACAACAAGAATAAAAAAATATTGAACAGTGTAAGCACGGAATTCGAGAAAGGTGTGTTTTATGCCATCCTTGGTACATCCGGATCCGGCAAAACGACATTATTGTCGTTGCTTGCCGGATTGGATGAGCCACAATATGGCGAAGTGAAATTCACCGGAGAAGATATTAAGGTGAAAGGCTATCGGCATCACCGGAAAAACCAAATTTCACTAGTCTTCCAAAATTATAATTTGATTGATTACATGACGCCTTTGGAAAACTTGAAGCTTGTCAACAAACGGGCTGATAAGCAAATCCTGTTAGATTTTGGATTGGATTTAACGGATATCAAACGGAATGTTTTGCAACTATCAGGCGGGCAGCAGCAGCGTGTCGCGATTGCAAGGGCGTTAGTGACGGACGTTCCGATCATTTTAGCAGATGAGCCAACCGGTAACTTAGATGCAGAGACTGCGGATGATATTATTGGAGTTTTAAAGCAGAGTGCGCATATGCAAGGAAAATGCGTCATTGTCGTAACCCACAGTAAACACCTTGCGAATCAGGCCGACGTGGTTCTTGAATTAAAAAATCAAAAACTTTTGCAACTAGAAAAAACCATGCCAACGCGATTCTGATTGATGAAAATAATCGATTGAAAGAAAACCATGAGGAATCCAAGAGGGATATGCTCTAATGATACTTGTATTGTAAAAATAGGAGAACAAGATTATTGTTACTTATCCGCTGACAAAATGTCACGATTGTCGGTTTTAGATTCCTTAATGCCATTCATTTACGCATAGAATTCGGAAAAGGGCTTTGAGATGAATTTTAAAGACTATATATCAATCTATGAGATTTCAGTTGAGAAATTTAATAAAAATCCAAACAGCGTATACTTTATTAGTAAATTTAAAGAATTAATACAGAGGCTACCAGCTGAATGTAAAATAACATAAATTGATTTAACAACTAATCACCTTATAGAAAAGCACAATAAAAATGTTAAAGAATTATTTTTAAAAGAATCAGTGAATCACTTTGTTAGGAACATATATGTTCTTAATTGGCCTTAATAATGCATTTGGAAACCACCTCCGTATATGCGATAATTCAACTATAAGAACTACTGTATCATCGCAAAAAGAAAAGAGGTGTTCCTATGAAACCAGTTATTGTAGCCGAAAAACCATCCCAAGCAAAAGCCTATGCGGAAGCTTTCACGGTGAAAAGCCGCCACAAAACACATATTGAACTTGCCAATAGTCAACTTTTTCCGCACGGCGCTATTATTACCTGGGGTGTCGGTCACCTTGTCGAATTAAAAGAGCCTAAAGCCTATGATGCACGCTGGAATCGGTGGACACTTGGCAGTTTACCGATTTTACCCGATCGCTATGAATTTCAAATTGCGAAAGGCAAATATGCACAGTTTCAAGCGGTGAAAAAATTTATTTTATCAGCTTCAACAGTGATTAATGCATGTGACACAGATCGCGAAGGATCAAATATCTTCTACAGCATTTATTACCAAACTGGCGCACGCAATCAGATGATCAAACGGCTATGGATCAACTCCTTGGAAGCGGATGAAGTACGGAAAGGTTTTGCGAATTTGCGGGACAATCGGAAGGACTTAATGTTGTATGAGGAAGCAAAAGCCCGTCAAATTAGCGATTGGCTCGTTGGGATGAATGGATCTCGGCTGTATACGCTGCTTTTAAAAGCAAAGGGCGTTGAAGAGGTATTTCCGATTGGACGCGTACAAACGCCTACTGTGCACTTGATTTACCAACGGCAACGGGAGATTGAGACGTTTGTATCGGAACCGTTTTTTGAAGTTGAAGCAACGTTTACAGCGGAGCAAGGGACGTATAAAGGGAAAGCAAAAGCGAAAGAGCCGAAACGGGAGATTATTCAAGAGTTGTTAAGAAGTCATGGCATTCGACCAGATTCACCCGGTGTCATTTCCTCTGTTACGCATACGGATAAACGGACGCCGCCACCTCAATTGCATGCATTATCCACTTTGCAGGCAACTGCGAACCGTCGATGGAAGACGAGTCCAGCGGATGTATTGAAAATCATGCAAGGGCTTTATGAGAAAAAGCTTGTTACGTATCCACGGACGGATGCGAGACATATTACGCCAAACGAATTTGCGTACTTGAAGGACCAGGTCGGCGATTACCAACAGCTCATTGGCCATTCATTCCCTGTTGCCTCTCTTGCACCGAAAAAGCGCTATGTTGACAGTTCGAAAGTCCAGGAGCACTATGCGATCATTCCGACGAAGAAGATTCCGACACAAGCGGTGCTTGGACGCCTGTCTCCTCTTGAAAGGAACTTGTATGAAGAAGTCGTCCGGACGACGCTTGCGATGTTCCATTCCGATTATTTGTACACGGAAACGAAAGTAACGACGGATGTGAATGGACTAGCGTTTTTTACTACCGGAAAAACGGAACGTGATTTAGGGTGGAAGGCTTTATTCCAACGGTCGAAAGATGAAAAAGACGAGCCCTCTTTGCCGCCACTGTGCAATCAGGAATCCGTGCAGAGTGCGATCGACATCAAAGAAGGCAAGACGATGCCACCGAAGCCGTATACAGAAGGGCAACTCATTGCGATGATGAAAACATGCGGGAAGCTTGTCGACGATAAAGACGAGACGGATATTTTGAAGGAAATTGAAGGATTGGGCACTGAAGCGACACGAAGCGGGATTATCGAGACGATCAAAAAGCATGGTTATATTACCGTAGCAAAAAACATCGTCTCCATTACCGCAAAAGGCCGTGTCCTTTGCCAAGCGATTGAAGGCAACTTGCTCTCGAGCCCATCGATGACTGCGAAATGGGAAGCGTACTTGCGAAAAATCGGTAATGGCGAAGGAACCGGACAACATTTTCTGGAAAACATCGAGAAGTTCCTTGTTAAGTTATTGGAAGAAGTACCACGGCAGTTGGAAGCAACGCCGATCGATGCATCACTTGTACCGCCACGGCAATCTAAATCACGCGGTTCCTACCAAGCAGCCCAAGTAGCCCCTTGCCCTCATTGTAAAACAGGGATGATTATTGCGCATAAATCCTTTTACGGCTGCAACAACTATAAAAACGGCTGTAAACAGACGTTTCCTGGCATATTTCTGAAAAAGAAACTGACGCCCGCCCAAGTGAAATTACTCTGTACAAAAGGGAAAACGAACGTCATCAAAGGTTTCACTGCCAATAACGGCAACCAGTTCAGCGCAAGCCTTGAATTGGAGAACGGCAAATTGAACTTAGTATTTACGTAAGCCATCCTACGAAAAACCGACCTCTCCCTAGTGGAGAAGGTCGGTTTTTTGTCCATTTTGATGCCGGGCCTCGAAATTATTCAGAGTGTTCCTAATTGTGTTGGGGACAGGCACCGTTTTTTTAGTTCTTTTTAACTAAAAACGTGACGAGGATGAAGAGGGCGAAGCTGAGTAATAATACGCTTCCACCAACAATATAGAAGATTAGAGAAAAGGTTTCGTTGAGGCCGAATGGTTGCATGAATTGGAACCACATGCCTGCTGTTAAGCCGATGGAACCGATGATGGCAGTCCATCCATGAACGGCAACCAACTTTTTCGCACGTACTTGATAAAGCTTGTAAAATACACCCCATGCAAAGACGGACAACCAACCGACGACGAGAATGTGTGCGTGTATTGGACGGAACGCGTAAGATCCTGATCCCGCCATATGTGAACCTAAAAATGCGCCAATTAAACCAAAAACCGCTGAAATACGGATTAAACGTAAACTCCATTTTTCTTGCATTGCGTATTCCTCCTGTTTCATTCATGTCTTTCCTATAGAATACATTCCCAACATGAACGGAATATGAACAACACATTACAAGTTTGGTAGTGTGACCGTAAAAGTCGTTCCTACACCTTCTTCACTCTCAACTTTCACGGACCCTTTATGCAGCTGCACAACCTGGTGGACGATGGACAACCCGAGACCGGTCCCCTCAATGTCCCGCGTTCTTGAATGATCGACACGGTAAAAACGGTCAAAGAGCCGACTTAAATGTTCTTCTGCAATACCCATTCCTGTATCACGTATACGCACTTCCACAGTATCCAACTTACTCGTCAGTCGAATATCAATCTCCCCATCGGACTGTGTATACTTTAACGCATTTGACAACAGATTCTCCCACACTTTTTCCAAAAATGAAGGGTCCCCTGTAAACTCCACTTCATCCAGTTCCATCGATAACGACAGCTGCTTTTCCTCTAGCAACCACCTAAACTTGCGGACAATCTCTTTTACCTGTTCATCCAGACGGAATGCTCTGCGTCTTAACGGAGATTCAAGTTGATCTAAAGAAGTCAATAACAATAGTTGTTTTGTCAATGAAGACAAACGCTCCGTCTCAGATTGAATGACTTTTGCATAACTTCTTCGCTTATCAGGTGAAAGTTCCTCATCCACAAGTAATTCTGCAAACCCTTTAATATTCAGTAGCGGTGTTTGAAAGTCGTGAGATACATCACTAATGAATTCCTTGCGCATCCGATCATTTTCACTCAACCGCTCCGTCATCCGTTGAAAACTTTGCGCTAGCTGCCCAATTTCATCTTGTCGATTAATATCAAGCGTCCCTGAAAATTGCTCCTCCCCAACCTTTTTCGCAGCGACCGTCAATTTTGTAATCGGCTCGATCAACTTTTTCGCGACAATTAACATCGACAACAAGCTGACAATCGCCATGACGATCACCATACCCCCTAACAAGTAATGCACTTCCGTAAACAATAGTTTAATATCCGGTCGCATGAAAAGAGCGTACGTCGTTCCTTCATATGTAAAAGGCACGCCAACCGTATTGGCGAGTTCATCTGAAAAGAAACCGGTCATGAATGTTTCTGTTTTCAAGTCACGCATACCGTGATACAGTTTGCCGTCCAGTACTTCTTGAATTGATTGCTTGTCCAAATTCTCAACTCGGAACGGAGCGCCGAACTTCATAACCTTCCCCTGCTCATCAGCAACAAAGATTTTATATCCCGCATCCGCTTGTGTCTTAAAATAATTCCGTAGATCGCCGTGTTCATCCGATTCAATATATGATGCAATCGACAATGCAATGTTCATATTCTTCGTGTCATTCTGCCCTTTTAATTGCTGATGGTAATATGTATTTACTGCAAGAAATGCGATAACCGCGCTCGTAATCATAATGCCTAGCGTGAACGTCAAAAACTTCCCATACAATGACCTCATGATGAAACCTCAAGCTTATAGCCGACGCCCCTCACCGTCGAAATCTTAATCGCTTCAGGAAGACCTTCCAGCTTATCCCTTAATCGTTTAATGTGTACATTCAACGTCTGTTCATCCCCCTCATAGTCAAACCCCCATACACGTTCAATGAGGAAATTCCTTTCAAACACATGATTCGGTTTGGAAGCGAGCACAGACAACAACTCAAATTCTTTTAATGGCAACAACAATACCTTTCTGCCAATTGATACTTCATAGCTTTGTCGATTAATTTTCAACGGGCCAACTTGAATATGCACATCGACCGCTTTGTCATACCGACGTAAAATCGCATTGATTCGAAACAACAGTTCCTTCGGTTCAAACGGCTTTACAACATAATCATCCGAACCCGCCAAGAAGCCCCTTTCTTTATCCTCCAGCTCCCCTTTCGCCGTGAGCAATAAAACCGGGATATCCGCTTCGGCACGAAGTCTTTTCGTCAATTCATACCCATCCATCCCGGGCATCATCACATCCACGACAGCCAAATCCGGCAAATCTTCTTCCAACAGTTCAAGTGCCTTTACACCATTTGCTGCTTTCAGTACCTCATATCCCGCTTGCGATAAGTGGATAGTCACCAGCTCCACGATATTTGGATCGTCATCCACAACAAGAATCCGCATCATTCATCTCCCCTTCCTACTTAACGACCTACGCCACTCCGAGTTCAACAGTCCCGAAAGCATCAAAATCACTGCGGTCAAATAAAACCACAACACAAGTAAAATAATGCCTGATAACTGTCCGTAAATTTTTGTATAATCGACATTTGCAACGTAACTTCCAAAAACAAGAGAAAATAACTGCCAACCGAGCGCAGAAAAAATCGCACCAGGCACGACTTCCTTCACTTTCATTTTACCTGTCGGAACAACTTTGTAAAACAATAGGAAGAAGAGAAATAAAAACAGCGTACCTAATCCCCACTTCACATTCGGCCAAATATACAACCACCCTTGCCACTGCTCGACAGTATCATAATACGTCACAACTTCACGCAAAGCCCGCTCTACTAAAGGTAAAAACAATGAAGATGACAACACTAGCATGAATAAAAACGTCACCCCTAAATCGCGAATCAACACTTTCCAAAACGGATACTTTCGAACATACCCATTGGCCAGATCAAGCGATCGCGCTAACGACTGCACCGCCACAGATGAAATCCAAAAAGCAATGGCAAGACTCGTATATAACACTTTTCCCTGCACTTTATAAATGATAGCCCGAACATTTTGCTCAATAATCGAATACGCTTCACTTGGCGCAAACGGTTTAATAAAAGCGAGAAACATCTCTTCATCCACCGGTAAATAGCTAACGAGGGAGAAAAGAAATATGAGAAAAGGAAACATGGATAGCAATAAGTAATACGCCGTCTGTGCGGCCTGGTCAAAAAACCGATCCTTGAAAAATCGCTTGATTACATTAATGAAAAGCACCTTTTCCCACCTCCTGTCATCAATATACCCTATTCTTACCGTAGAAATAGAATGCCCAAAAAATTATTGAAACCGTCCTGATTATTTGACCGTCATAAGTTCGTTTTTAAGCAACCAATTCGTTAAAGTTACTCCTTTCGCCAAGTTCAACTTGTTTAGCAACACCATGCGTTTCTTAGCCTTTTCATTGACCCCAAGTTGTTTTACAACGTCAATAATCAAAAAAACCCCGCGCAAGTGCCCGCGCGAGATGCATGTAACCTTATTGTGCTCCTGCTTCAAGAAGTAACTTCTCAATCTCCACAAATCCTTTTGCTTTCGCATGTTGCAACGGCGTCACACCATCTGAATCAGGAATCGTAACGTCTGCCCCATGCTCAATAAGAATAGTGATAATTTCCTGCTGCTTTTCATTGCCATCATTCAAGATAACGGCCTCCATTAACGCTGTCCATCCTAAGTTGTTTACATGATTCACATCAACAGTCGTCTCCTCCAGCAACAACTTGACTGTCTCCACATGCCCACGCTCTGCCGCAGGAATCAATGCTGTACCTCCATACCGATTTACAACAGTCGGATCTGCCCCTGCAGCAATGGTAAGCTTCAATATCTCAATATCTCCTTCAGCGCCTGCAAATAAAAACGGACTGTTTTTCATATCGTCCTGTAGATTCACATCCGCACCCGCATCAATCAGTGCCTTAGCCACATCCGCATTACGCGCATACGTTGCTATCATAAGAGCCGTCCGTCCCTTATCGTCCTGCGCATTCACATCGACACCTGTATCAACTAATTGCTTAACTGCCTGCAAATCACCCTGCTCTGCAGCGATAAATAATGAATTCATTTGCACATCCTCCTCTTTATTCACCTGTGTTTTTGAACAACCTTGTAACATAACTACAAAAACGAGTACTGCTAGTAATAGTCTTCTCATCTACTACTTACCTCCTTCTGTCCATTCTAAATCATTACGAACTAGACGCAAAAAATTCAACTTTCTTCCTGCATTTTCTATTAACAAATTAATGAGAATGATTATCATTGATAAAGTAATTCATTTACTTTAGAAAGAAGGATCTCTATGAAAACAAAATCACTTATGTCTGTATTGTTAGCTGGTGGTATGTTAATGGCTGGCTGTACAAATTCAGATACAAATACAACCGTCAAACAAGAAACAACTTCCATCGATTTGCAACAAGAACTAGATGCATATAAAGACTTCGCATTGGAACAGATGGATCAATTCGTCATCGAAACAGGGAAATTTGTATCGGCTGTGAAAAACGGTGAGGTGGAAAAAGCGAAATCGATTTATCCGTTAGCACGTATGTATTTTGAGCGATCTGAACCGATTGCTGAAAGCTTTGGCGACTTGGACCCACGGATTGATGCGCGCCTTGCAGACCTACAAGACGACGGTAAAGGAGAAGAGGACTGGTCAGGCTACCACAAAATCGAATATGGCCTTTGGGTCGAAAACACAACTGCCGGTTACGAAGCCGTCGCAGACCAATTGTTAAAAGATGCTAAAGAACTGCGTGCTCGTGTAGAAACGGTTGAAGTGACGCCGGACTTTGACTATGTTCCAACTACTGTTTAGCCCGGCTTAATAGCTTTTGCGGTGTTTGAGCTCGTTATGCTGTTTTTCTTTTGCTTTTGCCCCGTTTGAGGGTCATTATGCCGCGTTCCTCTTGCTTTTGCCCCGTTTGAGCACCATTATGCCGCGTTTCTCTTGCTTTTGCCCCGTTTGAGCAAAGTATGCCGCGTTCCAACGAATTTTGCGGTGTTTTATTCCATTCCTTTGATCTATCATTACACCTAATAGCTTTTGACAATTAAAAGGAGTTATTGTGGAGATATAAACGATAGAGGAAAAACTATCAAAAGTCCTCTATACACCTCTTACTTATATAGAAAGCCGCATAAACTGTTCAAATGCGGCATATTTCGCCAAAACGCGGCATACTACCGACAAACGGCTCATAGATCCATCATTCGCGGCATAACCTTCCCAATCGCCGCATACTTGCCCGAAACGCCTCATAACCCTTATAGAAAGTATCCTCTAATTTAAACATTAGACTAGTGGAGATATTAGGCAGTTGTCCTATTGCTGATCTCTTCCATTCCTTCAAATTAAATTTATTAACGTAGCTAGTTTCCTGATCTATTATTGCACCTGATAGCTTTTAACATTAAAAGGAGTTATTGTGGAGATTTTAACCGCAAACTAGAAACCTATAGAGGAAGAACTATCAAAAGTCCTCTAAACACCTCTTACTTATATAGAAAGCCGCATAAACTGCTCAAACGCGGCATACTCCCGACAAACGGCTCATAAATCCATCATTCGCGGCATAATCTTCCCAATCTCCGCATACTTGCCCGAAACGCCTCATAACCTATTAAAGAAAGCAGCCACCTTTTGAAATAATCTTCATGTTCAACCGCCGTTTTAAAAATCTCCTAAAAACACAAAAAAACCAGCCCCCACAGGGGATGGCCTTTGCCCGGCGACGTCCTACTCTCACAGGGGGAAGCCCCCTACTACCATCGGCGCTGAAGAGCTTAACTTCCGTGTTCGGTATGGGAACGGGTGTGACCTCTTCGCCATCGTCACCAGACAATTAAACGAATCTTGTTCGTTCAAAACTGAATAAAACCAACATTGTTGCTAAACACAAGTTCAACCATACTTAATTAACATAAAGGATAAGTCCTCGATCGATTAGTATCCGTCAGCTGCACGTGTCGCCACGCTTCCACCCCGGACCTATCTACCTCATCATCTTTGAGGATCTTACTTACTTGCGTAATGGGAAATCTCATCTTGAGGGGGGCTTCATGCTTAGATGCTTTCAGCATTTATCCCGTCCATACATAGCTACCCAGCGATGCCTTTGGCAAGACAACTGGTACACCAGCGGTATGTCCATCCCGGTCCTCTCGTACTAAGGACAGCTCCTCTCAAATTTCCTACGCCCGCGACGGATAGGGACCGAACTGTCTCACGACGTTCTGAACCCAGCTCGCGTACCGCTTTAATGGGCGAACAGCCCAACCCTTGGGACCGACTACAGCCCCAGGATGCGATGAGCCGACATCGAGGTGCCAAACCTCCCCGTCGATGTGGACTCTTGGGGGAGATAAGCCTGTTATCCCCGGGGTAGCTTTTATCCGTTGAGCGATGGCCCTTCCATGCGGAACCACCGGATCACTAAGCCCGTCTTTCGACCCTGCTCGACTTGTAGGTCTCGCAGTCAAGCTCCCTTATGCCTTTGCACTCTACGAATGATGTCCAACCATTCTGAGGGAACCTTTGGGCGCCTCCGTTACACTTTAGGAGGCGACCGCCCCAGTCAAACTGCCCACCTGACACTGTCTCCTACCCGGATCACGGGTAAGGGTTAGAATTCCAATACAGCCAGGGTAGTATCCCACCATTGCCTCCTCCGAAGCTGGCGCTCCGGATTCCAAGGCTCCTACCTATCCTGTACAGGCTGCACCGGAATTCAATATCAGGCTACAGTAAAGCTCCACGGGGTCTTTCCGTCCTGTCGCGGGTAATGCGCATCTTCACGCATATTATAATTTCACCGAGTCTCTCGTTGAGACAGTGCCCAGATCGTTACGCCTTTCGTGCGGGTCGGAACTTACCCGACAAGGAATTTCGCTACCTTAGGACCGTTATAGTTACGGCCGCCGTTTACTGGGGCTTCAATTCAAAGCTTCGCTTGCGCTGACCTCTCCTCTTAACCTTCCAGCACCGGGCAGGCGTCAGCCCCTATACGTCACCTTACGGTTTTGCAGAGACCTGTGTTTTTGCTAAACAGTCGCCTGGGCCTATTCACTGCGGCTCTCTCGGGCTATTCACCCTACCAGAGCACCCCTTCTCCCGAAGTTACGGGGTCATTTTGCCGAGTTCCTTAACGAGAGTTCTCTCGATCACCTTAGGATTCTCTCCTCGCCTACCTGTGTCGGTTTGCGGTACGGGCACCTCCCGCCTCGCTAGAGGCTTTTCTTGGCAGTGTGAAATCAGGGACTCCAGGGAAAAATTCCCCTTGCCATCACAGCTCAATGTTATAGGAACGGGATTTGCCTCGTTCCACACCTCACTGCTTAGACGCGCATGACCAACAGCGCGCTCACCCTATCCTACTGCGTCCCCCCATTGCTCAAACGGCGGGGAGGTGGTACAGGAATATCAACCTGTTCTCCATCGTCTACGCCTT
>NZ_CM142738.1:595000-597500 GCF_054901285.1 Sporosarcina saromensis
CAATTCCTTTGAGTTTCAGCCTTGCGGCCGTACTCCCCAGGCGGAGTGCTTAATGCGTTAGCTGCAGCACTAAGGGGCGGAAACCCCCTAACACTTAGCACTCATCGTTTACGGCGTGGACTACCAGGGTATCTAATCCTGTTTGCTCCCCACGCTTTCGCGCCTCAGCGTCAGTTACAGACCAGAAAGCCGCCTTCGCCACTGGTGTTCCTCCACATCTCTACGCATTTCACCGCTACACGTGGAATTCCGCTTTCCTCTTCTGTACTCAAGTCCTCCAGTTTCCAATGACCCTCCACGGTTGAGCCGTGGGCTTTCACATCAGACTTAAAGGACCGCCTGCGCGCGCTTTACGCCCAATAATTCCGGACAACGCTTGCCACCTACGTATTACCGCGGCTGCTGGCACGTAGTTAGCCGTGGCTTTCTAACGAGGTACCGTCAAGGTACGAGCAGTTACTCTCGTACTTGTTCTTCCCTCGCAACAGAGCTTTACGATTCCGAAAACCTTCTTCGCTCACGCGGCGTTGCTCCATCAGACTTTCGTCCATTGTGGAAGATTCCCTACTGCTGCCTCCCGTAGGAGTCTGGGCCGTGTCTCAGTCCCAGTGTGGCCGATCACCCTCTCAGGTCGGCTACGCATCGTCGCCTTGGTAGGCCGTTACCCCACCAACTAGCTAATGCGCCGCGGGCCCATCCTGCAGTGACAGCCGAAACCGTCTTTCAGAGTTCTTCCATGCGGAAGAACCGATTATTCGGTATTAGCCCCGGTTTCCCGGAGTTATCCCCATCTGCAGGGCAGGTTGCCCACGTGTTACTCACCCGTCCGCCGCTAATATCAGGGAGCAAGCTCCCTTCAATCCGCTCGACTTGCATGTATTAGGCACGCCGCCAGCGTTCGTCCTGAGCCAGGATCAAACTCTCCATAAAAGAAGAAAATGAATAGCTCATTTCTTGCTGGCATCATTTAAGATGTCAATTTTGAATCCGGAGATTCGAGTTGTTCGTTCACCGACAAGTCGGCTTCAGAACTTTATTTGTTGACGTTTTGCTGTTCAGTTTTCAAGGTTCATATGGTGGAGCCTAGCGGGATCGAACCGCTGACCTCCTGCGTGCAAGGCAGGCGCTCTCCCAGCTGAGCTAAGGCCCCAAAAATGGTCGGGAAGACAGGATTCGAACCTGCGACCCCTTGGTCCCAAACCAAGTGCTCTACCAAGCTGAGCTACTTCCCGTTAAATAATGGCGCGCCCGACAGGAGTCGAACCCATAACCTTCTGATCCGTAGTCAGACGCTCTATCCAATTGAGCTACGGGCGCATTATAATATTTTATAAAACATGGTGCCGAGAACCGGAATCGAACCGGTACGGTAGTCACCTACCGCAGGATTTTAAGTCCTGTGCGTCTGCCAGTTCCGCCACCCCGGCTAATAAAAGTGGAGCGGAAGACGGGATTCGAACCCGCGACCCCGACCTTGGCAAGGTCGTATTCTACCACTGAACTACTTCCGCATATAAAAGTGCGGGTGAAGGGAGTCGAACCCCCACGCCTTGCGGCACTAGATCCTAAGTCTAGCGTGTCTGCCAGTTCCACCACACCCGCATTATATTTCCTGTGAATACTATCAAGGAAAATGGTGAGCCATGCAGGATTCGAACCTGCGACCCTCTGATTAAAAGTCAGATGCTCTACCGACTGAGCTAATGGCTCTAAAATGGTGCCGGCGAAAGGACTTGAACCCTCAACCTACTGATTACAAGTCAGTTGCTCTACCAGTTGAGCTACACCGGCTAAGTGTAAAATAAATAATATGGTGGAGGATGACGGGTTCGAACCGCCGACCCCCTGCTTGTAAGGCAGGTGCTCTCCCAGCTGAGCTAATCCTCCATTGGTTATATATAATAAGAATCAATCGCCTGGCGACGTCCTACTCTCACAGGGGGAAGCCCCCTACTACCATCGGCGCTGAAGAACTTAACTTCCGTGTTCGGTATGGGAACGGGTGTGACCTCTTCGCCATCGTCACCAGACTTTTAATATCCTTTTCAAGGACATTAGTTATTATATCAACTCTTATTAAAAACGCAAGTACTTTTTTAAAAATACTTTTAAACGAATCTTGTTCGTTCAAAACTGAATAAAACCAACATTGTTGCTAAACACAAGTTCAACCATACTTAATTAACATAAAGGATAAGTCCTCGATCGATTAGTATCCGTCAGCTGCACGTGTCGCCACGCTTCCACCCCGGACCTATCTACCTCATCATCTTTGAGGATCTTACTTACTTGCGTAATGGGAAATCTCATCTTGAGGGGGGCTTCATGCTTAGATGCTTTCAGCATTTATCCCGTCCATACATAGCTACCCAGCGATGCCTTTGGCAAGACAACTGGTACACCAGCGGTATGTCCATCCCGGTCCTCTCGTACTAAGGACAGCTCCTCTCAAATTTCCTACGCCCGCGACGGATAGGGACCGAACTGTCTCACGACGTTC
>NZ_CM142738.1:602500-1210000 GCF_054901285.1 Sporosarcina saromensis
CGTTTCCTTGCTCCTTCTCGACAAGCTGCGCTTCAAATCGTGCACGCTGATCGATTGGATCGTTTAATTCAGTAAATGCGTTTGCATGTTCACGTCGTACAATGAACAATTCAAAGCGATCTGTGAAGCGAGCATCTTCTGGATTTTTCTTTGCAAGTGGAGAAATCTCTACCGGATGTCCATAGATGAACGTTGGTTGAACAAGTTGTTCTTCTACTTTTTGTTCAAAGAATTCATTTAGAACATGTCCAACTTCCATCATAGCCGTTACTTCAACACCATGTTCTTTTGCAAGTGCATGGGCTTCTTCTTTCGTCATCTCTTGCCAGAAGTCTGCGCCTGTGAATTCTTTAACAGCATCTGCCATATGCATGCGTTTCCAGCCTGGTGATAAATCAATAATGTCTTCACCGTACTGTACTTGCGTCGTTCCAAGCACATCTTGAGCCATGTAGGAAATCATGTTTTCCGTTAGTTCCATAATATCGTTGTAATCTGCATACGCTTCATATAACTCCATCATTGTGAATTCAGGGTTATGGCGCGTAGAGATTCCTTCGTTACGGAATACACGACCGACTTCATACACCTTCTCAAGTCCACCAACGATTAGGCGTTTCAAATGGAGCTCGATTGCGATTCGCATGTAAAGCGTCATATCCAATGCATTGTGATGTGTAATGAAAGGACGCGCTGTTGCACCGCCTGCAATTGAATGAAGCATTGGTGTTTCAACTTCCAAAAATCCTTGTCCATCCAAATAACGACGCATCGATTGGATGATTCGGCTTCTTGTAATGAAAGTCTCTTTGCTCTCTTCAGAAGAAATTAAGTCCAAGTACCGCTGACGGTAACGTTGTTCAATATCTTTCAATCCGTGGAATTTATCCGGTAACGGGCGAAGTGCTTTTGTCAGGAAAGTAAATTCCGTTGCTTTAATAGAAAGTTCGCCAACTTTCGTTTTAAAGACATTTCCTTTCACACCGACGATGTCACCTAAATCTGCACTGTTGAACAAAGCATATGCTTCTTCTCCAATTGCATCTTGACGTACGTAGATTTGAACTTGGCCACCGAGGTCCTGGATGTGTGCAAATCCAGCCTTCCCTTTGCCTCGCTTCGTCATAATACGGCCTGCAATTTTCACTTCATGCACCGTTTCGTCCAATTCTTCTTTCGTTAAGCCCTCATAAGCTTCACGGATTTCATTGGAAAGATGCGTCCGCTCAAATCTTGAACCGAATGGATCAAGTCCGTTTTCGCGTAATTCATCCATCTTCTGGCGTCTCACCAAAAGCTGGTCGTTCAATTCATCCAAATGGGACATTTCCTTCACTCCTTCATCAGTTATCCCTCACGCCCGCTGGCATGGTTCTATTGTACACAAACTCCTTATGTAAAAAAAGCCGCCACGTACATGACGACTTGTACTAAGACAATACGTACCCTATCCAATTGGCTGTTCTTCATCTAGCCACAGAGCTAGTTTTCAGCATTACCATGAACGTCTTCTAATTATACAGGGATGAATGTCGAGACCGTTCATTTCCCTACACGCAAGAAATTGTCGACATCCGATACCTCTTGCCAACGCATAACGCCACTGCCATCCACTTCAATAGGTACTAAGGTAGGTGCAATTTCCAATAGAGGCACAAGAACAAACGCACGTTCGCGCATGCGCGGATGCGGCACGATTAAGTTCTCTGATTCAATATTGTCGTTATTATACAGTAAAATGTCAAGGTCAACAGTCCGAGGACCCCATCTAATAATTCTCTCACGACCTAGTCCATTTTCGATTTCTTGACACACTGCCAATAATTCGTGAGCATCCAATGAAGTTTCCAAACAGACAACTATATTGAGAAAATCCGCTTGGTCCGTATAGCCGACAGGTTTTGTTTCGTAAACAGAAGACACCTTCACAACATGTATTTCAGCATGCCCATGAAGTGTACGGACAGCTTCAGTCAAATGGTGCAACCGGTCACCTATATTAGAACCGATTGAAAGGTAGGAGACGTTCACACAAATTGCCCCCTTGTAATGTCTACAGATACAGATGCATAATGACCGCGAATCGGCGGATCGGGTTTGATAAGCACAACGCGCACACCTCGTACTTGCGCGGCAAATTGACTAAGAATCACGTCTGCGATGTTTTCAGCGACCGCTTCAATCAACTTCCTCGGCTCCCCTTCGACAACGTCACGACATAGATTGAACACCTCAGCGTAGTTGACGGTCTTTGCCAGATCATCTGTCTTACCTGCATCCGCCAAATCGACCGCTAACGAGACGTTCGCCCGAAAACGCTGCCCTAACACCGTTTCTTCCTTTAAAGCTCCATGGTATCCGTAAAACTCCATTTCATTCACATGAATATAGTCCACTACACATTCACCCGCTTTCTAGTCAATTCACACCTACAGCAACTTTGGCTGATAGAACATCCATCATTTTCACCATGCGTGAAACCTCTTTCACATCATGTACGCGCATAATATGACACCCATGATCAATACCATAGCAAACTGTAGCGCCTGTTCCTTCCATTCGTTCATCGACCGGCAAATCCAAAATTTTGCCGATCATCGACTTGCGCGAAGTCCCAAGCAGGACAGGATACCCCATATTCGAAATTCGACGTAAACCTTGCATCGTTAATACATTTTGCTCAACACTTTTCGCAAAACCGATTCCTGGATCTAACCATATATCCCCTTCAGGCACACCTGCATTCCTTGCAATGTTCACACTTTCTTGTAAATCTGCAAGCACTTCCTCCATAAAATCTCCGCTATATTCAGCTCTCTCACGGTTATGCATCAGAATAATAGGTGCACCATACGCAGCCGCCACATCCGCAATACGCGGCTCACGTTTCGCGCCCCATACATCATTAATGATTCGAGCGCCCGCTTTTAACGCCTCTTCCGCTACCCCCGATTTATACGTATCGATTGAAATGACACAATCTAGTTCACGAGCCAATGCTTCAATGACTGGGACAGTTCGTTCCAACTCTTCCTCCAGCGGAACAGGGGCATGACCCGGTCGAGTGGACTCTCCGCCAATATCAATAATTTTCGCGCCATCTCGCAACATTTGTTGAGCGTGTAAAAGCGCTGCATCGATTTGCCCGTATTTTCCTCCATCTGAAAACGAATCCGGTGTAACATTCAAGATCCCCATTACAACCGTTTCCCTATGAAAATCAATTGTCATCTGACCGAAACGATACGTGTCTCTCGCTTTCATTAATTCCATCTCGTTAACCTTCTTTCCTATCAGCAATCGCCTGAACATATCGTTCATGCAGTTTGTTAGTATAAACACCCGATGCACCCGGCAATGGTTTGTCTCCTATTTGAAGCAATGGCACAAGTTCTTGGACCGCATTTGAAATGAACACCTCATCAGCTTGCTCCACAACACTTTTTGGGAAGAATCCTTCATGTACCCGCATACCAGCTTCCTCAGCGATCACCAACACAAACGCGCGCGTAATTCCTGGTAAGATGCCTGTTTCAATGGAAGGCGTAAATAACATGCCATCTTTTATCCAAAATACATTTGAAGTAATTCCTTCTGCCACATAGCCTTCTGCAGTGACAAAAATTCCTTCCTGTTCTTTTAGCGACGGTAATTCCAATCGTCCCTTTACATTGTTCATGTAATTATGCGATTTGTGCCGCACACTACTTTCCGGAAGGTTGCGCAGAGTTTCAAGCCACACACCCTTCTTCGGTGTCCCTCTCTCTACTTGAGGCAACTCTTTACGGAATAAAATGACGTTTGGTGAGTCATATCGTGAAGGGGCAAGTCCAATTTCGTGGGTCCCAGCCGAGATATTCAGACGGAAATACCCGTCGCGATCAGCTGACAAAGCTGTTAGCCTTTGAACTGCCGCACGAATCTCTTCAGTCGTATAAGGCATTGAAATGCGGTACTCTTCTAACGCGCGGGCTAGTCGTTCCATATGTTCCTCGAATAAAAACACATGCCCGTCATACGTCCTAAACGTTTCAAAAAAGCCAATTCCATATAAAAAACCGTGATCAAACGGTGAAATGAGCAATTCTTCTGCCCGCTTGTATTCACCGTTCATCCAACAGTATTGCATGAGGAAAACCTACCTTTCACGCCTTAGCAACCGATGCTTTTTCAGCCATTTCTTTCGCTTGCCAAAGTGCTTTCGCTTTGTTCAACGACTCCACATATTCTGCTCGCGGATTAGAATCAGCAACTAATCCCGCCCCCGCTTGAATATGCGCAACACCGTCTTTGATATAAGCGGATCGAATGACGATATTCAATTCTAAATCACCGTTAAAACCGATCCAACCGATAGAACCGGTATACAAACCTCTACGTGTCGGTTCCAACTCTTCAATAATCTCCATCGTCCGCAGTTTCGGTGAACCCGTAATGGATCCGCCCGGAAATACCCCTTTAATAATTGCAGCAGTAGACAAGTCAGGCGCAGCGGTTCCTCGGACATTTGAAACGAGATGCATGACGTGTGAATAGCGTTCGATTACCATGAATTCATCCGTTTCGACGGTTTCTGGAACACAAACTTTACCGAAATCCTCAAGCTCTTGCTCAACAAGCATAATGTGTTCGCCTTTTTCCTTCTCGTTTGACAGAAGTTCCTGTTCAAGCGCTTGATCTTCCTGCAAAGATGCACCTCTAGGACGGGTACCACCAATCGGGCGCGTGCTCAATTCATTGCCTCGTTTTTTCAGCAATAATTCGGGAGAACCTGAGACAACCGCAAACTCTTTCGCTCCAATGGACGCCATATAAGGGGACGGGTTAAATGAACGCAATGCTTCGTACATAGCAAGCGGTTCAACCTCTAGCGCTTTTGATTGGCGGACGGAAAGATTCACTTGATTGACTTCTTGCACCTCAATGTAGCGTTGAACGTCCCGAACCATTTGTTCAAATTGAGGACCTGTTACTGAAACGTCAATGTTTTCGGGTCTGTTGAATTCTACAGCAGTACCACCCGCTTCATGGACACGTTTTTTCTCACCGATTGCAGCAGCTTGCAACCACTCCGCTTCCACTACTTCAGGATTTAGTCCGCGTTCAGGTAACGTCATGAACGTCACAACTTCATCTTCAACGTCCAATACTGCCCAACGGTCAAATAAATAGAAGAATATATCCGGAGTGTCGAGGTCATCTTTCGCAATCTCGGGAATTGGCTCGTATGTTCTCGCATAGTCATAGCTTACAAAACCAATGACACCGCCTTGGTAATCTGGTAGTTCTGGAAGGTAATCCACATTCATCGAACGGACGAAATCAGCTACCAGTTCAAGCGGTTCACCTGTTCTCACTTCTGTCGTCCCATCCCGCCATACCAACTCAAGTGATTGCCCATCTGTACTTTTCATCGTTACAAGGGGGTCTACACCAGCAATACACAACTTCCCGACGCGCCCACTTTCCAATAGCACATGCTCTTCACTCGTTTGGGCAAGTTCTTTATACGCATAAAAGAATTGCTCTTTCGTCATATTTGCTTTCTTGTAATTCGGAAACACACGCTTCATATCGTTTTCCCCCACATCTCGTAATATCATTATCTTACTATCTGAAGAACTGTTTAGGCTACAAAAAACGACATGTGCAATGATTCCCATTTACAAAAAAGAGAGCACTTAGGCTCTCTCTTTCTACTTATTCTTCTTCGAATTGATAAAGTGGTGTACTTAAGTACCGTTCACCATTGGAAGGGAGCACAGCAACAACCGTTTTCCCTTTTCCGAGTTGTTCTGCAACTTGTAGTGCTGCAAAAATTGCTGCGCCGGATGAAACACCACCCAAAATCCCTTCTTCGCGAGCTGCCCGTCTTGCTAGATCATACGCATCTTCGTTGGACACTTGAATAATCTCGTCGTACACATCCGTATCAAGAACTTTAGGCACAAAACCTGCACCAATCCCTTGTATCTTATGTGGTCCTGGTTGACCACCTGACAATACCGGTGAATCTGCCGGCTCAACAGCAACAATTTTCACCCCTGGAAAACGTTCTTTCAACACAGAACCGACTCCTGTTATAGTGCCCCCTGTGCCGATTCCAGCAATAAATGCATCAACTTGGTCGAATGCATCTGCAATTTCCGGTCCCGTCGTCAAGCGGTGTACTTCCGGATTATGTTCATTGTTAAATTGCTGCGGCATGAACCAACCGTTTTGCGCGGACAGCTCCTCCGCTTTCGCAATGGCCCCTTTCATCCCTTCAGCACCAGGTGTCAATACAAGATCAGCACCATATGCACGAAGAAGATTACGTCGCTCCATGCTCATAGTGTCTGGCATGACGAGTACAGCTTTGTACCCTTTTGCCGCCGCAATCATAGCGAGACCAATCCCCGTATTGCCGCTCGTCGGCTCAATAATCGTGCTTCCTTCTTTCAAATCGCCCGTCTTTTCAGCAGCTTCAATCATCGCAAGCGCAATGCGGTCTTTCACACTGGAACCCGGATTGAAGTATTCCAATTTCAAATAGATATCCGCACTATCTGTGTTCCCCATACGATTCAATTTCACGAGTGGCGTTTTACCGACAAGGTCCGCTACTGTATTTCCGACTCTACTCATGCATATCCTCTCCCAATTCCTACTTATTTGATATGTTTTATAGTATTAATTGTATACCGCTTTTGTGATACGTGTCAAACGATACCTACATACATTATTACCGATTTCCCTATCTCGATTCGGCAACTCTGTGCCCCTTCAACCTTCAAAAAATAAAAAAACTGTCTTGACCTAACATGTTCAGTAGGTCGAGACAGTCATCAGTTACTTTCCATAATACCATTCTGCGTCAAATTCTTTCCAAAACGCTTCTGGATTCACCGTTTGAGGCAATTGTTCAAGCGCTAGTTCTCTGCGGATATGTTCTTCAACTTCTTTGAAGTCGAATGATCTCCCTTTAATAATTTCATTCACTTGAATGAGCGCATATGTACCATCTTGAAGATGTACTAATTTACCGACTTTGCCCTCTTTCGTCTTAACAGCAGCTTCATAGATTGCAGGATCGATCGTTTCTGTGTCTGCATTAATGTAGCCAATGTCACCACCTAGACTTGCGGAAGCTAGATCGGTTGACAGTTCCTTCGCCAAAGCGTCAAAGCTGGAGCCTTTCGCTATTTCATCCAATGCTTGTTCTGCCTCTTTTTTCGTCGGCACAATAATGACCGATGTCCGGTAAGCGGTTAATATGTTAAACAGCGATTCGTTCTCCTTATAAAAAGACCGCACCGCATCGTCTTCTATGAGGACATCATGTGTAAGCACTTTGTCTAAAATAAGCGAGGAACGGATTCGTTGTCGCGTTTGCTCGATGTCCAAACCGGAATGGGAGCGCCCGTCAACAGACGTGATGAGGGCGAGTTCCAAGTCAATTTCCTTATCCGTCACGTCGATGCCGTATTTCTCTGCCGCCGTTTCCATCACTTTATGGTTCACAAGTTCGAGTAACACTTCCCGACCGACTTCCTTTTCCATCGCTGTCATCCATTGTTCCCTCGTAATCGGGTCACCCGCGACCGAAGCAACCACTTCTTCCGGTTGCTTCGATTTATTTGGGATTAACCATCCAATGAACCACAAGAGGTTGCAGACAAAAAGAATTGCAATTAAAACGAGCAATGGCTTCGTTTTTAACTTCCTTCTTTGAGGCGCCGTCTCCTGGGCGTTAGGATTTCGATTGTATTTCATCGATAAAACCTTCTAATTCTTCTTGAGGGAACAAGTATCGTTCATTACAAAAATGGCATTCCGCTTCGGCTTGCCCATCCTCATCGATCATCTCTCGAATTTCCTGTTCGCCAAGACCGATAATTGCGTTGCCAAAACGCTCTTTGGAGCAGTTACATCGGAAAGAGACATCCATTTTGTCGAGAACTTCCACATTGCCTGCACCAAGTACTTCTTCCAATACTTGCTCAGGCGTTAAACCGCGGTTGATCATACTGGAAATCGGTTCTATAGAAGCAAGCTTTTCTTCAAGCTGACTAATCGTTTCCTCGGTAGCCCCTGGCATTACTTGAATGATGAATCCACCCGCTGCCTTTATTGTATTATCCGGATTCACGAGTACACCTAGCGCTACAGCAGAAGGAACTTGTTCAGACACTACGAAGTATTGTGTGAAGTCCTCTGCAATTTCTCCAGAGACGATTGGAACTTGACCTGTAAAATAATCCCGGAGACCAAGATCTTTCACGACTGTAATCATACCTTCCGTCCCGACAGCTCGACGAACATCCAACTTTCCTTTTTCATTTAAATCAAAGTGCGTTTGCGGATAAGTAATGTATCCTCTCACTTCTCCACGCGCATTCGCATCGACGACAATCGGTCCAGCTGGTCCGTTCCCTTCGACTTTCACCGTCAGCTTATCGTTCCCTTTCATCATGACACCCATCATCAATCCAGCGGTCATCGTTCTGCCTAACGCTGCAGCCGCAGTTGGCCAAACGTTATGTCTTTTCTGCGCTTCCGCAACCGTTTCTGTCGAATCGACTGCATATGCACGAATCGTCCCATCAAAAGCCAATGCTTTTAGTAAATAATCACTCATTCATTTCTACTCCTTTTAAACGTTTCTTTCGTAAATTAAGTGCAATCCTTTTAACGTAAGGAAGTTATCGACAATATCGATCACTTCTGTTTCACTAGCAATCAGCTCCGCCAATCCACCTGTCGCAATAACAGTCGGCTCAACCTTACTGTGTGCCTTCATCCGATTAACAATACCTTCAACAAGCCCTACATAGCCATATACAATCCCCGCTTGCATTGCAGAAACTGTATTCTTCCCAATAATATGATCCGGACGCGTCAATTCAACACGCGGCAACTTGGACGCCCTGTCAAATAGAGCCTCCATGGAAATACCAATACCAGGTGCGATCGAGCCTCCCATGTATTCACCTTTTTCATTCACATAACAAAATGTTGTAGCCGTTCCAAAATCCACGATAATGAGCGAATTGCCGTACTCATGGATCGCCGCTACCGCATTCACAATCCGGTCAGCTCCAACTTCACGCGGGTTCTCGTATTTAATATTCAAGCCTGTTTTCACACCTGGTCCCACAACGAGGGGACGCATATTAAAATACTTCCGACACATCTGCTCAAGCGGAAACATAACAGGCGGAACAACAGAAGAAATAATAATGCCTTTAATATCCTCAAATTTTAGTCCGACGTGAGAGAAAAGCGCCTTTACAGACATCGCATACTCATCTTCCGTCTTTTGTCGATACGTTTCCATGCGCCAATGATATTTCAGCGCGCCATGTTCATATACACCAAGGACGATATTCGTATTACCCGTATCCAATACTAAGATCATTTTCATTTCCTCGCTAACATTCGTCATTTTCCAAAACATCATAACATAATACAAAAGCGGAGGGTGGCGTCTAGGCTCGACAGGCGCTGGAAGAAATGAAAAAAAGGCGTTCTTTGCCTTTATTTTATTTCTGAAGCGACCCGAGAGACTGCCACCCGGAGTCTGGACGATACAAAAGCGGAGGGTGGCGTCAAGGCTTTACACATTAAAAAAACAGCCGACTGCCTTTAAAAAGCAGCCGACCGTCGCAAGTCATTTTATTCGGATCAATCTCTTCGCTGTTCATCGATCGGAGGAAGCGTCGTGTCGCCTTCATTCTCCTTTGGCAGATCGCCAGTCGATGGATCAGTTGGAGCTCCTGTAGAATCAGGATTTACTTCATCTTTCACTTCAGATTCTTCATCTGCTTTTGCAGCTGCACCATTGCCATTTTGCTCATAAGCACGTACCGGCAATGTACCATGATCTTTCAAGTGATTGATTTGTTCAGCATCCAACGTCTCAACTTCAAGAAGTGTATTTGCGATCAAGTCAAGAAGCTCACGGTTTTCCGTCAGGATTGTTCTTGTACGCTCATACTGTTCCTTAATAATACGTTGCATCTCTTGATCAATTTCGTACGCAATCGACTCAGAGTAGTTTTGTTCGGAATTAAAGTCTCTTCCAAGGAACACATTTCCACCTTGCGCCTGACCAAATTGCATCGGTCCGAGCTTATCACTCATCCCATATTCCGTTACCATGGAACGAGCAATGCCCGTAGCACGTTGGAAGTCATTATGTGCCCCAGTTGATACTTCGCCAAGAACGATTTCTTCCGCAACACGCCCGCCGAGTAAGCCGGCAACTTTATCGAGAAGCTCAGGCTTCGTCATGAAGTAACGGTCTTCTTTCGGAAGCATGACTGCATATCCACCCGCCTGGCCGCGAGGTACAATTGTAACTTTATGGACAATTTCGGCATCATCCAACATAAGACCAACTACGACGTGTCCCGCTTCGTGGAACGCTACAATATTTCTTTCTTTCTTTGAAATAACTCGTGTCGTCTTAGCCGGACCTGCGATGACGCGATCTGTCGCTTCATCGATATCTGCCATATCGATTTTCGCTTTTCCTCGTCTTGCCGCAACAAGTGCCGCTTCGTTCAGTAGGTTTTCAAGGTCTGCACCCGAGAAACCTGGTGTACGTTGTGCTAACGCCTTCATGTTGACAGTATCGTCAAGAGGCTTATTACGCGCATGCACTTTAAGTACCGCTTCACGTCCTTTTACATCCGGACGACCGACCGTAATTTGACGGTCAAAACGTCCTGGACGAAGAAGTGCAGGGTCTAGAATATCCGGACGGTTCGTAGCTGCAACGATGATAATCCCTTCGTTACCATCGAATCCATCCATTTCAACTAATAGTTGGTTCAACGTCTGTTCACGCTCATCGTGTCCGCCACCGAGACCAGCGCCACGTTGACGACCCACTGCATCGATCTCATCGATAAAGATGATACATGGAGCATTCTTTTTCGCATTTTCAAACAAGTCACGAACACGGGACGCACCGACCCCGACGAACATCTCAACGAAATCCGAACCGGAAATCGAGAAGAACGGAACGCCGGCTTCACCAGCAACTGCTCGCGCCAAAAGTGTCTTACCTGTACCCGGAGGACCTACTAACAAAATACCTTTTGGAATACGAGCCCCAAGTTCAGCAAACTTACGTGAATCCTTTAGGAAGTCAACTACTTCTTCAAGCTCTTGCTTCTCTTCATCCGCACCCGCTACATCCGTGAATCGGACTTTCTTGCGGTCATCCGAGTGAAGCTTAGCCTTACTCTTACCAAAGTTCATGACACGGCCGCCACCGCCGCCTTGCGCTTGATTTAACAAGAAGAAGAACAGGATGATAATAATGATAAAAGGAACCAACCCTGTGAAAAAGGCTACCCAAGCACTGGTTTCAGGCATTTTTTCAACAACGATTTCGGGGTTGTTCGATTCACCGATTGCTTCTAGCTTCTCCATAAGCGTTGTATCGTTATGCAGGACATTCGTAGTGAATTTCTCCCCTTCTTTTGCCCCTTTCATAACACCTTCAACTGTCAGAACGCCAGCGTCCGGTTGCAACGTCATAGACGCAATATCGCCTTTTTCTAACGCATCGTAAAATTGATCGTACCGAATCACTTCCGTCTTCGGATTCGGATTATTTAGTGAACTGAATATCCCCATTATTGCAAGGAAAATCAATCCGTATAATAGAAAGTATCGAAGTATACGATTCATCCCAAGCCTCCTCATTTCTTCAACAGAAAACTATTGTAAATCTTATCATATAACGAATTCACACTTCAAAGGAAATGCCTTTCTTGCTAAGGTCTGTTACTAGTGGTAATACATGCTAACCGCGCTACCAACCCACTTATCAAGCAATTTTTTTATCACATGAGGAAGCTTTCCAACAGCCTTCAGAAGAAGAGGACTGCAAGTGAATTAGAAAGAATAGATTTCCTTTTTCAATACGCCGATGTATGGCAAGTTACGATACTTTTCAGCATAATCCAGTCCGTATCCGACAACAAATGCATCTGGGACGAGGAAACCGACATAATCCGCTTTTAAATCGACTTTACGTCCAGTTGGTTTATCAAGTAATGTGACGATTTTAATGGATTTTGCCTTGCGGTATTTGAATAGGTCAACTAAATAGTTCAATGTCTTCCCACTATCAATGATATCTTCAATAATGAGTACATCGCGACCTTCCACACTCGTGTTTAAATCTTTAACAATTTTCACTTCACCTGAAGATACGGTTGCATTTCCGTAGCTTGAAACATCCATGAAATCGAGTTCGATGTATGTGTCAATTCGTTTAATAAGATCGCTCATGAAAGGTAATGCACCTTTTAACACACCTACCGCAAGCGGAAACTTGTCTTGATAGTCAGTAGTCAACTGTGCACCAAGCTCAGCAATTTTTTCTTGAATGTTTTCTTCTGTAATGAGTATTTCTTCGATATCCTTTTGTAACATCGAAAACCCTCTTTTCTTCATAGGATTTTTTTACAACTCTTTGAATCTCAATATGTACCGATCCTGTTCTGTTTTGTGTTTTTTGAACTGGATGCCATATCGTACGCCTGGAATAGCGCAAACTTCATCATTCGCTGTTGTAATGACAGGCAACATATGCCGTTTTTCAGCACTGATTTTTTCATCAATAAAGATTCTTGACAATCGTTTTGGAGCCTTCATGCCTGGCAGTAGCATGCGATCACCTTCCCGTTTGCTTCTGACTCGTAAAGGCAAATCATTTTCTTGAAGCGAGAAATAGCGTTCATTGTCGTCTACTGCATCAATATTATCGGCATCGTCCCAATTCAATAGCCAGTTCCCCCATCTTTGCCACACGCCTTTTTCTAAAGCTACATCCGTGAGTACGAAAGGCTCCTGCCCTTTAACAATGAAAACTTGCTCGTACTCCCGCACGAAACGATATCCTTTCGGGAGGTCTATGGAAACAGTTCCTTGGACGTCCGACAGATGAAATTGAATTAGATTCAATAGTGCTATATTCAACTCAATGGGACTACTTTCCCCATCATAAATATACTTCAATACTAGTGGAATAAAGCGCTTTTGTAAAGCAGTGTGCATGGCAGCAAACCGTTTAACGGAAAAGGTTGGAAGCCCTTCTGCTGTAAAGGAAACATGCGCTGCAACATGTTGCTTCACCAAGCTGTTTAACAAGTTTTCATCGTCTTGTAGGTCAGATGTCATTTTTACGACATTGACAGCTGCTGTAGGTGTTTCCGAGAGGATCTTCGGAATAATATGATGGCGGTATCGGTTCCGTAAGTATGCATCACTTTCATTGCTCGGGTCTTCTCGAAATGCTATCCCATGTTTTCCAACAAACTCTAACAGGTCACGCTTCATCACAGAGAGAAAAGGTCGAATGACCGTTCCACTTTCCATTTGTCTACTTGGACGAATCCCAATAGGCAAACTTCCTTTTGACAACTGCATTAACACCGTCTCCAGTTGATCTTCCGCATGATGAGCGGTTGCCAATAAAGGATACTGTTCCTTTTGCATAATCTCTTCAAAAAACTTATACCTACCTACTCTGCAAACGTCTTGTACATTACCGCCTTCCTCTTCAAGTACGGCTGGTACTGGCACACGACCACCGAAGAAAGGAATCCCAAGTTGCTCACATAAGCCTTGTACAAAACGGCCGTCTTCAGCAGACTCTTCTTCGCGTAACATATGATCGACATGGGCGGCTGCCACTGTCACGTTCCACCTCTCGCGATGGACTGCCAGAAAAAGTAAAAGGGCAACAGAATCCACCCCGCCCGAGCAGGCGACGAGGATTCGTTGACCGGAAGTTAGTAATGCATGTTTTGCAATAAAATCGTATACAGACTTCTCTAACTCACTCATTTTCCGACCTCCATTTCCCTTATTCTACCCTATAACCTTTTCCCGGGAAATAAATCGATTTGTCGGTTTTATTGTCATCCACTTTGGCAAGACGTGGTCCATCTTCATGACGAGAACTGTTCGGTCGTCTGCAACTACACCAAATCGTCGCTCCATTTCAGACATAATCCGGTCCGCCAACTGCTCACAGCCAAGATGTTCGTACTTCTCCAAAATGGCATACAATGCGTCTTCCTGCTTCTCAATCGTATGCTTTGAACTGAATAGGCCATCCGTCAACATCACAACAATATCACCAGCTTTTAGCTCTTCGTTTTTCGCTTCAACAGAAAATGAAGGGAGAAACCCAACAGGCACTGACTTGCTATCGAGACGTAGAAAATCGGGTCCACGCATAATATACGTACTCATCGAGCCAGCTTTCCAAGACCAGAGCCGTCCATCCTGTAAATCAATTAACGCAAGATCCAACGTAGCATACATATCATCCAACCCGTTTAAAGACATCATGTAATGCAACGTATGCATCGCCGTTTCGGGGTCCATTTTACGATCCAAACATTCCCGCATAAGGCGGATGACTTTCCTACTTTCTCGATAAGCGTTCATATCATGTCCCATTCCGTCGGATAGTAATACCGCCGTTAAACCATCATGAATCGGAAATACCTCATATGCATCTCCTGCATGGAATGTCCCCCCTCCGGCAGTAGCGACAATGCCGTATTCCAATGTGAAACGGACAGACGAACAGAACATTAATTGCAAATGCGGAAATGGATCTTGTTGAAAAACCGACTTCTCCACTTTGAACGGTTCACGGTATACTTCCTCAAGCAATGGTAAAATGAGTCTCTCCGCCACTGTCATATCCGTTTCAAAGTCTGACCGCTTCTCCGGTATAGAACAAACAATCCGATAGGCCCCTCTCTCATCTGACAAGATGTCAATTTGATAATATTCAATCCCTTGAGCTTGCATATGCTTCCCAAGTTCTTCTTCCGCGCGATGGTTGACCGTCAGCTCCCCTTTAATATCTTTCATGATTTTCTCTAAATGATTGCTCATATCACGTAATTGCAATGCCAACATTTTCCGACCGTGCTGTAACTGTCCCATAAGCAAGTGGTTTGTAGCCTGCTCCTCAAGCTCGGTAATCAAACCTGAAAAGCGGATACATTTATATTTAATCTTCTCTTCCACACGATGACGTGCCGCTTTCTTGGTGGCTGAGTACGTTGACTCCCACTCATAGAGAAGCCTCGACATTCCTGCTTCATTGTCCTCCCAACATTTCGAATAACGAAAACACGATTGACAAATGGACGGTATTTCTTGAGCTGCAAGTGTATCATCCGATTCAAATCGATCATTCACAAGCGTCGACATGAACTCTGCAAACTGCTGAAAATCAGATAACTGTTCGTCCAATCGGTCAGTTAACCACTTTTGACGCTTCACAGAAATATCCGGCTGATCAGGCTTCATCACAAGTCCAATTGGCTCCACTTTCTTTGTTGGGATAAAGAAAAAAACGAACGTCGCTAACCCAATTGTCGCAAAATGAGAAATATCCAACGGTAACGTCAAGTCATATAGAAGGAAAAAGACAGACACTGCATACCCCCCAGTAGCAATGCCTAGCTTTCCTAATCGCCTCATCGCACCTGCAAAAAAACCGGTCATACCGTACACGGCCATCATTCCTGTGAAGGACAATTCAGCAACACCTGCAATTGCGGCAATCATCATTGCAATTGTCGTCGAAAAAGGGAGACCACCTGCCAACGCTGCCAAAAGGATTGTCAAATGAAGGAGAAAACCTGAGATTGAAATCGGTCCAATCATTAAACTACCCATACCCGTCGTAGCCATAATACCAACAATACAAACGGCCCCTAATCGCTCAGGCGTCCACTGTCCATATAAAATACGCTCCCGATGCGGAAATGCGACAAACAAGAAAAATGTCATGAATAATGCCAAAACAGCTTCAAACCCAATTGTCAGCTGCACATCCACCGGCGTACTTCCGCTATGCATCACAAACTGCCATAACACTTGCACAACGATAATCGCACCCGCCACCGCTAACGGAATCGACTTCCTCGTCCACGGATGCTTACTAACAACATTAAACAACAGCAACTGCAATAAATGGATAACAGCTTGTCCCACACCTAGAAGCGCTCCACCAGCCATTCCCCCAATGAACACAAACACTAAATACTTCCGAAAGCGCAACTGCGCCAACGCCCAGATTGGTAAGAAAAACGGCACCGCCGCATCAAACAACACCGCTTGCGACAAGAAAAACGATCCAAGCAAGAAAAAAGTAGCCATCAACACATACGTCTTCCGCTTCCCCGCCACTTCCAACGCATGACGAATCTGCTGGCCCATCGGCCTCTCCATATTGCCAATCATCTTCATCTCCACATTCCCCCTATGTCTACTTGTCCACGAGTATACATAAGTCAACGTAAAGAATTTGTCTCTTCCTGACAACTCACTCACAAAATCTTTCGACTCATTCCGAAGTCTTTCTTTTTTTAAAACAGTAGTTGACAGACCACGTCGAGCCATGTAATATGATTATTGTCGTTCAGAAAAAGTGGCAAAGCCCTTCGAAGAACAACACGGCGGCGTAGCTCAGCTGGCTAGAGCGTACGGTTCATACCCGTAAGGTCGGGGGTTCGATTCCCTCTGCCGCCATTATAGAAAAGCGAAGAGCGTCGTTTAGCCTCGACAGGTGCTGGAAGCCTGAGGCTAAAGGCGCTCTTTGCCTTTAACCTCAGGCTGAAGCATCCCGAGAGGCTGACGCTCGCAGCTAGACATTTGAAATGCGGAGGCGCCTTGCTTTGCCCCGACAAGCGCTGGAGAGCTTGGACAAAAGGCGTTTTTCCTTTTGCTCCGAGATTGAAGCGACTCGAGGGGCTAGGCGCCGCAGCTAGACAATAGAAATGCGGAAACGGCCGTTCAGGCCCGACAGGCATAAGACAACCCGGCGTGTGGCGCTTTTTGCCACTTAGCCGGGTTTCCTTATGACCCGAGGGACTGGCCGTTGCAGCTGGACATTAGAAATGAAAAAACTGCGACCTGAAAAAAATTAGGTCGCAGTTTTTTCATTATGCAACTCTTTCACTCCACTGTTACAAGATCTTTAATTTGTCAAAATCCATTTAGCACGATTTTTTACTCTGTGGATTCTTGCAATTACCCGCGAAACTTTCAAACTACGCATATTCGCTTCAAACGCGGCATATCTAATCAAAACAACGCATACTTACTCGAAACGCGGCATTATCCTACCAATTCCCGCATAACTCCTCCAAACACGGCATTCTCTCCAAAAACGCCGCATTTCGAACAGCACACTCCACTGTTATTAAGATCGTTAATTTGTCAAAACCCATTTGGCGCGTTTTTTTACTCTATGGATTCTTGCAATTGCCCACGAAACAAAATTCAAACTCCGCATATTCGCTTCAAACGGCGCATATCCCAATCAAAACACCGTATACTTACTCGAAACGCGGCATAATCCCTCCGATTTCCGCATACCCCCTCCAAACACAGCATTCTCTCCCAAAACGCCGCATTTCGAACTGCACATTCCCCTGTTAGTAAGATCTTTAATTTGCCAAAACCCATTTGGCGCGATTTAATTTCCTATGGATTACCGTGATTGCCCGCGAAACAAAATTCAAACTCCGCATATTCGCTTCAAACGCGGCATAATCCCACCGATTTCCGCATAACCCCTCCAAACACAGCATATTCTCCGAAAACGCCGCATTTCGAACTGCACACTCCACTGTTATCAAGATCGTTAATTTGCCAAAACCCATTTGGCGCGATTTAATTTCCTATGGATTACCGTAATTGCCCACGAAACAAAATTCAAACTCCGCATATTCGCTTCAAACGGCGCATATCCCAATCAAAACACCGCATACTTACTCGAAACGCGGCATAATCCCTCCGATTTCCGCATACCCCCTCCAAACACAGCATTCTCTCCCAAAACGCCGCATTCCGAATATACCAATCAACACCTCTAGTATTTTCTAAGCTTCTATAGACTCGCGCCATTAGCTAGTTCGGATGACTGTTTCAAAAATATTGTTTAACAGTAAGCTATCACCAGAAAAAAATTACAGAGATTTCCCGATATATGCTGTTTTAGAAAGAAGTATGCGGCGTTCTCCAGCTAAATGCTGCAATTTACAAAAGTATGCGCCGATCTGCCGAAGTATGCTCCGTTACACAAAAATATGCCGCAATCTCCCGGTATATGCCGTGATCAGTCAAAGTATCCTTGGTCAACAAAGCGCTTCACGTGCAAACGCCCTCCATTCCGTTTTCAATCAAAAGTTCCTAACGTTTCTGTCAAACAATTCCGCTCTAGTCGACGCAGAAAAGCGATCCACCATCTAGAAAGATGTCGGATCGCTTTACATAGTCATAGATTATACATTTTCACTAATTGAAACAGCCAGCAAGTTATCCTCTTCTTGCGCCACGGCCACCGCGTTTAGATTCTGTTGCTCTTTTTAATGAAGTCAGGCGTTCTTCACTGTCTTTCATGAATTTAGCCATTTTTTGCTCAAAATTCTCGGGACGCTCAGTGTGGCTCGGACGGCCACCACCATGACGAGGACGTTGAGGGCGTTGAGGGCGCTCAGCTTCTGGTTTCGCTTTTCTGATCGATAACCCGATTTTACCATCTGTGCCGACATTCATCACTTTCACTTCAACCATGTCGCCAACTTTTAGGTGGTCGTTAATATCTTTAACATAATTGTCCGCCACTTCACTAATATGGACCAGACCAGTTGAACCGCTCGGTAGTTCGACGAACGCACCGAAATTTGTGATCCCTGTAACTTTACCCTGTAACTTGCTGCCTACTTCAATTGACATAAAAAAATTGCTCCTCCTTAAGATTTAAACGACTTCATACAGAAGCCTTTTTACCATATCACGAGTCCTGCAAAAAGCAGAATCCTTACTTTCATTATAGCCAACAAAAAAAGAGTGTCAATAAGACTACTCTTTTCCGTCATCTTTTTCGTCGTTTTTCTTCTTTTTTTCAGGTAATGAAAAGATGATTTCATTTTTATCAGATAAAAAATACTCTTTACGAGCTAGCTTTGCAATATACTCTTCGTCATCGAGTTTAACAAGTTGTCGTTTAAGAAGCGCTTGTTCATCTTTCACTTCTTCCAACTTTGCTAACGTCTCCACTTTTTCCTGTTCCTTCTTTTCCAACGTCTGCTGTTGCTGGATGTACATATTCGTTAAGCCACCAAATACGACAAATGCAACTAACGCATAAAGAAACATTTTTTTACGGAGCCGCTTCTTTTGCTTGTTTCTCCACATTTCTTTCTTTTGCAACGAGCGGACATATTCAGTTTCAATTGATGCAACGGTCGTGGATGATTTCCTTTTCCTTTGCTCCATGTCTACACTCCCTCTCATTACAGCTTGACTTTGCGATAAGTCTATTAATTATACACTATTCATCGCGAGTTTGAAAGAGGGAGCTATAGACCTTTTTATAAACATAGATGAATGGCGTTGCCAGCACCATCACTATTCTGACGACCAACCTGAACAGTGCACGAATAATCCGTACAACCAATAGGATGACGAACACGATTGGTCTGATGATAAGCATGTTGACAATACGCCCAAAAAATCGGAACGGCCGATGAAAAATTGACGCATACAGAAGCATCCCACTTACTTGAGCAAACGGATCATACATCCTCCATGCACCGTCCCGCACGACGAAAAGAACGTAAAAAGAAGCACAACCAATTAAGATCCAGCCAATTACTTCAATGAGCACCGAATACTTACGAATCATCGACTTCTTCCCGACCTTGTCGATGCCCGTTCCGATCAAATCCATAAACGCTCCGGCTCCGATGCCTGTCCCAATCATTGCAAGTAAACTAAGAAACTGGACGGAGAGACTCATCCAAATAATTTATGGAGGAAATTACGTGAACCTGTCTCTTCTTCGTCGTATTGCATCGTTGCAATTGTCCCTTCTAACGTCAGAAGCCCTTTGTCTACATCCAAATGGACGATGCGCAGCTCCTCCCCCCGAATTTGCAACACCCCTTGAGATGTGCGGACAATAAATTCTTCTTGGTCGAACCGGTCAATCGTTTTTACAGATGTAAGATCCATTCGTTTTCTGTTTCGCATCGTGACGACATGGTCACCCGATGGAATTGCGTATGTTGGACTATCCGTCTGGATTTGCATACTATTCCTCCTTCGCTTGTACGTTCAATGCCATCTTATGCGTGTAATTAAAAAAACATGACAGGAAAAATCCCGTCATGCTACTCATTTCTTTTAAACTTCCCGTTAAACGATTAAATCGTGCGTATATCCTGAAAAATATAGAACCAATCCAATTACCGATAAACCAAACCCGATGTAAAATGGCCATGGGTTGTCTTCCTTTTCCTTGTCAAACGTCCGGTATGTAAGCATACAAAAAACGAGTGAAAGTACCGGTATGAACCCATAAGCCGGACCAAACGTAAAGGACACGCCACCTAGCACCATTGCGAGCAAGCCATAGGGATTCTGCTTTGGTAGACTCTCCAAATACGCTTTATCCGTTTCGCTCATTTCCTCATCCGTACGCATCCATCCTTTTAACTTCTGCCTACACCTGTTCAATCGTCTTGACGTTGCCAAATCCTTCATGACGACCCATTACTCCTCATCGTCAATGAACTCCGGCTCCACCTTTTCGAGCTTCTCTTCCTTCAAAATCGTATACATCATCGCTGCGTCTTCTTTCTTCGTCGACTCCTTCAATGCCTCGACCTTCGCAGTAACAATCTTTTGACCAAATCGGATCGCCAATTCATCCCCCGGTTTTACGACCGATGACGCTTTTGAAACTTTGCCGTTAATGGTAATCCGGCCTTGATCGGCTACTTGTTTCGCCAATGTACGTCTTTTGATTAACCGTGACACTTTTAAAAATTTATCTAATCTCATTTCTTTTCCCTTCCCTTCGCTTGTTGCCAAAAATCTTCTAATTCATCGAGCGTATAAGCAGAAAACTCGCCCTTTCCTTCCTTCACGCTTTGCTCAACAAATGAGAAACGGCCCTTGAATTTCGCATTCGCATGCGCCATCGCTTCCTCTGGCGACAATTTTAAAAACCTCGACAAATTGACGAGCGTAAAGAGCACATCCCCTAACTCATCCGTCTGGCTCTCTTTCGTTCCATTCTCCACTTCGTCCTTAAATTCCTGCCACTCTTCCTCAAATTTCTCAAAAGCCCCTTCAATACTCGGCCAATCGAACCCGACTTTTGCGGCCTCTTTTTGATAATTAAAGGAAGTAAGCAACGACGAACTATGGCGCGCCTGTCCATCCAGAAGCGAATCGACTTGCGGCTTCTCTGTTTGCTTAATCTCCTGCCAATTCTTCAACACTTCATCCGAATTGTCCACGCCCAGATCTCCGAACACATGCGGATGGCGACGTATCATCTTCTCACCAATCGACTGCAACACATCTTCCATCGCAAAGAACCCGTCATCCTCGCCAATCTGCGCATGTAAAAACACTTGTAGCAGGACATCCCCTAGCTCCTCGATGATGCCTTCATCGTCCTGCTGATCAATCGCTTCCAGCAACTCATGCGCTTCCTCTATTAAATAGCGCTTCAACGATTCGTGCGTCTGCTCACGATCCCAAGGACAGCCATCCGGCGCACGCAGCGCTGCGATAATCTCACGGAACGTCGACCACTCTTTCAATCGTCCATCACGCTCTGCGACAGGTGGTACATACACCGTCGTCAAATTATCAATACTCGTTTCACGGTCCAGCTCAAATAGCGGCACCGTCCGCAACTTTTCCTTTGAAGAACCCGCAGCAGTCACAATCGTTACGGGATGATCGAACGCATACTTCTCCATCAGCGACAGCTTCACCTCTGAAGCGACAAATGCATCATACACTTGTCCAATCAGCACATGTTGCGTCATCTTCACATCGTCACGCTTCAAGTCCGTACCGTCCAACAATTGAAACCCTTCAATTGGGTCAATTCGCAAAGCCCCAAAAATCGGGTCAAGAAAGCTGTTGCCGCCTGCAATTTCAAGTTGCACTAGTCCCTCCCGTTCTTTCTCAATCAACAACTGCACCGTACGTTCCGCAACAAGCGGATGCCCCGGCACAGCATACATAACGGGTTGCTCCTTCGCTAACGCAACTAACCGTTCCGTAATTTCTTCGTACACTTGCTCAAAAGCGTCATTTTTTTCGTAAATCGCGTCAAAGCTTTCGATTTGTAAGCCTTCCGCCCGCAGTTCATTAATAACAGGATGCTGATCTGTCCTTGCAAACACTCGCTCCGCCGCTTTCAGCTTGCGATACGTTCCAATGGATAGCTGGTCTAAGTCACCTGCACCAAGCCCAATAATCGTTAATAGATTCATATAGTCACCTTCTATGTTTAGTCAGCATTAATTGCACACGTGCTAATCTTTTTCCGAACGGCAGTAAATACCATTCCTTTTCAGCCATTATACGCGATTTCATGACAATCAACAGGAATACGGCTGCACCTAAAATGACTGCTGTTAACGCGCTTACTGTCGCACCAATCCGGGATGATAATTGATCGAATAAAACCTCGTCCGCTACAAATAACCACGGAATAATAATTGCTAGCATCCCAATCGTTGAAACCAATAGCCACCCATAAAAACGAAGCGGTGCAAGCTTTACAGGTAAGACTCTTCTAAAATAAAACAGCAGTCCACAAGCAATTACCGCAAAGCCGATATTCCCTGCAATCGCAGCACCCGTCACGTTTAAAACGGGGATCAATAATTGGTTCGCTACAATCTTTACTACTAGTCCCACGATGAGCAGTAACGTAGGAACCTTCACTTTCCCCGCACCTTGCAACATCGCCGTTAGCGGCAATATTAGCGACAACCAAAAAATTTGCAAAGAGAAAATCATTAGCGTACCCGACCCATCGCGCGTTTCGAAAAGCATTTCATTCACATATGGCAAGACGAGCGCAAGCCCCACAGCCGCCGCCCAGCCGAATAAAAACGCCGTCCGGAATGTGAGCGAGATGAACGGTTCTGCACCTCGCCCCTCTTTTTTCGCCGCATGATGGGCAATAAGCGGTACAATCGCTAACGCCAACGTGGAGGCGATTAAAATCCCCATTTGCACAAGCGGCTGTCCACGGTCATAAACGCCTTTCATTTCCATAGCCGTATCTGATGAAAACCCGTTCGCCAGTAAGGTATTATACACCGTAAACGAATCTGCCATTTGGAACAGCAATAGAATGAGCGAGCTAGCACTGACACTTAAGCTCACGTACGTTAATTCCTTCACGACACGCCACGTATTTATCTTCACTGCTGGTCCCTTAAAGGCGTTTCGGTAATAGAGAGCAAGTATGACAACACCCGCCGCCTGCCCAATGACCGCGCCCCACATCGCAACTTCACCTGCTGTATACAGCGATGCGCCTGCACGAACTGCAAGCCAAGTCCCCATTAATATAATCGCTACGCGAAGCGCCTGCTCTCCGACATTTGAGACGGCAACCGGCGTCATATACCCTTCCGATTGGAATGCACCTTTTAATACAGCAAGCATTGGCATGACGAGCACAATATATGCGCCTGCACGAAGCAAGGAAACAAGTTCAGGGTCTCCCATTGCGTGCGCGAAAGTCGGAGCGAACACCATTAACAGAATAAAAAATGACACCGATAAGACGGATAAATACATAAAGGCAATTCGTTTTACCGCTTTTGATTCACCAAGACTCGTACTTCCCCCAAGCAGCTTCGAAACCGCCACTGCAAAGCCGTACGACGTCCAGACAATGAATATTCCGATGAAAGGATACACTTGCTGATAGATATAGAAGCCTTTATCGCCTACCAGATTTTGAAATGGAATCCGGTATACCGCGGCAAGCAACTTCACGATGATTGCCGATATCGTCAAGATCGACGCGCCTTTCATGAACGTTTTCATATTCCAATCCGTGGTAGCCATCACTGCGCCTCTTTCGATAGATAATAAGTATTCTCTAGTATACCATCAACAGAAAACAGCCACACCCTCGTTTACAAAACGGACGCGTGGCTGTTTCATTTCATTTTTCCGATACATGAAAGCTGTCTTTCAGTGATCCTCCAACTGTAAAAGCACCTTTATGAACTGTTTGAAGTCGTCAACATGTTTATTTAAAATCGACTCTAAAATATCGAGTTTAAGAGCTTGATAATCATGAACAGCGATGTTGCGGAAGCCAACCATATTCATTAATGTTTTTGCAAGATCCGCTTCAATTATAGCTGCTTCTTGTAAAAGCTTAAATGCTTCACGACTTGTTTTTGGAACGCCTAATTTACGCCTGCCCACTACATGCATAGCGAGGTCAATACTTGCTTCACAAGCACGCTGTATATTTAACACGATACTGTCTTGTTTCGTAAAGTCCGTTAAATTTTCAGGATTCCCTTCATACACCTCATGAATACGGTTCAGACAGCGCTCAATCGTTGTCATTTTGTTTAAGATGACATCATTCATCCCCAAATACACTTCCCCTCGCCTGAATGTCATTAATAATAGCTGCTCGTTGCTCGTTTAAAGTTGCATACATGCTATAAGCTCGCATTCTTTGACGGATGAATTCATTTTCATCCTCTATATAGATTGGGATGCCATGGGCAAAAATTTGCATCGTGAAAACTGTATCGATATTTCTAATATCAACTAAATCCACTTCTCGCCCACCTATTAAGGCAAGCTCATTGGATAGCAAAAAACGATCATAAGATGATAGTTGCTTGCTGCTGAAATAAGCAAGATCGATATCACTCTCTTCGCGTACCGTGTCTTTTGCAAAAGAGCCAAAAAGGATAATAAAAGCTGGATTGACTTCTTGCTTAACCTTTTCAATGAGTTGTACCATTATTTCATTCGTAAGCATACATATCACCGCCTTATCAACAGTATAAGCATTTTTGGGAAAAACTGCACATCAATATAGTCTTGTCTACCTTAGTAAAAAATTCTCTCCTCTTTGATTAGCCAAATAGGGCAATAAAACCGCTTTCATCCAATGTATCAAGACGTATGAAGTCGATTTGCATGAAAAATATGCAAAGCAGCTAAATGTAAATCGAGATCTATTAAAAGTCAGATCTGTTAATTAACCACTTATTTACAAGTAGACTTCTTCGAACCCATTGCCTTGCGTTCCGGCGCACGCTTTCCACGGGGCACGGGTGAGCCAATCGAACAACGATGAGTTCGATTTGCCGTATTTCTGCGTACTTTGCAGAAATTAAGGCATCCTTGCTCCACCGCTACGCTTTTGTTCGCAAAAGCCGTTCTGCGTGACGGCTTTCCCGCCGGGGTCTCACCATTCGTGCTATCCCCCCGCTGGAGTCGGCGTCTGCACTCCAGCCAACTAGCATATGACAACTCTTTCTATGTCATATACTATAGGTACTGCTTTTCAGGATTGGAGCGGAAGGCGGCGAAATGCAAAGATGTGCTCTCAACGCTTCGCTTTTGTTCGCAAAAGTCGTTCTTCGTTACGACTTTTCCTGCGGGAACAGCTCGAGCTGAAGACCCTGGACTGAGCGAAGCGAGGGAAGCGGCTGAAGCCGTGCCCGCGGAACGCGTCCGCCTGGAGCGGAAATCCGGTGTTTATCGAGGATAATAAGGATTATTGTTTGGTCTAACATCCTATAAATTGGTTAATCAACACGCCTGATTAAAAGTAATAAAAGATTGATGATTTTACAAAACGAAAAGTTTCTAATTAGAAAACAGCCACACCCCCGTTTACAAAACGGAAGCGTGGCTGTTTCATTTCATTTTCCTGAGCAAATAAAGCAAATACGGCGTACCAATCAACGCTACGACCAGTCCACTCGGGATATCTTTTGGCGCAATCAGTATGCGGCCAACGAAATCCGCCGTGACAAGCAACAAACCGCCCAATAAGCCCGACACGACTAGTAATGGTAAATGGCGGAAACCTACGAGTCTACGTGCGATATGCGGCGCTACAAGTCCCACGAATCCGATTGTCCCGACAATCGCAACACCGGCTGTACTAATTGCCACCCCGACGACCAATGCCCAGACACGTGTCGATTTGACAGATAGACCGAGTCCTGCAGCTACGTCATCACCGAATGTCAATGTATCCAAACTTCGTGTCAAATAGATGGCCGGGCCGAGAAGAAGAGCGACCATCACTAAGGCGAGCTGTACATCGTCCCACCCTTTTCCGTATGTGCTACCGGACAACCAGACGAGTGCAGCGGCAACGGCTAACTTCGCTTTGACGACAAACACTTGTGTAGCTGCTGAGCCGAATGCAGAAATTGCTATCCCCATCAAGGCGACAAGCATCGGCTGAAAGTTATTTTTCCAAGACGTCGCTAAAATGATGACTAGGGCAATTGAAGCGCCTACTACCGCGCCAAGCGGCATATACTGAACAGGGATTGCCGGGAAGACGACTAGTAACAACATCGCTCCAGCGCCACCCATCGACGTGACACCTAACACACTAGCGTCCGCTAATGGATTCCGTAAGACACCTTGCAATAAAACCCCGGCTAACGCAAGCATGACCCCTACAATGAAAGCCGTCAGCACTCGTGGCACGCGGAAGTTCCAAATCACCGGTTTCATCCAGTCCATCGACCATACCGAACCGTTAAATGATAACGCCATCGTCAACACAGCAACAATTAAAGCGGCAATGATTACAATTACAATCGGCAGTTTCACCGGCTTCAGCGTACCGCCCATTTGGCGATCGCCTTTCGTATGTGTTTTAGCGGTCTTCCAAGCCAAATACAATAACCAAGGGCCACCGACTAAAGCCGTCATCGCTCCGACCGGTACTTCTTGACCTGGTTGAATCAGTCTGCCTAACACATCTGCTCCAATGAGCATTACACTGCCCCAAAGAAACGATTGAAGGAAAATGTGTAGATGTCCTCTGATGCCGAGCATGCGCACAATATGCGGCGCCATTAAACCAATGAAGCCGATTGGACCAACGACGCTTACAGTTGTCGCAGCAAGAAGAATGGCAGCAGCCCACGCCAACAATTTTACAACTGGTACATTTTGTCCAAGGGATGATGCGACATCTTCACCTAACGATAGAATGTCCATCGGTTTTGCCAATGCGAGCGTCATAAGGAACAGAACAACGATCATCGGACCTGCGAACGATACGCCGTTCCAGTTCAATTGCACAAGAGTGCCTGAACCCCATAAAAAGAGTCCGTTCGTTTGATTTTCAAATAACAGTTGTAACGAGCCGGTCATCGATGCGAACAATAACGAGATAATCATTCCCGTCAACGCGACGCGGACCGGTTCCATCTGTTTCCCCGCAAGTGTGACGACAAGTACTGACGAAAGAACTGCACCTGCCAATGCAACGAGGAATGGAAAGTCTCCAAGTACTGACGGAAAAAAAATCATCGAAACGACAACAAAAAAGTATGCACCCGCGTTAATCCCAAGTGTACTCGCAGATGCTAGAGGGTTATTCGTCAACGTTTGCAATACTGCACCTGCAACCGCAAGTGCACCACCTGCTAAAATCCCGATGACTAACCGTGGAAGTCGGAGAGAGAGAACGATATCTTGAATACGTCCCTCTACCCATACCTCTTTCACTAACTGTGAAACGCTATAATCCGCCTGGCCTTGCGTCAAATGAATAAAGGATAAAACGACCAACAGGAAAAGACCGCTGATCCAAACGAACAACGATCTTTTCCCTGACGTATTGCTAGCCATTATTTGTTGACCATCGTATCAACAATTCGATTCAGCATTGTTTCAGCTGAAAGTGGGCCTCCATACAACCAAGTGTCCCCACCTAGGTCAAATAGTCGATCTTCCTTCACGAAGTTCAAGTTTTTCCAAACTGCATTGTCTTTTAATTGGTTCTTATACACATTATCTGCATCTTGAACCGTATACAGATAGTTAGCATCTTCATATTTCGTCAATCCTTCAACGTTGAACGTACTAGAGCCGAATACTTCAAACTGATCGGGTACATGAACGTTTTTCAAACCGATTTTTTCAAGAATTTGAGAAGCCATTGAGTTTGGTGTGAATACCCGAATTTCCGGAGCTTGAGGACCTGAGTAAGCAAGCGTCAGGATGAAATCCTTTGTTTTCAAATCCGCTTTCTCGATTTCAGCTTTCGCTTCTTCATATTTAGCGTCTAAATCCGCCAATACTTTTTCTGCTTCATCTGTTTTATCTACAGCTTTTGCAATTTCGTTGAACGTCGTCGTCATCTCTTGATACAAATCAATTGATTCATCCTCAGGATACGGATTGAAGATGACTGTTGGTGCAATTTTCTCCAAATCTGCAAGCATTGCATCATGACGGAAACTTACACCGATGATCAAGTCCGGCTCAAGTGCAGCAATTGCCTCTAGGTTCGGTTCTTGTCGACCACCGACATCAGCGACATCTTTACTTAACTCCGCATCGATGTTCACCCAGTTATGATATTCCTGAATATCCGCCATTCCTGTCGGCTGGATACCAAGTGCAAGCAAATCTTCCGCATATGTCCATTCAAGGACAACAACTTTTTTAGCAGGCTCATCCAATGTTACTTCACCGTTTGAACCTGTAACCGTCACACTGCTTTCAGCTTTATCGCTTCCTTTGTCTTCATTGTCAGCTTTATTTGTCGAACAGCCGACTAAAAGGATTGCACTTAAAGCCATTAGTAAAAACGTCTTCATATATTTATTCATACTTCATTCCTCCATGCTGATAATCATTATCAATTAGTAGTGTAAGCTGTAAGCAAGTCGTTTGTAAAGTGTTTTTACAAATTAATGATATTCATTCTCAATTAAACGAAAATATGGTATGCTAGTAAGTACTTACGTTGTCATTTCTTTGGATTATCAATGAAACGGAGGCATGTTTCATGCACCCTACGATAAATACGAAAAACCTTTCCATCGGCTATCAGGATCATTTGCTGTTTGAGAATTTGAATTTAACAATCCCTAAAGGGGAAATTACGGTCTTCGTCGGAAGCAACGGTTGTGGGAAGTCCACGTTGCTTCGTTCGATTGCCCGGTTATTAAAGCCTTCCGATGGATCCGTTTTACTCGAAGGAAAAGATATTCATTCGATGTCTTCACGCAATGTTGCGAAGAAGATGGGGATCCTTCCTCAAGGCCCTGTGTCACCTGAAGGATTGACGGTCCACGATCTCGTGAAGCAAGGTCGCTATCCGCATCAGTCATGGCTTTCCCGTTGGACAGAAGAAGATACGAAGAAGGTCGAAGCGGCGATGGAAGCAACAAAAATCAGCAATTTGCGCGATCAAGCCATTGATACATTATCGGGGGGCCAACGTCAACGTGCTTGGATTGCGATGACACTTGCACAAGATACCGACATCATTTTATTGGACGAACCGACGACGTATCTCGACATGACCCATCAAATTGAGATTTTGGATTTACTGTTCGAATTAAATGAGCAAAAGAGCCGGACAATCGTTATGGTACTGCACGACTTGAATTTGGCATCACGCTATGCACACAATATTGTCGCCATTAAAGACGGCGCGGTTTTTGCGCAAGGAAGACCGGAAGATATCATCACCTGTGACCTTGTCCGTTCGGTATTCGGTATGGAGTGCCAAGTTTCGACGGATCCTCTATTCGGAACACCGCATTGTGTGCCATTTGGTCGCGGGCGTTGCATCGTGCCCGTTTTAAGGAGTCATACAGGTGCCTGAGTTGAATGCTGAACAACTAGCCGCATTGGAACGTTTTAATGTATCCATAAGTGATCAGCCAATGGGCCTTATGAAAGTTGAGGATCTATTAACGCATGCAGGGAGTTCGCAAATAATACATTTGATTCAAACACAAATGGGTGCCCCTACAGATGCTGTGGCGCTATCCATTTTTATGCGCAGATACGGTTTCTTCATAGCGGCTCACCTGCATATGATTAGCAAATTTAACTTGCGATGGACGGGAAGATTAGAGGATATTGCAGTCGAAGTCGGTGAAGGGAACCTATCATTCTCCATCCCTTCCGAACCTTTTAGGACGGTACAGGACCGGGAAAACGATATTCGTTTCCTTCTTGAACAGTATGGACATCCGGTCGTGAACTATTTAAGTAAGCGTGCACCTATTTCAAAATTGATTCTTTGGGAAAACATTTGGGGCTACGTCATTTGGATGTACTCAATGCTATTCCAGGAAAATAGTCCATCCGCCCAAGATGATTTGAACTTTTTGTTACATGATGCAACTTGGACACCTCAACTGCGGCGCTCGCCTTTCAAGCAATTTTTACAAAACGAGCCCGTTCTTGAAGCCATGACGAATTATAAACGGACGACTTGTTGCTTGTATAAGGAATTGCCAAATACCGAGAAATGCCCGTATTGTCCGTTGAATAAAAAATAAAACAGCCCACATCCGAATCAATCAGTATGTGTGGGCTGTTTTTTATTGTTTCTTTTACATGATCTTTTCAAAAAAGGAGAGCGTTAGGTGCACGACACGGAGAGCGTAACTTTTGGAGCGCAGAGGTATAGTTTCAGTTATGGTCTCACCATTATTCTAATCAGTAGAACTTGCTTATGTTATTCACCGTATGAGAACATTTCTTCCCCTATTATCTCCAAATGCTCAAATTGATGCGATTTAATCACGTCTTCTCGTCCATACACATTTCCGCGTTGGTATATGCCTCCATCTATCACATAGACCTCCACAGTTTCATTTAATGGATCTACAATCCAATACTCTGGAACCCCGAACTTTTGATATGCATTGTATTTTGGAATTCTATCATTCCTACTTGTAGACGGGGATAACACCTCTACAATAAGTTTAGGGGCACCTTGGCACCCAAATTTATCGAGCTGATTTTTATTGCATATAATTGAAAGATCTGGTTCAAATACATTATCTGCATTGTCATAATCATCTATTTCAGAAAAACGTACTGTGAACGGAGAGGGAAAGACTCGGCATTTTTCACCTTTGAAATACATGCCAAACGCTATCGTCAAAAAAGAGACAACGCCTTGGTGTTTCGTCGTTCGCGATGCAAGCAATACAGGAACGCCATCAAAAATTTCATATCGGCTGCCCTCATCCCACGACAAGAAGTCTTGAAAAGTATAATGCTTATTTTCATTCCTTTGAATGCTCATCATATCCTATCCTTTCTACCAGTATTATTTTTTAAAGCTGGAGACACTGTATTCATCAGTACCGTTTTAGTTATTTGTAGTATAGCATGAGAGCTGGTTTAGCGGAAAACAAAATAGTCATAATAGTACGAATGTTGAACGGTGTTTAACGTATATGAGTTGAACTTTCAATGCATCTTTACTAGGTTTTTTATCTTAAAAAATAAACCACACTGAAAGAGAAAACGCCATTTTCGTTAGATAAATGATTTTCTAGATTACGAAGAAAAGTAATGTATTACATAAAAACAGCCCACCCACCCCGATGCTTCCCGGTGCGTGCAGGCTGTTTTTCATTGTTCCATCTGTTTCGCCAAAAAGTGTGCGGCGGTTTCTGCTGCTTTTTGTTCAGCTTCTCCAATAAAGTGGACTTTCGATAGCAAGTAGACTGCACCGATTGTGTCTCCTCCAGCTACAATCGGAGCGACACAGTAGGATTTCACTTGCTCGACTTGACCGGGCACCCATTCCACTGCTTTTTCTAGTTTTTCCGTGACGATTGTTCGGCCCGATAAAATTTCTTCCACATCCGGAGCTAATTGTCGGTTTAAATAATCCTTTTTTGATAACCCGGATACGGCGATCATCTCATCTCTATCGCTGATGAGTGCGGGTGTTCCAAGTGTTTCGTAAAGTGTTTCTGCGTATTCTCTCGCAAATTGACCGAGTTCGGATATCGGGGAGTACTTTTTAAGAATGACCTCTCCATCCCTGTCGGTAAAGATTTCAAGCGGGTCTCCTTCGCGGATACGGAGGGTCCTTCGAATTTCTTTTGGAATGACCACTCTGCCTAAATCATCAATTCTGCGCACGATCCCTGTTGCTTTCATGCATGATGCCTCACTTTCCCAGTAATTGAATACCGTTTTCCGTTCGAATATAGTATGCATCATGTTTGGACATTTTATGCAACAGAACCTTTAGACGGAACTTGTGCCGCTTGTTTCTTTTAGGGACGCTTGCAAAATCCGCATCATTTCTTCCAACACATCGAAATCTGTTTGCTTTCCAGTAAACCGTTCATCTACCGTCAAGATCAGTCGGCCGTCTTCCATTGTAAAACCGACTGCTTTGCCAAAGCGCATGGAATCCGCGACAATTTTCGCACCATCCGTTTGAGCGGTACCTTCTTTAGAGAGTCGGATTTCAATTATAGAACGTTGCTTTTTGATGGATTCGACGCCTGCCATACGGCCCCACGCCTTTATTCTTCCGATACGTAACAGCAAATCCGCTTCAAGTGGCAGATCTCCGAAACGGTCTGTCATTTCATCGACAAGTTCGCTGTAATCCGCTTCATTTTCGATTGCTTTGACTCGTTTATACATCTGGATTTTTTGGAAACCATCCTTAATATACGTATCCGGCAAGTACGCGTTGATGGGCAATGAAATTTCAACATCCGGAATGTCGGCTTTCACAACGCCTGTCTGTTTCTCTTCAATTGCCTCTTGCAACATTTGCGAATACAAGTCAAATCCAACCGAATCAATGAAGCCATGCTGTTGAGATCCAAGCAAGTTGCCTGCACCACGGATCGATAAATCACGCATTGCAATTTTAAAGCCTGATCCAAGTTCCGTAAATTCCTTAATGGCTTGTAAACGACTTTCCGCCACTTCTGTCAGCACTTTATCCCGTTGGTACAAAAAGTAGCTATACGCAACACGATTCGAACGTCCAACGCGCCCGCGCAGCTGATACAACTGTGACAAGCCCATACGATCTGCATCGTGCACAATGAGCGTGTTGACATTCGGTATATCAATACCCGTTTCAATAATTGTCGTCGTCACAAGGACATCATACTCACCTTCAAGGAAGCTGAGTATGACCGCTTCAAGTGCAGATTCTCCCATCTGCCCATGTGCAAAGGCAACGCGTGCTTCAGGTACAAGTTGTTTAATTTCATCGACTTTGCGCGTAATGTCTTCGACTCGATTGTAGAGATAAAATACTTGACCGCCACGTCCCATCTCCCGCTCAATCGCTTCACGCACTAATCCAAAATTGTGCTCCATGACATACGTTTGCACCGGAAAGCGGTTTGCAGGTGGTGTCTCGATGACAGATAGATCCCGAACACCCAACATCGACATATGAAGCGTGCGTGGAATCGGTGTTGCAGTCAAGGTTAGAACATCGACGTTTGTTTTCAATTGTTTCAACTTCTCTTTATGGGTCACACCGAATCGTTGCTCTTCATCGACAATTAACAGACCAAGGTCTTTATAAACAACATCTTTGGATAGCAGGCGATGTGTGCCAACGACCACATCAATCGTACCTGCCTTTAAGCCTTTCAATGTTTCTGTCTGCTGTTTTTTTGTACGGAAACGGTTCAACAAAGACACTTCTACAGGAAAGCCTGCAAAACGTTCTTTCATCGTCTCGTAATGTTGCTGGGCTAAAATAGTAGTCGGAACAAGGAATGCGACTTGTTTACCGTCTGAAACAGCCTTGAAAGCTGATCGGATCGCCACTTCGGTTTTCCCATATCCAACATCTCCGCAAAGAAGACGATCCATCGGGCGTTCCCTTTCCATATCCCGCTTCACTTCCATGATTGAACGAAGTTGATCTTCCGTTTCATCATACGGAAAAGCATTTTCAAAGGAGCGTTGTAGATCATCATCTGGAGAGAACGCATAGCCTTTTTCCGCCTCGCGCTTGGCGTATAACTTAATGAGATCATCCGCGATATCTTTGACAGCAGACGATACTTTGTTTTTCGTCTTTTTCCATTCGGCGCCGCCAAGTTTATGCAATTTCGGCTCTTTCTCACCTGAAGCAACATATTTCTGAATCAAATCAATCTGATCAGCAGGGACAAACAGTTTATCTTCCCCACGATAACGGATATCGAGGTAGTCTTTGTGCACCCCATTTACTTCGAGCGTCACGACACCATAATATTTCCCGATTCCGTGATGGACGTGAACGATATTGTCTCCAGGTTTTATCTCTGAATAGCTCTTTATGCGCTCCGCATTCGTCATCTTTTGCGGACGAGCTTTTCGTTTCGGCTTCCCTTTGAACAACTCTGCGTCTGTAATGACCGCTACTCGCTGGAATGGAAGTTCAAATCCGCCGGACAGGTCACCACTAATAATAGATAGAACGCCCTCATCCGATGGTTTGCCATTAACAGTAGCCTCCATCTCGTAATCTCCCAAGATGGATTGGACTTCTTGGATGCGCTCTTCTCCATCCACTACAACGAATATGTTGTATTTCCCTTGTTTCCATCGTTCCATTTCATTTTTCAATAATTGCATCTGCCCGTGGAATTCTTGCATCGGCTTACAGGAAAACGATACGGTCTTTTTCAGAACAATTCCCGGTACATTACGGACAAATAAAGATAAATAATTTTTTGGTTGCTCAAGCATCTTATGCATTTCATCAAACGAGAACGAAATTTTTGCATCATGAACGATCTTTCCATCCTCAAGAAGTGTCAAAAACCACTCCTTCTCTTCATTTTCCATTGCTGAAGCAACTTCTACAATCCGGCCAATTTCATCGAATAAAACAAGTCCATCTGCTGGAAAATAGTCCCCTAAATAGGACGGTACCCGTTCTAAAAACGAAACGTATTTCAACATCCCTTCTGGAACGATACCTGTTTTCAACAAATCGATGTCGCGGGAGATGTTTTCTGTTAATGATTCTTTGGCATGGTCGTTTTTCATCCGTTTCAAGCTCGTTCGCAACGCTTCTTCTAAGTTGGTTGCTATTTGCAGTAAATGAGTCGCATCCCAAACGTGCTCTGTAACCGGCAGAATGGTTACTGTGTCCAATTTGTCAGTGGACCGCTGATCATCCGCAGAAAATGTACGAATGGAATCGACGTCCGTATCAAACAGTTCAATGCGGACAGGTTGGTCCATCGTCAACGGAAATATATCTAAAATTCCGCCTCGAAGTGCAAAATCACCAGGTGTCGTCACCATATCTTGACGGGCATACCCCATTTGAATAAGCTTTTGAACCCATTCCTCCACATCGATGGCGTCATCCACTTTTGTCGTGAGCGAATGTGAGAGCCACTGTTCTTTCGCTGGAAGAAGTTTTTTCATCCCTGCGACGGGTGTAATGTAAACGCCTTTTCCAACACGGGCCATATGATTGAGCGTGTCAATCCGGCTAGCTCGGAGCTCATAGCTCGATACAGAAAAATCAGCAGCTACCAATTCCTCTGCTGGATACAAATGCACGAGCGACTCGCCGAGCATTTTCACTAAATCTTCGTATGTACGTTGAGCTTGCAACATATTTGCAGTAATGAGAAGGATCGGTTTGTCCGTACTCTCGTAGGCAGCCTTAAAAAAGACCGCTTTTGCACCGCCTGTGAGTCCTGCCAGCAGTTGACGATCTTGTCCTGTTTGTAAGTCTTTAATGACTTTATGAATCTCTTTTTCTTGTAAAAATAAATTTATGAGCGCATCCAATGATCAATATCCTCGCTTTGCAATAGATGAATGAATTGAAGTGAAAAAAGCTTTGTGCGCCGAAAACGCCAAAGCAGCAGTTCTATTGTAGCCATTTCTTTAATGCATAGTAATCCGGGAACAGCAGAAGTGACTGTTCGCATTCCTCACAAATGCACCGAACGGTCAACGAACCATCTTGATTATATTCAATAAAATGCTCATGTCCATCATGCTCTCGTTCCGTTTGTTGCACTTGCTGAATGACTTCGCCGGCAGATGAAAACGGAATGCTACCGACTTCTGTATTACAATGTCTACATGAATAACGGATCGTCAACTTATCATCAGCCCCTTTTACACAAAGTATAGGCTAAATGATGTGTGATTATTCCTTATGCTTTATTATAGTGATTCATCACATCGAGAAACGGGCTTTTGAGCCAGTCTAGACAAGCTGATGCACTCTTTTTCACCATTTCATCCAGCAGAGGCTGTTCTTCCTTACTGAATGAAGACAAAACGTAATCTGACACTTTCATGCCACCTGTAGGGCGACCGACGCCAATACGAATGCGATTAAATGTATCCGTTCCAAGATGGGCAATTAATGATTTCATACCATTATGGCCACCTGCACTCCCCTTTTGGCGCAACCGTAATTTTCCTGGCGTAAGGTCAAGGTCGTCGTAGATTACGACAATTTCATCAGGATGAATATCATAATAATCCATGAGCGGGGCTACGCATTCGCCAGAGAGGTTCATGTAAGTGAGTGGCTTGACGAGCATCACTTTTCCTTCAGGACGATGAATGATCGTATAGGCGCCGTTGAACTTTAGTTGCATGGCAGGTGCATCCATCTGCTTCGCCAGTTCATCAATTACATGAAAGCCGACATTATGACGGGTCATTTCATATTGCTTACCCGGATTCCCGAGTCCAATTATCATTTTCATAAGTTTACTCTTCCTTTGACGGTCGTGATATTCCATACACTACTCAATGCTTTTCAATACAATGTTAAAAAGGGCGCACGGATGGAAACGTGCGCTCCTTAGCTTCTGTGTATTACTCTTTGTCTTGATCGCCAACGACTTCAGGTTCTGCATCAGGTGCTGCTCCATCGGCATCCAGCTCGTCCAACTCTGCTTCCGTTCGTGGCGCAGAAATTAAAACAAGACTGTAGTCATCGTCATTCAGAATTTCAAATTTCGACTGCTCGCGGACATCTCCGACAGTAATCGTTTCACCAATTTTCAAGCCTGAAACGTCAACATCAAATGATTCAGGGATATCTGAAGGCTTCACTTTAATAAGCACTTCAAAGTTTGGCTGTTGTACAATGCCGCCTTCTTTCTCCCCGATGGATTGGCCGACAAGATTGACGGTTACGTTGACTTCAAGCTCTTCTGTCATGTTAATGGCCAAAAAGTCCGCATGGCGGATATCGCCTATTAATGCGTCTTGTTGATAGTCGTTTAACACGACGTTCAATTCCTCGCCGTCTACATCCAGTTTAATGACACCATTTCGTCCTGTTTCGCGCAACGTGAATAGTAAATCACGTTCTTTAATTGCGATTGGTGTAGATTCTGTTTTGTATCCATAAACGACTGATGGAATGTACCCATCTTTTCTTAATGCTGATAAAGCTGATCGCGTTTTAGTTTCTCTTCGTTTCGACTGAATTGCTGTACTCATGTGCGTAGTCACCTTTCCTAAAAAAAGTTATTCTATCTCTTGAAATACCCAAAATCAGACGACGGTAAACTATATTGCTTGCTTACTCAAACAATGTGCTGACAGATTTCTTTTCAAACACGCGGATGACTGCTTCTCCTAGGAGTTTCGCAATCGATAATTGTTTGATTTTTGGAGATTTTTTGCTTTCTGGTAGTTCGATCGAGTTCGTAATGACCAATTCTTTAATGCGTGAATTGTCGATTCGTTCGATTGCAGGACCAGATAAGACCGGATGTGTACAGCAAGCATACACTTCCTTCGCGCCGTTCTCGATGATCGCGTTCGCTGCGATTGTAATCGTTCCGGCTGTGTCAATAATATCGTCAATGAGGATAGCCGTCTTTCCTTCGACATTACCAACGATACTCATTACTTCGGCAACGTTCGGGCGTGGACGTCGTTTGTCGATGATCGCAATCGGTGCTTTCATACGATCCGCCATTTTTCTTGCACGCGTAACACCACCGTGGTCCGGAGATACGATGACGAGCTCATTCCCCTCTAGACCTTTCCCTTTGAAATATTCAGTAAGGATTGGTTCTGCAACAAGGTGGTCGATTGGAATATCAAAGAAACCTTGAATTTGAGGTGCGTGCAAGTCAATAGCAATGACGCGGTCAGCTCCCGCTTTTTCAAGCAGGTTTGCTACAAGCTTAGCTGTAATCGGTTCACGAGAACGTGCTTTACGGTCTTGGCGCGCATAGCCGTAATATGGCATAACGACATTGATGGTACGTGCTGAAGCACGCATTAATGCATCAATCATAATTAGTAGTTCCATCAAGTTATCGTTGACAGGATTAGAGGTGGACTGGATGACAAAGACGTCACAGCCTCGGATACTTTCTTCGATGTTAATTTGAATTTCTCCGTCACTGAAACGTTTGACAGAGCACTTGCCGAGTGGACGACCGATTTCGTCTGCCACTTGTTGTGCAAGTGATTCGTTCGATGTTAAAGAGAATATCTTCAGTTTATTGTCAGGATAATGATTAGCCATCATGGCCCCCCTAGTTAGTTATGATTTAGTTTTGTTGCGTATCCTTCTTTATTCTCCTGGCGCGCGCGCGCAATTGCAAGTGAATTTTCTGGTACATCTTTTGTAACCGTCGATCCGGCCGCGACATAAGCGCCTTTACCAACTTTTACAGGTGCAACTAAATTAGAATTGCAGCCGACGAATGCACCATCTTCAATGGTCGTTTGGAATTTATTCTTCCCATCGTAATTCACTGTAATTGTTCCACAACCGATGTTCACATGGGTACCGACTTCCGCATCGCCGATATAGCTTAGGTGAGAAACCTTGCTTCCTTCCCCTAACATCGTCTTTTTCACTTCTACAAAGTTGCCGATTTTAACATTGTCGCTGAGATTGGTATCCGGACGGATATGTGCGAACGGCCCTACTGTCGTACCTGACCCGATTGTACTGTCGCGTACGACTGACGAATGAATGGTTGTATCATTGCCAATTTTACTGTTGCTAATATGACTGTTTGGTCCGATCGTACACTTTTCACCGATTGTTGTGTGACCTTCAATCATCGTACCCGGCTGCAGCACTGTGTCACGCCCAATTTCAGCATCTGCACTAATGTACGTGTTGCTTGGATCAATGATGGTTACGCCATTGCGCATATGTTGTTCAGCAATACGTTGACGCATCACTTTTTCAGCCTCTGCCAATACGACACGGTCATTGACACCAATGGTTTCACTGAAATCATCGGTTACAAAAGCTGCGATACGTGCATTTTCAGCTTTTAAGATTCCAATGACGTCGGGTAGGTAGTACTCACCTTGCGCATTGTCATTTTTCACTTTCTTTAGTGCTTCAAAAAGCGCTCGGTTATCAAAACAATACGTCCCAGTATTAATTTCAGTCACATTTCGTTCTTCTGGTGATGCATCCTTATGCTCGATATTGCGAAGGACATTCCCTTCCTCATCTCGGATAATACGACCATAACCTGTCGGATCATCTGCATGCGCTGTAAGAATTGTCGCTTTCGCTTTCATTTCGGTATGATGTGCTAGTAATGCTTGCATCGTTTCCGATTTGATAAGCGGTGTATCGCCACAGACGACGAGAGTGACACCATCCAGCTCACCGAGTTGCGCCTCTGCTTGTTGCACAGCATGTGCAGTGCCTAATTGCTCCGCTTGAAGCGCGTACTCGCTTTTTGCTCCTAGTGTTTGTTCCACCATTTCTGCGCCGTGACCGACAATCGAAACGATTTTATCCGCTCCGATTCCAATAATATGGTCGACAACGTGCTCGACCATTGGTTTCCCACAAACAGGATGCAATACTTTATATAAATCGGATTTCATCCGCGTCCCTTGTCCTGCAGCAAGGACGATGGCGTATGTATTCGTCATGTGCTGGCCTCCATCCATAATTTCATTATTGACTATAGCTGAAAATAATAGACATTTCAACTATACCCCCTTGACAAGCTGTCATGATTATTTTAATATGGTTGTTTTCATTTTTCGATTGATGTGCTTACATGACAGTTGGATCCTCACAACAAAGTACTATCGATGAGGAAGCAATATTTTTGTCGATGGACGGCTCCAACCCAAAAAGCACAGGCCCGAGATTTGAATGTCAAACCCCACGCTGTGCTTTCCATCATGTGCTTTTAGAAGAAAACTTATGCTCCAGCCTCTTCCAAAACCCCTTTTTCTTCAACCATATAATACGCAGACAAAACCGCTTCTTGTACTTTCATCCGTGCTGACGTGTTAATCGGATGCGCAACGTCCCGAAACTCCCCTTCAGGCGTCCGCTTACTAGGCATCGCGACAAACAATCCATCATTCCCCTCAATGACACGGATATCATGCACGACAAACTCACCATCCAACGTAATCGACGCAATCGCCCTCATGCGACCATCCGTCTCCACTTTCCTCAGTCTCACATCTGTTACTTCCATTCTTTTCCCACTCCCTTTTTGTTTACATTGCTCAACAACTATATTCTACAAAAGTAAGCATTTCCCTTTTTTTTTTGAAAAATATTTTTAATAAATTTGAAATATATGTAACGCACTGTGGAGTGGGCGTGTTTTTGCTTGGGATGGGAGACTAATTTTTGTTTGGGCAACTGATTTGTCGTGTTTTTTAATGGTGGTGTTAGCAGCAACAGTATGAGTGGTCGTGAGATTCATTCCACAAACTGGATAAGTTGTGATAAACTGCGGGCGAGCGGGGAAACTAGCTGATAAGCGGTGTTAACGGACGACTAAACGATAATAATGCCTACTTTCCGTCCTAGGTGATCGAAGAATTCCATGAAAACGACGAATCGGTGGTAAAGTGGCTTGAAACGGTGGTAACGAGCTAAGTTTCGGTGGTAACTGGCTGTGAATCGGTGGTAACGCGCTGAGTTTCGGTGGTAAACTCGCCTGAATCGGTGGTAACGCGAATGCTCCGTCCAAAGATTGCTACATTGTACTAAAAAACGCCGAATCGGTGATAAAGTGGCTCGAAACGGTGATAACTAGCTGAGTTTCGGTGATAAACCCGCCCTAAACGGTGATAATTGCTCGAGAATCGGTGATAAACTCATTAGAATCGGTGATAACGCTTTTCTTAGTAGAGAATGTTGCTCGTTTCTCACGTTAGACATCAAGTTATAACATTTTCAACTAATTAATTTACATATAATGGTCCAGTGGTGATAAACGCTCCACAAGCGGTGATAAACTGCGGATGAGCGGTGATAAATGGGTGACAAGTGGTGATAAATCCTGAAAAAGCGATGATCATGTTAATTGCTGACAAAGGTGATTGCTACATTCTAATGAAAAATGACGAATCGGTGGTAAAGTAGCTAGAATCGGTGGTAACTGGCTGTGAAACGGTGGTAACGCGCTGAGTTTCGGTGGTAAACTCCCTCAAATCGGTGGTAACTGCCTCAGAAACGGTGGTAACGGAAATTCTCCCTCCAAAAATCTGCTAATTTCCATTTAAAATGATAAATTCTCAATCATCATCTAAACATCGGTAATAAAGCAGGCAACAGGACTACATCACATGCATATATCCCACAATTCCCTCCCCTTCAATTCCCCACTCCCAATAAAAAACCCGCTCACGATAAATGAGCGGGTTTGGGAAATTTTTTATTCGCCTGCTAGTGCAATGACTTCGATTTCGACGGATGCGTCTTTCGGTAGTCTTGCTACTTCTACTGTGGAGCGGGCAGGTGTGTGTGAACCGAATTGTTGCGCGTAAACGTCGTTTAGGGCAGCAAATTGGTTCATGTCTTTAATGAACACAGTTGCTTTGATGACTTGATCCAATGAAGAGCCTGCTTCTTCTAGTACGGCTTTTAGGTTTTCGAATACTTGGTTCGTTTGCTCTTCAATTGTGCCTTCGACGAGTAGGCCGTCTGGTGTCATTGGTAGTTGTCCGGATGTATAAACCAATCCGTTTGCTTTTACCGCTTGTGCATAGGGTCCGATTGCTTGAGGTGCGTTTTTTGTCGCTACGTAATTCATGTTAGTTTCCACCCTTCGTAAAATAATTGCCTTCTTCTAGCTCAATGGTGCGGTCTTTCTCGTTCATTGCGCGGAGCTTGACCAACGAGAGGTAGTCATCGACGAGGACTTCTTCTGCATGTTCCGCCTCGACAAGGACAGCGATGCCTGCGAGTTCGCAATCGAATTCCTCCAACAGACTTTTCATGCCAGCCATTGTGCCCCCTGCTTTCATGAAGTCGTCGGTGATGAGTACGCGCTGCCCACTTTTCATGCTCCTTTTAGATAATACCATTGTCTGAATCCTTCGTGTAGAGCCGGATACATAATTTATGCTCACGGTTGAACCTTCTGTCACTTTACTATCCCTGCGTACGACCACGACAGGTACGTTTAAATGCCTAGCAATCGCATGGGCAATTGAAATTCCTTTTGTTGCGACTGTCATGATCACATCTATTTCCGTCTCACTAAAAGCAGATGCAAAGACTTTCCCTATGCGATCCATTATGGAAGGATTGCCTAAGAAATCTGTCATATATAAATAACCGCCCGGCAATAGACGATCTGAACGTCCTAGACTTTCTTTCATGAGGGCCATCACTTCACGAACTTCTGTCTCCGTGACATGCGGTATGTATTTTACTCCACCCGCCGCACCTGAAACGGTGATTAGTTTACCCGTGCCGTTCTCTTCAAAGGTTTCCTTGACGATGGTCAAGTCTTCACTTATCGAGGACTTAGCTGCATGATAGCGCTCAGAAAAGAAAGTGAGCGGTATGAGGGAATGTGGATGTTCCAACAGATGACGTGTCATATCGACAAGCCGTTCGCTCCTTTTCCACTTCATAATTAACAACCCCTACATCCGAATATTTTATTCGTACATTATCACGAATGTACATTTTTAATCAAGAAGAAACCGTTCTCCTGTCATTCTGACGGCATGTACTTCTTTGCAGAAGCCTTTTAAACCGTTATATACTCTGGAAACTCTCGCTTCCTGTTTCACAAAACCGAATACCGTTGGACCACTGCCACTCATTAATACGGCATCTGCTCCGAAGCGTTCCATCTTTTCTTTCAGATCAACGACTTGCGGGTGGATTTTCATCGTCACTGGCTCTAGAACATTGCCGAGAGAAGCACACATTTTGGCGTAATCCCCTGCATGCAGCGCCTCTAACATGCCTGCTGTGTCAGGATGTTGAATGGTTGCAACGTCAAGGTTCCGGTAAATGTCGGCTGTGGAAACGGAAATGGTCGGTTTCGCCAAGATGACCCAACAATTTGGCGGTGCTGGCAGGTGTTCAATTTTTTCGCCTCTGCCTTTTGCTAACGCAGTACCACCATGCACACAGAAGGACACATCGGAACCGATTTTTGCACCGATATCTGCCAGTTCATCCGCACTTAAGCCAAGCTTCCATAGTCGATTCAGCCCGCGCAATGTTGCTGCTGCATCGGAACTGCCACCTGCGAGTCCTGCTGCAACGGGTATTTTTTTGTCGAGTGTAATTTCGACACCACTACGGACATTGAATTTCCGTCTTAGCAAATCTGCCGCTTGATAAGCCAAATTCTTTCGGTCATTCGGCACAAATCGCTCGGATACTTTAATGGTAATCTTATTGTCCTGTGTAGGTCGAAGCCAAACGCGGTCTGCTAAGTCAACGGTCGTCATAATCATCTCAACTTCATGGAAACCATCGTCGCGTTTATGTAGTACATCGAGTGTCAGGTTAATTTTTGCTGGCGCTTTCTCATATAACATCCAGCCCCCTCCATTCCAGGTTGTCATTGTTCACTATTTTACCATAGCGAGGAGGGTTTGAACCGCGAAATCTTCTTGAAGGCCATAAAAAATGGAAAAGAGCTACATGAACGACAGATACGACGTTCCATGTAACCCTTCCCTTGTCAGTCATCATTTGGATAATAGGTGCTCTTAGCGGTTCGTTTTTTCGTTCGCTAGTCCACGGTTTGCCATTTCAATCGCATGTTTCACCATGTTTCCTGCATCCCGGGACTTGATGCCTCCCCAACCTTCTCGCTGAACAACATCGTAAAAGCCAAGCTCCTTAGCGATCTCTTCTTTCAAGTGCTCAGACATTGTACTTCGTTTTCTAGCCATCCGGCTTCTCCTCCTTGTTGACTGACACTACTAGTATGTCCGCCCATACACAAAAAACACTTAAGCTTATCCAAGTAGGATCGCTTAAGCGTTTTAAATAAAAAAACAATACAAGATTGCTGAAACGGTTATTTGATGATGAACGCTGTCGCGTCTCCGTCATCCAATACAGTTATTTCGACAGCTTCAGTCAAAATATCTGCGTAGCTGTAAGACACCCTCTCAAAAGCATTTTCGTCCTGGTCCAGTTCAACAACAAAAACCGCACGATACGTTTCACGAAGGACACCGGCACGTTCGATTGTCTTCTTACGGCCGCCATTTGCACGTACATGCAAACGTTTACCTAGGTGATCATCCAATGACTTCTTAATGTCCGCTAATGTTTTTGGCACGTCGCTTACACCTCACTAAATACCAGTATAACACTGTTAAAAAGTTCTGTCAATTGAAACGGTAATTTTAACTGCGAACCCTTCAGTTTGTCAATTCTTTTTTTGCTTTTTTCGACAACTGGTTTTAGTTTTCTGCCTTATTTTCGTCACGACATGCGGAATTCAGGATATAATGCATTTGCCAACGCACCAAATTCTTGGATTGTTAACGTCTCGCCTCTTCTGCCTGGATCCATCCCAATTTGTTCGAAAGCTTGCAAGATCTGTTCTTTTTTCGCTTTGCCGTTTGGTAAGGATGCCTGCAAATTGTTCAGCAGTGTCTTTCTTCTTTGGACAAATGAGCCTCTCGCCACTTGGAATAGAAAATCTTCATCTATCACTTCCACTGGCACCTGTTCTTTCCTTGTTAACGTCAACACAGCTGATTCAACATTCGGCTGCGGCACAAAAACGGTTTTCGGGACAATCATTGAAACTTCTGCATCCATGTAATACTGGACCGCAATTGATAAAGATCCATAAGCCTTCGTACTTGGAGAAGCCGTTATACGATCTGCCACTTCCTTTTGCATCATAATAACCATTGCGCGAATCGGTACTCGATCGAGAAGGAACTTCATAATAATTGGAGTTGTTACGTAATACGGTAAGTTCGCGACAACTACAAGGTCATCGTAACCACTGAATTGCTCCTCAACGACTTTATTCAAATCGGCCTCTAGAACGTCCTGGTTAATGACCGTTACATTATCGTAAGGAGATAACGTATCCTCCAATACAGGCAGCAATCGCCCATCGATTTCAAATGCCACTACTTTCTTTGCCGCTCTTGCGATATGTTCTGTCAAAGCACCAATTCCCGGCCCGATTTCAATAACGCCTGTACGTTCTGTTAAATCTGCATGCGACACAATATTACGCAAAATATTTGGGTCGATTAGGAAGTTTTGTCCTAAGCTTTTTTTGAATGAAAAACCGTATTTCTCTAAAATTTCTCTCGTCCGGATTGGTGTTGCAATGTCTTTATTCATGAGTTTCCTCCTCTTGCAGAGCTTGTAATGCTTCCTTTAACTGCTGTGGCGTAATCCGAAACATTTCGAGTCGCTTTTTCAACCCTTTACCGTTCACTTGTCCAATTTGAAAATACTCACTTAGCCGATCACGGTTTCTTTTCGCTTCAGGGTGTCCAATTAATTTATTTTCAATTAAAAATACCAATGGAATTTCTTCCACCGATTCTCCGTCCAATGAATAGACCGCTTCAAGCGCCTCTTTAATATGCTGATCGCTCGCATGTTCAATGCCTAGCCCTTGTCCGTTTTTAGCAATGGTCTTCGATTTGTGTAAGAACGCGTGTTTAACGTCAGGAATACGCTCTTCGATAATTGCCCGTATTCTTCTGCCAGGAAAATCTGGGTCGGTAAATACGATGACGCCACGGGTCTCATGCGCAAGTTGAATTTGTTGCAATGTTTTTTCGTCTATTGCCGACCCGTTCGTCTCGATAGTATCTGCACCTATCGCGCGTTTTATGGCGATTGTATCCGATTTTCCTTCCACAACGATAATTTCTTTTATTTTCACGTGTATCCTCTTTTCATCTCATACGGTCTATAGTAATAGTACGTGTTGCAGCGGTACTTGTACAGAAGGCGAACTCGTAGTACGCATACATAGAAAAAAACCGTAGGACCGATGAAGCCCCACGGTAAATACGGTAGACAGTATAGTCAAGTTAGTCGATAATTTTCACTTTCACTTGTCGGCGTCCAAAATTATAGGCTGCAGACTTTGTTGGTACGTGAAGATCAATTCTCTTCCCTTTAATCGCACCGCCAGTATCACCTGCAATTGCATAGCCGTACCCTTCAACCCAAACTTTTGAGCCAAGTGGAATAACACTTGGATCGACAGCAATGACTTTCAGGTTCGGATTCTCACGTAAATTAATGCCTGTTGCCGTTTTACCGGTACATCCATTGCAATATGCTGTATAGGCTGTAGCAGTTACATAAAATTCTTTACCACCTGAAGGTGCTGAATCACCCCGTGAAACCGTTACCGGCTTTTTGTTCGAAGCTTGGGCAACCATCACTTTTGAACCAACTGACACAATCTTTTTCTGTGGCTCCTCAAGTACTTTCTCACTTAACAATGTACGAGAAACTTCTTTACCATTTTCTTTAATCACTTCAAACTTGCGTTGTACGGAGCCTTTCTTACCTTCTTGGACGACTTTCTCGCGTCCTTTTAATAGTTTGGCATCACTTTGTGTTACAACCGCAAAGTTTGTTGGTTCTTCCACTACATCGGTGACCTTTTCTACCCGCACGATTTCAATGACCGATCCAGGCGTAACGATGCCGTCTGCCTCCTGTTTCAGTTTATCGTGTTCATTCAGTTGAATGTTCTCTCTCTTTAAAAAGTCAGCGACCGTAGTCGAAGTTGACCATATCTTCTTTTCACTTCCGCCATCGACAAGCGTCACTTGAAAAGCTTTTTGAATGGAAATGGTTTGATCATCGTCAAGATTAGCTTGTAGACTTGGTTGTACTTCATCGTTTTCTTCAAGTGTAATGTCGGCGACAGCTAATATATCGCTAACTTTCGATTCCGTTGTCCAAACCTTTTTCGTCTCTTGATCGATTTGTATCTCTACTTGTTTTGCCTGTTCCCACCTGATCGATAAACCTTCTTCGATTGGTGTATTCACTGAGGGTGAAACTAAATCGTGGTCAGCTACTTCAATTTCCTGATCGGATAGAAGCTGCCCAACTGTATGTGCAGATGTTTTTAATTCGGTTTTCTCATCGTTCACTTCCAAAGTGACCGACTTCTTCGTGCCCTCGTAAAGGACGAGTGAAATGACTGAAACAAATAATGCGAATGCAATTGCTGTTATCGCTATTTGTTTACTCCTCAATGACCTATAGAACAGATTTTCCATGGTGCTTTTTATCATGAAAAAACTCCTCCTTCATCACTCGGCTGATTATAAAGCTTCCTTTTCGACGTGTCAATAGATTAGAATTTTCACCGAACAATATACTTTCCGTAAAAACCGGTACCATTTCACATATGTAAGGAACACCTGTCAACAAGCAAAACCGCTCTTACAGTTGGTTACAGCTTTATCAATCACTTAGAAATCCGAAATATTTTCAACGCATTTTCTGTCGTACGTTTTGCAACTTCTTCTATAGAAATTTCCTTTAGTCTTGCAATCTCTTCCGCCACTAACGTAACGAGAGCTGGCTCATTCCTTTTTCCACGATGTGGGTGGGGAGCCAAGTATGGAGCGTCCGTTTCGATTAATAAATGATCAAGCGAAATTTCAGTAGCGACTTGTTTTGGCATTTTTGCATTTTTAAACGTAACAGGGCCGCCTAAAGAAATCAAAAAATTCATCTCAATGCATTCCTTAGCTGTTTCTACGCTTCCTCCATAACAATGCATAATGCCACCTGTCAAATGCGCTTCTTCTTCCTTCAAGATTCGCACAACATCAGCGGTCGCATCCCGATTGTGAATGATAACTGGTAAGTTCACTTTTTGAGCGAGTCGAATTTGCTTTCTGAACAACGCTTGCTGAACATCTTTTGGTGACTTGTCCCAATAGTAGTCGAGTCCAGTCTCACCAATCCCTACAACTTTAGGGTGTGCTGATAGCTCTTCAATCCATTGCAAGTCTTCATCTGTACAATCTATCGCATCGACAGGATGCCAGCCGATAACAGCATAAATGAATGGGTACTGTTCAGCTAACACCATCGCCTTTTCAATAGTAGGTCGATCAAAGCCGACAACAACCATTTTATGGACCCCTGCTTCAACTGCCCGCTTAATCACTTCTTTAACGTCTTCTTCGTATTGGTCTGCGTTTAAATGAACGTGTGTATCAATCAACATTCCGATTCTCTCCTCATAGCATTCATTGTATTTCAGTCGTTTGTTACTTTTGTTACAACAATATGTCTGAATGATTAAAAATTAAAGACGACGCCTCATATGAAACGCCGTCTCCTCTTTTTACTTCACTTTCGCACCATTTTCCAGTGACTCATCAACCGTTGCTAACTTTAAGACACCGTTTGACGAGCCTGCTAGGATCATTCCTTGTGAAAGTTCTCCACGTAATTTCACAGGTTTCAAGTTCGCGACGACAATTACTTTTTGCCCAACTAATGCTTCAGGTTCGTAATGTTCAGCAATTCCTGAAACGACTTGTCGTTGTTCATATCCTAAATCCACTTGGAGTTTCAACAACTTGTCCGCCTTAGGAATGCGATCACATGCTGTTACCGTAGCGACTCGTAAATCGACTTTCATAAAGTCATCAATTGTAATTTCTTCTACTTGCTCTACTTCTTTCGTTTGTTCTACAGGTTTGTCTTCCTGTTTTTCTTTCGGTGCAGTAATCGCCATTTGTTCGCGAATGTAAATGATTTCAACTTCTGGATCTAGTCGTGGGAAAATCGGAACCCCTTTTTCCACAACTTTTGTTCCTTCAGGGATGCTATCAAACTTGTTTAATGTATCCCATGTTAGCAACGAAGCATCCAATCCTAACTGCTCCATAATTTGAACAGGTGATTTTGTCATGAACGGTTGTAACAGTACAGCAATTTGCTGAAGAGATGTTGCTAAATGTGCCATGACGGACGCTAATTTCCCTTTATCCGCTTCATCCTTTGCAAGCACCCATGGGGATGTTTCATCGATATATTTATTCGTACGGGAAATAATTGACCACAATTCAGAAAGGACAACACTGAATTGCATTTTCTCCATCGCTTCTTCGTACTTTTCAATTGCTTGCTGTGTAAACGTTCGTAACGTACTGTCGAACTCCGTTTTTTCCAAACCTTTTGTCGGAATTACTCCATCAAAGTATTTATTGATCATCGAAATCGTTCGGTTCAATAGGTTACCAAGATCATTCGCTAAATCGTAATTTGTCCGTTCAACAAAGGACTCTGGTGAAAATGTACCGTCTTGACCGAACGGCAATTCACGCAGTAGGAAGTAACGCGTCGCATCTAGTCCGTAGCGTTCTACAAGCATCTCAGGATATACGACATTTCCTTTGGACTTTGACATCTTCCCGTCTTTCATCATAATAAAGCCATGTGCGAACACTTTTTTAGGTAGCGGTAAGTCAAGCGCCATTAAGAAAATCGGCCAGTAAATTGTATGGAAACGAACGATATCTTTTCCAACAACATGGACATCTGCAGGCCAATACTTTTGATAAAGCTCTTCGTGATCAGATCCGTACCCAAGGGCCGTAATATAGTTTGTCAACGCGTCAACCCAAACGTAAATGACGTGCTTCGGATCTCCAGGAACCTTTATGCCCCAGTCAAACGACATACGTGAAACCGATAAGTCCTCCAGGCCAGGCTTGATAAAGTTATTGATCATTTCGTTCTTACGTGACTCCGGTTCAATAAATGAAGGATTGTCTTCATAATACTGCAACAGACGGTCTGCGTATTTCTTCATATTAAAGAAATACGATTCCTCAGCAACCCGTTGTACCGGTCGATGGCAATCTGGGCAATTCCCCTCTTCAAGCTGCGCTTCCGTAAAGTACGACTCACAAGGAACACATTTCCACCCTTCGTATTCCCCTTTGTAAATATCTCCATTATCAAGAAACTTTTTGAAGATTTTTTCGACCGCTGCTTTGTGTCGCTCTTCTGTCGTTCGAATGAGATCGTCATAAGAGATATCCATCGTCTTCCATAGGTTTACAGCAATATCTGCAATCCGATCGACATACTGTTGAGGAGGTAGCCCTTCTTCTTCGGCTTTCTCTTGAATTTTTTGTCCATGCTCATCCATACCCGTCAGAAAACGCACATCAAATCCACGCAAACGCTTGTAACGAGCCATCGCATCTGATGCTACTGTTGTGTAGGCAGTACCAATATGAAATTTCCCACTTGGATAATAAATGGGTGTTGTAATATAAAATGTTTTTTGCTGTTCCGTCACGAAAATACCTCCAGTGTTTCAATCTATACTAACCATTTTAGCTAAATTTCAACAAAAGTGCTATGTAGACAAAAATTTATAATGAAAAAATAAAAGATTACAACATAAAGAATAGCATGCAAATGTATGAATTCAAAGTATTTCTCTTCCTTTATTTTTATTCACAACAATGAATATACCTTATGAAACAACTCCTAGACAACTACCAAAGTTTTTTCAACTCCTAACTAAAGAATTGCATTATATAAAAAATCTATTATTCTCGACATAATTTTAAGTTAGAAATATTGACGTTAATTGGAAGACTTGGTATGATGTTAAGAAGACAAGAGAATAATGTCGAAAATTGACGAAAATTAAATCGTTTAGGGGGAATTCTTGTCATGAAATCAACAGGTATCGTAAGAAAAGTCGACGAATTAGGTCGTGTGGTCATTCCAATCGAGCTTCGTCGCACACTAGGAATTGAACAAAAAGACGCTTTGGAAATTTATGTTGATGATGATAAAATCATCCTCAAAAAGTACATGCCTAACATGACATGTTCGATTACAGGCGAAGTATCCGATGATAACTTACGTCTTATCGATGGTAAGTTGATTTTGAGCCCAGAAGGCGCAAAACAACTTATTAAAGAAATCGAAGACAAGATTCTTTAATATTATTCAATGAATAATAATTTAAATCCAGAACAAATAATTGTTCTGGATTTTTTTTATTCCTTTAATTTTACATGGTATGCTTGATACACATCTCTTTTTGCCATTTCTCGTTCCAACGCTACTAAACGGATTGCTTCTTTGGACGAAATGTCTTCCTTTTCCATTATTAATTCCACATGGGATTGGATACTAATATCTTTCCACCAACTATCCTGCGCTTCTTCTATTACATTGCTATTCCCTTCAATGACAAGGCAAAACTCGCCCCTCACTTCGTTTGTTTCCACCCAAGTAACAGCCTCGGCTAATGTACCACGAAGGAATTCTTCATATCTTTTTGTTAACTCTCTCGCCAAAACAACCTTTCGTTCAGGGCCAAAAACTGCTTCAAAAGCACGGATCGTTTCTTTTAATCGATGGGGCGCTTCATAAAACAATAATGTTTCTTCTTTCTGCTTCAATATCTTTAATTGTTCCGCCCGCTCTTTCTTTTGTCTTGAGAGGAACCCATAGAAAGAAAACGGCTGTGTCGGAAGACCTGAGGCAACTAATGCACTGATAGCAGCATTCGCACCGGCTACAGGAACAACATCAAATCCTGCCTCAATTGCTTTCACCGAAATATCTAGACCGGGATCTGAAATACAAGGCATCCCTGCGTCACTAACGAGAGCGACTGTTTTACCTTCTGCCAATAACGATAAGATTTTCTCTCCACCTTTTTGGAGATTGTGTTCATGATAACTAATCAGTGATGTTTTAATATCAAAATGGTTACACAGTTTAATGGTGTTTCTTGTGTCTTCAGCCGCTATGAAATCTGCTTCGCCCAAGATTCTTATTGCACGATAAGTCATATCCTCTAAGTTGCCAATCGGGGTACCGACTAAGTATAATTTAGCTCCATTCGCTATAGCACTCTGCTGGGCTCTCATCGACAATGCCCCTTTCCTTTAGAATGTATTGCTCTTTTGCTTTACGCGTTAACTGTTTAAAATGGTATTCCATTTGCATTGCTTCCCGCTTTGTCGCATAGTGCTCGAAGTAAATGCAACGAACAGGTCGTTTAGCGCGTGTGTACTTGGCGCCTTTGCCTTCATTATGCATACGTAAGCGTTTTTCTAAATCATTTGTATACCCTGCATAATAAGATCCATCGTTGCATTCCAGCACATAAAATAGATGCTCAAGCTTCTTGTCCATACAATAGAAGCCTCACTTCTTCTGTATATTCACCGTCTTGCCCGTATACATACAAAGGAGGTAAAATCTTTAAATCTGGCTTTCCGTCCTTAATTCCCTCGATCAGTAACGTATTTGCCTCTTTTCCTTCTTTCGGATACACAAAACGGATTCTTTTCGGTTCCAATCGGTTGGCCCGCATGAGCGTGACAAGGTCAAGAAGCCTTCCAGGACGATGGACGAATGCCGCTTTGCCTCCTTGCTTTAATAATTCACTTGCTGATTGGACAGCTTGTTCAAGTGTTAGTCGAATTTCATGTCTTGCAATCGCAACATGTTCTTTCACGTTTTTCTCACTTGCTTCAATTGCAGGGAAGTAAGGAGGATTGCACGTGACGGTATCGTATTTTTCATAACCGATTTTGCTGGCTATGCCAATGACGTCATCATTCACGATTTGAATACGATTGTCCAATTCATTATACGCAACACTGCGACTGGCCATATCCGCTAATCGTTCTTGTAATTCGACCGCGATTATGTCCGCGTTTGTACGTGCACTTAAGAACAAAGGAATTGCGCCATTTCCAGCACACAAGTCCACAATTTTTCCTGACCTTATCGGGACGTATGCAAATTTCGCAAGCAAAACCGCATCCATGGAAAATGAAAATACGGAGGGACTTTGAATAATTCGCAGCTTCTCCGCCAATAAATAATCAAGCCTTTCATCGTCTTTTAATACAATCTCCATCTTCGTACTCCTTCAAATAGAAAAAAAGCCGATGCCTACAATATATAGGATCGGCTCTTCTCAAGCATTTTGTTTACTCAAGAAGGATAAGCAGAATAAGCAATCTTCTCCTTTACGACTACTACCATAATGGACATTGCATACATGGTATCCTTCGTTATAAATACGCGCCAGATTGTCCACGCCTTCACCAATATCCATCCTACGCGGTTTTTCAGGCGGCAATTGCTCGTCAACTAGTTGAGCTTTTTCCGTTATTTCCTCTAGTCGCGTACGCAGATGATGGTTTTCGAGTTGAAGTGAATGGTTCTCTTCCGTCATCTTCGCGACAAATCCTATGAGTTCGCGGAATTGGTCGTGCATTGTTTCCAGCTGTTGCTCAAATTCCATCACTCTATCGAGAAAGTTCCCTTCTTTCAACCTGTTCACCCCATCATTTCGTCAATTGAGCTACCGATTTTTTCTGACTCTCTAATTCTTCCCAAGAATACTCCAAAACTTGCTCCTGATCCGTTAAACTCACTTGTAGAACCCTTTCCAATAAGTTCAACCCTACGACTTTCCCTAAACCTTCAGGCGTCTGTACTTTTTCGCCAATGTCAGGCATGAGGGATTTAGCCTCTTCATACTCGTCATTTTCATATTTCAAACAGCACATGAGACGCCCGCATAATCCAGAGATTTTGGATGGATTTAGTGATAGATTTTGATCCTTTGCCATCTTAATGGAAACGGGTTCGAAATCCCCTAAAAATGTTGAACAGCATAGCATACGACCACAAGGGCCAATACCGCCTAGCATTTTTGCTTCATCTCTTACACCAATTTGACGTAATTCAATACGTGTCCGGAAAATAGCTGCAAGGTCTTTCACAAGGTTCCGGAAATCGACTCGTCCTTCTGCAGTGAAATAAAAGACGATTTTATTCCGATCAAACGTGTACTCTACATCTACGAGCTTCATATCCAACTCGTGTTCTTTTATTTTCTCAACACATTTAGAAAAAGCGAGCTCCGCATCCGCTCGATTCTCTTCCACTTGAGCATGATCGTCTTTATTCGCTTTTCGGATAATTTTTTTCAGTGGTAAGACGACATCGCTCTCATCCACTTCCCTCACATGGCTTGCAACTTTACCATATTCGATCCCTCGAGCTGTTTCAACGATTACATAATCATCAATAGCGAGTGAATAATCGAGTGGATCGAAATAATATATTTTACCCGCTTTTTTAAAGCGGACTCCTACAACATTAAACAAGCATTAACCCCTCCTGCAAATTGAGCACCAGTTGTTCCATTAAAAGTGTCCGGTTCATATTACCGTACAATTTCTTCTTCGCCTGTAAAATGGATTCCATGTTTTCCGATAGTCGGTTGTAAGTCATTTTCATAGAAAGTGTTCGTAAGTGTTGTTGGTGATCAGGAAATGTCAGTTCTGCCTGTAATCCTGCTTTTAACGACACGATATCACGGTAGGCATAGAGTAGCAAATCTAGCCCGAGCTCCATGTCTTCTTTTTCTTTCATGACCGGCAACCAGTCGGATTGGATGAATAAAAGTGCTTCATTCACATGGCGATCTGCTGCTTCCATCAATTTTAACACTGTCTTTCGCAAGAGTGCAAACTGATCATTCTCTGCGAGTTCTTTCGCTTTTTCACTATCAGCCGTCAACATCGTCACAGTCGCTGCCATAGAAGGAGTGATGCCGGTTTTTACCAGTTTGGCCATCATTTCTTCTCGATTTGGCGGAAGAAATGGAATGCGCTGACAACGTGATTGGATAGTCGGTAAAATAGAATGATAGGCTTCTGTCAGTAATATTGCCGTCACATCGCCTTCTGGTTCTTCGAGGAATTTTAGTAATGTGTTGGCTGCTGCGGCATTCATCCGGTCAGCCCGTGCAATAATGTAGATTTTACGTCCAGGTTCGTAGCCTTTCTTCGTCATTTTCATAATTAACGAAGACATTTGCTCTTTTTTAATATCTTGTCCATCTGGTTCAATTATTGTGACATTGGGATGAATTCGCGCTTGGACCCGTTTACAAGCATTGCATGTTTCACATGGAACAGCGTTTTGGGGGCGTTCACACAGGAGCAGTTTCCCGAAATGGATGGCTGCTTCCTCTTTGCCCGTCCCTTTTTCCCCATCAAAAAGGTAAGCATGGCCAATCCGATTATGAAGAAACGTCGATTCCAAACGGTCAATAACCGCCTTTTGCCGTTGTTTAATAGAACTTACCATGCCTAACCTCCTTCTACCGAGTCGTCAATTACATGTATAGATTAACGAGAAGTCCTTTGATTTCTCCAATTTTCCCTAACAAGTCAACAGAGCTTCGTTCTTCATCCAACAAAGCCTCTGCTAGTTCAATCAGCTTTTCATCAATTGTACGGACGATTTTTAGACGTCTTCCTTCGCCGTATTGATTCCACGTATGGGATTGTTTTAATCCTAATCCCGATTCCACAGTTTCTTGTAAAAAACGACGAACAAGCATTTTAAACTTCGCCATGTCCCGTAAGTTACGCGAACGTGCCAACCGATCTCCCGCTGAAGAAATATCGCCTAACAGTCGTGTAATCTGCTCACCATGTAAGCGTTCTTCTTGTTTAAGGACCATTTGGCCGAACCGGTTTGTACTTTGAGGCGAGCGCAACGGATCATTGCGCATCTTATCCAGTCCGGCGCGATAGTCACCATTTACTTTCATACTATTACCACCTTATTCCATCAAAAATGATGAAATTGTTCAATTGGCAGGACAAATACCGTAGCGCCGCCGACTTCCACTTCTACGGGGTAAGGAATATAGGAATCCGCATTACCACCCATCGGCGATACAGGAGCGACCATCTGATCACGGGAACGACAATTTTCACGAATTAAGTCCAAAGCTTTCGGAACGAGGCTGTCATCCGTTCCAATAAGAAATGTCGTATTTCCCGAACGTAGAAACCCTCCAGTACTGGCTAATTTCGTAGCTCGAAAATCATTTTTGGTTAACGCTGCTGATAACCGGTTGCTGTCTTGGTCTTGGACGACTGCTACAATCAATTTCACGGTACCCTCTCCTTTAGCTTTTCTTTAGTAGTGTATGAGTCTCTTGCTTTATTTGTAACAAATTACGCATTTCCAGCCATTATTCACCTGTGTAAGAGACGTATGATGTGGTCGTACATCACATGCATCCACAAGTAAATTCACAGGCTGCTTACTTCATTATATCACGAATTGCGGTTAGAAATGAGTTGAGAACTTATAATTTTCCAAACATTTTCAGTTACTTCAGATAATGGTGCACTAGCGTCTATTTGCACAATCCGATCTGGAAATCTCCTTTGTACTTCTTCATACCCCGCATATACATCACGATGGAATTGTAAAGTTTCGTTGTCTAATCTATTTTGTTCTCGATCATCATTCCGCTCAATTCTTTTTAAACCTTCTTCAGGGTGAATAGCGAAGAAAATCGTCAAATCAGGCATCGTATCTTCAATGGCAAACGCATTAATCGCCATCACTTCATCCATTCCTAGTCCTCTTGCATACCCTTGATAGGCCAACGAACTGTCCACAAACCGATCGCAAAGCACAATTTTTCCTGCTTCAATCGCAGGCATGACTTTTTCAACAAGGTGTTGTCGACGGGCTGCCGCATATAGAAGTGCTTCCGTTCTGCCATCCATCTCTTGATGCTCGTTGTCGAGTATGATCGCACGGATTTTTTCCGAAATACGTATCCCACCCGGCTCACGTGTTAACAAAATGGCTTCCCCGGCACTTTCCAGTCGTTTATATATTTCTGCAATGACAGTCGTTTTTCCTGCACCTTCTGGACCTTCAAATGTAATAAACGTACCTTTATTCATCTTTTTTCCTCCGAGTCTATTTTCATTACGGCAATTTTGCCTTCTGACAAGCGATCAGCCCCTTGAACCCTCGCGCCCATCTCCACTAATTCCAATAAGGCATTCATATGACTCGCCGTTATTTTTTCACCTGTCAGCAATAACGGTATACCAGGAGGATACGGAATGAGGGAAGATGCCGCCACACGACCTGATGCCTCCTCGATGTGAATCCATTCATGCCCTATCTTTTTTATGGATGAGGGAGATTTGTCTAAAGTTGAAATGCCAGTCGGCCAAGCTGGAAGTGCTGTCGGCAGTATGACTTGTAGTTCTTTACCCAATAACGGTACTGCCGCATGCATCTTTTTCAACCAACGTTGCAGGGGGAACTTCGTTTCCTGTAGCGTGAGCGGTAAAATGATGAGAACTTGATACGGATCTGCAAGCTCTACATACATACCGACCGTTTCAAATGCACGCTGCAGTTGGAACCCTGAGTACCCACCTGAGCGCACTAACAATTTCAACGGATCATCCGTTTCTACCACTTCATAAGGGGTCTGTCTCTTTACTTCATCTATGAACGTTTGGCGCAATGCCATGAACTCTAAATGATCTTCTTTTGTAAATGAAGCGATATAAGCTCTTGCATCGTCAAGAGAGGCCAACACTAAATAAGATGGACTGCTCGATTGCAGCATCCGCAAATAATGGGCAATGTTTTTTTCATCAATAAAATCTGAACGGACATGTAGAAAGGATCCCATTGTCATCGCCGGCAACGTTTTATGTGCAGATTGCACGACAATATCTGCGCCTAGTTCAATAGCGGAAGGCGGAAACGCCCCTCCTGCTATAAAATGTGCACCATGTGCTTCATCGATGAGAACAGGAACTTGCTGTGCATGGCACCTTTCAATGATTCCTTTTAGTTCGTTACCAGCTACACCATAATAGGTAGGATATGTTAGGACAACCGCTTTCGCATGAGGAAACTCCTTTAATGCTTCATTCACTTGTTCATATGTAAGCACACCTGGCGTCAATGTACGGTCATCCCATGGGGGAGTCACGAGAACGGGCTTTGCGCCAATCAATTCAATAGCATTAAACACCGATTTGTGTGCATTCCGCTGGACAATAACCGTATCACCATAGCTACACGTCGCATACAGCATCGCCAAATTGCCTACAGTAGAACCATTGACGAGGAAAAAGCTCCGCGTAGACCGATATAGTGTCGACAACAACTTCTCTGCTTCTTGGATAACGCCTTCCGCTTCATGGAGGTCATCCAAACCCGTCAATTCGGTCACGTCATACGCTAACGCACTTCGCATATCTCTCGGTAGCGTTGAAAGAATTCCATGCTTGTGCCCCGGCACGTGGAAGGAAAGCGGTTGTTGCGCTTTAAAATCTTGTAACGCCTCTACTAACGGGCGGTTTAGTTGACTCATGAATCGTTCCACTTCCTTTACATACTTCTATTATAGAGGAAGGAACGTAAGATGATAAGTGTTTGGGGATATCCTCTTTCGGACTAGTGGGTAGTATAGAGAGAAGAAAAAAATGCTGTTTGCATTCGCCTTACTAACAATAAAAAATGCGACATGAGGTAGCCCTCGTGTCACACGTATTTTATGTTTCTTAGTCCGATGGTGAAAAAAATCGCCGCAAAACCGAGCAACATGAGTAGCGGCATTGCAATGTCTTGTAAGGCACCGCCTTCTGCAATTAACGCCGTAAAGCCCTTCATCGCCCATGACTGCGGGACAAAATAGGCAATTTTTTGCATCACTTCGGGTACAACACTAAGTGGCCAATACACGCCTCCAAGCATGCAAGTTGAGATGACAATTAATGTGCCGATCGCATTTTGTTGTTCAGCGGTCTGTACGAGACTTGCAATCGCTATCCCTAAACCGACAATACATACGATCAAACCTGTCACGAGCACTGCCAAACCGATTGGATTGCCCCACGTAACCCCAAATAATACCGACGATAACACAATGAGCACGCCGAACTGGAGCCAACCAACAAAGAAAAATGAAAGGAAATAGCCTGCTAGCACTTGAAATCGGGTGACTGGCGACGTGAATAATCTGGACCAAATTCCCATCTGTTTTGCTTCAATTAGAATACCAGTCATCGTTAACATCATCATCATGACGAACATAATCGCAAATCCTGCTGAGCTATAGGATACACTCGTCATCCCTGTTGACGGGACTCGTGTTGCTTGTTCGGTCCAAACTGGAATTTGTTCTACATTCGTCGTCATTCTTTCATACAATGCAACCCAATCCTCTTCTAAATAGGAACTGCCTGTCTGTGCAGCAACAACTTCTATTTCCACAGCCAGCACTGCTTGTTGCACCTGTTGTAAAATAATCGGAGTGATTGCTGTTCCTGGTAAGTAGTGAAATTCAACGATAGGCTCTCCACTCATGACTTTAGTTGCAGCGCCATTCGTAAGCGTAAGCACTCCTTCAATTTCACGCTCTGTTAATTGCTGTTCTGCTTGTTCCGCTGATAAAAGCTCATACGAAATCATGTCATCCAGCATCAGCCGCTTCTTTATTTGCTGCGATACAATCGTCTGGTCTTCATCAACAATTGCGATACGCAAATTTACTGTTGAACTTGCTCCAAAAAGACTTCCAAATAGATACGCGAACAACAATGGCATAGCAAACATCAGTACATAAGCAGATTTCTTTTTGAATGTCCGTTTTAATTCCAACAAGCAAATTGCAAAAATGTTCTTCATTCATCTTCCCTCCTACAGAACCTGTCGTTTACATTTCACGCCACTTACAATAACGGCCACTAGTCCAATCGCAAAAAATATTGCCGCAGCCCTCCATATCACCGACCATTCCGTTCCTGACATGATCGAGGTGAAACTCGTCAAAGCCCATGAATTTGGCGTTAGCATGGCAATTTTACGTAATTCATCAGGAAATAAAGATAAAGGCAACATGGAACCTCCGAGTAAAGCCATCACTTGAACGCCTAAGCTCCCTACTACATCGGCCGTTTTTTCACTTGACGTAAAACTTGCCACGATCATTGATAAGCCGGCAACCGCGAAGCAATAGAAGCAGGCGATGAAAACTGTTTGTTCAAGATTTGCCCCCCACTCCACTTGCAAAAGAAATCGAGTTGCAAACATGAACAGAGTAAATTGGAACAATGCAAAGAGGAATGTTCCAAGAAATTTTCCAGCTAACAACGTAGTTACAGAAATCGGCGTCATAAGCAATCTTGCCATCGTCTCCATTTGACGTTCTTTATGAAACGATTTTCCTCCCTGCATCGCGTTGAACAATAAAAACATCGCCGCCATCGCAGCCGCATAATATTGCATAGCACTAACAGGTTTCTCACCTACGGACTTTTCTTGTACGTAATCGTGCTGTTTGCTTACAACGTGTTGCACCGACTCCCCAATACGCGCTTGCAACATACCCGTATCAACCTCTTTGCCTGCTGCTTGAGTTAGTGCCGCTTCCTCCATCACTTTCCGAGTAGCTGTTGCAACGGTATTCGATGTTTGTGCATGCGTTTCAAAGAACTGTCGAATAACCATCGCTGCTGGCTCCTGTCCGGCAATTGCGCGAACGACTACACGCTCATCTTGCCCCTCCATCCCCCAGCCTTGTGGTACATGAACACCAACGTGAACAGTTTTCTTCTCTATCCATTGCTCAAGTTGTTGGTTTGAAGTCGCCTGCTTTGCTGTAATTGCTAGGCTTTCATCACTCAAAGAGTTCAATACGTTGTCCATCAAAGCATTTGATTCAACCAAATAGACGCCAACAATCGTTTCAGGCATGCTTGCTTCCCCCATCATCCCTTTTAATGCAGCGCCTAATATCGCCGTCAATAGAATAGGCATGAGTAACAGCATGAGCAAAGCTTTTCGATCTTTGAGAAGAACCTTCAAGTCTTTCTGTGCAATTAACAAAATAGAACTCACAATGCTTGCCTCCTATTCTCGCAATGTCTTTCCGGTCAGTTGCAAAAACAGCGTTTCTAAAGTCGCCTCTTCCAGTTGCATATGGCGAATCTTCACACCACAATCATTTGCATGATGAAGGATAGTTGACACCAATTCCATTTCCGAATGCATATGAATTTGGATATTTTCAGCTGTCGGTACAATGACTTTTTCTACACCGTTCATTTTTTGTAAGTGATGTATGAAAGATGGATTCACTGCATCAACTGTTAAATTCACGATTGAACCACCCGCCAATCGATTGCGAAGATCATTCTTCGTCCCGCTTGCTAACAAACGACCATCGTCAATGATCGCAATGCGCTTACAAAGGTACTCAACTTCTTCCATATAGTGACTCGTGTAAATGACCGTCATCCCTTGCGCATTCAATTGTTTAACCGTCTCAAGTATATGATTTCTAGACTGCGGATCAATGCCTACTGTCGGTTCATCCATAATAAGTAGCGCTGGTTGATGCATAAGCGCAGCACTAATATTAATGCGTCGTTTCATCCCACCCGAAAACGTCTCAATTCTTTCCTTTCCACGGTCAGTCAGTCCAACCAGCTCCAATACTTCCCTCGCCCGTACTTTTGCTTGCTTCCTCGAAAGACCATACATCTTTCCCCAAAACACTAAATTGTCCATTGCAGACAAAGTCGGATACAGCGCAATCTCTTGCGGCACAACCCCAATCAGTTGCTTACAACTCCGCTCATGACCAATCATCGGTTTGCCATTTATCCGGATGTCCCCTCCTTCATACGGCACAAGTCCACAAATCATGGAAATGAGCGTCGACTTACCTGCTCCATTCGGACCAAGCAAACCAAACGACTCCCCTCGCTCCACATGCAACGATATCCCTTTCACCACTTCTCTCGCGTCATAACTCTTCTTCACATCCACCAATGTCAACATATCCGATACCTCCTTGTACAATCATCTTATGTCAAATCCCTCTCCGTTCCATCGAGCGAGCGATAGATTCGTATGCATGAAAAAAACGACACCCATGTGCCGTTTTGTAGAGGTACCCTATGCTAGAAGTCATACTAGAAAACCGTAATCCCATATCGTACTGCGTAGATCGCTGCCTGTGTGCGGTCGCGCAAACCTAATTTCTGAATAACATTCGACACATGGTTCTTCACCGTTCCTTCAGTAATAAACAACAAATCCGCCACTTCTTTATTGTTCAGGCCGTGCCCCAAGTGCTTGAGCACCTCCCTTTCACGCTCCGTCAATTCCTCTATCCCAATAGGCAACGGCTTCACACAATCCGTAGCTGTTTTCAATCTTATATCCTTTAACACTTGCATCGTAAAATCCTTTGGCAAGACAACTCCTCCATGATGGACAGTCAAAATTGCTTGCACAATCATATCCGTCGGCATGTCTTTCAACAAATATCCGCTAGCCCCTTCTTCAAGCGCATCGAAAATAAATTCACTATCATTGAACGTCGTCAAGATTAACACTTTCACATCACTCAAACTCTCTTTAATCATCCTCGTCCCTTCAACACCATTGGTTCCCGGCATCCGAATATCCATTAACACAATTTGAGGAAGCAGATCCAACGACTTCTGCCATGCATCCTCTCCGTCTACTGCTGTCCCTACAACTTCAATTTCGGGACGTAAACTTAATAATGTACTCAGTCCTTCTCGTACAAGCGGCTGATCATCTACTACCAAAACCTTTATCATCTCAACACCCCCACTGATTTCTCCCGTAGCGGGATGGTCATTGTAATGACAAACCCCTCTCCATCCTTACTCATCACTTCAAATGAACCACCAAACTCACTCACACGCTCCTTCATATTAATTAAACCAAAATTAGGCACGACATTTTGCACGCCCACCCCATTATCTTGGATGCTTACGAGTAGTTCCTCTTCTCTAGTCTGCAAACTCACAACACACACTTCTGCATTCCCATGCTTTTTTGCATTCGTCAAAGCCTCTTGAATAATCCGCTTTACGGTTGGTTGTATCCTTGACGGAACCTCGCACTCGTCCCCAACAACATCCAATCGAGTTTCCATCTTCGTCAATGCCGAAAACTCTTGAAGCAGTTCGTTTATACTTTCAATAAAATGCTGTTTGGAGTCCTCCTTCAATGCTCTGACCGACATCCGTATGTCATGCAATGATTCGCGCGTTAACTGTTCACAGACAGAAAGTATAGCCATACTCTTCTCTTCATCCCTCTTCACCATTTCCTGCGCCAACTGCAATTGCACAATGAGAGCGGTCATCTTATGCCCAACCGTATCATGGATTTCACGGGCAATTTCAGTCCGCTCACGCGCCGCTGTTAACTGTTCAACCTGCTCTGCGTAAGACCGCAACTGCCGATGCGCATCCTGCAGTGCAACATGTGTATCCGTCAATTGTTCATATTGCTCAGCAATCGTCTCTTTAGATGCTTGGAAGTTTCGAATTAACGTACCAACAACTGCACCATAAAATGTAAACATCGCATTCACAATATTACTCGTCACTTCAAAAACCCCTACAACGCGATACACATTCCAACTCACTAACGCCCACACAACAACAAATGAAATCGAAAACGTCCACAGCAAACGCTTATCCGTAAACATCAAGAAAACCGTCGTCGAAAACACACCAAAAAAGATCAAATACAAATAACCGCTCTGTGGAAATAAAAACCCAAAACCAGCAATAAGCAGAAAATCAACACCAGCACAACTAACCCGCAAAACATGAGATGCCCCCGACATTTGAATAAAATGGCTAACAACAAACAGAGCAATAGCGGCCCCTACAAAAACTGTCCGGCCTACATCCGGCAAATCAATCATCTGGAAAAAATAAATACTTAAGATTACCAACATAACAACACGAATTAACGAAAAGACAAATAACGAGAAGCTCCTCAACAAGCTACCCCCCTTAGTTCAATGGACCCTCAATTCTCAACAATTCACCCGTAACCGCATCCATCACGACTATCGGCTCCATTCCCTCATAATAAATCGTCACTGCCCACTCCCTATGATTCAGCATTTCTGCAACAAAACCTCGTTTTGGCATCAACTGTGCCCTGTACTGTTCATACTGAAAATCTTCAATTTCAAACGAATGAAAAGGATCACCAAACTCCTCAGGAGGATTCTGCAAATAATCTACAGCTAATATAAACGCCTCACTTGAAGTCAAAAGAGGTGCTTGATAATGGTATACGAATAAATATATACAATACGCAATAGCACCAAAGATTACAAAGTTGATTTTCTTCAAGACTGTCCCACCTCTTTTATTCGTTACGTCTAATGATGAACGATTAAGAAGGTTTACGCAATAAGCGATGGAAGGAATTTCATCTTGTGGTTGAGAGAATAGAGTATTTATTACTTCGTTAAGAGGAGTTTGTTACGTTATGCGGTGTTTGGACGATTTTTGCGGCGTTTTGCGTCGTTATGCCGCGTTGGGACGATTTATGCTGCGTTTCGATTCATTATGCGGCGTTTGGAAGATTTATGCTGGGTTTCGATTCTTGATACGGCATTAGAACGATTTATGCTGGGTTTCGATTCGTGATGCGGCATTAGTAACATTATTTGTTGTAGTAAAAGGTTAATTAAAGAGTGGGAATCAATTTCTTCTAACTGATTTAAATATCGTGGGGAGCTAAGTTTATTTATTTGATTCTAATTCGCGCCAAATGGGTTTTGACACTTTAACGGGGTGCTTTTGAAGGAAAACTGTAGATCACTAGCCAATTGTCGTAAAGAGAATAAGATATGTACTCTTAACAACGCATACTTCTCCAAAACGGCGCATACTCCCTGTAACCGGCTCATAAACGCTTCATTCGCGGCATATTCTCCCCAAACGCCGCATAAATAACAAAAACTCGACTAACCTCATTAAACACAATATCTCACCTAAAATTCCCCCTTAGTTTGTCAAGTGCATCTAGCGCGACAAGCATGCCAATAACGGAAAGCCCTCCGCGGTACAAGGCAATCTTTGTATACTTCTTACTTAATTCCTCTGAAACAGCTCCCTATTCCATTCTACACTTCGCAAGTTTGTTCATCTCATTCTAAAATATCCTGTAAACACAAAAAAACCACCCCCCACAGGGGATGGCCTTTGCCCGGCGACGTCCTACTCTCACAGGGGGAAGCCCCCTACTACCATCGGCGCTGAAGAGCTTAACTTCCGTGTTCGGTATGGGAACGGGTGTGACCTCTTCGCCATCATCACCAGACAATTAAACGAATCTTGTTCGTTCAAAACTGAATAAAACCAACATTGTTGCTAAACACAAGTTCAACCATACTTAATTAACATAAAGGATAAGTCCTCGATCGATTAGTATCCGTCAGCTGCACGTGTCGCCACGCTTCCACCCCGGACCTATCTACCTCATCATCTTTGAGGATCTTACTTACTTGCGTAATGGGAAATCTCATCTTGAGGGGGGCTTCATGCTTAGATGCTTTCAGCATTTATCCCGTCCATACATAGCTACCCAGCGATGCCTTTGGCAAGACAACTGGTACACCAGCGGTATGTCCATCCCGGTCCTCTCGTACTAAGGACAGCTCCTCTCAAATTTCCTACGCCCGCGACGGATAGGGACCGAACTGTCTCACGACGTTCTGAACCCAGCTCGCGTACCGCTTTAATGGGCGAACAGCCCAACCCTTGGGACCGACTACAGCCCCAGGATGCGATGAGCCGACATCGAGGTGCCAAACCTCCCCGTCGATGTGGACTCTTGGGGGAGATAAGCCTGTTATCCCCGGGGTAGCTTTTATCCGTTGAGCGATGGCCCTTCCATGCGGAACCACCGGATCACTAAGCCCGTCTTTCGACCCTGCTCGACTTGTAGGTCTCGCAGTCAAGCTCCCTTATGCCTTTGCACTCTACGAATGATGTCCAACCATTCTGAGGGAACCTTTGGGCGCCTCCGTTACACTTTAGGAGGCGACCGCCCCAGTCAAACTGCCCACCTGACACTGTCTCCTACCCGGATCACGGGTAAGGGTTAGAATTCCAATACAGCCAGGGTAGTATCCCACCATTGCCTCCTCCGAAGCTGGCGCTCCGGATTCCAAGGCTCCTACCTATCCTGTACAGGCTGCACCGGAATTCAATATCAGGCTACAGTAAAGCTCCACGGGGTCTTTCCGTCCTGTCGCGGGTAATGCGCATCTTCACGCATATTATAATTTCACCGAGTCTCTCGTTGAGACAGTGCCCAGATCGTTACGCCTTTCGTGCGGGTCGGAACTTACCCGACAAGGAATTTCGCTACCTTAGGACCGTTATAGTTACGGCCGCCGTTTACTGGGGCTTCAATTCAAAGCTTCGCTTGCGCTGACCTCTCCTCTTAACCTTCCAGCACCGGGCAGGCGTCAGCCCCTATACGTCACCTTACGGTTTTGCAGAGACCTGTGTTTTTGCTAAACAGTCGCCTGGGCCTATTCACTGCGGCTCTCTCGGGCTATTCACCCTACCAGAGCACCCCTTCTCCCGAAGTTACGGGGTCATTTTGCCGAGTTCCTTAACGAGAGTTCTCTCGATCACCTTAGGATTCTCTCCTCGCCTACCTGTGTCGGTTTGCGGTACGGGCACCTCCCGCCTCGCTAGAGGCTTTTCTTGGCAGTGTGAAATCAGGGACTCCAGGGAATAATTCCCCTTGCCATCACAGCTCAATGTTATAGGAACGGGATTTGCCTCGTTCCACACCTCACTGCTTAGACGCGCATAACCAACAGCGCGCTCACCCTATCCTACTGCGTCCCCCCATTGCTCAAACGGCGGGGAGGTGGTACAGGAATATCAACCTGTTCTCCATCGTCTACGCCTTTCGGCCTCGACTTAGGTCCCGACTAACCCTGAGCGGACGAGCCTTCCTCAGGAAACCTTAGGCATTCGGTGGAAGGGATTCTCACCCTTCTTTCGCTACTCATACCGGCATTCTCACTTCCAAGCGCTCCACCAGTCCTTACGATCTAGCTTCAACGCCCTTGGAACGCTCTCCTACCACTGACATCTAAGATGTCAATCCGCAGTTTCGGTGATCCGTTTAGCCCCGGTACATTTTCGGCGCAGCGCCACTCGACCAGTGAGCTATTACGCACTCTTTAAATGGTGGCTGCTTCTAAGCCAACATCCTGGTTGTCTGGGCAGCGCCACATCCTTTTCCACTTAACGGATACTTGGGGACCTTAACTGGCGGTCTGGGCTGTTTCCCTCTCGACTACGGATCTTATCACCCGCAGTCTGACTCCCAAACATAAATCATCGGCATTCGGAGTTTGTCTGAATTCGGTAACCCGGGATGGGCCCCTAGTCCAAACAGTGCTCTACCTCCGAGATTCTTTCGTTTGAGGCTAGCCCTAAAGCTATTTCGGAGAGAACCAGCTATCTCCAGGTTCGATTGGAATTTCACCGCTACCCACACCTCATCCCCGCACTTTTCAACGTACGTGGGTTCGGGCCTCCAGTAAGTGTTACCTTACCTTCACCCTGGACATGGGTAGATCACCTGGTTTCGGGTCTACGACCCCATACTCATTCGCCCTATTCAGACTCGCTTTCGCTGCGGCTCCGCATTCGCTGCTTAACCTTGCATGGAATCGTAACTCGCCGGTTCATTCTACAAAAGGCACGCCATCACCCATTAACGGGCTCTGACAACTTGTAGGCACACGGTTTCAGGTTCTCTTTCACTCCCCTTCCGGGGTGCTTTTCACCTTTCCCTCACGGTACTGGTTCACTATCGGTCACTAGGGAGTATTTAGCCTTGGGAGATGGTCCTCCCGGATTCCGACGGAATTTCACGTGTTCCGCCGTACTCAGGATCCACTCTGGAGGGGCTGGACTTTCGACTACAGGGCTTTTACCCGCTATGGCGGACCTTTCCAGGTCGCTTCGTCTAATCCAGCCCTTTGTAACTCCGTATAGAGTGTCCTACAACCCCAGGAAGCAAGCTTCCTGGTTTGGGCTCTTCCCGTTTCGCTCGCCGCTACTAAGGGAATCGATGTTTCTTTCTCTTCCTCCGGGTACTTAGATGTTTCAGTTCTCCGGGTGTGCCTCGTTTACGCTATGTATTCACGTAAACGTACTACCCCATTACGGGCAGTGGGTTTCCCCATTCGGAAATCTTCGGATCAAAGCTTACTTACAGCTCCCCGAAGCATATCGGTGTTAGTGCCGTCCTTCATAGGCTCCTAGTGCCAAGGCATCCGCCGTGCGCCCTTTCTAACTTAACCTTTATACGGATTTAATAGTATAACTATCATCATCCTCGGGTGAGTAGTACTACTTAGCGATAAGTATTACTAACTCGTTAAAAAAGTATTGCATGTGTTCAATCACTGAGTGATTGACTCGGTTGATTACTTGATGTTTTGTTGCTTTCAATGTCGTTTTATCCAGTTTTCAAAGAACAAGTTTTGAAAGTCTCATTCAAAAGAATGAACCTTCAAAACTGAACGCAAAACGTCAACTTATGGATCCGAAATCCATATTCCGTAATTATCCTTAGAAAGGAGGTGATCCAGCCGCACCTTCCGATACGGCTACCTTGTTACGACTTCACCCCAATCATCTGTCCCACCTTCGGCGGCTGGCTCCCGTAAGGGTTACCCCACCGACTTCGGGTGTTACAAACTCTCGTGGTGTGACGGGCGGTGTGTACAAGACCCGGGAACGTATTCACCGTGGCATGCTGATCCACGATTACTAGCGATTCCGGCTTCATGCAGGCGAGTTGCAGCCTGCAATCCGAACTGGGAACGGTTTTATGGGATTGGCTTGCCCTCGCGGGTTTGCAGCCCTTTGTACCGTCCATTGTAGCACGTGTGTAGCCCAGGTCATAAGGGGCATGATGATTTGACGTCATCCCCACCTTCCTCCGGTTTGTCACCGGCAGTCACCTTAGAGTGCCCAACTGAATGATGGCAACTAAGATCAAGGGTTGCGCTCGTTGCGGGACTTAACCCAACATCTCACGACACGAGCTGACGACAACCATGCACCACCTGTCACCATTGTCCCCGAAGGGAAAGATATGTCTCCATATCGGTCACTGGGATGTCAAGACCTGGTAAGGTTCTTCGCGTTGCTTCGAATTAAACCACATGCTCCACCGCTTGTGCGGGTCCCCGTCAATTCCTTTGAGTTTCAGCCTTGCGGCCGTACTCCCCAGGCGGAGTGCTTAATGCGTTAGCTGCAGCACTAAGGGGCGGAAACCCCCTAACACTTAGCACTCATCGTTTACGGCGTGGACTACCAGGGTATCTAATCCTGTTTGCTCCCCACGCTTTCGCGCCTCAGCGTCAGTTACAGACCAGAAAGCCGCCTTCGCCACTGGTGTTCCTCCACATCTCTACGCATTTCACCGCTACACGTGGAATTCCGCTTTCCTCTTCTGTACTCAAGTCCTCCAGTTTCCAATGACCCTCCACGGTTGAGCCGTGGGCTTTCACATCAGACTTAAAGGACCGCCTGCGCGCGCTTTACGCCCAATAATTCCGGACAACGCTTGCCACCTACGTATTACCGCGGCTGCTGGCACGTAGTTAGCCGTGGCTTTCTAACGAGGTACCGTCAAGGTACGAGCAGTTACTCTCGTACTTGTTCTTCCCTCGCAACAGAGCTTTACGATCCGAAAACCTTCTTCGCTCACGCGGCGTTGCTCCATCAGACTTTCGTCCATTGTGGAAGATTCCCTACTGCTGCCTCCCGTAGGAGTCTGGGCCGTGTCTCAGTCCCAGTGTGGCCGATCACCCTCTCAGGTCGGCTACGCATCGTCGCCTTGGTAGGCCGTTACCCCACCAACTAGCTAATGCGCCGCGGGCCCATCCTGCAGTGACAGCCGAAACCGTCTTTCAGAGTTCTTCCATGCGGAAAAACCGATTATTCGGTATTAGCCCCGGTTTCCCGGAGTTATCCCCATCTGCAGGGCAGGTTGCCCACGTGTTACTCACCCGTCCGCCGCTAATATCAGGGAGCAAGCTCCCTTCAATCCGCTCGACTTGCATGTATTAGGCACGCCGCCAGCGTTCGTCCTGAGCCAGGATCAAACTCTCCATAAAAGAAGAAAATGAATAGCTCATTTCTTGCTGGCATCATTTAAGATGTCAATTTTGAATCCAAAGATTCGAGTTGTTCGTTCACCGACAAGTCGGCTTCAGAACTTTATTTGTTGACGTTTTGCTGTTCAGTTTTCAAGGTTCATGTTCAGCCGCTTCGTTCAGAAGCAACTTTTATATAATACCATGTTGCTCATTTCGATGTCAACAACTTTTTCAAAAAAGTTTTTCAACCTGTTTTCAAGTCGTTTTCGTTTATCGGAAGTGCAACGTTATCTACTATACCACCGTATATTTTAGAATGCAACACTTTTATTTAAATTCTTTTTCCTTCTATATACTGCTCACATATTTCACAACGCTTGTCCACGTAAGCAAACTAGTAAACCTTAACATACCGATGACCAACCTTCATCTACGTACATGACTAAGAATAGAAAGGAGCTATATTTATATAGGCTAGACAGTACATAATCTTGAGTTTGTATCATCAATACTTTCAGTGATTCCACGGCTGAATCGAATCTACGCAACTTGTCTTCTTTGTTCAGCCGGAAATCCATACTCAAACGATGCAGTACTCTTCTTTCTATTTATAGAAGAATCGTTACAAAAACACTGCAAATGCAAACAAAGCTGCAAAACCTGGTATACCTAAAATGGCTAACAGGAATCCTGAAGCAATGTTTACAGGGAAATAGATACCTACAAAACCACCAGCAATGTTCAGGATAAATAGCGCTAGAAAAGCAAAAGCCAATCGGAACCAAAAGATCGACAGTTTTTCAGTAGCTTTAGCAATTTGTTTTTTATCCAACATCAATAACGATAAAAGAATAACGCCAATTACTGCTACACCAATTATTTTCATGGGAAACGCTCCTTTCGACTAGTAGTCCAATCTATGCGTTTCCCAAAACAATTATCACGGCTTTATGACAACAACTTGTTTCTCATCGCTCGACTCGGAGCGCTCGCTCTTTTGCTTCTTTGAATAAATGAAAGTATTTACTTTCTGCTATTTTCCTGCGAACAATTACATCTTCATCATAATCATTCAAATAGTGCTCTATCTCTCTTGCTTGTTCCCAGTCGCTTTTCGTTTCAAGCAACAAGTTTCGAAGACAATCGTCAAATTCTCTTTTTAGTTTTCTTTTACGGCCAAACATGGACGTTGACCCCCTATAATTCCCTACGACCTTCTAATGCTTTAGATAGTGTCACTTCATCTGCGTATTCCAAGTCTCCTCCAACCGGAAGACCGTGTGCAATCCGTGTCGTCGTAATGCCTGATGGTTTTACGAGACGGGAAATGTACATCGCTGTTGCTTCGCCTTCGATCGTTGGATTCGTTGCTAGTATCAATTCTTGTACTTCTTCATCTTGTAGTCTTGTTAATAATGAAGGGACGTTAATATCTTCTGGCCCGATTCCATCCATTGGAGAAATGGAACCATGTAACACATGGTACAACCCGTTGTAATCTCTCATCTTTTCCATGGCAATTACATCCTTCGGGTCTTGAACGACGCAAATCATCGTACGGTTGCGGGATTGATCTTGACAAATGTGGCACGGATCAATATCCGTAATGTGCCCACAGACCGAACAAAAACGCAGATTTCTCTTTGCATCTACGAGTGCTTTGGCAAAATCGAGCACTGTATCTTCTTTCATGCTTAACACAAAAAACGCCAGTCGGCCCGCTGTTTTCGGGCCGATACCTGGCAGCTTCATAAAACTATCGATCAATTTGGATATCGGTTCAGGATAGTGCATAATAGTTCCTCCTAGAACATTCCAGGTAGGTTCAATCCTTTCGTGAATTGCCCCATTGTGGAGTTCGTTAGTTCTTCCGCTTTTGACATCGCATCATTTGTTGCGATTACTACTAGGTCTTGAAGCATTTCAACGTCCTCAGCATCCACTACGGATGGATCGATTACAACTTCAAGTACCTCTTTTTGACCTGAAACGATTACTTTTACCATACCGCCACCGGCTACACCTTCGAGACGCTTTTCAGCTAACTCCTCTTGAGCTTCCGCCATCTTCTTTTGCATCTTCTGCATTTGTTTCATCATACCTTGCATATTTCCCATACCACGCATTGTCATTTCCTCCTCATTTTTTCAATTAATCATCATGTACAGTTATGAATTCCTTGCCAAACATCTTTTCCGCCTCCGCGACGAGTGGATCCGTATTTTGCTCAACTGCTTCCTGCATAAAGGAAGGCATCTCGTCCTGAGCACTTTGGTCCTCCTCAGTTGGATGTTCTGAGTCATCTGATTGTTTGGAGAGCCCATTATTACGGATGAATTCCTCTCTCACCTTTAACCAGCCGTCTTCCGGGACGTATACGACGTCGTATGCTTTACCAGTTTTCGCAAGTAAAGCAGCTGACAACCCTGATCGGAGTGACGTATTTTCTGAAGCCATGAGGCAATGAATTTCATACTTGAATTTTAACACAAAAGCGTTGTCAGATGCCGCCACCGGTTCAGTTTCTTCTAGAAGTGCTGAATGGGATCGCTGCATTGTATGCATCATCCCTGCCCACTCTTCACGAATGACTTGTATATCTTTACGTGTCGCACCTTTAAGTACTTCATTTATCTTACCAGTCGGTATTCTGAATGACTGCGAAGATTTCGATGCATTTTTCTTTGGTTGTGCTGGTGCAACGGAGCCTTCAGTTGGACGAACGCCTTCTGCCAATTGTTGTTGCAGTTCAGCAACGAGCCTTTCCAAACTTTCTACTTTCTGATTCAACTGCGGATCAATTGTTGCACTACCGCCTTGTGACTGTCCACCAGAATTATCGAGATGAATCATTTTTAATAAAGCAGATTCAATATATACTTTCGCATGATTCGAGAACCGCATTTCTTGCTGTGTTTTTGACAAGATATCAATAAATGCATATAACATTTCCGCTTCAAATGCATGTGCCATCGAAACGAATCGTTCATCGTTTGAAATTAACTCTAGAAGATCTTCCAAATTCGGGGCCGTTCTTAATAGAAGAAGATCTCTGAAAAACGTTATCAAATCTTCAGCCAGCCTCGATACGTCCTTCCCTTCAGCGATGAGTCGATCGAGTAGTGTCAAAGCTGTTGCTGCCTCTTTCGATAAAAGCGCTTCTGCCAATTGGTAGAAAATATCTTCGCCGACAGACCCTGTTACAAGCAACGCACTTTCCGCTGTTAACCGCTCCCCACTGAAAGAAGCTACCTGATCAAGCATACTTAACGCATCACGCATTCCACCTGAAGCAGCTTGTGCAATCACTTTAAGCGCAAGCTCATCCGCTTCAATGCTTGCATCATCCAACACCTGTCGCATCCGATCAACAATTTCCGCTGACGTAATCGGCTTAAAGTCAAAACGTTGGCAACGTGAAATAATTGTTAACGGCAATTTATGCGGCTCGGTTGTGGCTAAAATGAACACTGCATGCGGAGGAGGCTCTTCCAACGTTTTCAGCAACGCATTGAATGCTGAATTCGATAACATGTGCACCTCATCGATAATGTACACTTTAAATCGGGCATTAGAAGGCGCAAATCGAACTTTCTCGATAATGTCCCGAATTTCTTCGACACGTGAGTTTGATGCTGCGTCAAATTCGATGACATCCGTATTCGAACCTTCAGTAATGCTTTTACACGTTGGACATTCATTACACGGTTCCTTCGCCGGGCCATTCTCACAATTCAACGCTTTTGCAAACACCTTTGCGGCACTTGTTTTCCCTGTTCCCCGAGGACCTGAAAAAAGATACGCATGCGATGTTTTATTGTGATGAAGTGCATTTTGTAATGTCTGTTTGACATGATGCTGTCCCGACATTTCACCGAACGACTGTGGCCTGTAAACACGATAAAAAGCTTGATACGCCACTATTCCCCCTCCTTCCATGACAAATCTCATAGTATGTATTATAGCATAGATGCATTCAATAAAGCGCTTCGTCGTCCTGTGGATTCCAAGGATTTGTTTGCGAATTCCTCTACCAGTATACTAGGGACTTCAATTGCGTATTGGTACTACAAGTATGGCATTCAGGTTCTGTTTCAAAACACGAACTGGATCGGCCTGCTTTAAAAAGATTCCTATTTAACATGAAGACAAAGAAAAAACCCGACCGATAAACGGACGAGTTGGATAGACATATGTAAATGCCGTGCACCTTCCTTCGACTGCCGCACATAAGCGTTACTCTTGTCGACAGCTCAGCCTAGGCTGCCCCGCGGCACATGAGAAAGTCCACTTAATGCTGCTTCCTTCCGGACCTGACATGGTTCATGGGTTCCCATTGCGCAGGACCCAGACGTCAACACTACGTGCAAGAGGCAGGCCCTACATGCGGACAGCCTCAGAAAAGGAATTCAGTCTTGCTAGAGCGGATTGCAAGTTACAGGGCACCGCTACCTCCCCACCTAGCACGGCATTTACTATTATACAGATTTCTGACGAAAAATCAACCTACTCCCTCTATCGTCTTAGGTTCAAGGAGTCCACTTGTAAGTAAGTGGTTAATCAACAGACCTGAAACTATTTATTCCACATACATTAAGTGTTATTTGTACTCCTCTTGTATAACTGTTAGAATTTACAGAAAGGATGTGACTATGTGAAAGAATTTGAATTAAGTTTTCGGAATCCCGAAGTCAAAATGTATGTGATGTTGGTATCACCAAGTTTTCTATTTGCACTTCTCATCATTCTGTTTTCGAATGCTGATTCGAAGAACATTTATGCGGCTTCCGTTCAGGCTGTCGGACTAGCCGGATACTATGTATGGCGCATGTTTCATCGAAGAAAAGAAAAACTTAAGAATAATGGTTGACACCTTTTTAAGAACGTGATAAATTATTACTTGTCCAACACGGAGGAATACCCAAGTCCGGCTGAAGGAATCGGTCTTGAAAACCGACAGGGGTGTTAAAGCCCGCGGGGGTTCGAATCCCTCTTCCTCCGCCATATTTTTTATATCGCGCATAAATTGGAAATGAAATTACTTTTAATTTCATCTGAAACAATAAAAAACGCCTGACCGGCTTGAACGGTCAGGCGTTTTTCATTTATTAAACTATAGGTGCTTATGAATGATGTACATAAGCACCCTTTACTTCTTTAAACTCGATCTACTACCCTTGCGCCTTCCTCAGCAGGTTGCAAAGCGATCGCTTGATAGTAAGGGAATTGCTCCTTTAATTTCTGTGCGATGACCGTTTCTTCCCCGTCTTTTACTGCCACAAACAACGAAGGTCCTGCTCCGCTAATTGTCATTCCATACGCTCCAAGTGAATGGCACACCGTACGAATTTCATCAAACGAAGGAAATAGTCGCTTTCTGTGCGGTTCGTGGAAAACGTCTTTCTCCATCATGCGACCTGCCAGTTCCCAGTCGCCTGTCGCAATGGCCGTGACGAGCATATTGCTCGCAGCACTCCCAGCCGCCGCTTCAGAATGAGACAGTTCAAGTGGTAGAAGGCCTCTAGATTCTTCGGTTTTTAATGCTTGTGGCGGTACGAGAAGAACAGCCCCGATCGACGGTTTCGGTAATTGAATGACTTCCATCGTATCTTCTGTGTAGTAGGTTACGGTCACTCCGCCTAGTAACGCGGCAGTGACGTTATCGGAATGCCCTTCAAGTTCACTACCTATACGTGCTTTTTCAATGGAAGTAAAAGTGACGCCTAGCAATCTTTCCGCAATAACAATTCCTGCTGCAATAGCTGTTGCGCTACTCCCAAGCCCCTTCCCTAAAGGAATAGTGGACTGTACTTGCAATACATGCGGCTCGACTTCTTTACCATGTCGCGCCGCCACATCTTGAATCGTTTGGACGATTAAATTATCGGTCCCGGTCGCAAGCCCTGCATACTCCTCACCGTCATAATGTACAGCCCATGCGTGAGAAGCGGTAACAGCAACCGTCATATACAAAGCCAACGCCATTCCGACACTATCATAGCCCGGACCGATATTTGCTGTCGTAGCAGGAACAGCAACCGAAAACATCGGCGCTTCCATTAGTTGACGCCTGCCTTTACGTCATTTAAGAATGCATGAAATTCTTCAGTCGACAAGAAAGGTTTCCCTTCATTCACTTGAATTGCTGTTTCAGGGTCTTTCAGGCCGTTTCCAGTTAACACACCGACAATCGTTGTGCCTTTTTCAATTAGCCCTGCATCGAGTTGCTTCTTAATGCCAGCAATTGTTGCACAAGAAGCAGGTTCAGCAAAGACACCATCTGTCGCCGCAAGTAAACTGTATGCTTCTAAAATCTCTTCGTCGGTTGCTGAAAGGATTGCCCCTTCAGATTCTTCTAATGCCGCAGTTGCTAAATGCCAGCTGGCAGGATTACCGATACGGATCGCAGTCGCAATCGTTTCCGGTTGATCAAACACACGGTCATAAACGATCGGTGCCGCACCATCCGCTTGCACACCTAGTAATTTAGGCGTTCCTGAACCTTTTTTCGCGTCGTACTCCTTGAAACCTTTCCAAGCAGCTGAAATGTTCCCTGCATTCCCTACTGGCAATGCAAAAATGTCTGGAACTTTTCCTAGTTGCTCTATTGTTTCAAAGGCAATCGTCTTTTGTCCTTCTAGACGATACGGATTGACGGAATTGACGAGTGCAATCTTGCCTTCACCTACTTCACGCACCATCCGAAGCGCTTCATCGAAATTTCCTTCGATTGCAACGATTTCTGCTCCGTACATTTTAGCTTGCGCTAGTTTACCAAGTGCAATCCGTCCTTCCGGGATGACGACGATTGTCCGCATCCCTGCGCGAGCGCCATAAGCTGCTGCTGAAGCGGATGTATTGCCCGTAGAGGCACAGATGAGCGCGGTTTTGCCTTCCTCTTTCGCTTTAGCGACTGCCATCACCATGCCGCGATCCTTGAAAGAGCCTGTAGGGTTTGTCCCTTCCGTTTTGACGTATAGGTTGACGCCCCATTGTTCGGATAGGTTTTTCAAGTGGATAAGGGGCGTGTTTCCTTCTTGTAGCGTGAGTTCAGGTGTGTTGTCTGTCACGGGTAGCCATTCTTTATATTCTTCTAAAAGTCCATTCCATCTTCTCATTTATTTTCGCCCTCCACTCGGTAGTAACTTACGACTTTGTTTACTTCTGGTACGTTTTGCAATGCTTGCATGATGTCCTTGTGCTGTTGACGTGAGATTTGGTGTGTAATCATGACAAGGTCCACTCCACCGTTTTGATTGCCTTCCGGTTGGACGACGGTTGCCAAACTCGCACCGTGATTGCTATAAATTGAAGATAAATGCGTCAACACGCCGACTTTGTCTTTCACTGAAATACGGTGGAAGTACCGACCGATAATTTGGTCATCGCTTTTCGCTTTGCATGAATGCTGAGGGGCATGTACTCTTTTTCCGTTTACCCCTAGCAATAGGTTCCGGCAAGCGGCAATAATGTCTCCAGTAACAGATGTCGCTGTTGGCAATGAACCTGCTCCTGGGCCGTAAAACATCGTTTCACCGACGGCATCCCCGTACACGTAAACTGCATTGAATTCATTGTTCACGGAAGCAAGTGGATGTGCATTGCGAATGAATACCGGTTCCACGGAAATTTCAATCCCATCTTCGTCCTTTTTCGCTGATCCCGCCATTTTCACCGTGTAGCCGAATTGCTCAGCAAGTTCCAAATCGCCCTCTTGAATGACATCCATACCGCGTACAAATACATCATCCAGATGAACATCTGTAGAGAATGCTAGTGACGCAAGAATAGCCATTTTTCTTGCCGCGTCAATGCCGTCGACGTCCGCGGAAGGATCTGCTTCAGCAAATCCAAGTTCTGTCGCTTCGGCCAGTGCTTCTTCATACGATTTCTTTTCGAGCTTCATCTTCGTGAGGATGAAGTTCGTCGTTCCGTTCACGATGCCTGTTAACGCAGTAATCCGGTCAGACGCAAGTCCATCTTCAAGCGTTCGGATTAGGGGAATACCGCCTCCGACACTCGCTTCATAGAATAGATCGCACTTATTTTCATCTGCTAACTTCAACAATTCAAGCCCTGATTCTGCCATGACGTCTTTGTTTGCCGTAACAACGCCTTTTCCAGCCCGTAGTGCGCGTTCAATCGCTTGTTTTGCTTCGGTTGCTCCACCAATGACCTCGACAATTAAATCAATGGATGGGTCTTCTATTAATTCATCCAAATCAGTCGTAAACATTTCTTGTGCTAAGTAAGTATCTCTTTTCTTCGTAGCATCTTTCACTAATACTTTTTTTATCTTTACGGGAACCCCCAATTTATGGTTCAGGTCGTCTTGGTGTTCGTGTAGAATTGTGGCTACACCGCCTCCAACAACGCCGAATCCGAGTAACCCAATTGTAATTTCACTTTTCATTGACGATTCCCCTCACTCTATGTACACTATAAAAATACATTCGTTCTTTGCATAAGGACATTATAGAGAATTACACTTTCAATAACAACCCCTTTTATGGTAAAGTTCAATATATCATGCAATTGTCACTTTAATAAAGATTGGATCTGATGAATATGATAGTGTGTAAATTCGGCGGCACATCCGTTGCGACAGCCGATCAAATTCGAAAAGTGGTCGACATCGTCACCTCTGACAGTAACCGTAAAATTGTAGTTGTCTCTGCACCTGGTAAACGTTTTTCCGATGATACGAAAGTGACGGATCTTCTCATCCAGCTTGCGAACAAAGCGTTGGCCAATGAAGATACAGAACAAGCATTGTCTGCCGTTGTCAATCGGTTCCGTGGAATTTCCGAAGAACTCGGCCTAGACGGCGCAATCATCGAGGAAATTGAAACGGATCTACGTGATCGTCTCGCCAAGGATAAAGTAGATACTCTTTTATATATGGATAGATTAAAAGCAGCCGGTGAAGATAACAACGCGAAAATGATTGCCGCTTACTTCCAGTTGCTCGGCATGGAATCCCATTATGTCAGTCCAAAAGAAGGCGGCTTGCTCGTCAGTGACCGACCTGAACGCGTCCGCGCACTCCCTGAAGGCGATGAGCGTCTTGCGAAACTTCGGGACCTACCTGGCATTATCGTCTTCCCTGGATTTTTCGGGTATACAAACGACGGCACTATCCGTACATTCAACCGTGGCGGTTCTGACATCACAGGTTCAATCATTGCAGCTGCCACTGGAGCGGAACTGTATGAAAACTTCACAGATGTCGACTCTGTTTTCGCAGCAAATCCAACGGTCATTGAAAACCCCGTTGCGATTGAGAAAATGACGTATCGTGAAATGCGGGAACTGGCCTATGCTGGCTTCTCAGTCTTCCATGACGAAGCGCTAATCCCTGCTTTTCTAAAGTCCATTCCTGTTTGCATTAAAAACACGAATAACCCGAGTGCCCCTGGAACGTTGATCGTCAAAGAACGTGACTACAATGAGCAACAAGTAATCGGCATCGCAGCAGACAGTGGCTTTACAACGATTTATGTGGATAAATACTTAATGAACTTGGAAATCGGCTTCGGCCGCAGACTCCTTCAAATCTTTGAAGAAGAAGAGATTTCCTACGAGCATACACCGTCAGGCATCGACAATCTTTCCATCATCATCCGCACGCGCTATTTGCCTGAGGAGAAAGAGAAAAAGATTGTAGCGCGTATCCATCAAGAACTCGAACCGGATGCTGTCATCGTAGAACACGACTACTCCATGATTGTCCTTGTCGGAGAAGGCATGCAATATACAACTGGACTTGCAGCCCGCGCAGCATCTGCCATCGCACGCACAGGTTGTAATATTGAAATGATCAACCAAGGATCTTCAGAAGTCAGTTTAGTGTTCGGCGTCAAGAAAAACGACGAAACGAAAATCCTAAAAGAGTTATACAAAGAATTCTTTGTAAAATCAACTGTACAGCTATAAGCAACAAGGGACACCTCCGTGTCCCTTGTTTTCTTCTATTGAATTAACAATACACATACAATCCCCTTCAAATTCAGTATCTTGCCACCGAATGCGGCATAACTCTGCCGATTTCAGCATATCTCCTCCGAACGCCGCATAAACTCCGCCATTCTCAGCATATTCCCCCAGAACGCCGCATAAACTCCGCCGTTTCCAGCATAACACCCTCTTAATTCTTCACATATGCATCTAGATTAATAAACGACTATAGCATACAATAGTAATTAACAGAATTTACTATACAGAGGATTAAACACGTCTGCTTAGCAGTAGCACCCTCTCTACAATTACACCTCAAGCTAGGCAAAAAGGAGATGAAGAACCTCTTGAAAAAGAAGTACAAAGTTCTTTTAGTTAGTTCGATAATAGCAAACATTGTATTCGTCATTGCGCTCGTCTGGGGGTATTTAACCGTTAATTTGATGAATGAACAGCTCTTTTACACGGAAGTTCAGTATAAGCTTGTAGAATTGGACGGGTTGATTGAACAACAAAAAGAAAATAATTGGTCTGAACCCAATTTAGTTACGACACAATTGAGTGCCGTGTTAAATGGTATCGAGGTGGCCACAAGCAGTGCCAAATATGCAAAATGGATTTCTAACGAGGAGAGGTTGCTAATGGAGCATCTTTACGCTGCACTGGCAAGGTATCCGCATGATGAATTGTATACATTCAGTGATGTGTCTGAAAGTGATAGAGAGGACTTTGAAGCATTGCAAGCAGAGTTACAAAACATCGGAATCGGCATGAACATGACGATGTCAAATGATTGGAAAACGTTTATTGACAAAGTGGAGACGTTCGTGAAGGAACTACAACGGATCTCGTCTTTATAGAAGATGAATTACACACGCTATCAACAAAAAAACGTGTAAAATCAAGATTTCTCCCTTGATTTCACACGGTTTTATTGTCCCTACTTCTTCAATCCCGCCGACAAGTTCAACATATTACCAATCCGCTCTACAATCGCTTCCACTTCTTCAGGGTTTGCTTTTAAATCGTAATCGGTAATATCTATTCTTAAGACCGGACAAGAATTAAACGAATCAATCCATTCTACATACCTACTATGCAGCTCTTCCCAGTAAGAAAGCGGTGTATCTTGTTCCATTTCGCGTCCGCGCTCTTGGATACGCGCAAGAATCGTTTCAAATGGCCCATCCAAATAGACAAGTAAATCAGGATGTGGGAAATATGGCGTCATGACCATTGCGTCGAACAACTTCGTATATGTATCGTAATCGACTGGATCCATCGTCCCTTTATCTTTATGCATTTTCGCAAAAATCCCCGTATCTTCGTAGATCGAGCGATCTTGTATGAAGCCGCCGCCATACTCGAAAATCCGCTTTTGCTCCTTGAACCTTTCAGCTAAGAAATAAATCTGCAGATGGAAACTCCACTGCTCAAAATTATCATAAAACCGGTCTAAATAGGGATTTTCATCGACATTTTCTAAAGATGTACGGAAATCCAAAGCGTTCGCCAACGCGTTCGTCATCGTCGACTTACCCGCTCCAACTGTTCCGGCAATTGTGATGACCGCGTTTTTCGGAATGCCGTATTTTTCACGTAAATTCATTGCTTTGCTCCTTTTCGTATCGTCTCATCAACTTTGCTTAAAATAAATTGCAAATCGCCTGCATCATTCACAAAATCGATTTCGTCCCCATTGAAGCGTAGGACAGGTATATCTGGATGAGCCGCTTCAAAGTTTGAAATGAACACTTCGTAGTCAGCCGATAATTGTTGCAAATAAGCAGGATCAATTTTCTTCTCAAAATCTCTCCCTCTCATTTCAATCCGCTTCATAAGCGTATCCAGAGATGCATGAAGATAAATAATAACATTCGGAGCAGGCTTGTCCCTCGTTAAAATATGATAGATCTCTTCATATTTTTTATATTCTTCCGCAGGTAATGTACGTTGCGCGAAGATCAAGTTCTTAAATACATGATAATCCGCCACAACTGGCTGCTCGTTGCTAAGGTATTTCTTTTGAATATCGCCCAGTTGCTTATATCGATTACAGAGAAAGTACATTTCGGTTTGGAAACTCCATTCCGCAATATCATCATAAAATTTATTCAAAAATGGATTTTCATCCACGATTTCACGTAACTGGTGGAACTGTTGTGCTTCAGCGATCGCTTTTGAGAGAGTTGTTTTCCCGACACCAATCGGCCCCTCAACCGTAATAAACGGAACAGACATTACAATGCTCTCCTTTAATTCGTCAATTTCTGCACTTTATTTTACCATATAGGGGTTGTGAAACATAGAGCGTTTCCAGTTCTATTACAAGTCCGCTGTACAATGGTTCGGAATCGTTCTATGATCCCAGCAACATTTCCGTTCAAGTTTTGAATAAAAGGATGGTACACTACATACGAGGAGCGATGACAGATGGATGAGTGGACGACAGATCAACATTTCATGCAATTAGCAATAGAAGAAGCGCAGAAAGCTGAGGCATTAGGGGAAGTTCCGATTGGAGCCGTCATTGTAAAAGACGGCGTAGTCATTGCGCGTTCCCATAATTTGCGAGAAAACTCTCAAAATGCCGTCACCCATGCGGAACTGATGGCAATACAAGATGCATGTGCAACAGTTGGCAGTTGGCGGTTGGAAGAGACCACATTATATGTCACGCTTGAACCGTGCCCGATGTGCGCAGGTGCTATTCTTCAGTCTCGAATACCGCGTGTTGTCTATGGCGCACGTGATCCAAAAGGCGGTTGTGTCGATTCTTTTTATCGTTTATTGAATGACCCTCGGCTTAACCACGTGTGTGAAGTGACAGAAGGCGTGCTAGCAGAGCAATGCGGGGACATGCTGACCCAATTTTTCCGTGCATTGCGGGACAAGAAAAAAGCACAAAAAAAGGCGATGCGGGAAGTCGATTGAACTTCCGCATTGCCTTTTACTGTTATTCTTATCGGATGACTTCTTTGCCACCCATGTACGGACGTAATACTTCAGGAACGACAACAGAGCCGTCTTCCTGTTGGTAATTTTCAAGGATAGCAGCGACAGTACGCCCGACTGCAAGGCCACTTCCATTCAATGTATGAACGAATTCAGGTTTCGCGCCTTGCTCGCGACGGAAACGAATGGACGCACGTCTCGCTTGGAAATCTTCAAAGTTTGAACAAGAAGAAATTTCACGGTACGTCTCTTGCGTCGGAATCCAAACTTCAATATCGTATTTTTTCGCAGCTGTGAACCCAAGATCCGCTGTACACATTTTTAGGACACGGTATGGCAAGCCAAGTAGTTGCAATACTTTTTCTGCGTGGCCTGTCAGTTTTTCCAATTCATCATAAGAATCTTCTGGCTTCACAAAACGGACGAGCTCGACTTTATTGAACTGATGCTGGCGAATTAATCCACGTGTATCCCGGCCTGCAGAACCTGCCTCTGAACGGAAGTTTGTGCTGTACGCTGTAAACGCCACAGGCAATTGAGCGCCATCCAGAATCTCATCGCGATAGAAGTTCGTTACAGGCACTTCAGACGTTGGGATTAAGAAATAATCCTCTTCCTGAATGAGGAACGCATCTTCTTCAAACTTTGGCAATTGACCCGTACCCGTCAAGCTTGTGCGGTTGACCATGTATGGTGGAAGCATTTCTTCATACCCGTGTTCATCCGCATGTAAATCCAACATGAAACTGATTAACGCTCGCTCAAGACGAGCACCTAACCCACGATAGAACACGAAACGGCTTCCCGCCACTTTCGCTGCACGTTCAAAATCAAGCAAATTCAAGTCTGTTCCAATTTCCCAATGTGGCTTTGGTTCAAATCCGAATTCCGGTTTCTCACCCCACGTACGAACCTCCACGTTGTCGTCTTCACTGTCGCCGACAGGAACACTTTCATGCGGAATGTTTGGGATGCGCATCATGACATAATTCAAATCTTCTTCGACTTGATGCAATTGCTCATCAAGCGCTTTAATCTCATCTCCCACTTCACGCATACGAGCGATTGTCTCATCCGCATTTTCCTTATTGCGTTTCATTTGTGCCACTTTTTGAGATACTTCATTGCGTTCTGCCTTCAGCACTTCCACTTTCGCAATCAATTCTCTCCGTTTTTCATCGAGACCGACGAACTTATCTAAGTCCGTCAAATCTTCTCCGCGTTTCGCCAGCTTTTCTTTTACGCCATCGAAATCTGCACGTAACTTCTTAATATCCAACATCGTTTATTCCTCCTCTAAATGTAGTGTTGACGACAATCTTCAGACACAAAAAAAGCCCTCCATCCCCTATAATAGGGACGAGAACTACCCGCGTTGCCACCCAAATTGACCAGCCGTAAAGCTGATCCACTCGTTGAAATAACGGTTCAATGTCCGGCTAGGCCTACTATTCGTTCAACCCGGCTACTCAGGGACGGATTCACAAGTGTCTTTACCAGCTTTCACCACCCGCTGGCTCTCTACAAAAAAACATACTTGCTACTACTTCCCATCATCGTCTGATGTATGAAATTAACATTACTGTACTACATACTGAATGTTTTAGCAACAAAAGACTAACACAATTATTTATAGCGGTTAAACAAGTGTAATATCAGCATAATTGTGGTAATGTGAAGATATACTAAAAAAGACCGGGTGCTGCTAACACCCAGTCTGTGCAGCTGACATCCGCATGAAGTGCGGTTGGCCTGTAATACGAGAGTTTTTACAAAAGAGTAACTACCCTGCATACTTTGGACGTTTGCGGAGGGTGGTTACTTTTTTCTATTGATGAATAGAGCAATTATCGCTACAATGGCTGCTGCCGCTGCTGCGAGAAACATTCCAAATTGGAATAGCATGTTCATTGCGTCATAAGTCACCATATAAACACCCCCTTTTCTCAGGGAGTGCCAACCGCCCATCCGCTTAATGTAGCTGCTTATCCTATTCTAACATTTTTATAGATTCGTTTGATGTTCCAACATCTCTGCAACCTTGTGAAAGTACCCTGTTTCATGTGGAACAAAATCATTGAGAGTTATTTCCGATAATGTTCCGTCCCTCAAGTTCTTACACGTAACGACTTTGCATTCATTCCGAAACAATGCTTTGATTTCGCTAATTCCAACCGTATAAATTCCTTCTACTTCCTCATCTTGCAATGAAAAATCCGTCGGTGAAAAAGTTGATTTATACAAGAATACATTCGTAAATTCCTTATCGATAAATCCTGACAATCTAATAACATCTAGAATCACACCTGCCTTCACCAACTTTGCAGGATCTACGTTAATCCCCAACTCTTCCTCAACTTCGCGTGTTCCGTCCGTTACATTTTCAGTCGCAAGCAAATGTCCCGCCGCAGTAATATCAAATAAACCCGGGAAGTCTTTCTTCTTTGAACTTCTCTTTTGAATATACACATCCGTTTCATCCATCAACCAACAATGAAAAGTCTCATGCCATAAACCTTTTTCATGGACATTCTCTCTCGTCTCCTCACCAATATATCGATAGTCTACATCAAATACTTTTAGTTGTTCCGTCATGCGATAACCTCCTGTCTCCATGTAGAATACCAGACCTGCAGTTGACTGACGGGTAACTACCTCATTGCCCGTCTCTATATGCATGTAATAAACGAACATTCTCCGTACAATCTATCATTTATCCAACGAATAATTCCGAATCACTTCTTCCGATGTCGTCCCCGGTTCTACTAGTATATATCGGCTATACACTTCCTTAAAGTCAATGTCCCCTTCTATGTTATCGACTAATTCAAAACAATCCAAGACCGTTACAAATCGCCATGTCGTCGTTCCACCTGCCGCATTTTCATACGTAAGTTGTTCATACTGTCCGATGACACGTTGCCTCGCATGATCTTTCTCATCCGCCTTCACTAAAACAATCACTTCTTCAAAAACGTCTTCGTCATCACCGAATTTGAGCGTGTCCTTTGAGTTAATCGATTGCAATAAATATTTTACTGAGAAAATCTTCTTCATACCCCTCAGCCTCCCACACTTTACTACCTTTACGGCTACTCACAAAAAAAGATTCAAGAAAAGCCAGAGCAACAACTACTTGCTCCAGCCTTTCTTGAACATACAGTCCCCATTTGCTTAACCTTACACGCCACGCCCAGCCATCAATTCACTTTCCGCCAATTTGCTAATTTCAAGTCCCTTCATTGGGGTTCCGATATCTTTCGACAAATCTGCAATGAGCGGATAGTTTCTAAAATCTTCTGTCGCCATAACAATTGCACGTGCGAAACGTTCAGGATGATCCGATTTAAAAATGCCCGATCCGACGAAGACGCCATCTGCACCTAGTTCCATCATCAATGCTGCATCAGCAGGAGTTGCAACCCCGCCTGCCGCATAATTAATAACTGGCAGACGTTTTGCTTCACGGATCGCAAGTAATATCTCATAAGGAGCACCTAAATCACGCGCTTCCACCATCAATTCATCATTATTCATATGAATGACCTTATTCACTTGCGCATTCACCATACGAAGATGTCGAACTGCTTCTACGATATTCCCCGTTCCAGGCTCCCCTTTCGTTCGGAGCATTTTTGCACCCTCGCCTAGTCGACGTGCGGCTTCACCAAGATTGCGTGCTCCACAGACAAATGGAACTTGATAGTCGCTCTTCAATAAATGGAACTCTTCGTCTGCAGGTGTGAGTACTTCACTTTCATCGATATAGTCGACACCCATCGCTTCCAAGACGCGTGCTTCAGAAATATGACCAATACGCACCTTCGCCATGACAGGAATCGAAACCGCCTTTTGAACTTCTTCCACGATACGTGGATCCGCCATCCTTGCCACACCACCTGCCGCACGAATATCAGACGGGACACGTTCAAGTGCCATTACTGCAATTGCACCTGCCGCCTCTGCCACTTTTGCCTGCTCTGCATTAATAACATCCATAATGACGCCACCATATGTAAATTCCATAAATCCCTTCCCCCTTTTCATATTTTTCAGTATACTAGATTATGACCATATAGAAATACTCAGTTTAACACTATTTAAAGTGGTCAGATAGAGGTTGATCAAATGGATATGCTGTTAATTAAATTAAATAAAGAAAATAACATTCCGTTATATGAACAGATTTACGAACAAATTCGGGAAGGGATTATCGAAGGCAAGTTAGTTGTAGGAGAAAAACTGCCGTCTAAACGAAAGCTTGGAGAGTTCTTAGATGTCAGTCAAACGACAATTGAGCTATCGTATGGGCAACTCGTTGCAGAAGGTTTTATTACATCGAAACCACGAAGAGGCTATTTTGTGCAGGAAATTGGAGAGTTAGCATATGTTCGACCGGTTGAGCAAGCTTTGACGAACGTACAGCAACGTCAAAAAGAACTAGTCATTGATTTTTCACCTGGGAAGATTGATACGGCGTATTTTCCATTCACACAGTGGCGAAAATATGCCAAGGATGTCATCGATGAATCGGCACAGCACCTTTTATTGCTTGGCCATCCACACGGGGATCTAGAACTTCGACAAGAGATTGCGAGGTATTTGTATCACTCCCGAGGGGTCGATTGCACGCCTGAACAAATTATTGTCGGTTCAGGTACCGAACAACTCATGCCGTTGCTCATCCGCCTTTTAGGTCCAGACGCAACGTATGCCATTGAGGATCCAGGCTATCCGCTTACACATCATGTGTTCGTTCATAATAACCGGGAAGCAATACCGATTGCTGTAGATGAAGAAGGAATGGACGTACAAGCGTTACAACGATCATCTGCAACAGTCGCCTACGTTACCCCTTCCCATCAATTTCCGACCGGCACAGTGCTTTCTGCAGGACGTAGAACTGCCTTATTGAATTGGGCATCCTCAAATGAGCATCATTTCATCATTGAAGATGATTACGATAGTGAATTCCGTTACACTGGCCGCCCAATACCGTCGTTGCAAGGCATGGACAAAGCGGACAATGTCATTTACATCAGTACGTTTTCAAAATCACTCATGCCTTCTTTGCGAATCGCGTACATGGTGCTACCACAAATATTGCTGGAGAACTATGAAAAAGCATTCATCCACTATTCGTCCACTGTCCCGCGACTTGACCAACATACAATCGCGCGGTTCATGGCGGATGGTCATTTCTCGAAACATTTGAACCGTATGCGGAAAGTGTACAAGCGGAAATTGCAGTTATTAACCGATGCGCTCCAACAATATGCTCCTCATATTTCCTATTCAGGAGATGAAGCAGGTATGCACATCCTCATCAATGTCCATACCGGAATGGATGAACAAACGTTAGAAAAAGCTGCGCTCATGAAAGGCATCCGTGTTTACGGTTTACGAGCATACCGGACGGCAACAACAAGCGATACCCCTTCCTTCCTAATTGGCTTTGGCGGATTGACAGATACGGACATATGCAGTGCCGTTGAACAACTAATGAACGCTTGGCACATCAAACGTTGTTAGTCTTTAATCAAAAAAACCGCATGGAACGCATTTAGATTCCACGCGGTTTTCTTATCATCAATCAAACAAACCTTTAACAAAGCCAGTCGCACTATCCCAAATGCCGACGAAGAAATCACCAATTGCACTCATCGCAAGTGAAAACCAACCAGCTTTCTCTACATCTTCTGTGACAACGACTTCCATGCCCATATCATTGGCGTTAATGTAGCCATAGTCCTCGCCCTCTTTTTTAACGATATTGACATGGCCTACAACTGTTCCTTTTTTAATCGGCGCTTCAAGTGCACCATCTTTAAGCAATGATTCATCCAGTACCAATTGTGGTTCATACAGATCTTTTTCACTCGATTTGATCATCGATTGAATGGAATCCTTCACTTCAATTGCTACAGTCTTCTCTTTTCCTTTATGCACATCTAGCGTTTTTTGGTCTTTAAACTGATAACCAGCTGGCAGCAATTCCTCTTCTGAGAATTGACTAAACCCATAGTCAAACAATGCACGTGTCGCGTCAAATCTTGCTTTGTACGAACCAACACCATTGGCATCCACAGCTTTCATGACAACCGCAATTACACGCTTGTCACCCCGTTTTGCAGTACCTGTAAAACAATGCCCTGCAAAGTCAGTAGTACCCGTTTTCAAACCGTCTACACCTTCATAGGCGTACACAAACCCTGGAAGCATGAAGTTCCAGTTGTCCATCTTAATTTCATCCGTCGTACCTTCACGGAATTTTTTGGTATTGATTTTTGTCGTTTCCAACACTTCTGGATAATCTTTCATTAAGTGGTATGCAAGGCGTGCCACAGATTTTGCCGGCATGACATTCTCATCATTCGGTCCTGTTCCTTGCGGATGCATCCCTTGTAAGTATTCGTTGTTCAAGCCCGTTGAATTTACAAATTTATAGTCCTTTAAACCAAGTTCTTTTGCTTTTTCGTCCATTAATTTCAAGAACTCTGTTTCTGTCCCTGCAATCGTTTCAGCAATTGCAATCGTCGCAGCATTTGCCGAGTAAATCGCTAACGCTTCATACAACTCACGGATTGTATACGAACCATCTCTACGGAGCGGTACATTACTCAGTCGTCTGTCTTGAGAAACTGCATATGTATAGTCCGTTACTCTGTATTCTTGGTCCCAACTAATTTTTCCTTCTTCGATTGCTTCAAATAGAAGGTATTCCGTCATCATTTTTGACATACTTGCAATGCCGAGTGGTGTGTCTGCATTTTCTTCGTATAAAATCTTACCACTGTCCGCGTCAATTAAGATGGCACCATCAACATGAATGCCTAGTGTCGTTTCTGCTTGTGCAGGCGCGCTATTGATCGTCATCATGAAGACAACTGGTATGATCAGTAAAGCAACCCATTTTCTCATTTCCCGTTTCACCCAACTACCTCCGTCATTGCATTTTTCCACTTCATATTTTATCACAAGATGAACTCTTTTAGGGACTCCTCTAAAAAAAGCACCTTTTCGCTCATATCATGACGGCTGAAAAGGTGCTGAAGTTTCATATGAATACTTCCAATTTATTATGAAATCGAGTAATTCGGCGCTTCTTTTGTAATATGAACTTGATGAGGATGACTTTCACGAAGCCCCGCACCCGTCATACGAATAAATTGCGCTTTTTCACGTAAATCATGTAGATCCTTCGTTCCGCAATACCCCATACCTGCACGAATCCCACCAACTAATTGATGGATCGAATCAGAAAGAGGCCCTTTGTACGGCATACGACCTTCAATTCCTTCTGGTACAAGTTTTTTCGCATCTTCTTGGAAATAACGATCTTTTGAACCATGCTCCATCGCCCCAACAGAACCCATACCGCGGTACACTTTAAAACGTCTACCTTGGAAAATCTCTGTATCGCCAGGGCTTTCAGTCGTACCTGCTAGCAAACTACCGAGCATCACAACATGTCCACCTGCAGCAAGAGCTTTTACAATATCGCCCGAGTATTTAATTCCACCGTCTGCAATAATCGTTTTGCCATGCTTACGTGCTTCAGAAGCACACTCGTAAACAGCTGTAATTTGTGGTACACCTACACCCGCAACAACGCGAGTCGTACAAATTGATCCAGGACCAATACCGACTTTTACGACATCTGCTCCTGCTTCATAGAGTGCCGCCGTTGCTTCAGCCGTTGCAACGTTTCCAGCGATAATATCCAAATCTGGATAAGCCTTTCGAATTTGTGCAACAGTCTCAAGCACTCCTTTGGAATGACCATGCGCTGTATCAATGACGATAACATCTACTTCAGCCGCAACAAGCTTCTGTACACGTACCAACGTATCCGACGTTACACCTACAGCTGCCCCTACAAGTAGGCGACCTTGCTGATCTTTTGCCGCATTCGGAAACTCAATGACTTTTTCAATGTCTTTGATTGTAATTAAACCTGTCAAAATCCCTTGCTCATCGACAATCGGCAATTTTTCGATTTTATACTTCTGCAAAATCTTCTCTGCATCCTCTAACGTCGTGCCAACAGGAGCCGTCACAAGATTATCCTTCGTCATGACATCATTAATTGTCATTGAATAATCTTGAATGAAACGCAAATCACGATTCGTTAAAATCCCGACCAATTTTCGCTCGTCCATATTGTTAACAATAGGCACACCCGAAATACGATACTTGCCCATCAAATGTTCAGCATCGAAAACTTGGTGTTCCGGCGTCAGGAAGAAAGGATTAGTAATAACACCATTCTCAGATCGCTTAACCGTTACAACTTGCTCTGCTTGCTCTTCAATGCTCATGTTCTTATGAATAATCCCTAATCCACCTTGACGAGCCATCGCAATCGCCATTTTCGCCTCAGTAACAGTATCCATCCCTGCACTGATAATCGGAATGTTCAACGTCATTTTCTCTGTCAACTTAACAGATAGGGACACATCCTTCGGCAACACTTCAGAAGCACCAGGCACAAGTAAAACATCGTCAAAGGTTAATCCCTCGCGAGTAAATTTAGTTTCCCACATATCGTTTCCTCCTAGTATGAACTTAGTCTACACGTGAATATTATTAAAAGGTTATCAGCGGCAATCAGACGTGTCAAGGAGGCCCTAATAAGAAAAATAATTCCTATTATTCACTGAATGTACTTATCAATTACTGCTCTCATTTTATCCGGGGACGTTTGCGGAGCAAAACGATCCACAACATTTCCTTCGCGGTCAATTAAGAACTTCGTAAAGTTCCACTTAATCCCTTCCGTCAACAATCCCTTCTTCTCACTCGTTAAGAAAGCAAATAACGGAGCAGCATGCTCCCCCTTCACATCCACCTTCTTAAACATCGGAAACGTCACACCATAATTCCGCTCACAAAACGCCAACGTCTCATCCATCGAATCGAACTCCTGATTATTGAAGTTATCTGAAGGAAACCCAAGAATCACAAGTCCTTTATCCCGATAATCATCGTAAATCTGCTGCAACTCTTTAAACTGATCCGTAAACCCACATTTACTAGCCGTATTCACGACAACAATTACAGAACCTTCATAGTCCTTTAGAGACTGCAGCGTCCCATCCGGTTTTTCCACCGAAAAATCATATACCCTAGCCATACTTATCATTTCCTCTCTTCTCTCTTATTAATCAACAATAATTCAACTTGAAACGCATTGCAAAAAATACCTTTTGAATGATTTAAGAGAGGATTCCAATAGCCGGGATTTTGCGGGGAATGCAACGAATAGCGAGTTCTTACCAAGTATGTAGCATTTCGAGCAAGGATGCCGGGATATGCACCAGTATGCGGCGATTTAAGCCAGTATGCGGTGATTTGCACAAGTATGCGACGGTTTCAGCCAGTATGCTGTGATTTGCACAAGTATGCGGCGTTTTCAACCAGAATGCTGTGATTTACACAGGTATGCGGCGATTTCAGCCAGTATGCGGTGATCTTCACAAGTATGCGGCGATTTCAGCCAGTATGCTGTAATCTGCACAAGTATGCGCCGATTTCAGCCAGTATGCTGTAATCTGCACAAGTATGCGCCGATTTCAGCCAGTATGCTGTGATTTGCACAAGTATGCGCCGATTTCAGCCAGTATGCTGTGATCTGCACAAGTATGCGCCGATTTCAGCCAGTATGCGGTGATTTGCACAAGTATTCGGCGATTTCAGCCAGTATGCTGTAATCTGCACAAGTATGCGGCGATTTAAGACAGTATGCGGTGATCTGCACAAGTATGCGGCGTTTTCAACCAGTATGCTGTGATTTGCACAAGTATGCGGCGATTTCAACTAGTATGCGGTGATCTGCACAAGTATGTAGCATTTCGAGCAGTACGCTTCATTGAACGTTAACGAACCTGCTAATCAATTTGAAGTGAATAATCCTTTTTGAATAAATAACCGCGGGAGATATCTTCAATTAAACAATTCTCATCGCGCCAAATGGGTTTTGACACTTTAACGGGGTGCTTGTGGAGGGAAACTGTAGATCCGTAGCCAATTGTCGTAAATACAATAAGACATGCAATCATAACAACGCATACTTCGGCAAAACGCTGCATAAACTTCTCAATCGCAGCATACTTCCCGTAAACGGCGCATAAACGCTTCATTCGCGGCATATTCTCCCCAAACTCCGCATAAGTAACTACTGAGGAATATAAAAATAACGATGTTTCATTTACCGCTCTATTTCAGTTGAATAATGACGATTAGCTTTTTTGTAGAATAAATAATACAGCGCCAAATGGGTTTTGACACTTTAACGGGGTGCTTTTGGAGAGAAACTGTAGATCACTAGCCAATTGTCGTAAAGAGAATAAGATATGTACTCTTAACAACGCATACTTCGGCCAAACGCCGCATAAATTTCTCAATCACAGCATACTTTTCCAAAACGGCGCATACTCCCCGTAAACGGCTCATAAACGCTTCATTCGCGGCATATTCTCCCCAAACGCCGCATAAATACCAAGAACTCAGATTAATCTCCTTAAAAACAGCCTCACCTAAAATTACCCCTTAGTTTGTCAAGTGCATCTATCGCGACAAGCATGACAACGATGGAAAGCCCTCCGCGGAACAAGCAATCAACGCATTTCTCACATGAAATACTGCTTTCCTGTATCATCCTCGCAAGTTCTACCATTCGTTCTAAGATCCTGAAAACACAAAAAAAACCACCCCCCACAGGGGATGGCCTTTGCCCGGCGACGTCCTACTCTCACAGGGGGAAGCCCCCTACTACCATCGGCGCTGAAGAGCTTAACTTCCGTGTTCGGTATGGGAACGGGTGTGACCTCTTCGCCATCGTCACCAGACAATTAAACGAATCTTGTTCGTTCAAAACTGAATAAAACCAACATTGTTGCTAAACACAAGTTCAACCATACTTAATTAACATAAAGGATAAGTCCTCGATCGATTAGTATCCGTCAGCTGCACGTGTCGCCACGCTTCCACCCCGGACCTATCTACCTCATCATCTTTGAGGATCTTACTTACTTGCGTAATGGGAAATCTCATCTTGAGGGGGGCTTCATGCTTAGATGCTTTCAGCATTTATCCCGTCCATACATAGCTACCCAGCGATGCCTTTGGCAAGACAACTGGTACACCAGCGGTATGTCCATCCCGGTCCTCTCGTACTAAGGACAGCTCCTCTCAAATTTCCTACGCCCGCGACGGATAGGGACCGAACTGTCTCACGACGTTCTGAACCCAGCTCGCGTACCGCTTTAATGGGCGAACAGCCCAACCCTTGGGACCGACTACAGCCCCAGGATGCGATGAGCCGACATCGAGGTGCCAAACCTCCCCGTCGATGTGGACTCTTGGGGGAGATAAGCCTGTTATCCCCGGGGTAGCTTTTATCCGTTGAGCGATGGCCCTTCCATGCGGAACCACCGGATCACTAAGCCCGTCTTTCGACCCTGCTCGACTTGTAGGTCTCGCAGTCAAGCTCCCTTATGCCTTTGCACTCTACGAATGATGTCCAACCATTCTGAGGGAACCTTTGGGCGCCTCCGTTACACTTTAGGAGGCGACCGCCCCAGTCAAACTGCCCACCTGACACTGTCTCCTACCCGGATCACGGGTAAGGGTTAGAATTCCAATACAGCCAGGGTAGTATCCCACCATTGCCTCCTCCGAAGCTGGCGCTCCGGATTCCAAGGCTCCTACCTATCCTGTACAGGCTGCACCGGAATTCAATATCAGGCTACAGTAAAGCTCCACGGGGTCTTTCCGTCCTGTCGCGGGTAATGCGCATCTTCACGCATATTATAATTTCACCGAGTCTCTCGTTGAGACAGTGCCCAGATCGTTACGCCTTTCGTGCGGGTCGGAACTTACCCGACAAGGAATTTCGCTACCTTAGGACCGTTATAGTTACGGCCGCCGTTTACTGGGGCTTCAATTCAAAGCTTCGCTTGCGCTGACCTCTCCTCTTAACCTTCCAGCACCGGGCAGGCGTCAGCCCCTATACGTCACCTTACGGTTTTGCAGAGACCTGTGTTTTTGCTAAACAGTCGCCTGGGCCTATTCACTGCGGCTCTCTCGGGCTATTCACCCTACCAGAGCACCCCTTCTCCCGAAGTTACGGGGTCATTTTGCCGAGTTCCTTAACGAGAGTTCTCTCGATCACCTTAGGATTCTCTCCTCGCCTACCTGTGTCGGTTTGCGGTACGGGCACCTCCCGCCTCGCTAGAGGCTTTTCTTGGCAGTGTGAAATCAGGGACTCCAGGGAAAAATTCCCCTTGCCATCACAGCTCAATGTTATAGGAACGGGATTTGCCTCGTTCCACACCTCACTGCTTAGACGCGCATGACCAACAGCGCGCTCACCCTATCCTACTGCGTCCCCCCATTGCTCAAACGGCGGGGAGGTGGTACAGGAATATCAACCTGTTCTCCATCGTCTACGCCTTTCGGCCTCGACTTAGGTCCCGACTAACCCTGAGCGGACGAGCCTTCCTCAGGAAACCTTAGGCATTCGGTGGAAGGGATTCTCACCCTTCTTTCGCTACTCATACCGGCATTCTCACTTCCAAGCGCTCCACCAGTCCTTACGATCTAGCTTCAACGCCCTTGGAACGCTCTCCTACCATTGACATCTAAGATGTCAATCCGCAGTTTCGGTGATCCGTTTAGCCCCGGTACATTTTCGGCGCAGCGCCACTCGACCAGTGAGCTATTACGCACTCTTTAAATGGTGGCTGCTTCTAAGCCAACATCCTGGTTGTCTGGGCAGCGCCACATCCTTTTCCACTTAACGGATACTTGGGGACCTTAACTGGCGGTCTGGGCTGTTTCCCTCTCGACTACGGATCTTATCACCCGCAGTCTGACTCCCAAACATAAATCATCGGCATTCGGAGTTTGTCTGAATTCGGTAACCCGGGATGGGCCCCTAGTCCAAACAGTGCTCTACCTCCGAGATTCTTTCGTTTGAGGCTAGCCCTAAAGCTATTTCGGAGAGAACCAGCTATCTCCAGGTTCGATTGGAATTTCACCGCTACCCACACCTCATCCCCGCACTTTTCAACGTACGTGGGTTCGGGCCTCCAGTAAGTGTTACCTTACCTTCACCCTGGACATGGGTAGATCACCTGGTTTCGGGTCTACGACCCCATACTCATTCGCCCTATTCAGACTCGCTTTCGCTGCGGCTCCGCATTCGCTGCTTAACCTTGCATGGAATCGTAACTCGCCGGTTCATTCTACAAAAGGCACGCCATCACCCATTAACGGGCTCTGACAACTTGTAGGCACACGGTTTCAGGTTCTCTTTCACTCCCCTTCCGGGGTGCTTTTCACCTTTCCCTCACGGTACTGGTTCACTATCGGTCACTAGGGAGTATTTAGCCTTGGGAGATGGTCCTCCCGGATTCCGACGGAATTTCACGTGTTCCGCCGTACTCAGGATCCACTCTGGAGGGGCTGGACTTTCGACTACAGGGCTTTTACCCGCTATGGCGGACCTTTCCAGGTCGCTTCGTCTAATCCAGCCCTTTGTAACTCCGTATAGAGTGTCCTACAACCCCAGGAAGCAAGCTTCCTGGTTTGGGCTCTTCCCGTTTCGCTCGCCGCTACTAAGGGAATCGATGTTTCTTTCTCTTCCTCCGGGTACTTAGATGTTTCAGTTCTCCGGGTGTGCCTCGTTTACGCTATGTATTCACGTAAACGTACTACCCCATTACGGGCAGTGGGTTTCCCCATTCGGAAATCTTCGGATCAAAGCTTACTTACAGCTCCTCGAAGCATATCGGTGTTAGTGCCGTCCTTCATAGGCTCCTAGTGCCAAGGCATCCGCCGTGCGCCCTTTCTAACTTAACCTTTATATGGATTCAATAGTATAACTATTATCATCCTCGGGTGAGTTGTAGTATATAGCGATATATACGTACAAACTCGTTAAAAAAGTATTGCATGTGTTCAATCACGAAGTGATTGACTCGGTTGATTACTTGATGTTTTGTTGCTTTCAATGTCGTTTTATCCAGTTTTCAAAGAACAAGTTTTGAAAGTCTCATTCAAAAGAATGAACCTTCAAAACTGAACGCAAAACGTCAACTTATGGATCTAAGATCCATATTCCGTAATTATCCTTAGAAAGGAGGTGATCCAGCCGCACCTTCCGATACGGCTACCTTGTTACGACTTCACCCCAATCATCTGTCCCACCTTCGGCGGCTGGCTCCCGTAAGGGTTACCCCACCGACTTCGGGTGTTACAAACTCTCGTGGTGTGACGGGCGGTGTGTACAAGACCCGGGAACGTATTCACCGTGGCATGCTGATCCACGATTACTAGCGATTCCGGCTTCATGCAGGCGAGTTGCAGCCTGCAATCCGAACTGGGAACGGTTTTATGGGATTGGCTTGCCCTCGCGGGTTTGCAGCCCTTTGTACCGTCCATTGTAGCACGTGTGTAGCCCAGGTCATAAGGGGCATGATGATTTGACGTCATCCCCACCTTCCTCCGGTTTGTCACCGGCAGTCACCTTAGAGTGCCCAACTAAATGATGGCAACTAAGATCAAGGGTTGCGCTCGTTGCGGGACTTAACCCAACATCTCACGACACGAGCTGACGACAACCATGCACCACCTGTCACCATTGTCCCCGAAGGGAAAGATATGTCTCCATATCGGTCACTGGGATGTCAAGACCTGGTAAGGTTCTTCGCGTTGCTTCGAATTAAACCACATGCTCCACCGCTTGTGCGGGTCCCCGTCAATTCCTTTGAGTTTCAGCCTTGCGGCCGTACTCCCCAGGCGGAGTGCTTAATGCGTTAGCTGCAGCACTAAGGGGCGGAAACCCCCTAACACTTAGCACTCATCGTTTACGGCGTGGACTACCAGGGTATCTAATCCTGTTTGCTCCCCACGCTTTCGCGCCTCAGCGTCAGTTACAGACCAGAAAGCCGCCTTCGCCACTGGTGTTCCTCCACATCTCTACGCATTTCACCGCTACACGTGGAATTCCGCTTTCCTCTTCTGTACTCAAGTCCTCCAGTTTCCAATGACCCTCCACGGTTGAGCCGTGGGCTTTCACATCAGACTTAAAGGACCGCCTGCGCGCGCTTTACGCCCAATAATTCCGGACAACGCTTGCCACCTACGTATTACCGCGGCTGCTGGCACGTAGTTAGCCGTGGCTTTCTAACGAGGTACCGTCAAGGTACGAGCAGTTACTCTCGTACTTGTTCTTCCCTCGCAACAGAGCTTTACGATCCGAAAACCTTCTTCGCTCACGCGGCGTTGCTCCATCAGACTTTCGTCCATTGTGGAAGATTCCCTACTGCTGCCTCCCGTAGGAGTCTGGGCCGTGTCTCAGTCCCAGTGTGGCCGATCACCCTCTCAGGTCGGCTACGCATCGTCGCCTTGGTAGGCCGTTACCCCACCAACTAGCTAATGCGCCGCGGGCCCATCCTGCAGTGACAGCCGAAACCGTCTTTCAGAGTTCTTCCATGCGGAAGAACCGATTATTCGGTATTAGCCCCGGTTTCCCGGAGTTATCCCCATCTGCAGGGCAGGTTGCCCACGTGTTACTCACCCGTCCGCCGCTAATATCAGGGAGCAAGCTCCCTTCAATCCGCTCGACTTGCATGTATTAGGCACGCCGCCAGCGTTCGTCCTGAGCCAGGATCAAACTCTCCATAAAAGAAGAAAATGAATAGCTCATTTCTTGCTGGCATCATTTAAGATGTCAATTTTGAATCCAAAGATTCGAGTTGTTCGTTCACCGACAAGTCGGCTTCAGAACTTTATTTGTTGACGTTTTGCTGTTCAGTTTTCAAGGTTCATGTTCAGCCGCTTCGTTCAGAAGCAACTTTTATATAATACCATGTTGCTCATTTCGATGTCAACAACTTTTTCAAAAAAGTTTTTCAACCTGTTTTCAAGTCGTTTTCGTTTATCGGAAGTGCAACGTTATCTACTATATCACCATATCATTATCAGTGCAATACTTTTCTTCAATAAATATCTTGTTTTATATAAAACCTAGAAAAGAAAGCATTTATCCACTATCCTCCGCTTTTTATTACCAACAACTTTTGAAACCTACTCTCCATATCAGACCAATGGAAAGTAGATTTCAAACCCATTCCATCTGTTCACTCAATAATCTTAGCAATCGCCAAGTGCCGATGTGTTGTTAAATCAATAATGGAACCATCTGCTTCTTTTTTAATCATCGGTCGGAGGGGTGCATCTCGGTGGAGGAACATCACTTCACCTAACTCACCATCCGTCAACTTTACACGTGTGCCAATTGATAAATCGCCAACTAGTTTCTGAAGAGCCTCTACTACTTTAAGGTCAAACTTGCCAAACTCTTCTTCTTTTATCATTTCAATTACTTTAAAAGGAGAATGTTTTGGCCGATAAAGTCTTTCTGACGTCATTGCGTGATATACGTCTGCAACGGCTATAATTTGAGAGAATAGCGAGACTGCCCCTAACTTATCGCCTCTTGGATAACCGCTGCCATCCAATCGTTCGTGATGTTGAAGTATGGCTATTTTCATCTCCTGACGAAGTAGCGGGGATTCTTGTACCATTTTTAAACTGAACAATGTATGTTTCTTCACTTCGCTATATTCTTCTCTTGTAAGGAAGGCTGTTTTCTTTAAAATAGAAGGACTAATTTTAGACATGCCGCAATCCGCAAGTGTCGCTGCAATTGCTAGTTGCAACATATCCCCCTTTTCATACCCCATTTGTTTACTAATCGCTGCTGACAAAATACCAACCGCCACTGAGTGGTGATAAATATATTCATCCGGATTAGAAAACTCATTTAATAAAGCTAACATCTTTTTTTGCTTAACAAAATTTTCGATTAAAGGTAAGGTGAACGCTCTCACTTTTACTATGTCAGGTTTTTGACCAGCTCTCCAATAGAAAAATTCTTTTTTATAGTCTCGGACTGTTTCGTTATATTGTTTACGTAGCACATACATACTCATCGGAAGATCGTTCATCAATTCTTGTGTGGACATTGTAGATGCTAGCGATTCGTCTTCTTTTTTGGTGACGCGTTCTTCCACTAACACTTTCTTTATACCAAAAACTCGAAGGACTTCAATATGTTCTAACGTCAACTCTGTATCTTTGCGCATGATTGGATACTTCGTTTTTGAATAGACATCTTCTTTTAGCAAGATTCCAGCACGTAAGTCACTACTATTCTTCAGTATTTCCATTTCTAAAGTCTCACCGCTTCCCCATATCTCTTAAGAACTATCATACTCCAATTTATAAAATTAAACGATAGAAAAATATGAAAATGATCTGGAGATGTCTTTTTTAACCAATGTGCAAATTTAATTGCATTTCATCGGTTGTCAGCTTCCGGTAGGCCTATGTGCAGCTAACACACTTCTTGATACCCCAATGACTCCTTGCGGCATCGTCCGCTGCATTAAAGTAATTCACACTTTACTGTGCGTTTTATGTAATTTCAACTTCCTACACTTGCCCACATCATGATCAAATCAAATAAAAAAACCGTGTGAAATCAAATTACGGAGATTTCACACGGTTTTACTTTTGGAATACCATGCTACTTAGTCTGTTAACAGACAAGCATTCACAGCATATTTTTTATTCTTCGTCGTGGCTTTCTTCCACTTCACTGCTGCTTTCTACTTCCACTGATTGTTCCTCAGTTTCTGTGTCTCCATGATCTTCGCTATCAGAAGACTCTTCTTGCTCTTTTTCCACTTTCGCTACAGTTGCTACGTGCTCATCTTCACCAAGACGGATTAGACGAACACCTTGTGTGCTACGACCAATGGAAGAGATGTCTTCAATGTCCATACGGATGAGAATACCGTGAATCGTAATTAGCATCAGATCTTCTGTACCATCTACTGTTTTCATGGCTACCAATGGACCGTTTCGATCGGTGACATTCAAGGTTTTTAGGCCATATCCTCCACGGGACTGGATACGGTACTCCTCTTCAGGCGTACGCTTTCCAAAACCTTTTTCCGTAACGACAAGAATTTCATCACCTTCTGCAACAGTATCCATGCCGACCGCCACGTCACCTTCACGTAAACGGATACCACGCACACCACTTGCAGTACGACCCATGCAACGGATATCACGTTCGTCAAACTTGATGAGCATGCCGTCTCTTGTACCGATGGCAATGTTTTGATCGCCGTTTGTCATTTTAACGCCAATCAATTCATCCTGGTCGCGTAACGTTAAGGCAATTAAACCGTTTGAACGGATATTTGCGAAATCGGCTACAGACGTTCTTTTCACAACACCCTCACGTGTAGCAAAGAACAAGTATTTATCCGCTTCAAACTTCTCGACAGGAATCATAGCTGTAACTTTTTCATCCTTGTCGAAGTCTAGAAGATTAATGATTGGCAGTCCTTTTGCCGTACGGCTGAATTCAGGCACTTCGTATCCTTTTTTCCGGAACACTCTCCCTCTACTCGTAAAGAAGAGGATCGTGTCATGAGTGGAGGTGTTCAACAAATGCTCAACAAAATCATCATCATTTGTCCCCATTCCTTGAATACCACGACCGCCACGACGTTGGCTCCGATACGTATTGGCAGGTAGGCGCTTAATGTAGCCATTATGCGTTAACGTCAACACAGAGTTCTCTACAGGAATGAGGTCTTCATCCTCGAGCATTTCTGCGCCACCCATCGTGATTTCTGTTCTGCGATCATCCGCGAAACGGTGTTTCACTTCTAGAAGTTCTTCACGAATAATATCGACGACTTTTTGATCATCCGCAAGAATTGCACGTAATTCGGAAATGAGTACTAATAGCTCTTGGTATTCATTTTCGATTTTGTCGCGTTCCAAACCAGTCAATCGTTGTAAACGCATGTCCAAAATTGCTTGAGATTGACGTTCTGACAAGTTAAAGCGTTCCATCAAACCGGTTTTTGCTTCATCTGTAGTTTTGGATCCACGAATTAATGCAATAATTTCATCGATATGATCGAGCGCAATCCGCAAACCTTCTAAAATGTGCGCACGATCTTCTGCTTTGTTCAACTCATACTGCGTTCTTCTACGGATAACTACTTTTTGATGTTCTAAGTAATGATGTAAAATTTCTTTCAATGCTAATATTTTCGGCTGTCCTTCAACGAGTGCCAGCATATTGATCCCGAAGCTTGATTGGAGAGCCGTATGTTTGTACAAATTGTTCAATAATACATGGACATTCGCATCTCTACGCACTTCGATGACAATCCGCATACCTGTACGATCCGATTCATCCGCTAAATGGGTAATGCCTTCGATTTTTTTATCGCGAACCAATTCAGCAATTTTTTCAATCAAACGCGCTTTGTTCACCTGATAAGGCAACTCTGTGACGATGATTGTTTCTTTACCGTTTGATTGCTGCTCAATTTCGATCTTCCCACGGATAACTATGGAACCGCGACCCGTTTCATAGGCTCTACGAATTCCGCTTCTTCCAAGAATGATTCCTCCAGTTGGGAAGTCCGGTCCTGGAATGATTTCCATCAATTCTTCAGTCGTAATTGCGGGATTATCTGCCATCGCTAATACACCATCAATTGTTTCTCCAATATGATGTGGTGGAATATTCGTTGCCATTCCGACAGCAATTCCAGACGTTCCGTTAACGAGTAAGTTCGGGAACCGGCTCGGTAACACAATCGGTTCTCTTTCTTGTCCGTCATAGTTGTCTTGGTAGTCAATCGTGTCTTTATTAATATCACGAAGCAATTCCATCGCGATGCGAGACATCCGAGATTCCGTATAACGCATTGCTGCCGCCGCGTCACCATCAACGGAACCGAAATTCCCATGGCCATCTACCAACATGTAACGATAGTTGAAGTCTTGAGCCATCCGGACCATCGTGTCGTAAACGGCACTGTCACCATGTGGATGATACTTACCGATAACGTCACCCACGATACGTGCTGATTTCTTATGTGGTTTGTCTGCAGTATTTCCTAGATCTTGCATTGCGTAGAGGATACGACGGTGAACGGGTTTCAATCCATCCCTCACGTCAGGTAAGGCTCTAGAGACGATAACACTCATTGCATAGTCGAGAAAGGATGTTTTCATCTCCGTACTGATGTTTATTCCTTGGACACCGCGTTTAGGCATATCTGCCATTTTGTCAAACTCCTTTCAACTCAGGCGCTTTTCTTGCACAGCCTGTCAACTGAACAATGCCCCTGTTTGTTGGCAGGTCCATGTGCTCGTGTTTGTTCTACTTCTTACCGAAAAATCGTCCAACAGGGGTTTACCTTGTTGGATGATTTCCCTTACTGCTCTATGAAAACGGATTACGCATCCAAGTTCTTTACATACATCGCATTTTCTTCAATGAACTTACGTCTTGGCTCCACTTCATCGCCCATCAATTGCTCAAAAGTCGTATCTGCATCCAATGCATCTTCGAGTTGCACTTGAAGGAGCGTACGTTGTTCAGGATCCATTGTTGTTTCCCATAATTGAGTGGCATCCATTTCACCAAGACCTTTATAACGTGTAATAACCGGTTTTGGCGTTGTAGACAGACGCGCTAAAATCGCTTGCAATTCTTCTTCATCGAAGCAGTACTCCTCATGCTTCCCTTGCTTCACACGATAAAGTGGTGGTTGAGCAATATACACATATCCTGCTTCAATCAATGGACGCATGAAGCGGAAGAAGAATGTCAACAGTAACGTCCGAATATGGGCTCCATCGACATCCGCATCGGTCATAATGACGATTTTATGGTAACGGGCTTTCGACAAGTCGAATTCGCCGCCAATACCTGTTCCAAGTGCTGTAATCATCATTCGAATTTCAGCATTTCCAAGAATACGGTCCAATCTGGCTTTCTCTACGTTCAAGATTTTTCCGCGTAACGGCAGGATCGCTTGGAAATGACGATCACGACCACTCTTTGCTGAACCGCCTGCCGAGTCACCCTCAACGATATACAACTCGCTAATCTTTGGATCGCGAGATGAACAATCCGATAATTTACCAGGTAGACTTGAAACTTCCAAAGCGGATTTACGACGAGTCAATTCTCTCGCATTCTTTGCTGCGATTCGTGCACGTGCTGCCATAAGACTTTTATCGACGACTAATCGTGCAGTAATTGGATTCTCGAGTAGGAAACGTTGGAATCCTTCTGAGAATAAAGCATTTGTAATCGTACTGACTTCTGAGTTTCCTAACTTCGTCTTCGTTTGCCCCTCGAATTGTGGATCAGGGTGTTTGACGGAAATAATTGCAGTTAACCCTTCACGGACATCGTCACCCGACAAGTTCGGATCGGATTCTTTTATTATTCCATTTTTCCTTGCATAGTCGTTCACGACGCGCGTTAATGCAGTCTTAAAGCCTGATTCATGTGTACCGCCCTCATACGTATTGATGTTATTGGCGAATGAAAACAGATTTTCTGCAAATCCGCTGTTATATTGCATCGCAATTTCAATGGAAATCCCATCTTTTTCACCTTCTATGAAAATCGGATCTTCATGAATCGGTTCTTTGTTTTTATTCAAATGCTCAACGTAAGATTTAATGCCGCCTTCGTAATGGAAAGTGTCAACACGCTTTTCTTCTTCACGTTCATCCGTAATCGAAATGCGTAATCCTCTATTCAAATAAGCAAGCTCTCGTAAGCGATGGGCTAAAATCTCATATTCATAGACCGTTGTCTCCAAAAAGATTTCAGGGTCAGCTTTAAAACGGATACGTGTTCCTGTCTCGTCAGTTTCTCCGATCACTTCAAGCTCTTTCGTCACGACACCTCGCTCAAATGAGATGGCATGAACTTTTTCATCGCGGCGCACATACACTTCTGTGTATTCAGATAGGGCATTGACGACTGACGCACCTACACCGTGCAAGCCTCCTGAAACTTTGTAACCTCCACCACCGAATTTTCCACCTGCGTGAAGAACCGTCATAATTACTTCAACAGCCGGTCGGCCTGTGGATTCTTGGATGCCTACGGGGATACCACGCCCATTATCATCTACACGAATCCAGTTATCTTTTTCAATTGTCACTTCAATGTGGTCACAATAACCCGCCAAAGCTTCGTCAATACTATTATCGACAATTTCCCATACAAGATGGTGTAGCCCTCGCGAACTCGTTGTACCGATGTACATGCCCGGACGTTTACGGACAGCCTCTAAGCCTTCAAGAACTTGTATCTGATTCGCATCATAAGCTGTCTGTAATTCTTTTTCTTCCATAGCCAAAATGTTCACCTTTCCTTTCCGAACATCAATCATCGTTAAGCTTTATTCATTTGTGCAGACGTGCTGTTGGAACTCGTGAATCCGACGTCATTCTTCTTTTGCCACTTGTCCTGCTGAAACGTTGTACAGTTTAGCGTTACGTATCGCTTCGTGGTCTAAACCAGCAATGTTAGTCGTCGTTACAAATGTCTGTACTTGACCTTGCATGGTGTTCAACAGATGAGACTGACGGTAATCGTCTAGTTCCGATAGGACATCGTCCAACAGAAGGACAGGGGTTTCGCCGACTTCCTGTTTTACGAGATCGATTTCCGCAAGTTTTAGGGACAGCGCAGTCGTTCGTTGCTGCCCTTGCGATCCATACGTCTGTATATCGTAGCCATTCACAAAAAAATGGAGATCGTCTCGATGCGGTCCGATCAAAGTCATCCCACGATCCAATTCACGACGTCTCGATTCCTGTAATTTCTGGCTGAATATTTCTTCCATCTGTTCAGTAGTCTGCCCAGAATCCAACTCTTTTAAAGTGCCATATGACACTTTTAACTGTTCAAGTCCTCGCGAAATCCCTTTGTGAATCGGTTCTGCCCATTTTTGAAGCAGTTCGACAAAGTAGAATCGTTTTCGAATCAATTGAACAGCAATTTGAATATATTGTTCTGTATAAATATCGAACATGACGTCCGTAAAATCCATTTTACCGCGGTTATCTTTTAAAATGGCATTTCTCTGTTTAAGAATCTTTTGAAACGTAAGCAAGTCATGTAAGTAGACTGGAGAGATTTGGCCGATCTCCATGTCTAAAAACCTTCTACGGACTTGCGGACTGCCTTTTACAAGATTCAAATCTTCTGGTGCAAACATGACAACATTCAATTGACCGATGTAAAGACTCAGACGGTTTTGTTCCAAATGATTGACGCGAGCTTTCTTGCCTTTTTTAGAAATGGTCAATTCTAGCGGTAACCGTCCATATTTGCGTTGGACGTCCCCTTCTATTTTACCATACTCTTGCTCCCAGCGTATAAGTTCACGATCATTTGCTGTCCGATGCGACTTTGCCATCGACAATACATAGATGGCTTCCATGATATTCGTTTTACCTTGGGCGTTTTCACCGATTAGGACATTGATTTGAGGGGAAAAATTCAATGTTAGAGAAGAATAATTTCGATAATCTGTTAAGGCAAGTCGTTCAATGAACATCTGAATGCCCGTCTACTGTAGAAACAATTTTATACCTGCCGGATCCTGGTATATTTACAACATCACCGTCATATACTTTTTTACCTCTCCGACGCTCTTCTTCGCCATTTAAGTAAACAGTATGTTCTTCCAAAAACCATTTAGCCATGCCACCAGAGCTAATGACGTCGGTCATTTTTAGCAACTGGCCAAGCGTTATGAACGATGTGTCAATTCTAATCTCTTCCATTCGTTTCATTCCTTCACTTCGTAGTCTGTCCTTCTATTTTACCGAACTTTGCTCAGTAAGTAAAAGGGGGGCTCAGATTCTGATAAAAAACAGGACAAATTCGACCTTTTAGACTTGTCAACATGTGGATAAGTAAATATTTAACGCTGATGTCCTTCTAGTTATAGATTATTTTGATCCGTTCATTGGACACCTACTTTGGATCTTCTGAGGCTTTAGGGGAGTTATTTGTAAATAATTTAAAAAGAGCAGCAAACGAGCATTATTTACATGCCGCTTGCTGCGTATTTCCGCTGTACTGAATTAAAAAGTTCTGACCGGAAGAATTAATTGTAAAATTGAGTCGCTATCAGTGGATTTCAAAATGAATGGGCGCATTGCACCTGTAAAGTGAATGGCGATATCTTGCGCATCAATCGCTTTTAAGGCGTCCATCATATATTTTGCACTAAAGGATATTTTTAAATCTTCGCCGTTTACATCAATTGCTTCAATCGACTCTTCAACTTTACCGATTTCTGGTGAATTGGAAGAGATCTCAATGATTTTTCCTCCATCAGCTGAGAAACGGACAATGTTATTTCGTTCTTCACGAGCAAGTAATGATGCTCGGTCAATCGCTTGCAGCAATTGGCGGCCATTCACATGTACAGTCGTTTTGTGCTCAGCTGGAATCAAACGAGAAGTGTCTGGATAATTACCTTCCAATAATCTGGAGTAGAACAAGACATTTCGAGATTTAAACAGTACTTGCTGATCAGCGATAACAATATCTACAAGTTCTGTATTGTCTTCTAAAATTTTGTTCAACTCTTGCAAACTTTTCCCTGGAATCACAACACTGAAGGCACTTTCAGGCATGTTTTCAGGTACGATTTCACGGCGAGCAAGTCGGTGGCTGTCTGTTGCAACGCATACAAGTTTTTCGTCAATTGTTTCCCAATGTACTCCCGTAAGAATTGGACGAGTTTCTTGTTGTGACACAGCAAACACGGTTTCCCGAATAATTGATTTCATCAAATCAGATGGTAAGGAAAAACGGTATTCATCCTTCACATTAGGTAGCACAGGGTAGTCATCTGTACTTGAACCAATTAAGTGGAATTCAGATTTACCTGACTGAATATGTGTTTGCAAACCATTTTCAACTTCAATCGTGACATCATTTGTAGGAAGTTTACGTACAATTTCACTAAAAACTTTTGCTTGAAGAATGATTGAACCTGATTCAATGACGCGGATGATTTGTTCACCATTTTCTTCAACAGGAATGAACGTACAAATCGTAATATCCGAATCACTACCGGTCATTGTCAATCCTTTATCATTTACTTCGATTTTTACCCCAGTCAATATCGGGTTTGCTACTTTTTGACTGATTGCTTTCATGACGTCATTCAATCCTTCGAGCAACCAGTCTCGCATTATTTCAAATTTCATTCTGCACCCTCGCTTATATAATTAATTAGTTATTAATAAAAATAGTAATAGTAATAGGGGCTGTGGAAATGTGGATAAGCCTGAGAATGCTAGATTTACAAAAGCTATTCACATGTGCATAAAGTGTTCATAGCTTGTAGCGAATTTTTATAGTTATACACATGTGGGCTTGTCCGTCTTTTACAGGTATGCTGTCAGACAACGACCACTAACTTAGCCGCGACCTAATGCATTTCGAATATCTTGTATATCTTGCTGCAAGTTTTGATCTTCCTTCATTTGTTGGGAGATTTTTTCATGCGCATGAATAACAGTTGAATGATCGCGGCCCCCAAATTCCGACCCGATCTTAGGCAAGGACGAATCAGTCAGTTCACGCGATAGGTACATCGCAATTTGACGAGGAAAAGCGATTGCACGCGTTCTTTTCTTTGCTGTAAAGTCTTCAAGACGTACACTATAATGCTCCCCGACAGCTTTTTGAATGTCTAAAATGGTAACAGTTCTAGGACGTGAATTCGGTATGATATCTTTCAATGCTTCTGCAGCTAGGTCAGTCGTTATATCCATATTGACGAGTGAAGAGTAAGCGACGACCCGAATAAGCGCGCCTTCTAATTCACGTATGTTGGAATCAATTTGATTGGCAATGTATAACATCACTTCATCAGAAATATCGATCAGTCCATCCGCTTTCGCTTTCTTACGAAGGATGGCGATACGTGTTTCTAAATCAGGTGGAGCAATATCCGTTATTAATCCCCATTCAAAGCGCGAACGCAACCGGTCTTCCAGTGTTGGAATCTCCTTTGGTGGACGATCACTTGATATGATAATTTGCTTCGATTCTTCATGAAGCGTATTAAAAGTATGGAAAAATTCCTCTTGTGTCTGTTCTTTTCCTGCAATGAACTGAATATCGTCTATTAATAGGACATCCACGTTCCGATACTGATTTCTAAATTCGCCGGCCTTGTTATTCATAATGGAATTAATGAATTCATTCGTAAATTTCTCCGACGATAAATAAACAACTTTAGCAGTCGGATCTTGTTCCATAATATAATGCCCGATTGCATGCATGAGGTGGGTTTTACCTAGTCCTACCCCTCCATAAATGAATAGGGGATTATACGATTTTGCGGGCGCTTCCGCTACTGCAAGCGATGCAGCATGGGCGAACCGATTCCCTGAACCTATTACAAATGTATCAAATGTATATTTAGGATTTAACATGACTGATGCCGATTGAACTGGAGCTTTCTCCACTTGCTGAACAGTTGCCTTAGGCACAGGGAAATCGCTTTCTTCCATATCTTTTGGGACGACAAAATGTATAAAACGATCTTCGCCGGTCAAATCTGAAAGAATACCCGTTATCAAATGTACATAATGTGTTTCGAGCCAATCCTTCGCAAACGAATTTGGAACAGCAATCGTAACATTCTCATCTCCGTAGGACAGCAATTTCGTCGATTTCAACCAAGTTTCAAAACTGGGTCTGGAAATACGGTTTTCAATTTTCGACAATACACTGTCCCATAATTTATCTAGCTGATCCACTCGTGGGCCTCCTTTACTGACAAAATAAAAAACACAGGAATATGTATTATACACACAAATCAGCTGTGTGGATAACAAATATCCAAAAGTGTTGAAAAAATTATCCACAACCTATTAACAATTGTGGATAAGAAAAAGTCGGTTTATGTTTATTAACAGCAAAATCCTATACATTGTAACAAGAAACTACAACAAACACAAGGGATTCTATGAGTTATTAACAATAGCGACAATTGTGGAGAAAAACGTTATCCACAGCTTTTCATATGTGTAAAAGGTGTAGATAAGGGTTGTGCATAAAAAATACCGAAAAAAATTCTATAAACAAATTATGACCTGAGATGAATTTGAAACTGTGGATAACCCAATTCCACAATCGAACCGTAGATTTTTTTGTCGATAAATGAAAGTAACAGATACAAACTGAAAAAAAGTATGAGTGAAAAAATGATTGACATTATAAGTAAAGGCATTTATACTGTTCAAGACTGTCAGATTGTAAAGGGACAATGCAGGAGGTGTCTTTAAAATGAAACGTACATTCCAACCAAATAAACGTAAACGTAGTAAAGTTCACGGCTTCCGTTCAAGAATGAGCTCAAAAAGCGGACGTAATATTCTCGCTGCTCGTCGTCGCAAAGGAAGAAAAGTGCTTTCAGCTTAAGACCACTGTACCCCAGTGGTTTTTTTTTTATATAACGAAAGAACAAAAGCGGAGAGTGGCGGTTAGGCGCGATAGGCATAAGGCAAAGATGCGAAGTGGCGTTCTTTGCCACACAGCAGCTTGGACTTATGACCCGAGCGCCTGCCACTCGGAGTCTGGATGAAACAAAAGCGGAGAGTGGCGGTTGCTCAGAGGTTCGCAGTCTAAATACGCGACATCCTGTCGCAACGACTGCATGACCAGCTTCCTGCTGGCCTCAGGCGCTGACCGACTAAAGACGCTACGTTTTGTGCAAATTCGGGCCTTGAACTTCCTATTAATGAGGAGAAGTAGAGGAAGGGGCGCACTGTGCTTTTAACTTCTTGTCACAACTAGCTGTTAGCTGAACTCAAACTCATACGAATTAAAGTAGAAACAAATCCGTTAAAGTAATGAAAAAAGGGCATGATTAAAGGACGTGTATTTTGGAGGTGCAGGAGATTGAAGAAGGAACAACGGATAAAAAAGAACGAAGATTTTCAGAAGGTATTTAAAAGAGGTAAATCCGTTGCAAATCGGCAATTTGTTGTTTATTGCTATAGAAGAGACAAGCAACAGCAATTCCGGATCGGGTTGTCTGTCGGGAAGAAACTAGGGAATGCCGTAACACGAAATCGGATTAAACGATACATACGCCAATCTTTTTTGGAAATGAAAGACGACATTAAAAATGATACCGACTATGTTATTATCGCCAGACATCAGGCGGCCACATTGGATTTCCATGAAACGAAAAAAAGTTTGCAACACGTGTTAAAAATTGCAAAAGCATTTAAATGAAGCAGATCACACAGTAAGAAGTAGAACGTTACAAATGTTCATGATAAACTGAAACTATCTATGGACTGGATAGTAAAAATTTTGGGGGAAACGACTTGAAAAAGAAATCCTTATTAATACTCATGTTAACCGTGTTATCCGTATTTTTGGCCGGGTGTACAGAATTCAATGAGCCTATTTACGAAACAAGTGAAGGCTTCTGGAATAAATATATCGTTTGGCCAATTGTATCATTAATTGTCACATTTAAAGAATTACTCGGGACATATGGCTTCGGAATTATTGCCGTTACAATTATTATCCGCTTGATTCTCTTGCCGTTAATGATTAAGCAGGCACAAAGCTCAAAACGGATGCAGGAGATGCAACCTCTACTTACAGGCTTAAAAGAGAAATACAAATCTAAAGACGCGGTTACACAACAAAAGTACCGTGAAGAAATGCAAAAACTGATGACAGAGCAGAAAATTAATCCTGCAGCCGGTTGTCTACCAGTTTTGATTCAGATGCCGATCATTATCGGTCTATATCACGCAATTAGCAGAATGAATGCAACACCAGAAATCAATATCGGAAATTTCCTTTGGTTCGAACTAGCTGCACCAAGTATTACCCTTGCGATTGTAGCAGGTCTCATGCAATTTGCAGTATTACGGACAGGCCCTGCAATGGATAACCCACAAATGAGAATCATGATGTACATTATGCCTTTCATGATTATTATTTTCGGTACATTCTTACCAGCAGCACTTGCACTTTATTGGGTTATCGGTAACATCATTTCAATCATCCAAAATATCTTCATTTACAAACCCTTCAAGAAAAAAGAAGTGGTCCCTGTAAAAACGGGAGGGAAAAAGAAATGAACAAGATAACGCGAAAGGGAGCGACAGTAGACGCAGCAATAGAAGCGGCTCTGCAAGAACTCGGTTTGACGCGTGAACAAGTGAATGTGGAAGTAATAGAAAGCGGTAAAAAAGGGTTTCTTGGTTTCGGAGCAAAAGATGCGGAAGTCATTGTCACTGTAAATGAACCGCATGTAGAGGACAATAACGAAACAGACACCGATGAGAAAGTGACTATTGAAGAACCTGAACAACTCAAAGTTGAACAACCAATTGAAGAACGATTTGAAGAGGAAATTGTTCTTGAAGTACAAGATTCCTCAAAAGTATCCGATGAAGTAGCCATTCATGAAACTAAAGCGTATGTAGTGGCCATTGCTAATGAAATGGGCATTGATGACCTGGTCGTTAACTATGAGCAGGACGGGAAATACATCACGTTCCAACTCGAAAGTGAAAAAGCGGCGTTCCTCATCGGAAAAAGGGGACAAACCTTGAATGCGTTGCAGCAATTGGCGCAACTCATTACAAACAAATTCTCAGAGCAATTCAAAGTTGTACGACTGGATGTTGGTGATTATAGAGAACGCCGAGAGCAATCATTGGAACAATTTGCAGAAAGAATGGCCGATCAAGCGGTACGAAATGGAAGAAAAGTAAAGCTTGAACCGATGCCATCCTATGAAAGAAAGATCATTCATAATGCATTATCCAATCGATTAGACATCGAAACGTATTCAGAAGGCACAGATCCAAACCGTTATTTAGTCATTGAGCCGATGAATTGATGCAGAGAACCTCCAAAACGTGTGAAAATCGCGTTTTGGAGGTTTTTTTGATGTTCATATTTAAAGATATTTTTGAGTTTTAATGTGGTCTTTAAAAAAACAACAAAGTATTAATCATATTCAGTTTCTATCGATCACTTTTGTGGCTTCTATCGATCATTTTTGTGGCTTCTATCGATCATTTTTTGAATTCTATCGTTCACTTTATCAATTCTATCAATCACTTTCACAATTCTAATAACCATTTTAGGACTTACTATCTACTGTATCTATGTAATAAATACATTTAGATGGTTAACCTCTATTAACGAACCGTATCTTTTTTGAAAATGATTCATTTCACCAGCGCTTGTCGGGGCTGAGCAAGCGCCCTTTGCTTTTGTTAGCATCCAGACTCCGAGTGGCAGGCGCACGGGTCATAAGTCCAAGCTGCTGTGTGGCAAAGAACGCCACTTCGCATCTTTGCCTTATGCCTGAGGCCAGCAGGAAGCTGGTCATGCAGTCGTTGCGACAGGATGTCGCGTATTTAGACTGCGAACCTCTGAGCAAGCGCCCTCCGCTTTTGTGTCATCCAGACTCCGGGCGCTAGCCCCTCGAGTCGCTTCGAAATTGACCAAAAGGTAAAAAGCACCTTTTGTCAATTCCTCCAGCGCTTGTCGGGGCTGAGCAAGCGCCCTCCGCTTTTGTGTTAAGTTATCCACATTTTTTTGTTTAGTGGCTAGGAGAAATGGTGAATTTGTGGTAGTATAAGATGTTAGATAGTCATGTCAAAACGGGTTATCCACATGTGGGTAATTACAGTTAGGAAGGTGAAGAACGTGCATTTTGATACTATAGCTGCTATTTCGACTCCGATGGGGGAAGGGGCTATTGCCATCGTCCGACTAAGTGGAGATGAGGCTATCGGCATTGCAGATCTCATTTTTCGGTCTCCCTCAGGAAAAAAACTTGTGGAAGAACCGTCACATACAATTCATTATGGGCACTTGGTAGAGCCAGCTTCAGGTGAAGTGGTGGAAGAAGTCATGGTTTCACTCATGAAAGCTCCTAAAACATTCACGCGTGAAGATGTGGTGGAAATAAACTGTCACGGCGGTGTGGTGGCAGTGAACCGTGTCCTCAACTTAGTGTTGAAAAATGGAGCTCGCCTTGCGGAACCAGGTGAGTTCTCAAAGCGCGCCTTCTTAAATGGGCGCATCGATTTATCCCAAGCAGAAGCTGTCATGGATTTAATTCGTGCAAAAACGGATCGCGCCATGAATGTCGCGTTGAACCAAATGGAAGGGAAACTTTCACGGTTGATTGGTGAATTGCGACAAGCTCTTCTGGAAACGTTGGCACAAGTCGAAGTAAATATCGATTATCCAGAGTATGACGATGTCGAAGAAGTGACCATTCCGTTGATGATTGAAAAAGGGACTTGGGTGAAAGAAGAGATTGAGAAATTACTTCGCACTTCATCCCAAGGAAAGATTCTCCGAGAAGGTCTTTCAACAGTCATTGTCGGAAGACCGAACGTTGGAAAATCCTCTTTACTCAACAGCCTTGTTCAGGAGAATAAAGCAATTGTTACCGATATTGCAGGAACGACACGTGATATAATCGAGGAATACGTCAACGTAAGAGGCGTTCCTTTACGACTTGTCGATACAGCTGGAATCCGGGAAACGGAAGACATTGTTGAACGAATCGGTGTGGAACGATCTCGCCAAGTGTTGAAAGAGGCGGATTTGATACTACTCGTGTTAAATGGTGCTGAAGAGCTAACGGAAGAGGACAAACGTCTCTTTGAAGCGACAGCAGGGATGGACGTCATTGTCGTCATTAACAAAACCGACTTGCCGCAACAAATCGAGATGCAGCAAGTGAGTGAGCTTGCTGGTACAGGCACAATCGTCACGACATCGATACTCGAGGAACAAGGGATCGACGAACTGGAGGAATCCATTGCGAAGCTCTTCTTTGAAGGAACGCTCGAAGCAGGCGATCTTACCTATGTGTCAAACGCTCGTCATATCGCACTCCTTCACAAAGCTCATCAAACGATCCAAGACGCTATATCCGCTGCAGAAGCGCATGTACCAATCGATATGATCCAAATCGATGTAACGCGTACATGGGAACTTCTCGGTGAAATTGTTGGCGATACCGTCCAGGACAGTTTGATCAATCAACTGTTTTCACAATTCTGCCTCGGGAAATAACGACGTACTAAATGGTATACTATACATTCACATAGACACGGAACTAGCAAGTTAATTCAAAAATTAGGAAGGATGAACGAACATGCCACAATTTGAAGCAGGCACGTTCGATTGTATAGTCATCGGAGCAGGTCATGCTGGCGTTGAAGCGGCATTGGCTTCAGCGAAGATGGGTGCATCGACATTGGTGCTTACGATGAACTTAGATATGATCGCGTTCATGCCATGTAATCCGTCACTTGGAGGTCCTGCAAAAGGGATCGTCGTCCGGGAAATTGACGCACTTGGCGGAGCGATGGCAAAAGTAATCGACAAAACACACATCCAAATGCGGATGTTAAATACAGGGAAAGGACCTGCTGTCAGAGCGCTTCGTGCACAGGCAGACAAAGTCCTTTACCAACAAGAAATGAAACGGGTACTCGAAGAACAAGAAAACTTGAAACTTCACCAAGGTGTCGTGGAAGAATTGATTGTTGAAGAGGATGAAGTGAAAGGTGTCGTCACGCAAATTGGTGCAATCTATCGCGCCAAATCCGTCATCATTACGACGGGAACGTTTTTACGTGGCGAAGTCATTATCGGGGATCTGAAATATTCAAGTGGGCCAAACAACCAAATGCCAGCCATTAAGCTCGCTGAAAATTTGCAAGCACTCGGTCTAGACATGGTTCGTTTTAAAACAGGTACACCTCCGCGTATTAACGGGAAAACGATTGATTACAGTAAAACCGAAATTCAACCAGGTGATGAAGAACCACGTGCGTTCAGTTACGAAACGACACAATTCATCATGGACCAATTGCCATGCTGGTTAACGTACACAACACCTACAACGCATGAAATTATCAATGAAAACCTTCATCTATCCCCGATGTACTCAGGGATGATTAAAGGAAAAGGGCCAAGTTACTGCCCGTCAATCGAGGATAAGATCGTCCGTTTTGCAGACAAATCACGTCATCAAATTTTCCTTGAACCTGAAGGTAGAAATACAAAAGAGTATTATGTCCAAGGTCTTTCAACAAGCTTGCCGGAACATGTTCAACGCAGATTACTCGAAAGTGTACCGGGACTTGAAAAAGCAGAAATGCTTCGTGCTGGATATGCTATTGAGTATGATGCAGTTACACCGGCGCAGCTGTGGCCAACGCTTGAAACGAAAAAGATCAAAAATCTATATACGGCTGGTCAAATTAACGGCACATCAGGGTACGAAGAAGCTGCTGCACAAGGCATTATGGCCGGTATTAACGCAGCAAGTAAAGTTCTTGGTAAAGAAGAAGTCATTCTGGGTCGTGCTGATGCATACATCGGCGTACTAATTGATGACCTTGTGACGAAAGGAACGAGCGAGCCGTATCGACTGTTGACGTCAAGAGCCGAGTATCGTTTATTATTACGTCATGACAACGCGGATCTCCGTCTAACGGAAATTGGCTATCGTCTTGGTATGATTAGTGAGGAGCGTTACGAAAAATTCCTCCTTAAAAAGCAACAAATTGAGGAAGAAGTGGAACGCCTACGTAAAGTGACGATAAAACCGAGTGAAGCTGTTCAAGAAATTATTCGGGAATCAGAAGGAACAGAGCTGCGCGAACCGATGAAAGCTGCAGATCTGTTAAAACGTCCAGAAATGAAATACAACCAAATCATTCGCGTTGTGCCACGTGAAGAGCCAGTGACTGAAGAAGTGGCGGAACAAGTTGAGATTTCCATTAAGTATGAAGGCTATATTGAAAAGTCGATGCAGCAAGTGGAACGTATGAAAAAGATGGAGAACAAACGCATTCCAGAAAACATCGACTACCATGCAATTACAGGCATTGCGAAAGAAGCAAAAGCGAATTTAACAGCAGTTAGACCATTGTCCATTGCACAAGCATCACGGATTTCAGGGGTAAATCCTGCTGATATCTCCATTTTACTTGTCTATATTGAACAAGGGAAAATTGCTAAAATATCAGGATAACATCAAGTGACTGATGTGGAGTTCAAGTCCGCATCAGTCTTTTTTAAAAGGAGGATCCGAGTGAACGAGGAACAATTTGTAGCCAAGTTACACGAACAAGGAATACAGTTATCGGAGAACCAAATTCAACAATTTAGAAAATATTTCCATATGTTAGTTGAGTGGAACGAAAAGATGAACTTAACAGCAATTACAGATGCACCATCAGTCTATTTAAAACATTTCTATGATTCCATTACGGCTGCGTTTTATGTAGACTTGAATGGTAAGCAATCGATTTGTGATGTAGGAGCAGGGGCAGGATTTCCGAGTATCCCATTAAAGATTTGTTTCCCGGACTTATCTGTTACGATTGTCGATTCATTAAACAAACGAATTACATTTTTAACTGAATTAGCAAAAGAGCTTCAGTTAAACAACGTCCACTTTATTCATTCAAGAGCTGAAGATTTTGGTCAGAATAGTAAGTACCGTGAACAATTTGATCTTGTCACAGCACGTGCAGTTGCTCGGTTATCCGTTCTATCGGAATTATGTGTACCTCTCGTTAAAGAAGGGGGCATGTTTGTTGCCATGAAAGGTGCAGCTGCAGAAGAAGAATTACTAGATGCGAAAAAAGCAATCACCGTGCTAGGTGCAGAACTGATTGAAAAGCATTCATTTAACTTGCCTATGGAAGAAAGTGAAAGAAATATATTTATTCTGAATAAAACCAAAAAGACACCTAAGAAATACCCGCGTAAACCGGGCATACCTAATAAAACACCAATCATGTAATTGTTTCACGTGGAACATATCTCAAACTATTGTGGTAGTATGATATTCAATAGATTCTATCCTTTAATAAGTAGTTAAGAGGATATATAATAGATATGACGAAATAGCTAATGAATAGATGAGCAGTTTTGTAAAGGTGGTGCCGGGATGAAAAATACGTTTTCACGTTTTTTTGGTAATAACGATAAAGAAATCGAGAATAAAGATGTGGAAGAAATAATACCACAAGAAAAAGTCGATCAAGTAGATATAGAATTAATTAAGCCTAATAAATATCAACCTCGTACAATTTTTTCGGATGAGAAAATTGAAGAGCTAGCGAGAACAATCCATACGCATGGCGTGATACAACCCATTGTTATACGTAAGGCAGAAGAAGGGTACGAAATAATTGCAGGTGAACGACGATTCCGTGCAATGAAAAAGCTCGGTTGGAAAGAAGTACCTGCTATTATTCGTAACCTAGATGATAAAGAAACTGCTTCCATTGCTCTCATTGAAAACTTACAACGCGAAGAATTGACAGCGATAGAGGAAGCGTATGCGTATGAAAAATTATTGGAACTACACGGACTGACTCAAGAAGCATTAGCGCAACGACTTGGTAAGGGTCAATCAACAATTGCCAATAAACTTCGATTGTTAAAGCTACCTGATGAAATAAAAAATAAAATCCTCTCCAAAGAATTGTCAGAAAGACATGCTAGAGCGCTTATTTCTGTAAAAGATACCGACTTACAGTCAAAACTTTTTCAAGAAGCCATTGACGAGCAACTTAATGTGAAACAATTGGAAGAACGTATTCAGGCAGCATTAAATCCTGTCGAAGAAGAAAAAGTGAAAAAGAAAGCGGTTAAACGGAAATCTGTTAGTAAAGATGTACGAATTGCACTCAATACGATTCGACAGTCCTTACAGCTTGTCACAAAAAGTGGTATTAACGTAAAGACTGAAGAAGAAGATACAGATGATTTTTATACGATTACTGTCAAAATTCCTAAAAAGAAATAATTCCATTCCTATTCTATTTCTCGAGCATTAAGCGAGAAGGCTCTTGCTTTACTATGGGCAAGAGTTTTTTTGCGCTATACATTACCATGTACGGCGCTTTTTTGATAAACTAGTATGTGTAGTGTTTCGCTACGAAAATAAGTAGTTGTTATAAAACAATTGAACTAGAATAAAAATCGTGAGTTTAAATTTGTATAGGGTTGTTACGTATACAATTTTTTTAAAGTTTTCTTCTACTGTAGGAATTCGAGTATACGTAAAGAGAAAAGATAGTAATTGAAAATGGAATGAAGAGTGAGAAAGCAGGTGCAAGCGTGGGAAAAATTTTAGCCATAGCCAATCAAAAGGGAGGAGTTGGGAAGACGACCACTTCTGTTAACTTAAGTGCTTGCCTTGCACATATCGGCAAAAAAGTTTTACTAATTGACGCTGATCCACAAGGGAACGCTACGAGCGGGGTAGGGGTCAACAAAGGTGATGTACATCAATGCATATATGATATGTTGATTGATGATGTGAACATTCAAGAAGTCATTCACCATACGAAGATGGAGAATCTCGATATTGTACCAGCAACCATTTCTTTGGCTGGCGCGGAAATTGAACTTGTTTCCACAATCTCTCGCGAAGTTCGCATGAAACATGCTATCCAAGATGCGAAGGATATATATGATTACATCATCATTGATTGTCCACCTTCACTCGGGCTGTTAACAATTAACTCCTTAACAGCAGCTGATGCTGTCATTATACCTGTGCAATGTGAGTACTATGCGTTAGAAGGGTTAAGTCAGTTGTTAAGCACAATCCGTCTGGTCCAGAAACATTTAAATGAAAGTTTAATGATTGATGGCGTATTGTTGACAATGTTTGATGCACGGACAAATTTAGGAATTCAAGTCATTGAAGAAGTGAAAAAGTATTTTCAAGATAAAGTGTACGGAACGATCATTCCACGAAATGTACGACTGAGTGAAGCGCCAAGCCATGGAGAACCAATTATTATGTATGATGCGAGATCAAGAGGCGCGGAAGTATATTTAGAGCTGGCAAAGGAAGTGGTGCACAATGGCTAAAGGTCTTGGAAAAGGTTTGAACGCTTTATTTCCAGAAGAATCGTTAACAAAAGCTGAAAAGGTTGAAAGCATTCGTTTAAAAAGTATAAAAGTGAATCCGTATCAACCGAGAAAATTGTTTGACGAGAATGCGATTCAAGAACTGAGTGAGTCCATTAAGGAACACGGTGTCCTTCAACCCATTATCGTCCGAAAAGTAGGAACGATGTTTGAGATTGTCGTAGGGGAAAGACGTTTTCGCGCCGCTAAATTAGCTGGCCAGTTGGAAATTCCCGCTGTCGTCCGTCAATTGACTGATGAAGAATCGATGGAAATGGCAATTCTTGAGAACTTGCAACGTGAAGATTTAACACCAATTGAAGAGGCTGAGGCGTATCAAAAGTTAATGGATAACTTGAATGTTACACAAGAGCAGCTCGCTTTTCGACTTGGGAAAAGTCGCCCTCACATTGCAAACCACATCCGACTACTGAGCCTTCCAGACAAAGTGAGAAAAATGATCATGGAAGGAAAGCTATCGATGGGGCACGGTCGCACACTTCTCGGTTTGCGAAAAAAGGAACAAATCTTGCTAATCGCCGAAAAGACGATTCAGGAAGGTTTAAACGTTCGTCAACTTGAGCGCTTAGTGCACCGACTGAACGAAGATGTTCCACGTGAAACAAAACCAGAAAAGAAAGATATTTTCCTTGAAGAGAGAGAAACAAACTTACGTGAGTTTTTCGGTACAAACGTAACAATAAAGAAATCGAAAAACAAAGGAAAAATTGAAATAGAATTTTTCAATGAAGAAGATCTTGAAAGAATTTTAGAGTTGTTGAATGATTAAGCATGTACCTATTTTGCTCCTCTTGCAAAATAGGTATTATTTTTAGTAATTGGAAGTGGTGCAGTGGTTTTATTTGGATCAATCGTAAATTTTGCTTTAATAATTGTAGGTGCTTTAATCGGACGTGTCTTACATAACATTCCAGAACGTATGAAAGAAACGGTCATGTATGGAATTGGATTAGCAGTTGTCGCAATCGGAATTCAAATGACTTTTGAAAGTACACAGTTATTAATTGTAATTGTTAGTATTGTGATTGGAGCAGTAATAGGTGAGTGGCTGAACTTAGATGACAAGGTGAATCGTTTAGGAAAATGGATTGAGCAGAAGCTTCCCACTCCTAAAAAAGAAGGGCCTGCAATTTCACAAGGCTTTGTTACTGCAACGCTAATTTTTGTAGTCGGGTCAATGGCTATAATTGGTGCAATCGACAGTGGACTACGGAATGACCATGATGTATTAATCATGAAGGGGATTATTGATGGTTTTACTTCAATTATTCTCAGTTCAACACTTGGGATTGGGGTAATCTTCGCTGCAGTCCCAGTATTGCTTTACCAAGGCGCAATCACCTTATTTTCAACGCAAATCAGTCGTTTTGTGCCTGAGGAGTTATTACAATTTTTCATCTCAGAAATGACAGCGACTGGTGGACTCATGATTGTTGCCATTGGCTTGAATTTAATTGGCCTTACAAAAATACGAGTAGCAAATCTAGTTCCGGGCATTTTTGTAGTAGGGGTTATTGTAACACTTGTCCATAATTTGTTTTAAAGCGTCCATGAGCTAGCTGGATAGCACGTGAAATAACACGGCTCATTTCGAAGGATAAGTGAAGACGCGTACTTTGTAAGACAGCTTGTTCCATGAAGCCTGAAATGTTGACGACACCTTTAATGGACAAATCGCCGACTGGTGGCAAGTCTTTTCCAACAGCTTTTCCTGGGTAGAGGGGGCCGTTTTGAAAAAGCAAATGACCAATGGAATCGCTTCTACCTAAGCAAGCATCAATCGCAACAATGAAGGTGGAAGGGTCTGCAGTCAACTTATCATCTAAATGTTGTTGTAAATTCAACGCATGTAATGGATTTTCGAGTGTACCGACGACTGAATATGGAAACAATAGTGATTCAGACAAATGTGAGCCTGTTAGAGGTCCTAGCGCATCACCTGTGGAGCGGTCTGTTCCGATACAAAAGAATGTCAATGATTCCCGTTCAAAAGGGATATGGTGAAGGAAGTATGAGCTTAGCTTCCAAACAGCACCGATTTCATTATAATGAAGGCGGTAGTCGTAATTCGTAGAAAGTGCTGAGTGCATGACAAAACTCCATTCTAAAAGTAATAGGAATAATATATTGGTTGTTTAGCAGTATACGCGGCTCGTCCAAGTTTTATACGAAAAGGAGGATTTGCGATTGACGGAGGATGTAAAAGACCAGACGAGAGAAGAAATGGGGAAGCTCGGAAAGTTTTTATTGAATGAAGAGACCTGGTTTAATTTCGGATTCATCGCACTAAAGATAATTGCCATCGTTGTCATTTCAGTGCTCATTGTTAATGTAGGAAAACGAATTATTCGTAAGGTCTTTAAGTTGAAAATCAAGGGACCGATACGAAAAGAAGAACGACGTGAACGGACGCTATTAAAGTTGTTGGAAAATACACTTAGTTATGTCGTGTATTTTTCAGCAATCCTGGCGATTTTGCAGGAATTCACAATCGATGTAAAAGGCCTTCTTGCAGGTGCTGGCGTATTGGGACTTGCCGTTGGATTTGGTGCACAAAGTCTTGTAAAAGACGTCATTTCAGGTTTCTTTATATTATTTGAGGATCAATTTTCTGTAGGAGATTACGTGAAAATTGGTACAGCAGAAGGAATCGTTGAAGAAATTGGATTACGGACGACAAAGTTAAAAAGCTTTTCAGGCGAAATCTACATCTTACCCAATGGAACAATCGCACAAGTTGTCAATTATTCGATGAAAAATTCATTAGCAATCATTGATGTGAAAATTCCCTTTGAGCAAGGTGTTGAACAGGTTGAACAGGCCATTGAAGAATATTTGGAAGCGATGAGTGTGGATAATCCAGACTTGTTGAGTAAAGCAAGATTAGTTGGTGCAAATGATTTTACGGAAGATTCTGTAATAGAACGAGTGATTGCTGAAACAAAACCAATGCGCCATTTTGATACGGCGAGAAGTTTGAGTGTAGGCATTAAAAAACATTTGCAAGAAAAAGGAATAGAAATTCCTTATCCTACGCTTGTCACGAAGAGTTTTGAAAATCAATAATGACATATGGGGGAAGAAAAATGATGAATAAAGATTTTCATTTACATGATATAGTAGAGATGAAAAAACAGCACCCATGTGGAACAAATGCATGGAAGATTATACGAATGGGTGCAGACATTCGTATTAAGTGTGAAGGTTGTGGACATAGTGTCATGATTCCACGAAACGAGTTTGCAAAGAAGATGAAAAAGGTTCTCGTACAAGCAAATACCGAACATTGATTAGACAGAAACGCGAACAATTCTTATAATGGAAGAGTTGCGAAACTGAATTTTACGATTGACCTAAATGAAAGGTTGGGAAATAAATGGCGTTAACAGCTGGAATTGTTGGATTACCAAACGTTGGAAAGTCAACCCTTTTCAATGCAATTACAAAGGCAGGGGCAGAAGCTGCCAACTATCCATTCTGTACAATTGATCCGAACGTAGGGATTGTTGAAGTACCTGACGAAAGACTTCAAAAGCTAACTGAACTTGTGGTACCAAAAAAGACGGTTCCAACAGCTTTTGAATTTACTGATATTGCTGGGATTGTAGAAGGGGCAAGTAAAGGGGAAGGATTGGGCAATAAATTCCTTTCGCATATTCGTGAAGTCGATGCAATTTGCCAAGTTGTCCGTTGTTTTGTCGATGAAAACATTACACACGTGTCTGGAAAAGTAAATCCAATTGATGACATCGAAGTAATTAATCTGGAATTGATTCTTGCTGACTTGGAAAGTGTGGACAAGCGTTTGGCACGTGTTTCTAAAATGGCGAAGCAAAAAGATAAAGACTCTATGGCTGAAGAGCCTGTGCTTTTAAAGTTAAAAGAAGCATTTGAAAATGACAAGCCAGCTCGTTCAGTAGAATTGACACCTGAAGAATACAATCTCATTAAAGGGATGCATTTATTAACGATCAAACCGATGCTTTATGTCGCGAACGTTTCAGAAGATGAAATCGCAGATGCTGCAAACAATGAGTATGTCAAAATGGTACAAGAATTTGCGAAGCAGGATCATTCGGAAGTCATCATCGTTTGTGCAAAAATCGAAGAAGAAATGGCTGAACTTGATGATGAAGAAAAAGAAATGTTCCTTAGCGAGTTAGGCATCGAGGAATCAGGACTTGACCAGCTCATTAAAGCTGCGTACCATCTACTGGGCCTAGCAACATACTTCACTGCAGGTGTCCAAGAAGTACGTGCTTGGACGTTCCGTAAAGGAATGAAAGCACCACAATGTGCGGGCGTCATCCACACCGACTTCGAACGTGGATTCATCCGTGCAGAAACCGTATCGTACGATGCACTAGTTGAGGCTGGCTCAATGGCAGCTGCGAAAGAAGCAGGTAAAGTGCGCCTTGAAGGAAAAGAATACATCGTTCAAGACGGCGATGTCATGTTATTCAGATTCAATGTATAAGTGCAGATAGAAAAGGAAAAACCAGGCGATATACTACGCCTGGTTTTTTGTATTGCATGATACAGAGATAATTTGAGCAGCGTGATGGGGAAAGGAGGTTAGCCGCAATCGGAAACGTGAACGAATGAGATCTTGATCATTGCAGGCGAGTAGGTTCATACAAATATAGTTTCGGTTGTTCAGGATCATCTTTTACGAGCCAGTCGTCAGGCAGTTTGCGCAGTTCTTTGTACATTGCAAAATCCCCCGCAGCACCTCCAATGAGGAATGCAGCAAGACCGATGAGAAGGCCGCTTTCCAATGCTAATCCAATGATGGCAGGGAGGATACCAGTCGTCCAAAATGGAAGCAAGAGTGCTTTACGGATTGCCTGATTGGTCATAGGTACGTTCGTGGTAGCGTATGCGATTCCTAATTTAAGGTTAACGCCAACAATCATACTCTTCCATGGAACTTTGCCGTAGAGGCGAAACCCAATTAGGTGGAACAGTTCATGGAAGATGATGAGTACAATGTAGCCAATAATGAATAAGAAGATAGACGAAAACGTGATTGTAAACGATAGCTCTTGTTGAATAAGTGCTAATACGACGAGTAAACCAACTAAAGACAAAATGGTCAGTAGGAGACCTTTCTTCGCAACTTTTGGTAAATCGATTTCGATAATTTTATCGGGTTCAGTAGATAGATTCACGGAACATCACTCCTTGTCACTAGTATACATAATTAAATTGTTGTATGTCTGAAAGTAGTATGTTAAAATATGATGATGTGAGTAATAAATAATTACTTACTCCTTGCCCGCCGTAAGAAGTGGGCCAAAGTCCATAAGGAGGTGACTGAAGATGAGAAAGTACGAAATCATGTACATTATTCGTCCGACATTGGAAGATGAAGCTAAAAAAGCATTGATCAACCGTTTCGATGAGATCCTAACTTCTAACGGAGCGGAAATCATCGAGTCGAAAGAGTGGGGCAAGCGTCGTCTTGCATACGAAATCGACGATCTACGTGAAGGCTTCTACCAATTGGTGACAGCTAACGCTACGACTGAAGCAATCGATGAATTCAATCGTCTTGCGAACATTAATGAAGAAATCATTCGTCATATGGCTGTTCGTTTAGACAACTAATCCATATAAGCACGAAATGTTAGAACCTGTTAAAAGGTGGAACTTGAAAATGATGAGGGAGGTTGCAATCTGATGATTAACCGTGTCGTTTTAGTTGGCCGATTGACAAAAGATCCTGAACTCAAGTATACACAGGGCGGAGTAGCGGTTACACGCTTTACGCTTGCAGTGAATCGGACATTCTCTAACCAACAGGGAGAGCGTGAAGCTGATTTCATTAACTGTGTCACTTGGCGAAAACAGGCGGAGAACACTGCGAACTTTTTACGCAAAGGAAGTCTTGCAGGCATCGAAGGTCGTATTCAAACGAGTAGCTTTGATGGACAAGACGGCAAGCGTGTCTTTATGACGGAAGTTGTAGCGGACAGCGTGCAATTCCTTGAGCCGCGTAGTGCGAATTCTGAGAGGTCTGGAGCTTCCTATGGCGGCTCACCACAGAACGAACAGCCTTATTATCAGAATCAGCAGCCAAACCAGCAATATCAACAACCAAACCAACAAAATTACACACGTACGGACAATGATCCGTTCTCAACTGGTGGCGGCCCGATCGAAGTATCGGATGACGATTTGCCGTTCTGATCCATCATGTTTCGTACGTATAAAAAAGGAGGGAAAGCGATATGGCACCACGCCGTGGAGGTAAAAGACGTCGTAAAGTTTGTTACTTTACTTCAAACAACATTACACACATCGACTACAAAGATACTGATCTACTTAAGAAATTCGTTTCTGAACGTGGAAAAATCTTGCCTCGTCGTGTAACAGGTACAAGCGCGAAATACCAACGTAAACTAACGTCTGCTATTAAACGTGCTCGTATTATGGCACTTCTTCCGTTCGTAGCGGAAGAGAGATAAGTTGATTTTTGTAACCGCCTTATGTCACTGGAATTCCAGTGCAAAGGCGGTTTTTTCATACGTCTTAAAACATGGGCATATTGTATAGGGATTTCTAAAAGCAATTTGTCCTCGTATTTATGAACAGTTAGACCTAGTTTGCACATTATGAAGTCCAATTGGATGAAAGCGTTTCGACAGCGCTGTTTATCCCGTACATATAAAAAAACTGAACGTGTATAGGACTTTACTTGGTCATTGAGATGAGTACGGTCTTTGGTTAATAACTTTAATCGTGATACAATTATAAGAAATCCTATTCGTTTCAGGATACTACTTTAAAAATAGTCCATTGACTGGACGGAGGAACAAATTCATGCAAGACCACTCACAAAAGCTTGTTTTTGGTGCGATGATGGTCGCCTTTTTTACAATTCTGTTAGCTGGAGCTTTTTACATACCGCTAATTGGGGTTATCATTTTACCATTCATACCGTTGCCCATCATCCTTTATCGATTACGGTATAATAGAATTTCTACAATTTTTGTTGTTTTTAGCGGAAGTTTGTTAACACTTCTAGTTGGAGGGTTGTACATAATCCCGCTTGCTGTCCTGTTGGGCATGTTAGGTTTTTTAATAGCCGAATCCATTTTGATTGGAAAGTCCAAGTTGTATACGTTCATGGCTTCTGGTATCTATTTAATTGCAATCGGCATGCTGGGGTATATCATTGGCGTACTATTTTTCAACTTCAATGTCGTAGATCTTATTTTTCAAGCAATGAACGAAACAAAAGGCCAATTTCTTCAGTCTTTTGAAGCGACAGGCATGGAACCGAAATTGTACAAAAGCATTGTGGAATCGGCTTTCGTCTATTATCAATCTGCAATTCCAGCGATGTTCATTCTAATGGTATACGTTTTTACATTTCTGATGGTTATTCCGAACTTTGAAGTGCTGAGGAGACTCGGCCATGACGTACCGAAATTTTCACCATTTCGTGAGATGAGATTACCACTCATTACAATCTTCGTTTACGGTTTGTTCGTTGTACTTCCATACATGATGGACATGCGACCAGAATCGTCTGCCTATTTGTTCTACGTGAATGCAACGATAATTATTCGAACATTATTAGCTCTTCAAGGGTTTGCGTTAATTTTATACATCATGCATACGTTGAAGTTGCCAAAGGTTGTATCATTTTTTTCAGTCTTGTTAGCGTTTCTATTTAATCCTATAACGACACTTCTCGGTATTCTTGACATCGGCATGAACATTAGGGCATTGATTGGAAAAGACAACTTGAAGTAAGGGGATGAGACGATGAAGTCATTTTTTAGAAAAAGAGCAATCCGGTATCCATTGACTGTCATATCTCTCCTTGGATTGATAGCAGCTTTCCTATTGTTCTTATTAAACTTCTGGGCAGGACTTTTATTTACAATTTGCTTTACGATTTCCATCGGCATTGCTTGGAAAGTAGAAGACCAAACGTATATTGAAACAGAAAAACATATTGAAGCCCTTTCATATCGTATGAAGAAGGTTGGAGAAGAAGCGCTATTGGAATTACCGATTGGCATTTTACTCTTTAATGAAAAGCAGATTGTCGAATGGGCAAATCCATATGCTGTTGAGATATTTGAAAAAGAAACGTTGATCGGAGAAGAGCTCCTTGAGTTATCCGATGGCTTTCAATCCGTCTTAAAGAGTGAAGACCAGCAGTCTATGTTGAAAGTCGATGATTCAACATACAAAGTCATTTATCGGGCAGAAGAGAAGTTGCTCTATTTATTTGATGTGACGGAAAGAGTGACAATCGAATCGCTGTACTACAAAGATCGTACTGTCCTTGGCATTATGTTAATTGATAATTATGATGAACTGGCACAGACAATGGATGATCAAACACGTAGTCAGCTCAATTCACTTGTGACGTCTCTTGTAAACCGATGGGCGACAGACAACGGAATCTTTGTAAAACGAATTGCTTCCGATCGGTTTATTGCTGTGTTTAATGAAGCCATTTTGTCCAAGCTCGAAACGGCAAAGTTTACAATACTGGATGATATTCGCGAAAAGACGGCTGTTCAAAATGCAGGAATGACGTTAAGTATCGGTGTTGGAACTGGTTCTGCCTCTCTTACTGAGCTAGGGGAGCTGGCCCAATCAAGCCTTGACCTCGTATTAGGGCGCGGCGGGGACCAAGTTGCCATTAAGCATACAGATGGCAAGCTGAAATTTTTTGGAGGAAAGACGAACCCGGTTGAGAAGAGGACCCGAGTTCGTGCCCGTGTCATTTCCCATGCATTGCGAGATTTGATTCAAGGAAGCGACAAAGTATTAATTATGGGTCATAAGATGCCAGATATGGATGCAATCGGTGCTTCTATCGGCGTGAGGAAAATGGCTCGGATGAATAATATCCAAGGACAGGTCGTATTAAACTTTGATGAATTGGACGCGAGTGTCACACGTCTAATGGAGGAAATTAAAAAGGACGAAGAGTTATACGCTCAATTCATTGACCCGGATGAAGCGTTAGCGGCAGTGACTGAAAAAACACTACTCATTGTTGTCGATACGCATAAACCGAGCATGGTGATTGATGAACGTTTAATTGATAAGGCTGAGAAAGTCGTTGTGATTGATCACCATCGACGTGGTGAAGAATTCATTAACAATACGATGCTTGTCTATATGGAACCGTATGCTTCCTCTACTGCGGAACTTGTTACGGAGTTGCTGGAGTACCAACCGAAGCATGAAAAGCTCACGATGCTGGAGGCGACTGCTCTGTTAGCCGGTATTGTCGTCGATACGAAAAGCTTCACGTTACGGACAGGTTCCCGTACATTTGAAGCCGCGTCGTATTTGCGGACATTAGGGGCAGATACCGTTCTTGTTCAACGGTTATTGAAGGAAGACATTGATACGTATATCGAGCGTTCAAAACTCATTGAGACCGTCGAGCTGACGCCGGAGGGCATTGCAATTGCTAAAGGACAGGACGAGGTCGTCTATGGCTCAGTCCTCATTGCACAGACGGCAGATATATTGTTAACAATGAAAGATGTGATTGCTTCGTTTGTCATTGCGTACCGTTCAGATGGCAAAATTGGCATTAGTGCTCGTTCTTTAGGGGAGTTGAATGTGCAACTCGTCATGGAAGAGCTTGGTGGCGGTGGGCATTTAACAAATGCTGCCTGTCAGCTAGAAGTGGGAACAATAGAAGAAGCGGAAGCATTATTAAAAACCGCTATAGAAGATAAATTGGAAAGGGGAAATTGAACATGAAAGTAATCTTCTTGAAAGACGTCAAAGGTAAAGGTAAAAAAGGTGAAGTGAAAGAAGTGTCAGTTGGTTATGCACAGAACTTCTTGTTGAAAAACAACATGGCCGTAGAGGCAACTCCTGCAAACCTCAGTCAATTAAAGGGCCAACAAAAACGTGCTGAAAAGGATGCAGCTGAAGAATTAGCAGAAGCAGAAAAGTTAAAAGCACAACTTGAAGAAATTACTGTTGAATTAAAAGCGAAATCAGGAGAAGGTGGTCGACTATTCGGTTCGATTACAACAAAACAAATTGCAAGTGCGCTTGAAAAAGACCATAAGATTAAAGTGGATAAACGTAAAATGGAACTTCCAGATGCTATTCGTGCACTTGGTTATACAAACGTGCCGATTAAGTTGCATCAGGATGTAACAGCTACGCTTAAAGTCCATGTAACAGAAGAATGATAGGGAGCGATTATGATGGATCAGGTATATGATCGCGTCCCTCCACATAACAATGAAGCTGAGCAATCTGTCATAGGAGCGATCTTCCTGCAACCTGAGGCGCTTATTACTGCCTCAGAGATCTTAATTCCGGATGATTTTTACCGGACTGCACATGAAAAAATCTTTAATACGATGCTCGTCTTAAGTGATAGAGGACAAGCGATTGACGTCGTCACCGTGACGGAAGAGCTTTCTGCCAAAAAGGAACTCGAAGACGTCGGTGGCATATCATATTTGACGGAAGTTGCAAACGCCGTCCCGACTGCAGCAAACATTGAGTATTATGCCAAAATTGTAGAAGAGAAATCCATTTTGCGCCGCCTCATTCGTGTTGCGACAAATATCGTCGAAGAAGGTTTTACAAAAGAAGATGAAGTGGAAGCGGTTTTATCCGAAGCGGAAAAACGGATCATGGAAGTATCCAATCGGAAAAACGCGGGTGACTTCAAACATATAAAAGATGTTCTCGTCGAAACATACGATAACATTGAATTATTGCATACGCGAAAAGGCGAAGTAACGGGTATTCCGACAGGTTTCCGAGATCTTGATAAAATTACTGCCGGATTCCAGCGCAATGATTTAATCATTGTCGCGGCGCGGCCTTCCGTCGGTAAGACGGCATTCGCCTTGAACGTGGCACAAAATGTGGCAACAAAAGCAAATGAAAACGTCGCGATTTTCAGCTTGGAGATGGGTGCAGAACAGCTCGTTATGCGTATGCTTTGTGCTGAAGGAAACATCGATGCACAAGTAATGCGTACCGGTAACCTTGAATCGGAAGATTGGCGGAAGTTGACGATGGCGATGGGCAGTTTGTCCAATGCAGGGATTTTCATAGATGATTCGCCAGGTATCCGTATTAACGAAATTCGTTCAAAATGCCGGCGCCTTCAACAGGAGCATGGTCTTGGTATGATCATGATTGACTACTTGCAGCTCATTATGGGTAGTGGACGTTCTGGTGAGAACCGTCAGCAGGAGGTCTCTGAAATTTCCCGTTCCTTAAAAGCGCTTGCCCGTGAATTAAAAATCCCGGTTATTGCACTATCGCAGCTTTCCCGGGGCGTAGAGCAACGTCAAGATAAGCGTCCGATGATGTCTGACTTACGGGAATCAGGAAGTATCGAGCAAGATGCCGATATTGTTTCGTTCTTGTACCGTGAAGACTATTACGACAAAGAGACCGAAAACCAAAATATGATTGAAATTATCATTGCAAAGCAACGGAATGGTCCGACTGGAACGGTTACGCTTGCGTTTGCCAAAGAGTATAATAAGTTCTTAAACATTGATTGGAGTCAGCACGAAAGACCCTCTCATGAATAATGAAAAAAGCCAAGAAGAGTTAGAATTCAGCTCATCTTGGCTTTTTTTATTCTGTTCATTGTGCAAGTGGAACCGGTTCCATGAAACTAAAGTACTTTGTGTGAACTCCATATTTTTCAGGAATTGAGATTTTCCCAAACAATCTAGTGCAAACAACCTTCATTGTTCTCCATAATATTACCTAACATTTGTAAAAAAATAAGAATATTTGGTTGTAATACTACAAATTCGTTACAAATAGTCGGAAAATGACAAGTGAGTTAGCGAGTATGGTAAATTAGAGTGGCGTAAAAATCTTTCAGGATGATTTGCAATTGATACATTGCTAGTCGGAAGGAGTTCCATTCATGTTTTACAAGAAAGAGAACATACAAGAAGAGAATAAGAGAAATCGTCTATATAAGAAAATGCAGAAAGTCGGACTGGCTACTATTTTATTCGCAAGTATCGGCATGAGTGCTGGTTTTGCTGATGAGGATAAAGCGAGTGGGCTGCAAACAGTCTATCATGTCTATTCAGAAGGTCAATACGTTGGCGTAGTTTCCGACGAGCAAAAGATTGAACAACTCAAGCAAGACGAACTTGAAAAAGCGACTGCCACATATGCCAATCTCCCATTAGTCATCGGAACAGAATTATCCGTCGTGCCTGAAAAAGTGTTTTCAGCAGGAACCGATGATGACCAAGTTCTAACGAAACTTCAAAATCTACTTACAGTAGAAGCGGAAGCCATTGGTATTCAAATTGGAGAGGAAATTCCTCTTTATGTAAAGGATATGGCTGAATACGAAGAAGTGATTAAACAACTGACAATCCAAACTGTTCCTGAAACAGAATTGAATGCTTTCAAAGCTCGTCAACAATCTACTACGGCTATACCCGCGTTGAAAGAAGATGAAACACGCCTAGTCGACATTCAATTTACCGCAGATGTTCAACCAATCGAAGGAGAAGTTGCTCCTGATCAGATCAGTAGTGTACAAGATGCGTTGAAGCTGATGAATAAAGGAACATTAGAAGAGAAAAAATACTCCGTACAAGCTGGAGATGTACTTGGTAAAATCGCCGTCGCTCATAATATGCCGACTGCTACATTAATGAAATTGAACCCAGGTGTAACGGAAGATTCCGTCCTTCAAATTGGTCAAGAATTAAATGTCACGGTGCTTGAACCATTTGTAGAAGTAGAGGCATTATATGAATCAAAAGCTATTGAAGCGATCCCTTTTAAGAAACTGACTGAAAAAGACGAAACACAATTCAAAGGTGAAAAGAAGTTAAAGCAAGCGGGAGCAGACGGCAAAAAGTCTGTCACGCGTAAAATTCGCAAGAAAAATGGCACCGTAATTGGTGAAGCAGTTGCTGAAACAGAAGTAGTAGTAGAACCGCAACATGAAGTGACTATCGTTGGAACAAAAGTCATTCCATCAAGAGGTACCGGTAATTTCGCTTGGCCAGCTGATGGAGGTTATGTATCTAGTCAAATGGGCAAAAGATGGGGAAGAGTCCATCAAGGAATCGATATTGCCCGTCCATCGACCCGTGCTATTTTTGCCGCTGACAATGGTGTTGTAACAAAAGCTTCAAGACATAGCACATATGGCAATCATGTTGTAATTTCACATAACAATGGCTATGAGACATTGTACGCTCACTTATCATCAATCGATGTCAAAGTGGGACAAACGGTACCTCAAGGGACAAAAATTGGTGTCATGGGCTCCACTGGACGTTCTACGGGCGTTCATCTACACTTTGAAGTCATGAAAAATGGATCCAATATCAATCCATTGAGCGTATTACGTTAAACGAAAAGGAGACGCCAGAGCAATCTGTGAGCGTCTCCTTTTTCTTATAGGTATGTAAGCAGGATAAGAACGCCCCTAAATACAGTTGGTTTCCATTATCAGGTGCTAGCATACGGAAAGGGCTTTACGTTAGAATTAAGTAAGGTTCACGTTGGAAAATTGGAAAGTTTGATTATCGTAATGACACAGGAATATTGCAAGAGTGAGCAAGACATAAAAATGAAGTACCCTGTTTACAAGATAGGGTGCTTTTTCATTGAATGAGGGGATGGCTTTTTTATTATTGCGTCTCGAGTGAAGCGTCGTGCGTCCCATGTCCAAGTCAGCTCGTCTCGGCCATGTCTATTCGACTCTAAACGCGGCATAACTTCTCAGAACGCCGCATAATTCCTTCAATCGGAGCAAAAAACCGCAGAACGCCGCATATTCCAAGCAAACGCCGCATAACTCCCCAGAACACCGCATAATCGCCTCGAACGCGGCAAAAGCATTAGAAGCCACGCCACGTCTTTGCCTTATGCCCGTCGCAGCTAGAGTGGCGACCTCCGCTTTTGAGGCATCCAGCTGCGGGTGGCAGCTGCTCGGGACGCTTCAATCATTAGGTAAAGGCAAAGAGCGCCTTTTCCTAATGATTTCCAGCGCCTGTCGCAGCTAAACGCCACCCTACGCTTTTGAGATTCCCCGGGAAATATTTTGGCGAGTTTTGGGGAAGGATTCTTGGAAGTTCCATAGAATAGTAAGACTAGAAGTTATATGTTATATAGCTAGGTAAGTGCGTATTCATCGCAACAATGATAAAGTTATAAGACAATGATAGAGACGCCATGTTAGGCGAGAAAGGGAATGACGTATGCAAAATAAAACGATTCTTGTCGTAGATGATGAAAAACCGATTGCGGATATATTAGAGTTTAATTTGAAAAAGGAAGGTTTTACGGTGCATTGCGCATATGACGGAGATGAGGCCCTTCAGAAATTAGAAGAGGTGCAACCGGATATTATGTTGCTTGATATAATGCTTCCGAAACGGGATGGCATGGAAGTGTGTAGGGAAGTACGAAAGAAATATGATTTCCCGATTATTATGCTCACAGCGAAGGACTCTGAGATTGATAAAGTATTAGGCTTGGAATTAGGGGCGGATGATTATGTGACGAAACCGTTCGGGACGCGTGAATTGATCGCTAGAGTGAAGGCGAATTTACGTAGACATTCCAAAACATTATCGGAAGAACAAGAGGAAGTAACGAATGATATTACGGTCGGCAGTTTAATAATCCAACCAGATGCGTATTTGGTACAAAAGCGTGGGGAATCCATTGAATTGACGCATCGTGAATTTGAATTGCTTCACTACTTGGCAAAACATATTGGGCAAGTGATGACACGTGAGCACCTACTTCAAACCGTTTGGGGTTATGACTACTTTGGTGATGTGCGAACGGTCGATGTAACGATTCGTCGTTTGCGTGAAAAAATTGAAGATACGCCAAGCCACCCGACGTGGATCGTCACAAGACGCGGTGTAGGATATTATTTACGTGACCCGGAACAGGAGTAAGGCACATGCAAAAAGTGGGCTTCTTTCGTTCCATCCACGTTAAATTTATTCTGATTTACATCATGCTCATTCTCCTTGCGATGCAAATCATTGGTCTTTACTTTGCCAAGGAGCTTGAGGATACGTTAAAGAAAAACTTTAGAAACTCGGTTATTGATCGAATCAATCTAGTGGAATTCAGTGTACGTGAGGAAATCACAAAAGAACGTTCATCTGAAGACCCTACAACTCAACAGAGTCTTCGAACCGTTCTTTCTGGCTTCACGTCAGAAGATATTCTCGAAATCCGCGTCATCGATACAAAGTACAAAATACTCGCCACGTCCGCATTGGACAACCAATCACTCGTCGGACAGCGATCTATGGAAGATAGTGTTCGACGGGCAATTTCTTCGGAATCGGCTCATGAAGCCATCAATTATGATACATCGCTCGGTCAACGAGTAATGGTGTTAGTGAAACCGATAAAGAAAAATGCAGAAGTGGTCGGTACACTTTACGTGACAGCAAATATTGAACGAGTGTTTAAACAAATCGATGACATTAACCAGATCCTTGCAGGTAGTGTGGCAGTTTCATTGACCATCACAATTATTATCTGCATTTTCATTGCACAAACATTTACGAGACCGATATCAGATATGCGAAGACAAGCGCAAGCGATGGCGCAAGGAAACTTCTCACGGAAAGTGCACGTTTACGGGAATGATGAAATGGGACAATTGGCGATCGCCTTTAACCATCTCACCAATCAGTTGCAAGAATCACAATCGACAACCGAAAGTGAGCAAAGGAAACTCGCATCTGTCCTCGAAAATATGACCGATGGCGTTATTTCTACAGACAGAAAAGGACGGGTAAGCCTCATTAATGATTCTGCACTCATAATGTTGCGCATGACACGTGACCTTGTCATTAACCGGCCGATTGCTAGCATCCTTGGCTTGGAACAATCTTATACGTTTGAAGATCTCATTCAAGTGAGGGACTCCATTGCATTGGATTTCAGTACGGAAGAACAACCGTATATTCTCCGGGCAACTTTTTCCGTCACGCAGCGGGAGACGGGATTTGTGAATGGCTTGATTGTCGTCCTTCATGACAATACCGAGCAGGAGAAAATTGATATGGAAAGACGTGAATTTGTATCGAACGTCTCCCATGAACTTCGTACACCACTTACAACGATGCGAAGTTATTTGGATGCACTCGCTGAAGGGGCTTGGCAAAACGAAGAGATTGCACCTTCGTTCCTCCGAGTCACGCAAACAGAGACAGAGCGGATGATTCGACTCGTCAATGACTTGTTGAAGTTATCAAGAATGGACAGCAAGGAGTACGAATTGAATACAGAATGGGTGGAGTTTAATCATTTCTTTAACTCCATCATTGAACGATTCGAGTTTTCCAAGTCGCAAAAGGTTCAATTTAAGCGACTATTGCCGTCAGCCGATCTATTTGTAGAAATTGACACGGACAAGATGACCCAAGTTATTGATAATATTATTTCAAATGCGCTTAAATACTCTCCAGATGGCGGAGACGTTCGTTTTGGTGTTACATTATCAGGTTCTTTTATTAAAGTCATGATTTCTGATGATGGACTTGGCATACCGAAAGCAAACGTCAATCGGATCTTCGAGCGGTTTTATCGTGCGGACCGTGCAAGATCTAGAGCAATGGGCGGTACAGGACTTGGACTGGCCATTGCAAAAGAAATGATTCATGCCCATGGTGGGGAAATATGGGCGGAAAGTGAAGAAGGAATGGGAACGACCGTGTTTTTCACGTTACCATATGAACAACAAGAGGACGGTGAATGGGATTGAAATACATTGAACCAATCAAATCGATCATCCTCCTGTTGCTCGTATTGATGAGTATCACTTTTACATTTTCAATTTGGACATACTCCCCACAGCTCGCGCCCATTGACCAATCAAAAACCGTCGATATTTCAATCGGTCAACAAAAAGATGTGAAAGATGTCGTTAAACCGTATAAGTTCTTAATCAAATACGAAGAAGAACTGAAAGGTACGACCGATCAAATAGCTATCGACAAAATTTTAAGGGATATGGGGACGTGGAAAGTGTCTCAGCTCCTGCAAGACCCTACGGAAATGAATAAAGTACAGATGAAAGAGTTTTTTGAACAGCCTAACCAGTTTACATTGTACTTCAATGGACAGGTTCCTTTACCGGCCTATGATGAAATATTACCGATTGACGAAACGACGAAAAAGAATTTGCCGGAATTTAGTTTTGATCGATTGATCGTCAGATGGGATCCTAAAGCGATTGCATTTGAAGTGCATTTTATTAACAGAGCAACAGGAATCCATTTTTACGGAAAAGCGAATCCGGCAGACACGACGAAATCCTATCAGTCCATCATCATGGAGAGTGAGGAACTGATACACTATGTGGAAGTAAAGAATCAGGAACCGACGTATTTAGCAGTACCCGATGAACCTGTTCCGATGGTACAAAAAACGTACTATCAAGAGGAAATCAGTCCAGGTCGTTTCCGCGATGCTTTGTTCAATGACCCAAATGCGGTTAAACGAAGTCAAGTGGATCACAATCATGAGGAATTTGGAGATGACCATGCGTTAATGGTTGTGAATACCGAAACGAAAATGTTGGATTTTGTTCATCCTGCTGCAGAAGCAAGGGAGCCGGCAAAACCGTCTGATTTGTTATTGGATGTGATTGACTCTATTAATGAACACGGTGGCTGGACGGATTCTTTCCGTTACTCTTACATCAATTCACTCTCGCGCTATGTGAAATTCCAATTGTTCATCAATGGCTATCCTGTGCATAGTGAAAGTGATGCCTCTGGGTTAACGGAAATTGTACAATTTTATGGGGATGATCGGGTTTTTAGATATATCCGCCCGTATTACACGTTGGAATCATCACTGTCTTTCAATGAAAATATGGATCTTCCTTCGGGGACGAATGTTGTACAATCCCTCATGGAATCGGAAGATCTCGATTTTAGTTTAGTTGAAGAATTGACCGTTGGATACATGATGAAACACGACTTAGAGCAACGGATTTTCGTGTTGGAGCCTGCTTGGTTCTATTTATTCAAAGGAACTTGGAAACGTTATACACCTGAGCAAACAGGGGGTGAGCCATTTGGATTGGAATAAAACAAAAACGATTTTTATCATCGTTTTTTCCATTTTGAATATTTTTCTCTACTCTTTGTATGTGAAACAGCTGACAGACGCGCAAAATGTTCAAGTCATTTCAAAGACTTCAATCGAAGAAGTGATGAAGCAAGAAAACATTACGTATAACCTTCCTCAAGTGAACAAAAATGACTATTCATCTGTGACAGCTACAATTAAGAAGTTTACAAAAGAAGAACTAGAGACACTCGTTAGCCAATCGATTGTCATTGAGAACAACACACATATCAAATCGGACATGAATACAGCTATAGCGATTCAAAATGATAAAGGTGATTTTGATTTCAATGAGTTTATGATGAAGTACGTTTGGCATGGCAACGAGTACACACTATGGGAAGTGAATCAAGAAGAGCAACAGGCAACCTTCTTTCAGATGGTGAATGGTGAACCGATTTTCTACAGTCCAAATGCTATGGTGGTCGTGCATTGGAATGATGACTATGAAGTTACGCATTATGAGCAACGCATGCTTGAGAAGTTCAGTACAGAGTCTAAGAAAAGAGATTTAATGACACAAGACGAAGCGGTGGGTTCCTTGGCAACGCGCGGCTATTTGAAACAGGATTCTAAAGTGCTTAGCGTAACGCCAGGCTATTCGTCACTCGTGCCATTAACCGAAATCCAGGTGTTTGCTCCGACTTGGAACATTCGTGTAGAATTAAAAGATGGTAGTATTGAGGAACATTTCATCAATGCCATTGAAGGTAAAGTGATAGACTTCCAATTGGAGAAAGTTGATGAGCCTCAACTTGATGTTGATGTTGACGTTGACGTAGATGAAGAATAAGGAGTTTTTATAATGCGTTTTAGTGTGCTCGCAAGCGGGAGTACGGGCAATTCTATATATGTCGAGACAGATGACCATGCTTTTTTGGTCGATGCAGGGTTAAGTGCGAAACGAATTGAGCAACAACTGGCGGCAATCGGTCGCTCCATGGAAAATGTGAATGGTATTCTTGTAACGCACGAACATAGTGACCATATAAAAGGTATCGGCGTACTAGCAAGAAGACATAAAGTACCGATCTATGCGAATGAAAAGACGTGGAACGCGATGAATGGGCTTGTCGGTGAAGTTCCATTAGAACAACGTTTTCATTTTAATATGGAAACGTCCCTGTCATTCGGAACGCTCGACATCCAGTCATTCGCCGTTTCGCACGATGCTGTCGATCCGATGTTCTATGTATTTCATGAAAAAGACCGAAAGCTTTCCATCATAACCGACACAGGATATGTGAGCGATCGGATGAAAGGCCATATTGCAGCATCAGACGCGTTTGTGTTTGAAAGTAATCATGACGTCAGCATGTTGCAAATGGGTCGTTATCCATGGTCGATTAAACGACGGATTTTAAGCGATGTTGGCCATGTATCGAACGAGGATGCTGCAATTGCAATGAGTGAAGTGGTTGCGGAAAAACAAACAAGCATTTATTTGTCACATCTGAGCAAGGATAATAATATGAAAGATCTGGCAAGGATGAGTGTTTCGCAAACTTTGGAAGCATGCGGCATCCGCACCGGGGAATTCGTTCACTTACATGATACCGATGCGGAACAACCGACAACGCTTGTCACTGTCTAATAGAAACAAAGAACCTTGCCTACGGGTAAGGTTTTTTTCAATAAAATTCAAGGAATCTACAAAAAGTGGGACAACGTACTTGATTTTAAACAAGTTATTTAGGGTAAAGTGAAAATAACTGTCTGTTGAAAGGGTGAGGTCTATGGATGAATACAAGCAAGGTCCTCGGCGGGAGGATGACAAACGGAATTCGGATGTCCCTAATATGGAAGGAGCCAATCATTCAGAGGATGAAATACGTCAAGAACCGAATCGTATAGAAGAAGGAATAGGTAATGATTCGGATTATGTAGATGCAGTCAATCACGAGAATCGGACGAATGTGGAACTTGAAAAACAAGCAGAACCGATGCGATACAGTGAGAGACCGAAAAAGGACACAAAGCGTCGAGGCGGTTTTCTTCCAGCCTTGTTGGGAGCCCTTATTGGTGGCGTAGTCGTTTGGTTGTTAATGAATGCTACGCTGGGAAATGAATCGAATTCATCTGTTTTAGAGCAAACAACGGGAGAGAGCAATTTGACGACTGAACGCATCTCACTCGATGTGAATACAGATGTCACTGAAATTGTATCGAAAGTGGCGGACACAGTTGTTGGTATAACAAATATGCAAACAGTACGTGACTTTTGGTCATCAACAGAGACGACACAAGAAAGAGGAACGGGTTCGGGTGTCATTTACAAGAAGACAGGCGACAAAGCATACATTGTGACGAATCATCATGTCGTAGAAAACGCCCAAGAGCTTGAAATTACTTTCGACGATGGAACGAAAGTGGATGGCAAACTCATTGGCAGTGACGTATGGACAGACTTAGCCGTCGTCGAGATTGACGCAGAACATGTCAAAACAGCTATTGAATTTGGCGATTCAGATGCTTTGAAACGTGGAGAAACGGTGATTGCAATTGGGAACCCACTCGGATTAGGATTCGCCGGCTCTGTCACGATGGGAATTGTGTCAGGAAAAGACCGCTCCATTCCAATCGATCTTGATCAAAACGGAACCGTCGATTGGCAAGCGGATGTTCTTCAAACAGATGCAGCCATCAACCCAGGGAACTCGGGTGGAGCGCTCATTAATGTAGCAGGACAACTGATTGGCATTAACTCCATGAAAATTACGCAGGAAACCGTTGAGGGGATTGGTCTTGCCATTCCAATTAATATCGCCATCCCGATTATCCAAGATCTTGAGATGACTGGAACGGTGAACCGCCCAACGATGGGTGTAAGCCTCCTGGACTTACGAGACGTCCCGTATCAACAGCAACAAGAAGTGTTGAAATTACCGAAAGACGTAACGACAGGTGTGATTGTCACGGAAGTATTCCGCAATACGCCAGCAGAGGCAGCTGGCGTCGAACGATACGATGTCATTGTTGAGATGGATGGGGAAAAGATTGAAGACATGGTGAACCTGCGCAAGCATTTATACAACAAGAAAGAAGTTGGCGATCAGATGACCATGAAGGTATATAGAGAAGGAAAGCTGATCGAGATTGAAATGGAACTAAAAGACGGCAATACATTCTAACGAATTGCAAAGAAAGAGCGCATAAAATTCCATACAATGTTACACTTTTCATAGGGATGTAACAATTTATTTATCCACAACAGGCAGCCTAGCAAAACAACCGCTATTCTGCCTGTTTTTCAATGCAATTTATCGACATGTGGATAAAAATGAAGAAATGTGCATAACATTGTGTAAAATAAACCGATAGAAAGAAGTGTAGACATTGAAAATCCAAAGTTGTAAAAACCATATAGATCAAGCGATTGACGACTTTATTGCAACGGAAGAAACATTTCCGATTTTAGAAGAAATCAAAACCGACGAAAAGATATCCACAACTTGCACGTATTGTGACACACCCGTTAGGTATATTGTGGCGAACGAATAATCGGGCACAAGATGTAGATAAGTCCTGTGGATATGTGCATAAGTTCTGTTTATAACTTTTTAAAAGAGGTGGACAACCTGTGAATATTACAATTGTTTCAGTAGGAAAACTAAAAGAAAAATATTTAAAAATGGGCATCGAAGAATACACCAAACGACTCGGCGCATACGCGAAAATCGACATCGTCGAAGTGGCCGATGAAAAAGCACCTGAATCGTTAAGTGAAGCAGACATGGAAATTGTGAAGAAAAAAGAAGCCGACCGAATACTCGCCAAAATCGGAGCAGACGCACACGTCATCGCATTGGCGATAGAAGGAAAACAGAAAACTTCTGAAGAATTGGCAACGGCTATTGAATCGTTAATGACGTATGGAAAAAGTAAGATTGTATTTGTCATAGGCGGATCGCTTGGCTTACACAGTGATGTTATCAAACGGGCGGATGAGCTGTTGTCGTTTTCCAAGATGACGTTTCCACATCAGCTGATGAAGTTGGTGTTGTTGGAGCAAGTGTATCGTGCGTTTCGGATTATGCGGGGGGAACCGTATCATAAGTGAGTGCGGTTTTTTCTACGTTTTATAATTGACAAGTGTCATCTGTATCTATTGACGCCTGTCGATATTTTCATGGATGCCCTGTAATGTACGATAAATGTACAGAAATGGAGGGGCATTTATATGAAACGTATAGCATTGATCGATATTTTAAGAGGATTCGCTATTTTGGGGACACTTGGAACGAATATTTGGATTTTTGCCCATTTAGGGGATCTAAAGTATATAACGACTACGGATTTTACCAGTTGGCCGAGTATGGATGATATTTTACGCCTCCTTGTACTGTTCGTATTTAACGGCAAGCTGCTTGGCATGTTAACGATAATGTTCGGAGTAGGGATGGAGATTAAATATCAGCAATCCATTAGGCACAATAAGCCTTGGATCGGTATGTATAAATGGGTAATCGTATTTTTAATAGTGGAAGGTCTTCTGCACTACGTACTTGTAATGGAGTATGATGTGCTCATGAGCTATGGCGTCACAGCAGGAATTATTGCGGTCATACTAAAGCGCGGAGAGCGGGTGATGAAAAGGGCGTTATGGGTTGCAGGAGCTATTCATTTAGGGCTGCTTGCTCTAATTTTTACTTCCATGCTGTTTGGGCCGGCGTTTTCAATGGCAAGCTCGCCACAGTTGATCGCAATATATGCAGAGGGAACATGGCTGGATCAGGTCCAGAATCGTCTCATGAATTTTATATTCTTTAGAGCAGAGGCAATCTTTATTATTCCTTTAAATATTATTTTATTTATTGTTGGTATAAAGCTGATGCGCAGTGGTGCGTTCTCCTTTACTGAGCGCGGAATTGCCATTCAATGGAAACTGCTCATTTGGGGGTTAGGTCTAGGTCTGCCTTTGAATCTGTTGACTTTTGTACCAGGCGGTCTATTTGATTTACCTGTCCGTTATCTGTTTGCCCCTGTCCTGGCATTAGGCTATTTAGGACTGATTGCTTTTTTTGTACGGAAGTGCGGTACGTGGAGAATGTGGAAGTGGCTTGAGAAAACGGGGCGTATGTCTTTAAGCTGTTACATTCTGCAAAACATTACTGCTACAGCTATTTTCTACGGATGGGGTTTAGGCCTTGGAGGTACTCTAAATAGTGTGGAAATTATAGGGGTTTTTTGTATGATAGTAGCAGGGCAAATTATACTGGCGAATATGTGGTTAACTATATTCCCTTATGGGCCGGTCGAATGGCTGCGGAAGGGAATGCTGCAGAGGCTGGAAAGATAGGGGGGTTAGATGCTGGAATGGTATCCTAAAAGTCAGGCAAGATATTATTTATTTATTGATGTACTAACCGTCCTGCTATTTAGCTATGCGGTTGTCGTCTCGGAGCAGATTCCGTCACTTGTTTTTAAGGTTTTATTAATCGTCATTTATATAGGCGCCTATTACACGGCACTATGGTATCAGGATGGTCTGTTGCTTCCTGCTGTTGTACTTGGTTTTATTATGACAGCATATTTGGCTTATTTAAGCGGTCCACAGTGGATTTTCTTTCAGTTTGCCTTTGCAGATTTTGTCGGGCGCGCTGTCAACCGGCATATTTTATGGATTGCTACGTGCGTAAATTTCCTCCTCCTAGCCAGTCTCGTTTGGCGCTATCAGGAGGTCCTGTTTTCAAATGCTCAGTCAATTGTCCTGGCGGTTATGCTTTTTATCCTGCTGTTGCCGTGGTTACGCTATTATATTGAAAAATCCAAGCTGCTTCAGCGTGAGGTTGATGAAGCGTCGGTTCACATTGCCATGCAGCAGGAACGTCAGCGGATTGCCCGCGATCTGCATGATACTTTAGGGCATACGCTGACGGTCATAAAGGTAAAAACAGAGCTCGTTTCCAGGCTGGTGCCAAACGAGAATCACAAGATTCATAAGGAACTTGATGATATGATTCTAACAGTCCGAACAGCACATAAGCAGGTGCGTGAAATTATATCGGAAATAAATTTTTTATCCTTGCAGGAAGAGCTTAAGCATAGTGAGCAGTTGCTTAAGAATGCCGGTATCCGTGTGCAGATTGATCATCAGCTTACCAATATTCTGCTGTCTAGTGTGCAGGAAACAATGCTTGCCTACAGTATACGAGAAGCGGTAACGAATGTTGTAAAGCACAGTCATGCTGCGGATTGCAGAATACATCTATATCAGAATGAAGACCGTGTAGAAGTAGCTATTATCGATAACGGAATCGGTTTATCCGAAAAGCAGCATGGCAATGGACTGTTTACAATGAAGGAACGGATGAGGTCATTAAAGGGAAATGCCGAAGTGAAGTATGATCAGGAAGGAACAAAGGTGCTTCTGATTATACCACTGGATCCGATTCGGGAGGGCGTGAAATGATTAGACTTAGTATCGCTGAGGATCAGCAACTGCTGAGAGGTGCCTTAATATCCATTATGGAGCTTGAGAATGATTTACATATTGTGGGTGAAGCAGCAGATGGAGCAGAAGCATGGGCTTTAATTGAAAAGGAAAAGCCGGATGTATGCATTTTGGATATTGAAATGCCGCATTTGTCCGGGTTGGAAGTAGCTGCGAGAATACGACATCACAATTATCCGTGCAAAATTATGATTATGACAACCTTTGCGAGAGCCGGTTATTTGCAGGAAGCAATGGATCTGAATATTGAAGCATATGTTCTGAAAGACGAGCCTATCCAATATGTAATTGGTGCAATACGCAAAATTATGCAAGGTGAAAGGGTAATCAGTCAGGATCTTGCCGCTGCTTTATTTATGAATGAAAAAAATCCTCTGAATGACCGGGAAATCAATGTACTGAAGCTCGTGAAGGATGGCTATACGACGAATGAAATTAGTAATAGGCTATTCCTGACTAAAGGCACAATTCGGAACTATTTATCTTTATCCATTCAAAAGCTCGAAGTTGAAACAAGGCAGCAGGCTGTACAAAAAGCAACTGAAAAGGGCTGGATATAAATTATAGTTCAAAAACCTCCTTTATTTATGGTGAGGAGAACCGTATCACAAATAGTGGTAAAACAGAGGGTGGAAATAGTCATAAGTAAGAATATTTTAGGAAATTTATAAGTAGACCCACTAGCAAATAATGTTATAATTTAATTAAAATTCACAATAAGCAGATCTCATAAAATATTTAGGGGTCTGTTTTTTATAAATGAAATAAGGGAGAGATCTAAGATAAGAACTCAAACATTTAGACTTTTACTGTGTGCTTCCATTTTGTAGTCTTCTTTTTAGCCTACTCTACTGAGGCTTCCGCAACTATTGATAATTTAGAAGAAAAAATTAAAATGATTGACGAAGAAATTGAATATAACATGAGGACACATAATATTCCGGGTATGGCATTTTCATTAGTGGATAGGAATGGTGTTATATATTCTAAAGGCTACGGTACTTTAAATGTAGGAGATAAATCTGAACTAATAAACGAAAGCACTAATTTTCATTTAGGTTCAGTATCGAAAGTATTCGTTTCATTGGGTATCCTAAAACTCCAAGAGGAAGGTTACATAGATATTGAACAGCCCGTGGTTGATTATCTTCCTTGGTTTTCTACAAAAGATACTTTGCTTTCTAATGAAATCAAAATTGAGCACCTACTAAACCACTCCAGTGGATTACCGGGTAGGTTAAATGTACATGAGATTAGTAATGTAGAGAGCAAAGAAATTATAAATAAAATTAAAAACAAACTAAAGAATGTTACGTTAGTGGGTAAACCGGGAACTGTTCATGAATACACCAATATGAATACGGACTTGCTACAGTTAGTAATAGAAGAGGTGACAGGGAAATCCTTCACACAGTATATGGAAGAAAACTTCTTTACTCCACTTAATATGAACCGGACAGGATATTTCACTTTTGATGACAGTCAATTGTCAAATACCGCAATGGGTCATCGATATCACTGGGGAAAGATAAAACCTTATAAAGAAGAATTAGTGTATGCCACATCCGGATCTGCTGGGCTATCATCAAATGTCGATGACTTATCAAAGTTTTTAGGTTTATTATTAAACGATGGGCAAGGGCCAAATGGTAAATTAATTAGTCATAATAGCATAGATCAAATGTTCAACCCCAATCAATACGGTAAAGGATACAACTGGAATGTGTACCCACATAATATTTCGATGGATGGTGGTTTACCAGGATTTACGTCAACTATTGTACTTTCATCCGACAAAACCTTTGGACTTATCCTTTTAGCAAATTCTAAACAGGATATAACGTATCACTCTGGTTTTAATCTTTATAGAATAATGGATGGTGGCACCCCAACGGAATTGTTGGTGAAGGACTTTTTAAAAGTCCATTTTCTTGTGCAGTTAACCCTTATTATTGTAATTACCTTTAGCATTTTAATCTTATATATAGTGGGATTAACTATTTTTCAACTATTTAAAGGAACGAAAAAGATTTCTTTTAGGAAGCCCAATTTCAAGAAGATTAGTATCATTAGTTTCATTTTAATAATCTATCTAGGTATCATGTACTTCATATATATCCAAATGCCTTTTTACATTGGAGTACCAGCGTTACGGAATTTTAAAATGGATTCCGACACTGTGGGATTACTGTACATCATATCGGTAGTATGGTCGATTTTTACTATTCTTTTATGTGGAAAAATATTATTCATCCAAAAGACAATTCAATCAAGCGCTGGTGAATTATCTTTACCATTAAGAAAAAGTGAACCGTACCATAAGTAAGTGCGGTTAACAAAGAGAACACCTAAAGCGTCAAATCAACAAATTTTTAGGTGTTCTTTTAATGATGAGGCGAAAACTCCAACTAATACATAATATAATATGGAAAAATTAACTTGAAAGGTTTGATTGTAATGGTTTATAAGCTTCAAAAAGGCGATACTATTGGAATTTTTACTCCTTCATCTCCTGCTTCAGTTACAGCAGAAAAGAGATACATTCGTGGAAAGCAATTTCTTGAAAGCAAAGGTTTTTTTATAAAAGACGGTGCCCTTTCAGGAAAAAAGGATTTTTATCGTTCAGGTACACCTAGAGAACGTGCAGAAGAATTTAATTCTTTATTACGTGATCCATCAGTCAAAATGATTATGTCAATGATTGGTGGGACGAATTCAAATAGTATGTTGCCATTTATCGATTATGAAGCATTTAAACAAAACCCCAAAATCATTGTAGGTTATTCGGATGCAACGGCTGTTCTATTAGCTTTGTATGCGAAAACAGGGATTCCCACATTTTACGGACCAGCATTAGTAGCGTCATTTGGAGAGTTTGAACCGTTAGTTTCGGATACATATGCATATTTTAAACAATATTTTTGTGATGAAACCTTGATTCCATATACAATTCAAATGCCAAATTATTGGTCAGATGAACTTGTAAATTGGTTAGATTTCGACCACCCAAAACAACTAATTGAAAATAAATGGATTGCCTTGAATCCAGGTGTTGTGGAAGGGCGATTGATAGGTGGGAACAATAATGCAATGTATGGCTTCATTGGAACTACTTATTTCCCTGAAATTAAACAAGGTGACATCCTTTTAATTGAAGATACAATGAAAAGTGCTTCTATAGTGGAAAAGAATATGGCTATGTTGAAACTTCATGGTATTTTTGAAAAGGTATCGGGAATTATTTTAGGAAAACATGAACAGTATGATGATCAAGGTACGGGAAGAAAGCCAATTGATTTGTTACTTGAACAGTTGGATGGGGCGGCAATTCCGATTTTAGCGGAAGTAGATTGTTGTCATACTCATCCTATGTTTCCTTTAGCAATTGGGAAGAATGTTAGCTTAAATACGATTAACAAAACTATTACATGTACGGAAAGTTGGTTGTAACCTCTAAAGTAATTACAAAGCTATTTGATTTAAGCTTACATTTGATTTGCATACCCTTCTTTTTCAGCATTTCCAAGTTAATATAAAAATGCAAATGCAGGGATTCTTATAACTGGAGTTTCAGTGGTATGTTTTGTGATACCATAATCATCATTGTTTTTAGTAACGATGATAGCCCCTTCGTTTTCGAATCATTAGCCCATTGAACAATTGCTTCATAAAAAGCTAATCTTTTCACTGGGCGAGTTAAGGGAGTTTTTCTGTGTTCCGCCAAGGATTGAAGCCAACTAAGACTTTCAGTGTTTGTTCTTGAGTAATGAACGACATAAAATACATTCCTCCTGCCTTTATGTTAAGTATACAATGCATTAATTTAGTGTAAATGTAAGTTTAAAGGTGTGTTTATTGAACTTAAATTGCACTTAGATACGTTACGATGAACCTTACTATAAGTGAGTGCGGTTTGTAGTAAAGTCATAGAAACAGATAGATTTCATGTTTTTATGGCTTATTTTGATTCACTATAAGCTTAAAATTTTTTATAAAGGGAAATCTTTAATGCGTGTTGCTTGTTTTTTGTGTTCTTTTTCAAAATCCGAGTCACATGATGTAAAGTTACATAAAGGGGTTGAAAATATGTTCGAACGAATTGATTTAAAGAAACAACAGCTAGACGCAAAAAGACCATTACCAAAATACACAGTACAAAGTTTACGTGAAAAGCTTTTTCTAGAATGGACATATAATTCCAATGCTATCGAAGGTAATACATTAACAATTAACGAAACGAAAGTAGTACTTGAAGGGATTACTGTTGGTGGGAAAACGATGCGAGAGCATTTAGAAGTTATTAATCACCGAGATGCGATTTCCTACGTAGAAGACGTTGTGCATAATGAGGAGCCTTTTTCAGAATGGCAAATTAAAAATTTACACCGCCTTGTTTTAAAAGGGATTGATGATAGTTATGCGGGTGTTTACCGAGACCAACAAGTATTTATTTCAGGTGCAGTGCATACACCTCCACCACCATTCAAAATTCAAGAAGAAATGGATGCATTAATGAGCTGGTATGACGGAGAAGCTCAAAATGTACATCCGATTGTCCGTGGTGCAATGCTGCATGCAATCTTTGTTGGCATCCATCCATTTATTGATGGGAATGGTCGCACATCACGACTATTATTAAACTTAGAGTTAATGAAGTTTGGTTACCCACCAATTATTATTCGTGTAGAAAATCGATTAGCTTATTATAATGCACTAGATAAAGCACATACGACAAATGACTATGAGGACTTCGTTGAGTTAGTTGAGAAAGAAGTTGAGGCTTCGCTCGATTTATATTTAAGTGCAATTTAAAACCGCATTTAGACATAGTGCGGTGAACCGTATGATAAATATGTGCGGTTTTTAGAAGGTCACATGAATGTTTCTGGCAGAAGATCTAGCATAAATAGGTTTGTTAAATAAAAGCCATTATAAAACTTCATGTCTCATTGAACTTATGTGACTCACAACGAGAGGAAGTTTTATAATGGCACACTAGTAGAACTTTCAATTCGTTATCTATAATAATATGTACTCGTACGTCGATCATTTCGTTGGATTCTGTTAAACCACTCTTGATCTTTTTCTTCTTGTTTTAATGTGTTGACGATAGAGGTAGAGCAGCTTACGCATATATTTGAATGCGTTAATTTTCCGCATCGATCACAGGGTGCACCGATATTTGGAAAGATGGTGTTTTTTAGTTTTCCGGATTTCACCCATTTATAAAGCAAGTTGGACGAAACACCTGTTAGTTCAACGACTTCATCATTCGATAAAAGACGATTATTTTTCCTTAGTAAAAAGTGGAGTAATTCCGAAAAAATATCTTCTTCTCTTACGTCTATTTTTTCCCAAACAGTTGCACAATACTTCGCTCCTTGCTTCTTAATAAATGCTTTCATTCGTATTTTCGTTATACTTATAGTTTTCCCAACGATCGCGAGCTAACTTTCGGTATTTATTTGAAGTGCTCCGATCTGAGATTAAACGGGAAAACCCCTTTTTGGATTCTTTACTATCCCCTAGACGAAGACTAAGCTCTGCTTGTAAATATTGAATTCGTTCATTGCCTTCCTGATTTGAAGCAAAGGACTTGCTATAAAAGTCTCTAGCGGAATCAAGGTAACGCATTTCTAATTCTGACTCGCTTTTTAAACGATAGAGCCACGCAATTTTTAATGCAATGTTGGCCATTAGTAAGGGCTCTTCCATCGATGCTTTTGATACGAGGTACGCTAACTTATAGCTTACAATCGCGTCATCTATCGTACGTTCCTGACAAATGTTCACCGGTTTTTTCAATTCTTTGATGTACAATTCATCTATAAGTAGCATGAAAGGTCCATAGGTTCTTGTCATGGACTTGTGATAGGCGTACCCACAATGGGGACAAACAGCGACTTCATATAACAATGGATTTAATCCTTCATAGACCGGCATGAAATCTGTATGTTCCTCAACTAGTTTATAGCGATTTGGACGTACTTTGTATGTAGTGAAACGCTTCTTGCAAAACTTGCAGTCTACATTACTTTCATAGTAATAAATGTTGAATGCCATAAGAAGTAACTCCTTTGCGTGTAGTTTGTTGCCATATCTTTTATCCTACTAACAAGCTATATGTAATCGTTCAATATGTTTAAATAATATGCTCTTATTCTATCAGCTATGTGTATTTAGGTACACTCCTTTAGAATTAATTATTTATGATTTTCTCTATTCCTGTAACGATAATAGTAGCATCTTCGGGTTTATTAGTTGAGTCAAAATTGAATACACACAGTAATTTGAGAAGGTTAGCGGCTCAAAAGCCATTTAGCATGAAGAATTATTAATTTCAACTCGTAACAGGATTTTTTTGGAGTGCAAGAAATAATCGTCATAGGATTGACACAATATCCGTATCGAGTTACTATTGCGAAGCTGTTTATTAGTTATTCAATGAATAGTATTAAACCGAAAAAAGTTTAGCACTATTCATTGAGATAATTATGTATATATTGATATTCATTATTTAATTTAATGAACAAAATAAGAATACTCAATTTTAAAAACGGCAATCCAATAGTTGAATCGAGGACACATCATGAGTCAGTCAAAGAAGAAGAAAATTCACTATGCTTGGTGGGTTTTAGTAGGTTTAGTTGTAATGGTAGGTGCTGCTAAAGGTGGCATTATGACTACAGGTGGATTATTTCTAACTCCTGTTACAGAAGATTTAGGTATTGGAATGGGTAGCTTAACATTGTACTTCAGTATCGCATCAATTGTCACAATGTTATTTTTGCCAATTGCAGGAAAATTGATAGCGAAATACAATATTAGAATACTGTTATTAGTAGCAGTTACGTTGGAGGCAGGATCCTTTGCAATGTTTGGATTCATGAACTCTGTATGGGGTTGGTATTTGTTTGCGATTCCTATGTCAATGGGATCTGTAATCGTAACACAACTAGCTGGTCCTGTACTTATTAATAACTGGTTTAAAAAACATAGAGGTTTGGCGTTAGGGATTATGGTGGGAGCAGGTGGTTTAATAGGCGCTTTTCTTCAACCTGTAGCAGGTAACTTAATTGCCAATGAAGGTTGGAGAAATACGTATTTTTTCTTAGGGATAGGCGTAATGGCGGTTGTTATTCCAGTTGTTCTATTAACGATTAGAATGGCCCCACTCCAAAAAGGTTTACAGCCATATGGAGTGGATGAAGTTCAGCAAAATGAAGAAACGAAAGTTCAAACAATAGCTAGTGGCGTGACGTTGGCGATCGCTAAAAAATCAAGTGCATTTTATTTTCTACTATTTTTCTTTTTCTGCGAAACCTCAATAGCTGCTTTTAACCAACATGTAGCACCATTTGCAATGGGATTAGGGTATGATATCAAGTTTGCGGGTAATGCAATGGGCTCGTGGTCGGTAGGTGTTGTAATCGGAGCATTATTCTTCGGCTACCTCAGTGATAAAATAGGGGTAAAAAATACAGCGATTTTCGCCATGCTTTTAGGGTTAGTGCCAGTTGGCCTGCTTTTATTAACGCCTGAAAATCCATTGATCTTTACAGTTGCTGCTGGTCTATATGGATTCGTTGTTGCTTCTCTTGGAACATTAGGGCCTCTTCTAACGACCGCACTATTTGGCAATAAAGAGTTCAGTCAGATTTATGGACTTGCCATAACTGGATTAGCAGTTGCAGGGATTGTTGCTTTACCGATATATGGCTTTATTTTTGAATATACTGGTAGCTATACGTATGTTTTGTATACGATTTTTATCATGTTGCTTTTGAATGTGGTCTCTATTCTCTTCGCGTTTAAAGGTAAAAAGGCATTAGAAAATGCTGGGTTGTGGAATAGCTAATAGGTATTCAATGATCGGGGTATCCTTGAACAAGGAAGTAGTAGATTCATTTGTCATCAAATGAATTCAACCAGTACTGTAGTAAGGTCAACTTTGATTGTATAGATGAGAAGGTCAAAACTATAAATGTGCATGAAGGGATACTCCCCGTCATGCATATTTTTTTAATTCTATTTAAAAGTTCAGAGCGGAAAGAAGCGGACTATCATTGTTCTGTATTGGCCTCATTTAATTTTCATCAATATCTTATTTAAAGGAGAAATATAAAAGAGATAGAAATAGATAGAGACGAGTACAAAATGTTAGGAGAATGCATATGGACAACCAACAAGAAAAGTTCTCACATAAACAATTAGCAGTTAATTGTTTTAATCAGACGTGGGATCTATTGGACAAGCGTAATCGTACGCAAGCAGAAAAGGAGCAAATGATTCATCTATGCCACACGTCCTTTTGGCATTGGACACAAGTAGAGGACCATACACCTCAAAACCTATCGATTGGCTATTGGCAACTTTCAAGAGTGTATGCAGTCGTAGAGAATGGGGAACAGGCATTATATTATGCAAAGCAATGTGTGTCGGTTAGCCATGAAGCAGATCTTGCGCCATTTTTTATTGCGTATGCCTATGAAGCGCAAGCACGAGCGCAATTGCTATTAAGGCAATCAACTGAAGCTAAAAAGAGCTTACTGCTTGCTGAAGAGTTCGTTCAGAACATTAAGGATGAGGAAAGCAGAAAGCTTGTTGAAGCAGATGTATCGGTATTAAAAGGAGAAATTGAATCGAAGATATAATAGAAAAACCACCTAAAACATTGAGTTGTTCTTGTTTTAGGTGGTTTTGTTTATTAATCACACATTATGTGTTATGAAAGAACGACACTTCGTTTCAACGGGAATTTGCCGTTTTTAATGCAACATTTACACCCAGTCGATCGACGATAAATGCATAGCATTCTGCGGATTCTTTCAATTGGTTGAAGCGGCCGGATTCGCCAAAATGACCGGCGCCCATGTTCGTTTTGAGGACAATATCATGGTCATCGGTTTTCATATCACGTAGGCGAGCAACCCATTTAGCAGGTTCCCAGTAGCCGACGCGCGGATCGTTCAGACCGGTCGTAATGTACAAGTGTGGATAGTTTTTCGCTTCCACGTTTTCGTATGGGCTATACGATTTCATATAGAAATAGTCTTCACGGTTTTGCGGGTTGCCCCACTCGTCCCACTCCAACGTAGTGAGGGGAATACTTGTATCGAGCATCGTTGTAACGACATCGACAAAGGGGACTTCAGGAACGATCACTTGAAATAGTTCACCAGCCATGTTGGCTACAGCCCCTACGAGCAAGCCGCCTGCACTTCCTCCTCGAGCTGCCAATCGATCGGATGTCGTGTAATCGTTGGCAATTAAATGTTTTGCTGCAGCAATGAAATCCGTAAATGAGTTGCGTTTGTTGTGCATTTTCCCATCTTCATACCACTGCCGTCCCATCTCTGATCCGCCACGCACTTGTGCGGTAACGAAGACGATGCCTTCTTCTAGCAAAGGCAGGCGGTATGGGTTGAAATAGGGATCACTATTTGCTCCGTAGGAACCGTATCCAGTCAATAGTAAGGGCGCAGGTCCATGATCGAAAGCACCAGCACGGTAAACAACTGTCATCGGCACTTTGACGCCATCATCAGCCGTCGCCCACAGTTGTTCTTGACGGAAGTTTGAAGAGTCATAGTACCCATTTACAGGTGCAACTTGTAGCACTCGTTTCTCGCCCGTTTGCAAATTCAACCCGTACGTCGTTTCTGGTGTCAATAAGGACTCAAAGGTAAGAAGTACTTCTGTCGATTCGTAGCTTTGATTGGATATAACTGACACTGTGTAGAGCGACTCGTCCCATTGTAGAGGCGTTAACTCATCATCTTGAAATACCCAAATTTGCGTCAGTCCATTCTCTCTTCCTGAGACGAGAAGTTTATCTTCAAACGGGTACATTGCCTGTAGGTATTTTTTCTCGTCATATGGAACGACGTTGGTCCTTGCATGAACGTCATCAATTGGGCAGCGAAGAAGTTGGAAGTTCAACGCCCCTTCATTTGTTAAAATGAGCAAATCATTTCCCCAGTGCTCAATGTCGTAGAGAATGCCTTCCCGTCTTCCGCCTACTTGTTGGATCGGCGACAACGGTGAATGTGTATCGATCCGTTGAATTTCATTTGTAGTAGTCGAAGACGACGTAACAAAGATGAATCTTCCACTTTGCGAATGAGAAATGAATAGTGAAAACGTCGTATCGTGTTCTTCGTAAATGAGCACGTCATTTTTCGTATCTTCGCCTAACTGGTGACGCCACAATCGGCTAGGTCGTTGGTTTTCGTCAACAGTCACGTAAAAAATGTATGTACCGCAATGGCTCCATTCCATACTGCCATACAAAAATACGTTTTCAATACGATCTGCTAGCAGTTCTCCTGTTACCAGGTTCTTAATGAAAATCGTATAACGATCTGTCCCATCTCGGTTTTCCAAATAAGCTAACTGCTTATGGTCAGCACTTACCCGCTGTTCAGTAACATTTAAATAGTCACCGTCCGTTGCTAGTTCATTCAAATCGAGCAAAATTTCTTCGGCGGTATCCTGCAAGAGGCTTCTGCTCGCTGCTTTTTTTCGAGCGTGAATCGGATATTGTTTCGTTTTGTCCAGTCGAGCATAATAAAAATAGTCACCCCGTTGGACAGGAACATCAACTTCCGTTTCAGGTACCCGATCAATCATGCCTTGATAAATATGCTCCGTCAGTGCTTCAAGTGGTTGCATGACCTCTTCGTAATAGCGGTTTTCTTCCTCTACATAACGGATGACTTCAGGATCGTTTTTATCCTTCAGCCAATAATAATCATCTTCGCGCACATCGCCATGCAACTTGTGAGCATAAGGAATGCGTTTTGCAATTGGTGGTTTCATAAAATTCTCCTCTCTCATACATATACTTTTCGTGACAGACATTGGAAATCCTTCTTTTCAGTATTTATTTCCTTCTTTACATTCAGATTATTTAAAAACTATATTGTCAATCTATTAACAATGTTCTATACTGAAAACTGAGAGGTGATTCATATGTCAATAAAAAATGTTGATGCTGATAAAACATTAACCCCTAAAGGAATAGAAACGCGCCAAAAGCTGTTAAGAGCAGCTGAAGAGGTGTTTGGCAAGAAAGGCTATTTCGAAACATCGATTGTAAATATTTCACAACAGGCAAATGTTGCGCAAGGGACGTTTTATAACTATTTCCCTTCAAAAAAAGACATTTTCGATGAATTGATTCGTAGCTATAGCCGTGACTTGCGTAGTGCAATTAAGGAAGGAATGCAAAATCATACAACATACGAAGAAGCGCAACGAAACGGTTTTTATGCATTTTTCAGTTGGGTGAAAAATCATCCGAATTTATATAGCATCGTTCAGCAAGCGATTGTTGTCGATCAGGACTTGTTCCGTTGGTATTATGGCAAGCTTGCAAACGGCTTCTTAAAAAGTTTAGCCCAAGGGGTGGAAGCGGGAGAGTTTAAGGATCTTGACCAGGAGACTGTGGCGTACTGTTTAATGTCGATTGGACAGTTTTTAGGGATGCGGTGGGTGTATTGGGAGAAGAAAGACGTACCTGAAGAAGCGTTTGATGCGGCAATGGCGCTTATTTTTGACGGTTTAAAAAAGTAATGAAGGAGGGATTTCATGGAAGGGATTGCCTATTGGATCGCAAAATGGGCACTCATACAACCAGATCGTACAGCAATCATTACAGATGAAGAAAAAGTGTCCTACGAACAATTGAATACTATGATTGACACGGCGGCTTGGAAGATGAAAAAAGTTTTAGGTGAGAGGAAAGGTGAACGAATCGCAATTTTATCTCAAAATCGGCTTGAATACATTGTTCTCCTCTTTGCTATTGCAAAAATTGAATGCGTGGCAGTACCGCTTAACATTCGGTTAAGTGCAAAAGAGCTTGTCTATCAATTAAATAATAGTAGCGCGAGTCTTCTTGTTTATGAAGCAGGTAATGAGCAGTTCATACATTCATTCGTTGAGCAGACAGCGTTGGAGCACCATCTCACAATGGAAACCGTATGTGCTGAAACTGAAAGTGTTCCGATATGTAGTAGTGAAATCGATGAAGAAGCGCCATACATTATTTGTTACACGTCTGGTACGACAGGGAAGCCGAAAGGGGCGGTACTGACACAACGGAATATGTTTTGGAATGCTATTAATAACAAGCTTGCGATTAATTTGACTGCGGAAGATCGAAGCATTGTATTGCTGCCTCTTTTTCATATTGGTGGAATTGGCTTATTTGCCCTTCCGACGCTGTTTGCTGGTGGAACAATCGTCATTCCGGGCAAGTTTGATCCTGAAAACGCATTGCAGATGATAGAGGAGCACAATGTGACAATTGTGATGGGCGTACCGACTATTCACCAGGCACTACTGATGAGTCCTTCATTCGATACAACCGATTTGAGCACAGTCCGCTGGTTTTATAATGGCGGAGCCCCTTGTCCACGTGAACTCATTGACGCGTATTTTGCGAAGGGCTTCCTATTTGGTCAAGGATTCGGGATGTCCGAAACATCCCCTACACTTTTCATGCTCTCAAAAGAGGATGCTCCTAGAAAAAGAGGGTCCATTGGTAAACCGGTCTTGTTTGTAGCGTATCAGCTCGTCGATGAAAATGGAAATGCAGTCGGTCCAGGTGAGGTTGGAGAACTTGCCGTGAAAGGGCCCAACATAATGAAAGAATATTGGAAGAACCCAGAAGCGACCAATGAAACACTTAAAAACGGTTGGTTGTTCACAGGTGATCTTGCCAGGACTGACGAAGAAGGCTATGTATTCATTGTCGGGCGAAAAAAAGAAATGATCATTTCGGGAGGGGAAAACATCTATCCATTGGAAGTTGAACAAGTAATACGTCAGATACCAGGTGTGTTGGAAGTGGCTGTCGTTGGAAACACCGATCCACGTTGGGGAGAAGTTCCTGAAGCATTTATTGTCCTAGGAAATGAAAGCGTTTTAACAGAAGCGGCAGTTTTAGCGCATTGTAAAAGTTCGTTAGCAAAGTACAAAATTCCAAAACACGTGACGTTTTTAAATGAAATGCCGAAAAATGCCACAGGGAAAATTCTTAAGACACAACTAATAAAAAGAGGGTGAAGAAGTGTTCGGTTATGAAATTGGACAGCAAGCGTCGTGCTGTAAAACAATAACGGAAACAGACGTCGTATTGTTTGCCGGGATTAGTGGTGATTTCAACCCTGTTCATATGAATAAAGAATATGCCAAACAAACGAGGTTTAAGGAGCGAATTGCGCATGGTCTGTTAACGTCAAGTTTACTATCCCAGTTGCTTGGCGTTCATCTTCCAGGGAGGGGGTCTGTTTACGTAGAACAAAGTATTCGTTTTACGGCTCCGGTTTTTATCGGAGATACGATAACAGCAAAAGCGACTGTCCTGGAAATTGATGAGCACAGAAGAATTTTAACACTATTGACGGAGTGTTTTAATCAGGCTGAGCAGACTGTATTGACCGGGACAGCTAAAATGAAAGTGCCACTAGAAGGAGGAGTGATTTGATGAGCGTTGGGATTCAGTCGACAGGGGCTTTTTTCCCTTCCACAGTAGAGACAGCGGCAGATTTGGCCATGAAAACGGGCATACCAGAGCAGGTTATCGTTGAGAAATTTGGGTTAGTGCAAAAGCATGTAGCAGATGACAGCCTTCATGCATCCGACCTTGCAATTGCTGCAGGTAAACAGGCGTTGGAAGGGATTGACCCTTTGGCAATCGATGTTGTCATCTATTTTGGAAGTCCTCATAAAGATTATACTGTTTGGTCAAGTGCACCGAAAATCCAGCATGCGTTAGGGGCTACGAACGCGTATGCGTTTGAGATCATGAATGTTAGTTCTTGTTTTCCGATCGCCTTAAAAGTAGCCAAGGATATGATTGTAGCTGATTCTTCCATTCAAAATGTGTTGCTTGTTGCTGGGTGTAGAGAATCGCAAATCGTGGACTACACAAATCCGAGATCGCGTTTCATGTTTAACTTTGCAGATGGTGGAACGGCAGCTTTAGTAGCAAGAAATTCATCTGTAAGTGAAGTGTTAGCGAGTGCAGTTTTAACGGATGGATCGTTTCATGATGATGTCCGCGCGGTAGCAGGAGGATCAAAACATTTTGCTAGTCATGAAACGGTTGAAAAGAATTTGCATTATATTGATGTAAAAGATCCTCAATCCATGAAAGAACGGTTAGACCCTGTTTCCATTTCAAACTTTGAACAAGTCATTCGACAAGCGCTTCAAAAAAGCGGACATACACCTCAAGACGTTAGCCTCCTATTGCCTCTGCATACAAAACGATCGATGTTCAAAGAACTTCTGCGTGCACTCGAACTACCTGAAGAACGAGCAATATATTTGAGCCATCACGGTCATATGTCCTCACTCGATCCGTGCGTTGGTCTCCATCTAGCGCAACAAGAAGGTCGATTGAAAAAGGGTGACCTTGCCGTAGCCGTAAGTGCCGGTACAGGCTACACATGGGCTGCCACTGTCATTAGATGGCTTGGCGAGTAAAAAGTAGAGACTACGTTTGAATTGACCTCGTCATTTGATGAGGTCTTTCACTTGCTCATTGGACAATGGTTACACGGAAGCATTATACTGATAACTACTGTTCGAACGGGAAAGGACGAGGTGATCTGTATGCAAACAAATGACATTTTAAACAGGCTGCGTTATGCACTTGATATAAAGGACAAAGAAATGGTGGAGATTTTTGCGCTAGGCGGTGTGGAAACGACAACGGAGGAAGTACGTGAAATGTTGGCGAAAGTGCCTGTCGTTAGCGAGGAAAAAAGTAATGAATTTGTTAAAACCATTGACATCCAAACATTGGAGGTCTTTTTAAACGGATTGGTAACGTTAAAAAGAGGCGTTCAAGAAGATGCACCTACGAATGGACAAAAGCAGTTTTTAATGGCAAATGACCACCGGAATGTAAACAATATCTTGTTGAAGAAAGTGAAGATCGCCTTATCACTCACAAGTGAGGATATGATTGAGCTGTTACAGCTAGCAGGCGTGAATCTGTCCAAAAGCGAATTAAGTGCTGTCCTTCGAAAAGAAGGGCACCGAAATTACAAAGAGTGCGGTGACCGATATGCGCGGAACTTCTTGAAAGGTTTGGCATTGAAGTATCGCTCCTAATTGGTTGAATATAAAACGAATCCAGTGTATTTTGGCATGTAGGTGTTTCGTTCGTTCATTGTTATAATAAAAGAGTATCAAAAGCAGACGCTTTGGTTACTCTTTTTTATTGTGCTGAAGTTGAATGGATAAACGTTATATATGATCTGAGGAGTTGGTGGACTGATGAATAAGAAGGATATTGCAGACATTCGCAAACATTTTAAGCAAGGTACGGATTTGTTAAAAATCACGACAATTTATAATGTATATATTAAGGCGGAAAGTACTGACATCTACCACGAAGAGAGCCAATCATTTTCTTTGCTGGATGAAGAGCAACAGGACTTGTTTTTTACCAATTTTAAAAAAGTGCTCGGTGGTAAACTAGGTGTGAAGCTGTTTGAAGTGAAGTTTGTACGCCAATCGGAAGAAGAGGCGGAAAATGAGGAGCATGCACAAAAACTATTGTATGACGGTCTTCATGCTGATGACGTAACGCAATGGAAAGAAGATATGCAGCGCTTAGCGTTAAAGATGGTACAAAACGGTCATTATGAGAAGGATTTGGTTATTACTTTCATTCGCGGGAATTATTTTAAACCGACGAAACGGAGTCAAGACGAGTCTGAAACGGCCGTTCGGGACGAAGTGTATACGACGCCGTTCATTTTGTGCAGTATGAATCAGACTGATTTGCCGAAGCGTTCACTGATCTTTGATTTTCAGGAAAGAGAGTTTAAATCGAGTATGACGGTGGACCCTGTCGTGAATATTACGTCTCCAATTGGAGGGTTTTTATTCCCTTGCTTTACGGCCAATGCGGCAGACGTGAATCATATTTTGTATGCGTCGGGTAAGGCGAATAAGCCTAATTACCAGTTTATTGAGAATGTGCTGAACGGTGAAGAAGTGATGACGGCAGAAGACGATAAGACGGTTTTTGAAGAAATTGTAAAAGAAGTGATCGGGGATGAAGTCGATTCGCGTACGCTAGCAAGTGTGTATGATGAAATCCAAAGCATGCTCGAAGTGGATGAAGAGGATAAAGATGCGGAAGAGACAACGCCTACATTAGATACAAAAGAAGTCGAGCGTGTGCTTAAGGCGAGTGGTGTGAAAGATGTCGATTCAGATAAGGTGGAAATGGCCTTTCAAAAAGTGCTCGACGACAAAACGTATGAAATGAATGCAGGGCATGTTGTTCCGAGTTATACATCTAAGTCCATAAAAATTAGCACGAAAGTAGCGGATATTTCCATCTGTCCGCAAGACTTGCGCTACGTTCGACGTGTCGATGTGAACGGGAGAAGTTGCATACTCATTGAAGTGGAAGAGGATGCGATGATTGAAGGATTTAAACTTATTTCAGAGGACTTGTTAAAATGAGAAGTAAGCACATGTAGTAGAGAAATAACAACTAACCATTATTGAAAAAAGACAGTCTAACCATTTAAGGTTGGGCTGTCTTTTTGACTTAAGTTGTAGGGAATTTCTCTTTTGCCAATTCGATAAAGGCAAGAGTGGCGGGTGTTAGTTGCGCGCCTTTTCGATAACTAAGAACAATATGGCTTTTAAAAGCTGGGTCTTTTAATGGATACAGGGTGGCTTCAATCTTTTCAGAAGCATTTTCAATCACGCATTGCGGGACAATCGTAATGGCGACGCCTTTATTAGCGAGGCGCAACGCGTTTTCTGTATTTGATGTTTCTAAAATAATTTGTGGATGAATTTGGTACTCCGCGAGTATTTGGTTTGTAAATCGCCGCAACCCTAAACCGGGCTTTGTCACGATGAATTTTTCACCATCTAATACGGCAGGATCGAATTCGTCTTCTGGTACACATTTTACGGCCAGTGGATGATTGGGTGGAATCACAATGTAATTGTATTCATCGTACAGAAACTCGTAAAGGATGTCATGATTTGTGATCGGCAAAGAATTGAAACATACATCAATCTGATTTTGGACGAGTAACGCCTCCAAAGTTTCGGTTGCGTCTTCCAACAACTCAATTTCAATGCCGGGGTAGCGTAGCATAAAGTCAGGTAACAATTGGTGGAGTGTATAGGTGGACAGAAAGTGGCTCACACCGATTTTTAGTCTTCCTTTTTTCAAGTTGGAAATACTATGGATTTCGTTTAGCATCGTTTGAATGACGTCATCTACGTCATCCATATAGTGAAGATAGCGTTCACCAGCATACGTTAATGTCACAGGCGTGGATTGCCGGTTAATGACTTCTACCCCTAGTTCCTTCTCGAGCCTTTGTATGTATTTACTTAAGTAGGGCTGGGAAATGAAGAGCCCTTTCGCTGCGTTTGAAATACTGCCGTATTCTGCAATTGCTTTTAAATAACTCGCACTTAGGTCTTTCAATGCAATCTGCTCCCTTTCGAAATTCCTGTTACATATGAAAGTATAACTATTTAGTTATACGTTTTATAGGGAAATTAGTATTACTAATTATGTTCAAATTGTGACATAATTGGCTTTGGTTATAAAGGTCTTTTTAGAAGTTGAAACCTTTATAAAAATATAAAGGAGGAGGAAATAGTATGGGTGAAGTGCAAACAGCACAAAAATCGAACAAAAGCATTTTCTTGAAATACTTAATTGTTCTTATCCCGCCGTTGATTATTTATTTACTACCAACTACGGATGCATATACACATGAAATGAAACTATTCTTTGTCATTACAGTTATAGCAATTTTACTATGGGCATTAGAACTAATCAATCTTATTATCGTTGCATTGGTATTGCCTGTGTCGTTCATTTTAAGTGGCGTTGCTACGCCGGCAGATGTATATGCGCCATGGAGTCAGGATTTACCGTACCTCGTTTTGGGAGCGTTAATCCTTTCGGCAGTATTTGATGAATCAGGTCTACTTAAACGACTCGCCTATTGGTTTATTTTACGGGGAGGCGGTACGTATAAAGGAATCATCTTTGCGTTAGCGACTTCCGGATTTATTATTGCTTTTCTCGTACCAGGTTCACTTGCACGTATCGCACTTTATGCGGGTATGGCATTTGGAATTATTAACGCGTTAGGGTTGAAGAAGTTTTCCAAAGGATCGGTTGGTCTACTTTTCGGAGCGTATAACGCAGCAGTCACTGCCTCTTTCGTCAGTTTGACCGGCGTTGAGCCAATGCTCGTCTTCAACAGTCAGTTGGAGAGTATCGGAATTGAAGGCGCGTCTTGGTTACAATACGTCGTGCACAATGTTCCAATTACAATCATTTGGACATATGTCATGGCCTTTGCCATTACGAAAATGTTTAAAGTCGAAGAGGAATTTGAAGGCAAAGCATATTTTAAAGAACAATACGAAGCGCTTGGCAAATTCTCATTAAAAGAGAAAAAGGTCACAATCATCTTATTGATTCTTATTACGCTATTAGCAACAAGTTCTCTACACGGCATTGCGCTTGGATGGATATTCATCGGAATGACGTTTGTCTGCTTCTTACCAGGTGTCGAGCTTGCAGACAATTCAACAATGGCAAAGACAAACTTTGGTATGATTTTCTTCATTACCGCGACGATGGCGATTGGACAAGTTTCTGCAGTCGTTGGAGCAGGTGCATTCATTGCCAATTCTTTGTTCCCACTTATGTCTCTTGGCGGAACGTTCTATACAATCGTTGCAACATGGGTGCTTTCAGTCGGTATTAACTTCGTGCTTACGCCATTTGCAGCATCAGCAACAATGGCCATCCCATTGGCGGAACTTGCGAACAGTTTAGGCATTAGCCCATTGCCGCTAGCCTATTCATTCGTTCACGGGTTGTATCAACTCTTGTTACCTTACGAATCAACGTTGCCATTGCTCTTATTCAGTTACATGGCAATGACGTATAAGCAATTCTTAAAGTATTTCTCCGTACAAATGGTATTGAATGTACTATTCATTGCCTTAATTGCAATTCCATATTGGTTCTTAATCGGATTATTATAAGAAAGGATTGATCAGCATGTTGGATATTTTTTCATTAGAAGGTAAATTAGCAATTGTTACAGGAAGTGCAAGAGGGATTGGACAAGCGTATGCACTTGGATTAGCAAAAGCAGGTGCGACACTTGTTCTTGTCGACATCTTAGAAGATAACTTGCAAGAAACAGCATCATTAATTAAAGAAGCAACAGGCCGCGATTCTAAAACGTACGGAATTGATGTAACGGACAGCACGAAAATTAATGCAATGGTTAGTGAATTGATTGCGGAATTTGGTAAAATTGATATCCTTGTCAATAATGCAGGCATCAACGCGCCGAAACCATTCCTTGAAGTAACAGAAGAAGATTGGAAGAAAATTGTTGGCGTCAACTTGAATAGCCAATTCTTAATGTCTAGCGCTGTTGCAAAAGAAATGGTGAAACGCAACTACGGTAAAATCATTAACATGGCTTCAGTTGGTGGCTTCATGGCATTGAGTGAAACTGCACCATATAATGCAAGTAAAGGCGGCGTCTTGCAGTTAACGAAAACGATGGCAGCGGACCTAAGCCAATACAACTTGAACATTAACGCAATCTGCCCAGGTTTCATCGACACAGGTCTGTTGAAGTCTTCTCCAGAAAGAGAAGCACGTCTTCAAAAAGTTTATGCAAACACACCACTTAATCGCTTAGGCGAACCAAGTGATCTTGTCGGCGCATGTGTATTCCTAGCATCTGATGCTTCCAAGTACATGACAGGTACACAAATTGTCGTTGACGGCGGTATGTCTGCAGTTGCAATGTAATAGATGAATGGAAAAACTCTCAACTTCGGTTGGGGGTTTTTTGCATATCTTGCCATACAGGGCGCGCAAACTCTTCAAACTCCACTTTTTTGAACTCCTCAGTAGCCGTAGTATAGGTAACTGTTACAATGACCCCAAATTCCGTGTCACCTTCTTTTAACCAAAGCTGAAATGTTGCAATCGAAAGATCTTCTGTTGCAGTAGTACCTTTATACAAGTAATCGACAATTTGAGCATTCGGATAAGCATTTTTCGTTTCAACAAGGGCAAGTCGGGACCATTTTGCATAAGCAGGTGCTTCTTTTTGAATGAATGCAGTTAGCAAAGGTATTTCCGGTGCATAGGTGGCGAATAAAAACCCGATGGCAATGAAAAGATTTTTCATAAATCATAACGCTCCTTTTAGAGTAGAATGCGTTATATAAGTCAATTCATTCTTTAAAATCTAATGCTATTTATATACGTTAAAATGCATACATATAAATTTTATAGTGAATTTCAAATTGACTTGAAGTGAGAATTTGATAGAATAATAGATTATAGTCATTTAGCGACTATATAAAGACGAGGGGGGAAACCTATGAATGAGCAAAGTGTGAACGAAGAGAAGCGAAGTAAAATTCCGCATACATATGCAATCATTTTCATCATTATCATATTAGCGACAGTTGCTTCTTATTTTGTACCTGCGGGGCAATTTGATCGCGTAGAAGTTGATGGGAAAACACTTGTGGTAGCAGGTAGCTACGAAACAATTGAGTCCAATCCTGTAAGCTTCTTCGACATGTTCAAAGCAATTCCACAAGGGATGTCAAAAGGGGCTACCATTATTTTTTACATCTTTTTAGTCGGTGGTGCCTTTGGAATTATCCGTGAAACAGGAACAATTGAAGCAGGTATTAATAAAGTTGTCCGCAAGCTGGAAAGGCGTGAAAAGCTGCTAATACCTTTCACGATGTTTGTCTTTTCCATTGCAGGTGCAACGACAGGTATGTCTGAAGAGAGCATCATCTTCGTTCCAATTGGTATCGCAATTGCAAGAGCAATCGGCTATGATGCAATTACCGGCACGGCAATGATCAGTTTAGGTGCCGCGAGTGGATTCATTGGTGGTATGATGAATCCTTTCACTGTAGGTGTCGCACAATCGATGGCAGAGCTACAATTATTCAGTGGAATCGGTTTCCGTTTTGTCGTCTATATATTCATTTTGGCATTAGCGATTTTTTACGTGATGCGCTATGCAGCAAAAGTGAAAAAAGATCCGACAAAGAGTATTGTGTATGAATTAGAACTTAAAGCGAAGCAACAGAAAGAGCAACAAGATCCAAATTCATTACCAGTATTCAATTACCGACATGCACTTGTCTTACTCATTATTGTGGGTGGACTAGGCTTAAACATGTATGGAGTTTTTAAGTGGGAATGGTATTTAACAGAGTTGACAGCATCCTTTATCATTATCGGGTTTGCTGCAGGAATTATCGGTGGTTTACGCATTAATAAAATGTTTGACTCGTTTGTAGACGGGATGAAATTGGTTGCATTCGGTGCATTAATTGTCGGTTTCGCCCGCGCTATTCTAGTCGTGTTGGAAAACGGTTTAATTATTGACACGATGATCAACAGCTTGGCTGCGTTAATCGGTTCATTGCCTGGCACATTGAATGCGGTAGGAATGTTCTTCGTGCAAGTCGTGACGAACTTCTTCATCCCATCAGGAAGTGGACAAGCAGCAACGACAATGCCAATTATGGTACCATTGGCAGACTTGTTAGGGATTGAACGACAAGTGGCGGTGTTGGCGTTCCAATACGGAGATGGTGTCACAAATTCCATCATTCCGACATCAGCTGCTTTAATGGGTTACTTGGCGGTTGCCGGCATTCCTTACGATCGTTGGGTGAAGTTTGTATGGAAACTAATCGCAGGTTGGTTAGTCATTACGACCATCGCTTTAATTGTTGCTGTAATGATTGGCGTGAAGTAAACGTATTTGACGAGTGATTATATAAAGCCTTACACCGATCAGCGGGTGTGGGGCTTTATTGTTCTACTATATTTTTCGGGAATTTGTTTTCAGATAATTATAGAAGCTTTTAACGATAAATAATTGGTATATAGTGTGATATAATTGAATGAGCAAAGGTTTGCGACGATGTGAAATCTTGGATAGGGATTTCCTATACAGGAGCGCCTGCATCCTTTCTGCAAATTCAACAATATAAGGATGGTATATATGAGTAACGGAGAAACTAAAACAGATGTCATCTTGATTGGTGCCGGAATCATGAGTGCCACTTTAGGGACACTTCTGAAAGAATTAGTACCGGAATGGAATATTACAGTTTTTGAGAAGCTCGAAAATGCAGGTGAGGAAAGTTCGAACGAGTGGAATAACGCAGGTACCGGGCATGCGGCTCTATGCGAGCTCAATTACACGGTAGAAAAGCCAGATGGAACAGTGGATATTAGCAAAGCGATTAAAATTAATGAACAGTTCCAGCTATCTATGCAGTTCTGGTCTTATCTTGTGAAAAACAACTTGATCAGCAACCCGGAAGATTTCATCATGCCATTGCCACACATGAGTATGGTGCAAGGGCAAGATAACGTATCATTTTTAAAGAAGCGATTTGAAGCGATGACGCAAAATCCGCTCTTTAAAGGGATGGAGTATTCAGAAGATCCACAGAAGCTCATGGAATGGATTCCGCTTATCCTGGAAGGACGTACATCGAAAGAACCAATTGCAGCAACGAAGATCGATACAGGGACAGATGTCAATTTTGGTGCGCTCACACGCATTCTGTTCGATCATTTGAAAACGAAAAATGTTGAACTTAAATACAAACATACGGTTGATAATATAAAACGTACGCCGGATGGTTCTTGGGAGCTGAAAGTACGCAATGACAAAGGAGTCACTGAATCCCATAAAGCGAAGTTCGTTTTCATTGGGGGCGGTGGCGGAAGCCTTCATTTATTGCAAAAAACAGGTATTCCTGAAAGTAAGCATATCGGAGGGTTCCCGGTCAGCGGAATTTTCATGGTATGTAACAATCCGGAAGTCGTTGAGCAACACCACGCGAAAGTGTATGGAAAAGCAAAAGTAGGAGCGCCACCAATGTCGGTGCCACACTTGGATACGCGTTTCATTGACAATAAAAAATCCTTGCTGTTTGGACCGTTTGCAGGCTTCTCACCAAAGTTCTTGAAAACAGGCTCCAACATGGATCTCATCACGTCGGTCAAGCCGAATAACGTCTTTACGATGTTGGCTGCCGGTGCAAAAGAAATGGCGTTGACGAAGTATCTGATTGAACAGGTCATGCTATCAAAAGAAAAGCGTATGGAAGAATTACGTGAATTCATTCCGAACGCAAAAATCGAAGACTGGGATCTTGTAGTTGCTGGCCAACGTGTACAAGTTATTAAAGACACGGAAGCGGGCAAAGGAACATTGCAATTCGGTACAGAAGTAATCAGTTCTTCTGACGGTTCAATTGCAGCATTACTAGGGGCTTCACCAGGTGCATCGACTGCGGTTCACGTTATGCTCGAAGTGTTCAAGAAATGCTTCCCGCAACGTATGAACGAATGGGAACCGAAATTGAAAGAAATCATTCCTTCTTACGGTAAATCGCTAGCGGACAATCCAGAACTATTGGAAGAAGTGCACCGCTTTACTGCAGAAGCACTCTCTTTAAACGAGCAACCGGCAGTAGTAGAAGTGGAAACAGACCCTGAAGTTGTCGTTGAAGGCAAAGTAGAAAACGAAGAATAAGTACATTTTAAGAAACCGAGGACAGTCATTTAAACTGAACCTCGGTTTTTTGTTGGATGAAAATGAACTTTTTACATAGTAGATGACTCTTATAGGGGAGAGGTGAGGGTATGGGGTTTGTTCGCCTAGTGAAAAAAGCGAAAAAAGGAAGTAAAGAGGCATTGCTGCAACTGATTCATGAGCAGCAAGATGCGTATTATCGATTGGCTCTCACCTATATGAAAAATCCACACGACGCAATGGATGCAATGGAGGAAATGATTGTCAGTCTCTATCAATCCATTCACCAGCTGCAAAAAGAGGAAGCCTTTTATAGTTGGAGCAAAACAATTCTCGTAAATCGGTGTAAGCAGATGTTGAGGAAACGTGAAAAAGTCGTCTTGATGGGAGATGCAGAGGAGACATTTCATACAGGAAAGATACAGGATGTCATGCGGCAAAGTGAACAACGGATGGATTTGCAAGAGATGCTAGCTGTTGTAAACAGCGAACAAAAAGAAGCAATTGAATTGAAGTACTTTCATGATTTGGACTATGTAACAATCGCAAATATCACAAACGTTTCGATAGGGACTGTAAAGTCAAGGGTGTTTAATGGATTGAAGAAGATGCGCGAGCAATTTGGAGGTGATGGAGTTTGACGGAACTTGAAAAACGATTCGCAGAAGAAAAGGAGCGGTTGCAAGAAGTGAAAGCACCCGCTGAGTTGGGAGATCGATTAAGGTATGCATTGGAACAGACGCCCGTGCGAAGGAAGAGAACGATGCCAAAATGGATCGCCGTCGCTGTGGCCCTTCTCCTCGTTTCTGTTGTCAGCTACAACTATAATGCTTTCGCTTACTATGGGAAAAAGCTATTCGGTTTTGATGAAATAATGACAGGCACGTTGTCTCAACTAAATGAAGAAGGCCGGGGGCAGCCTGTCGATGGAAAGCTGACCTTTCAAGATGGCTCTACTTTAAAACTAGAAGGCATCTTGAGTGATGAAAACCAATTTATACTATATTACACGATTACCAATCCGGCTGGCGTCAATGCTAATCCAGACTACTATTTTACGGGGGTTACGGGTAGGTTGACTGACGCATCAATCGTGAGTTCCGTTGCTTCACTGAACGATGAAGGAACCGAGTTAAAGGGGATGCAAACGTTTGAACCAGTTAGTCCATTTGCGAAGAAGCTAACGGTTCATCTTACCGAAAATCAAAAAATGGGAAATGTTCGAGACATGGCAATTACGTTCCCGTATAACCCGAATGCTGCGATGGAAACGGTTATGAAACAAGCAATCAACGGAAAAGTTCAAGTCGATCAAGGAACCATTTACTTTGATAAAATTATTGCTACACCGAGTAGAACGACAGTTACCGGAAAGTTGAAAGTTGCTAACTTCGATCGGTATCCGTCTGCATTAGAAGGCGTACAATTGATGGCTGACGGAAAAGTGATTGAATGGAGAGGAAGTGGCACGTCTACAGCACTTAATGGGCAATCATTTGAAATCCACTATGATGCTTTACCAGAAGAACTTGAGGAGTTGAAGGTCGTTGTCGATACGTTTGTCGGTTATACAGATGTAAACGAACTAATTCCTCTCGATGCTATAAATGATGAATCACTGTTCCTTAACGAGGAAGAATTAATCATCAAGAAAGTGGAAAAAACGTCAGATGGGATTTTTATAACGATTGCAACAGCAGAAGATGTCATGTTAAAAGGCGTATTTATTCAAGTGAATGACAATTTTACCCCGTTAAAAACAACAGTGAGACAAGATACGATCAATCGCTATAAGGAACGAATTTTGTTGTTTGAGGGAGATGAACTGCCAGACGCTTTGTATATTGAAGGAATGCATTACGAGAAAAAGTATGGTGACAAGATAGATATTAAGGTGAAATGAAACAAACAGGCTGCCGCGCGATTGGGCATGCCTGTTTGTTTATTGTCGGAGCCAAATGAGGTTCGGGTCGTTAGCAAATGTTGCAATGTTATACAGGACTAACACATCTTGAATACCTTCTTGCTCCATGTAACGGGCTAGATCCTCGTGCGTATAACGTAAGTCAATCAGATGAATTTCCTCAAAGTGATTTGCTAAAAACGGCACGAGGGCATGTGCATAAGAATCCTTTACAACAAGTAGTTTACGACCGTTGTTGATGGATGAATGGACGATCGTTTTTCCATGATTACCGTTTAAGAACAATGCGTATTGGTCGCGCGTATTTAGCGAATCCCATTCGTATAACGAATCCATTGCGGGTGTATCATCTCCGAATTCAACGCTGTACGTCACATCAAATTTCGGTAAAAAGACGTCAATTTCATCCGGTTTTGTCGTAAAGTCATTTGCTTTTGCATCATACGTACCAAAAAAGTCTTTGCTTACTGTTTGAATGGTGAAAGCATCTTTCGTATAGGGCTCAAATCCCATCGCTTGTGCTGCGGCTTGATAAGCGATGAAAGCGCCATTTGTTGTCCAATGGTGGTCGGTTTTATAGTAGATGGATTGGTCTTTTGCTTCTTTCAACGGTTGGTACACATCTATCCAATGAATCGACTTGTCCAATTGGTCACGGATGGCAGTAATGGCTGTAAGCTGATGAGCCGTGTATGCGTATTTCGGTAATTTGTTTGGATAGATTGCAATAGACGTTGGAGCAGTCATAACGTATACATTTGCGCTTTGAAGTTTATCCGCGAAGACGTTAAGGTGCTCGATGTTTGCGATGAATTGTTGACGGGGTTCTGGGAATCGTTCGAACAAAAAGCTATCTCTTCCGAAATAAATGCCATTGTTTTCTTTTTTGAGCGCTACTTTTTCAGTTGCAGCTTTCAAGTCGGTCCAAAAATCTTTCATCACAAACTGATCACTTAAATACGTCTCGAATTCTTTCGTGAACTTGCCTGAGAGGAATTTATCCCAAGAGAAGTCAGGGAATTGGGCGAGTACCCGATTCTCAGAGGCAGAAAATGCACGGTCTTCAGTTGTCACGTGCAATAGAGAGATGCTGCCGATGAAAAGCAGAAATCCAATAATGAGTAGCCGATTAGTTGTTTTCACGTAGATCCTCCTTTTGCTCTAAAAACGGAAGTACAAAAACGGGTTATAACTGTCATTGACTAAGTAAGCGGTCGATAGAAATAAGATGATACCGAACGAGCTGATGGAAATGCTTGCAGATAAGTATGCAGGCAAGATACGGCTCAGTCGTTCATTCATTCGCTTCAATAAAGGCGTTGACGCGATGACAGCTAGTAAAAGAAGCAAGCCGTTTGTACTTAGAAAATAGAGAAACTGCGTGTCGTAAAGCGGCTGATCGGCAATCCCGAACAGGACTTTTCCAAAGACGAGTCCTTGTTCATGGTCTTCAAAAACGAAAAGTACCCAACCGAATAACACGATGGTCAGTAAATAAACGTGTTGGAAAATGGCAGGCAGCTTGTTTAAGACGTTTAGCCAACCTAATTTCTCAATGCCAATCAAAACCCCGAAATAGAGTCCCCATAAAACGAAATTCCAGCTCGCCCCGTGCCATAGACCAGTAATTCCCCACACAATAAGTAAATTCCGGATTGTCGTCCACGTTCCTTTTCGACTGCCACCTAGCGGGAAGTAGACATAGTCTCGAAACCAGGAGCCGAGTGTCATATGCCAACGTCTCCAAAACTCTGTTACGCTTTTAGAGATGTATGGGTAATTAAAGTTTTCCGGGAAGTTAAATCCGAACATCTTGCCGAGCCCTCTTGCCATATCTGAGTAGCCGCTGAAATCGAAAAAGATTTGGAATGAAAACGCCACGATGCCTAACCAAGCAGTGGACGTGGACAGCTGGTCAATGTCTTGCTGCTGGATCGTGAACCATAGCTCGCCAATCGTATTAGCAATGAGCACCTTTTTGCCGAGTCCGATAATGAACAATTTAACGCCATCTGCGAATTGGGCTAGTTGGAATGTCCGATTGGCAAGTTCCTTCTCAATTGTTTCATATCGGACGATTGGACCCGCAATCAGTTGCGGGAACAACGATACGTATAAGGCTAGCGTGAGTGGATTTCGCTGTGGTTGCACTTTTCCCCGATAAACGTCAATGGAATAAGACATTGTCTGAAACGTATAGAAAGAGATACCAATTGGTAAAGGCAAGTCAAACGGCTGGATAGCGGAACCGAAAAAAGCGTTGACGTTCTCTACTAGAAAGTCCGCATATTTAAAAAAGGAAAGAATTCCAATGTTAACGAGTAAGGAAGAAACGAGTGCTGCCTTTGCGATTCCCGTACGTCGTATTCGGTACTTATGGATGAGAAGCCCATGAAAATAATCGACCGTTGCGGAAAAGATCATGAGTAAGATGTAGATCGGTTCGCCCCATGCATAAAAGAACAAACTGACTGCGAGCAACACAAGGTTTTTCATTTTCTTCGGACAGCTAAAATATAGAATCAGTGCGAGTGGAAGGAAAAAGAATAGAAACGTTAAACTGCTGAAAACCATGACAACATCTCCTGATATGTAAAAAGTGTCTCAGACTGCAAGTAGACAATGACAGTCTGAGACGGGGTTGAGCGCTCTTTGGGGAGCAAACACTCACTGCATTCGTGATAAGTAGCTTACAATGAATAGGGTAAGCATTGTTCATTTATTGTAGTCTTTGATCCGATCGATTAGTTGAACTTGCTGTTAAAAGCCTCTTCAACTTTTTCAGGATTCGTGTACGTTACATACAGTAAGTACTTCCCTTTTGTTGTAATGATGTTCTCTTTTACTTTTTCATATTGCTCCGGCAAGTATTGCTTCCACGTTTGATCTTGGTTTTCCAGTTCTTTTTCAAGTGAAGCTTTTAATGCTTCTACATCTGCTTCATCTTTTGCTTCCAATACGATCACTTCGTCAGCATTGACATTCATCATCGCCGCAATGACGATGCCGTTCGCTAATTTTTCTTGGTCAAGGTTCATTTTCTCAAGCCAGATTGCTACACCAGCATCATCCGTGGAAGCCGTCAAATCTATTTCCATGTAATATGTAAGCTTGCCATCGACAAGTACTTCTTCCTCTACGCCACCATCTTCTTTCAAGTCTTTTGCGATTGCTTCTTTGATGGAAGTTGTCACTTCGTCAAAGGATACGTTCACTTCTTCCGGTTTTTCTGCATCGTTTTTTTGCGAACAACCTGCAGCAAGCACAAGTACGAGCGCAAATAATAGTACTACTTTCAATTTTCCCATGATGTGTTTCCTCCTGAAATCAATTGTTGTTACATGTCATTGGTCGTGTGAGGATGGAGAAAGGTTACAGGGATTAGATAATTTACGTAAGCAACTGGAAAGTAAACGTGGTTACATGGTCTAATTAAGATAATACTTACTACTATGTACGGATTGAGGAAAAAGAGGAGGTGTATGGCTTGCCCAGTATTATAATTAGCCTTAGTGTCTTTTTCTTATTTATAATTTTCGGTATCATTTTCTCGTCAGGAATAGGAGCTTTTTTAATTGCTGGGTATAATACAATGCCAGCTCGAGAAAAGGAAAAATATGATGAAGTAGCTTTATGAAATTCATGGGGAAGATGATGTATAGCTTGTGTTTTTGTTTGCTCATGATTGTGTTGGGTGATTTCAAAATATGATCCTACTCGTAACAGGGATTTTACTATTTGTTAGTGTTGTAGTTTTTACAATCGTATATGGGAATACGGGGAATAGATTTAAAAGAGAGAGCACTTGATGAATAAGCGCTCTCTCTTTTTATTTGAAGAATGGAGTTTTTTTCAGTAAAACACAGACGGGAAGCGCAATGAGTATTCCGACAACGGTTTGTACGAGGTCACCTGGAATTGATGTGAGTGGAATGACCCAGCTTTTGAAAATAACGGCTTCCCACAAATAATAACCTGCCATCATTAGCGGGGTAGAGGCGATGGTTGCTAATAAATTGAAGCGAAAGCTATTGCCGTTTCGTCCGTTCATCCAAGCAATTTTCCCTATAAGATACCCTTGAATCCCACGCGCGACAAAGCTAATTGGTGCCCAGATTGCATAACCAGAAACTAAATCGAACAATCCCATTCCTACAGCCCCGGCGATAGCCCCTTTTTTCGGACCAAATAATATAGATACGATAAAAAGCATCGCTGTTCCAAGATGAACGAGTCCCCCGTTTACCGAAATCGGTAATTTAATGTTCAATAGAAGTGTAGCAACAAAGACAAGTGCAATGAGCATAGATGACAAAATCAAATCAAACGTCCGGGCGTTTGTAATTGTAGTCGCTTTTTGCATAACCGCTGGCCTCCTCATATGTGAAAGTTGTTATGCTAACAGTACCAAACAACTGACACTAGCAAAAGTGCCAAATCACAACAAAACATAGAGGTCAGATGAAAAGGGACAGGCACCCGGACGATTCTGAATTGTTTCGGTGCCTGTCCCCTGAAAAATTCTGAATTGTACCAGCTTGGGAACTGTTAAATTCGAAAATTTTAGTTGCTTGCAGATGTTTAGCGCATTTAACTGGGCACGTATTCTTCATTAGCGAAAGCTGAATTCGTTCGATTTTGGCGAACCGGTGATAAAGTGCTTCGAACCGGTGATAACTGTCGGAGAATCGGTGATAAAGTGCTCAAAGTCGGTGATAACGTCGTTAGAATCGGTGATAACCAGTCCAAAATCGGTGATAACATATCGCAAGCTTTTGAGTGGACCGTCGGCGAGTTGTTTTTATATCCCAGGAAATGAATGCATGGTATAAATTCATATTGAAAATGGACCTGGTACAAAGATTTTCTAAATACTTAACTCCAAATAATCGACAGAGCACTATAAACGAGTAAAACAGCCATCAGCATATTGAATGCCTTTCTGTAACGACGAATATAGTTTTGCAGAATCGATCCAAATAGACTCCAACAAAACGTACTCGCTACACCTATCATGCCAAGAAATAACGATGCAGTAATGTAGCTAAACAAAGACGTGTAATTCGGCAAAATGAAAGTAGAAACAACTGTGAGTCCATATAAAATTCCTTTTGGATTCACAAATTGCAAGAGCATGCCGATGAGGAAAAGGTTTCTGTCATTTTTAGAAGTTTTACTTTCTCCATCTTTGCTCGTCAGAATTTTATACGCCAAATACAGCATGTATCCAACACCTAGAATTGTTAAAGGCAGTTGAATGGCTGGGAGAAGGTTGGTTAGAAAGAGATTAAATGAAATGCATGTTAAGGTGATGATAAAAAAGCCGAAACCAACGCCAAAAGAAAAGGTAGTCGTTTTCTTTAATCCGTACTGATTAGCAAAGGCCATCGCCATAATATTGTTCGGACCTGGTGTGAAGCTGGCAACAAAAACAAATAGTAAAAACGATAGATAGGACATGGTCACCCTCCTTAATGGACGCTATAACGCACGGTTTGTGTTTTATAACGTAATTCTTTATAGTGTACACAAAGAACGTTATATTGTACATAGGGAAGGAGTGATGAAGCATGGAGGAACTTCATCGGACGCTTGCAAGAAATTTAAAGGCTATTCGCGAGAAAGAAAAATTAAGTTTGGAAAAGGTCTCTGAGTTAAGTGGAGTAAGTAAAACAATGATTGGCCAGATTGAAAGAGGAGAGTCCAGCCCGACCCTTACGACCATTTGGAAAATCGCGAATGGTTTAAAGACGTCTTTCACAACTCTCATCAATGACCCACAGCCTGAAGCGAAAGTTGTGTTGCGGGAAGAAATCCAACACTTGTCAGTCGACGACGGGCGGTATCGGGTATATCCTACGTTTCCATTTCAGGATGAAACGCGCTTTGAGCTGTATTTTGTGGAGATTGAGACAGGAGGAAGAGTCGTTTCAGATCCACATAAAGAGGGTACTGAGGAATTCATAACAGTGTTTGAAGGTGAAGTAACTATTTCTGTAAATGAAGAAGTGTATACAATAAAAAATGGGGATTCTATCCGATTTAAGGCAGACAGACCCCATATATATACAAACGAAGGAACTCGATTAGCGCGGATGAATATGACGATTTATTATCCAGCCTGATGAATTTTCTATTGAACAGTAGACAGAGCCATCATGTGGAACTGTCTATTATTTATTTAGGCCTACCTTTGTAATGATGGGCGACTCCCACCAATGTGATTCTGTACATAGCGCTTCACAATGGAACCGATAAAGAAATAGCCAACAGTAATTAATCCACCGAAAACCCATCCACTTATTTTCAAGTAAATCAACATTTTTCCATAACCCTCAACTCCATATGCATTTAATAGACAAGCTTTTAAGGAACTTTGAAAGATGCTCCGGAGACATAGTAAAGCGGTTAAAAGCTGATACCACATAAATATTCCCTTAGTTTTAAATAAAGATTTGCTATTTTCACGTGAATATCCCTGCAAATACATGAAGTCTACCGCAAAATAGAGCGCAAATGGTTTTTGAAATAAAACAGAAAGTCCATAAACAACTGCATATCCGTATCCAAGAAAAACTTGATTCCACAGAAGTTGTTCTGCATTTCCGGATACTAGATTGACAGTCGTGCTTAAAAATAGCGAAAAAATGATGAAAACACCTGCTATGTTAAATTGCCGTTCATTTATAAAACGATAGATTGTATAAATGAATCCTGGAACGGTCGAAAGCAGCATCGCATAATAGTCTCCAAAAGGTTCGCGGCCATATTGCCAAAATAACAGTGGAAGTACTGTATAGAAGAGAATATCAAACAGTATTAATTTCTTCATAGCTCGTTAGCCTCTGTTTCATAATAATGTTGGATTGCTTGTTCAATAAACTTCACAAGTTCTTCTTCAAACTGGTAGAAGCCAACTGTCTTCTCATGTTGACTGGCTTGCCATACTTTATTGGCAAGTGTTGTATTTCCTTGATACATCTCGTCGACAAGTGAAAGCCATCGTTTTGCCAAGTCTTGAGCCATTGCAGAGGATGGATAGTTGTGTAAATTTGCACGAACGTCTTTGAGTAATGAAAGAGTAGCATCGGATTGATCGCCTAATCCACCTAAATTCGGGAGGTCAGTCAATACTGCTACTTCTTCATCGGTAAATTGTTCTGCCCAAAGTGTTTTCATGGCGTCTTTACTGTTTGGAAACGTATAAAACGTCTCAAAGATGGAGGGCCAATCAGTATGTCGTTCAATTTCTGCAAGAGCTAATAATGATTGAATGGATTTTTCCATTGCCATCAATTGTTTCTTTTCCAATTCGATCATTTGCAAGCGCATTGTGAGTACATCTTTGACGTTCCACGTATTGTTAGATACCGCTAATTGTATTTCCGTTAGCGGTAGACCTAAGTTGCGCAAAGTCAATATATAGTGAAGTTTTGAAATGTCTTCATCGTTATAAAAGCGATGCCCGTGCGTGTTCTTTTTTGCAGGCAACAAACCAATTTCATCATAATAACGGAGCGTACGAATAGAAATATTACTCATCGTAGCTACTTTACCGATCAAATGCATACTCTCCTCAACTCCTTATCCTACTCCCATTATAGAACCTACCGTAACGTAAGGGGCAACACTTATTTGAAAATAGAGAATAAAACAGGGGACAGGCACCAAAACAATTCTGAATTGTTTTGGTGCCTGTCCCCAGAAAAATTCTGAATCGTGAAGGCTGAATTGGATTGATTTGGCGAATCGGTGATAAAGTGCTTCGAATCGGTGATAACTGTCGGAGAATCGGTGATAAAGTGCCCAAAGTCGGTGATAACTACGTTAGAATCGGTGATAACCAGTCCAAAATCGGTGATAACATATCGCAAGCACATGAATGCGCAGCGAGTGACCCGTTTTATCTCCTAGTAAATGGGTAAGTGGTGATAAACTTGTGTTAAGCGGTGATAACAGGACGATAAGCGGTGATAAACTCTGTCTGAGCGGTGATAACAGGTCAACAAGCGGTGATAACCATTTTGCCCATCATGCATTTAAAATTCCTCATAATTTTATTTGTTTAAGGCAAGCTATGTAAAAAGGAAAAGGTGAGTGTATGGAGAAATGTGTAGTGGGTAGCGGACGATATGAATAAGCCGTTTGTGCCGCAGTTAGTTTATTTTGAGCCGAATGCGCTTGATTATCCACTTGGGAAGGAACTGAAGGAAAAGTTTGAGAAGATGGGGATTGAAACACGTTTTACGACGTCGCATAACCAAATTCGGGATTTGCCTGGGGAGACGGATGCGCAAAAGTACAGGATTGCGAAGTCGACGTTAGTTGTCGGACTGCGTAAGACGTTAAAATTTGATACGTCAAAGCCTTCGGCGGAGTATGCCATTCCACTTGCGACGGGATGCATGGGGCATTGCCATTATTGTTATTTGCAAACGACGATGGGGACGAAACCGTATATCCGGACGTATGTAAACATAGAGGATATCTTTGAGGCGGCCGATCGGTACATTGAAGAGCGTGCGCCGGAAATCACACGGTTTGAAGCAGCTTGTACATCTGATATTGTCGGAATCGACCATTTAACCCATTCATTAAAACGAGCGATTGAACATATTGGACAAACAGAATTAGGGAGACTTCGTTTTGTAACGAAATTTCACTTTGTTGACCATTTGCTCGATGCCAAACATAACGGCCATACGCGTTTTCGATTCAGTGTGAACGCCGATTATGTCATTAAAAATTTTGAACCAGGGACGTCGCCTTTAGCAAAACGCATCGAGGCGGCTGGGAAAGTGGCGAGAGCGGGCTATCCACTTGGTTTTATTGTTGCACCAATTTACCTTCATGACGGTTGGGAAGAGGGATATCGACACTTGTTCGAGCGACTGGATGAAGAATTGCCTGAGGATGTCCGTGAAGACATTACGTTTGAATTCATTCAACACCGGTTTACAAAGCCTGCCAAGCGGGTTATTGAAAAGAACTATCCAAAGACCAAGTTGGAATTGGATGAAGAAAAACGACGCTATAAATGGGGCAAGTATGGAATTGGTAAGTACATTTATCAAAAAAATGAAGAAGATGAAATAAAAGAACACTTATTTGGCTATGTCGAAAAGTATTTCCCAAAAGCGAAAATTGAATACTTCACATAAAAAGGTGACAGGCACCCAAACAATTGCGAATTGTTCGGGTGCCTGTCCCCTTCAAAAAGTAAATTCATCCCAATGGTGGATTTCGTATGTAGGCTTGGCGGTGGTGTTGTTCGTTTTTCGGTGTGGGTTGTACCAACAAGTATCGATGCCGAAATGATTGCCGCCAAGAATGTCTGATGAAAGGGAATCGCCGATCATGAGTACGCGGGATTTGTCTGTCAGTTGGAGCGCTTGAAAAACATGTTGAAAGATTTCTGCTTGTGGTTTTTGAAAGCCGATTTTTTCTGAAGTGAAAATGGCTTCAAACGTTTTGTTAAGTGGCGAAGCAGCTATACGGGCTAGCTGAACATCATTAAAACCGTTTGTGACAACAGCAACTCGGGCGTCACCTAATCTAGCAAGCATGTCCTCAACGCCTTCAATTACATGCACTTCTTTCCCAAGGTTTTCGAGATACGCTTGTCCAAAAGCAGTTGCGTCCAATTCAATGCTGTGCTGAAGAAATAACCGTTTGAAACGCTCTGTCTTCAAGTCAGCTAGTGTTGTACGTCCTTGCTCCAAGTCTTCCCAAAGAACGGTACTGATTGCGCGGTAACTGTCTCGGTAATCTGTTAAACCATTTGGAAAGCCATTTGCAGCAAATACATTCGTAAATGCAAACTTCTCCGTTTCTGCAAAATCCATTAACGTGTCATCCAAGTCAAATAAATAAACATCATATTTCATTCAAAACATCTCCCGACTACTAAAAACTGAAGCTTAGCCTCTTCTCTTATGAATACTCTTAATGGCGTGGTGTATGTTTGGATAGGTGACTAATCGCTCCGTTGATTCACCTAATGCAGTCAAAGATTGTGCGACGTTAGGTGAGACACCTGTTAGAGACAATTGGGTACCCATCAACTGCAGGACATTTCGAATAGGTTCGAACGTTGTGAGTGGTGATTTATCATCCCACCGAATGCCTGTAATGTCCAAAATAATGTGGTCCACTTGTGTCTCTTGTACAAACTCACTTAAACCGGTTGAAAGTATGGCTAAACGTTCTCTACTCATTTTACCAATTAAGGACACAGCCGCAATATCTTCTTGCACCATTAAGATTGGTAAGATTAACTGCTCAATCTCTCGATCCTTTTCTGTAATGAGATTTCTCTGGTTGCGCTCTAGCGTGACATTTGTTTGTGTACCGATGAAGAATAATTTCCCTTCTACTTCAAGCGGTTTGATCGATAACCGATTCCAAAACATTGAACCATCTTTTTTATAATTTTTTAATGTAATGGAGATTGGTTGCTTTTCCCGTATTGCGGTTCGAATCTTGTTAACTGCCGCTGGATCTGTATCCTTCCCTTGTAAAAACCTACAGTTTCGGCCAAGCGTTTCATCCATTGTATAACCTGTTAACGATTCAAATGTACGATTTGCAAAAATGATTGGATTGTCTTCTTGAGAGGGATCGGTGACGAGTGCAGCAACATGACTCCCATCGAGCATTGCTTCCAATAATTGAACTTGCATCGATGCAGATAAAGATTTCATCCCATTCACTTCCTGTCAGTATGACGTTGTATTGTTTTTCCAATCGTAGCACATAAAACCGTTACATGATACCTTTTAAAGTACTTTCAATTACGACAATACTGTAAAAAACGATCTCTTTTATAAAAGCGAAACTCTCAAGTTATGGTAATGAACTTTACATGTATGAATAAGCGCTTTTAGCAGAAGATAAAAATGAATCCTTGTATCGTTCCTGTAACGGTTGACGTTTGCCCTTCTTCAGTTTGGAACAGCTGTTGATGGATGCATGCGCTTAAGGAAGGGGATTCACACTTTAATCTAAGCTAAGGAGGAATTATGCATGAGTGTACTTTCCAGGATTGCATTAACGCTAGTAATCATTGGGGCACTGAACTGGGGTTTAATTGGATTTTTTCAATTTGACTTAGTTGCTACATTGTTTGGCGGACAAGATGCAGCGTTGTCTCGGATTGTGTATGGACTCGTTGGGTTAAGTGGATTAGTCTGTCTCGGCTTGTTATTTAAGCCCAATGAAGAAGTGGATACAGTGTCGGATCGACATACCCGCTATTCAAACGCAAATTTAGGCACAGAGTTTGGGGAAGAACCGGACTTTAAAAAAGAGCGGGAAGCTGCAAAGAAAAAAGCAGTAAAACGTCAAATGGATGAACTCGATTAACATGTATGAAAAACAGCCACCCGTATAAGGTGGCTGTTTGCGTGTAGACATTTCGCTTTGACGACCAACATTTACTCGGTAAAATCTTCGAGTGCATCTTGCCAAACAGTTACGCCTTGACTCATTGCCGAGCCACCGCCTAATGCTGCAGCAACTCCAATCGCTTCCATCATCTCTTCTTCTGTGCAATCGGCATCCAAGCAACCTTTTGTGTGATAGACAGTACAATATTCGTTATGCGCATACACACTAATGGCTAATGCAATGAGGTGTTTCTGTTTTTGCGACAAAGCGCCATCTTGGAAACAAGCTTCCGTAAATGCATTGAACGTACTCGCCACGTTCGGCAATTTCTCTGCAAATGTGCCCATTCCAACCTTGTATTCCTGCAAGACGACTTCTGTGTACGTTATTTCCTCCATATACATTCCTCCTGTTCGAGGGTAGTATTTGCATACCGAGGAAAGACATGCACTCGTATTGGAATTAATTTAAACAGTGCATTCATTTCAAAATGGCTTCAATCCAAGAACGAACAGCCAATTTAAGCCCAATGCAATTGTCAGCTTCTTATTCATTTCAGCACGGCGCAATTACTGTTTTTTCTTTGCTTCCTTCTCTTTTTCCTTTTCCAACACTTTCTCCTTAAGTTGCTTCATCGTTTCCTCATATTCTTCATCTACTTGTGACGTAGATGGTAAGAAAGGCTCGGTATTATGATCAACTCGTTTACCGTACCGCAACATTTCATAAATAATCATGCCGCTGTTCGGCTTTCCGTTAATCGTAGACATCGGAATGGCGTCAAACAGTACGTAGTAAAAAGAATAGAAGATAAATCGGTTCCAGAAAGTTTTCGTTTCTTCCATAAAACCATTTGCAAGTAAAGCATTAATGAGGAGTGCAATTGATAAATTCATCAGTATTGGGCCAGCAAAAATACAAATATAAGCAAAGTTACTTTTCCTTTTAATACCATCGTAAGAGAACCAGCTATACAAATGATAGTATTTTCGAATGTCGAACATGCCTAATGTAAAAATACGTGGTCCTGACCCAATGGTAATACGAGGGTTCACGACACCAAAAATCCAACTCACGAGTAAATAACCTGTTTCGCGTATGAAAACGACAACAGGCAATATAATGAATGCTGAAATGACGAGAGAAACAAGATCTGCGAATCCAAACAATTTCTTCACATCCCAACAAGTAGTTCCATTCAAAGCTTGAAACATACAATACCCGATTAAATCGTTCCTAACCGTAAAGTTATTCTTTGGATATGTAGAGAATGGGAGCCTAGGTAAAAAACGTGTAATCTGTTTATTGGTTTTCAACGCTATCAATAAACAGCATGATTGTCCTATTAACTACAATTTGAACGTAAAATTTGAAGGCCTAAGACATTGGCCTCTACCTGTAAAAGTCAATTCAATCTAATTAGATAAGTAGAATTGTTTCACAGGCCTTACTCGATACTTTTATACATGAATATTCTTCACCTGTGAGCATTGTGTGACAAGGGACCTTGTCGCTTCCTTTTGTAGGAATAAGTATTTATAATTTAACAGTATTGATTATAGGAGGAAGGTAGTATTTTATGAAAAGAACAAAAAGTATCATTGTTAAACTTTCATTATTAATCATTAGTGTTTTTGTCATACTGTTTGTCTTATTCGCGAGTATCACGAGTTTGTTGTCCATAAAGAAACCGTTCGTAATGCTGAAGATATTTCATTGGCGGATGCTGAACGGGTGGCATTGAGACTAAGTGAACAATTCCGCCAGACAGATGAATCGTTACATACGACAAAGCGCGTGTTGGAGTCGATGAATGCTTCTGAACAATTGACAGCAACAGACATTCTTGATGTGTTACATGCGAATTTGGAAGGAAATCCGAATGCGATCGGCATGGCTGCAATCTTTGAGAAAGGCGTATTGTCAACGGATGATTTGTCTACTGAGCAACAACAGTTGATTGATGCGGAAGGTAGATTCGCCTCATACTTATTAAAAACAAAGACGGGAACGAATATTATACCTGCTTCTGGTTATGAACAAGAAGGAGAAGGCGATTGGTACTTAGTTCCTAAAAGAGAGAAAAAAGCATTTTTCCAAGAACCGATTACATACGAGGAAAATGGCAAGACATCCAGTTTCACGATGCTCTCAGTGCCTTTATTGGCAAAAGACGGGTCATTCATGGGTGTGTTAACAACGAGCATGTCCTTGGACTATTTCGAAGAGCTAACAAAGAAAATTGCACCTAAATCTGGTTATGCTGCGGTTATTACAGACAGCGGTACACTTTTGCAAAACAGCATTAAAAAAGAAATGAACGGTACGAATATGAAAGATGCCATTGATTGGCAGCCAGTGAAAGACCGCCTTATGAAAGGTGAATCGGTTGCAATGTATGTGGACTCACAGAGCTTAGGTGAGCAGGCATATAATTCTTTTGCGCCGATTTTTCTGGAAGGGTTTGAAGAGACGTGGACAGTTCAAACCGTCATCCCACGATCTGAAGTGACGTCACTTTTCTCGGCAATTGTCAAAATCATTATTTGGGCAGGATTCGTAATGATGGTGTTAATGGGACTTGTTACTGCAGGATTCATTTATCGTCAAATCAAGCCCCTCACGACAATTCAACAATCGATGAAACGTGCTGCTTCAGGAGATTTAACTGAGTCGGTAGATGAAAACGGCTTGAAATTGGATGAAATCGGATCTGTCACGCAGTCGTATAATTTCATGTTGCGACAGACGAATGAAGCGCTGTCTGAAGTGCTACAAGCATCACACCAGTTATCTGATTCGTCAAAGCAGGTGAATCATGCATTTGAGGAAATTGTAGCATCGAGTGAAGAAGTTACCGTTGCGACGGAAGAAATTGCGCAGGGGGCTACGAAACAATCCGAAGATACTGAGGAAACAAGTATGCGAATTGGTGAGCTTGCGGATCGGATTAACAAAATCGCCGAGCTATCCGGAAATATTGATACGTTGTCTCGTCAAAGTATTGAATCAACACAAGAAGGAATGGCACAAGTTTCACGTTTGCGAACGGAGAATGGTGTTGCTAACGAATTGAATGCACAAGTTGAAACACAAATGCATATGTTGACAGATAAAATTGCTGGGATCAATAAAATTATTACATCCATTCAAGATATTACAGCGCAGACAAACTTACTTGCGCTCAATGCAAGCATAGAGGCTGCTCGTGCTGGCGAACATGGGAAAGGTTTTGCGGTCGTAGCAGAAGAGGTGCGAAAACTAGCTGAGCAATCCAATCGTGAAACAACGACTATTCAGCAAACCGTGCAGGAGATATTAGAGCAATCTAAAGTGACTGTAGATGTAGTTGGTAAAAATACGCAATCCATGGAAAATCAAAATGAATCGGTTGTAAGCACAGAGCAATCATTCATTCGCAATGCAGCGTTAACAGAGGAAATGAGCCAGGCGATTGAAGAACTTGCAGACAATCTACAAGAGATGATTGCGCAAAAGGAGAAGGCGATTGCGGCAATTCAAAATGTATCAGCCGTCTCCGAAGAAACCGCAGCATCTGCTGAGCAAGTAAGTGCGTCTTCGGTTGCACAACAACAGGAATTAGAAAGGGTAGCAGACTCTGTACAAAGCATGACCCAAATTGCTGTGAAATTGCAACAAGTCGTGGATCGGTTCACGTTAAAAGGAACGGATGAGCCCAACTAAAAAAGCTAAAAGTAACAAGCAGAGATGGTCCTATAAGGCACCGACCTCTGCTTGTTATTTATTTTTCACAGAACGTACAATGAAGAAAGCCATTGAGCCAAAAAGAATACCGAGGTAGATCGGCAAGAAAGCAAATCCGAGAGACGATGCTTTGCCGAGAGCTACTTGAATGGATTGGAAACTAATATATGCAAAAAATAAAAGGGCTTCATTCTTAATGACGTTTAGCAGCATGCGTGAATTTTTGTATTGAAACTCGATGTTCGTCTCAGTCAAGTTTAGATAGTTATGCCACTCAGGATGTTTTTCTAGAAATGCTAAAAATACGGTTAATAAACATGAAATTATTGGAAGTAAAAGTAATTCCCATTTCGAACCCCACCGATCCACAACTCCAGCACTGTCATAATGAGCAGGCACTTCATCAGGCAATTGCCCCCAAACAATAAGTAAGTAACCAATCCAAGCGAGGAAAACAAGTGTCGCTACAAGGTCAAATAGCTTTTCAAATCGGGTTTTTGGAATGTTTAGCTTTGGGCGCTTGTTCAATGTTCGACCTCCTTTACTAGTAGTATTAATCCTAATTATACGATAAAGCAAGCCTACTCAGTTCATATGTGAAGAATTCATTCCCACTATGTCTTCTATTTTCTCTTATAGTACGATAGAAAGAAAGGGGGAATCAGCATGTTAAAGATCGGCATTATTGGTTTAGGGGTGATTGGTCAGCGTCTTCTTTCGCAATTCGAGGAACATCGTGCGGTATCCATTACAGCTGTATGTGATGTATCGGAAGTACTAGCGAAGCAAACGGCCGAAAGACTTGGAGATGTACAGTTTTACACAGATTATCAGCACTTAATTGCAGATGGAAATGTTGAGCTTGTTTATGTGGCGGTTCCTCCAAAATTGCATCATGCAATAGTGATGCATGCTCTGCAAGCCAAGAAACACGTGCTTTGTGAGAAGCCATTAGCCAATTCATTGGAAGAGGCAGAAGAGATGGCGCGAGCGGCGAAAGAAGCAGGTATTGTACACGCGATGAACTTCCCATTAAATTACGGCCAGGCCGCCACGAAATTTGCTGAACTACTAAGCGAAGGGTATATTGGCAAGTTGCGTCGGGTACAACTGACAATGAATTTTCCGCAATGGCCACGCGCTTGGCAACAAAATAACTGGGTTGGTGAGCGAGAGCAAGGCGGTTTTGTCCTTGAAGTCGGTGTGCACTACATCCAACAGATACTAAAATTGTTCGGTGAGATGAACAACATCCACAGTAAACTGGAATTCCCGGATAACCCAATTAGCTGCGAAACAGGTATTCTTGCAACTGCTGAATTGGTGGATGGTACTCCTGTTTTGATTGAGGGATTAAGTCAAATTTCCGGGATAGAATATATTGGATTTACAGCATACGGTTCCGAAGGTGTTCTCTCTATTGAAAATTGGGGCATGTTACGTGGAGGGAAAACGGGAGAAGAACTGGAAGTCCTTTCTCTAGAAGAAACAGTGCCAAGTCGGCTAATTGATGAGTTAGTGAAGGCGGTTAATGGAGAGAAAGCGGAGATTTATGATTTTGAAGTCGGTTACCAAGCTCAAAAAATATTGGAATGTTTACGTGCGTAATGGTACTGTCAGATTGCATTTCTTGATAGCTAACACAGTTATAGGATAGATTAAAGGACTAGTACAGGAAAATCAATCTGTACTAGTCCTTTTCAGATTCTTTTATTTTAAATAATGACAGTGCAGAATCCGTGCGTTATAATGAAAAGCGTTGTTATCACCCTTCGTCTCATGAAAGGGGATTTTTTTATGATTCATTTACACAATGTCAGCAAATCTTTTCACACGTTTCAAGCTGTGCAATCTGTTTCATTGACGATTGAAAAAGGGCAAGTACATGGTATTATCGGAGCGAGCGGTGCGGGAAAGTCGACCTTGCTACGGCTAATCAATTTGTTGGAAATCCCTGATGCAGGTGAAGTAGCCGTCAACGGTCAAAAGCTTACGCAGTTGAATGGGAAAGCGTTGCGAGAAGCGCGCAAGTCCATCGGGATGATTTTTCAGCACTTCAACTTAGTCGCGAATAAAACCATCTATGAAAATGTGGCGGTTTCATTAAGATTGGCAAAGTATCCGAGGCGGCAACGTCGAGAACGGGTAATGGAATGTCTGCAATTTGTCGGCTTGGCTAGTTTCAAGGACAAGTATCCTGCGCAACTTAGTGGCGGTCAAAAACAGCGTGTAGCGATAGCCCGGGCATTGGCGAATTATCCACAAGTGTTGTTGTGTGACGAACCGACGTCTTCCCTTGATCCAAATACGACTGCTGAAATTCTTGGCGTGTTGAAGAATGTCAATGAAACATTTGGCGTGACAATTGTAATGGTCAGTCACGAAATGGACGTGATCAAGAGCATCTGTAACCATGTGACGGTGCTGGCGGATGGTAAAGTGTATGATTCACTTGCTATTGAACCTAAAGGAATTCGTTTGATAGACGATAACCCGGAAAACTTTGTGAAGCAGCTGACAGAGGAAGGTGAAAGTGATCATGCCTGATATATTGCTTCAGTATCAAATGGAGATTTGGCAATCGATTAGAGAGACGTTTGCAATGGTTGGTGTGTCCATTTTAGCTGCTATATTTGTCGGGCTTCCAGTGGGCACGTTGCTGTTCTTTTGTAGAAGAGGACAAATCTATGAGAATCAGCTCGTCTTTTCAGTCGTGAATTTACTTGTAAATATCATTCGTTCGTTCCCGTTTTTATTGTTAGTCGTGTTCTTAATTCCCTTTACGCGAATGGTAATTGGTACGGCAATCGGTACAGCTGCTGCAACGGTTCCATTATCCATCATTGCGATTGCACATTATGCACGTTTGGTTGAACAATCGTTGTTAGACGTGCCAAGAGGTGTGTTGGAAGCAGCAATTTCAATGGGGGCTTCTGTTCGGGATTTGGTGTTTCGGTTTCTGTTCGTAGAAGCTCGTTCTGGGCTTGTCCTCGGATTGACGACGTCCACAATCAGTTTCATTTCGTACTCAACGATCATGGGAGTGGTTGGAGGAGGGGGAATCGGAGACTTCGCCATTCGATACGGTTACCAACAATTCAAGACGGATTTAATGCTCTATATGATACTCATTATGGTCATCCTTGTGCAGTGTATCCAATTTACAGGAACGACTGTCGCACGATGGATTGACAAACGATAATAGGAGGAAATGACATGAAGAAATTAGTATTGCTTGCTGCAATGTTAATGTTGGTATTAGCAGCTTGTGGCAAGGAAAAAGATACGAATGAGGCACCAAAAACAGAAGGTACAGATGAAAAAGTGACATTGAAAGTCGCTTCATTAATTCCACCGATGACAGAAATTCTTGAGTTAGTAAAACCTCAATTGGCTGAAGAAGGCATTGACCTTGAAATGGTCGTCCTTGGCGATAATGTGCAGCCGAACACTGCGTTAGCCGCTAAAGAGGTGGATGCGAACTTCTTCCAACACGTACCGTACATGGAAGAATTCAACCGTAACAACGATGCGAATCTCGTTCCAATTACGCCAATCTATTTTGCAAATTACGGTGTGTATGCAAAAGACTATTCTTCCATGGATGAACTTCCTGAAGGTGCTGTCATTGCAATGGCAAATGACGTTTCAAATATCGATCGTTCTTTGGCGTTGTTAGCGCAACAAGGTGTCATTACGTTAAAAGAGAAAACGGATACCTATTATACAAAAGCGGACATTACGGACAATCCAAAAAACTATACGTTCGAAGAAGTAGATTTGCTGATGCTTGCCCGCATGTACGATGACGCAGATGCTGTCATCATGACACCAGCTTATGCTGCTCCGCTAGGATTGACGCCAAAAAGTGATGCCCTTCTTACGGAAGGTGTTGAAAACGACTTCGCGATTACGTTAATTGCACGCGAAGATAATAAAGACTGGGAACCGATTCAAAAGTTAGCGGAAGCAATGACTAGTCCTGAAGTACGCAAGTTTCTAGAAGAGAATTATGATGAAACAGCCATTCCGGCATTTGAATAAAAATTAAAAGAGGGCCATTCCATTTGTATGTACAAAATGGGTGGCTTTTTTCATTTGAAAAGATTATAAGTTTCTCTAAAGATCTATTTTGTTTTGGTTACAGTTTTAGAAAGACGCATGGAGATTGGTTCATACGCATATCTAATGGTGTTATTTAACGTGCTGGGTGAAATCCCTTCTTCCATATAAAATCCTGTGAATCTCTACTATATCCTTCTTGATAATATAGAAAAGTGCGTAATTTTTTACGGGTAGTAATCGATACTCAAAGTTTAGAGATTTTACAGGTTCATAAACACGTTGTGAATAAGGAAATTGCTGAAGAATTAAAGAGGCCTCTTCTATGGAGCTAATGAAAGTAAGTGCTGCATCTGGAGAAGCTAAATTTATAGATATATAGTCAATAATATCTCTTAAGTCCTCCAATGCAACTGGTAAATAAGTGATTTTATAAATCATAGTTGCTAGCTTTATCAGCTACTCTTGTTCTTAAATCCTTTATTACCTCATCGTGTGAATATCTTTTTTCGGATGATAAAGCTTCCATTTCCGCCTCTTTAAGTTTCAAATAGACTTCTTGCATAGCCATCATTTTTTCGTAGGCTGGAATACTCATGACGACCATATTACCATAGCCATTCTTTGTTAAAAATACAGGATCATTAGTTTCATGGACAATTTTAGCGATCTCAGCAAAGTTATTGCGTAAATCTGAAACGGGTCTAATTTGTGGCAATTTTTTAACCTCCGTTCATTATCGTGATATTATCATAATACTATCATGGTTTTATCATAAAAACAACTTAGTGAATGGAATTTACTTTCATGTTTCAGTGAATATAGTTTGTCGTGCTCTAAAAACCTTACAGCTGCATTTTATCCGCGCACAGATGTCCGTCGCATACCCAATCGTCCCCTCCAGCTCATGAAACCCGCACAAATCGCCAAAGCAAAAAGAAGCTGTCGCAGAAAATCAGTTGCTACTGACTTTCCGGACAGCTCCTACTCAATTACTTCGTATAGTTATCAAAATAGCCTTGAATGAACACGATTGGTGTTCCTTTATCACCACTACCTGATGTCAAATCGGAAAGAGAACCGATAAGGTCAGTCAGTTTACGAGGAGTTGTCCCTTGAGCTTCCATCGCACCTACAAGGTCTTCCTCTTTGTTTTGGATGAAATCATTAATCGCTTTCTTCAAATCGTCGCCACGGAGATCAGCGAAGTTGTTATCTGCCAAGTATTTCAGCTTGATTTCATTTGGCGTACCGTCAAGACCTGCTGTATAAGCTGGAGAAACGACTGGATCCGCAAGTTCCCAAATTTTACCTACAGGATCTTTGAACGCGCCATCACCGTAAATCATAACTTCCACAGTTTTACCCGTTTTTTCTTGCAACATCGCTTGGATCTTGTCAACAACCGGTTGGCAGTTGTGCGGGAAAAGTTTGACGCTATCTTCTGTTGCTTTGTTTGAACCGAGTAAGCCATACGCTTCGTTATATCCACTGCCGTCAACAGATTCAGAAAGAATGTTGTCAAGGCTGTAGATTTTTTCGCCGCCATTTGCTTTTAGAATGCGCTTCGTTCTGAAACGTGTATGGATGTCACATGTAAGTACGTTTTTCGTATAATCTAAAATCGTTTTCGCATTATTGGAGAAGATGACTTCACATTCAACGCCATACTCTTCAATGATGGATTTATAGTAGTCGATGTAATCAACACCTGTAAATGTATGTTTATTGTAACCGAAGTGCTCGCGGAATTGTTGTTCATTCAACACATCTGTCCAAGGGTTAACGCCTTTTTCGTCAAGTGTATCTATATCTACTAAGTGATTACCGACTTCATCGGATGGGTAGCTTAGCATTAAGACAATTTTCTTTGCTGCGCCTTTCGCGATTCCGCGCAGACAGATCGCAAAACGATTTCGGCTTAAGATTGGGAAAATGACACCAATTGTATCTTCGCCAAATTTCGATTGAACATCTTTTGCTATATGATCAATTGTTGCGTAATTTCCTTGAGCGCGTGCAACGATGGATTCAGTGACGGTCACGATATCTCTGTCATTAATTGTAATGCCTTCAACTTCTGAAGCTTTTAATACGCTGTCTACAACGATTTCTTCAATATTGTCCCCTTTATTGATAATTGGGCAACGAAGACCTCTGACAACCGTTCCAACTACTCTTTCCACATGAATCGCTCCTAACGCTTTTTTATTCACTAACTACTTGTACTATACGCTTTTTACATGGTATAAGTAAAATTAATACTTCTAATAATGGGTATAAGGGGTGCTTATATGGTAAGTAAACTGGATTTATATAGGGTTTTCAGTGTCGTTGGGAAAAATGAAAGCTTTTCAAAAGCCGCAAAAGCGCTATTTATGACGCAACCGGCAGTTAGTCAGGCGGTCATGCAGCTTGAGCGGGAATTGGAAACACGTCTATTTAACCGGACGCCAAAAGGTGTGACACCGACAACGGAAGGAAGCCTTCTGTTGGAGTATGTTAATTCTGCCATCAATTTAATCGAAATCGGTGAAGAAAAAATTGCGGAATTTAAAAATTTGACGTCTGGCGAGCTACGAATCGGAGTGGGTGATACGATTTCAAAGTATTTTTTATTGCCACAGCTGGAAGCATTCCGGAATCGTTACCCAAACATTAAACTGAAAATCGAGAATGGCACGACGGATGTACTGATTTCATTCCTCAAATCGGGTGAAGTGGATTTAGGAATTTGTAATTTACCTGTCAATGATGCCACGTTGGATGTACGGCCTTGTTTTGATATCCATGACACATTTGTGTATGGTGATAAATACCGTAAGCTTCTTGCGAAACCGATCGACTTCCATGACCTTGCAAAATTGCCCCTCATTTTTTTAGAGCCGAGTTCAAATTCTCGCAAATATGTCGAAGAATTTTTGTTTTCAAAGGGTGTGAAGATTGCACCTGAATTTGAATTGGGGTCACATGATCTCGTTGTAGAATTTGCGCGCATTAATATGGGGATTGCGTGTGTCACAAGGGAGTTTACGGAGGAGTATTTAGACAGAGGAATTCTACATGAAGTGCAGTTGAAAGAAGAAATACCGCATCGAAGTATCGGGGTCTGTTCATTAAAAAGTGTGCCCCTTTCACCCGCCTCTACTAAATTCGTGGAACTTGTGGTAAGTTGATAGGAAGCTAAAAGGGAAGGGGTATGAAAATGTTTACACATCAAATTGACGAAGATACGGTGATACGTTTATTGGAAATTAGAGATGCTGATCGGTTATTTACGGTGACTGACATTTCAAAAGACAGTTTGCGAGAATGGCTTCCGTGGGTTGACTATACAACGTCGGTAGAAGATTCGAAGAGCTTTATTGCCGGAACGATGCAGAAATTCGCGCGTAATGATGGTTTTGAGGCGGGCATTTGGTATAAAGGGGAACTAGCTGGTGTAATCGGTCTGCACGGCATTAATTGGTCCAACAAGTCGACGTCGATTGGTTACTGGCTTGGACGAGGTTTTGAAGGCAAAGGACTTATGACAAAAGCTTGTGAAGCAGTCATTGCTTATTGTTTTACAGAATTACAGTTGAATCGTGTTGAAATCCGTACAGCTACGGAGAACTATAAGAGCATGGCCATTCCACAAAGGCTCGGCTTTACAAAAGAAGGCTGTCTGAAACAGGCGGAATGGCTGTCGGACAAGTTTGTCGATCATTATGTATTTGGCTTAGTTAAAGAAGATTGGCAAAATCGATAGAACAGCTCGCACATGCACGAACAGACGAAGGGAGAGTGTGCCATCATCTGTTCATGCTGTTCACTGAAAGACTACTTCCTGTCTAATCCGGTTAGGACATTCATGCCAAAGCAAAGAACACCTAGCACAGTCATTGCACCACCTGCAGTCGCCAACATGAACAATATCGGCGGGCCGCCCATAATCGCTGCCGCAATACTTATCATCATCACCGGCAAACCGATGTTATGAAGCCAAAAGTGCGCTTTTGCCAGCCTGGACTTTTCTAAACTAGGATATAGATGATAGAAAATCCCTGCTAACGCCAAAGATACCCAGCCGACCAAATTCAAGTGAACATGCACCGTCGCCATGTTAAATACATGCGTAAACGACATGAATAATCCGAACGAAATGCCAATCATGAAATAGACAACTGAAATCTTCAACAACGTTTTCCCCATTACCTCTCCCCCCTCTCGATTGATCAATCCCATCTATGTAGTATATGCAACACCAACTAGTTCAAATGGGGCATATTTTTGGTGCCAGTCCCCCAAACAATTCAAAATTGTTTTGGGGACTGGCACCATTTTTTTCTTAGATTTCGATGATGAAGGGGATGATCATCGGGCGTCTTTTTGTGCGCGTGTAGAGGAGTTTTTCAACCGATTTCCGGACGGCATGCTTCAAATCGTTGCGACGGTACCGCGTAGAAGGTTTCGCTTCTTTGATGGTCGAAACGACAAGCTGGTTTACTTCTTTGTATAAGTCTTCCGCTTCACGTTCGTAGACAAATCCTCGAGAGATAGTGTCAGGAGCGGACAGCAATCGGTTATCTGCTTTGCTGAGTGAAATCACAATGATAAGCATGCCTTCTTCGGCGAGCACTTTGCGATCTCGCAAGACGACTTTTCCTACGTCACCGATGCCCAATCCATCTACAAATACACTTCCTGCATCGACGCGCCTTGTCTGGCTAGCAACCCCGTTCTGAATATCGACGACATCACCGTTGTTTAAGATAAAAATATTTTTACCGTCCACACCGACCGATTCTGCTAACTTTTTGTGGAGTTGCAACATGCGATATTCACCATGAATCGGGATGAAGTATGTCGGTTTCATTAACGTAAGCATGAGTTTCAGTTCCTCTTGGAATGCGTGTCCTGAAACGTGCATGCCGGATGCGCTACCGGAACCATAAATGACTGTAGAACCGAGTTGAAACAAATTATCGACAATGCGTGAAACACTCTTTTCATTGCCTGGTATCGGACTGGACGCAAGAATGACTGTATCGCCAGGCAGGACGGACACTTGGCGGAATGTATTCGTCGATAACCGGGAGAGGGCGGCCATAGGCTCTCCCTGGCTACCTGTACAAATGATGACGACCTTTTCGGGTTCCAACACATTCACTTGTTGTGCATCTATGAGCATCCCTTCAGGTAGGTGGACGTATCCAAGCTCCTCCGCAACGGAAACGACATTGACCATGCTTCGGCCAAGCAGCGCAACATGGCGATTCGTCATCTGTGCTGCGTCAATGATTTGCTGGATGCGGTGGACGTTTGATGCGAAAGTGGAGATGAAGATTTTCCCGGTTGCTTTCCGGAACGCGTCTGCGATGTTGTCTCCAACTACACGTTCGGACTGTGTAAATCCTGGTCTCTCGGCATTCGTGCTCTCTGACAATAAAAGCAGCACACCTTTTTTCCCGATGTCCGCCATTTTATGAAGATCCGCATATTCTTCATTAACTGGCGTCAAATCGAATTTAAAGTCACCGGTATGGACAACAATTCCTTCTGGAGTTTCGAATGCAATCCCGACACAATCGGGTATACTATGACTGGCTCTGAAGAACGAGGTGCGAATGCTGCCTAGTTCAATCGTCGCGTCAGGGTGAATTAAGTTCAACTCCGTATCTCGAAGGAGGCCATGCTCTTTTAATTTTAACTCAATTAAACCAAGCGTCAGCCGTGTTGCATAAATCGGTACATTCAATTGCTTTAAGAAATATGGGATACCGCCAATGTGATCCTCGTGGCCATGCGTAACGACGAGTGCACGCACTTTGTCCTGATTTTCTAGTAAATACGAGATGTCTTGGATGATCAAGTCGACGCCTAGCAAATTTTCATCAGGAAACGAAGACCCACAATCAATGACAATCATATCCTCCCCATACTGCAACACATACATGTTCTTCCCAATCTCGTTAATGCCTCCTAGGGAAAAAACGGATAACTTACTTCCTGCATCATTCAAAGGAACCCCTCCTATAAGATATGTACGATAAAAAACTATCCATAGGGTGCGCAAAAACGGCAAAAAAAATACGGTGCCAGTCCCCGAAACAATTCCGAATTGTTTGGGGGACTGGCACCTACATTCTACCGGATTTGAAGATGGTGATGATGAGGTAGAGGAACATGAGAGAGGCGACGATGGAGCCGACTTCGATGATGGGGAAGCGCCATAGCATGTTCGTTTGGCCGGCGATGGATGCGCCGACGATGAGCCCTACCATGAGTATGCTGAATGATAAAAGGATGATACTAAATGAGAGTCGGTTGCTGATTCGATCGAGTCTGCGTAGAAAAATCTGCGCTTGTTGGACGTTAATATCCAATTGCAGCTTTCCTTTACGTACAGTTGTTGCGATGGCTTTGAAATCCTTTGGCAGTTGGGAGAGGATTTCAAGGTTCTCCACCGTTTCGTTCCACGACTTTTTCAATACGTTTCGTGGATCATAGCGTTCCATTACGAGCTTTTTGCCATACGGTTCAATCGCTTTCATAATACTCAACTCAGGATCCAACTTCGTAATGAGTCCTTCAAGCGTAAGGATGGCTTTTGATAAGATTGTTAATTCCATCGGTACTTGAATATGATGACGATAAGCGACTTTGAACAATTCCATAAAGATATTGCCTAAACTAATCTCGTTTAATGCGACCTCATAATAGCGACTTTGCAAATCTTCCACGTCGCGTGTAAATAATCGCATATCTGTGTCATCTGTTAAGATGCCCATTGCAGTAAACGTTTTAATTAACCCTTTTGTATGCCCTTTCCGTAAATCAATGAGCAGTGAGGCAAAATGATATTTCATGTCATCCGAAATTCGGCCAACCATCCCGAAATCTAAATAAGAGACGACGTTGCCCGGTAGAATATGAATATTTCCAGGGTGTGGATCTCCGTGGAAAAATCCCTCTTCTAATATTTGATGGAACATGGAGTTAACAATGCGTCCGGCAATCAATTTTCGATCATAACCCGCTTCGTCCAACGAGGAAAAATGGTTTGCTTTAATGCCTGTAACCATTTCCATCGATAACACTTTTTCTGTAGAGTACTCCCATAAGACATTTGGAATATAAACCGTTGTACAGTCTTCAAACTGCTTTCCAATTCGCTCACAGTTTCTTCCTTCTACACGATAATCCAGCTCTTCCCACATCGACCTTGAAAATTCATCAAACAAATCACAAAGTCTGTACGTGCTTGCCCATGTCGTATTCCCTTCTAAATACGATGCAATATCCCGTATAATGGATAGATCTTTTTCGACATTCGTTTCAATGTTTGGACGTTGAACTTTTACTGCAACTTGTTCTCCAGAATGGAGTTGAGCAACGTGCACTTGCCCGATGGATGCTGCAGCTAACGGCTCTTCATCAACATGCATGAAAAACTGGTCTAGCTGACCGTCCAGCTCCTCTTCCAAGATCGCTTTTATCGTTTCAAAAGGTACAGTGGAGACATGATCTTGCAATTTCTCGAGTTCCTTCGCAATTTCCTCCGGCACTAAATCTCGGCGTGAGCTCGCAACTTGTCCGAGTTTAATGAAAGTCGGTCCTAAATCTTGTAATGCATGACGGAGTTTTACCCCGACATCTTGCATGTTCATCCCGCCGGCATCAGCTTTAGATGACTTGCGAGAAGTGAGGCCGAGGCGGAATAACACATGGCTAAGCCCGTGACGTAAAAATGTGTTAATGATTTCTTGAAACCTTCGCGTATGCCGCATTTTTAGTTTATACACTGACATTCCTCTCCTCTTGCACACCATAATCTTTTTGTAATTCTTACATACCCTTTTCGTAGAAAGTTAGCCACGTAATTAGTGTTCTCAATAATTTACAAAATTGTTTGCGATTATTGTATAAAGCGATATAATAGTTAGTAGATTTAGAATTGGAGATGATTTCTTGAAACATATTATACGAGTCAAAGTGTATGACAACACTTCTACATTGGATGAGCAAAACCAAAAGATCTTACAAGTCGCGACGATGAACCTAGTGGCTATGACAAGTGCACTGTTCGTCGGTAGTAAAGGAGAAGGTGGGGAAGGCGTTGCGCTAAATCCTGTGGAGGATTGCTTTTGTGGCATTGAACTACTTTATCAGAAAGCGATTCCTGATGAACTTGCGGAGGAATGTCGTGCTTCACTAGAAAGAAGACTCGTAAACTTTTATAAGATGAGTGATCTGGATATGAAGGTGGAACTAACAGTCGAGTAACAATTCGAGGAGGTGTATCATGAAAGGATGGCAAAAGGTCGGCCTCATACTCTTTTTCCTTATTGCATTCAGCAGTTTTCTAGTCCGTTATGGAGCACAAGAAGAACCAGTCCGAACGTTCAAGATCACGGATAATGTAACATTGGAAATTTATAAAGAAGACGCTAGTTATCTTCCTGTAGTAAAAGAAAAGAAATTCTTGACGACCAAGAAAACTACGCATTCCCCACTCTACCAAAATCATACAGGTGTCTACTTCGACTATAGCTTATTTACAATTGGAGGATTTGATTACATCCTCGGAGCTGTGCAAAATAGTGAGGTTGCGAAAGTGCGAGTAAAAACGTCCGCTGTCCAAGTGGAACATCGTGTAGAAGATGAATTTTTCATACTTGCTATCCCTGATGATGGCGAACCAGGCATCGCCCATCCAACTGTCGAGCTGCAGCAAGGGGAAATCGTTGAGTATCCTTTCACGATTAAACGTACGAAATGAGAACAGCCATCTATCTAAATCTTCGCGATAGATGGCTGTTTGTATGCAATTAAAAGGCTCCGGCTCCACCTCCGCCACCAGATCCGCTGCTACTTCCAGATCCACCCCCCGAACTAGAAGATGACATGTGTGAGTAATAGACCCGATGTGTATAGTGGAACGACGTCAACATTTCTGTGAAACGGATCGTCAATGGTGGCAATGAAGCCAAGTTTTCAGGAATTGTTTTTTCATATTTCAACCGTAATGGAACAAAGAGACGAAGGGCAATTGCATGCGCTTGCCATTTCTCTTCAGAGAGACCGTTTAAACGATCAAACGACCCAGATCGTATGGCTTTTTTGAACGCTTTCGCCGCCTTGTAATAAGGTGCAGCTTTCTTTTTTATATCCATGAGGGGTAACAGCAATCCAGCCACAAAAAACAGAACTGAACTCATTGTAAACAAACTATAGAAGCCTTCCATGGAACGTTCCCAAGTCCATATGAAGCAAAATGCGAAAAATATGGGCAAAGCGGCACGCCAAGATAAATTAAACAATAATAACACGTACGCAAACCACAAAAGGATGGTCATCACGACAACGTCTTGTATGTCTGCGGTCGTCATCCATATGTTCAAGATGGCAACTACAATCCATAGAGGGATTCCGATGCGAACGAGCCATTTGCGTATTGGATTGAGGACACAATACTGTTTCACTTCAGGATCTTTCCGCACGATTTCCTTCCATTTCTTAAATCGTTTCGTCAATCGTTTAGACTGCTGTGCATATTCACTTTCCAACCGCCAATGTTGCTCGCGTTGTTGTTTCGACATGTAAGGGAACTGATCCAGTGAAAAACAGATGTCTCCTGCAGCATTCCGTTCGAATAACCAATCGATCAAGTCCTGTTCAAATTCACTTAACGTACTAAGTTGTTTCACTAACGTAAAGCGAAACGTGTAGTCTGGCGCATTCTCATCACTGCGATAGACCGCATTCGCAGGCACTTTTTCCATATTGACAATTCCTTTTTGCCGCAGTCTCAATAACGCAGCCGAAATGGCGTTCGGTTCAATTTTTCCTTTTCGTTCTATTAACCCTAAAAGAAACGGATCAAAGTCTTCCAATTGTCGAAGCCGAGGCGTAGAGGTGTAAAGTCTGATTAACCGTCGAGGATATAAAATCGTGACAATGAATAATAGGATGGTGCTGAAAAATAAGATGATATTAATAAGTTCCACTGTAGGCATGGCAGACTCTTTTTTTTCTAGCCATTTTACATAAGCGGCTTCCTCTTCCTCAAACTCCGCTAACATCGCTTTATCTTCATCATAAGGCGCATTTTGCAGAAAGGTTTCAGGGAAAAGAAAACGAATTTCCAATGTTTCATACGCTTCCAATAGGTCTGCTGCGTAGAGGAAACCGTAGTCCATCGATTTCTTCAACTCTCCTGCGGTACTATGCAAATACGCCTCCCCGGCTAACGTCGCATCTTTATCGCCGGATAAAATGAGGCGTAAACGAACATTGTGCAAATCAGTCTCGTTCAACTCATCAAAAAAGCGCCAATACAATTGCCCCGTATCACTATATTTTTGTGCAGCTCCGCGAATCAAATACCGATAGAACACTTTCTTCTTTTCATTCTCAGAAGGTGTATGGATCTTAAATGTACGTCCTTCCCGCTCCACTTCCAACCGCGTAAAGGTACTGTTATCATATTGAGAAAGGTCCGTATCCATTGGTGCAAGATACCCTTCAAAGTATTTAACACCTTTATGATTGTCGTCACCGATTATTCGCGTGGTTCCGTTATACGTGCCCGAAAAATTGTATGTGTAAAGTTCTTCGACATATAAATCTCCGTTATCCATAATATACGCCTGAATTTGCACGTCATCTATCGAAAATGATTTGGCTTGTGCGTGATGAACAGGGAATGTAATGGATAAGAGTAGCATGCAAAGTATAAAACGAAGACTTCGCAAAGGAACCCCTCCTCTCATTGTTTTTAATGAGTCAATTATTTTACTGTACGAATAAACCATTTTATAGTTTCATTGTTTTTTGAAATAAGAAAAAGGACCAGCAATGAGTAGCCAGTCCTTTTTATATTAATACACTTTATCGCCATTAAAAATGGAGTTTTTCACAACGACGTAGTCAACTTTACGAATCGCCTCTAACGTCGTGCCTCCTGCATACGAAATCGATGATTGTAGATCTTGCTGCATCTCTGTCAACGTATCTTGAAGCTTTCCTTTGTATTCTACATACATTTTCTTACCTTCGACGTTCTTCTTTTCACCTTTTTGGAACTCTGAAGCGGAACCAAAATACTCTTTGTACACATTGCCGTCCTTCTCAACCGTTTGGCCAGGTGACTCTTCGTGGCCGGCAAATAGTGATCCGATCATGACCATGGAAGCACCAAAACGTACAGATTTCGCGATGTCTCCGTTTGTACGAATCCCGCCGTCTGCAATGATCGGCTTTGTCGCTGCTCGCGCACACCAGCGGACTGCAGCAAGTTGCCATCCACCTGTACCGAAGCCTGTTTTAATTTTTGTAATGCATACTTTACCAGGTCCGATACCGACTTTCGTTGCATCTGCACCTGCATTTTCAAGTTCACGAACGGCTTCAGGTGTACCGACGTTACCAGCAATAACAAATGACTCAGGTAAATGCTTTTTAATATGTTGAATCATGCTGATGACCGCGTTTGAATGACCATGCGCAATATCGATTGTAATGTAATCTGGAACGAGTTGGTCTGCAGCCAGTTGCTCAACAAAACCATATTCCTCTTCTTTTACACCGACGCTGATTGAAGCAATCAACCCACGACCTTGCATGTCTTTAATGAAATCGACACGTTTTTCAGGATCGAAGCGATGCATAATATAAAAGTAACCGTTTTCAGCTAATTGCACTGCAATTTTTTCATCAATAATTGTTTGCATATTTGCAGGAACGACTGGAAGAACAAATTTATGTTTACCTAACGTGACAGACGTATCACACTCTGAACGACTTGTAACGATACATTTGGCAGGAATTAATTGAATATCTTCATAATCAAAAACTGTATCCATTTGTACACACTCCTAAAAGGCGAATATTAATCGCTTATTTATAATTAATGTTCGTACTTTAGTAATGTACAAGATATTTCAATAAACGTCAACCGTTTTAAAGGAAAATATACAAACTCTTGTCGCAAATCGTACTGCGTAGTAGGAAACTAAATGGTATCATGGAAAGAGTGTGTAAATTAATCATTGAAGGAGATAGGTTCTGTTTATGAGACTATCGTTAAAATACTTGATTCTTGGGGTTGCGATGTTGTCGTTGGTTCTTACATTAGTAAGTAGTATTACATCAGGCTATCGGGTCCAAAAGCAATCACTAATCGACAATACATTGGAGACGAATCGAGCGTATGCTGAAAAGCTCTCCAGTACGACAGAGTCTTATTTGGAAATGACACTGCAAACATTGGAAGTAAGTGCAAAAACGCTTGCGCCGCATATGCGGAAGGAAGAGGCGGATAGCTTTTTAATCCCGGAAGCTGATCGTGTGAAGAACCAGACGAATACGTTTAACTCCATTGCCATAGTTGAAAAGGGCGGGGAGATTTTGGCGACCTCTCCACAAACATTGGAGTTGAGGGGGAAAATGCTCACGTCTAAAGGCGGCATGCAAGCATTAGAAGCGCAAAAGCCTTTCATTTCTGAGCCGTACATCGCTTTGACAGGTCGATTAATCATTTTCATTTCTCATCCCGTGTTTGATGAAAATAATAATTATTTAGGGATAATTGGTGGCACAATTTACTTAAAAGAGGAGAATATTTTGCAAGAAGTGCTTGGTGAACATTTCTACCAAGATGGTTCGTATGTCTATGTGGTGGACAAAACGGGTCGAATCATTTATCACCAAGATAAAGAGCGTATAAATGATTTTGCGCCTGAAAACCCTGTCATTCAGGATGTGATAATAGGGAATAGTGGAGCAATGCGCCTGACAAACTCAAAAGAGATTGATATGTTAGCCGGATATGCTTATCTTCCGAATGCAGAGTGGGGCATCGTAACGCAACGATCGACAGAAGCCACATTAGTGCCCGTCAATAATATGATGAAAGAGATGATTGTCAAAGCATTGCCGTTTTTATTCATCTCCATCTTGATCATTTGGTATTTCTCAAAACAGATTGCGCTCCCACTCCAAAAGTTGGCCACTTACGCCGAGTCAAGTACGGAAAGCAATCAGGAAAAGAAAATCTCAACAATTCGAACGTGGTATTATGAAGCCATTCAATTAAAAAAAGCGTTACACTACAGTATGAATTTCTTCCAAGACAGAGTGAACTTCTATCTTCACCAATCGACGACCGATCCATTGACGAAGCTATGGAATCGTCGAGCAATGGATGAGTTCTTAATAGAGCTGACTGACCAGGAAAAAGCTTACGCGGTTGTAATTTTGGATATTGACCGTTTCAAGCGTGTAAATGATACGTACGGACACGCGGTTGGTGATGATGTGTTAAAATTTCTAGCTAACGTTATGCAAGATGTGACGAGGGAACAAGATCGTTGCTGCCGTTTTGGAGGCGAGGAATTTGTAATTGTCTTACCGGAAGCAACAGAAGAAATTGCATTCCAAGTAGCTGAAAGATTGCGTAAGAAAATGGAAGATACGGTCAGTCCTTGCGGTGAAGTCGTAACCGTCTCATTAGGAATTGCGACATCTCCGCATAATGGAACACATCCTAAAGTGATATTGGAAGCGGCGGATGAGAGCCTTTATGAAGCGAAGCGCTCGGGACGTAACCATACAATAATTAGTCAAAACCACAAAAACGCCAATGCATAAAAATGATGCATGTTATGGTAAACTGAGCAAAAAGGTACAAGGAGGAGCCCGTCATGCAATATTCGAAACCGAAGATGGAAATGCTCGTTAAAAATACACCTGAACTGACGCAACGTCTGAAGCAAATTATGAAAGAGCACGACTTGGAAAAGAGTTTTGCACTTAAAGCTTTGTACCATGCCGAAGTGAAAGAGAGCGGCCGATTCATGAAAGACTATCAGCAGCTGTAATGATACGAATAAAAAGCACGTTATCCCGGAGTTTCTCCGTTGATAACGTGCTTTTTTTCAAAGGTTAGCGTACTGTACCGTTAAAGAGTAAGCCGCCTTTTAAGTCAATTACTTTCAAGTGGTTTGTGCGTTTAACAAAGATGGACTTGTAGTGTGGACGATCATTTGCATCTTTTAGTAGAACGATGCGTTTATTGTAGTTATCCTCAACAACTTGTAGGTTAAAGCTGTTCACATCGACAACAGAAGCAAGTGTTGCATACTCGGGAAGAGTGCTATTGCTTGAAGTTGCCGTTGTTTTTGCTGTCGCTTCAGCGTTTACTGCAGTTGCTTTTTCAGGTGCTGGTGAAGCGGTTGTGTTTGTTTCAGATGAAACGACACCGTAGAAGATTTGTCCGCCTCTTGTATCAATGACTTTCAAGCTGTTTGTGTTTTTAACAAAAATTGATTTGTATTGTAGGCGACCAAAGTCATCTGATAAAGTGATTACTCTTTTGTTTGTATTGTCTTCAACGACTTGAAGTTTGTAGTTGTCTACATTGACAACAGAAGCAAGTGTTGCATACTCAGGAAGTGCGCTAATCGCATCTGTTGCAGGTTTCTCTTCAGGTTGAGCCGGTTTTTCTGGAGTCGCATCTTCAGTTGAAATTGTACCGTAGAATATTTGACCGCCACGGAAGTCAACAATTTTCAAGCTTTCTGTCGCTTTGACAAAGATGGATTTGTATTGACCTTGTCCATTTGCCTTGCTGAATACGATAATTCGTTTGTTCGTGTTGTCTTCAGTTACTTTAGCTGTTAAGCCGTCCATGTTAATTTTTGATGCAACTGTAGCATACTCAGGAAGTTGTGTTAATGCTTCAGTTGCAATGTTCAATTGGTAATTCGATCCGTAGTTTGAGTAGGAAGATTCATATTTCGCTTGTGCTGCCTCTACTTTGTCCGGGTGAAGAACGTTTGCTGCTCCAATGCCACCAGTTGTTAATAGTACTGCGCTCAATGTAGTTACGAAAAATTTGTTCATGTTTTTCCTCTCCTTTGTTTTGGTATGATTTCATCTTACGCTCCCTTTTTTAAAGAACTCTGTGAAAAAAATGAGAGATTGATAAGAATGTTCTCATCGTTTGCTAAGGGAACTGTTACCATTGTAGGGTTATTAAGGATTTTTATTATTAGGTGTCGTCCTGCATTTAGATGCGAAGTTTTTAGCTTGTGATACTTGTATAGGTGTGAATAGTATGGATCGTTAAGTTAGTAAACTTCTAACCGTAGTATAATAAATGTATAGAACAAGCAATTTTATAGTTCCTGGACGTGTTTGGAATGGACGCAGGCGACGGTATTCCGTTTTGTATAGTGTGAAGCGGACTAGTTTGCGGAAGTATGTCAACGTTTCTATGAAAGAGCTGGTCCTTGTTGCTTGTTTGCGATTCAAATGAAAACAATTACAATTATACTGCGCGGCGAAAAGGATGGCAGCGGTGAGGGGGAAGGAAGATGACGGGGAAGGTGTTTCCGAGGTTAGAAACGGAACGGTTAGTGTTGCGGGAAGTGAAGGAAGAGGATGCTGGAAGTGTGTTTCATTATCTTTCAGACCCTGAAGTGATGCAGTATTATGGCATGGTGCCGATGGTTGAAGTGCGTGAAGCGGTAGAGGAGATTGATTGGTATCGTCGCATTTTTGACGAAGGGACGGGCATTCGTTGGGGGATTACGTTGAAAGGGACGGATGAAGTCATTGGAAGTTGCGGGTTCCTTGAGTATTCAGGTCGACATGCCCGGACGGAAGTGGGATTGGAGCTTTCCAAGGATTATTGGCGAAGTGGATTGATGACGGAAGCTTTGGCAGCTGTCATACAATATGGATTTACGCATCTAGACCTTATGCGGATGCAAGCGCTCATTGAACCAGAGAATATTGCTTCGCAGAAACTTTTTGAGAAGCTTGGTTTTCTGCAAGAGGGACTATTACGGAAATATGAGAGAACGAATGGATTGTTTGATGATGTGTATATGTATGCGTTGTTGAAAGATGAGTATGTTGTTGAAAGATGAAATATAAACAGTCGTATTCCGTTAGAGGGATGCGGCTGTTTGTGTGTGTATTGCTTCAACAACTGAAGTCTAATTCTTCTTCAATCACTTTGTGATAAAACCAATTAATTGTCAATAAAATGAAAGGTTAGGATCATTTCATGATAGAGTAGTAGTAAGAAACATGTGGGGGTGTTGGAGTGGTTTTGACAGATAAGGTGCTGAGTATAAGGGATTTAACGATGATGTATGGTACGCAACGTGTATTGAATGGGGTGAATTTAGATGTCGAGCGTGGACAGATCATCGGTTACATCGGTCCGAATGGGGCAGGGAAAAGTACGACGGTGAAAATTATGCTCGGATTGGTACAAGGTTATAGAGGGCAAGTGGAAATATTCGGGGAAGATATTGCTTCCGGGGATGTTGCTTATAAACGTCGAATCGGTTATGTGCCGGAGCAAGCAGACTTGTACGAGAACTTGACCGCGATGGAGTATTTGTTATTTACAGGGGAATTGTATGGGTTGGATCGCAAGAATGCGGAGGAAAAGGCGCAGAAGCTTATGGCGGAGTTTGAGCTAAGTGATGTTCTTCATTCACGGATTTCCTCATTTTCAAAAGGGATGAAACAAAAAGTACTCATTATTTCAAGTCTGCTGCATGATCCCGATTTGTTGTTTTTTGATGAACCGTTGAGTGGTTTGGATGCCAACAGTATGATGATTATCCGAGAAATGCTTGCTCAATTGGCGGAGCAAGGTAAAACTATTTTTTATTCCTCACATATTATGGACGTTGTCGAGAAAATCAGCAATCGTATTGTGTTGCTTGTTAACGGGGAAGTTGTGGCGGATGGCAGTTTTGAAGAGTTGCAGAAAATGAGTGAGAAGGAATCGCTTTCGGACATCTTTAATCAGCTAACCGGCTTCACAGATCATGCAAACCGTGCTGAACGGATTCTCGCAATAGTGGAAGGTGGGGAAGTAGGTGAATGAGTTTCGTACACTTGCCTTCATTTCCAAGTTCAACTGGTTGTTTCGTAAAATGGGGATAGATTATACGGCGATGGAAACAATTTTGCGCATGAAGTTGACGATGGATGGTAGAAGAGTGCCAACAATTTTCAATGAAGTGAAAAAGAAAAAGGAAGGCAATCAGTTTTTGAAATCCCTTTGGATATATGGCTTGTATGGTTTAATGTTGCTGCCTTTCTTATTCAATATTGAGCAATATATATTCCAAATGAGTGTGGTTTTTGGGATTACGATGTTTATACTCACAACGACGATGGTTTCGGATTTTTCAGTCGTATTGCTCGATGTACGTGATAGGACCGTCTTGCAAACAAAACCGATTAGTAGTCGAACAATCGCAGCTGCAAAGACGATTCACATTTTAATTTATATGTTTTTTGTAACGAGCGCCTTTATTGCAATTCCATTTATGGTCAGTTTATTTACGAATGGCATTGTTTTCACACTTATTTTCCTCATCGAGTTGCTATTCATGTTAATGTTCATCATTGTGTTCACATCTCTAGTGTATATTACGATCTTAAGATTTTTCGATGGAGAAAAACTGAAAGATATCATCAATTACGTGCAGATTTTATTAACAGTCGGCGTTGTTATTGGCTATCAACTTGTCATTCGTTCCTTTCAAATCATCGACTTTGAATTGACGTACTCGTTTAGTTGGTGGCATCTTTTGTTACCGCCGATGTGGTTTGGCGCACCATTTGATGTCTTGTTGAATAAAGACTTCAACGGGAGCGTGCTTTTATTAGCTGTAATGGCACTCCTAATTCCTATTCTCGCAATGATTGTTTACGTTCGAATGATACCTTCGTTTGAACGGAATATGGAAAAATTGATGAGCGCAACAAAAAGTAAGAAGCAAAAATCAGATAAACTGGATACGTTTTGGCTGAAGCTGTTGTGCCGAAATCGAGAAGAAAAAGTGTTTTTTCGATTTTCAGCATTAATGATGAAACAAGAGCGTGAATTTAAGTTGAAAGTGTACCCAGCTTTAGGTTTTTCATTTATTGTACCGTTTATCTTCATATTCACAGAGTTACAAACACGGTCGCTCGCTGAAATTTCAAAAGGGAATATGTTCTTTTTAATTTATTTTTCAGCTTTGATGATTCCTGTGATTGTAAATATGCTTCGTTATTCAGCAAATTATAAAGGAAGCTGGATTTTCAAAGCGTCGCCCATTCGACATCCGAAGGCAGCATATAGCGGAACATTAAAGGCTTTCTTCGTAAAGCTGTATATACCTGTTTTTCTTCTCTTATCGATAATTTTTGTATCAATTTTTGGTGTTCGGATTGTTCCCCACCTGTTGGCAGTCCTGTTAGGAGCCTTTTTGCAAACTGTCATTACGTATAGAATGATGAGTACAGACCCCTTCCCGTTTATGAATTCGTCAGAGAAGGTTCAAAGTGAAAGCTCGTTACTGATGTTTTTATTGAATTTATTAGCGGTCTTGTTTGTTGTAGTGCATTTAATTGCAAATTCAATTACGGGCGGTATTTATTTTTACTTGGCTTTGTTAGTTGTTACAAATTTCATCGGTTGGCGAATGGTGTTTCGGCGAGGGTAAGTGCGTACTTTCATGCTGATAAGATCGGTCGGGTTATGCGGCGATTGGGGAGAATATGCGGCGTTTTGCGGGGTAATGCGGCGATTGGGGAGAATATGCCGCGTTTGCGGAACTTATGCGGCGTTTTGAAGAATTATGCTGAGAATGACTAATTAAAAAAGAGGCAGCGCTAGCGATTTGCTAGTCGTTGCCTCTTTTGGTTCAGTTATTCTTTCGCCACTGTGAAAGGGCGGGCATAGCGGGAAAGCAAGCCGTGTTTCGGTGAGCCGATGAAGCTTGCGAGGAATAGAATTCCTGTTGCGAATGCCATGGATCCTGATATGGATGTGTCGATCCAAAGGGCGATGTAGTAGCCACTAATTGCAGACAAGACGCCAAACAATGCGCTTAAAACAAGCATGATGGAGAGGCGATCTGTCCATAAATAGGCAGCGGACGCAGGTGTAATGAGCATGGCGACAACCATGATTGCGCCGACCGCGTCAAAGGAAGCGACCGTTGTAATGGAAACGAGTGTCATAAACAAATAGTGCATGAACATGACTGGAATTCCGATGCTGGCAGCGAGTGCCGCATCAAATGTTGTGATTTTCCATTCTTTGTAAAACACCAAAATCATGATGAGCACGACAACAAGGACGATGAATAGTATGAACGTCGCTTGTGGAACTTCACCCAACAAAGGCAAAGTGATTGTGTTCCAAGGTACGAACGTAATCTCTCCCATAAGTGCGTGCTGTACGTCTAAATGCACATTTCCGACTTTCGTTGCAATTAAAATGACACCAACAGCAAATAGTGTTGTAAAAACGACACCGATGGAAGCGTCTTGCTGGACTCCCAGTGAATGGAGCCATTGCACTAAAACAGCTGTCAATAAACCAGCAATGATTGCACCGACAAGCATGTGCATACCGCTTAATTCACGTGTAATTAAATACGCTGTGACGATTCCGAGTAATACTGTATGGCTGATTGCGTCTGCCATCATGGCCATTCTTCTGAGAATAAGGAAAGTACCCATGATGCCACAGGAAAGACCGACCAATGAAGCGGTCAGGAGGATCCAACCTTCATAACTCATTGTAATTCCTCCTTCACTGTGTGCTCCACTGTTGCTTGATGGTATTTACGTTGCATTTTGAATTGAATCGCACGAATTAATAACCCGCGTTGTGCACCGAACACCATGGAAATAATGAAAATGCCAGCTGATGCAATGACGATGAATGGACCTGTTGGCCAGCCTTTGCCCATCGTACTAATTAACGTACCAACCATACCGGAACTTCCTCCGAAAATCGCTGAGAGGATGAGCATCCGTTTAAAGGAATGCGTCCAGTAATGGGCACTGACGGCTGGTATGATTAGTAGAGCAGCCATCAGGATAACACCTACTGCTTGAATACCAATAACAATGACAAGTACGAGCATTGCCAAATAGACACCGTTCATGAAACGGGTGGATAAGCCAAGCCCTTTTGCAAAATTAGGGTCAAACAAAAACAGTTTCCATTCTTTAAAGCCGACGATAACAACTACTATAAGAAGAATCGCGACAATCAGCATGGTATACACATCGGTACGGACCATGGATGCCGCTTGCCCAAATATGAAATTATCAAGTCCGGCTTGATTGCCACCGCCATGTCGACTGACGACTGTAAGGAGCATGACGCCTAATCCGAAAAACACAGATAGGATAATGCCCATCGCTGCATCTTCCTTCACCCTACTGGACGAACGTATCCATTGAATGAGCCATGCACCAATAAAGGAACTGATTGCTGCACCAAGAATCATGACCGGCAAGTTCTTATACCCTAATAGCGAAAAGGCGATGACGACCCCGGGCAAAGCAGCATGGGATAACGCGTCACTCATAAGACTTTGGCGTTTCCAGTAAGCCAGACAACCAATCATACCGGATGCTGTTCCTAAAATTAATGTGCTGAAGAGAACCCATTGTGCGTTTGGTGATAAGAAAACGTCCAGCATGCTTTACGCCTCCTTCATCCAGCGTAACGATCCGCCATATGTTCGTTGTACCTGTTCTTTCGTAAATACGTCTTCCGTTTTCCCGTAATCAATGATTGTTTTATTTAACAGCATGATATGGTCAAAGTAATCTTCAACAGTTAATAAATCGTGGTGAACGACCATAACTGTTTTTCCGTCGGCTTTTAGTTGTTTCAACGTTGCCATAATAGCAGTTTCAGTAGCAGCATCGACGCCGACAAGTGGTTCATCCATGAAATAGAGATCCGCATTTTGAACGAGCGCACGAGCCAAGAAAACACGTTGTTGCTGTCCACCAGACAACTGACTAATTTGTCGGTCAGCATAGTCTGCCATCCCCATTTTTTCCAACGACTGCATCGCTAAGTCTTTGTCTTTTTTATTGGGCCACTTAAACCAACCGATTTTTCCGTACAGTCCCATTAATACAACGTCCAATGCATTCGTCGGGAAATCCCAGTCGACCGATCCACGTTGCGGTACATAACCAACTTTTGTTTTCGTTTTAGCAAGCGTTGACCCGAAAAAAGATACATTTCCGGATAGCTTCGGATGCAATTCCAACATGACTTTTAATAACGTCGACTTACCAGCTCCATTGGGCCCGACAATGCCCGTAAGCGAACCAGGTTTCACATCAAAATTCACATCATATAATACTTTGTTTTTTCTATATGAAGCCGATAAGTTATCGACCTTTAAGACAGACATTATTTAGCCTCCTCAGAAAGTGAATCAAAAATCGTTTTAACATTATGTTTGTACATACCAATATACGTTCCTTCTTCTGTTCCTGCGTCACCCATCGCATCTGAATAGAGTTCGCCACCTAGTTTAACACTCAGGCCTTTCTTTTCAGCACCTTGGATAACCGCTTTGATGGAGTTCTGATTAATACTACTCTCGACAAAAACAGCAGGAATTTTATAATCCATTAAAATGGAAATCGTGTCGTCAATATCAGAAATACCAATTTCATCTTCAGTACTGAGTCCTTGTAGTCCAACAACTGTCATGTCATAAGCACGACCAAAGTAACCAAACGCATCATGTGCTGTAACGAGTACACGTTTTTCATCAGGAATTTGTGTGAGTTTATCTTTAGATTCCGCTAATAAAGCATCTAATTCAGCAAAGTATTTTTCTTTATTCGCATCAAATTCTTCTGCATGGTCAGGTGCGAATTTCTTTAATTCTTCAGTAGCTGTATCTAATGAAATTTTCCACAAATCGATATCAAACCATACGTGTGGATCAATTGCACCGTCTTCATCTTGTAGAAGCTGCTCTTTAGGAATGGACTCTGAAATTCCATTAACAGGTTTCTTAGTACCAATCTTCTCAAAGGCTTCAATCATATTTCCTTCTAAATTTAAACCGCTATATAGCACGATATCGCTACTCTGCAGTTTTGCAATATCGCCTTGTGTCGCTTTATACAAGTGTGGGTCAACGCCTGGTCCCATCAAGCTTTCCACAACGACATGCTCGCCGCCGATAATTGACATTGGTTCAGCAATTTGTGCAATTGTCGTAACGATGTGCACTTTGCCATTCTTGTCTACATCAGATTTCGTCTCTGCACATGCCCCTAACAGCAACAATGACGAGAGTAGAGTATACAAGAACAATTGGGTAAATCTCTTTTTCATTTCTCATTTCCTCCTAAAAGTAGATATCTATCAATTTCGAGTGTTTCCCTCGTGCAACAAAATGTGTAAAAAAAATCAAAATCCCTATATCCTATTTAAAAAAATGCCATCGCACATAAAACGTAATTGCATTTACTATATGTTCGTTATGTAGTCTTGGTGATAAGTTGAACGACTACGGCGGTTAATTTGCTAATGTTATTTTAAGAAACGAGTGAAAGTTTCTCGAGGGAAACTTTATCCGTTACTTAAAGATAATAAACATTAATAGGGTTGTCAATAGCTTTGCACAATAATTTGCATTTGCCTGTTAGAAGGCGCAAGTCCGCACTTTGTCGAAGCCATGAGCGCATCTATCTGTTATTTACCTCCATGTACCTGCAGTATAAACATAGACGACAAGTAACGATTTAGCGGTTTGCGCGACTGACACCATCTTTACTATGTGGATAGTAGTTTGCGGTTTTTTACAATTTATACGTAGTTGACAATTAATTTACTGAATTATTCTAAATCGATAGTCAAGGATTGCGTTGAGAACCGTTTAAGTTGTGATACGTCAGCTGATTATTGCGATACGACCGTTTTACGTTGAGATGCGAGGAAGCTGAGCACTTTCTATCGTGAAGAGTTGGGAAAAGAACGCGTATTCGGTATAATGAAAGGAAAGGACAGGGAGGGGAAGTAACGTGCTCACAGCTATTTCACGGAAGCAAATCGAGGAGATGTGTGGAACTGCCTCATTGAAGCGAGGAGAAGCGTATAACCGTGCAGGTAAGGTGAAGATTGAACAGATGGATTCTGTGCAATGCGAAGCGGTTGTGGCAGGTACTGAAAACTTCCATGTCACTGTTCGTTATGATGAAACAGGTAGTTTAGAAACAACATGTAGTTGTCCGACGCTGCCTTTTTATCCGCATAAATGTCAGCATATCGCAGCTGTTTTGTTAGCGATCATTGAACAAACAACTGATGACGGGGCCTTATCTGACGGGTTTCTTTCTCTTTTTAATGAACGCCCGAGGTCAAGTGGCCATCAGCTTCATTTTGAAAATCGAAAAGTTTTAGCGCTCACGTTTACTGTACAACCTGTGCCTGTAGGGAGAGGGAAGGATATGCTTGCCATTGCAATCCAGGTTGATGGGCATGCGATAAAAAATGTTGGGCAATTTTTGAAATATGTACATGAAGGACGAAGTGTGCAACTGTCTGCAAACTGTTTTTATGATCCTCGTAGTCACTGTTTTACACGGGAAGCGGATGGCATTTTACAGCAACTCATTCAAGGAAAACAACAATCTATTGAACTTGTTAAGGGCAGTGACCTAGGAACAGTTACCATTTCACCAACGACTTGGGACAAGCTCGTTCCCCTCTTGCAAAGTGCGTCTTGCGTTAACGGGCTGCCGTTCATCAAAGGGAATTTACCAATCCAATTTTCATTTGGAAAAAGAGAAGGAAAAGGACATTTCCTGAAAATTGAAGGGTTGCAAGAAGTCCAGGTTTTCCAACAATATCGAACCGTCATGTACGCTAATCGCCTCTATTTAGTCCAAGACGAAGACTGCAAACGTTTGGCAGATCTACAACAAATGGTGCAATCATCGGGTACGAACAACATTCCGATTGCAAATGAACAAATCGGCTTTTTTCTCGAAAAGGTCGTTCTTGGCTTGCGGAAAATCGGCGAAGTGTATCTTGATGAAACGGTAAAAGAAGAGCTTGTCCAATCGCCGTTACAAGCAAAGTTGTATGTGGATCGAGTCCATAATCGCCTGCTTGCGAGTTTGGAATTTCACTATGATCATCTTGTCATCAATCCGTTAGTTGAACAGCAATTACCGGCTGGTTCGATGCTCGTTCGTGATTTGGAAAAAGAGAAAACGATTGTTCAGCTAATGGATGAGGGAGCATTTGCGCAAACAGATGAAGGGTATTGGTTGCAAAACGAGGAATTGGAATATGAATTTCTGCATCGTATCCTTCCGAAACTACAGAAGCTTGTCCGCGTGTATGCGACAACAGCCATTCGAAACCGAGTGTTCAGAGGGAACGCCCGTCCACGCATCCGCGTGAAGACGCAGGAAGAGCGGACAAATTGGCTAGAATTTAAATTTACAATGGATGGTATACCGGACAACCAAATTCAAGGCATCTTAGAAGCGTTGGAGGAAAAAAGGAAATATTATCGCCTGAAGGATGGCGCATTGCTGTCGTTGGAAACAAAGGAATTTGAAGAGATTCAACGTTTTCTGAATGAAGTGCCTGGCGACTTGGATGCGTTGGAAAAAGGGTTAACTGTTCCAGTCGTTCAAGGGCTTCGCTTTTTGGATGCGGCAGAAGACGATGGAATGATTACGATGGAAGAATCGGCTCGACGATTCTTTGAGCGTCTCCGTGCCCCGGCGAGCTTGGAAATTGACGTGCCCCAACAGTTGGCGTCCGTTTTACGCGATTACCAAAAAGAAGGGTTTAAATGGCTGAAGACGCTTGCCAATTATGGACTCGGGGGCGTACTTGCGGATGATATGGGGCTTGGCAAAACGGTGCAAAGCATTGCGTTCATTGTGTCGGAGCTAGCGGTCATTCGTAAAGGAAGTACACCGGTACTGATCGTTTGTCCGTCTTCTGTCACGTATAACTGGTTAAGTGAATTGGCGAAATTTGCGCCGGACATACAGGCATGTGTACTCGATGGATCGAAGAAGGAGCGGGTTATGCGTCAAAGTGAAATAGGCGGTCAAGATGTGGTAATCACTTCTTATCCGTTACTTCGTCGTGATGTTCAGTGGTTTGAGAAACAGCATTTCCATGCGGTGTTCTTTGACGAGGCGCAGGCGTTTAAAAATCCCTATACACAGACAGCGCGGGCAGTGAAAAAAATAGTGGCCGATCATCGGTTTGCGTTGACGGGCACCCCAATCGAGAATTCATTGGAAGAGTTGTGGGCAATATTCCACGTTGTGTTTCCGGAATTGTTCATGGGGTTACGGGAATATAGTGAACTCTCACAGAAAACAATCGCACGGCGTATCCGACCGTTTCTGTTACGTCGAATGAAAGAAGATGTGCTCATTGAACTTCCGGGGAAAATCGAGTCAATGGCATCCTCGGAACTGTTACCGGAACAGAAAGAGCTGTATGCGGCCTATTTAGCAAAGTTGCGGCATGATACGTTGAAGCATTTGGATAAGGATACAATACGGAAGAATAAAATTCGTATATTGGCTGGTCTCACGCGGTTGCGTCAAATCTGTTGCCACCCGGCATTGTTTGTAGAAGGTTATGAAGGTAGCTCAGCAAAGTTTGAGCAGTTGAAGCAATTGATTGAAGAGTCGAAGCGAGCGGGGAGAAGGGTATTGATTTTCTCGCAATTTACGAAGATGCTTGGAATTATCGGCAGAGATTTAGCGATGAATGGGACGCCATTTTTTTATCTGGATGGCGAGACACCTGCGGACGAACGGTTGGCGTTCTGCAACCGGTTTAATGCAGGGGAGCGGGACTTGTTTTTAATTTCATTGAAAGCCGGTGGAACGGGGCTAAACTTGACGGGTGCCGACACGGTCATTTTATATGATTTGTGGTGGAATCCTGCAGTTGAGGAACAAGCGGCGGATCGGGCGCACCGTATCGGCCAGCAGCAAGTTGTAAAAGTGATTAAACTTGTTGCACGTGGAACAATTGAAGAGAAGATGAATGAGCTGCAAGAGAAGAAGCGGAATTTGATAGGAGAAGTGATTGACGCTGATGATTCGGCGATAAATGCGTTGACGGAAGAGGATATTCGGGAACTATTGCGGATAGATGAGGGTCATATTGTATAAGAGTTATTTTAATGGCTGAAACTGACAGGGAAGGAGTGATTGAAATGAAAGCGTTAAAAGTGTTGTTTGGCGCAGTTGTCATTGTTGTCGCAATTGGATTTGCAGTCTATCATTTTGGCACGAAATTTATTGCTGACGAAGTGATGGGCCAAGTGGCAGCGGAACTAGATGCCAGCGGTGAACTGGAAAACATCAAACGTGAAATCCAAAATGATCCTCAGTTACGCGCATTCATTGAAGAAGGGAAAAACGCAGATCCAACGAAACTTCCTTTCCAGACAAAAGAGGAAGCGACCCGCGTTTTGCTGAAAAAGTTTGACCTCAGTGAAATTAACGACATCCAAATTCAAGCAAGGCAAGGCATGACACCCGAAGAACAGCAGGCACTTTTCAATAAAATTGAAAGCAAACTTACTGAAGAAGAAATGCTTGCTCTAAAGGCATTAGCGTATAAGGAATTGTTTAGTGAACGATGACGTCATATAAGGGGTGCAGGGTATGATGAAGACAAGTATAGGGAATATCGTATTGTTTGTAATTAGTGCGTGGTTCGCTATATTTCTTTTCATGTTCACGGTGTTTTTCCGGCTGCTTATTACAGCGGATATTCCAATTGCCTATAGTGAGGGAGAAGCAAAATTCTATATCGTGTTACTTGTTTTGACGACCCTTATGCTATTGTCCATGATTGTTTTCTCGAAGAACTCTATTAAACCCGTCACGTTGACAATAGGAACTATTATGTTACTGTTTTTGGTAAGTGTCATAAGGACTTATTATACTGTTGATGCTGAATATATAGACGTGTTAATAGAATGGAGTTTCTTTGTTGTTTTTATCGTTCCGACAGCTTTAGGGGTTGTGCTTATGAGAAGAAAAAAGAATCTAAGCACCTCTTAGAGAGCTGTTTACTAATTAAAAACCCGCCCCAGTCGAGAAGTGGACTGGGGCGGGTTTTTAGCTGTCGTTTGCAACTGAAATTTTCTCCTAAGGTAGGAGTTATCGATTGAGTTCACAACGTATTCGATTGGATACACGAAGTTATCAATCGTATAACAAAAGATATCACCAAAAAGTGACCTTTTACCTATGTCATAAGCTGAAATGAAGTTGCGTAGTAAAATTAAAACCTCGTCCCTTGACAAAAACTAGGAAACGCTTTAAACTTAAATTAATTAATTAACCTAACTAACTAAAAAGAAAGAGGTCATCACAATGACGATCCACCAAGAATTCTTTAGCCAGTATGCCAAAATCTATCGTCCGCTTTTGAATGAACTAAACGCTGAACTTGGGCAATTTGGCTTGTCGCATTCGCAATGGACGATTATGAAGTTGCTTAAAAGTGAAGGGGCGATGACGCCGGCTGAAATTGCGATTCGGCAGCGGGTGGAGAAGCCGAGCATTACAAAAATCTTGCAACGGTTGGCTGAGTTGGACTATATAGAAGTGACGCCAGGGAAGGACAAGCGTGAGAAGTGGATTCGTTTGACGGATTCTGGTGAAGCTATTTTTTTGAAAGTTACAGAACAATTAAATCGGTTGTATGAGAATTTGTTGCAAAGTGCATCGATAGAGGATTTGCAAACTTCGATTCGTCTCATGGAACGTGTGTATGAAAATTTATCAAAATAAGAGGGTGGACATATGGATGAACAACAGCAAAATTTATGGACGAAGAACTTTATTTTCATATCGGTTATCAATTTCTTTTTAATGCTCGTGATGTACTTGCTCATTGTGACCATTGCGCCGTTTGCGGTGAATGAATATGGGGCTTCCACGAGTATGGCGGGTCTTGTATCAGGGATTTTCATAATCGGGACGTTGATTGCGCGGATTGCAACGGGGCGTATTATTGGGAAAGTTGGAAGTAAGAAGATTCTATTCATCGGCCTTGTCGTGTCTTCCGTTGCGACGGCTTTTTATTTTGCGGCAGGGACGATGCCATTATTGCTTGCGAATCGTCTTTTTCACGGAATGGGACTTGGCATTGCGTCGACGGCTACGGGTACGATGGTGGCGCAAATTATTCCACATTCCCGAAGAGGGGAAGGAATCGGTTATTTCAGTATGAGTACGGTTTTAGCGACAGCAGTCGGACCGTTTCTTGGCATTTATATGAGCCAACATTTTGAGTTTACGATTCTTTTCATGCTTTGCCTTGCTTTAGCGATTGTTGGATTGATCCTGTTTTTCTTTGTAAATGGCAATGAAAAAGTAGTTGAACCTGTTGTGAAAGACAGTGTAAAAAGACGATTCACAGTTTCCAACTACATCGAAGTGAAAGCTTTACCGATTGCGTTCATTACATTGCTTGCAGGGATTGCGTATTCAGGCGTCCTGTCGTTCCTTTCGTTTTACGCGATTGAAGTGCATGTTGTGAAAGCGGCAAGTTTCTTCTTCCTTGTATATGCAGTTGTCGTCTTGTTATCAAGACCGTTTTCAGGTCGTTTATTGGATGAAAAAGGTGCGAACGTCATTGTCTATCCAGCATTACTCGTGTTTGCGGTCGGAATGTTTGTATTGAGTGATGTTCATAGTAGTGTCATGTTATTGGTGGCGGGTGCGTTAATTGGACTTGGTTTCGGGAACTTTCAATCATGTGCACAGGCAATTGCACTAAAAGGAATTCCAGTAGAACGAATTGGTGTGGCAACGTCAACATTTTATATTTTCCTAGATTTTGGATTTGGATTCGGCCCGTACTTTTTAGGGAATATCGCCACAACAATGGGTTACAGCTATATGTATTTGTTACTAATGGGTGTTGTCGTAGTCGCGTTCATTGCATTCGCTTTGTTAGTGGGACGAAAAAACGCGTTGCCTGAAACTGTATAAGGAAGTGGAGAGGGTGTGCCTTTCTCCACTTTTTTACTTACCTAACGATTTTCCGTAGTTCTTCATTTCTACGTTCACGCTCATCCGCTTCCACTAAATCATATTTCTTCAGCAAGTGAAATACCTCATTGAGCGTGTCTTGTTCGACTGTTCCGTCTAGAAAGCGCATCCCGTCTTCATAGATCTCTTTTGGAATGAAAGCCTGCTGTTCGTTTAATTTGCGCACTACATCTTCCACCGAATGATCAATCGTACATCTGCCCATGCGCACACCTCCTAATCATGTATTCCTCTATCAAACTTGTACTTCGCTCATTAATGCATGCGTATTGCCTTCCGTATCTTCAAAAAACACCATCCACGTCTCGGTTTGGCCCATTTTAGCGACCATATGTGGCTCATCGATAAAGACGACACCTTTCGCTTTGAAGGATTCATAGGCTTCTTGAATATGTTCCACGTGAAAATAAAACACCGAACTGGCGTGAGCAAAGTCTTCTTTCTCTGGCAAACTTACTAACAAGCGCAAGCCATTGCAATCGAAAAAAGCCATCGAGTCGGTTTGGAATAAAAGCTCCAGCCCTAGTAGCTCCTTGTAAAAATTGACCGAGCGTTCAAGATCTTTTACAGGTACACTGACTTGTCCGATTTTTGTAATGTTCCCCAATTCCTATCCCTCCAAAATATTTCAGATTAATCAAAGTATATCACTTTCCCTTAAATTCTCCTAACTACATCGCAAGGCTGAGAGAAAATGCGGCTGGGGATTGTTATACATAATGGGAATCGTTGCTATGCTAATGGTAGTGTGAAAGGGGTGTAGGTATGAAAGGTATAGAATTTATTATTAAGAAAAAGGTGTTAATCGGTTTACTGACAGTGTTGATTGTTGCATTGGGGTGTTTCGCTGTCATCAAGTTAGACAAGGAGCTTATGCCATCAGTTGGTATGGACGGTGCATATGTATCCGTCGACGCAGGGGATATGGCGGCTATTGATGTGGAACGTTTCATCACAACGCCGTTGGAACAAAAGCTTCAAGCAATCGATGGCGTTGAAGAGGTGAAGTCAACTACGACGATCGGGAGTAGTGCTGTCGATGTAATCGTCGCACGGGGCCGTGGAGAAGAATTATTCAAGGAAATTGAACGTGCTGCAAATTCGATACAGACACAACATCCAGCGATTCGTGAAGTCGTGTCCGGTCAATACGGTGTGCGGCAAGGATATGAATTTTACATGGATATTTCCGGCGGTGATATAGAAGAGATGACCACCTTTGCAAAGGAAGTACTTGAACCGAGGCTAGAGGCGTTGAAAGAAGTTCGAGATGTTCATTTGTCAGGTGTGCTGGAACAAGAAGTGACCGTTAAGTTAAAACGTGATGAACTTGTAAAGAACGGTTTAGACAGCACACAAGTAATGGGTTTCATTGCGCAAGCGAATTCCGAAACGACAATCGGGGAGTTGCACAATGGGCAAGCAACATCCATATTGCGATGGACGACGAAATTGGAAGATTTGCAATCTGTAAAGCAAATTGAAATTCCTACAGCTAGTGGATCTGTCCCGTTAGAGGAAATCGCCACTGTTTCACTTGCTCCAATGGAAAGCTCTGCGTTTGTTTGGAAAAACGGGACGAAAGATTTAGTGTTTGTGCAAGTAGGGCGTGCCAATCGTGTCAATCAAATCGATATGGCGAATGCAGTCCGAGCAGAAATCCAACAAATCAGGGATGAAGGATTGGTCAGTGGTTTCACGTTGAATGAAATGGTCGCACAGGCAGACTTTGTGGAAGAATCCATTAACGGCGTAACTGGGAACATTCTTATCGGTAGTATCGTAGCAATCGCCATCTTACTGTTATTCCTTCGCAATGTGCGAGCGACGTTGATCATTGGTGTGGCAATTCCAACGTCAGTGCTGCTCACATTTTTAACCGTATATGGTTTAGGATATAGTCTGAATTTATTAACCCTCATCGGGCTCGGCCTTGGCATTGGGATGATGGTTGACTCTTCAATTGTCATCTTGGAATCAATCTACCGGCAAAGGGAATTAGGACTTAATCCTTTGGATGCTGCTCTCGTTGGAACAAAAGAAGTAGCGGGGGCTGTAATTGCTTCCATGCTAACGACCATTGTTGTGTTCTTACCAATCGGTTTTATCGGTGGGGACCTTGGTCAATTCATGATTATTTTATCCATTGTCGTTGCCATTACATTAATGAGCTCAGTTGTTATTGGCTTTACATTAATTCCTGCATTATCTGAGAAATTTTTACGTTATCGAAAAACGGTGGACACGAAGAAAAAAGGAAAAGTTGTTTCTCGTTATAGTGCGATGATTGCATGGATCGTTCAGAAGCGTCGACGAAGTGCATCCGTTATCGTCTTATTTATCGCCCTATTCGTCGGTTCCTTGTTTTTGGTCAATAAAATACCGATGTCCGTTATGCCGGATATGTTCAATCGGTATAGTGAAGTCGTTGTCGAACTTGAACAAGGTGTTGATGCACACGAGAAAGAACAACTTTCTATATTAATGAATGACAAGCTCGCTCGTATTAAAGATGTGGAGTCCAATTATGTTCTGGATAGTGGCAGCTACTTAGTAGCGATTATCAACATGACGAAAGGGAACGCCATTCAGCAAGAACAAAAAATCGTAAATGAAGAAATTATGAGGTCGTTACGCGAACTTCAACAGACGAAACCGATTAAATCGGTACAAAGTATGACGGATGGTGCTAGTGGTTCTCCTGTACAAGTGCTCATTAAAGGGGAAGATTTTGATGAGTTGCGTTCACTGAGCAAGGAGTTTGCGAACAAACTGAAGACAGTCGATGGTGTAGTAGGTGTAACCAATTCGATGGAACGAACGGCTGAGCAAAAACAGATTGTCGTAAACCAACAGGCAATGGACGAGGCTGGATTGACGGAAGCTTCCGTAAAGCATTTCGTTGAAGAAACATTTATGAATAGGCCGGTTGGAGATGTTGTGATTCAAGGCAAGACAGTTCCTCTTACGGTTAGTTGGACGGCCATAACGGATACAGAAGAAACACTGCTGAATGCGATGATTCCGACACACAATGGAGACAAAGCGTTGTCTACATTCATTCAATTAGAAACGGTTCAAACACCAAATGTCATCACGCATGACGCGGGCGAGCGATATGTCGTCGTTTCTGCAGACATGGAAGGTCGTGATTTGGGAGCCATCAATCGAGACGTGCAAAAAATCATTGACGAATTTACTGTGCCGACAGGATATGCAATCGACGTGGGCGGCGATATTGAACAACAACAACAATTACTACTGGAAATGATTTTTGTGCTAGCCATTGCCTTGTTCCTCGTCTATTTTGTCATGGCGGTTCAATTCAACCATCTTGGCCACCCAATACTCGTTATGTCCGTTATTCCGATGGCGATTATCGGAGTGATTGTTGGTTTGTATATTACACAAATGGAACTGAATCTGTTGTCTGGCATGGGAATCATTATGCTCATCGGTATCGTCTTGAACAACGCAATTCTATTGATTGACCGGACGAACCAATTACGCAACGAAGGGATGCGTCTAGAAGAAGCGCTCGTAGAGGCGGGGAGACATAGAATCCGACCGATTTTCATGACAACACTTACGACGGTCGGTGGGATGTTGCCGTTAGCATTGGCTTCTGGAGTCTCCGGGAATTATCAAGCCCCTTTGGCAACCGTGTTGATTTCCGGTTTGCTGTTTGCAACGTTCATCACGCTATTGCTGATCCCGGCTGTCTATCGTTTGTTCTCGAAATCGGATAAAGTACGTGAATCGTTAAAAGCAAGAAGGCGTTTGGCAATTCGAAAGCCGAAACTTGAAATGTCCGGTTCAAAATAATCATGAAAAAGGACGCCTTTGACGCAACCTCTTGTTGATTGCAATCAATCAAGATAAAGTGAGACTAGAGAATTCCGAATAGTTAGGGATGCCTCTATGTTAGCAAGCTCTACTTTAAGGGGGAAAACGAAATGTCATTCGTACAAACAGTTACTAAAGATGATTTCCAAAAAGAAGTGTTAGAATGTGAACTACCAGTATTCGTCGATTTCTTCACAGATGAGTGCGGTCCATGCCAAGCATTCGAACCAGTTCTTGAAGACGTTGCTGAGGAATTAGAAGGTAAAATAAAGTTCGTAAAACATTGGGTAACATACGAAGACTACGAAGCGAAATCAAATCCAGTGCAAATTAAATACGATATTAGTGCTTTTCCTTCTTTATATTTGTTCAATAAAGGGGAAGTCGTTAAAACCTATATCGGTTATTTGAATCGTCAAGACTTCCTTGATTTCTTGGCAGAAGTTCTGTAAGACAATCCACACGGTTTTCCTTGTTCACATTGGGAAAACCGTGTTTTTTTATGCTTGTTTTTCGCACATCTACTCACGTACAATAGAGCAACAACAGAACGGAGGAATACCGGTGACAGAGAAAACATGCGACAATTTACTCCGCATAAAAACAGCAGGTACATTGGAGTTATTGAACCAATCCCCTCATTATAATCGCTATGAAGCAACGCCCTATGAAGCTTTAGACGAACTCTTTACCGAGTATACAATACAATCGACAGACGGATTTGTCGATTTTGGCTGTGGAAAAGCAAGAGTTTCCTTTTACGTCCATCATCACTTTCAAGCATCCGTAACCGGCATCGAGATGAACGGCCAACTGTACCAGGATGCTATTGAAAACCTCGTCCACTATCGACGAAAAAACAAACGAAGTGGCGGTTCAATCCGTTTTGAACGCTGCTACGCAGAAGCCTATGACATAAGTGCGACTGAAAATCGCTTCTACTTTTTCAATCCATTTTCCATTCAAATCTTTATGAAAGTAATCGGAAATATTCTGCTGTCAGCTGAGCGGAATGAACGAGGCGTCGATGTCATTCTGTATTACCCGACAAGCGAATACGTCCAGTTCATTGAACACCAAACCCCGTTTACGTTATGGAAGGAAGTACGCGTCCGTCAACTGTATGAGAAGAACGAAAACGAACGCTTTTTAATCTATCGGTTAGGAGAATGAATCGCGTATAGCGGTTCGCTCCGTGCTCGAAGCAGTTCTTCTCGTGCCAAAAGCGTTACGTCCCGCGCCCACACCGGATCGCCCCAAACGAAGCACTCTTTCATTTTTGTACTTCTATCAATCACTTTCTCGCATCTATCGATCATTTCACGAGTTCTATCAATCACTTTCACAATTCTATCAACCATTTTAGCGCTTTAGACCGACACACACTCTCCGCGTTCTCACCTAAAAAAAGAAGCCTCCGAGGAGACTTCCTTTTTACAACAAGTGCATTGCTGCTTCTGCCTCATCCCACGGCACAGGGTAGCCTTTGCCTTTCGCGCAAAAAATTGAGGTTGACGTGTATTCGGGATCGGCGTCTTTGTTATACCCAATCGCTTCAATGACTTCTTCCGTATTATGGCACTCGTCATACCCGCCGAATTGTAGCGTCAACGCACCTTTTCCGTTTGTGAAGGAGGCGAACGTCGTGCTGTAGTTCATGAACGTTGCAACAGGAACGCGCCCAGTAATGACGGTTTTCGCACCGATCATCTCAGGCGGTTCAAAACTGCCGGACGCTTGCTGGATATCTGAAAGGATGCGACCAATATGCTCCGTATCCACTTTAATCTTCACATCATAATACGGCTCAAGCAGAATGTTATCGGCCTTTTCGAGTCCTTGACGAAGCGCGCGGAATGTCGCTTCTCTAAAATCCCCGCCAGACGTATGTTCAATATGACCTCTACCTGTCAGCAACGTAAATGTCACATCCGTTAACGCCGAGCCGGTCAATAAACCGTGATGTGGCCGTTCAAACAAATGACTTCGTACTAAATTCTGATGCCCGATGGATAAATCATTTGCATGACAAGCATTCACAAAAGCAATGCCGCTATTTCGCATCGAGGGCTCCATTTTCAGATGGACTTCTGCGTAATGCTTCAACGGCTCGAAATGCCCGTAACCCGTAACCGTTGAACGGATCGTCTCTTTGTACAAGATTTTCGGGTCACCGAAAGAAACATCGAATTGGAAGCGATCCATGACAATCTGCTTCAGCACTTCAAGTTGAATGACGCCCATTACATGCACGTGGATTTCTTGAACGTGCTCATCCCAACCCACATGTAGCGAAGGGTCCTCCGCATCAAGCATCATAAAGCTACGAAGTACTTCTTTTACATGGATTGAAGAATCGAAAATCACCTTTGCCTTCAACGTTGGTAGTAAGTCGAACGTCGATTTCTCCGTCAGTGCACCAATTGGATCTCCTGCAGCTGCTTCGGATATCCCCATCACCGCAACAATCTCGCCTGCTTGTGCTGAATCTCTCGAGTCATATTTCGTGCCATTGTAAGAGCGAATTTGCGTAATCTTCTCGACCGTATCTCCATACGTCACTTCATCGCGGACGCGCAACTCGCCTTGCAAAACCTTTACAAACGTGATCCGATGCCCGTTCTCATCATGCCTGATTTTGTAGACACGTGCTGCAAATTCATCGTTATTCGCGTACATCGTCGTTGAAAGTCGATCGAAGCGTTCGAGAAACTCCATCACGCCAATATCCTTCAATGCTGATCCCAATCCATAGGGAAAGACTTCACAGTCGCGAATCATCCGTGTCAATGCATCCAGCCAAACATCAAAATCATATGCACCTTCCATATAGCGTTCAAGCAATGCTTCATCGCGTTCCGCAATAAATTCTATGAGTGTTTCCGTCATGTCGTCTGCTGTCAGTTCAGCTATATTGAATACGTTGTCAGATAAACTGCCTTTCACTTCATTCACAACAGTAGCTGCATCGACACCTTCCCGGTCAATTTTATTCAAAAAGAAGAACGTTGGCACACGATGTTTTTGCAACAGTTGCCACACCGTTTCCGTATGCCCCTCGACGCCATCTGCTGCACTAATGATGATAATTGCATAATCCATCACTTGGATGGCGCGTTCCATCTCAGGGGAGAAATCGACGTGCCCTGGTGTATCGATTAGGGTATACGTCGTACCGTTAAACGTGAAGTTCGCTTGATCCGCAAACACCGTAATGCCACGATTTCGTTCAATTGAATGACTATCAAGGAACGCATCCTGATGATCGACACGACCCCGTTTTCGTATGCTTTGTGTATGAAAAAGAAGTTGTTCAGAGAATGTTGTTTTACCCGCATCGACATGCGCCACAACTCCGATTGTTTTGTACATAGTGCACCTCAATTTATTTCTTTATTGCCAAGCGAGGAATTCGCGGGCCGAACCAATAGAACAATTCCATTAGGAGTACCGCCAGAATGCCCATTAGCAAGCCGTTGGAGAGCAACGGTTGCAGGAGCTCAGGGAGTTCAGAAAAGACTTCTATTGGCACCATCATAATCGATAAGCCGACTAAACTCGGCAACGCAACTCGGTATATTGTTTTCGGATCAAACGAAAGCCCCTCGACATTCCGCAAAGCTGAGCGGAATAACTGCAAGTACGCGACGAACAAAACCGTATTGCCCACGCTTGGTGGAATTGTCGAGAAAAATGCGGTCAGATCGGGCATGAGACCAAGGAAGACGAACAATGCAGATCCTATGAAAAACGGTGCCCGCTCACGAATACCTGTCGATTGCAGAAACCCTAACGATGACGCGTAAGGTGCGTATGGGACAAGTCCAAGCATCCCTGCGATTGTCGTGAAAATACCTGTGATGAAAAAGGAAGAACGGTATTGAAACCGCGTCGTCTCCTTTTCAAATATATCTTCGGCTCCCTTCAACGTAGCGACAGAATTCGTCGTATTCAACAGCCCGGTCACTGTCACCGTAATGACAATGCCCCATTCAAGCGTCGGATTTCCCAACGGAAACCAAGTGCGGAATGGCGTTGTGTGAATCGCCTCGACAGTTTCTCCAGGGAACAGCAGCGCGGCGGCGCACCAACCGACCACCATACCAATCAGTAGATTCATACTGCTTAAAATACGGTTCCCTTTGACATGAACGAGGATCGTGAACGCGGCTAAGGTGAATGAAAAGATCGTCATGCGTAAATCAATGACGTCCCCTGTACTAAGTCCAACCATTCCTTTTAAGAAAATCGAGATTAATTGATTGGCTAACAGTAAGAGAAAGACGAACATGACAGCAGGCGTAAACCACTTTTTCAATATCTCTGCAATGCCGAGCAACCCAAAAACCGCAACGAGTGCTCCGGAAAGCATCGCTCCAACAGCAATACTTCCTCCAACAGCCGTCAGCTCAAGCCCCATTGCACTCGCCGTACTCGCTAAGCTTAAAATGACGCCCCACCATAAACCCGATTGCCCTTCCATCAAAGCAAGACGATGACCGATGAAGCCTTGTAAAATACACGCAACGCCCGTCACAATAAAGGAGCGCTGAATGGCAGAAACAATTTCAACCTGATCCATTTCAAACGCTGCGCCGACCGATATCGGAATGACAACCGTATTGGCAAATAGAAAAAACAACCACTGAAACCCTGCCAACATCGTCACCGACAACCGCATTTTCTTCGCCTCCACCCAATCTCCCCCATCCGACCAACGAACCTAATTTACGCGCAACTATAACATAAAATGGAGGGAAAAGGAAGATGATGGCGGTGTGATGGTGAGGGGGTGTGGGCGGCAACGCAAAGCGGTCGCATCGCAACGCTCGCGCCGTAACACAACATAAACGCTTTGCAACACAACGTAAGCATTTCGTATCACAACATAAAGCGGTCGTATCGCAACGCTCGCGCCGCAACACAACATAAACGCTTTGTAACACAACGTAATCGTCTTGTAACACAACATAAAGTGGTCGCATCGCAACGCCCACCCCTCTATGTTAATGAATAGTAATAATTTGCAAGTTTCACTACTGTTTCTCTGAGAATAATTGTACACTTACTAGTAAGAGAGAAAGGGGTGGGTTGAGTGAAAAAGAGGAAGTATACGAAAACGGAAAATAGCTGGATGTTTTACGACTGGGGGAACTCTGCATATTCAATCATTATTACGACGGCTATATTCCCGATATTCTTTAAATCTGTTGCAACGGACGCGGGCATTGAGTCGAATATGTCCACTGCTTATTTAGGGTATACGGTGGCAATCGCAACATTCATTTTGGCGATGATTGGGCCGATTTTAGGGACGATTGCGGATTACAGAGGATTGAAGAAGAAATTTTTCTTCGCATTTTTCTTTATTGGATCAGCTTCTACCGTGTCGCTAGCTTTTGTACCAGAAGGTTCCTGGTTACCGTTATTAATTATTTATGTAATTACATCTATCGGTTTCCATGGGGCGAATATTTTCTATGATGCTTTTTTAGTTGACGTTACATCGGAAGAGAAGATGAATGAAGTATCGGCACGTGGATTCGGATTAGGGTACATCGGTAGTGTCATTCCATTCGTCATTAGTATCGCGATTATTTTATTGTCGGAAAAAGGTGTGATTCCTCTTCCGATGGCCATTGCTACTAAACTGGCATTTGTCATTACAGGGATATGGTGGTTTACATTCACCATTCCAATGTTGAGAAATGTAGTACAAGTGTATGCGATTGAGCGTGAGCCGAATATAATTGCAGGGAGTTTTAGACGTTTAGGCAATACATTTAAGGAAATTAGGAAGTATCGGACCGTTTTCATTTTCCTACTCGCCTATTTCTTTTATATTGATGGCGTAGGAACAATCATTAGCATGTCCACTGCATATGGGACAGATTTAGGTATTGGGGCGACGGATTTATTAATCGTTTTATTAGTTACACAAATAGTGGCTGCACCATTCTCGATTATTTACGGGAAATTGGCACATAAGTTTTCAATAAAGACGATGTTGTACGTGGGGATTTTTGTATACATTGTCATTTGTATATACGCGTTTTTCTTATCGACAACGCTAGACTTCTGGATTCTCGCCATGCTTGTGGCTACTTCACAAGGTGGTATTCAAGCACTAAGTCGATCCTATTTTGCACAGCTCGTACCAAAAGAAAAATCTAATGAATTCTTTGGTTTTTATAATATTTTTGGTAAGTTTGCGTCTGTAATGGGACCGTTATTAGTAGGAGTTACAGCACAAATGACGGGAAGTTCCGCATACGGGGTATTCAGTCTCGTTATCCTGTTCATCATCGGTGGACTATTACTTCGAATGGTACCTAAACCAGAGAGTCAACTGGTTTAAGGTAGAAATTAATAGTCTTGATAGGTTGGGACGAAATTTCGTTGGTTCAAGCGCTTTAAGCAACGGTTTTGTCCCAACCACATATGTAATTTATTAATGTACTTCCTTATCCGTAAAACGTAATACATTTGTTGCTACAGACAGTACGTCCTCATCATTAAAAATGATATAAGCTTTTCCTCCACTATATTTTTCATTTTCAAATTCACCAAGTACTTTTACATAACCTTTTTCAAAAAAATAAATTCGTTCCTGATCGTGCTCATCAACGGCAGTTAAGTCATTGATGAGAAAGGCGATTCGTGGATTATGATAAAATTGCATTACATTCTCTCCTGCGTTTTATTCACGATATTAACCTAAAAAAACTGCTTCCGAGTCAATCGGAAGCAGTCTTCTCCATTACTTAAAACCAATTCGGTGCATTTGTAAAATACGGAAACCGTTCTTTTCTAGTTTGTCGCGCATTTTTTTCATCTCTTCATCGGATTTTCCATCTTCTAATGTGAGAACGACCCTTCTTGCGAGTGCTGACCCGTTATCCAATGTCAGCATCCCTTCAATATTTTCATCTTTTAAGGTTGTTGTCAGTTTGCGGATCATTCCACGTGCTTCCGTTGACGCGAGGGTGATATTGATGCCACCTGTTTTTAATCCAAACGCATCTTCTAGTACACTTTCAATCTTGTTATGTGTAATGATGCCGAGTAATTTCCCGTTCTCCACAACGCTAATGAATGGCAATGCTTTAATCTTCAACAATGCGCTTAAGAAAGAAGCATCTTCGGCAAGATAGATGTCTTGGTGTTTCAGCAAATGGTTGATAGAATGGGAGTCGTCCCCTTTTTCTTCATACAGGTACGACAACAGGTCGACTTTATAAATCATCCCTTTGTAGTTGTCTTCATCATCTACCGCAGGGATGCAACGAAAACCCGTTTCGTTAATTTTAGCGAGCGTTTCAGCTGCGCTTTGATCGGCCTTTACGGTTGCTACTGCTAATCTTTCTACGATTAAATCTCGAATGTGCATTGTAACTCCCCCTCATTAACTGGAATTTCAGTGTTGTTATAATATTTTGTATTGAATTGACTTTCATTATAATGGAAAAGTTAATAGAAGTACATGAAAACTTCTTCTAGAAGCGTTTACGTACAAAAATGTGTTTATTTGGATAGTAGTTATTCATCAAAAAGGAGTAGTATTCGTTATGTTAAATCTAGATTCTCTATTAAATGTCGTTGGAGAATTGTTTGCAGATGAAATTTCAATTGTCGTGTCGAACACGAAAGAATATATGTATTACCGTCCGAGCAAGCGGATTGATTTGAAAATTAAACCAGGTGACCCTGTAAAAGAAGGTACGATTGCGCACAAAGCGTTGTCGGAAGGGCAGAAAGTATCCGAATTTATTCACCGTGATGTATTTGGGGTGCCTTATCACGGCATGGCGGTTCCATTTTATGACGATGGGGTACTCGATGGTTGTGTCGTTGCCATTTACCCTGCATATACGGAAGGGAAGTCGGTCGTCACCGTAAAAACAATGGACGGATGGATACCGATTCCGTTTTCCGAAGTGAAATACATGGAAGTCCGAGATCGCAAAACAGTTGTTGTGTCTGATCGTATAACTGGTACCCATAAAAATTCGTTACAAAACTTCGAGTTTGTATTGCCACATGAGCAGTTCATTCGATGTCATCGGTCTTTCATTGTTAACGTCAATCATATCTCGGCAATTTACCCAGATACGCATTCGACGTTCATGCTATCAATGAACGACGGGACGAAAATCCCGGTTAGTCAGTCCTACTCGAGCTACTTTCGAAAGCTATTAGGTTTCTAGTAATCGAAAATCTTCTGCTTTAACCATTGCATGAACCGTTCCAATCAAAAATCTTCTGTTGTATTCAATAAACCCCCTTTCATGCTGCTGGATGCGATACGATTATCTAAAAGTTATGAAAAGGGGTAGTTGTTGAATGGGTACAGATATGAATCGCATCAGGATTGAAAAGCTAAGAGATGTCGTCGTGTCTCCTGAAGAGGCTGCGTCTTGGATTAAAGACGGTATGACGCTAGGTCTAAGTGGTTTCACACGTGCGGGCGACGCGAAAGCGGTTCCAATGGCGCTCGTGAAACGTGCAGAAACTGAGAAATTCAAAGTGAATGTATTTACTGGCGCTTCATTAGGCTCAAATATCGATAAATTGTTTGCGGAAGCAGGCATCATCAATAAGCGATTGCCGTTCCAGGCAGAAAAAGCGATGCGTAACGAGATTAATAACGGCGGTCTCCTGTTCGTCGATCATCATTTATCACATACAGCTGAATGGATTCGTACGGGTGTAACGGACTCGATTGACTTTGCGATTTTGGAAGCGGTTTCAGTTACAGAGGATGGTATGATCATTCCTTCAACGTCTGTCGGGAACTCTTACTCGTTTGCGAAGCACGCAAAAAACATCATTATTGAAATAAATACAGCACATACGACGCAATGGGAAGGTGTGCATGACCTTTACGACCCGGGCGTACAAGGTGAACGGAATCCGATCCCGCTCACAAAAGTGGATGATCGTATTGGAACAATTGGTATCCCAATCGATATCGCTAAGGTAAAGGGGATCGTATTTACGCACCAACAAGATTCTGCCTCTACCATTACACAACCTGATCATGACACGGAAGTGATGGCCGAGCATTTACTGTCCTTCCTCCGCTCGGAAGTGGAAGCAGGGAGATTAACGAATCATTTGGCGCCTCTTCAATCAGGCATCGGCTCGCAAGCGAATGCTGTGCTTCACGGTTTATTGAATTCGGAATTCGAAGACCTCGAAGTGTATTCGGAAGTGTTGCAAGACGCCGTTTTTGACTTAATTGACGCAGGGAAAATCCGATCCGCGTCTTGTGCATCGATTACATTGTCGCAGGAGAAAATGGAAAAGGTGTTCAATAACTTAGACCGGTATCGTGATAAATTAATTATGCGACCACAAGAAATTTCCAACCATCCGGAAATTATTCGTCGTCTCGGTTTAATTTCAATTAATACAGCATTGGAACTCGATATTTATGGCAATGTCAATTCGACACATGTGACGGGTACAAAAATGATGAACGGCATTGGCGGTTCAGGTGACTTCGCTAGAAATGCCCGCCTAGCAATTTTCGTAACGAAATCGATTGCCAAAAACGGTGATATTTCCAGTGTCGTTCCTTTTGTCTCACACGTAGACCATACCGAGCATGATGTCGACGTTATCGTCACGGAACATGGCTATGCAGACTTACGAGGACTTGCGCCAAGGGAACGCGTCGGACTCATCATCGGTAACTGTGCACACCCGATGTACCGTGAACAGTTATGGGCCTACTACCATGAAGCATTGGAGAGAGGCGGCCACACGCCACACGTTCTTGAAAAAGCGTTCGCATGGCACACAAACCTCCAACAACACGGCACAATGCTTCAAAAAGTAGAAACTCGATAAAAGTACAAGGAATTCCGGAAAACCGGAAAAATGGGGACAGGCACCTGCACAATTCCGCTAATTCGGAATTGTGTCGGTGCCTGTCCTTTTTACATGAGTTTTTCGATGAAGAGGGTGGCGATGCCGAAATAGATGAGTAGGGATAGGATGTCATTAATCGTCGTAATGAGGGGGCCTGATGCGACGGCCGGGTCGACGTTGAATCGGTTTAGGATTAATGGAATGATTGTACCGGCGAGTGTGCCGATGATTAATGTTGCGATAAGTGATGCGCCGACGACGAGTCCGAGTGTGAAGCTGCCTTGCCAAATGTAGGCGATGATGGAAATGACGGCACCGCAAATAATACCGAGCATGATGCCGACGAGGAGCTCCCGGAGTATGAGCTTGACGGTCTTTTTCGTAGTCAGCTCCTCTTTCACAAGCCCGCGTACGACGACGGCGAGTGATTGGGTGCCGGTATTGCCGGTCATTCCTGCAATCATCGGCATGAAAAAGGCAAGTGCGACGACTGCTTCAAGTGTCGCTTCGAATTTAGCGATGATACTGCCGGAAACAAGTCCGATAAAGAGCAGTAGCACAAGCCATGGTAATCGTTTATAAGTTGCGACGAACGGTTTTGTATGGAAGTCGATTTCCTTCCCTGAAGCGAAAAGCATTTCAATGTCCTCGTTTGCTTCGCGCATGACAATGTCAAGTACGTCGTCAGCAGTGATGATACCGACAAGAATCCCCTCATCGTTGACGACGGGGACAGATAGAAAATCGTGGCTGCCGATCATCTTTGCAACTTCACTCTGTTTCGTCAATTCGTGGACTTTATATATATCTGTTGTCATTACATCGGCAATCGAACAGGGCAAATCGCATAACAGCAAATCGCGGTACGAAGCAACGCCAATCAAACGCTTCTGATCATCAATGACATAGACATAATTCAAGAAATCAGCGTATTTCTTGAAATGCTTCAACTTGGCAATCGTCTTTTCTACTGAATAGGACTGGTGAACCCAAACGTATTGGTCAATCATTGCCCGTCCTGCGGATTTCTTCGGATACTTCATCTTTTTCCGGATTGCTTTCTTTCCTTCAGCCCGCATTTCAGCGATTAACCGCTCCACTTCCTTTTCAGGCAAGTCCGTTAGTAACAATGCCACATCATCACTTTTCATAACATCCAACAGTTCCGTAGCGCGCAAAGGGCCGATGATTTTTAATACTTCAAGTTGCGCAGTTTTTGATAAGTTTTCAAGCAGTGCAACGAGTTCATCGATGTGCAACCATTCTAAAAACAGGGGCTTGCGTTTTTTCGGGAGTGCTCTGTAATGCATGGCTAGTTCATAAGGGGAAAGCTCCTGAATGATTTTTTTGAACGTATCTGGTTGTCCTTCTTTTACTGTATGGATGATTGCTCGTAAAATTTGTTCTTCGCTTTTTACACGTTCCATAAGGATAAAAGTCACCGCCTTTTACATACATATCAAGAATTTCACATACAATTAACAACTTGCTTTCTCCTTATTCCCTAGATTCCTAGATACAAACGAAATAAGATTCTTTTAGAAAAATTATGTTTATTGTAGAAAAAGCAGGGTAAGTGAGTTAGTGAGCCAAAAAAAAGTTGGGGTGAAAGCCGGCTGGGAAAGGGAGTTTGTTAGATGGGAAAATTGAAAACGCTATTATTCTTACTAATGGCAACGATGCTCGTGTTGGCAGCATGTGGGGAGGACAAGAATAATGCTGCAGGTGACAATGAATACGGGCTTGTGAAGAAAGGGAAATTGACTTACGCGGCAAGTGGGGTATATAAGCCGTTCAACTTTGAAGAGAATGGTGAATTGACGGGTTTTGACATGGAAATCGGGGCGGCAATTGCTGAAAAGATGGGCCTTGAACCTAATCCGGTGACCAACCCATTCGAAACGATTCTTCAAGGACTTGTGGCTAATAAATACGACGCGATTATCGGGTCGATGGCTTATACGAAGGAACGTGCCAAACAAGCGGCATTCACGGAACCCTACTATTATTCAGGTGGCATGATTTGGGTCGCGAAAGATAACAATGATATTAAATCACCAGAAGATTTGAAGGGGAAGAAAATTGGCGTAGTCTCTCAATCTACGTATGAAGAGCCTGCAAAAACGTTATCCGATGACATCCAATATTACGCAAGTGATGTCGTCGCGTTGCAAGATCTGACAATCGAGAACCGTTTAGATGCCGTCATTACAGCAGATATCGTTGGTTTTGAGGCAATCGACAATGGATTTGCGATTAAGGAAGTTGGAAATCCGCTGTGGGTAGAACAACCATCGATTGCGGTGAAGAAGGATAACGAAAAGCTCCGTGACGCGATTGACAAAGCGCTTCAAGAAATTATCGATGACGGTACTTATGATGAAATCTCGAAAAAGTGGTTCGATCGCAATCTATTGGACATCGATTTGGAAGATGCGGAGTTGTTGGAATGAGTGCGGATTCTGGTAGAGGAAGAGGGAATGCTGAGTGCCTGACATATTTGTAAAATTAACTGATGTATTTATGAGTACGTATGAAGGTTTCTTAAAAGCGGTACTCGTTACGTTGGAAGTTACAGCTGTTGCGATAGTGTTGGGTACGCTGTTTGGGATCGTCTTTGGGTTAATGAAGATTTCGAAGTCTAAAATCTTGCAGACGATTGCCAATTTGTATATTACGATAATCCGTGGTACGCCGCTGATTGTGCAGATCATGTTTTTATATTTCGGGATTACGTCAATTGTCGTTCTGTCGAATTTCTGGGCGGGAGCAATTGCGCTAGGGGTTCATAATGGTGCGTACATTGCCGAGATTTTCAGAGGTGCCATTCAAGGCATCGATCGCGGGCAACGTGAAGCGAGTCTTGCACTTGGTATGAACCGGACACAAGCGATGCGACGGATCATTTTTCCGCAAGCGTTGCGTCGCGCAATTCCACCGCTCGGAAACCAATTCATCATTACATTGAAAGATTCGTCGTTAGTGTATTTGATCGGGGTTTCCGAACTGTTCGGACGGGCTAACAGGGCTGCCGCTTCTAATTTCATGCAGTTTGAGACGTTCCTTGTCGTCGGTATGTATTATCTAGTGCTCGTCCTCATCTTCACATGGTTGTTGCGGTTGTATGAGAACAAGTTGAATGTGGATGGATCGTAATGGGGAGGAATTCAGATGATTAAAACGACGGATTTGCATAAGTCCTTTGATAGATTGGAAGTGTTGAAGGGAATCGATGTGGACATTCAACGAGGAGAAGTGGTCGTCCTCGTTGGGGTGAGCGGTTCCGGGAAAAGTACGTTGCTCCGCTGCTTGAATTTCCTTGAAGTGGCGGAAACAGGGACGATAACGATTGACGGCCGTGCAATTGATAGGAAGAAGGATGATTTGTCAAAAGTGCGTGCAGAAGTCGGGATGGTATTCCAGCATTTTAATTTGTTCCCGCATAAGACGGTACTTGAGAATATTATGGAAGCGCCGTTAATTGTTAAAAATGAAAGTAAGGCAAAAGCGAAGCAACTGGCGCTTGAGTTGCTGGAAAAAGTCGGGCTGTCCGACAAGGCGAATGTCTATCCGAGCAAATTATCCGGTGGACAGAAGCAACGTGTTGCTATCGCACGGGCACTTGCGATGGAGCCAAAGGCACTTCTATTTGATGAACCGACGTCCGCACTCGATCCAGAATTGGTCGGGGAAGTGCTTCAGGTAATGAAAGACCTTGCAGACGAAGGCATGACAATGGTCGTCGTGACGCATGAGATGAAATTTGCCAAAGAAGTCGCTGACCGGATTATTATGCTCGATGAAGGACGAATCATTGAAGATGCCGATCCTGATACGTTCTTTAATCGTTCCACAAATGAGCGAACGAAACAGTTTTTAGAGATGGTGAATGTGTAAACGAACAGAATGACAAAAGCAGCTTCCTATTTAAAGAGGGGAGGCTGCTTTTCATTCATAAAAATTCGTTGTAGTTTCTTCGTGAATAAAGTATTCGCATCACAATGACTCTCTTATCTTTTTCAATAACAGTATAAAAGATGCTATAGCTTCCCACAACTAGCTTCCTGTAGCCTTTTAGTTGAAGTAGTTCATCTTTCATAAGACTGTAGGCGCATGGAAAATCTTGTAGGCCCAGTATTGAATTTTCGATTCTGTTAAGCAAATCAATCGCTGCTTTATTTGCAACGAGTTGACTGGAGATATAATAATAAATAGCGTCTAAATCAGCAGTAGCTTTCTTTGTGATTTGTACATCATAGCGCATGCTTATTTCTCAACTTGGAGAATACATTTTCCGCGCTTTGTAGAGGCTCTCCGTTTTGCACTTCTATCTCGGCCTCTAAAAGTTTTTGATGTATGTCAATCCGATTAAGTTGCTGTTCATACGTATCCATGCTCATGATGACTAGATCACCATATCCGTTTTTTGTAATGAATACAGGTTCTTGAATGGAGTGACATAGTTCAGAAATCTCCGTTGTATTTCGTAAGTCTTTAATGGGTCTAATTTCAGGCATAGGTTCCCATCCTTTCTTGTGGTATTGTGACATAATTATAGCATATATATGTACGTCATTATGAATTGTTCGGTGATAAAAGTAACAAACCAGCTTCCTATTCCATCAAAGGATGCTACTTTTCAATTAATAACGCCACCAGTGAAGTATTCATAATTATTACTTACACCCATGAAATGCTCTTCCCATGTACCCAATCAGGCACTGAACTTGGTTTGCAGATGGAATACAAAAATAGGAAACCGCATGCAAACGAGTGAGAAAAACACTCTTTGCATGCGGTCTATACGTTTTGCTATCGTAGTTCGTTTTTTTACAACTTAAATTGACGCACCAAACTGTTAAGCTCCTCAGATAGTTTAGCGAGTTCAGCTGAACTGTTTGCTACTTCTTCCATTGAGCTTGCAGATTGTTGAACAGAAGCGGAAGTTTGCTCCACGCCAGCGGCTGATTCTTCAGAAACCGCAGCGATTTCGTCTATGGTTGTATTAATAACAGTTGTGCTTCCGACGATTTCATTCAAGTTGTGACCGACCGACTTAATGTTGGCGTCCATCTCAGAAACGGCTGCACGAATTTGATTGAACGTCTCTTCTGTAGACTTAATCTGTTCTGTCCCTTGTTCTACTTCTTTATAGCCTTCGGCAAGTCCGCTCGATACGCTTCTTGTTTCACCTTGAATGCGATCAACAATACTGGAAATGTCGGTAACCGAGTGGGAGACTTGCTCCGCTAAACTCCGTACTTCATCCGCCACGACTGCGAATCCACGTCCGTGTTCACCAGCTCTTGCTGCCTCGATGGCTGCATTCAATGCTAGCAAGTTCGTTTGCGCTGCAATGTCATTGATGACGGTCACTAATTTAGTGATTTCTTGTGATTGGACATCTAATCCTTCTACCTTTTGTACGGATTCTTGAACGAGTTGATTGATTTTCGCCATTTGGGTTGCGGATGAAGCCATTTTTTCTGCACCATCAGTTGTCATATGGATGACGTCAGTAGAATACTTCTGAACGGCAATACCGTTCTCGTTAGTTTCTGTCACTTTCGCTGCAAATGTGTCCATGATGGAAACAAGATTACTCGTACTCGTTGCCTGTGTTTCTGTTCCTGTAGCGAGCTCTTGCATCGTCATTGCAATTTGATTGGAACCTGCTTTCACTTCGTTAGATGACTGCGTCAATTCTTCACTATGTGCCAACACGGTGTTAGACACTTCATGAATTCGGTTGTGAATTGTATGCATTTTTACTTGCATATCATTTGTGGCTTGGACAAGTTGTCCCACTTCATCTTCTGACTTGGTAACGAGAAGTTCTTGGCTAATGTCTCCATTCGCAATTAACTTCATTCGATAAGCAAAGAAGTTAATAGGTTTTGAAATGACACGTGCTGTTAGCAGGGCAATTAGAATAGAAATAATGGTAACGAAACAAGAGAATATAACACCATTGCGTATTGCCGCTGATCCTTCAGAAATGATTTGGTCACTCTTTTTTTTTCATGGCTTCATGACTTTCATTCGAAAGTTTTTCAAAACCAGCGTGTATTTCTTTGCTTTCATTACTTAGTGCAATTGAGTTCTGTATGGCTAATTGTTTTTTTCCTTTGTCATACACATCAAAGACATCTGTTTTAATGCTGTTGCGCCATGCTTCTGTTCGCTTAATCAATGCCTCGAATTCTTCATTTGAATCAATACTTCGAATCGTCTCTTCATAGTCCATTGCAAGAGTAGTATAGTCCTCGAAAACGCCTTTGAGGGGAGCACTTCCGGATAATAAATAGCCTCTCACTGCTCCAAGTCGTATTGGAAATGAAGCCGATACTTTATCGTATGCGGTTAATAGCTGCAATTCCTCGTTCACCATTTGCTCAATCTCTTTATTTACTTTTTTATTCGTATAGTAAATGAAAGAGCTATAGATTGCAGTGAAAATAATGGAAACTGCAAAACCCAATAGGATTTTCTTTCGAATGCTGTCTAATCTTATAAACTTCTTCAAGTTGCACACCTCTTCTAGTTGATTAGTAGAAATTATACCTTATGAACTAGTTAGCAAGAATTGGTCTATAGTCGTAATTTTAAAACTAAACAACTGTCTTGGGAAAAGAGATATGAAACTAAAGGTTTATATGATGGAGGTTTATGCAGAATCTCTTATGTTTTTATTTTGCACTTCATTAACGCACTTATTGACGTGGGATCTCCAATTCTACAGTCTCCCGCGTCGTTAACATACACATAAACTAAGGCTCTACTCTTTTGTGAACATACGCGTGCCTTAAAAACATGTTATCCGAACGATAGCTTTCTTTTCATAGATGAATCCACTAGTAGAGCGAAATATTTCATTCCATAAGCAATATTGATCACAAACGCAAAAAAGCCCTTCCCAACACAGGTGGGAAAGGGCTTTGCAATCATTCAAGAGTAACGTTCGAGAACTGAGTTGCACGATGCGCGCCTTAAAAATCTTATTTTTTACATGCTTTCATACGTGGGTCCCGTGTAAGCAATCCTGCTAATGTCAATTTCCCCGGAAATCAGTTTCTACAGTAAGTAGAGCCGTACGTTACCGCTTCGGTTCATAATCAAGCATCTGGAACATTTCTTGTCGTTCTTGAGTAGTTAAGTCTCGCCATTGACCGACAGGCAAATTGCCCAAGTGAATATTCATAATGCGCGTACGTTGCAAGCGTCTGACGTTGTAGCCGAGAGCCGAGCACATGCGGCGGATTTGGCGATTTAAGCCTTGTGTTAGTGTGATGTTAAATTTGCGCGGCCCTAATTGTTTTACTTTGCATGGTTTTGTTCTGGTATCTAAGATTTCTACGCCGGCCTCCATCTGTTGAATGAATTCCTTTGTAAGTGGACGGTCGACAGTGACGATATATTCTTTTTCATGACCGTGTTCTTCGCGCAAGATTTCATTCACAATGTCGCCGTCATTCGTGAGAAGCAATAGTCCGTCAGAATCTTTGTCGAGACGGCCAATATGGAAGATGCGAAGTGGGTGATTTACAAAATCGACGACGTTCCCTTCGATATGGCGCTCCGTCGTGCTGGTGATGCCAACAGGTTTGTTGAGCGCGATGTAGACAAGTTGCTCCTCAGTTTTGACGGGCTTGCCATCCACATGCACGGTGTCTCCCTGTTCCACTCGGCTGCCGAGTTCTGCGGGTTGACCATTAATTGTCACACGTCCGTCTTCGATCCATTTATCGGCACCACGTCTTGACACGATACCGGCTTCGCTTAGGTATTTATTAATTCGCATAGATTGTCACCTTTTTCAAGATTGATTTTCTATATTGTACCGCTTGCAGAGGGGTTATACAAAGTCGGGGCATTGCATATCTTATTGGGTGGTTGACAAGTGACTGCGTGAATAGTAAAATAAATACAACTTTTTTGTTCGGGATAGGTAGAGGTGCCGGGAGCGGTGCCGCCTAAGAACAGATGAGCCGAGTTGAGAAGAGCATAGCTGAGAAAATTGTTGAATAAGAGGAGTAGCATCGGATACGCGTATTTAGAGAGTCAGTGGGTGGTGCAAACTGATTCGCGGCCGATGTGAATGGACTTATGAGAGCTGCTTGGAAATTTCTGTTTCCAGGTGGACGCTGTTCCCGCGTTACGGGAAGCGTCTTTTTTAGACGCGCCGAGTGGAAGCTTATTTTCGTATGGCTTCAAATTGAGGTGGCAACGCGGGACTCCGGTCTTCGTCCTCTGCAATTGGACTAATCTGTCCAACTGCAGAGGACTTTTTTGCGTTTAGAGCAACGGTAGAGTCGCCCCGTTTGCATTGGGGAATTGTGTGTGAATTGTGTGGGGGACTGGCACCGATAACGTGGGTGGAGGGACCTAAAATGGTCATTAGAATTGTGAAAGTGATTGATAGAACGAGAAAAGTGATCGATAGACTCCCGGAAGTGATCGATAGAACCTGGGAAATGATCGATAGCAGTCGTTTTCGAGTGCGAAGCCCTGCTGTGATGGGGACTGACACCAAAAATAGGAGAAGAGGAGAGATGAGGATGGAGCAGATGAGTTTGAGAGTGAAGAGGCGGAAGGTTGAGGGGGATTCGTTGACGCCGGTGTTGATTTTTAGGCGGTTGAAGGGGCGTTGCCGGTTTTTGTTGGAGAGTTCTTCGCAGCATGAGGGGGCGGGGCGTTATTCGTTTATTGGGGTTGATCCCGTGAAGGCGTATCGTGGTTCGGCTGTGAAGCTCGAGGAGGTTGTGTATGCGACGGGGAGGACGTATACGCATGAAGGGGATTTGTATACGATGCTCAAACGGTTGATGCCGCGGATTGCGGAAGAGGGTGACTATCCATTTACGGGCGGGGCTGTTGGTTATGTCGGGTATGGCGCGGCACAAGAGATGGATGCAGTTCGTGGGGAGTTGCCGGATGTAAATTTCAATGTTTACGACACGGTCATCATCTTTGATCATTTGTTAAATGAGGTGACGTTGCTGCATACGGAAATTCATGCCGAATATGGCCGGACGGATTTAGAAGCGCTCGAGAAATTGATTACGACGGGCGACGTAGAGGAAGAAAGAGGGGTTTCCGTGTCGGATTATCAGTGCACCCTGTCTCAACAGCAATTTGAGGATCGCGTCCGTCAAGTGCAAGCATATATCGCTGCGGGAACGGTTGAGCAAGTCGTATTGTCGCGCAAGTTGGAAGCGGATATCGAAGGGGATCCATTCGCGCTCTATCGTAAGTTGCGAAAGCAAAATCCTTCGCCATATATGTATTACATGGAATTTGACGATCATGTCGTCATCGGCGCATCGCCCGAAAGTCTTGTGAAGGTGACGAATAATCAAGTGGTGACGAACCCGATTGCAGGGACCCGGAGGCGTGGACGGACAACAGAGGAAGATATTGCACTTGAAGAGGAGTTACGGAACGATCCGAAAGAGTTGTCCGAGCATGACATGTTAGTCGCAGTCAGTGAAAAGGAATTGCAGACAATTTGTGATCCTGCGACTGTCAACGTATCCAACTACTTGCAAACGGTCCGGTATGAACATGTCATGCACCTCGTGTCGGAAGTGGAGGGCACATTAGCACCTGGGCGTCACGCACTCGATGCCCTGAAGGCGACATTGCCGGCAGGAACGGTGACAGGTTCGCCGAAAAAGCTTGCGATGAATATTATTTCACAATTGGAAGAGGAACCGCGTGGCATTTACGGAGGGGCTATCGGCTACATTGGTTTAAACGGCAATATTGATTTTGCGCTGACAATTCGGACGATGCTCGTCAAAGACAAGAAAGCGTTTGTGCAAGCTGGAGCAGGTATCGTAGAAGCGTCAATTCCTTCATTGGAGTATAAAGAAACCGTGAATAAAGCCCGTTCGCTGTTGGAAGTAGTGAAATGAACAAAGGGAACACAATTCGTATATGGACAGTTCTTTAATCGAAGCCCTGCATGAAAATTAATAAAGAAAAGTCTTAAAGAAATGATGCGTCCAGTTTAGAAAAGCAGAGGAGAGATGAGTGTGAAAAAGTATATAGAAATAGTAAATGAAGGTCGAAACTTACTATACGGCGAGATGATAGAAGCGGCGCAACAACTATTTAGTGGAGAAGCAACTGATGAGGATATGACCCGCTTTCTTGTAGGATTAGCGAACAAAGGAGAAACGGCATCGGAAGTGGCGGCACTTGCGACGGTCACGACGTCTCATGCATTGCCAATTGACGTGCCGCAAGCGCGGTATTTGGACAATTGTGGAACGGGAGGCGACGGCTCGAACTCATTTAACATTAGTACAACAGCAGCGTTCGTTCTAGCGGGTGCTGGCGTAAAAGTTGTGAAGCATGGCAACCGTAAGATTTCCAGTGCGGCAGGCAGCCATGATGTACTCGATGCGTTAGGTGTTCACGCGCGTTTTAACACAAGCGAGATGGCGGACTTGCTTGAAGCGGAAGGGATTACGTTTTTATTTGCCCCGGTTGTCCACACGAAGATGAAAAGGATTGGTGAAATTCGAAGACGAATTGGCAAGCCAACGATCTTTAATCTCGTCGGCCCGCTGACAAATCCCGTTTCGTTGCCGACACAATTTACAGGCATTAACCGACCAGACTTCATAATGGACTATGCGTCTGTACTGCGCATGCTTGGCAGGGAACGAGCAATTGTCGTGTCAGGTGCAGGTGGGATGGATGAAGCTTCGCTTGCCGGGCAAAATTCGTTTGTCCTGTTGGATAAAGGCGATTTAATTCCTTTTTCTTTAACCGCAGAGGAGGTTGGATTGAAATACGCACATCCTTCTGCGATTCGCGGAGGAACCGCTGATGAAAATGCAGCGATGATCCGCTCCATACTCCAAGGGGAACGCGGGCCGCGATTTGACACAGTCGTATTGAACGCAGGTTTAGGTCTTTTTGCAAATGGGTTAACCGACACAATCCGTGAAGGGGTGGACGTAGCGATAGATAGCATTGTCAGTGGCCATGCACGACTGAAAATGGAAGCAGTCGTTGCATATAGCGAACAAATCGGACGGGAGGTATCCGTGTGATGACGATATTAGACGAAATATTGAGCGTGAAGCGGCTTGAGGTAAAGCAATTGTTGATGAATGAACAGGATGTTTCCCGTGAAACAATTTTGAAGAGACCATCCCTCTTTAACACATTAAAAGACGCAAAAAAACTTCAAGTTATTGCAGAAATTAAACGCGCTTCCCCGTCGAAAGGCCTCATAGCGGAAGGGGCGAATCCAGTAGCACAAGCGAAGTTGTATGAAGAGGCAGGTGCTGCTTGTATTTCAGTACTCACCGATTCAATGTTCTTTAAAGGTTCTATGAACGACCTGGCTGCAGTTGCTGAAACGGTTAGACTACCACTGCTTTGCAAAGATTTTATCATTCATGAAGTACAAATCGATCGAGCAATTCAAGCAGGCGCATCAGTCGTTTTGCTCATTGTCGCTGCACTTGACGATGTGACGTTACAACGTCTCCACCGTTATGCGGCAGAACGTGGACTCGATGTGTTAGTCGAAGTACATGATGTGCAGGAGTTGCAACGAGCGCTTGCGATAGACGCAAAAATTATTGGCGTTAATAACCGTGATTTGCGGACATTTGAAGTAGAATTAGCAAGGACGGAAGAAGTGGCAAAACAGTTTCCGTTCGATGAAGATCGGGTGTTCATTAGTGAGAGTGGCATCTTTAACGAGGAAGATGCGAGGCGCGTGGCAACAGCAGGTGCGTGTGCGGTTCTAGTGGGTGAATCGTTAATGCGTAGTGTGTCTGTTCAAACATCCATCCAGTCGTTGCAAGTACCGAAAGTAGGTGTGCTGTCATGACGAAAGTGAAAATTTGCGGATTGATGGAAACTGAGCATGTTGAAGCGGCGGTTGAAGCGGGTGTGGATGCGGTCGGATTCGTGTTTGCACCGAGCAGACGCCGTGTCGCGATTGCGCAAGCAAAAGAACTGGCACGATCGGTCCCTGAACATGTGTTGAAAATCGGTGTTTTTGTGAATGCTACCGCGGAAGAGTTGGCGTTTGCGTATCGAGAGGTTCCTTTGGATGTTGTGCAATATCACGGGGAAGAATCTGCCGAATTTATCCAACGTGTAGGACTTCCTTCTATTAAAGTAGTAGCAGTGCGTGGTGCTGAAGATATGATGGATGTGAGGGAAGCTAAAACGGATTTTGTGTTGGTGGATGCGCCGGGTATAGAGTTCAAAGGCGGTAGCGGTAAGGTGTTTGACTGGAGCTTGTTGAAAGGTGAGTTACCGAAGGAACGGATGATTGTGGCGGGCGGTTTACATGCGGGCAATGTCCGGGATGCAATTCGGCAAGTGCGCCCTTTCATGGTGGACGTGTCAAGTGGAGTGGAGAAGGACGGACGAAAAGATGCATCTTTGATACGCGAGTTTATTCGTACAGTGAAAGAGGAGGAGAGTTGAGGATGGTAATGGAGACGAGGAAAGGTAGATATGGAAAGTTTGGCGGGCAGTATGTACCGGAGACGTTAATGACGGCGTTGCTCGAACTGGAGGAAGCGTATGAGGATGCGAAGAAAGATCCACGGTTCCAAAAGGAATTAGACGGTTATTTACGCGATTTCGTTGGACGCGAAAACCCATTGTATTTTGCGGAACGGCTAACAAAATTGGTCGGTGGTGCAAAAATTTTCTTGAAACGTGAGGATTTGAACCATACTGGTGCTCACAAAATCAACAATTCGCTTGGGCAAGCATTGCTTGCAATCCGCATGGGTAAAAAGAAAATCGTTGCAGAAACGGGGGCGGGTCAGCATGGGGTGGCAACTGCGACTGCGTGTGCACTCTTTGGCTTGGATTGTGTCGTCTTCATGGGAAAGGAAGATATTCGGCGACAGGCGTTAAATGTCTTTCGAATGGAGTTGCTCGGGGCGAAGGTCGTATCGGTCGACAAGGGAGCAGGAACGTTGAAGGATGCGGTCAATGAAGCGCTTCGCTATTGGGTAGCAAATGTCGAAGATACGCATTATATATTAGGTTCCGCGCTTGGTCCACATCCGTTTCCTGAAATTGTCCGTGACTTCCAACGAGTGATCGGCGTTGAGACACGAAAGCAAATTGTCGAGAAGGAAGGGCGGTTGCCAGATGCTGTTGTCGCATGCATCGGAGGCGGCAGTAATGCAATTGGCATGTTCCATCCGTTTATTGACGATGAAGAAGTTGCGCTGTATGGAGTGGAAGCTGCAGGAAGCGGGATTGCGAGTGGTATGCACGCGGCTGCCATTGCAGATGGAAAGGAAGGCGTACTGCATGGGGCGTATATGTATGTGCTTCAAGACGATGATGGGTTTATCCAAGAAGCGCATTCGATTTCGGCGGGGCTCGACTATCCTGCGGTTGGACCGGAGCATTGTCATTTGCATGATATAAGACGCGTAACGTATTCAGCTGTAACGGACGTAGAAGCTTTGGAAGGCTTACAAACATTGGCGAAAACTGAAGGGATTATTCCTGCGCTTGAAAGTGCACATGCGGTACAGTTTGCGATTGGTCTAGCCGAAGGGATGGCTAACGATGAAATTGTCGTCATTTGTTTGTCGGGCAGAGGCGATAAAGATATGCAAACAGTGCGTGAAGCATTAGGGGGTGGAGCAAAATGAAGACGTTAGAAAAGCGGATTCGTACAACTGTGCAACAAGGCAATAAAGCGTTCGTGCCCTATATGATGGCGGGTGATGGTGGATTGACCGTGTTGAATGATCGCCTGCTTTTTCTACAAGAAGCGGGTGTGACGGCGATTGAAATCGGCATTCCGTTTTCAGATCCGGTTGCTGATGGCGAGACGATTCAGCAGGCAGGAGAGCGTGCGCTTGCAAATGGGGTCACGTTGCGGAAGGTGTTGGATACACTAGAAACCCGGTCGCACGATGTGCACGTTCCTCTTGTCATCATGACGTATTTGAATCCAATTTTGGCATATGGAATCCGAGAATTTATCGCTCGATGTAGCGAGGTTGGCATTAAAGGATTAATTATTCCGGATTTACCGTTGGAAGAGAACGTTCCGTTTGTGAATGAGTTGAACGAAACGGATATTGCATTGATTCCCCTTGTTTCCCTCACGAGTTCTGCAGATCGGATCGCGAACATCGTTTCACAGGCAGAAGGGTTTGTGTATGCAGTGACCGTAAACGGCATTACGGGTATCCGCAATGCGTACGATGAAACGTTAGTCCAACATTTACAACAATTGAAAGCGTCAAGTCCTGTGCCGGTACTTGCCGGATTTGGCATTTCAACTGCTCGCCAAATTGAAGCATTCGGTGCTTGTACCGATGGCGTCATCGTCGGAAGTGCGATCGTAGAGGCGTTTCATAGAGGCGACGAGCAATTCATAAAAGAGCTTGTACAATCCAGTACTTCAATTCATTCGCTGTCTTGACTGTTTGTAACATAAACGTAATAGTCCGAATTGAAACTTTAGTAGCCTTTGCCACGTACATATAGCAAAGGAGTTGTGCGGCATGAACATGGAGATGATTCGGCATGAAGTGGAAACGACCTATGACAAAGTGAAATCCTTGGCGGGATGGAGTGTTGATAAGAATGTGGTGTTAACAATTACGTCTTATTACGTGACTGCGGGTAGAGAATTCAATGCAATCAATTTCAGCTGTGCACTTGAAGCGTTAAAGTCGAGAGCGGGTTGGTTTTCGCCATTGCGTGGGAATCTCTTGCCGATGATGGCGGCATTTTTAGCTCAATCGGGTCCGTCCATAGAAGAAGAGGCCGACCGGTTGATGGAAAAACAACGTGTGTTGAAGCAAGCAGGCTTCCGTAATACAATCCATTCTTACTTAGCCGCCCTACTGATGGACAATGAGCCGTCGACATTTGCGGAAGAAGCCGAACGGGCAAAGCAATTATATGACGCGATGAAAAAACAGCACTTCTTTCTCACGTCCGATGATGATTATGCGTATGCAATGCTGCTCGGCAAGAAAAAGGAAAGTCCCGAATTACATGCACAGGCGATGCGGGACTATTATGATGCACTTCGTGGGAAAGGCTTTAAAGCGGGGAATGAACTGCAATGGTTATCACAAGTGATGACGTATATGGATATCCAGTTCGATCCGCTTCGCGTGGACAGAGCAAGCACCTTATTTGAAACGCTTCGTAAACAGTTAAAAGCAAAACAGGTTCATTATCCGATGATCGGGTTTCTGACAGTTTTTGAAGTACAAGATGAAAAACTGCAAGAAATTGTTATGCTGGCGAAACAATTGGAGCAGTCGAAGCGTTTCAAATGGAACCGGGAAATGGCGCTATCGGTAGCAATCGGTCATGTGACCCATCAATTGACCGAAGATCCCCAACAAATGAGCATTAGTCTAGCAGCTTCGATCGAAATGATCTTGCAAGCACAACAGGCCGTTATGGCGACGACAGTAGCTGCTGTTGCGGCATCTTCTGCTGCAAGTTCGTCCAACGGATAATTGAAGAAGCACTGTCATTGAACAGGAGGTAGGTCGTTAGTTTGGCTAACGACTTTTCTTCCTGTTTTTAATTGGGAAAAAGGTAAATTAGTGAAAAAATTTTGTTCCAATAAACCTATTAGAAAACGCTTACATATCAACGATTATAATGAGTTTGACACATTGGAAATAAAATAAGATTTTGATATTCTAAAAAAACAGTATTGTCAGCACGATTCTGTTGTAGTATATTAGGTTCAATAACTGTTGATTAAATCTGAAAATTAGTTATTCGCAACTGTGTTTAATTGTAAGGAGGAAGTTCATTGAAAAACCCGGTATTGGAAATAAAAAATCTCCGTACATCATTTAGCATCAAAGGTGATTACTATGCGGCGGTTGACGATGTTTCCATAACAGTTCACGAAAATGAAGTTGTTGCAATTGTAGGGGAATCGGGTTGTGGAAAGAGTGCACTGGCACTTTCAATAATGGGGTTACATAACCTTAAAAATACAAAGCTAGAAGGCGAAGTTAATTTTGGAGGCCGCAATCTCCTGTCGCTCTCCCGTTCTGCTATGGATAAGGTGAGAGGTAAAGACGTCGGGATGATTTTCCAAGACCCGATGACCGCTTTGAATCCGCTTGCAACAATTGGTAGACAGATAGAAGAACCTATGGATTACCATATGAAACTATCTGCTGCAGATAAGAAAAAGCGCACACTTGAACTTCTTCGTCGAGTGGGTATTAAAAACGAACAACGCGTCTATGAGCAATATCCGCATGAATTATCAGGAGGGATGAGACAACGTGTCGTCATCGCCATCGCACTTGCTTGTGACCCTGTATTACTTCTCGCGGATGAGCCGACGACTGCCTTGGACGTTACAATTCAAGCTCAAATTATGGACTTGATGAAAGAGCTCCAGAACCAAATGAAAACAGGCATCATCCTCATTACCCATGACTTAGGAGTCGTTGCTGAGATGGCGGACCGTGTTGTTGTCATGTATGCAGGGGAAGTTGTCGAAATCGCTGACGTAAAGGAATTGTTCTCAAATCCATTACATCCGTATACGCGATCGCTATTAAACTCAATTCCTTCCAATTTGGAGTCGAAAGAGAAATTGCATGTCATCGACGGAATCGTTCCATCCATTCAAAACCTTGACCGTACAGGTTGCCGTTTTGCGCCAAGGATTGCCTGGATTCCTGAAGATGCACATGAAGAAAGACCGGAAATGCATGAAGCGAAGCCGAATCATTTTGTGAGATGCTCATGTTACAAAACGTTCTACTTTCCGGAGGACAGAGTAGGAGAGAGAGAATATGTCGCTACTGAAAGTGAATGATTTAAAAATTCATTACCCGATTAGAGGCGGTTTTTTCCGTCGAGTCGTTGATCACGTAAAAGCAGTCGATGGTATTAGTTTCGAATTGCAACCTGGTGAGACGTATGGCCTAGTAGGAGAATCTGGCTGCGGAAAAACAACTTCAGGTAGAGCAATCATCGGCTTAAACGAAGTGACGGCGGGTGAAATGCTTTTTGAAGGGAAAGACTTGGCAAGTATGGGGCGTATGGAACGCCGTAAATATACGAAAGACATTCAAATGATTTTCCAAGATCCGTATTCTTCTTTGAATGGACGGAAAAACATCTTGAATACGATTGCAGAACCGTTACGAAACTTTGAACGGTTATCGCCTAAAGAGGAATTGTTACGCGTACAAGAACTTGTTGCCCGTGTAGGATTGGCTCCTGAGTCAATCTATAAATACCCCCATCAGTTCTCTGGAGGACAACGGCAACGTATTGGAATTGCACGCGCATTAGCACTCAATCCGAAATTGATCATTGCGGATGAGCCTGTTTCTGCATTGGATGTTTCTGTACAAGCTCAAGTATTGAATTTCATGCAAGAAATTCAAGATGAATTCAATTTGACATATTTATTCATCTCGCATGACTTAGGAATCATCCAGCATATGTGTGACCGAATCGGTATTATGTACCGCGGTCGTTTCGTTGAGGAAGGAACCGCATCAGATATTTACAACAATCCTCAACACGTATATACGAAACGACTCATTGCAGCGATTCCGGAGATGAATCCGGAAAAACGGTTTGAAAAGATGCATTTGCGTCAAGCAATCAATCAAGAATACCAAACAGAATATAGCAATTACTTTGATAATGATGGACGGATGTTCGATTTGAAGAAGATTTCAGATTCACATTCGGTCGCCATGCAGTAAGGGGGATGAAGGTAAATGTTAAAGTTTATTTTACGTAGAACATTGCTCATGATCCCGCAACTCATCCTTCTCAGTATTATTATCTTCATGCTGGCGAAAATGATGCCGGGTGATGCACTAACAGGATCTTTCCAAGGGAATCCGGATGTTTCGCAAGAGCATTTAGAAAAACTTCGTGAAAAAGCGGGGTTAAATGATCCGTGGTACGAACAATACGGAAGATGGCTTGGTAAGGCAGTGACAGGTGATTTAGGCATGTCATACGTTCACTCGCAAAAAGTGACGCAGTTGCTCGCGGGGAAAGTAGAAAATACATTGTTGCTTGCAACGTTCACGTTAATTGTATCTTATTTAATTGCAATCCCGCTTGGAATCGTTGCAGGTCGTTGGACAGATTCATGGGCGGATAAGTCTATTGTCACATATAACTATTTTGCGTTTGCTACGCCGTTATTCGTATTTGCTTTGCTCATGATGTTCTTTTTCAGTTTCGTTCTAGGTTGGCTTCCGTATGGAAATAGCGTAGATGTTCGACTAGAAGCAGGTACGTGGGATTATTACGTGAGCAAAGTGCGACACTTAATCTTACCTGTCTTATCGGGATCATTATTAGCAACTTTTAGTACAATCCAATACTTAAGAAATGACATTATTGATCAAAAATTGAAAGATTATGTAAAAACAGCACGTGCAAAAGGTGTACCAGAAGGAAAAGTATACACACGCCATATTTTACGTAACTCACTATTACCGATTGCAGCTTTTTTAGGTCTTGAAATTACTGGTTTAATATCGGGATCAGTCTTTATCGAAACAATCTATAGTTACCCTGGACTCGGCTATCTTTTCATTCAATCAATTTCAACGCGCGACTTTACCGTTGTTACAGCACTTGTCATGATTTCTGGATCTGCTGTCATCATTGGAACAATGCTTTCAGATATTATCTTAAGCATTGTGGATCCGCGTATTCGTATTGAATAGAAGAAAAGAAGGAAGAGGAGGGGAATGGAAATGAAAGATACAGTCATCTTAGATGAAAAACAGTTGATAGCGAGAGAGAAACAAAATAATCCTTCGTTATTAAAGACGATTTGGCGTGAAATTAAAAATGATAAAATGGCCTTGGGTTCATTAATATTACTAACTATTATTCTATTAGCCGCTTACTCGTCACCATTATTCATCGATCAAACGCTATTAAAACGTGTGAACTTTCTAGCTACTTGGAAAGCACCATCTGTGGAACATTGGCTAGGTACAGATGACGGTGGGCGCGATGTATTTGGGCAGTTGTTGATCGGTACACGGAACTCCTTTACCATCGGTCTTTCCGTGACATTACTGGCAGGGATATTTGGTCTTACGTATGGCTTAGTCGCAGGGTATTATGGCGGCAAAATCGATAATATTATGATGCGGGTTCTAGAGTTTCTAATGGTTCTCCCATCTTTAATGTTTATCATCGTTTTTGTAGTAATTGTACCGAATTACACGGTATTTACATTCATCCTCATTATGGGTGCATTCGCTTGGTTCGGAAAAGCAAGGTTGATCCGTTCCAGAGCATTATCAGAAAGGGAGCTCGACTATATCAATGCTTCCAAGACGTTGGGAACACCTAGTTGGAAAATCATGTTTTTTGAGATGTTTCCAAACTTAAGTTCACTCGTCATTGTCAATATGACACTTACGCTTGCGGGCAATATCGGCTTGGAGACAGGTCTTACTTTCTTAGGATTCGGTCTTCCGACGGGGACGCCTTCGCTTGGCACGCTCATTGCGTACGCGCGAACTCCGGATATTGTGCAAAATAAGTGGTGGGTATGGTTACCTGCAGCATTGCTAATTTTAGTAATGATGCTGTGTATAAATTACATCGGGCAAGCGGTGAAACGCGCGTCGGATGCAAGGCAAAGATTAGCCTAAAAAAAAAGGGGAGGTAATACAAATGGCAAAGAAGCAGTTTTTGCTACTTGCAAGTCTTCTACTAGTACTCAGCGTATTTTTAGCTGCATGTACAGGTAAAGACGAGAAAGATGGTGCTGGAGAAAAAGAGCCAGCAAAACCAAAAGAAGAAGAAACAAATGGTGAAGAGGAAGAGCCAGTAGAAGATCCAAACGCAGGTCTTGACTTCCCGTTAGACGTTTCTAACACTGGTGAAGCGATCGAAGACGGAGAAATGACAGTTGCAATGGTAACGGATACGCCGTTTGAAGGTACACTTAGCCGTGTGTTCTATAAAGGGACATATGATGCTGAAATCATTAGCTACTTCGACGAAAGTCTTTTAGCGACAGATGGTGACTTCTTAATTACGAACGACGGTGCAGCTGAATACGAACTTTCTGAAGATAACAAAACAATTACATTGAAAATTAAAGACGGTGTGAAATGGCATGATGGCGAGCCTGTAAAAGCAAGTGACCTTCTTTACTCTTACCAGTTACTTGGTCACCCTGAATACACAGGAACTCGTTACACATTCATGATTGAAAACGTTGAAGGTATGCCTGCATACCATAACGGTGAAACGAAAGAAATCTCAGGTATTAAAGTTTCTGAAGATGAGAAAGAAATTTCCATTACGTATACAGAAGCAACACCTTCTGTTATGTCTGGTATTTGGGCAGCTCCAACACCAAGACACCATATCGGTGACATAATGACTGGTGAAGTAACAATGGAGGAAATCGTTTCTTCTGACAAAATCCGTGTAAACCCAATCGGTTTCGGTCCTTACAAAGTAGCTAAAATCGTTCCAGGTGAGTCTGTTCTTTATGAGCGTTTTGACGATTACTGGAGAGGCAAGCCTGCACTTAAATCATTGGTATTGAAAGTAGTAAACTCTGCAGCAATTCTTGAAGCATTGAAAAAAGGCGATGTAGACTTAGCTGAAATTCCAGTTGACCAATACGAGAAAGCAAAAGAAATCGGCAACATCGAGCTTCTTGCAGATGTAGATACTGCTTACACGTACATTGGATTCAAACTTGGTAAGTGGGACGATGAAAAGAAAGAAAACGTAACAGATCCAGACGCGAAAATGGCTAACAAGCTTGTTCGTCAAGCAATGTGGTATGCAATGGATAACGAAACAGTGGCAAAAGAATTGTACCACGGTCTTCGTTTCCCTGCGACAACGTTAATTATTCCAGTATTCTCTAGTTTCCATGATTCAAACATTGAAGCACCAAGCTACGATCCTGAAAAAGCAAAAGCTTTGCTTGACGAAGCTGGATATGTAGACGTAGATGGCGACGGCTTCCGTGAAAACGATAAAGGCGAGCCGTTTGTGTTAAACTTCGCTTCCATGTCAGGTGGAGAAATTGCTGAACCACTTGCACAGTACTACATTCAACAATGGGGCGATGTAGGCATTAAAGTTCAACTTCTTGACGGACGTCTACATGAGTTCAACTCTTTCTACGATATGGTAGAAGCGGATGAGCCGAAAATTGACATTTACCAAGGTGCTTGGGGAACTGGTACTGATCCAGATCCATCCGGCCTATATGGTAGAACAGCAGCTTTCAACTACACACGTTACACAAGCGAGAAGAACGACGAGTTGTTAACAGCTGGAACTTCTTTAGAAGCGTTTGATGCGGACTTCCGTAAAGATATTTACAGCCAATGGCAAGAATTGATGGTTGATGAAGTACCGGTTGCACCAACCCTATACCGTTACTACCTAATGGGTGCTAACGAGCGCGTTGTTAACTACTCAATCAAACCAGGTACTGAAAACGCACGTGTATGGAAATGGGGCGTATCTAAGTAATTCTTAGAGAGTCGTATTACAAAACCGTCACCCGGGAAACTGGGTGACGGTTTTTATTATTTTGATATCATATTGTAATATTCACAAAAATTTGATAGAATTAAACTTACGAATTGGTGAATTAGTCTAATAAGTAAGTGCCGCAAAGGGATTACAACATGGGGGAATGAAGATGAAAATTTACGTATCTGTTGATATGGAAGGCATTACAGGGCTGCCAGATTATACGTTTGTTGATTCGAGTCAACATAACTATGAACGAGCACGAAGGATTATGACGGAGGAAGCAAATGCAATTGTTCGTGCTGCGATTGGTGAAGGCGCAAAACACGTGCTTGTCAATGACAGTCATTCAAAGATGAATAATTTGCTTGTGGAAGAATTGCATCCGGAGGCGGAGCTAATTACAGGTGGGATGAAAGCGCTTTCGATGGTGGAGGCGATGGAAGCATCGTTTGACGGCGCAATATTCGCTGGGTACCACGCGAGAGCGGGTCAACCTGGTGTCATGAGCCATTCTATAATTTTCGGTGTTCGCACGATGTACATAAATGATTTGGAAATAGGAGAACTAGGGTTCAATGCATATGTAGCTGGTCATTTTGGGGTACCCGTCATACTGGTCGCGGGTGATGATTGTGCATGCAAAGAAGCGGAGGCGTTAATACCTGGCATTGTTACTGCAGCTGTCAAAGAGTCGATTACGCGATCTGCGGTGAAGACGCTTCATCCTAAAAAGGCGCATGCCTTACTAGAAGCGAAGACAGCAGAAGCAATTGCGAAACGGTCAACAATCCAACCACTTGTCCCTCCAGTCAATCCGACATTGCGCATTGAGTTCACAAACTACGGGCAAGCAGAATGGGCTGCACTTATGCCGGGATGTGAAATTGAACCGGGTACGACGATTGTGAAATTTGAAGCGAAAGATATTTTGGAAGCTTATCGAGCGATGCTCGTCATGATCGAATTGGCTTTACAAACGAAGTTCTGCTAAGGGGGAAGTTGAATGGGGATTTACATCGTTAAGCGATTTGCCATGATGATCGCTACCATATTTATTATTGCAACGTTGACGTTCTTCCTAATGCACGCGATTCCAGGCTCACCATTTGACGAAGAGCGTACATCGAATCCTACGATTCAAGCAAATTTAGAGAAGTTTTATAAGCTGGATGAGCCGGTCATCGTTCAATACGGACATTACTTAAAATCTGTCGCTACATTTGACTTTGGACCATCCATCAAAAAACCAAATGAAACGGTGAATAGTTTGCTTGCAAGGGGGTTCCCGATCTCTGCTGAACTCGGTTTAATTACGATATTAGTAGCCGTATTATCGGGGGTCACATTAGGCACATTAGCAGCACTTCGCCATAATGGCATTATCGATTATATTGCTATGGCCTTTGCGGTAGTCGGCATTTCTGTCCCGAACTTTGTGTTGGCGACGTTATTGATTCAACAACTTGCTGTCACATGGGAGTTGCTACCACCTGCCACGTGGAGCAGTCCGTTGCATATGGTGCTTCCAACATTGGCACTCGCCACGGGGCCAACAGCCATTATCGCTCGTCTCACCCGCTCCAGCATGCTAGAAGTGTTAACGCAGGATTATATGAAAATGGCGAGAGCAAAAGGGTTGTCTCCTGCACGAATTGTTATTAGACACGCACTGCGGAACGCATTAATGCCTGTCGTAACGATTATGGGAACGATGCTAGCGGGAATTTTGACAGGAACGTTCGTTATTGAAAAAATCTTTGCAATTCCGGGTATGGGAAAATACTTTGTAGATAGCATTAATAACCGGGATTATCCGGTCATTATGGGGACGACAGTGTTCTATAGTGCTTTTCTTGTGTTCATGCTATTTCTCGTCGATATTGTGTATGGGTTTCTCGACCCTCGCATCAAGTTGCATAAGAAAGAGGGGGAGGCATAATGGTAAATCATCAGCAACCTATGCATGTGCCAGATGAGTGGTTCAAACCGAAGGAAACGAATAAGGAGCAAGCAGAGTCCGTCGTTCGCCCGTCACTCTCCTACTGGAAGGATGCATGGCGAAGATTACGGAAGAATAAAATGGCGATGGGTGGTTTAATATTTCTTATTCTATTAACCTTGTTCGCCATTTTTGCCCCGATATTATCCCCACACAATATTGAAACAACACAATACGCGAACCAAAATCAGCCACCATCAGCAACCCATTGGTTCGGAACCGACGAGAAAGGGTGGGACGTTTTTACAAGAACTTGGTACGGCGCACGCGTATCGCTATTTGTCGGTGTAGCCGCAGCGTTGATTGATTTCTTTATTGGCATCATTTACGGGGGCATTAGTGGCTATAAAGGCGGTCGAACCGATTCGTTGATGATGCGAATCATTGAAATTTTATATGGACTCCCGCATTTGCTAGTGGTCATTTTGTTGATGGTCATTATGGGTGCCAGTTTGACGACGATTATCATCGCTCTCACAATTACCGGTTGGGTAGGGATGGCTAGGATCGTTAGGGGGCAAGTATTGCAAATTAAAAACTATGAATTTGTGACCGCCTCCAAGTCTTTCGGCGCCAAAACACCTAGAATCATAAGGAAAAATTTATTGCCGAATACAATGGGGCCCATTATCGTCCAAATGACGTTGACTGTTCCGAGTGCTATCTTTGCAGAGGCATTTTTGAGCTTCCTCGGTCTAGGGATCGCGGCACCGTTTGCCAGCTGGGGTGTAATGGCAAATGACGCCTTACCGGTCATCTTGTCCGGTCACTGGTGGAGATTGTTCTTCCCAGCGTTTTTCATATCGATGACAATGTTTGCATTTAACGTCCTCGGAGACGGTATGCAAGATGCGCTTGATCCGAAACTGAGGGGGTGATTCATTTGACTGAACAAAAAACAAATAAGCTAGGATCTACTGCAGTGGCGACAAAGCCACCGAAGAGAAAGAAAGTGTTCACTGAAACGATGCTGTCTGTCCAGGATTTATATGTGTCGTTCAAGACATTCGGCGGTGAAGTACAAGCATTACGAGGTGTCTCTTTCGATTTATACAAAGGGGAGACGCTTGCCATTGTCGGTGAATCAGGGTGTGGGAAAAGTGTAACAGCGAACACAATTATGGGGTTACTTCCTCATCTTGCTGGAAGGATAAAAAACGGCAGTGTCATTTTTAAAGGCCGTGATTTAACAAAATTGGACAAAGCGGGTATGCGTAAAGTGCAAGGTGTCGACATTTCGATGATCTTCCAAGATCCGATGACTGCATTGAACCCGACACTTCAAATTGGCGAACAGTTAACGGAAGGCTTACGTACACATCAGAAAGTAAGTAAGGAAGAAGCACGAAAGCGGGCAATCGAATTGTTGGATGTTGTCGGCATTCCAAATCCCGAGGAACGGCTGAAGCAATACCCGCATCAGTTTTCAGGTGGTATGCGACAGCGAATTGTCATCGCCATCGCGCTTATCTGTGAACCGGAGTTGCTTATCGCCGATGAGCCGACAACTGCATTGGATGTAACAATCCAAGCGCAAATACTCGAGTTGTTCGAAGAAATACAAAGCCGCACGGGGGTATCGATTATCCTCATAACGCATGATCTTGGGGTAGTTGCGAAAATTGCCGATCGGATCGCGGTTATGTATGCAGGAAAGGTCATTGAAATTGGGGAAAAGCGAGAAGTGTTTTATTCTCCACAACATCCGTATACAAAAGGATTGCTCGCTTCGGTACCGAGACTAGATTTAAAAGAAGAGGAATTGCAACCGATTGACGGGACGCCTCCAGATTTGTTTGCACCACCAGTTGGATGTCCGTTTACTGCAAGATGCCCATTTGCGATGGAAGTGTGCGATAAGGTGTATCCACCAACGACTACGCTCTCTGTCACACATCAGGTCGATTGTTGGCTGCAAGATGAACGGGCTAAAAATGTGTTCAGCTAAGGAAGCTGTCTAACAGATAAGAAGGGAAATTCACGTGGGATGGAAGTAGTGACTTGAGCGGCTTGCTATAGGGAATTGATCAGGGATTCCTTGGTCAAAACAGCATAAGCCGTTCTGTAGTAAGGGTTCACGCACATTCGTGCTTAACTATTCATAGACAAACAAAGGGGGCTTTTGTAATGAAAAAGTGGTTAACGTTTTTACTGATGGCGATGCTCGCGCTTGTTCTTGCGGCGTGTACTGCCAATAAGGATGCAGGCAAAGAACCAGATGAAAAGACAGATCCTGCACCTGAATCAGAAGAAGGAAAAGGGAATGAAGAAGCGGGAAGTGGCGAAAAAATCCTCTATTTGAACAATGGAGAAGAACCGACGTCATTTGATCCGTCCATCGGGTTTAACGCTGTATCATGGAGCGCGCTGAACAACATCATGGAAGGCTTGACGCGTTTGGATGAGGATCATAAAGCGGTCGAAGCGACAGCAGAAAAAATTGATATCTCAGATGATGGCTTGACGTATACATTCACAATCCGTGAAAACGCAAAATGGTCAAATGGAGATCCAGTCGTAGCGGGAGATTTCGTCTTTGCATGGAAACACATGTTGAATCCTGAAACAGCATCACCTGCAGCTTTCTTGGCATACTTCATTGAAGGAGCTGAAGCATACAATACTGGGGAAGGTTCAGCAGATGAAATTGCAATTGAAGCAAAAGACGAGAAAACATTCGTTGTTACGCTAACGTCACCGAACGAAGCATTCTTGAACATTATTACAAACCCAAGCTTTTTCCCGATCAATGAAAAAGTGGCAACTGCAGACCCGACTTGGCATACAGAAGCGGCTACATTTGTAGGGAATGGACCGTTCAAATTGTCTGCATGGGATCACGATGTAAGCTTTGAGTTTGAGAAAAACGAACATTATTGGGATGCAGCGGCTGTAAAACTGGATAAAGTCCATTGGGCAATGGTGAATGATTCAACAACCTCTTACCAAATGTACCAATCAAACGAGCTGGATGTATCCGGTGTGCCTTCTGAATTGGCAGATCAGTTGAAAGATAGCGATGAACTCCGTATTGACGACCAAGCAGGTTTATATTTCTACCGCTTCAATACATCGATGGAGCCGTTCCAAAACAAAAAGATCCGTCGTGCATTCGGTCTAGCTGTCGATCGTGATGAAATTGTAAACTTTGTTACGAAAAACGGTGAAAAACCAGCTCGTGGATTTGTCACGTACGGATTTATCGGTCCGGATGGGAAAGAATTCCGTGAATCGGTTGGCGACCTTGTTTCTTACGACCCTGAAGAAGCAAAACGTTTGCTAGAGGAAGGGATGAAAGAAGAAGGCTATACAGAACTACCTGAAATCACACTGTCTTATAACACAAGTGAGTCTCACCAAAACATTGCAATTGCGCTACAATCAAAATTTAAAGAAGTATTAGGTGTAGATGCGAAATTGCAACAAGTGGAAGGTGCGGTATTCCTATCTGAGCAAAAGGAATTCAAATACCAAATGTCCCGTTCTTCTTTCTTGCATGACTATGCTGACCCTGTCAACGCACTTGAGAGCTTCATCACGGGTTCATCGATGAACCGTACGACATGGTCAAATCCAGACTACGACAAGCTCATCACAGATATTAAGAACGAAACAGACGAAAACAAACGATGGGAGCTTTTACAACAAGCAGACAAACTTCTCATGGAAGAAATGCCTGTTTTCCCACTATACTTCTACAACCAGACAACACTTGAAAAGCCGGGCGTATCCGGAATCCTGCGTCACCCTGTTGGCTACGTCGACTTGAAATACGCGGATAAGAATTAATCTTCAGTCGCGGTGTCCGTCATGGCGCCGCGACTTTGCCATTTATGTGAAGAATCGTCAGAATTGTGTTGGTGCCTGTCACCAAAGAAGGAGAGGGTTATGAGAATACGTCCTAAAAGACTTCAAAAAGGAGATACGATTGGTATTGTATCGCCAGCCAGTCCATCTGAGGAAGCTAGTTTACAACGTTCGCTGGAATTTTTGGAACAGCTCGGCTTGCAGTGGAAGTTTGGCAAGCATGTATACAATAAAGATGGGTATTTGGCGGGTTCGGATGACGACCGCCGCAAAGACTTGGAAGACATGTTTGCAGACCCGACGGTTAAAGGCATTATTTGTGCAAGAGGTGGCTATGGAACGGCCCGCTTCACTGATCAGCTCGATTTACAGCTCATCGCGGAAAACCCGAAAATCTTCTGGGGGTACAGTGACATTACGTTTTTGCATACGGCAATCGGTCTGTACTCGAACATCGTCACGTTCCACGGCCCGATGCTTGCATCTTGCGTTGGTAAAGACACATTCCATGAACTGTCCGGCAAAATGTTTCAACAGTTATTTGAACCAATGGAGTTACACTACACCGAAGACATTTCTCCATTAACGACAGTGAGCGGAGGGGTTGCGGAAGGCGAACTCGTTGGCGGGAACTTATCGTTACTCGTCAGTACACTTGGCACGAAATTCGAACTTGAAACGTCCGGTAAACTATTACTCATAGAAGATATCGGAGAAGAACCGTATCGGGTAGACGGTCTCTTAAACCAGCTGCGGATGGCGGGCAAACTGGCAGACGTTGCAGGCATTGTGATTGGTGATTTTGCAAACACGGAGCCGAAAAAACAAACCGCACCTGTATCGCTGGATGCGCTATTTGACCACTATCTCGGAGACTTAGGGAAGCCCGTCGTGAAAGGTTTCAAAATCGGTCATTGCGAACCACACTTTGCTGTTCCGTTAGGCGTCCAAGCTCAACTCGATGCGAATCAGAAAACGTTGACCATCTTGCCGGGGGTGGACTAAATGCACATTCATTCCATCGAAACGCTTCCCGTCGCCGTGCCCTTGACAAAACCATTCAAAACGGCGCTTCGAACCGTAACAACTGCCTACTCCATCTATGTCAAAGTGACATCGGACGACGGCCAGATCGGTTGGGGAGAAGCGCCACCAACCCACGTCATCACAGGTGACTCACTTGGCAGCATCACATACGCCATTCAAGAAGTGATCACCCCTCAACTGCTTGGGAAGGATTTGCGGAATCGCGAGGAGATTTTTCGTTTGCTCACTGGTTCTATCGTCCGCAACACCAGTGCGAAAGCCGCCGTTGATATGGCCATTCATGACCTACTCGGTCAACTTGCAGGACTGCCGCTCTATCAACTACTAGGAGGATTCCGCAACGAACTTGAAACAGATTTCACAGTAAGTGTCAATGATCCGGCAGAAATGGCTGATGATGCTGAAAGATACATCAGCAACGGGTTCAATGTCTTGAAAGTAAAAGTAGGTATCGGTGACATTAGCGAAGACATTGCGCGAATCCGTGCCATCAGAGCGCGTATTGGTGATGGTCCTAAAATTAGGTTAGATGCCAACCAAGGGTGGAAACCGAAAGAAGCTGTCTATGCGATTGGTCAGATGGAAGATGCAGGACTGGCGATCGAATTGATCGAACAACCCGTACATGCTGACGATATCGATGGCCTTACATACGTGACAAATCATACGCTGACACCCATTATGGCGGATGAAAGTGTATTTTCTGCCAAAGATGCAAAACGCGTATTGGAACGAAGGGCAGCCGATTTGATTAACATCAAACTCATGAAATCTGGCGGCATCCATGAGGCGTTAAAAATCAATGCACTCGCTGAATCTTTCGGTGTGCAATGTATGGTTGGCAGTATGATTGAAACGAAGCTCGGCATCACAGCAGCAGCCCATTTAGCGGCGAGTCAACCGAACATTACGCGATACGATTTCGATGCGCCGCTTATGCTTGCAAAAGATATTGTGGGTGGTGGCATCGTCTATGAAGGACGACGGATCCACTTGCCAGAAAGTGCTGGTCTTGGACTACTACAGGCGGAAATGGATTGCATCGGGAAGGAGCAAATACAATGACGGAAATGACGGTGAATATGTATGCGTGCGCAGTTTCTGTTGCAACGGTTTGGACATCACCTGAGTCTGTAAGGGAACTGGACGCAGAAGGGGTATCGAACCCTGTTCAATTAAACAAATGGCTCGAAAAGCTCGTCTATGAACAACGGTTGGATTTATGTAATGCCAACCGAGTACAAACACAATTGTTATACGGTGAACCGGTCATTGTTGACGAAATTGTCGGTGAGTGGGCGAAAATCATTGCTGTTTGGCAACCGTCTCAAAAGGATCCACGTGGCTATCCAGGATGGGTACCTGTTGCACAATTAAAAAAAGCGGAACCACTGGAAGCAGCAGGCGGTTTTATCCGTATTGCCGTGCCGAAAGCGCAATTGTGGAGCTTGGATGGGCTACCTGAACGAATCGTGCCGTTCAACACGATGCTTCCGCTAACGGACGAGCAGGAAGACCATTTTGTCGTGGACACGCCAGATGGAGAAGCGCTTGTTCGGAAAGAAGACATTGTGCGGGCTCCTTCTGTCCATCAATTTCACAAACGTCCAGCTTCAGCAGCTGTGGACGAAGGATTAGCTTATTTGGACTTGCCGTATTTCTGGGGTGGTATGTCACCGTATGGGTATGATTGCTCAGGATTTACGTACAACATGTTGAAAGCTTGCGGCTATTTCATCCCGAGAGATGCGAGTGACCAGGCGGTAACAGGAGAGGAAGTGCCCCTTCATGAGCGAGAACGCTGGGAAAAAGGGGATTTGTTGTTCTTTGCGAACGATGAAGGGAAAGGGAATGTCCGTCACGTCGGGTTTTATTATGGGGACGGTTTGCTGTTACACTCACCTTCAACAGGATATAGCGTTGAAATCGTCCAGTTGGCAGGGTCGAAATTGGAGAAGGAGTTATGCGCAGTTCGCCGGTACGGGACTAGAGAGGGGGCAGATGTATGACAGATGTAATCTTATCCGTCAAAAACTTGAAACGTCATTTCGATATGGGCAAAGGAAAGACGTTGAAGGCAGTTGACGGCATCAGTTTTGATATTTTACGCGGGGAGACATTCGGGCTTGTAGGTGAATCAGGCTGTGGGAAATCGACGGCTGGTCGAACGATTCTTGGCTTATACAATAAAACCGATGGAGAAGTGTTATACGATGGGAAAAGCGTCCATGACATGACGGATAAAGAGCGACAACGGTTTTTGAAAAAGATGCAGATGATTTTCCAAGATCCTTATGCATCTCTAAATCCACGGTCAACCGTCTATGAAATTATTGCGGAGCCGATGCAAATCCATGGGATGTTCAAGACGCAGAAGGAAATGCGTCAACGTGTCATCGAATTGCTGGAAGATGTCGGGTTGAACCGCGATCATGCGAACCGCTATCCGCATGAGTTTTCCGGTGGGCAGCGTCAACGAATCGGTATTGCCCGTTCACTAGCACTCGATCCTGAATTCATCATTGCGGATGAACCGATTTCCGCGTTGGATGTATCGGTGCAAGCGCAAGTCGTCAAATTGCTACAACGTCTCCAAAAGGAGAAGGGGTTGACGTATTTATTTATCGCGCATGACCTATCGATGGTCAAATACATTTCCAGTCGAATTGGTGTCATGTACTTAGGGCAGATGGTAGAGCTGACGACAAGCTCGCAGCTTTATGATAAACCGTTGCATCCTTATACAGAAGCATTGCTTTCTGCCATTCCGATTCCTGATCCGGACATCGAGGAATCACGTGAACGGATTTTATTGGAAGGTGAGTTGCCAAGTCCAATCGATCCACCGTCTGGTTGTGTATTCCGGACGCGTTGTCCGTATGCAATGTCGGTCTGTGCAGACGTCAAGCCGAACTGGTTGGAAAAAGAGGAAGGGCATTTTGTCGCGTGCCATTTGCATGATCCAGAGATGATGAAGCGGTCAGATGCCGTGAAGGTAGCAGTCGGGTCGTCCTACTAATTAGGGCGGCTTTTTTGATTGGGCAAGATGTTGACAATTCCAAAAGAACGCTAGGTCTGTACATGCGGTATCATGGTGATTGCTGGCAACTAGCCCATTCGCGATTCATCAAAACACGCATGGAAGCTTTTTAGAACTATGCTAGATTCTATAACTATTGCCAACCAATTTTTAATATCTTATAATACTTGTGATGAGATTTTCCTCTACTACCTCTTTTGACCTGCATCCCTAGCCAGGTCCCAATCTATCGGACGTCTGTCCAACTTTGCATGTTCATGCAAAACACAAAAAAGCTTTTAAAAATGAATAGTACGTTTGCGCAGGAGGCATACTTGTGTCTCTGGTTTTTTGAAATGCCGAAAAATAATACGTTGGAGGGATGGTTGTTGAAGTTATCACCAGTTGAACAGGAAAAGTTGTTGCTGCATGTTGCGGGAGAGCTTGCGTTGAAGCGAAAGGAGCGAGGCGTGAAGTTAAATTACCCGGAATCCGTAGCGCTTATTAGTCATTTCATCATGGAGGGTGCGCGTGATGGCAAGACGGTTGCGCAGTTAATGAGTGAGGCGAAGCAAGTGCTTACGGTTGAAGATGTCATGGAAGGTGTCGGCGACATGATCAGCGATGTGCAGATCGAGTGCATGTTCCCGGACGGTACAAAACTTGTGACGGTACATAATCCGATTCAATAAAGGGAGGTTTTGTTTGTGATACCAGGAGAAGTGAAGACGGCTGAAGGGTTCATCGAAATTAATGTTGGACGTGAAGTGAAGACGGTGCGTGTGGCAAACACGGGGGATTGCCCAATTCAAGTAGGATCGCATTTCCATTTCATTGAGGTGAATCGATTTCTTGAATTTGATCGTGAGCAAGCAGTTGGGATGCACTTAAATATTCCTTCAGGTACTGCTGTCCGTTTCGAGCCGGGTGAAGAGAAGGAAGTGGAGCTTGTCGAGTTTGGTGGGAAGCGTCACGTCTTCGGCTTAAATCAGTTGACGGAAGGGTCAACGCATCATAAAGCGGAAATTATCGAGAAGGCATCTGATGGTGGGTTTAAAGGAGCTGACAGTTAAATGAAAGTGACACATGAACAATATGCAAAAATGTTCGGACCGACTGTGGGCGATAAAGTCCGTTTAGCGGATACCGATCTATGGATTGAAATCGAAAAGGATTATACGACGTATGGAGATGAAGGCGTTTTTGGCGGTGGGAAATCATTGCGTGTCTCAATGGGGCAGAACGGACAAAAAACGTCTGAGGACGGCGTGTTGGACTCTGTCATTACGAACGTCATGATTATCGATTATACAGGAATCGTCAAAGCGGATATCGGTATAAAGGACGGACGAATTGTCGGGATTGGTAAAGCAGGTAATCCAAATACGATGGACGGTGTCGACCAAGGGATGATTATCGGTGTCGGGACGGAAGTGTATGCAGGAGAAGGGTTAATTGCAACAGCAGGAGCGATTGACACACATATTCACTTCATCAGTCCGCAACAAGTGGATACTGCGTTATTTGCGGGTACGACGACGTTCATTGGTGGGGGGACGGGTCCAGCAGCAGGCTCACGAGCGACGACAGTGACACCGGGCAAGTGGCATTTGCATCGTATGTTACAGGCGATCGAAGACATTCCGATGAATATCGGTCTCTTCGGCAAAGGCAGTGCATCCGTGCCGGAGCCACTTGTTGAACAAGTGCGTGCTGGAGCAATCGGCGTGAAGATTCACGAAGACTGGGGCGCGACACCTTCTGCGTTACATCAAAGTTTGACGGTAGCGGATGAGTACGACATACAAGTGGCGTTGCATTCCGATACATTGAACGAAGCAGGCTTTGTAGAAAGTACGATAGAAGCGATTGGCGACCGTGTCATACACGTTTTCCATACGGAAGGTGCAGGCGGTGGACATGCGCCTGACCAATTGAAGATGGCGTCACTTCCGAATGTTTTGCCGGCATCGACGAATCCGACAAAACCGTTTACGACGAATACGATTGACGAGCATTTGGACATGCTCATGGTTTGTCATCATTTGAAACATGATGTGGCAGAGGATGTTGCATTTGCTGATTCACGGATTCGTCCAGAAACGATTGCGGCCGAAGATATTATGCAAGACTTAGGGATTTTAAGTATTATGTCATCGGACTCGCAAGCAATGGGACGTGTTGGTGAAGTAACGATCCGCACATGGCAGACCGCGAATAAAATGAAACAACAGCGTGGTCCACTTCCGCAAGACGAAGGCAATGATAACGATAACTATCGCGTCAAACGATACGTAGCAAAATATACGATCAATCCTGCAATTGCCCAAGGGATTGCGCATGAAATCGGTTCCTTGGAAGAAGGCAAATTAGCGGACATCATCTTATGGGATCCTGCATTTTTTGGTGTGAAATCAGAGCTCGTCATTAAAGCCGGCGTGGCAGTCTATGCAATTACCGGTGACCCGAACGCTTCCATTCCGACACCACAACCAATGATGGGACGGAGAATGTATGGGTTCCATGGACAAGGTCCTCAAAATGTTGGCATGACATTCTTGCCTAAAATTGCTGTCGAAGAAGGATTACCAGAACAACTCGGCTTGAAGAAGATGATCGGTACGGTGAAGAACTGCCGGAATATCTCTAAAGCAGACATGAAGTTGAACAGTGAAATGCCAGTCATCGATGTCGATTCAGAGACGTATGAAGTGAAAATCGACGGTGAGTTGGCGACGTGCGAGCCGGTAAGTGTTCTTCCGATGGCACAGCGGTATTTCTTGTTTTAATGAACAAGTAAAGATTGAGGCGGTACTGTTGCAGTTCCAGCGGGAGCTCGTTAAAAGATGACCTTCACTGAAATGCGTTCAGTACCAGCTCCATGAAAAGAGGCGAACAACATGTTAATCGAAAAAATAATTGGGAATATCGGCCGCACGGAAGAAATTGCGGGCAAGCAACTTGAGTGGGTAGAACTCGAGTGGGAAGAATTGAGCAAGCGAATTTTGCGTACGGAGACAACTGCAGGAACGGACATCGCATTACGCATCGACCAAGAAGAGCCGTTGCAATACGGTGACGTCCTCTATGAAGATGAAGAGCGTTGTATTGCGATTCGCACGAAGATGGAGCCGGTCATTGTGATACGTCCAAAAGATATGGTGCAAATGGGCAAGACTGCATTTGAACTTGGCAACCGTCATACACCTGCGCTCATTGGTGAAAATGAAATTGTTGTCCGTGCAGATCACACGTTAGCGCCATTATTAGATGAAGTAGGTGTGGACTATGAGACAACCGAGCGTCGATTTACACAGCCATTCAAATACCGTGGGCACGCCCACTGATTTACAACTGCTTCGACTTCTGCAAATCCATGACTCCGCATTTCCAATCGGTTCCTATACGCAATCATTCGGTATGGAGACGTACATCCAGGAAGATTTGATTCGGACAAAAGAACAATTGATCACCTATTGCTCAACATATTTGTACCAAAATCTTGTGTATGGAGATGCACTACTTATTCAAGAAGCCCATTTTGCAGCACTGAATCGGGACACGGAGCGTCTTCTTCATTTGGAACAACTTTGTGGAGCCGTCAAGCTCGCAAAGGAGTCGCGTGATGCAAGTGTCAATATGGGGAGGCAGTTCATCCGAACAATTGCGCCACTCGTCGATGATCCATTTTTTGATGACTGGAAGGAGCGAATCCAGTCGAATGGCATAAAAGGGCATTATGCAATTCTCTATGGCATATACTGTGCGGTAAGTGAAATTGATGTCCATCACGCTGTACTTTCTTATTTATTTGCATCGGTGAACGGTTTGATTCAAAATGCTGTTCGAGCGGTCCCGTTCGGGCAAAATACAGGCGTACAGGCCATGCATGCACTGGCAGAAGAAGTAGTCAAAGCAGCAGCAACTGTTTCGACGTTAACGGAAGCAGATCTATGCAACAATGCGCTTGGCATCGAGTTAGCGTCGATGAAACACGAATATTTATTCTCAAGATTATTTATATCATGATAGCGAGGGATTTTTTTATGAAACCAGTACGAATTGGCATCGGGGGTCCGGTCGGATCAGGAAAAACATCACTAGTCGATCAGTTGACCCGCGCAATGCATACAGAATATAACGTTGCAGTCATTACAAACGACATTTACACACGTGAAGATGCGCAATTTCTTATGCGCAACGGCGTGTTAGAGGAAAACCGGATTATCGGTGTAGAAACAGGCGGATGTCCACATACGGCTATCCGTGAAGATGCGTCCATGAACTTTGCGGCCATCGATGAACTAAAAGAGCGTTTTCCAGACTTGGATATTATTTTTGTTGAAAGTGGCGGCGATAATTTATCAGCAACATTCAGCCCGGAATTAGTCGACGGCTACATTTACGTCATCGATGTGGCAGAAGGACAAGATATCCCGCGTAAAGGCGGTCCAGCTTTAACCCGTTCTGATCTATTATTAATTAATAAAACAAGCCTTGCTCCTCACGTCGGTGTTGACTTGGACGTGATGGACAGTGATGTGAAGAACATGCGGAATGGTCGTCCTTACGTATTTGCGGATGTACGTTCAAAGAAAAATGTCGATCAGATCGTCAATTGGATTAAACATCATATGTTGCTTGAAAACGCAGAGGCGACAAGTGGTAAGTAAAGTTTCACGCATCAATCACCACGGTAAGCTGGAGATGGTGTTTGAACCGAGAAGAGGATTCACCCGCATGCCCCACGTATTTCAACAACCGCCTCTAAAAGCGAGCCGCGAATTGTATGAGGGGCAAAATCCGATGGCGACCGTCTACATTATGGAGTCATCTGGCGGAATGGTAGCGGCCGATCGGAATGACATCTCCTTCGAATTGAAACCGGACAGTTCAGTGAGAATTATCCAACAATCGGCGTTAAAAATTTACCGCTCACATACAGGGGAAACGTGCATTCAGTCTATACGCGTACAAGTTGGAGAGAATGCACGGCTCGAATGGATGCCTGAAGTGATCATTCCATTTGCTGATTCAAAGTTTCAAATGGAGACGACCATTCACGTAGACAAAGGTTCCAAACTGCTTTGGGGAGAAATATTAGCACCAGGCAGAGAAAAGAGAGGGGAAGTATTTGACTTCACTTCTATGCAATCATCGATGAAAATCTATCATGAAAAAGAACTTGTCGCATTTGACGCCATTCATTTCACACCAGAGACGATGCATTATGGACAACTTGGTATGTTGGAAGACGCGTTGTATATCGGCTCCATTTGGCTCGTGTCTGACACGGCAAAGGAGCTTGACTTACGTGCGATTCAAGAAGCAATGCAAGTCGGGGAAGGTTTACGGGCAGGCATTACACGACTAACAGGAAACGCGGTCCATTGCCGCTTCCTCGGCGTCGACCAATGGAAGCTGCAACAAGAAATGAAACGCGTATTTTCTGACCTTGCAGCACGTATGTAGAACTTGTGGAGGATCGAATGAAGAAACAAACTATTGGCATCATCATCACCATCCTAATCGCTATTGCCCTTGTCGGTTGTGGGAAACAGAATGACAACGCGGCTGGCGTAAAAAAGAATCAGCTTATCTATGCTTCGGAATCTGAATTTGATGGTCTAAATCCAGTCCTTGAAGAAACGAATGTGGACGCACTTTTATTTCGCGGACTATTCCGCTTCAATGAAAATAATGAAGCAGTAAAAGACATCGCTGAATCCTACACGATGTCGGAAGATAAGCGTACCTACACGTTCAAATTACGTGAAGGCATCACCTTCCACGACGGTGAACCGCTGACCGCAGAAGACGTCATCTTCACAATCGAAAGCATCTTAGACGATCAAAATGCATCCTTTTTAAAATCCGACTTCACGGAAGTGGATTCCCTAAAGGAAATCGGTGCGTACGAAGTGGAAATGACACTCAAACAGCCTTTCACACCGATTTTGGACAAGTTGACTGTCCCGATTTTACCGAAACATGCTTTTGAAGGACAGGACATGCGAACGGCTTCCTTTACTAGTCATCCAATAGGCGCGGGACCGTATCAGTTCGAGCAGTGGAATCGCGGCGCAAGCTTGACGTTAACAGCGTATCCTGACTATTACGGAACGACTCCATCGATAGAGAAAGTCATTTTTAAATTTATTCCAGATAGTAACGTCCGCGCACTTCAATTGGCATCAGGAGAAGTCGATATCGCTTTACTCGACCCAAATCAAGTGGCTGAAATGGAAAAGAAAGAGCACTTGAACATTTACGATGTCGAAACTGCGGATTATCGGGGCATGTTATTTAATATGAACGAGCCACTTTGGCAAGATCAACGGGTACGACAAGCATTTAGTTATGCAATTGACCGTTCACAAATCGTGAAAGGCATTTTAAAAGGATACGGTGAAGAGGCGTACTCACCTCTTCAAAAACACGCATTTCATAACGAAAGTATTGAGAAATACAGTTACGACATAACAAAAGCGGAAGCATTGCTGGATGAAGCAGGCTGGAAAAAGGGCGACGATGGCGTGCGGCAAAAAGAGGGCGTTGCGCTTGCATTCACCATTACAGCCCCTGCATCTGACGCCGTGCGGGTAAATATGGCGAGTTACATTGCGGAAGACTTCAAGGCGATTGGTGCACAAGTTGAAGTTGTAGCGCTTGACTGGTCTGCCATTACAATTGAAGAGACGGAAGCGTTCATGATTGGTTGGGGAAGTCCATATGATGCGGATCACCATACGTACAGTCTGTTCCATTCAAGTGAATCTCCATTGGCGAGTTCAGGCTACAATTATGGTAGTTATGCGAATCCAGTCGTTGATGAATGGCTTGAAAAAGGCCGATTAGCTACCGATGTGGAGGAGAGGAAAGCGAGTTACAAGGCGTTCCAAGAAGCATTGGCAAACGATCCTGCTTTTGCGTTTATTGCTTATGCTGACGCAGTGTATGGTATGAATAAACAGGTAGAAGGCGTGAAAGAACGGATACTTGGTCATCACGGTTCCGGCTTTTTATGGAACGTCGAGGAGTGGAAGTGGAATGACCGTTAAATGGGTTGGGAAGCGCATGATGTTGGGGATACTCGTCCTCTTCATCTTGAGCTTCCTCTCTTTTTTCATGATGCATGCAGGGCCTGGAAGCTCCGCGACCGCTTATTATGGTGGGAATGCACAAATGCTAAGCGCTGCCGAAAAAGAACGCATCAATCAGGTGTTTGCACTCGATCGACCGTTAATGGTGCAGTATGGTGCGTGGTTGAAAGAAACGGTGCAAGGCAATTTAGGGATGTCTGCCAAGGAAGGTCGGCCAGTCGCTGAAATTCTCGGTGAACGGCTGCCGAATACACTGTTGCTCATTGGCACATCACTCGTGTGCATTGTGAGTTGTTCCATTTGGCTTGGTTTGAAGGCGGGTATGCACCCAGGTTCGTTGTTAGATCGAAGCTTGACGACGTTCAGTATTGCTTCATCTTCCATTCCTGCATTTTGGCTCGGCATTCTGTTCATTTATTTGTTTTCAGTCCAACTCGGCATGCTGCCATCTTCCGGCATGCAAAGTATTGGAGGAAACGGTGGGTTGATTGATAAATTGCAACACCTCATCATGCCAGTCGCTGTTGTCGTGCTGACACATGTCGGCATTTATGCTCGCTTCCTTCAAGATAGTGTGAAGGTGGAGGCAGAAAGTTACTATGTCATGGCGGCAAGAGCGAATGGTGTAGACGAACGGGAGTTGCAAAGAGGGATGATTCGCAATGCACTCATTCCGTATTTGAATTACCTCGCGATGACCATTCCTTCCTTTTTTGGCGGTTCTGTCATCGTAGAGTCGTTATTTTCGTGGGCAGGTCTCGGTCAAATGATGGCCAAATCGGTCATGGTGAAGGACTATCCCGTTTTAATGGGAGGCATTATGCTAACCGGTGTCATTGTCGTTTGCAGTTTAGTCGTTATTGACGTAGTAACGTTCGTCCTTAATCCGAAGCTGCGTAAAGGGGAGTTGGGGACATGAAAAGAAAAAAGACGGTTATTGTATCGTGTTTGCTACTCAGTCTCGTCCTTTTCTGTACCATCTTTTCAAATGTTTTGGCACCGTATGCAGTTAATGAAATGAATTTAGATGAAGTGTATGCATCGCCTGGCGGAGCGCATGTACTCGGGACGGATCATTTAGGAAGAGATGTCTTGTCTCGTCTATTGCACGGTGGAAAGGTGACATTGACCGTCGCTGCGCTATCGGTGTTCCTCTCCTTCCTCATTGGAGTCATTTACGGAGGAATTAGCGGATATGTCGGAGGCTGGTTGGATGCGATCATGATGCGCTTGTTGGAAGCATTCATCGCAATTCCCTCGCTCATTATGGTGCTTGCATTGCAAGCGATCATCCAAGGTGGAATGTGGGGAATGACACTCATCATCGGTGTGACGGGATGGTTTGCGACTGCACGTATCGTTCGGACGGAGTTTATGAGGCTGAAAGATGCTGAGTATGTAAAGATGGCCAAGATGTTTGGCACACCTAGTTGGAAAATCTTCACGGGGCATTTGCTACGAAACAGCCTGACACCATTATTTGTCGTGACGATTTTCAACTTTGCCGGAGCAGTTTTCATTGAAGTGTCGCTCAGTTTTCTTGGGATCGGTATACCGCCTGCGGTGCCGTCTTGGGGAACGATGCTATCCAATGCGCAGAATGATTTATTAATAGGTGCATGGTGGGTCGGTTTGTTCCCGGGATTGCTCATTTTTTTTACGGTGCTATCCATCAACTTCATCGGCGAAGCGTTGAAGGAACCGAAACGGAGGGGAATGCTTGCTTGAGCTGAAACGATTATCGATTGCATTAGATGGTGTGGGTGTCGTGCATGACAGTTCTTTCAAGGTTGAGAAAGGAAAAATTACGGCTTTAATTGGAGAGAGTGGCAGTGGGAAGAGTTTGACGGTTGCTAGTATTTTGCGCTTGTTGCCGAAGAATGCTCACGTTGAAGGGGAAATTATGTATAAAGGTACGAATTTATTGGCGATAGCCGATGAAAATATGGTGAAACTACTTAGAGAGTCGATTTTTACGGTTTTACAAGATGCGTCGAACAGTTTTAATGAACATGTAAAGATGGGGCGGCAACTGTTTGCATTTTCAGCCGGTCGAATCGGAGACGATTGGCAGACATTTGAACGGAAAATGACGCGAATTCTAGAAGGGTTGCGTTTGTCATCAGCGATTTTACATCACTATCCGTTTGAATTGTCAGGTGGCATGTTGCAACGATGCATGATCGCATGTGCAATGTACGTACAGCCTGAGCTTCTCATTGCTGACGAGCCAACATCCGCGCTAGACGCAATTGTGCAAAAGGAGTTTTTAGGGTGGCTCCGTACGTTGAATGAAAACGGAACGACCGTATTGTTAATTACTCATGATCTGGATAGCGTGGCAGACGTAGCGGATGCACTCGTCGTTATGCAGCATGGCCGTGTTGTTGAGCAAGGTTCTGTGAAATCAGTGTTCACGAACCCTGTGCACGACTACACGAAAAGGTTAATTGACAGCCGTTTCTAGGAAGGGAGGAATTCGCATATGCTTCAAGTTGAAGGACTTTCTAAAAGCTATGGCCGTGGCCCGCGCAGAAAATGTGTACTGGATGCTATTCATTTAACGGTTAATGAAGGCGAGCTCGTTGGACTTGTCGGTGAAAGCGGTAGCGGGAAAAGTACGTTGGCACGATTACTCATGCGATTGGAAATGATGGATGCAGGCAAGATTACGGTTGCTGAACAAGGTGCGTTTTACGATACGATTCAAATTGTTTTCCAAAATGCTTCCGCCGCGTTAAATCCTTCCTGGACCGTACAAGCTAGTTTACGCGAGCCTCTCCGTTTGATGAATGGTAATCGCGATGCCTATATACGGGAGATGCTAGAGAAAGTCGGTCTCCATGAAAAGCATTTGACGCGATTACCATCTGAACTGAGTGGCGGAGAAAGACAACGCGTCAATTTGCTCCGTTCCCTCCTCATGCAACCGAAGCTGTTAATTTGCGATGAAATCGTCTCGAGCTTGGATCGATTAATTCAAAAAGAGATTGTGGAACTGTTGAGGCAATTAAATGAAGAAATGGGCATGGCCATGCTTTTCATTTCCCATGACTTGAAAGTTGTCCAATCGTTATGCGACCGTGTGTATGTCATGGAAGACGGTCGCATCGTCGAAGAAAGCGTGAAGCAGGACGGCGTATGGAACTTTTCGCATCCGTATGCTCGCCGATTGTTTGAGTGAGACTGGATGGAGCGGTATACTTGTTGAGGGAATAGCGACTGTCTAGCATGGAGTTGTCATGCGAAGCAAGCGGCTGTCAATAAAAGCAACGGTACCCAAGCAGCTGGATGTAATGGAAAGGAAGATGAACGTAATGAAACAACGCCCGATGAGTCACTCACGGACCATTAGTACAAAACTCGTATTGCCACCCGATACGAATCATATGCAAACAATATTTGGAGGAAAAGTACTTGCGTACATTGATGAAATAGCGGCCATCACCGCAATGAAGCACGCACAAACTGCCGTCGTAACAGCATCAATCGACTCAGTCGATTTTGTCTCTTCTGCGACAGTAGGCGACGTGCTTGAACTCGAAGCCGTCGTCAGTTCGACGGGTAGAACTTCAATGGAAATTTTCGTATCCGTGCACTCGACGGATTTAGAAACAGGCGCAAAAAAGCTCACAACCGAATCGTTTTTAACGTTCGTCGCAATGGATGAAGACAACAAACCTGTTGAAATTGCAGGTGTCTATGGAGAAACGGAAGTTGAGAAACGCCTAATTGAAACAGGGCCTGCTCGCAGAGAACACCGAAAGCTGCGCAGGGAAATGAAGCACTGATTATGCGGCGATTTGGCGGGATATGCTGAGTTCTTAGTGGTTATGCGGCGTTTTGGCGAGATATGCTGCGTTCCAATCGATTATGCCGCGTTCTGCATATGCTGCAAAGGTTACGATGCGAATAGTGCAGGGAAAGTAATAATTCCTACGAGAGGATGCGTTTTACGTGATGCATCCTCTCGTGGGAATTTTTTTGTGTTTGAAGTCATACGTCGCGCCGAATGGGTTTTGACCATTCATCTTTTACTGTATAGACGTTAATTTTTCAACGAATTCAGTGAAGGTGTGAGCGATGACATGGAAATTATGTCCATTCCCATCGTCAGGTTCCACGTAAACAACATGTGGGGTTTCTGGATTTTCGTAATTGAAACCGACCCATGCGTGGCCGCTACCGGCAAAGAGAACGAGTTGTTCAGGAAGTCCCCATTCTTGTATGAAGTAATCACTCATAAGCAGTCCCTCTTCATTTGCTCCCATAATTTCTTCCACATCAATGTAAGGATCTCCACTTTCAATTGGGAAGTCTACAGGAAACCCTCGTTTTTCAGCCTGCACCACGCCTCCATTTGCAATCCGCAACAGCTGTTTGAAGTCCTCTGGAAGTTTTAGGTTAAGTTTTTCCTCTACTTGAAGAATGTCTTGTTCGGTAGCAGGCATACGTTTGTCCTCGTGCGTAAAAAGATGAATCATTGTGATGCAACCCCCTTTTAACATTGAAATACAACAGAATGATTTGACAGTTTGAAACCATTTTACACCATTGTCCGTATGAATAGTAAGTGAACTGGAAAAAGGGGTGGCATGAATGCGAACGGATATACATGAAAGGCAAATGGAGTTGACGTTGCGACGCAATGAGCGTAATCGGATCCGTCGTCGACTTGAAGGGACGGAAGCGCAATACAAGGAAGCAGAGAGATTGAGGGATTCCTTGCACCGTCAGTTGACGAAGGAGCAACAGGATGTCATAAAGTTAGGCAAGTTCTCGTTTGCCAATAAAATAAAGGAATGGACGGGCAAATGGGACGAGCAGATGGAGCGGGAAATCAATGAAGTGGCGGAAGCAGAACTGAAGTACAACGAAGCTGCAAAGACAGTGACCGATTTGCAAGCCGAGTTGAGTCGACTTAAAGAGCAAGCGAAGAACGCGGATGTTCAATATGTCGATGAAGATTGGGAAGATTTTTTACGGGAGAAGGAATCTTGGATTCGGCAGAACGACTCTGTCGCAACCGCTACATTACAAAAAATAGCGGACGATCGAATTCGGATTCGTTCATTGATGCGTGAAATTGACGAAGCGATGGAAGCGGGGAATAAAGCTGTGCGCGCACTGGATGCAGCGCTCGATAAGCTTGGAAATGCAGAAGGATTGTCGATGTGGGATACCTTTTTAGGGGGCGGTCTTGTCGTATCCGCATTAAAGTATTCAGAAATGAATAGTTCAGACGATCTCGTGCACCGCGCGCAACGGGCATTACGCCATTACGAGACGGAATTAATGGACGTTCAAAATGTCGCATCGGAGTCATTTCAAGTGAATCATAATGACTTTTTCACATTCACGGACATCTTCTTTGATAACATCTTTTCGGACTGGATGGTGCATTCGCGTATTACCGATGCAAAAAGCAAATTGAATGTTGTGCTCCGTGATGTACGCCGGGTGCAAGATCGTTTGAAACGTAAACGTGATGAGGCGATTGAAGAAATAAAGCGTTTGGATGAGCAGGAGCAGACGATTATTGTGTCTTAATCGCCTGCTTTGTTGTTAGTTGAATGCCAGGAATTCTATGCGGTTGCCGAAAGGGTCGTGTGTGAAGAAACGCGTACGTCCGTCGATCGGTGGCTCTTCAGAGATCGTGTAACCTGCTTGTTCAAGACGGGACTTTAGTGCAGGAAGTGCATTCACAGTGAAACCGGGATGCGCTTTTTTGGCGGGTGAGAAGTCTGCTTGGATGCCGATATGGACTCCTTGTGTACCGCACTGGAACCAGCAGCCGCCACGTGCCGCAAGATTTTCAGGCTTTGGAATTTCCTCCATGCCGAGCAGCTTGCCGTAAAATTGTCGTGCTTGTTCTTCGGCGTTTGGCGGTGCTGCAATTTGAATATGATCGATGCCTGTTAGGAAATGTGTCATGTTCATCGCTCCTTTGTGTTGATAGCTTAAGTGTAGAGTAGTTTGGCGATTTAGACTATGACTGGAATTGAAACGAAAGAGATCACAATTGCTTATGAGGTTATGAATTTGTAATGCGAGAAGTGAGTTTGTGTTTGAAGTATGTAGGTATTTAGATACAAAATGTTCATTAGAATGGTGAAAGTGATTGATAGAATCTTAGAAGTGATCGATAGAAGCTCGAAAATGAACGATAGACCTCACAAAGTGATCGATAGTATTCCAAGGTGAATCTCTCTGAGAAAGACTGCGACATTAGAAAGCAACTTCCTGACAAGGACTTTTCATTCATTTTACATAAATCATTCAAATCCCTTTACTTAACAGCGTACAGTAGTGTACTATGTAACTAATACACCAATACAGAAGGGGATTTAACAATGAAACAGTGGAATGGGTTGATGGCGAAAGAGTGGATGTTGTGGAAGTGGCAGATTGTCATTGCAATCGGCATTACGGTAATTGGCCTGTTTGCGATACCGTCAATAATGGGACCGCTGACAAAGGATGATCCGAAATTTGTATTTGAGATGACGATGGTTTTCGGTTTCATGGTCATTTTGACAGGCGCAATTATTCCTGCAATTACATTTGCGACGATGTTTAACCGCGACATGAAACAGCCGGATATTTGGTTGCATTCGACAGCGAGTGCATATGTTTTAATTGGCGTGAAATGTGTGGTAGCCGCATGTATTGGAGCGATTGCATTAGTTGTACCTGCGCTCGTTTTGGCAATCCGTTTTGCAATAACGGACAATCTACACGTTACATTTGATGAGTTAGCGTTTTTTGGAAGTTGGTTTATTGTGCTTTTTTTCGCTACTTCTTTAATGATTTTAGCAACAGCGGTGTTTTTTATTGTAATCGATCGTTTGCTGAAACCGTATTTAAAGGGGTTTTCCATTGTTGCGACAGGCATCCTAGTCGTGCTTGCTGTACGTTTATTTGGGGAAATAAAGAGCACTGCTTTTTATGAGCGATTCATTCACAACGGTAATTTTGACTTGCTTGAACTGAAAAATTCTAAGTTGGAAATTAATGAAAACTCTTATGTTTATATGGATTTGACACTATCGATCGGCAATACCCTATTCGACTTGCTGTTGACCGTGTTGTTATTCGTTGTAGCCATCACATTGTTTGAGAAGAGAGTGAGGGTGTGACGATGACTTGGAGATGGCGTGGTTTGATGAAAAAAGAGTGGGTACTGATGCGTTTACAAATGGCTGTATTTCTTCTTACTGCATTACTTATCTGCTTCTTTAGTGTGACACCTGTTTTAGGAGGACGATTTGACTTCCAGCATATCGATCCGGATCGTCTGTACAAGATGCTGCTAACGATTCATTTATTCTCAGGTCCATTGCTGTTGTTGAGTAGTTTGGAAACTGAAAGGAAACGACCAGACGTATGGTTACATTCACCCGCTCCAATGTGGAAAATGATTGGAGTGAAAGTGATCATGGCTCTATTGACAGCTACAGTTTCGATGATTTGTGTGAGTCTAATGATTGGCATCGCCTATTTCCTCGGTGCGACTGAGTCAGTTTCTTTGGAGGCAGCCATTCTTTTTGCTACAAAAGCCATTGTGATAGCAGATATTAATGTTGTATTCAACACGGTGGCAGTTCTTTTTACTTGGAGTCTTTTTGTTTATTTACAAGGATTGTTTGGCAAGTTTGCAGGATTCATCGTGATGATTCCCATCCTGTTCATGGCATTTGTATGGGGTGTGCTAACCGGAGTATTCCTTCAAGATTATATAGTGACCATTACTGGATTTACCGTTATTGGCCTATTTTCCATTTTGTTTTTTAGTGGGGGCACATGGTTGCTCGAGAAGAAAGTGAGGTTCTAAGATGAGCATAGATTTTTTACCAGACAAACCAATTTATCAACAGCTCATCGATCGGATTATGGGGGATATACTGCGAGGTACGTTGTCGACAGGACAAAAGTTGCCATCCGTCCGGGAATACGCGGTGGAAGCGGGCGTCAATGCAAATACGATGCAACGCGTTTATAAGGAGTTGGAGCAAATGGAAATCACGGAGACGCGACGGGGGCAAGGGTCGTTCGTGACGGAGAATGAAGAGAAAATCTTAGCGCTTCGCAATGAAATGAAGGAGCAGCTTGTAACGACGTTCCTTCAAAATGTTGCATCATTCGGTTTTACGACAGATGAAATTGTAAAGTGCTTGCAAGAAAGAGGGGATGAAGCATGATTACACTACAGAATGTTGTCAAAAAGTATGGAGCTAAACGGGCATTGGACAATGTTACACTCTCCATTCCTAGAGGAAAAGTCATTGGACTGGTTGGTGAGAATGGAAGCGGAAAATCGACATTGCTAAAAGCGATTGCTGGTTTATCGTCCATCCATGCTGGAACTGCTTTTTTTGAAGGTGAACCGATTACAAGAAAAATTGCTTCCCGCTTAGCGTATATGTCCGATGCAGATTTGTTCTTTCCGTATTTTACGGTTCGGCAACTAATGGACTTCTATGATTCGCAATTCGAGGATTTTGATTTGATTAAAGCAAAGGAATTAATGAGCTTTTTGAACGTTACGCTGGATGCCAAAATGAGAAATCTTTCTAAAGGGAATCGAGGACGAGTGAAAATCGCTGTTACACTTGCAAGGGAAGCAGATATCTATTTACTCGATGAACCCTTTTCGGGACTGGATCCGATGGTGCGGGAGGATATTGCCAAAGGGCTCATACGTTTTACAGATCCCGAAAATCAAACCGTAATTCTGTCGACACATGAAATTCGTGAAGTGGAGCCGTTGCTTGATGACATTATCGTCATGCAAGGTGGGCGAATCATTGCGCATGAAGCGGTTGATGAAATACGCGATTTCTACGGAATTGATGCAACAAGTTGGATGGTGTCACTGTTTAAGCAGCCGCAAGTGCAATAGGACTATTGGAAATAACAAAGGAGTTGGGAGAATGAAACCCGTTGTAGAACTGAAGAATCTATCGAAAACGATAGGGAAGAAGAAGATTATCGATGACTTGAATTTAGCCATTTACCCTGGAACAATTACCGGTTTTCTTGGACCAAATGGTGCCGGGAAGACAACGACGATTCGGATGATGGTTGGCCTCATGAAGAAAAGTGCGGGGGATGTTGTCATAGATGGTGTATCGCTTCGTGATAATTTTGAAGGGGGCCTTTCACAAGTTGGCGTTATCGTTGAAAATCCTGAAATGTATAAGTTCATGTCGGGGTATAAAAACTTGGTCCATTTCGCGCGTATGCATAAAGGTGTAACAAAAGAACGGATTAACGAAGTGGTAAAGCAAGTCGGCATGCAAAACCGAATTCATGAAAAAGTAAGTACGTACTCCCTTGGAATGCGCCAACGGCTAGGACTTGCGCAAGCATTACTACACCGACCGAAATTCTTGATTTTGGATGAACCAACAAATGGTTTGGATCCTGCAGGCATCCGTGAATTCCGTCAATACTTGCGAAAGATTGCTGAAACTGAAGGGGTCGCTGTTTTTGTATCAAGTCACATGCTTTCAGAAATTGAGCTGATGTGTGATCGGATTGCGGTCATTCAGAATGGTAAACTGATTGATATTCGTGACATGTCCGAGACGAAAGAGTCGTTTTACTATATGGAAGCAACACCGATTAACCAGGCAAAACAGTTGCTTGAACAGGAAGGATTTGCGGTGGAAGGCTTCAAGGATGGCTTACTTGTCAACGCGGAACAAAGCCAAATACCAGGACTTATGGAGCGTTTCATTGCCCAAGGCTTGCAAGTGTTTGCCGTGCAGCCTCACCGAAAAACATTGGAAGATGAATTCCTAGAAATGACAGGAGGTGGCCAAATTGCTGAAACTTATGCAAAATGAGTGGATGAAATTATGGAATAAAAAAGGTACATGGGTCATGATCGGTATTATGCTTCTTTTAACAGGGGCGATGATGGGGGTAATGAAGTTCATTGACACCCAGCAAAGTACGTTTACAGAAGTAGAGAAAAATCCTTCTGCTGAAGTAAGTAATGCACCAAGCTGGAAAGGGCCGATGAATGATGAATTAGCCTACTTGGAAATGCAATTGGCGGATGACACTTTGTCTAAGGCTGAACGAAGAGAATTGGAAGCAGACGCAAAAGTATTGGAGTACCGCTTGGACAATGACATCGAACCCGTCGATTCTTTTAGCAAAGAAGGAATGCTCATGGATCCTTCAGGGATAGGCGGCACCGTTCTATTATTGACTGTCATCGTTGCTGCAGGCATCGTGGCGTCCGAGTTTTCGCAAGGGACCATTAAAATGCTGCTAACACGCCCTGTGAAACGATGGAAAATCCTTACCTCTAAATTTCTTACAGTGAACTTATTCGGCATGTTTTTGATGGTGATAGGCTACATCTTCTACATCTTGTTGGCAATGATTTTATTTAAATCAGGAACGGGACAGGAACTGAGCTGGAATGGTAAAGAAGTCGTAGAAGTGTCCGTTTGGGCGAAGAGTCTCTACATGTTGCTCTTATCTTTCGGATCCGTTTTCGTTATTGCAACGTTTGCATTCACAATCGGTTCTGTTTTCCGCTCCAGCTCGCTTGCGATCGGTTTGTCTTTGTTTATCTATTTCTCAGGAGCGATGGTCACGGCATTGCTTGCAAGATATGAAATTGCAAAGTACTTACTATTTACGCATATGGATTTGACACAATTTGAAACGGGTGTGAAACTCATCGAAGATGTGACGATGCCGTTCTCACTCGCAGTCCTTGCTGTTTATATGATCGTCTTTTTAGTGATCAGCTATTCGACTTTTGTGAAACGAGATGTCACGGCTTAATGGACCTACAGAGTAAGTCAGTTAGTAAATTTTCGAATGTAAGTTGAACACCTTGTTGGACTAAGATTGTCAGCATGCAAGTACGTTGAAGCGAATTGCGTTTTTCATCAACACCGACCAATCATACGGTCGGTGTTTTTATAGGTCTTTTAACTTATGTAGTAAAATAATTAGAGTCTTTCGGGAAATCAATTTTCCCAATATCATCTAGTTGAAATGTCTGTTATAGTAAAGGAGGTAGCGCTACTAAAAGCGCAACCTCCCTAAAATCCCGAATCGAGAAAACAGTCCTCTACTCCCCTGGGACTGTTTTCTCATGTAATTGAGTTGTAAACATGATAGTGTTTGAATAATTAGATAGTTAAGGGGCGATGCGGATGTATGTTGGGTCAATCGTGAAGTATTTCCGAATGAAAAATAATATGACGCAAGGTGAATTAGCTGAGGGGATTTGTTCTGTATCCCATTTAAGTAAGATCGAGTCCAATAAGTATGAACCGCATACGGAGACGATGAACGAGCTTTTCAAACGGATGAACGTTGAGTGGGCAAAGGAAGTTCAGACGTATACGCTATGGAAAGAGAAGTTGGAGAACTTTATTCGGCATTCAATTTACTACAATTGGAAAGCGATGGAGAACCTCTATGAAGAGTTAATTGGCAATGAAGAATACTTACAGTCGACGGACCTGCTCAACCGTTATGAATTGTATACGTTACGTTACAATTTGTACAAGCGTGATATGCCAAAGGCCACTCAGCAAATGACGGTCTTAAGTAAGTTGGAAGCAACATTTGATGATTACGAAAAGGGGATATCTAAAGTCCTTTATTTCATGTACGACATCTTTTCGCAAAAATACGAGCAAGCTGAACGAAGACTCCAGCAAATTGAAGCGTATCGTGAGCGAATCCCGTTCCTGTTTGAAGGTGAGTTATATTATCAAAAAGCGTATCTCTTACATACGCGCGCTCAATACGGTCGTTCTTCCTATTTTGCAGAACTCGCCGTGGAGCATTTCCAAAAAGACTGCAACTACATCCGATTGCTGCATGCTCAATTACTACTAGCAATCACCTACACAAATCGTGACTTGATTCTCCAGGCGGAGGAACTGTTTAAAATTGTGCTGCGCAATTCAAAGATGATGGAACTAGACGAATTGTATCAAGGTGCCTTATACAATTACTCGGAACTACAAAATCGTAGAGGCTTGCACGAGTCGGCATTTGAGTTGTTAATGGAATTGCGCGCGCTTATCGTGCAAGGAACGGATTATTATCAAGCGATCTTAATTCATTTATTGCACACGGCAGTGGAAGAAGATATTGATACTGAAGAGTTGTTAAAGGAATTGGAAGTGATTGCAGCTAGGAAAAACGATGCATATCTTTCCATATTAACTACCTACTTTAGAAAGGCTCAAATTTCCCAACAAGAGCTTTTTGACTATTGTGAAGAAATAGCATTCCCTTTTCTCTCAAAACATGGTTATATAAAGGAAGCAAGAAGCACAGCCTGGAAGTTGGCAAACTATTACCGTTCCATTGGGGATGAAGAGAAAATGGAGAAATATAGTTTGTACTATTATGTCAAAGGAGACGAAGAAACTTGAAAAAGACAGTATCGGTCCTATTATTGACAGCTTTGTTTGCATCATTTGCTGGAGCAGGAAGTGCCATGGCGTTAGAACCTAATGACGCAATGGAGACATTCGCAAAAGGCAGAGACAATTTCGCACCACCGACCATATTACCCCCTCAAACTTAATTTATAAAACAAGGTGTCCCATTGCCGTTTCTGGTCGTGGGACACCTTTATTTTTGTGGATTAAAAAAGCACCTCAACAATCACTTATGATTGTTGAATGTGCTAACAAGACCAAATGTTGTGCCGACAAGGATAAATGCAAACAATGCGTACATGATGTAAATGAACCACATGAAAACTTCACTCCTTTAATCGATAATCCTACCTCCTATTGTAGCATTAGTTGTCCCTGGTGGCAACGAGAGACACCAAGCTGACACAGATCGGTGTTGAATAATTGCTAGTTGGTGAAGTGCTTGCTGCGCGACAGGTTCAAATTTGGAACGACACTTTCCGCCGCGGGATCGGGCGTGTTCTCAGCGGATTCAGAGTCGCGCCAAATGCTTTTGACAAACTATCTGTTTTCATTCGTGGTTCAAAGGTCACGAAATGGCGATAACTTTGTGAATTCGATCGATAACTTTGCTTATATGATTGATAACTCCCCGTATACAATCGAATAAGATGTGAACTTGATCGATACCATTCAAATCCAATCAATAAAACAATTCATCCCTGAAAAACGAAACCATCTGCAGACATTCTGCGTATGTTCTTACAACGAGGGAGGCTGTGAAATGAAGAGACTAACATGTTTTCTTATGATTTTGCTGTTTATCGTCCCGATGAATGTCTCGGCCAAGTCTTTTACGGTAGATTGTGTACAAATTAAAGGCTGGGTGCAACCAAATGGGGATGTACTTGTAAATGAAATCTTTACTTATACGTTGGACGGGGAGTATAAAAATTTTACACGTTCATTCCCAGAAAAACACCTAAACCAAATAATTGATTTTGAAGCATACACAATCACTCGACCCGATCCGATTGTTGGAGAACTGAACAATAAGGATTTAACGCGTGCATCGAGCAAACGAGTAAATGAAACATATAAAATCACGCATACTGGCGGGAGTGGAACGGTCTCTGTACTCTACACGTACACGATGAAAAACGCCGTCATCTCATACGATACATATAGCGATATGGCGATCACATACTTTGAAAGCGGACCAAATCACGACACAGATTTGCACAATGTAACGATATCGTACGTGCTGCCTGGTGACGCGGGAGTTAACAACATCCATGGATTTATGCACGATCGAAAAGGTCAAAAGCCTGCTGTTTATCGCGACGGGATCATCTTTACAACGCCCATTTCGTCCGCAAGTACAGAGACAAGTACCCGTTTACTATTCCCGTCGACTTTAATGACCGAACAGCCAAAAATAGCAGCACCGCTATCACTTTCAGAAGTAGTAGAAAACGAAACGGCGACTATTGAAAAGATGTTATCCAAGCTAGCCGTAATCCCTGTACTGCCAAAAATCGTCGATAATGGAAGTATAGTAATGCTTGTGCTCATCGGTTTGCTTGTCCTATACAAGCAACGCATCTTTTCTTTTTTTGGAAACACTCATCTCATTTTACAAACAGATCCCATCTATTTAATGCATGTTGATCAGAGTGGGAAGTTCAATCGTAAAAGTTTTCTCGCTGGCCTATTTGCGCTCGTTGAGAGAGGCATTCTTGATGTTGAAATGTCGGAATCTGCCTCGCGCTTCAAAGACAGTGAAGGCGCGCCTGACAAAACGCTTGTCTTCCGGCAAGCAAAGAATGTGAACAAAAAAATACTTCCACATGAGCAATATTTACTCACTTGGTTGTTCAAAGGGAGAGCAGGTCATCGAAAATTTCATTTACATGACATTGCGGGGTCTGCAAAGAAAGCTGATCGGAACAATCGAAATGATGTACGAAAGCAAATTCGGTTTCAAGAAAATCACAAAATCTGGCATGAAGATACGCTTCAACTCATGAAAGAGGCTGGGGCACTTTCAACGAATCTGCCAAAAGCGCTCAAAGTGCTCATTTTTGTTGGTTTAATGGGTGTAACGAGTTTCGCGTATTATGTAGATCTTGCTGGGTTCTGGGGTATTTCATTTCCGATCATTGTGGCCGTTATTTGCTATATGCTATATCAATCCAACCCGAAAAAGAAGTGGCCATCCATTGTGTTTTTCATCGGTATGTTTGCTGTTGGCGCGCAAATCGTAAATCCTGAGTTGCAACTAGCCATACTAAACATGGTCGTTGTAAGTGCGGTGTTCTTTTTTCTTCTCCCGATTGCTCTTCCGAGTTCAATCACTGCAATTTATACAAAAATGAGTATTAATAAATTCAGGATGAAAAAGAAAGGGTTGATTTCTGAGTTGTCGCCAGATGAATATGACAGCTGGATAACCCGTACGTATTTATTGAATAGATCCAAGAAAAGACTCCCAAAACTAAAGAATGATCTACCGGCAGCTGCTCCGCTAGCACCGCTTTTCACCTTAGCAGTAGATCCCCTCTACTACACATACTCGACATGGGGACAGTTAAAATCGATAAGTAGTAGTTCCACAACGAAAGGTAGCTCGTATGATGGAGGCGGTGGATATAGTGGTGGAGGAGATGGCGGCGGGGGAGGAGCCGGGGCTGAATAATGTATACACCGATATTAAAACCGCAAGCACCCAGCTAAAAATGGATGCTTGCGGTTTATAGTAATGTGTTAGATTCCGTTCTTTTCCTTTAATAAATCTCGAATTTCCTTTAGCAGTTCCTCTTTTGCGTCGATTGCAGGTGTTTCGTTCTTTGTCGGTTCTTTTTTGCGTTTGAATTTCATAAGTATACGGACGAACAGGAAGATGGAGAACGCAATAATTAAAAAGTCAATGATGGATTGCAAAAATAGACCGTATGTAAAATTTGCGTTGCCAATCTCTACGTGTAACTTCGAAATATCAATTTTTCCTGTCAGCATGCCGATGAACGGTGTAATGATATTTTCAACGAGCGAAGAAACAATTTTTCCGAATGCAGCACCGATGACGACTGCTACCGCTAGATCAATAACATTTCCTTTAAAAGCGAATTCCTTAAAATCTTTCCACATCATACATCTTTCCTTTCGAGTACAAATTGAGTTGTATTTTATTATGTGTTTGCATATAATGAGAACAAATGTTCTTTGTGGGAGGCGTTTGTATGAGGAACCAAGTGTTGAAAATGTATGAGCGTCGTGAAGTAGCTGAAATGATTTATATGTGTGCGGATGGAACATTGACGAAAAGACGACTTAAAATTCTATCGGTCCATCGCGATTCATTTATTGCGTATTGCTACTTACGTAGAGCAAAACGAACATTCAAAGTGGAACGTGTTTTGTCCCTATGGCGCGTCCGACACTATGAATCTGAAGCGATCTGATCAGTCGCGATTAAACAAAAAACGCAAGCAAAGAGCATGATTGGCTACATTAAAATGAATCCTTCTTAAGGGGTTAACCACGAATTTCTGTATATCCCCACACACAGCGAGAGTTTAGCAATTAAACACCTACTCACGCATTACTTTAAAATCCTCTATCCACACTACGAAGCACTATGAATCCCAAAATAAATCCTCAGTTATATTCCTCTTCCGGAAACCATCGATAGCAGTGCAAATCAATTTTTCCGTTGTCTGCAAAAACGATGCCTTCCGCTTCTAGTAAATCACGTTGCCTATTTCCTTTATCCGCCCGGTCGGAAGGTGTAGAAATTCCGCCTTGTGCATTAATGATGCGGTGCCATGGCAAGTTATGTTTCGCGCTCATGGAATGAAGCACACGAACGACTTGCCTTGCGCCTCGTGGGTTGCCAGCAGCTCGCGCGACTTGTCCGTATGTCATGACGTGTCCTGCGGGAATTTCTGAAATAATTTGGACAACTCGTTCTGTGAACGGAACCATTTTATCCTCCTTCTATTGAAACTATTGTGCTAGTTGTATCGTACATTATATAAATCGAAAATTGAAACGAGAGGGGTTGATGACATGCCAAAGCTTTTAGAGAAACAGACTACAATTGGTTATCTGATTAAAATTGCTGGTATTGTTGTGATGGTATGGGGCTTTATTGTCGCAATGTTTTTCCTCGGTGGGGCGGCGCAATTAGGCGGGCAGTTTGTAGATGAATGGGGAGAAATTCAGTATTCAAGCTATCTTGCAGGTGGAGCTTTCTTCGGATTTATTAGTATTCTGGCGAGACATGCGCTGTACGGCATTCTGATCATCGGATTTGGTGAAGTGATTGACTTTTTGCAACGCATTTATTTCCGGTTACATCCCGAAGTTGAGCAGCAATGGCAGAAGGAGAAAGAAGAAAAGGAAGTTGTTCGAAAGGAAGACGTACCGTTTTGGGTAGAAACGGAATTGAAAGGGTACTATGAAGAACAGAATCAAATGTATACATCGATTGAAAAGACAAGTGATGCTTATATATTTAAAGTGGTTGTCGATGATCGGGTGGAGTACGTCGAAGTTGGCAATTTCAAGCCGCGTGTATTGACGGAAGATGAAGCGGAAAAGTATACGGAGTAGGCATTAAACGGCTCCACTCGATTGAGGAGCCGTTGTTTAACCGTTTCGTTTATTGCCCAAATTTTCGTTGCCGGCGTCGTTGAATAAATCCATAAACGGCTGTCGCGACGATGACCCAAAATGCACTTGCCGCTATGCCGCCGACAATGTCACTTGGATAATGCACACCAAGGTAAATACGGCTCGTTCCGATCATTCCGAACATGAAAATGACGAACGTGACAAGGGCAACTTTACTAGTAGCTGTCTGAATGTGACGCCAAACAATGTATGCGCTCACTGCGTACAAACTGAATGCAAGCATCGTATGTCCGCTTGGAAAACTGAAACCTGTTATGTCAATTAATCGATTTGTATCGGGACGTGCCCGTTGAAACGCAAATTTTAAAGATTGGTTTAACAGCCCTGTTCCGGCCATGACGAAGAGGAAGAAAAAAGCTTGCGAACGGTTCCGCAATCCGAAAAACAAAATGGCAAATCCGATAAGAACAAGCAAAATTACGACTTTTGTTGACCCGATGAACGTGAAAGTTTTCATAATCGGAGTGAGCCAATCCGCTTCCCATCCTTGAACGACAGAAATTACGGTGTCGTCAAATTGTGTAATGAGGGTACTGTCAATGTTACTTGCAATAAAAGCAAACGTGCTGCCATAGAGTATACATAATAATAAAGCTAAAAGTAGGCGCGAAGGTAGTCCTTTCAATCCCATTCATCCTTTCTACTGCGCTTTATTGTACAAGAAATGGGTGGAGATTGCACTTCATACATAAGTGTGCGTGTTTTAAGAGAATTTATCTGGCAAGGTATGTCTCAAAAGAGTCATGGTACCTCATTATCAATTGAGTTCACAACGTATTCGATTGGATACGTGAAGTTATCGATTGGATAAGCGAAGTTATCAATCGAATTCACAAAGTTATCGCCATTTCAAGACCTTTGAACTAGTGAGAGAAGAGCAGCAGCATGTCGCACGACGAGAATGTTCCTGGAATTTCCCATATCTCAAGGAACGTTCTTTCATCTTGTCGCACGGAAAAAAGTAATGTCGAAATCTTTACCAGTAAATGTAGAAAGGGGAGCGTGAATGGATGTAGTGCTCGTCATACTGTGCGCCTATGCAGTTGGTAACTTTTTAACGGCATCTGTAGTAGGTAAGCTATTCTATGCAAGAAATATTCGGGTTGAGGGCAGTGGGAATCCTGGTGCACGCAATATGGGGAGGGTGCTTGGTAAGAAAGCGTTTGTGATTACGTTTCTCGGCGATGCAATGAAAGGTGTTGTCGCTGTGTTGCTTGCCAAGTCGCTAGGATTGTCTGAAAGCATGCAACTGATCAGTTTGTTGGCGGCTATGCTTGGACATATTTTTCCCATTGTGACTAAGTTTAAAGGAGGCGAAGGCATTTCGACGTTCATCGGCGGGATGCTAGCATTTAATCCATTTGCAGTGGGCCTTGTTGTCCTTGCTTTTCTCATCCTGCAACCGTTCTTGAAAACCTTTTCGGCAACGGGGTTTATGGCAATTTCCCTTACGCCGTTGTTTTTATTCTTGCTTACAAAGGATTGGGCACAAGTGGGCCTAGCTGCAGTGCTAGTTGCCTTGCTGTTATGTGTTAGAAATCGCCATGAAGCACCTGTGTAAATTGGAAGAAATGAGGATTATTCCTTGGGAAATAGGCAATGCGAGGTAAACGGTTGTGAAGCCGCTGTGCAGTTGTCTATAATGGATGGAAATGGGAGAGGAGCGATTAGAATGAAAGAAATACAATCTATCGAAGAATGGAAAGCTGTACATGAGCAATCAAAGTCGACACCCGTATTCGTCATTAAACATAGCTCGACATGCCCAATTAGTGCAGCTGGCTATCGAGTGTTCGAAGCATTTCGTACATCCATTCCAAAGTATGTCGTCATTGTTCAACGAAGCCGTCCCGTTTCCAATGAAATTGAACGTGATTTAGGGATTCGGCATGAGAGCCCACAACTCTTTCTGTTGAATGAGGGGCAGGTGACCTGGCACGGCAGTCATTATGAAATTAGTGAAATGACCATTCAAACCGCTGTAAATGCCATTCAATAATGCTTTTTGTGTTTCTTGATTGAAAGGGGATGGGATTTTGTATAACGAAATGTACAGTAGCTTTGGTTCTGCTATTATCAGTTTGTTCATTTGGTGGGGACTATTGCTCGTTTTTCAAAGAATTATCTATCGCGATCCGCAAAGAAACAGTTGGAAAAAAGATCTGTTGCTGACGTTTATTCAAAGTGTGGTAGTGTTGCTTTCCCTACCTCTTTTAGCTAGCTTTCTAGGGAAATGAAATGTTTCTGTAGTAAGAGAACGGCTTTCCAAAAAGATCCTCGAGCAGGGTCTTTTTTTGATGAAAAGAATCTTTGTAGAGAACGTAGCTGAAACTGCGGGAGTAATCAATTCAATTGCGAGTTACTGTCGCACAGAAATGCTTTTTGCAATACGTGCTCTGCTGGCAAGGCGGTAAAGTTGATGCGTCAAAGGTTCCGATGTGGCGATAACTTTGTCTATACGATTGATAACTTCAGCTATACAATCGATAACGCATGCTATCCAATCGAATAAATTGTGAACTCGATTGATAACTATCCCCAACACACCATCTTTGTGAAATACTTCACAATAAATGACAGATATCATATGCAAATTCATGACGTTCATCTATTCTGCTCGCCTCGAAAACGCTTTAGTATTGTAAACAAGGAAAAACTTCGAGGAGGCTGTAAAAAAATGAGCAAGGAAAAGACGAAGCAATTGCATAAGAATGTTGCACCTTTTGCCAAATCGGATTTGAAAAAGAGTGTTATTCAGTTAATTAATACGGTGCCGCCCATATTCATTTTGTGGTTTTTGGCGTATCAAAGTTTGTCTGTGTCTATTTGGTTAACAATTGGGATTGCAGTCATTGCAGCGGGGTTTGTTGTTCGGACGTTCATCATTTTCCACGACTGCACGCACGGTTCATTTTTCAAAAATAAAAAAGCCAATGATATTGTCGGGACAATTACAGGGATTTTAACGTTATTCCCGTATGAAAAGTGGAAACGGGAGCATGCCATTCACCATGCATCGAGTTCCAACCTGGATAAGCGCGGTGTCGGTGACATTTGGGTTATGACGATAGAAGAGTACGTGGAAGCGTCGAAATGGGAACGTTGGAAGTATCGTGCATATCGAAATCCACTTGTGATGTTTGGACTTGGACCGTTGTATTTAGTGCTTATTACCGGGCGCATTAACCGGAAAGATGCACGCTCGAAAGAACGTTACAATACGTATTTAACAAATGTCGCGCTTGTCGCACTTTATGCGTTGATGATCTGGCTTGTCGGCTGGCAGGCGTTTTTGATTGTGCAAGGTTCCATCATGTTTGTAGCGGCAGCGCTTGGTATTTGGTTATTCTATATTCAACATACATTCGAGGATTCGTATTTTGAAGAAGAATCGGAGTGGGATTATGTGAAAGCGGCTGTGGAAGGCAGTTCGTATTATAAATTGCCGAAAGTCCTTCAATGGGCGACGGGCAACATCGGCTTCCACCACGTCCATCATTTGGCGCCACGCGTTCCGAACTACAACTTGGAAATGGCGCATGAATCGACACCACCATTACACCAAGCAACAACGATTACGATTAAAACGAGCTTAGAGTCACTTCGTTACAAATTGTATGATCCTGCAAACAAGCGGTTCATTACATTTAAAGAAGTAAAAGAGGCCGTTAAACTGCCGACACCAAAAATTGATTTGAAACCGAAGCGTACGAGCTTTGACAGTAAATAAAACATTACAACCATCTCCGTTGTGGGGTGGTTGTTTCATTATTCGCGTTTTTGATACAATGAATGGAACAAGGGCGGTGAAGTTGATGCAAAAATGGTACAGTATTATCCCGAAAAGTCCGTGGCTTAGTATTTACGCTTGGATCATTTTTTGTCTCCTTCCGTTCTTTTTCATATTCAAATCATGGGCTGCTCTTGATATTTCAGTCGGTATTAGCTTATTGCTACTGTTCTTCATTTCCTATTTCTTTTCATTCAAATCAAAGAGCGGGCTCGTCTATATGTGGCTCAGCTTTGAAATGGCCATCAATGTCGTCATGACGCTGTTGTTTGGTTATGTATATTTCTCCATTTTCACCGCGTTTTTCATCGGGAACATCCGAAATCCTGTAGGCTTTTTCATCATGTACGGCCTACATATTGCGTTTACGATCGGGGCCGTAGTGGCGGGCTTCTTCATTGATCTTAACCTGTTCCTGCCGCAAGTGCATTTTATTATTATCACGATTATCGGGGTCATCTTGTTGCCGTTTAACTTGTACAATCGCAGCAAACGCGAGAACTTGGAAGGACAGCTAGAAGATGCAAAAGATCGTATTTCCGAATTAATCCTGCTAGAAGAGCGTGAGCGGATTGCGCGTGATTTACATGATACACTTGGACAAAAGCTGTCGATGATTGGTTTGAAAAGTGATTTGGCGAAGCGATTGATTCACAAAAATCCTGAGAATGCGGAGAAGGAACTGAATGATATTCGGCAAACTGCGAGTACAGCACTAAAAGAAGTGCGAGAACTTGTAGCGGATATGCGCGCGACGAAGCTTTCGGATGAATTGCTTCGGGTTCGTCAAATCCTCTTAGCTGCAGAAATTGACATGAAATTAGAAGGCAATCCGATTGTCACCTCAATTCCTTCAAACGTAGAGAACGTATTGAGTATGTGTTTGAAAGAGGCCGTCACAAATGTTGTTAAACATAGTGAAGCAACGGAATGTATCATTCATTTCAAGCAAACCGGTGATTCGATTTCAATTATTGTGCATGACAACGGTGTCGGAATGAAAGAGCAGAAATCAGTGAGTAGTGGGTTAAAAGGGATGCGAGAACGATTGGAATTTGTCAATGGTTCATTGCAAACTGAAAATGATCGAGGAACAAAATTGACGATTAATATGCCGGTTGTGATTACTCATCAAGTAGAGGAGGGTTTGTCATGATTCGAATTGTCATCGCGGAAGATCAGGGAATGATGTTGGGCGCACTCGGTTCTTTATTGAACATGGAAGACGATATGGAAGTCGTGGGAATGGCGAAGAACGGCGAGGAAGCTGTTCAACTCGTCAAGGCGCACGCCCCTGATATTTGCATTATGGATATAGAAATGCCTGTGAAAACCGGTCTGGATGCAGCAGAAGAGCTTGTAGGAATGGAATGCAAGATTATTATCCTCACAACGTTTGCTCGAGCTGGATACTTTGAACGCGCACGAAAAGCCGGTGTAAGAGGTTATTTACTAAAAGATAGCCCAATCGAGGAGCTCGTCACTTCCATTCACGCCATTCAAGATGGTCGACGCATCTATGCCCCTGAGCTTGTCGACATCGCCTACGAAGACGACACGGACAATCCACTCACGGATCGCGAAAGCCAAGTACTTGAACTAGTAGCCGAAGGAAAGACGACAAAAGAAATTGCCGGAGAACTGTATTTGACGCAAGGAACCGTGCGGAATTACATTTCGACCATACTCGAGAAATTGGAAGTCGGCAATCGCATTGAAGCAATTTCACGTTTTAAGGAAAAAGGTTGGTTTAAATAATACGTTTTCCTTAACATTCGCTATCCAAATAAACAACCGACTCTTCTAACAACACGTGTGAGAGTAGGTTGTTTTTTCTTTTGTGTATTTCACCCTTTGTTAAGATTTCAGAATTGTTTTGGTGCCTGTCCCCAAAACGATTCTGAATCTTTCACGGGACGTTTGTAGGTTAGTGTTTTTCGGCGAATCGGTGATAACGAGTCAGAAGTCGGTGATAACGGTCGGAGAATCGGTGATAAAGTGCTCAAAGTCGGTGATAACTACGTGAGAATCGGTGATAACGAGTCAAAAGTCGGTGATAACACTTTGAACAACCTACCTGTGCACGAAGAGGTATCTGACTCATTACTCATCAACCGTCTCCAGTAAAGAATCGAAAAAGGCTGGCCGGAACGCTGGTCTTTTTGTGTATCGTGGGCAGGCTGTCATATGCTATGCTTTTCTCAACGAACAGAAAGGGGAATCTGTATGAGACAACACACGCTGTCAACAGCACAACAATGGGATCGGGAAGACAAACTTGCCGCGTATCGGGATGAATTTTACATACTTGAAAATACGATTTACATGGATGGCAATTCACTCGGTTTATTATCCAAACGAGCAGAGCGCACGTTGCTACAGTTGCTCGAATCTTGGAAGACACTCGGCATTGACGGGTGGACGGAAGGGGAGCATCCGTGGTTTTATCTTTCCGAAGAAGTCGGTAAGAAAATGGCACCGCTCGTTGGTGGGAATGCAAACGAAGTGATCGCCACAGGCTCAACGACAACAAACTTGCATCAGCTCGTTGCGACTTTTTATAAGCCGATTGGGAATAAAACAAAGATACTCGCGGATGAATTGAACTTCCCTTCGGATATTTATGCGTTGAAAAGTCAGTTGCAGCTAAAAGGGTACGAGCCGGATGAGCATTTAATCCGCGTGGCTAGCTCGGATGGTCGGTATTTACGAGAAGATGACATCATTGCAGCGATGGCGGAAGAGGTTGCGCTTATCGTTTTACCAGCGGTTTTATATCGCAGCGGCCAAGTGCTGGATATGGAAAAGTTGACAAAAGCCGCAAATGAACGGAACATTCCAATCGGGTTCGACCTTTGTCATTCTGTCGGATCCGTTGAGCATGCTTTGCACGACTGGGGCGTGGACTTCGCATTTTGGTGCACGTATAAGCATTTGAACGGCGGTCCCGGTTCCGTCGGAGGGTTGTTCATTCACGAAAAGCATTTTGGCAAAGCGCCAGGCCTAGCTGGTTGGTTCGGTTCGAAAAAGGCATCACAATTTGATATGGCACATACAATGGATGCGGCTACAGATGTCGGTGCATACCAGATTGGTACCCCTCACGTATTGAGTTTGGCTCCCGTGATCGGTTCGCTTGAAATGTTCGAGGAAATTGGCATCGAAGCAATCCGTGAAAAGTCATTGAAACTGACAAACTATATGTTGGCGTTAATTGAACAAGAATTAGCAGATGCAGGCTTTACGATCGGCAATCCAATCGATGAATCTCGCGGTGGACATCTTTTGCTGGAACATGCAGAAGCAGCGCGGATTTGCAAAGCGTTAAAGAGAGATGGCGTCATCCCGGACTTCCGTGCTCCGAACGGTATCCGGCTAGCACCTGTAGCCTTGTATAACACCTTCGAAGACGTCTGGCACACCGTTCAAAAGTTAAAGGTCATTATGGACGAAAAACGATACGAACAATTTGAAAATAAAAGAGGTGTCGTCGCATGACGGGAAAGTGGATCGATATTTCACAGCCGTTGCATAACGGCATTGCAGAATGGCCAGGGGATACGCCATTTACGTATGAAGTCGCTTTTCCAAAAGCAGTAACCGGTTCGGTCAATATCGGAAAACTGACAACGAGTACGCATATGGGGACGCACATTGATGCGCCGTTCCATTACGATGATCAGGGAAAGAAAGTACATGAATTGCCGCTTGACGTCTATATCGGTCGAGCGAAAATCATTGATGTGACGGGCCTTGAGAGCGTCGGCCGTTCCGATGTGGAAGCGCACGATTTCGGTGGAGCAGAACGAATTTTATTAAAAACAGGAAGTCGACCAGATCCAACTATATTTCCAGAAACATTTACAGTGCTCCGAGCAGATATTGGTCCGTTTCTGAAAGAACGCGGTGTAAAACTCATTGGTGTAGATACGCCATCCGTTGACCCCGAATCGAGCAAGACACTAGACGCGCATCATGCCCTCCATGACAATGGAGTGCTCATTTTGGAAAATATCGTACTCGATACAATCCACCCAGGCTTTTATGAATTAATCGCATTACCATTGCCAATTGCGGGAGCGGATGGAAGTCCAGTGCGCGCTGTTATAAGGAGACTAGACGATGAGTGAAAAAGGAATTCATACAGATTTTAGAGAGAACATGACATACGGCGAGTACTTGCGCCTGGATAAAGTCTTATCGAGCCAAGAACGGTTATCGGGTCATCATGACGAAATGTTGTTCATCGTCATCCACCAAGTGAGCGAACTATGGATGAAGCTCATCTTACATGAACTGAACACGGCAATTGAGTTGATTGAAGAAGATGAACTACCAGAAGCGTTCAAAATGCTCGCCCGGGTTTCAAAAGTGCAATCACAAATCATCCAGGCATGGGATGTCCTTGCGACAATGACGCCAGCTGAATACATGGAATTCCGTGATAGCCTCGGCCGTGCATCAGGTTTTCAATCGTACCAAAACCGTCTCATCGAATTTGCGTTAGGGTATAAACAGCCACATATCTTGAAAATTTACGAGAAAGACCCAGCGCTCGCACGCGAATTAACAGCAGCATATGAAGCACCTGGAATTTATGATGTTGCAATTCGTGCCCTGTCACGAGCAGGCTTTGCGATCAATCCAGACTTGTTGAACCGCGATTTCTCGGTTACATACAAAGGGGATCCAACGGTTGCGGCAGCATGGCTCGACGTATACCGTGATGTCGACACGTACTGGGATTTGTATCAACTCGCCGAAAAACTCGTCGATATCGAAGACAGCCACCAACAATGGCGCTTCCGCCACATGAAGACGGTGGAGCGTATCATCGGATTCAAAGCCGGCACAGGCGGCTCCTCAGGCGTCAATTATTTGAAGTCTGTACTGGATCATCAGTTTTTCCCTGAACTATGGGACGTCCGAACAAAATTATGAGTATCTCAAAGAAGCTGCCGCGCACCATCTCGGCAGCTTTTGTTATGTATGAATAATAGGTAATGATGACAAGAAGATTTCTGTGTTAGAAATTACGTTGAAATAAAGAGAAGTACAGCATTTGCGTTCTATCGATCACTTTCACAATTCTAATAAACAATTTGTTACGAACGGCCTATCCCTCGAAAGCAACCCGTTAAAGTGTGAAAGGCATTTAGCGCGACAAAAACAATTCGGTAGAAGCAATTACCCGCGAAACAAGCAAATTTCATCAAGCTAAGCATAACTCTTTATAACGCCGCAAATTTCTTTCAAACAGCTCATATATCCCCGAAACGTGGCAAACTTCCTCAGAACGCCGCATAACTCCCCGAAACGCGGCAAACTTCCCCAGAACGCCGCATAACTCCCCGAAACGCGGCAAACTTCCCCAGAACGCCGCATATCCCAGCCAAACGCCGCATACCCCACCAAACAAAAAAACTCCACCAACTCACTCCGTTGGCAGAGCCTCGTCTCTTAACATAATTGTCTTACTAAAGATAGCGCAGTTCGCTGTGTGGGCGCTACGAATTACCAATCTACAGAACCACAGCCGGATTGGCCAAAACCTCCATTTTCAGTTTAGTTAGCAATGAACCCGTCGAAATGATTTCTCATCGACTGTAGGAACCCCTCCCCGAACCGTTGTGACTCATTGCCCCAACCTTGGATTGCCCACTATGCACAAAGCCTGCTCGCTCGCACTTACTTCACAAAAAGCAAGGCGAACAATGGACTGCGCCAGTTTGCGGATAAATTCCAACCAGTCTTACTAAATGAGCGTTCCCTACAACCATCTATCAAAAATAAATTGGTCCTCATCACAATATAGTATCGTTTCACCATTATGATGACTGGAAATACTAAATCACCACCATCATTGACGTTGTATACTTAGAATATTCTGCATGAGGCAAGGTGGTGTGTGCACTTAGACTGCATGCATATCAATGAAAATCTTCAGTAATTCTTCAGAAATAAGATGCATAAATCTTCATCTTCATTGTAGACAATAAAAACACTACGAAAAAGGTGGGATTCTATGAAAAAACGAGTACTCATTTTACTAGCCGTTGTGGGAGCGGCATTGTTTTTCTTGAACGATAAAACGTCGAAAAAGGAAGCAGTTCCTTTAAGTTACGATGCAAAGGCTGCAATTGTTATGAATGAATCAGGAAAGGTATTGTATGAAAAAAACAGCAAACAAGCACTTCCTATCGCAAGCATGTCAAAACTGATGACACAATATATTATTTTAGAGGCAATCGCCAATAATGATCTATCTTGGGCTGACAAGTACGAGCCGTCCGCAGTAGCAATGAACCAAGACCGGCATGCCGTGAAATTGGGGATGGACACAAACTCCACATACACCGTGAGAGAATTATTCATAGCAATGACGGTCATTTCCGCAAATGACGCAACAATAGCACTCGCAGAAATGGTTAGCGGCTCTGAAGAAGCATTTGTCGTTGAGATGAACAAGCGTGCCAAGCAGTTAGGTTTAAAAAACACACACTTCGTCAATGCGACAGGGTTGGATGCAGACGAGACCAATCAAGCTACTGCACGAGATGTCGCTGCTATTGCCCGAACAGTACTCAACGAGCATCCGGAGATTCTGGAGTTCACACGTATGACCGATTTCACAACTGATGAAGGTGTAAAGAGATGGTCTACAAACCTCATGCTTCCTGGGATGCCTGAAGCAATGCCGGGTTTGGATGGACTTAAAACAGGTTACACGGAAATTGCCGAATCGTGCTTTGCGAGTACCGGAATATTTAATGGAGAGCGCATTATTACCGTCGTCATCGGTGTCGAAGCGGATGGTAAAGACACGACGACACCCCGATTTTATTTAACACGTGAATTAATTGATTCATATGTGTTGAATAAATAAAAAATTCGCCGCTGCATGCTATACTGAAACAAATCATTCACATAGCAAAGGGGTCGATAACATGCTACAAACCGAACAATGGATTAAGAAATTGCCGCTTCTTCAACAAATCGTCGATAAAAAGGAAGTCCTTTGGGTAAACCCTTTAAACGGAAACAGTGCGAAAGGTATTGAGCAATCCGGCATTTCATTCAAAGACGTCAAAGAGGCAAGTGATCGTTTACAACGGTTTGCCCCCTACATACAAGCGGTTTTTCCTGAAACAACTGAAGCACATGGAATCATTGAATCGCCATTAACGGCAATTCCGGAAATGAAACAAGCGCTAGCCCATACGTATAACACGGATATACCAGGTACGTTACTGATCAAACAAGACAATGCATTGCCTATCTCTGGTTCTATTAAAGCCCGTGGCGGGATTTACGAAGTGTTGAAACATGCTGAAACACTTGCCATAGAACAGGGACTGATCTCACCGGAAGACGATTACGCAAAATTCGCAGAACCCGCATTCCGTAATGTCTTTGCCAAACATAAAATTGCCGTTGGTTCGACAGGTAACCTTGGATTGAGCATCGGTATCATGAGTGCGCAGCTCGGCTTCAATGTCACCGTGCATATGTCCGCAGATGCAAAACAATGGAAGAAGGACTTATTGCGTGAAAAAGGAGTTACAGTTGTCGAATACGCAGACGATTACAGTAAAGCGGTTGAGGAAGGTAGACGCCAAGCGGAATCGGATTCTTTATGTCATTTCGTCGATGATGAGAACTCGCTCGACTTGTTCCTTGGATACGCTGTTGCGGGGGAACGGGTAGCTGCGCAATTAAAAGAACAAGGAAGAGTTGTAGATGCGGATCATCCACTATTCGTCTACTTGCCATGTGGAGTTGGCGGAGGACCTGGAGGCGTTGCCTTCGGATTAAAGCTGCAATTTGGAGACAATGTCCACTGCTTCTTTGCTGAGCCGACAAACGCGCCATGCATGACAATCGGAATGATGACACAGCTTCACGATAAGGTTTCTGTCGCAGATTTCGGATTAGACAATCATACTGCAGCGGATGGACTCGCTGTTGGCACACCGTCAGGATTTGTCGGTAAAAAGATGGAACCGCTGCTCGCAGGTTGCTACACCATTTCAGACGACACCATGTTTAAACTGTTGACAATGACGGCAGACACAGAGGGAATCCGCCTAGAACCTTCTGCATTAGCGGGCATGACAGGTCCTATTCACACAATACAGAACGCATTACCACTTGCAGATTTGTCGTCAGCGACCCATCTCGTATGGGCAACAGGCGGAAGCATGGTCCCAGAAACCGAAATGGATATATACTACGGAATTGGCAGGAAATAATCGCTATTTCCCGGGAAATCGACAAGATAAGGGAAATAATTTACGGAAAACAAAAATTATTGTCTAACAGTGCCATCAGAAGCTCAACTTTCATCTCTTCCAGCAACGTAAAGAATCTGTAACGAAATTCCGCAATCATTCGTCTACTCATAAATACGTATGCTGGAGGTGCACGCATGAAAAATGATGTCTTAGCCATACTTTTGTTAAGCTTATGTCTCTTGTCAGCATGTTCAGATGCAAAAACACAAAAGCTAGAAGCGTTCTTTCAAGACGCAAATATCGAACACGTCGATAAAGTCATCATCCAAGACGGTTCGACGGGCTACTCAAAAGAAATGGTTGACGAACAGCAAATTGATGATTTCTTATCCCGAGTAAAAGATATTGAGTATTCACCTCAAGAAAACCAAGAAGGCAGCGTTGGCTGGCGTTATGCGATTACGCTTATTGACGGTCAAACAGAATTCAAATTTACTTTACATCAAATTGGGGATACCTACTATGACACCAATCCAGACATTCATCCAATCGTAGACACTTACTACAAAGAGTTGGATCTTGAAGAGAAATAAACGCTGAAAGGACCTCTGCTTGGGGTCCTTTTTAAATGGATTCAAAACGTTTACTTCAATCTGGATAGGGAATAACAGTATGGAGAGAAAAATAGATGTGGAGGATGAAACGATGAGCTCCCCAGTGGAAGATAAATCAGCAACCCAATGCAACACAGAGTATGATGCATTAAAGCGAGTGATCATATGCCAACCAAAATACATGGCAATAGAAGACGTCATCAATGACGTACAAGAAAAGTACAAAGACGAAAACATTGACGTCGAAATTGCGATGAAACAACATAAAGAATTTGAAAAACTGTTACGGGAGCATGGCGTGGAAGTCATTACACTGCCCGCATCCGAAAAATTCCCGGAACAAGTATTCACGCGTGATATCGGATTCACAGTCGGTGATGAAGTGTTCGTTGCCGAGATGGCAAGTGACATCCGAAAAGGCGAAGAGGAAGCGTTAGAAGAGTTTCTGGAAGAAGAAAATATTGACTACCAAACAACAGTCGATCGGGTAGAAGGTGGTGATGTGATTGTTGATCGCGACAAGGTGTACGTAGGCATTAGCAGTCGTACATCTGACCAAGCTGTCCGCAATCTACAACGCGATTTGCCCAATCACCAAATTATCCGCGTACCATTTGATGAAAAATACTTGCATCTGGATTGCGTGTTCAACATTCTATCACCAACGACAGCACTCATTTTCCCTGAAGCCTTGCCAGCAGAAATGGTCGAGATGCTTACGGAGAAATACACATGCATTGAAGTGTCAAAAGAGGAACAGTTTACACTCGGTACAAATGTATTATCCATCGGGGACGGCAAAGTGTTTAGCCAGCCTAAAAACAAAGAAGTAAACAAAGCGATGCGCGCTCACGGATTTGAAGTCATCGAAATTGACTTCTCCGAAATCATCAAATCCGGAGGCTCTTTTCGGTGTTGCTCAATGCCGTTAGAACGTGAATGACAAATTAATCAAACTGTAACCCGCGGAAAGTTGTAGCTTCGCGCGGGTTACAGTATGATGGCGATTATTGGTTTACTGCGGAAATGTGTTCGGTATCTTCACAAGTACATAATCACTCGTCCACATTTGAGTCGTGGCGATTAAGCGTTCATCGTCTTTCGTAAAAAATAGACCGCTGCCATCTTTCTCAACGAATTCCCAACCATCTCTTTCAAGCAACACCTTCACCTCTGCATCGACACCGGCCATTCCGTTATCTCCATATCGTGTCATATACCAAAAATTAGCTTCATCCTCACCGACCTTCACCAATCGATCTTCGGAGCGTTCAAGTGCTTCTATAACCTCTTTTCCTTTCGCTCCTTCAAAGGGGAGAGCTGGAAACCGATTCATATACACAACGACACCAATGACGACGGTTATCAGTGCTAACAATAGCACAATCTTTCTCACGATCAGTCACTCCTTTCATTCACGATCCATTGCATCTAACTGTTCTTTCGCTTTCTCGACAATCCTTCTAATGAGTTCATCTTCCGTCAACTTCTCACTATTATCCCCATAACGGTAATCATCTATGAGTTCGCTCAACGCGAACCAAGTAGCAGAATCAGCATCAGGAAAATCATCACGCAAGACTTGATAGAGCGTGTATGCATGGTCAAGTGCTTTCTCTTTTTCTTCAACAACTTTTGATAATAAACAACGCGTAACCTGCATACTGCATGCTTCAATGGAGGGGCGTTGTATCGCTAATTCACGAACAGCCCGATGAAAGTAGTTTTCCACTTCAAACGGATTAAACGGTGTACGTAAAGAAGCGAGCATAAGTAAAGAGGGAGAAGTTTGGTTGTTTTCAAGCAGACCAATTGCCCAACAAACATAATCATTCGGTTCTGCCGTCATTTTATGTATTTTATAAAAAAGTAGGTCTGTATGTATTTTTCTCACGCCTTCTAAAGGAATTCTCTTATAACTAAAACGATTGTTACTTGAAAAATGTTTCATTGGAAAGCGTGATTGGGAACTTTCTAGTCGTTTAGTTGCAATGAAGTACTGTAGGAAGAGGAGCGGGAAAGTTGGTGTAAATGTTCGAATCGGTGGTAAAGGGCGGAGGATCGGTGATAAACGACCAAAAAACGGTGATAACTGTATCCGTACCTGTGATGCGAAAAACGAAACATCGACTTTGCTTGCTGACCAACAAAAAAAGGGCTACCAACTGATAGCCCTTGCTCATTAAACATCCGATTCCACAATATGATTCGTCTCATGCATGGAACTTTCATAGGCGATCAATGTTACGCCCAATTCATCCTCAAAATCACTCAACAATTTCAACTGCTCAGCATTTAACTCTGCAAGCGGCACACGGTCCGGCATCATCATCCACCACTCCTATCCTGTTTACGGTTAGCGTGTCCAGGACGGTATGGACTATACAAGCTCAAGCAAATAAAATACGCTTTAACTCAATTTTTAAATCAGGGAAAAGGAAGGAACGTAATGTATCAGAATGTCCGAAAACTGCACGCTCACGATAACGGCGTTCAGACAGACCATATACTTCAACTGTTTGATTGTGCGCATCGACTATCCAAAACTCTTGGACACCACTACGTTCAAACAACTTGAATTTTTGATTTCGATCTTTGAGCGCCGTAGAAGGTGAAAGAACTTCAACAAGTAGATCAGGACATCCAATTGCCCGATGCTCACAAATTAGTTCCCTCCTGCAAAATACAGATACATCAGGTTGTACGATTGTATAATCATCTGATTTATCCAATTGTACATCAAAAGGAGCGATAAATACTGCGCATCCATCTGTACCGAAATAACTTCGCAAAGCAAAAAACAACTCGCCCACAATCCGTTGATGTGTCGCTGATGGTGCTGGTGTCATATTGAACGGAACACCATCAATCAGTTCCCATTGTCCATCCCAGTGACTGACTTCCTTAATCATGAATTTATGTGTAGAGTCCGTCTCCGTCATCCAATTCACCACCTCAAGTTTGCCTTCATTTTACCACAAACCAAGCAACCTTTCTGAAATAAACAAAAAATCCACAGAAACAAACGAATGCTCCGTGGATTTCCAATAGCTTGTCCAATCAACCCACTTGCCAAGGCCGATTCATCTTTTTCTTCTTTTTAGGCTGCTTAGGGCCTAACTCGTTCCGTGTCATTCGTTGGGGCTCCATTCCTTTTTCAATTCTAGAACTGACGGCTCTAGAAAGTTTGTGGAGATTTGGTGCGAGAAATACGCGTGTCCCAACAGCATGACAATGAGGGCATTCAGCCGTTTCTTTATTGCCAGACATGGATTTAAAGAATAATGTAAAGTCTCCACAGTCCTCGCATCGGAATGTATAACTAGGCAAGGTGAACCCTCCTCATTCAATCACTTAGGTCGAATGTCTTTATCGAAAATTTGTGTAGGAATCGCAATTGTACAGCACGCATTTGGAATATCCACAATCCCATTAATGCGCCCCTCAACAGGTGCGGTACTCAACAACATGTACGCCTGTTCGCCCGTGTACCCGAGCGTTTTTAAATACTCAATGGCGTTTAAACAAGCATTTCGATAAGCAAGATTGGCATCTAAATAATGTTGGCTGCCATCGCGGTCATCTACAGAAATTCCTTGGAAGACAAGGAAATCATTATAATTTGGTTCAACTGGACCAGGCTGGAATACAGGATTCTCTTCAATCTTGTACTTTTCCATGCCACCCTTAATAATATCTACTTTTAGCTCAATCCAACCGGACATCTCGATTCCGCCACAGAACGTAATTTCCCCGTCCCCTTGTGAGAAATGAAGGTCCCCAACAGATAACTTGGCTCCTTCAACGAAAGTCGGGAAGTAAATTCTCGAACCTTTTGATAGGTTTTTAATATCGCAGTTTCCTCCGTTTTCACGAGGCGGCACTGTCCGGGCACCTTCTTTTGCAATTCGATCAAATTCAGCGCCTTTTAAATTTCCGAGTACGACACTTTCAGAAGTAGGTGCGTTTGCTAGAGCAGGAACACGGTTTGGATCTGTATCAATTAACTTCTGCTCACGGTCATTCCACTTCTGCAATAGTTCCATAGAAGGCGCAACCCCAATGAGTCCTGGGTGAATCAACCCTGCAAATTTAACGCCTGGCACATGACGGGAAGTCGTATAAATCCCTTCGAAATCCCAAATCGATTTAGCCGCCTCTGGATAATGATCGACTAAGAAACTACCACCATTCTCCTTTGCGAAAATGCCATTAAACCCCCACTCATACCCCTGATGTGCTCCAATATCCAAAATATCTACAACGAGCAAATCACCAGGCTCTGCACCATTCACATACACCGGACCACTTAATACATGGACACGCGTCAAATTAACGGTTCGTACATCTTCCGCACTATCGTTATTTTGAATTTGTCCATCGGTCCATTCCTTGCAATCCATTCTAAAAGACGTTCCAGGGTCTACAGAAAAAGCTGCGGGTATATCCGGATGCCACCGATTGTGTCCCGGATGTGCCTGCTCCTCCATCGGCTTACTCAAATCCAACGCATACATCGTTTTTGCCATAATCCTTCCCCCAATCCTAGTTTTGAATGCGCTTTCATACTACCAATAACATAGTGATAAGTCAAATAGATAGGAATTTTCCATAATGTCTAATTATGATAGATTTACTCTCTTGTGCACCTGACTCACTTAAGCAACCTATTCAATCAAAGCACTTTTGATATCTTTATCAACATCTTTGACTGCGCATAATTCAACTCTGCATTTGGAATATGAATCGGCATTATGTACTAATCGCGATGCTAATTACTAATGCTAAACCTAAAAACACTTAAGCCTAGAGGGTCCTGAGTTGCTGCAGAAATTTTCATGCTCACTTTATCTAGTTTGCCAAGGACAATTAATGTCGCATTTTTCTAAAGCTGATTGGCCGCTAATTCAGTTCTTTAATTTATAACCAATATAAAAAAGGTGTACCTTATCATGAGAGTGAATTCTAAAGTAATCTTTTATATTTCATTGGCATGAATAATACAGGTGTCAAAGAGCCTTGATAATATCTAAATTTACTTTTTACGACATATTTACCGTTTCTTGTGATTCTTTTTAGTTCAACATTCTTTGGAAGAAGATATATCCTTCCTAATGTTTTATTGACTGATAACTTATATGTTTTTATTTCAAAATTTTTTGGCATTTTCAATCCTATAATGACCAAAGGAGTTGTTAGCTGCACTCTCAATGGTTTTAAATAATCAATATACTTTTCGTAAGTACCGACTGCATTGTCGAACCCACCTACACTTCGCATTTCATCCATTGCACAAATTATTACCCCTATTTTAGTCTGAACTGCTTTTTGCACATGATTCAATTCACTGGCGATAACAGGCTTCATAAGGTTCCATGCTGCGCTCCCAGAGTGATTAAAAGCAACTTCTACTGAAACAGGCTCTTTAGCAAAGTCTAGTCTCCAATTCTTATTCATATATCTGCTGTCATTAAAAATATAAGGTTCTTTCAACCAATTGTTTGCTGAAAATCTTTGTTTAAATAGATAATTTAAAGCCATTGAAATACTCTTTTGCTTGTTGATATATTTAGTGAAATGAAGATTTATAATATCTCTTTCTGTAATACTATCTATAATATCTATTATTTCCTTCCATAATAGAAGACAACTTGCATCATGTTTCATCACCAATAACCCATTTCGATGTGAATAAACATCAAATTCCATTTACATTTCGCCTCTTTCAAGATAGTAAATATATTACAGTTAAGTAATATTATCGAGTGAATCAATAAACTTTCTTTTCCTGATTTATAATTTTTCCGATTAATTCTCTGTCCAACCAAAATGCCTGCTTCGTAATCATTCGACCATCAGGCAGCTGAACTTGATCGTTTCCATCCCTTCCTTTTGGACGGATGTGACATAGCCCGTTAGATTTAGGTTTAGGAAGGTTGTTGTTCACAATTACTCTCTTCTTTTGATGTGTAGGGACAAGTTCAATGCCTTCTCGAATCAAATGTTGAACATGTTCCCAAAACTCTTTAAGTCTACCTTCTATTTCTGCCATGGACATATTCCACAAAGTAATCCCTTTAAAGAAAAGTTTTCTATTCGGATTTTCTTTTTTAGTTTCCTTGTATTGGAAAACCACAAATAGTAGCTTTGTTTCCGTGAAGTATTCTTTGAGCCAGCTATCTTCCCATTCTTCATTAGCCCATTTTATGAAATCGATATTCTTGAAAGACATATGTTCCTTAGGGAGTCCATTAGGTTCCAGTCGAACGGTTTTAAGGTGAATGTTTGCTTTCGCGAATTCTTCAATTTGTTCAAGCTTCGTACCTTTGATACCAAGGAGACTGCTGATAAAGAGTTGCAGAAAACTTTTCGATTTGTGGTTCACATCTATTTGGCTTGATTTTGAAATATCATCCAATGATTTTCCGATGAATGGTTCAAATTTTTCTTCAAGGATCCTCAATAATGTCTTCTTCTTGAGGGCGGCAGGAGATGTGATTCTTACTAAGTCTTCCTCTAAGATTACTTTTCTAATGAGTGCGGTCATATAACTTTGTTTAAGGGAATAAGCACGTTGCATAGCCAGGACGCTATTGTGAGGCTGTTCTCTTAATGAACTCTTATTAGCACCTTTAGTACTCGCAGCAAGGTAATTGGTATCTGCTTCTGACAATTCGTGAGCAAGTCCATTCTTTATCTTTTTGCTAATCAGTGCCCAATCCTGTTTAATAATCTCCAAGTCTTCTTCGCTATATCTATGAAGATGACTTTTAATAATCCTATAATCAGCTCTTTTTAATTCTGGAATCCATTCATAAAACATTAACAATAACTCTTTGTTTTTTCGCCAAAAGCTAGAAGTTTCAAAGGTGGTATTGGATTCCTCCATATAGTTGATAATGTTCAAAACTAATCTCTCTTTTGCAGACAGAGTCCCATTTTTATTTTTCCTGATTGGGGTAACTTTCAACTCAATACCTAATTCTGCAAAATCCGCTTCGCTATTAGAGTTTACCTGATATCCAAAAAAGCTTTCCTCGATAATCTGACCTAAGTGTCCTTTAGAGCGTTCATTTTGAACTCTCCCGCTCTTATCTATTTCACCAAATGTCTTTCCTTCGGCTTGCTGAGCCTTATATAACAATTCTTTTTCACTTTGATATAACAATTCTCATCCCCCCAGTGCTTCTTACCAGTATTCTACCATAAAGAAAAAGCTGATACAGATGTATCAGCTGAAAGAAAAGTTTAATTGTATATCAGTCGGTTGACTTGCTCTTTCAATTTCTTCAATTCGTTGTCCCATAATTTCAATTAAATCTACGACAAGGGCATTCCCCATACAGAAATATCTCATACGATCAGTCATTCCGGCGGTCCAATTGTCTGGGAATCCATTCAGCCTTTCGCATTCGATTGGTGTTAGGAAGCGTTTCTTGCCGTTCACTTCGACAATGTGAGTACTTCTATTGATAGAGCCTTCACTTGTTAACATTGTTCTTCCGGGCTTGTCCAAATCATCAGTAGGAGACATTCCACCTTCGGAGAAGTTATATTTATGACCATCTGCAGACGTTCGCTCAATTTTCTTTGGTCCTCTTAAATACTTGAACTTTTCTTCTTCGGCTGGTGTCAGATAATACTTTTCCTCTACAAGTTCTTCATCAATCAAGATATCCCTCAGCACAGTGGGTTTCTTTTGCATGGGTGCGACATGAGCAGTAAATATCTTGCCATCTCTCATGATTCCGGCTGTATGGAAATTGAATGAAAACTCATCAGAGATTTCAATAATATCTTCTGGAAGGAAGTCTGCAGAAATGCGTTCTTTGTAAGGTTCCACTTCCACTGGGAATGACTTTGCGAAAAATCCTTCCTTGAAAATTATTTCATTTTTGTCCAATTCACGTTGGTTGATGTCAAAAGGGATACCATTTTTATAGGCAAAAATGAAAACTCTTCTTCTTCTTTGTGCTAAACCATATTCAGCTGCATTAATTACTCGCCATTCCACGACATATCCCAAATCACGGAATGTTGCAAGCATGACAGCAAAATCTCTTCCTCGTTGTGAAGATGGAGATTTGAGCAGTCTATCAACGTTTTCCAGAAGTACATATTTAGGATTTCCGTTTTCCAGTATTCTTTTGATTTCCCAAAAGAGCACTCCTTTTTTACCTTGTATTCCTTTTTCTCCAGATAATGTTCTGGCTACAGAGTAGTCTTGGCAAGGAAACCCTCCGACAACTATATCAGGAGAAACGTCTTGAAAAAATTCATTTGGTACTGTTGCTATATCTTGATTGCTGTGTTCACCACTAGAGAAGTTGCCAGCATAACAATTAAATGCATCTTGTGCTTTACGGGAAGGTTCCCATTGATTACCCCAAACGACGTCGAAAAGACGGGAGTTGGCTTGCTCTAATCCTTTTCGAAACCCGCCTACGCCAGCGAATAATTCAATTACCTTTAGAGAATTACTGTCAGACATTTTCGAACACCCTTTCGGTTATTTTCTTTATTATAACCTATTTAGATGAAAAGATCAAGATCTAAATGAAAATATTCCAGATTAAATTGAGTTATTTTCTTGGGATTTTACTGCGTTTATGAATTCCATAGTATTCTGAACTGCTTTATCGATATTTCCTCTAATCTCATGTTCCCATACTCTTTTTACATGCCAGTTCATACTTGAATAATAATCCGAAATTTCCGAATCCCTTTCGACGTTTCGTTTGAATTTCTTGTCCCAAAACTCCTCATTGCTTTTAGGGCGCTTGAAATGTTCTGGACAAACGTGCCAGAAGCAAGAATCGACGAATATGACAATTTTGTATTTCTTTATAGCTATATCGGGTGTTCCTTTCAAAGACCTGACATTACGGCGGAAACGTAGGCCTTTTCTCCATAAGGCACTTGCAAACATATCCTCAAGTTTGGATTTTGCTTTGATTTTACTCATCGTCTTGCTCCGCTGCTCTTTGGACATGATGTCAGCCATGATTTTCATCCTTTTTCTATTAGGATTCCCGATATGGAAGAAAGCAAACAATATGAAGTTCGAATATTTACAAATAATAGAAGTTATTTGGAACTAAAAATACAATACTGTTATAATAAAATTGCACTGGTTAATAAGTATCTAAACTAGCGAATATAAATAGAGACATAACCTGTAAGGGGGATTTTTATATGAATTCATTTTGGAATTTTCCTGCTACTTCAGGGGGATTAATTAATTCAATCAACAATGCGGGTATTGAAACATTTCGTGGTAATGAACTTGATTCATTAACTCGTGAGATTTGTCAAAATTCATTGGATGCATTAAAGGATGAAACAAAGCCTGTAATTATTGAATTCAAAGCTTTTGATATTCCTTCTGAGATGTTTCCGCAGCAGACGGAGTTAGTCGAAGTATATAAAAAATGTGAGCGAACGTGGACTGGTAAAAATGATAAAAGTGAACAATTTATCAAACAAGCACAACAAATTATGGAACAGCCTGAGATTCAATTTTTACGAATTAGTGATTTCAATACAAAAGGATTGGAAGGAGCAAGGCGAGGAGAATTAGGATCGCCTTGGAGCTCACTGATTCGCGAGGCGGGTTCATCCAATAAAGGTGATAGTTCTGGTGGTAGTTTTGGAATTGGAAAATCTGCTCCATTCGCAAATTCAAAGCTTCGCACCCTTTTCTACGAATCTTTAGATTCGACAAACTACAAATCACATATTGGTGTTGCAAACATCATGTCGTTTGAGAAAGAACCGGGGCTAACAACCATAGGTTCCGGCTATTACACAAACGACGAAAATTCCAAAGCAATTCCTGGGTTCTTAAATCTAGACCCAAATTATGAGCGAACAGAAACTGGGACAGATATATATATTGCAGGATTTAAACCAAAACCTAATTGGGTAAATGAGATTCGAAATTCAGTGTTATTCAATTTCTTCATTACTATTCATCAGAAGAAATTGGTTGTAAGAATCGAGGATGAGGTAATCTCTCATGAAAATCTGGGGGAGTTAATTCAATCGCTTGATGAGACAAAGGAAGAATATCGTCACGTGAAATCCTATTATGAGGTTCTTATTTCTGATAAGGCATTAAAAATACCTTCGCCCAAAAGGGAATACAAAACTATTGGGACATTTGAAGAAGGAGAGGCTACCCTTTACATAATGAAAGGTGACGATTTGAATCGACGTGTTCTTATGACTAGAAAAGTGGGAATGCGTCTATTCGAACAAAACCGGATTAGTGGAAGCATTTCATTCACAGGAATTTTAATTATTACCGGTCGACATATGAATCAGGTATTCAAGAAAATGGAAAATCCAGCACATACATTATGGGAACCAAACCGCTATGAACCAAGCCCTAAAGAAGCGGAAAGGGCATTCAGTGATTTGCGAAAGTTCGTGCGGGAAACGGTCCAGCAAACGTTTCAAGTTGAAACTACAGACACAATGGATGCTATTGGCTTAAGCGACTTTTTACCGGATTCACCTATTTTAGGAGAAGGTGAAGAGAAGCGGGAATCACTTACGGTGAAGATTAAAGAATTGAAACAAAAGAAAAAAGCAAAGCAGAAGAAAAAACCAAAGAAAAGAACCGGAGGAGAGAGTTTCTTAGACGAATTAGTATCTGCAGGACTATCTACTGAAGGTGATGAATCAGGTCATTCCCCTGAAATCAAAGGAGACGGCACTGGTCAAGGTGGAGGCTCTGGAAATAACAATGGCCAGCAAGGAAGTGTTGATGAGGGAACCGGTACGGAAAAAGAAGGTAAGGAAAAGAAAGAGAAGAACAGGCCTATTGAAATAGAAACGCGATACATTTGTATGGATAAAGAAGAGGGTTTATATAGGATAAATGTTAAACCAAAGAAAAAATTCGATAGAGGAAGGCTCGAATTTAAAGTGTTAGGGGAGCAAGGCGAGTTTAAACTACCAGTTAAAGACATTGAATCATCCCAAATTGATAACATCACTATCTCGGGCAATATGGTCCGTTTCAAGAATAAAGTCGGCAAAAAGGACATTTTTGTTATGGTGAAAGTTGATTATGAACATTACTGTGTATTGGAGGTGGATTTGTATGAGGTTTAACAGTAGCCTTCCATATCCAGTGCTAAATAAAGAAAATGATAACTATCTAGCTTCTCGATTCGAAGTGGAGGTTAAAGCCGAGAAGTCCTTCGGCCAGGTCAAGCTTGAAATGTTTTGCACATTAGAAAACGAAGGTATCAAAAAGCTGATAGAAGAGGGAAATGCGGCATTTGTAATGCATATTGAATGTCCTCAAACGAGTTATCGTTCTATTGTTAAATCAATTATGCCGAGTTTATCTGCACACATTGACGATCAACGACTGCGGGGGAAGATGGAAATTCGTCCGTTTATCATTGCAACCACTACTATTGAAAACTATACAAATACCCAGCTGAATGACTTTTATCGTGACTTACCATTAACATTTGAAAAGGGTAATATGTTGGCAATTGCAGAAGCGATAGATATTATTTTGCACGAAGAGTCTACAGAGACTCAAAATTTACCATCAATAATAACTGTTCGCCGTGTGGAGAAATCGGAACATATGAACATTCAAATGAGCTCTGATCAAATTCTGATAGAATTGCCAAAAGGAATATATGACAAGTATGCTGAATATGCGGGTTCGAGATTAAAAGACACAATTTTAGCTACTGTCTTCACGCCTTGTTTGGTAGATGTCTTTCACACATTGAAAGAAGATACGTCAGGATATGAAGACTATAAGTGGTACCAAGTTCTTGTACAGATTTTTGATAATAATAATATACCATTTTCACAAGTGTTAGATGGAACCGTCCCTGTTATCCAGGCGGTACAACTTGTCCTAAGAAATCCTCTCGAAAAATCATTTAAAGAAATTGAAAAACTTATCAAAGAGGAGGACTAGTTGATGAAAATTAAATTTTTATCCGAAAATACATTACAAGACTTACGTGTCAATTATGATACTTATAAAGAACATTATTATAGTAAAGATAATGCATGGTTCGATAGTTATTTTGCTCAAGAAGGTGCTACTTTTGAGTCTAACATTGACTACAAGCGACCAAAATTTAATTTTGACAGCGACTATTTGGTGAGCGACTTTGAAAATGTGAAGATTGTGTACGAAGCTTTACAGCACTTGACTGTGGCAGAAGCTACCCATGAACGTTTGTGGGCTGGATTAGCCCATATGCAAATGCGGGAATTTAGCTATTACCGCCTATCTATGGACTTGGAAAAGAAGAATGACAAACGAATTCAATCGGCGCTCTTCTTTACCCATGGTGCAAAACGATCCCTATATGTTCATTTGTTAGCACGTCTATGGTGGGTAGGTTATATGACTTATGATGAAGCAAATAAAGAGGACCCGTACTGGCTAACAGAGTTTTTCTCATCCGCGGATTTTTCAGCTAGGTGCGTTGTCTTTTTCTCTAGTAACTTCACTTCAAATCGTAATATTACAAAAGGAGTTTTACGTGCCCTTATAACACTTAAACAAGAAGGTTTTCAAATCAAACGAGAACATTTTGTAGAGGCGAACCGTTATCTTAACATCTTAGGCGGTGCAATGATTCTTGATGTGCTGAAGGAAGATGAAGTATTAGAGATAATAATGGCTAGGATTAAGAAAGTTTATAATCTTGATAAGGTAGCAGTCTTGATTTGAAAAGAAAAGAAAACAGAATATATCAGCCGGCCTCTGTTAGGCTTAAATCATGAACGGCAGAGCACGAATCTTTGGGGCCCTGCCGTTCATTAAGCTCTTATATTAAAAAGGAGTTTCCTTAAGTATGAATGTTGTTAAAGACTTACGTGCTCGTATTTCTGCGTGTTTTGAATAACTAATGTCATATTTACATTCGCAGCAAGGAAGGCAGTCTAAGAACGCGACATCCTGTCGCAACGACTGCATGACCTGCTTCGTGCAGGCCTCCATATTGTCATTCAACCATAAAAAATAACCTATCCTTGAGTTAGCGGCTCAGTTAGGATAGGTTATTTCCTCATCTGCCGATTCCCTTTTGGGAATCTGCTATTAAATTGACCGTTCAATGTAACAGCATTGGTCGGTCTCTTTTGTTTTGTTCAATACCTATCCTCAGTGTACAGGGCAAACATGATTATTCAAGTCGTTGGAAAGAACTGTTATTCTCAAGATAGTTGTATTTCAATATAGCTAGTTGTTATATATACATACAACGGCATGAGTTTCTTCCTATAAAGAACAGTTCGGAGGAAGAGGTTATTCCTGACATGCCAATCACTTCCGGCGATTGGTAAGAACTATCCAACTTTGAGAATCGACCCGTCTCTCTCAGTTTATACATCTTCCCCTATACCAACAAACTCTCTCCCTGATTCCCCGCAGCATCCACAACCGTTACCCTTACACTTTCCGGCACATCCAACTCAACCTCAAACGTACCGTCTTCATTCAAAAGGAACGGTACAGGCTTACCAAGTTTGCCATCCTTCATCACTTGATAAGACGCATTCAACTTTTCATTTACATCAAATGCTTCATCGCGTTCAGCGAGCGATTTAGCGAAGTCGATGTATGGGTCGGTTACTTGTCCAGTAACTGTCGCTCCTTGAATTGCTCCAGTGATTACAGGCTTTGTCGATTTCACGAAAATCGGCCCGATGCTTGCGGTTAGTGGCTCGGCGTTGGCCATTCCGGTGAAGTCGATGGAATAGATGCCGTCCGCTAGCGTTGCTTCTTCGTTTGTCCAACTGGACGTGTACTTGTGAAGAAGTGGGAATTTGCGTGTGCCTAGGCTTAATCCGTTGTCATAGAACAAGCTGTCTACTGGTGCTTTTGACAAGTAGTCGGTAATTTCTAGGGTTGGGTAGGACAAGTCACTGTTAATGGACAATGTGATTTCAGTTGGAGGTGCTTGTTCTTCATTGCCAAACGATAGATCTTTTTGAGTTATGCTCAGTTCCTCAATGGCTGGCGTGACGGTTGCGCCGTTGCTAAAGTCTGCGGCAAAGGGTAGTGATACGTCCATCGATTGCTCGCGGTCCGTAATATGGATATAGCCTAGAAACTCATCTCGATATTTCGTCTGTTCGTTTTTGGAGGCTGTTAAGGTGACATGGAGCAGTTGCTCGCCGTCTATTGTGAATGTAGGCGGTTCGACGGTTATTGTTGCACCGTCATACGGTTGCGTGACGTGTACGGTGACGTCGTAATTTCCACCAGTTCCTTTTATATCCTTCACAAGCACAGGTTTTGTAAGGGTAAAATTCTCTGATAACGTTACAGCTCCGAACGTCACAGCCCCTTTTTGATTTTCAACGAGTTCTCCCTCGCCGGTTGCATCAATTTCCTCAAGTGCATAAGCGAGAATGGTAGGATGAACAGCTGCGTAAGGACGAACACGGCCAGCCCCTTGGTCGAACACATTGTACACTTTTGTATCGAGTACTTTTGCAGTGTTTGCCATGGCCACTTTAATATCAAATGGCGTCCAATCCGGATGGGCTTGCTTTAAGAGTGCAGCGACGCCAGTGATATAGGGTGCTGCTTGGGATGTGCCTGTCTCGCGTTTATAAGCATCTGTATAATCGTCTGCTTGACGGTATCTTGGCATCGTGGAAAGGATGTCTGTTCCAGGTGCTAAAATATCAGGCTTAATATCAAAATTCGGTCGTGACGGTCCTCGTGAGCTGGAGCTGTCAATTTCGTCATGGATGGTTGAGTTGCCGACTGCGATGCCGAGACGGGCGGTTCCTGGCGCACGTACCGATCCACGGACTGATCCGGTATTGCCGGCTGTACTAATGACAACGACGCCAGCGAGGACTGCGTTGTTTACGGCAATCGACAATGCGTGGTTTTCCATGTCGCTATTATCGCTTAATGAAAGATTGAGTATATCCATTTTTTGTGCGACTGCTTCTTCGATTGCTCGTAAGATGGTTGATGTGTCACCGCTCGTGTAGGATCCAAAAATACGGTAGGCGTACAAGTCGATTTTCGGTGCAACCCCTTTTACGCCAAATGCATTTTTACCTGCAATAATGCCTGCAATGTGCGTTCCGTGATAGGTCTCAAAGCGTGCGCCGGATGTCGATGCTTTTTCAGGAGCGCCGGCTGGACGTTCGTCAGGAGATGTTTCGGAAGGGTCATTTTCATCTCTCGTTCGCTCGTATTTTTCAGGGTCTGATTGATCAACAAAGTTCATCCCGCCACGATAGGCATGTTGAATGGCAGGATGGTGTCTGTCAATCCCTGAATCCAGCACAGCCACTTTGACCCCTTGTCCTTCTATCCCTTCCGCCCAAAGTGCTTTTACTTCTGAATAAATGGCGTCCATTTCATGTTCCGAGGATGACTCTACCTCTGTCGAAGTCGCCCCTGATGCCAAAACCTTGAAGTCTGACTCGATCAATTGAATGTCTTGTATGTTACAAAGTTTCTTTAAATCTTTTGATGGAATGGTTGTCGCAATGGCATTTAACAAGGTGTTAAATGAATGGAACTTTTTAAAGGGAATGTTCATAGACTTCATTGCGTTGAACACTTGCTGTTGTTGGACGTGCACAGTAGCTTCAATTTGCATTGCGTTTTCCGTTGTGAAAGGGGTGCCGTTCATTTCCGCCATCCGTTTTTGTACAACTACGGGTTCTTCCGTTAAGTGAAGAATGATGTCAATTTCTTCGTTATCCAATGCCGTTTCATATAAGTTGTGCATAATCCGCTCTCCTTTTATTCCCGAGACATGGTAATTCGCTACTTGTAACATACGTACTTTTCACATAATTTTCAATGGGATGTGACAATCATGGAGGTTTTTGTGTCTTGGTGGTCAAGGAGTACGTTGAATAGTTCCTGGCAAAGAGATTTTAATTCTAAAAATTCAATTGAATTCCGTTGCATTGTTGGATAAGATTGTATGAAGTGGTATTTCGTGTGGTGAGTCTAAGTGGAGTGATAGAGAGAAATTATGGGGGTATGTCGGTGAATTCATTCAATTTGATTGCCTTGATAGCAAGCGGTTGTCTGCAGACCAACTTGAACGAGGAGAATAAGCATGGATATCCAAACGGTGAAAGAAGAACTTGCTGCGCTAACAGAGACGATTTATTTTGACGAACAGAATTTTTTACGTGAGCAGTCCTCTGATCCGGTACAGTTGCGTCGTGTCATCGACCTTGCAGAACAAGCGGTAAAGTCGAATGAAGATGAACGCTTTTGTCTATACGGAACACTAGGAAACTTATATCGGATACTTGGAGAGCCGAAGATGGCTATTCATTATTTGAAATTGAATCTACGGGATGCTGAGAATTCTCGATCTGCTCGTAGAGAAATCGTCACGTTGATTCGCCTTGGAGAGGCTTTGAAATACGATGGGCGGCATGAGGAAGCAATGGAAATGTTCAATCGTGCATCGTTACGATGTGAAGAAACGGATGATACGATTTATAGGGATTTTGTTTTGCAACATAAAGGCAAGTGCTTGTTGGAAATGCATAAGGTTGACGAAGCGATGGAGTGCTTTCGGCGAGCGTTGACGTTAAGGCTGGAGAAAGGGGATGTGGCTTTGATTCATTCGACGGAGCGGGCATTGGTGTTTGCGAGAAAGTTACTAGCGAGTGATGGGAATGAATAAAGGTAACCATACTGCGCTTCGGCGATTCATTCACTATGGAACAATCATTGGTATCTTTGCATTGATCATTCCTGCTACTTTTAATAATGCGTTTTTCTATCTTATATTCCTGCTCATGGGTGTGAACTTGTTTAATAGTTTTGTTCGGATGGTGAAAGGAAAGTGGATGGTCGTTGGATTAGTTGCTGTAAGTGTGTCGCCGTTAGGCTTGTATGTGTTGATTAGTGGCATGAACTAGCGTGTGTAGTTTCCCAGGAAATGAAGTTGATAAGGAGGGGTTCTCGTGGCGACAATGCTGACATTAGGTGTACTCATCGTAATTAATTTCATCTTATGTAGCTTTATAAGTTTCCTCTTTCGTAAAAGACGTAAGGTGGATTGGGGCATTGCCTTCGTATTCAGTTTTGTCATTTCACTTTTTTCGATTTGGTTATTGGACGGGTGACGGACATTAAACCGAGCAAGGCCAATTTTTAGTGTATAAACGAAAAATAACCCATCGGAGAGTAGCTCTGATGGGTTATTCCGATTACCTCTATTTCTTTTATCCGCTGCCCCTTAGGGAAGTTAAACCGTAAATCTACTCATATCACTTTGCAAGTTCTCGGCCAATTGAGAGAGCGTTTGTGCATTTGAAGAAATTTCTTCATTTGCCGCAAGTTGTTCTTCAGTAGCTGCGCTCGTAGATTGAGCTTCCGCTGCAGCTTGTATAGCAAGTTCTTGCACTTGTTTAGCACCACCGGATACCTCGTCAGTCATCACGCGAATCTGTTCAATCGCAGCAGAAACTGTTGTCACTTTCGTACTCACTTCAGTGGAGGCGCATTCAATTTTCTTAAATACATCTCTGGTCTGTTCTGTCACGACACGACCTGCTTCTACACGTTCATTGCCATCTGTCGTACTTGTCACGACTTTTCCTACGTTTTGAATCATCATGTCAATCACTTGGCCAATTTCGACGGCTGATTGTTTAGATTGCTCTGCAAGGTTCCGAACTTCTTCAGCAACAACAGCAAATCCTTTTCCGTGTTCACCTGCCCGTGCAGCTTCAATTGCCGCATTCAATGCTAGTAAATTCGTTTGTTCTGCGATAGCCGTAATGACAGAGGTTACGCGACGAATTTGCTCTGAGTGAGTCGCCAAGTCACCGATAATTTCCGAGGAATGTTCCATTGATTTGCTAATTAAGAGCATTTGTTCAGAGAAGTCTTTCATTAACGTCGCCCCCTCATGAACGAGCTTCGTAACTTTCTCAGTGGATTGCATCATTTCTGCGTTCTCTTCGTTAATGCGCAAGATCCTGATGTCATTTCTCCCATTGCGGTCGTCGATTCATTAACAATGCTTACTTGCAAATCACTAGCAGTTAAGTTTTTCTCCGCAATTTCAGCAACCATTTCCGAAGCGGCTAGGCTTTCTTCTGAACTCGCTGAAAGTTCCTCAGCTTGAACAGCAAGTTGTGTCGCTGAATTTCGTGTATTTGTAATGATTACACGCAAATCCATTACCATTTCATTAAAAGCGTTGGCCATGTCACCAATCTCATCTCGATTTTTAATCGTGACAGGTTCAATCGCGAAATCCCCGTCTGCAATTTGTCGCAATGAAGTTGTCATCGTACTGACTGGGCGAGCGATACTACGGCTAATGAGACGAGCAATAACGATGCTCAAGATAACAGCAAAAATCATTAATCCTATCGTAATCATTCGGATTGTAGACAATAAGTTCTGTAAATCTTGCTCAGTAACGGCTTGTTGGCTAACTTGATGTTGGATGAGTTCTTCAATATTATTTGAGATCTGATTTTGATAAACCGCAGATTCTTTTGCAATTACCAATGCTTCTTCTTGATTACCATTTTGAAATTCTTGAATCATTCTTTTGGTTGTTTCATTGTAACTTTCTCTACCTTGTACAATCTCGGAAAGTGTGACGCGTGCGGATTCCGTACGGACTAGTTGATCCAGTTCACTTAGAATCTCGTCACCTGTAGTAAGAATCTTATCTTTGCCTTCCAGATACGTTACGTCATCATACAACATGTATGCTCTAAGAAAGCTAGCGATCTGATTTTGATTAGCAGACAATTGTTCAAACAACAGTACCTTTTTTATTTTATCATTAATTAAATATTGGTATTCTTTATCGATAGATGATTGTGCGAATAATCCAGAAATGCCTATCAACATCATGATAACTAAAGTGGATGTGAAGCCAATCCATAATTTTTTTCCTACGTTAAATTTCATAAAATGTAGTATCCTCCTATGATGTTAATGTTTAATCTACTAATTATAGTTTATTATTTAATAGGATAATAGAGGTATTATTTTACAGTAGGTAGAAAGTTGTGTTGAGACTAATCAGTTCATAGATTACTTGTTGTTTTAAATGAGTTGAATTCGTGTACTGCCAATGTCTACTTACTCCGAGTTCGCCCCATACTATCTCTGAGGTGGTCATATGACGATTGTACGACTTGGGTATGTGGCGATGAGCATGGAGTTGAAAAATGCATCACCATCCAAAACAATGACATTTGCGCAGTTTCAAAAAATTGGTGACCGGGAAGCGGCCATTCGCAAATTGGAACGCATTGCGCTCGCAAATTTAGAAAACACACATCGGTTGCTGAAGCATAATGTGTTCAATGCAATTCATTTTTATCGGTTAACTTCTCGGCTCATTCCGTTGGCAAATCATGAGGAGCTGAGCGAGTGGGACTATATGGAGCCGTTAACTGAAAAGTTGGCGGAAATCGGCGAGTTTGTAAAGAAGCACAACATGCGGATCGATTTTCATCCAGACCATTTTGTCGTCCTCAATTCCATGAAAAAAGATGTCTCGCATAATTCCTTAACCACTTTACGGATGCATGAAGAACTGCTTCTAGGAATGAACATTGATGCGACCCATCGTTGTGTCTTACACGTTGGTGGAAATTATAAAGATACGGAAAAGTCGTTGGAGCGTTTCGCTACAAATTGGCATGAAGTCCCGCGTTCTATTCAACAACTCATTATGCTCGAAAATGATGATACATCGTTCACGCTGGAAGATACACTTTACCTTTGTGAGAAGCTCGGCATTCCCCTTGTCTTTGATTACCATCATCATTTGGCGCATCATCGTAACGAAAACTGGGTTGAGGATTGGGGGAGGGTTGTTGCGACTTGGGACACTTCGCCGCTACCCATTAAAATGCACATTTCCAGTCCGAAAAGTGAATCCGCTTTCCGCCACCACGCCGATACGGTGGACGTCGAGATGTTCTTTCAGTTTCTGAATAAAATCAAAGGGACTGTTCCTCAAATAGATTGCATGATTGAAGCAAAATTGAAGGACGCAGCGCTCTTTCAGCTGATGAAGGAAGTAGGGAGGAGAGCGGACGTGGAAGTGATTGATAGCTCGTCGTTTTATTTGAAATAAGTATGTGGAATAAACAAGCGATTTCCTAGTATCGGGAGGTCGTTTTTTGATTGGCGAAAAGAGTGGGGCGGTTTTGCTTTATACAGCGTGAAAGGTTGAATGGGATGAAGTTGGGGAGATGTCTACTTGCATAGAGGCGGATTTGTCGTGATGTTTGCTTATAGTAGGTTGAGTTAATATCCATTATGTGGGTAAGTGGTGATAAAATGAGCGCGAGCGGTGATAAAGTGCGCACGAGCGGTGATAAATGGCGAATAAGCGGTGATAAACTGTAGCTAAGCGGTGATAAACGAAAATCCTGCACGGGTGACCGTTTGGAATGCTAGGGGAAATAGGTGAAAAGGAGCGAATCGGTGGTAAAGTCGATAGAATCGGTGGTATCAGCCTTAAAGTCGGTGGTAAAGTGCTTGGAAACGGTGGTAACCTCCTTCGAATCGGTGGTAAAGTACTCTAAATCGGTGGTAACGCGTCTGGGGCTGTTTGGAATTGTGATAAAGCCGTGGTAACGTCGAAGTTCTACAATGGGACCCGCTGTTTCGCACTTGAGATAATGTACATGTAAAGAATTTAGGCGGAAAAGAGAGAAACGGTGATAAAGTGTCCAGAATCGGTGATAACCTTCTCAGAAACGGTGATAACGGCCAGCGAAACGGTGATAACCTCCTCAGAAACGGTGATAACGCTCTTCGTATTCAATGATACTCCCACTCCTCCTAATCAGTACGCACACAACTACATCTCATTTCTGCCATTTAACCCTCCACCTTGAACCTGAATAGTGCTGAAAAGTGCCAAAATAGCCAGAACGTATTGAGTTCTATGTCTAAAAAAGGTACATTCGCTTCAGTAAATGCTTATCAATTGATAAGACTGAAAATTCTACAATAAAGGTGGTACCCGATATGAAGAACGATAAAATTTCAGCTATATTAGAAAAAGAACTTGTCATTGCACTTGGTTGTACAGAACCTGTTGCGATTGCGTATGCAGCGGCGACTGCGAGAAGTCATGCGATTGGGATGATTGAGGAACTCGTTGTAAGTGCAAGTGGCAATATTATTAAGAACGCGAAGTCCGTTGGGATTCCTGGGATGTCTGGTAAAGGGTTGGATTTCTCTGCTGCGATCGGAGCGGTTGCGGGGAATGCGAGTTATGGCTTGGAAGTGTTGAAAGGGCTTACAGCGGAGGACGAGCGTTTGGCGGAGGAGTTGCTTGAAGCAGGTAAAGTGAAAGCGAGTCAGGCGGATACACCGAAGTTGCTCTATATTGAAGTGATCGTCAAAACGGATCTTCATACAGCGCGTGTTATCATTGCGGATAACCATAGTAATATTACGTTGATTGAAGTGGACGGGGAAGCGGTGTTCAAGGGTGGTTGCGAGAACATCGGCATGAAATCTTCCAAAGAAGAGTTGGATGAATTGTCTATTGACGAGATCTATGACTGGGTTTGTAAAGTCGATATTGAAGAGCTCGGGTTAATTAAGAAAAGTATTGAATTGAATCGCATCATTGGAATTGAAGGGCTTTCAGGGAATTATGGTTTAAATGTCGGGAAGACGATCCGCCAAAATGTGGAGAGAGGTCTGTTATCGGATGATTTGGCAACTGCAGCGATGTCGTTAGCAGCGGCGGGTTCTGACGCGAGGATGGCAGGTTCGACGTTACCGGTAATGGCGAACACAGGTAGTGGGAATCAAGGAATTGCCGTTACATTACCTGTTGTCGGTGTGGCAGAAAAGCTGCAAGTCGCCGATGACAAAATGATCCGTGCAGTGGCGCTTAGTCATTTGGTAACGATTCATATTAAGTCGAAGTTTGGTCGGTTATCAGCATTATGTGGCGTAACAACAGCAGGTATGGGAGCGAGTGCGGCGATTGTGTACTTGTTGGACGGAACGTTAGAGCAAGTGAAAGCGGCAATTCAAAACACGATCGGCAATGTGTCCGGTATGATTTGCGACGGTGCAAAAGCAGGATGCGCCATGAAAGTATCCACGAATTCGAACGTCGCGGTCCAATCTGCATTATTGGCATTGTCCGATCATGGTATTCAATCGACGGATGGCTTCATTCATGATGACGTCGAAAAATCCATTGACGCTTTCTGTACACTTGGCAATGAAGGTACACGCCAAACAGATGAATGGATTTTGAAACTGATGATGGATAAATAAATGCTTGAATAAGGGGACAGGCACCAGAACAATTCCGAATTGTTTTGGTGCCTGTCCCCGTTTTATTTCATATCTTGTCCGCCGTATTAATACAATGTAGAAAGGGTTGGAAAGGATGAGGTGTTGAAGAGAGGGTTATTGTTTGCGGGTGCGATTGTGGTAGGGATGGTTTTAGGGATTCTTGTGACGGTGTTAATGGAGTCGATGTGAATCGTTGAAAAAGCAGAGCCTTTAATAATGAGGACTCTGCTTTTTATTTAAATAAGACCGAGCAGTACGCCGCCAATCGCGCCGGTTACGACAACAATCCAAGGTGGTAGTTTCCAGTACGCCAGCATAGTAAATAATACTGCGGCGAGTGCAAAGTCAATCGGTGCCGCGATGGAACTTGTCCAAATTGGGAAATAGAAAGCGGAAATGAGAATACCAACGACTGCCGCGTTAATACCCATAATTGCTCCTTTAATGTTCGGGTTGGAGCGTAATTGATCCCAAAAAGGCAATGCACCAAGTATAAGTAGGAATGCGGGTAGGAAAATTGCCACTGTGGCAACTAGACCTCCTAACCAGCCATTCATGACCGTTCCTAAGTACGCCGCGAAGGTGAATAAAGGTCCGGGGACGGCCTGTGTTGCACCATAACCCGCTAAAAAGGCTTCTTCGTCGATCCATCCAGTCGGCACGAAGGCTTGTTCAAGTAGTGGTAGTACGACGTGTCCGCCACCGAACACTAATGAGCCGGATCTGTAAAAGCTATCAAACATTGCGACCCAATAGGAACCTGTTAGTTCTCGTATGACCGGCAATGCAAAAAGTAACGTGAAAAAGAGTGCCAAACAGATGGTGGCCACTTTCTTCGATATGGGAAAGTGTGAACTTGTTTCTTGTTCCGCATCGTGCCGTTTGTATAGCATGAAGCCGAGCAGGGCGGCGATTAGGATGACGCCGATTTGAGTCATGGCGGATTGCCAAATGAGTGTCCCGATAAGTGCAAGGAGTGCAATCGTTTTTCGTTTATTGTCAGGAGTCAGGTTTTTAGCCATTCCCATGATTGCGTGGGCAACGACAGCGACAGCGACAATTTTTAATCCATGAATCCATCCTGCATTTGTAGCATCAAATTCATGTAACAGCATGGCGAAAATCATAAGTGCAATTACAGATGGAAGTGTAAACCCGATGAAAGAAACAATCCCACCTAATACACCCGCTCGCATTACCCCAATACCGATGCCGACTTGGCTACTCGCCGGTCCGGGTAAAAATTGTGCGAGGGCGACTAAATCTGCATAGTTTTTTTCGCTCATCCACTTGCGTCTACGGATATACTCTTCGTGGAAATAGCCTAAATGTGCTATCGGTCCACCGAATGAAGTTAAACCAAGTCGAGTTGAAACGAACAGAATTTCTAAAAGTGATCGGAAACCTCTTTTTTCGTTTTGTTGATTCATCATGAACTCCTTTGTTAGTAGTCTTTGATTTCTTTGAACAGCTCGTATGCCTTCACACGGGCTTCAGTTAGAATGTAAGCCCCTTTTTCGGTTGTCGTGTAATATTTTCGGATTTTCCCATCAACATTCCGATCTTCCCGGACGAGCAAACCATCTGCCTCCATTGAATGAAGAATGGGGTAAAGTGTTCCTGAACTGATGGAATACCCATGTTCTTTCAGTTCCTCTACCATCCACGCGCCGTAAACAGGGTGCTCTTTTGCGTGGTGAAGGATATGGATGTGAATGAAACCGAGAAAAAGCTTACGCAATACTTTGTCTTCCACAGTAGACACCTCCTTGATAACGAAAACCGATATTGCGTTACGATACTAAAAATATAACATGATGTAAGTGTGATTTCTGTGAATTTACATATTCTTAACATGGTAGTCGTATCTCTTTGCGGGTGGACGATGCGAAAATGATTACCAAAAATACCCCAAGTTCTCGCGTCTTGTAAGTTCTGATAGGCCTTGGTATGATGTGAAATATTAGAAAGAAGGATTTTGCTTCAGTAGGAGATTACAGATGAAAAAAGAAACAATTACATTGGTGTTATTGTTAACCAATTTGTTTATTGCGTTTTTAGGGATTGGGCTCGTTATTCCGGTGTTGCCAACGTTGATGAATGAACTGGACATATCGGGCTCTGTTGTGGGATACATGGTAGCGTTTTTTGCAATTGCACAGCTTATTGTTTCGCCGATTGCTGGGAAATTGATTGATACAATTGGGCGGAAAATAATGATTGTCATCGGGTTATTCATCTTTAGTGCATCTGAATTGCTGTTTGCAGTTGGACAGGATTTACTTGTGTTGTTTATTTCCCGAATTTTAGGTGGGGTAAGTGCAGCGTTCATTATGCCTGCGGTGACGGCGTTCATTGCAGATGTGACGACCAATGAAACACGTTCGAAAGCGTTAGGGTATATGTCAGCCGCTATCTCTACAGGGTTCATCATCGGACCGGGAATTGGAGGATTTCTTGCAGGTTACGGTACGCGGATGCCGTTCTTCTTCGCGGCTGGGCTTGCCTGTTTTGCGGCGATATTCTCTTTGATTATGCTAAGGGAACCGAAACGGCAATATGAAGAAACAGCGAGTGGAAAGAAGCCAGGGTTCATGCGGATCTTTGCGCCGATGTATTTTATCGTTTTCGTCATTATTTTTGTGCTGTCATTCGGATTGGCTTCGTTTGAAGCGGTGTTCAGTCTATTCGTCGACCACAAGTTCGGCTTTACGCCAACCGATATCGCCATCATCATCACGGGTAGTGGGCTTGTTGGGGCATTGGCACAAGTGTTGTTATTTGATCGGTTAACAAAATTGATGGGTGAAAAGAAATTGATTTTAGTCAGTTTGATATTTTCGTCCGTGATGGTCGGTGCGATGACGCTTGTGAATTCGTACTTTAGCGTGCTTTTTGTAACGATTATCGTTTTTGTCGGCTTTGACCTCATTCGACCAGCGGCAACATCGTATTTATCGAAAATCGCTGGCAACGAACAAGGATTTGTCGGCGGCATGAATTCCATGTTCACGAGTATCGGTACGGTGTTTGGCCCGATTTTAGGTGGGTACTTATTTGACTTCGATGTGGACTACCCGTTCTACTTCGCCACCATCGTCCTGATCGCCGGCTCCGTCCTCACATTCTTCTGGGCCAAAACCAAGCCGGTCCAACCATAACCAAAAGCCAACGAGCAATCCTTCGTTGGCTTTTTGAATATAGCGGGTAATGTTCAGAATTGTTTTGGTGCCTGTCCCCTGATTGATTCTGGCGATTCCCAATTGTTTTGGGGACAGGCACCTACACAATTTAAATAATTCCAAATCATTTAGTCATCATTTCTCTTATATTGTGTTTTATTGCTGAAGTATTCGTTTGTGAGGTCGCCATTTATGCCGATGGCTGCGGCGCTTCCGGTTCCGGCGGCGATAATGAGTTGGGCGGGCACGATGTGGGCTGCATCACCTGCTGCGTACACATTCCAGACAGTTGTTCTTCCGTATGTATCAGTTAGTAGCCCGCCGTTTTCATTGATTTCACAGCCGAGTTCTTTGCCGAATGCATTTGAATGGCTCCAGAGCGGGGTGACAAACCCGCCTGTTCGGGGTACGAGTGTGCCGTCTTCCAACCGGATGCTTTGCAGCTGACCGTTTTCACCTTCCAATCCGGCAATGATGTCTTCGTAAACTTGAATGCCGTGAGCGAGCAACTGGTTACGTTCATCCTCTTCCAACCGTCCTTCACCATTCGTAAAAACGGCTACATCATGGCTCCACGTATACACTTCTTTTGCTAGCTTGTATACATTTTTGTCCGCGATGACCGCGAGTGGTCGGTCTCGCATTTCCCAGCCATCGCAATACGGACAACTGAAGAGGCTTGTGCCGTAAAACCGCTCGATTGAAGGAATGTTTGGTTGAGCATCTTTTAAACCGGTAGCTAATAGGAGTTTGTTGCTAGTAAACAGGGTGCCGTCCTCTGTTGCCAATTCAAAATGGGTTTTATCTTTTTTCCGAATGACTTCGATACGTTCATTTCGAATGTAAACTGAATCGTATTGGGCGAGATCGCGAAGTGCCAGTTGCTTAAACTCTGTTTGTGATATGCCATCTCTCGTAATAAATCCATGGGTTTCCCGAATCACTCGATTTCTCGGTTGATTGTCATCGAAGACTATCACTTTTCTCCGAGCCCTGCCAAGAACAAGCGCCGCACTCAACCCAGCCGGCCCACCACCAATAATTGCACAATCATAGATCATTACTTGCATACATCCTTTTTAACCGTAGTCTACCCGTAATTTCCTCATGTGGAACATCTTTTTTGAAGGGAAATAGCGGTAAACACAAAAAAATGGCTAGCACCAAAAGCCACCCATTTCAATAGTGCAATGATGCCGATGACAATTAAGAACACGATGACCTGAAAAGTCGCCCCTTCAGGAGAATCGTTTGTCATCAGATACACTGCAATGCATATGGGGATTGTTGTAAGTAAGTTCAGTAAAACGAGTAGAATGCTTCCTAACTTCCCCATGATTAACCCCCTAGCGGCCTCCTTGCCAATTGTATGGTAATAAATTCTATCATTTTTGTTCTCTAAGTGACAGATGCAAGGGCGTGATTCCACTTCGCTCAGTTTGTTTTTGCTAGAGTCGCGCCGTGCAGAATTTGTCCATTGGCTCATGATTGTGCCGAGCTTTTTGTTTTTCTTGTGGAATCCACTGTGGGCGGCATGGCTAAATGTCTTGTATGCCGTTCTATTCAATGTGCCCCTCATTATCATCCAACGATACAATCGCCCCCGGCTGGAACGGATTATTTCATCTCAATGAAAACGGTAGAATTGTGAAACGTGAATCCTCGCAAGATGTAGTGTACACTGGAGTGCAACTGGAACACAAAAGGAGCGAGGGAGAATGACGAAGAACGGTAGTGGCTGGCAATTTGACAATAGTTATACGCGCTTACCTGACGTGTTTTACGCAACTGTCCTGCCGGAAAAAGCCCCATCCCCAGCGTTGATTATTTGCAATGACGCGTTGGCGAAATCGATCGGTCTACACGTAGATGCATTGCAAAGCGAACAAGGGATTGACGAGCTTGCGGGCAATAAAATCCCTGACGGCGCACAACCGATTGCACAGGCTTATGCAGGTCATCAGTTCGGACATTTCACGATGCTTGGGGACGGCCGAGCGGTGTTGCTCGGTGAACAGTTGACACCAAAAGGCGAGCGTTTGGATATACAGCTAAAAGGTGGCGGTCCAACGCCATTTTCACGTGGTGGAGATGGTCGTGCAGGACTCGGGCCGATGTTACGGGAATACATTATGAGTGAAGCGATGCATGGGTTAGGCATTCCGACAACACGCAGTTTAGCGGTTGTTGTAACTGGATCGCCCGTATACCGCGAAGAAATTTTGGCAGGTGCTGTGTTGACGAGAGTGGCGGCGAGCCATATCCGAGTCGGCACGTTTCAATATGCAGCGGCAAGGCAAGTTGTGGAAGATTTGCAAGCACTTGCTGATTATACAATTGAGCGGCATTACCCAACTGTTGCAAGTCAGGCGAATCCATACGTTGCGTTTTTTGAAGAAGTGATGGATCGCCAAGCGCAGTTGCTTGCAAAATGGCAATGTGTTGGATTTATTCACGGTGTCATGAATACCGATAACATGGCGGTTAGCGGGGAGACGATTGACTATGGGCCGTGCGCGTTTATGGATATGTATGATCCCGCAACTGTCTTTAGTTCCATTGATCGTCAAAGCCGCTACGCATTTGGCAACCAGCCCGGCATAGCGGAGTGGAATCTCGCACGATTTGCGGAAACGCTCTTGCCACTTTTTGATGCGGACACGGAAAAGGCTGTTGGCATCGCCGAACAGTTGTTGTCCCAATTTGGCGAACGGTTCCATCATTATTGGCTAGCCGGCATGCGAAACAAGCTCGGTTTGTTCAATGAAGAGCAAGCTGACGGCCAACTCATAAAAGAGCTATTGCAACTCATGCAGGCGCACAAAGCGGACTTCACCAATACGTTCCGTGCATTAACACTTGGTGAGTTCAGTGAATTGCAAATGGCGTCAAGTGAAGAATTTAAAACGTGGCACAGTCGTTGGAAAGAAAGACGTGCACGACAAGAGCAATTAGAAGAAGCAGTGTCGCAACTAATGAAAAACAATAACCCAAACATCATCCCGCGAAACCATCGCATGGAAGAAGCATTGGATGCCGCCATAAAAGGCGACTTATCGGTCATGGAACACTTCTTGGCAGCCTTGGAAAATCCATACGCCTACACCGAAGACCAAAAACCATACATCCAACCCGCAGACCCGGAAACTCCCTATTTCACCTACTGCGGCACATAAAATTCACGGTGCCTGTTACCAACACGATTCGGAATTGCCGAAATTGTGTTGGTGACAGGCACCCGTTTTTTAGTCCATAAGTCGCATGAATTCCCGCATGAGCCCTGGCAAATCTGGCCAAGCATGTCCGGAAACGAGATTGCGATCCGTATGAAGGTCTTTTTCGATATACGTTGCACCCGTTGCCGAGACGTCTGGTTTGCAAGCGATGTATGCCGTATACTCGCGATCTTTCATGAGATCTGGCAAGACGGATAACACTTGAGCAGCATGGCAAACGACTGCAACCGGTTTGTCTTCTTCAAAGAAATGACGCACAATGCCCGGCAACGATTCATCCAATCGGATATACTCCGGCGCACGTCCCCCAGGAATGATCAAGCCGTCATAATCAGCAGGATTCACATCCGCAAACGCAACATTTGAATCCAGCCCATACGCAGGTTTTTCTACATACGTCTCCATTCCATCGATAAAGTCATGACTCACCGTCTGTAACTTTTTCACGGAAGGCGAAGCGATCGTCGTCTCAAATCCTGCCTCTAAACAACGATAATACGGATAGAAAATCTCCAAAGCTTCAACTGCATCCCCAGCTACAATCAACACTCTCTTACTCATATCCATTCTCCCTTCAACTGTCTGAATTTACCTACTACTCGCTTCCATTCGACACGAATCGGAAAAATCCTCCTCGCAGCTAAAAAGAGAAGGTGGTGGCGGAATATTCGTAATCTTTTTGGTGCCTGTCCCCAAAAAAATTCAGAAAAATACCGGTTCATCTAATATGAACCGGTAGGTGGTATTATTCTTTTCGCATGATAAAGCTTAAATGGCGACCGGCTTTCTTGTCTTGTCGGTAGGAGAAGCCATCTTCGCTTACGTATGTGCATGTTTGATCGACTGTAATTCGTTCAGCTGGTACGCCTGCAAGCTCCAATTGTTTTTTCACAGTACGCTGATTATCAATATGGTATTTATTTGTAGCATCATTAAAATACATGAATTCATCTGCATAGCCGAGCGCCTGAAATTTACTATACACATCTTCATCCACTTCAAATTTTTCCTGACTAAGTGCCATACCGATGTGTACATGCCAATCTGCAGGGGAACATTGCTCTTCGTTCGCAAGCTGTTCAAGCACTTTTCGTGTAATCTCTTTGACAGTCCCTTGCCAACCTGAGTGAATAACGCCGATGATACCGTTGTTTTCATTGTAGAAAATGACGGGAACACAATCTGCTGTAAACGTACATAGCAACAAATTTGGCTCATCAGTATACAATGCATCGACGTCGGGAATTGCGGTATGTGCTTGCGTAGCGCCGCGGCCTTTGTCTGCGTGCGTCACTTTATAAACGTTCGCGCTATGTGTTTGATGGGCGCAAACAAAATCAGTAAGTGCACAATCCACCTGGGTCGCTAGATTTCCTCGGTTTTCAATTACTGCGTCATGGTTAACACAAGCGTGAAGCGCCATATTATTGTCTTCCGCTTGTCCTCTATCCCGCAATGTCGTCCCTGCGATAATGTTTTCGTTCGTCTTGTATCGTTTCATTTTCATATCATCACCTGCTTTTACTATACGCAACGTTCCGCAGTCTGTATAGGACAACACATAAGTCGCGTTAGCTAATCTTACTGCGCGTTAATAAAACGCAATAGGCACCTATCCTCAGTTTGGTCTTTCTATTAATCACGTTTGCTGTATTAACGATCAGTTTATCCAGTCTACCAATCACTTTTCCAGTCCTATCCATCACTATTCACAATCTATCGATCAATTTCGTCTTATGTGCTCGAAAATTTTTCTCTGTTCGCGAATAAAATATAAAAAAACGACCATAATTATGAAGAGCCATAAACGATTTCGACTCCCCCTGCAATCGTTTGTGGCTTTACCTATTTCTCCGGATAGACCACTGTGCCGTCCAATTGTAATTCAGGAGGCGCACCCCATTTACCTGGTTCGTGTTGTTCGATAAGTGTCTTTCCTATTGCACCGTCTACTATATGGCACACTGTCCAACCGTTCAGAGCGAGCCAATTGCTAATTAACAAACGATGACAACGTGCAGGATGCCGCTCGGAACAGCAAATCGCAACGCGGTTCGTACAAGCGAATTCTTTCAGACAATCAAGCCCTTCTTGAAAAGCCGGTTGCAACGTGTAGTCTGCATAATTGTGGAAAGATTGATTGTTCCACGCGTCATTCACTTCTTCATCAACCTCTTTCGATTTGTTCCGTCGACCACCTAATTTTTTTATATGTACATAGTCTACACCCGCTTTCGGCAACCATTCGCTCATACGATCTTCATGAAAATGCGGAAATTTGCGGCTTCCTGGGAATGCTCGAACATCCGCTACCATCTCAATTTCAGCATCCTTCAACAACTTGATAAATTCTTCTTGTGTGTGTGTAGAGTGCCCGATTGTAAAGAGTTCCATGCGACTCATCCTCTCTTATTGTTTGAGTACCCTAACGATCAAGTTTGATAAACGTAATACCTTTTTGTTTGGATTACTAGCACTCGGGAATACTATACGTAACGGCAAAGGGGTGAAACGGTATGACAAAAAGCTACGCTGGCGATAAAGATGATAATCGTAAAGTGAGCGAAGGAGATTCAGCAGTTGCAAACGATGCTGCAAAACGAGCTGAACAACAAGTTGAAGACATAAAAAAAGAAGCCCAAGACGCAGTAAAAAAACAACAATAGATAATAAACCGTCATCCAACAAGGTTGACGGTTTTTTGGTGCCTGTCCCCAAAACAATTCGCAATTGTTTTGGGGACGGGCACCAGAACTATTCCCATTATTCAATCACTAATTCACTATTCTTATTATTTTTAAAAAATTTCCATACATGTTGCTCTGTTTATCTTGTATACTTGTAGTAGGGTGATGTGCCCGCAGATAGAAGATAAAAGGGGAATGAGTACGATTAAGATTCATTGGAAGAAGTTGTTGGTGCTTTTTTCAGTTGTTTTTCTGGTGATCCAAGTGGCGGGGAGCTTCTTTTTCTATGACTTGGCAGTGAAGCGTGGTCCGAAAGAATACTTGCAAGGCAACGCTGATTTAAAAGTCTCAGAGAAAACGAAGCAACTGTACACGAATGGGCATTGGAAGCAATGGGTCGCTAATCAGGAATTTGAATTAGTGAGCCTAACGTCACGGGATGGACTGCAATTGTCCGGTTATTACTTACCTGCTGCACAGCCAACGGATAAGCTTGTCATTTTGACACATGGCTATTTAGGTCATGCCAAACAGATGGGGCTTTTTGGACAGTATTATCACGAAGAATTGAATTACAACATATTTATGCCCGACGCGAGAGGGCATGGCAAAAGTGAAGGCGATTACTATGGGTTCGGTTGGCCGGATCGTCTTGATTTGATAGACTGGACGGATATGTTTGTCCAAAAACTCGGTCCAAATACGGAAGTGGCCTATCACGGGTTATCGATGGGAGCTGCCACGGTCTTGATGGCAAGCGGGGAAGACGGTTTACCCGCTCAAGTGAAAGCAATCATCGCAGACAGTCCATACAAATCTGTCTATCAACTGTTCACGTACCAAATGAATCGCATGTTTCACTTGCCGGCATTTCCATTATTAGATGGCACAAGTGCGCTCACGAAAATTAGAGCGGGCTATTCATTCCGAGAAGCGAGCGCTTTAAAAGAAGTGCAGAAGACAGAAATCCCGATTTTTTATGTTCATGGAAAAAGTGACACTTTCGTTCCGACCGAAATGGCCGAAGAACTGCACCAGAAAACAGCTAGCGAATCAGAGCTGTTTCTAGTTGCCAACGCCAATCATGGTGAAGCGTATGCACTAGCAGGTGACACGTATCGAAAGAAAATGGGGCATTTTCTCGATCGTTATATGAAATGAACGACCAGTTCCTCCATGCAAGTCGGGGGAACTGGTTTATTCTTTTACACAGCATCAAACGGAATCACCACAAATATGTTTTGTGAAAGGAAGGTTTCTTTTCATCTAGCAAGGGAACTTAATGAGTAGGAGGTGCTTGAAGTGGAAAAAGTGATTTATATTGTTAGACATTGTTCAGCTGAAGGTCAATCACCGCATGCAGATTTGACAGCGGAAGGAATTGTACAGGCGGAGAAGCTGGCAGCATTTTTTGATGAGGTAGAAGTGGACCGTATCGTTACAAGTCCTTTTGTCCGAGCGCGCATGACAGCTGAACCTTTAGCGGAGCGGAAAGGATTGTACTTCGAAGAGGATAGTCGATTGGCGGAACGGACGTTGAGTTCGTATGATTTTGAGGATTGGTTGTTAAAATTAGAGGATTCATTTCTCGATGTCCATTTGAAATATGAAGGTGGCGAGTCATCACACGAAGCGATGGAGCGTGTATGTAATGTGGTCGAAGAGTTGCCAGATGGCTCCAAAACGGTGCTCGTTACACATGGAAATCTGATGACGCTCCTCTTAAGATGTTATGACGAGCACGTCGGATTTGCAGAATGGCAGGCACTGACGAATCCCGATGTGTACCGGGTGCATGTAACTGAAGTGGGTGCAAACGTAGAGCGAATTTGGCGGGAAGAACTTCTAGAAGAGTCTCATTCATCCGACCATGTTTTTGAATGAAATGAACGCATCAAAAAGAGAGTCGTCGAAGTTACATACTTGCCGACCGTACAACTGGATACCATCCCTCTAGCTACCATTGTTGGCGATAATAGCTTCCCTAAAATCATATACCGCTCCTCGCCTAATCGCTGGAGCGGTTTTTACGACTCAAAAAGTTATCGATTGAATAGGCTCGCTTATCAATCGAGTTCACAAAGTTATCGATCGGATACCATGAGTTATCAATCAAGTTCACAAAGTTATCGATCGGATAACTAAAGTTATCACCATATCGGGACTTTAGAACCACGCTCACACTTGAACTAAATTCCTCTGACCAAACGTATTCTTACAATCGCCCACCGACACTTTCGATTTTATGCCACGCTGAAGTTTGCTGCAGCCGGACAACAAGAATTAGCCCAAGCGCCGCGCCACTCACCGTTGAAACCATAAATGGGGGGACGAAAAAGAAGGCAGTGACCGTTGTACCCATTAAAATCTTCGCATAAGGTACTGCCAAAAGTGACGCAATCACGCCTGTACCAATCACTTCACCAATCCCAGCGAGCCACGCTTTACCAAACTGTTTATAAAATAGACCTGCCAATAACGCACCGATCATGCCACCGGGGAATGCGAGTAATGACCCTGTGCCAGTCAATACTCGAATAAGTCCCGTCAAAAATGCAATAACAACTGCGGGAATTGGACCTAACAGAATGGCTGCAACTACGTTCACCGCATGCTGGACTGGATACGCGCGTGCTATGCCTGCGGGGAATGAAACGAATGTCGAGCCGGCAACTGCTATCGCAACAAACATCGTCATGATAACCATTTTTCGCGTGTTCATAAAGGAACCCCTTCTTTCTCTATAGATTCAGCAAACGCTTTAGTCGCCGCATAGACATCCGTTGCTCCAGCAATTGATGAAATGACCGAAACCCCGTTTGCGCCCGCAGCAAACACAGGTGCAAAATTATCGACAGTAATGCCGCCGATGCCGACAATCGGTAAATCAGGGTAAACAGACCTTGTCGTCTGAATGAACTGCGTGCCAGCTACCGGTTTTGCGTCCGGTTTTGAAGTGGTCGTGTAGACAGGGCCCATTCCGATGTAATCAGCACCCGCTTCAATTGCGGCTAGCACTTCATCCGACGTATGTGCAGACACGCCAAGTATTTTCCCAATGCCAAGCCGTTTGCGAACAATCGCTGCCTGTTCATCTTCTTGCCCAACATGTACCCCGTCTGCATCAAGTGCTAAAGCAAGGTCCACATCATCGTTCACGATGAACGGAACACTATATTCCTTGCACAACTCTTGGCATTGTCGAGCAAATTCCAGCAATGCTTCGCCTCTTTTCGCACCCGGCCCTTTTTCTCGTAACTGAAAGCAAGTAATGCCGCCACGCAAAGCGCACTCGAGCACATGTAGAGGGTCCTGCGTTCCTGTATTCGTCGAACCCATTATGAAATAAAGTGCCAGTTGCTCTTTATTCAATTATGACAACCTCCTTTGCATCCTGCTTCAATCGATTATATGCCCAGTGATTCGTTGGCCCGTGACCTCCGCCTAATTGTAAGCCATCCGATATGGCCGCTTGAATAAATACCTTCGCTTCACGCACTGCTTCCTGCAAACTTTTTCCTTGCGCAATGAATGCAGTAATTGCGGCAGAAAACGTGCAACCCGTACCATGCGTATCTTTTGTAGCAATCCGTTCTGATTTTAACGTGAATGAATAGCCGTCTGCCCCGAAGAAAAAGTCTTCCGCAAACTGCGCATCATTGCTATGTCCGCCTTTTAAAATGACCGCTTTTGCCCCTGAACTAAGAATCCGGTTCGCTGCTTCTTCGTAATCAGCTGTCGACTGAATCGTCATATCCGCAAGCACTTCCGCTTCCGGAATATTCGGCGTGACGAGAGTAGCAAGAGGAAGTAAATGTGCTTTCAAAGCAGTAACGGCTTCATCTTTAAGTAAAGATGCGCCACCTTTTGCGATCATCACTGGATCAATCACGAGGGGTGGGCAGCCATTGTGCCTTAATGAAACTGCTACCGCCTCAATAATGTCTGCTGAAAATAGCATCCCTGTCTTCACGGCTCCTACTGAAAAATCGTCCAACACAGCTTGTATTTGAGCAGTTACACCTGCCGCCTCAATCGGGTAGACACCGTGTACGCCTAACGTATTTTGTGCAGTAACAGCCGTTAACGCGGACGTCCCGAATACACCAAGCTCTTGGAACGTCTTCAAATCTGCCTGTATACCAGCCCCCCCGCCACTATCTGAACCTGCAATTGTCAAAGCTACTGAAGTCATCTCAAATCCTCCTCTGTTATTGCATAAAGTGCGTTCAATAAATTCACAGCAAAGTCTCCTGGTCCAGTAGATAGTGCCGCTGCCTGTTCACCTGCTCTTTTATAAATAGCCAAAGCGTTTTCCGCTGCTTCCAACTTGTGATCGTCTGCCACTGCAACAAATGCAGCAACGACCGCACTTAACAGGCAACCTACGCCTGTGACACGTGTCATAAGTGAATGGCCCCCAGCAATTCGCACGACCCTTTTGCCGTCTGTAACAAGATCCTCAACACCGGTCACTGCAACAAGACAGCTGTATCGCGTCGCCACTTCAAGCGCGAGCTGTTCCAAATCTGCCTCTCCATCTCCTGCATCAACCCCTTTTGCTTGCCAATCAATTCCTGCAATTGCTGCAAGTTCCCCAGCGTTGCAACGAATAAGGGACACAGGAACTTTCTCTAAAATCGATAGGACAGCGGCTTTTCGGAATGAGGTCGCTCCAGCACCGACTGGATCGAGGATGACCGGAATGCCATTAGCCGCCGCACGCTCCCCAGCAAGGCACATCGCCTCGACACTGACCGCTTTAAGCGTACCGATATTCAATACGACAGCTGATGAAACAGCCGCCATATCCGCTGCTTCTTCAACCGCATCCGCCATGACAGGGGAAGCTCCTAGTGCAAGCAAGCCATTCGCTTGGAAATTCGCAACAACAATATTCGTAATGCAATGAATCAACGGTTTTTCATCTCGTAGTTTTTGTAAATACATCGTCAACATGCCTCCATATATGCAAAAAAGCCGCTCCTGACAGGGCGTCAAGAAGCGGCTTGCAAATTCAATGGATAGAAGTTGCGCACCCACTTCCCTCCGCTGGTATCAACCAGATCAGGTTCAAAGGGTCCGCGTATTCATACACGTCTCAGCCTAGCGCATTGCATGTTTCATTTGCTATCAGCTCTGTCCGATTTTTAATGTTTCACCATGATATACGCATAGTGAACATGAAATCGGTACGAGTGTTTTGCAAATTTACACACGTGCATAAGGCACCCCTAGTGGCAATTTTACGATTTGTTTTCAAAATTACTATAACATAGTTTCGCAGATTCGCAAGAAGGGCAAGGAAATAGTAATGGGTACATTCAAGCATGTTGATGCATATAAGCATACGCCATGTACGCGGATAGTGACTGGGACGCACAATCGTTAATGGATAGATCGTTCACTTTCGCATAAGCTGTTCAATTGATTGGTACGTTATGTTTAGCGATGTTGAAAGTTCCCCAAAATAGAGGTAAAGGGAGGCGCAAACATGTTATTTGAAATACAGTCTGTAAAGCATGAACATGATTTGATTTCATTCACATGGAATGATGTCGGAGGTTTTTACAACGTGTATAAAGATGGTGAACATGTCTATGAAGGAACCGTGCCGGAATTTCAAGACGGGGATTTCAAACATGGTAAATTCTATCATTACATGGTAGAACGTGTTGAGGATAATCAAGTCGTCGATGTCATTGCATTGCAAACGTCTGCTTTTGCTGAAGAAAAGAACGTCGAGAATCCCTTGCAATCTCTTGTCATGACGACAATCGTAGCGAAAACGCAAATCGCCTTGTCATGGGAAGGTATGAAGGACATAGAAGAATACGGCATTTATCGGAATGGAAAATTTGTAAAGATGGTCAACACAAATTGGTACATCGACCGGGATATTGACATGGACGAATCATACGACTATATGATTCGAGCAAGACGTCCGCTTGAAAAATCAGAGGAGCGTTTGACATCCGTTAAATCGGTTTTGTCTAATGTGTTTGGTTCGCTGCATCCCAATTCATCACGTAAGGAAGCTGCTATTGAAACATTTTCGACCGTCAAGTGGATCGGCAAGCCGCGAGAGCTTTTACAGCCAGTGAATGAAAGGGAAAAGACGTTGCATCCTATAGATCGATGGAAATTACGTTATACAACGTTTCTTGCAGAGGAATGGGTACGGAATCCAAATTTGTTGTCACCCAATCATTATTTCAAAGGAGACGCCCGTGACTTTGATCCGAATGGCGATGGTTTTCGTACGCGTGTCGATATTGAGCTCGCGTACGATGAAAAAGGTGAACCGCTGACGTTTACAAAAGAGGTAGGTCCGTCAATTGCATATGACCATTTAAAAAACTTCCGGGAAAAAGCACGAGCTTCTTCAGACGGGATTACGCTGCAACGCAAAGATCACAAAAAAGGAGAATCCGGATTTCTTCTCGAACATGCAGTAGGCAATCCATTGACAACAGCGCCACTCATTGACTATGAAGTGTCTGCAGTGTTTAAACGGCATGGAACGTTCGATATGTGCGGCTATTTTGACCCAGCACCCCATCATGAAATTTACTTGATGAAGGGGAGAGGGGAAGCTTGGAAGCCAGTGTTACAAGTTGAAAGTAGAGGACTTGCCTTCATGTCGGATGCAATTGCCTATCACTATTGGCGTTGTTCAAACTTTGAGTAATCATTCTGCTGAAATCAATCAACATTTTTGACAACTTAGAATATCTTTGGTACATTTATCTTTAATTCAAGATATCTTAATTCGAGATAATGGTAAGCGGTACTAACAAGAAACGAATGCTACTAGGCTGAATTTTGCAGTGGATAGCTCACTATGAGCAGTTCCTCGACCAATTGGAAGCGTAGATCATACCGTTTCATGTACGAGAAGTAAATCGAAAGGGGGGAGCATGATGAAGCACGTCTTTGAACAAGGAACATCTAAACGGACATTGTTGCTATTGCACGGAACAGGTGGTAACGAACAAGATCTGTTACCGTTAGCAACATTGATAGACCCGGATGCTTCGGTTTTAAGTGTCCGAGGTAATGTATTGGAAAATGGTATGCCGCGTTTTTTCAGAAGACTGGCAGAAGGCGTTTTTGACGAAGAAGATTTAGTGTTCAGAACGAATGAATTACATGCGTTTTTGGATGAAGCAGCTGAGAAATACGGGTTTGATCGATCAGAAGTCGTAGCTGTCGGCTATTCAAATGGTGCGAATATTGCAGGGAGCTTACTATTCCACTATGCTGATTCATTAAAAGGAGCAATCTTGCATCATCCGATGGTACCAAGGCGAGGGATTGAATTACCGGATCTCAGCAAAGTTCCGGTGTTCATTGCCGCAGGGAAAAATGATCCGATTTGTCCGGCGAAAGAAACGTTGGATTTGTTGTCGCTTCTAACAAATGCAGGTGCACGTACAGAAGTCCATTGGGAAATGAACGGCCATGCGTTAACGCAATCAGAAGTGCAGGAAGCAGCAAGTTGGTATAAAGAATTTCTACAATAAGAAAAGGGGTTTTACTCATGACGAACACAGCGATTGTTTACTACAGTTCAGGTGGTACGAATTATCAGTTGGCACAATGGGCAGCAGAAGCAGCGAAGGAAATGGGTTCCGAAGTACGCGTGTTAAAAGCTGCAGAAACAGCTCCTCAAGCCGCAATCGATTCAAATCCGGCATGGAAAGCACATGTGGAAGCGACGAAAGATGTGCCTGAGGTGAAGCCGGAAGACCTCGAATGGGCAGATGCGATCATCTTCAGTGTACCGACGCGTTTCGGCAATATGCCCGGCCAAATGAAGAATTTCTTGGATACGACAGGTGGCCTATGGGCGAAAGGTAAGCTTGCCAATAAAGCGGTCAGTGCAATGTCTTCCGCGCAAAATCCACATGGTGGCCAAGAAGCAACAATCCTCTCGTTGTATACGACGATGTATCACTGGGGTGCAATTGTTGCGGCTCCGGGTTATACGGATCCAGTCACATTCGGTGCGGGTGGAAACCCATATGGCACGAGCGTAACAGTCGGTCAAGATGGCAAAATGATCGAAGACGTGGAAGCAGCAGTAAAGCATCAGGCAAAACGTACGGTGAAAGTAGCCGAAGCGTTGAAGCATTTAGAAATGTAATAGAAGAAAAGCCACTCCTTTATGGATGGCTCTGAGTGTAGACAAAGTCGATTTTACTTTGTCTACACTTTTTTTGATGTGATTTTTGAGAAATTGGCACACGTCTTAGCTTGGCTTGAAAACGCTTGCGAGGTGGAAGGCGATCTGAATTCGGAATGTCTTGTCACGACTACTACATGACCCGCATCGTGTAGGTCGGCTCGACAGCAAGTCAAGCCTCAAATAGAACTAAAGTTCATGAGAGGGCGGGCAAGTCGAGCAACAACGCATAAAAGCGCTTATCAACAGGCTGTACCAATCCATTGGAGGTTGGCATTTTACGTTTTAAATTGCCTTTTGAACGGAAAGTAGCGACTCATCAAAATGAGTCCAATTAGTAATGAGAAAAACGGGAAGATGAATGGGAATACAATGGATGGCATCCAGTTCCAAGCATCTGTATAGTAACCTACAGCAATTGGGGAAGTACCGCTATTCGTTAGCAATAGTGTCTGCAAGGCGTTTCGATCGGTAAAGGTAAACGAGTCGCTTTCTAAGCTTCCCGCTTCGTCCAAGCTGTATAAGCTGTAAGTTAACGAATCAAAAGGGACTGTTCCCAGAACATTTCCGTTCTCAATGATATCTTTTGTTTCCTTCAAAATTATATAAAGCTTCTCATCGTCTTTCTCTTTATCTTTTACAATTATGAAAGAGATGTTTCCATAGTATTTAGCTAATCCCTCGTCTTCAGCCCGTATTGGATAGTTTTCCAGTGTATCTAGTCTTTTTCCGTTTACGATAATCGATAAATTGGCAAATGCGATTTTGTAATTCCAGCGATCCGTATAATTACCTTCGTCTATTATGGTCTCTTCAACTTTTATCTTATGATTTTTATAAGTGAACTCTGATTTGGGTGGAGGATATCTGTTACTAATTTTATGTAACTCATAGCGTGCCAACATTTGATTGGTATGAATTGTTTCCATCGCCATCGTAGCACTCATTGGAAGTGAACTAATGAATAGGATAGCGCCGAGTAAAAATAAAACTATTCTTTTTTTCATTCCCCCTCCACTCCTTTCCTGACATCATACTTTATTGGAGAGCTGTTGCACAACAAAGGGTGAAGGTTCTTTTGTAGAGTGTTATGCGTACTCCATGCACACTTGTTGGTGATTATCAACAGTTGGAGCGATGTATGTTGCTTGTACTGTTCATGCACCTTTGCATAATTTTATGCGCTCCTTATGTAATATGAGCGCTTATGACTCTATGATTTTGTTTTTGCTTGTCGTGGCCATATGAAATAAGAAATAGAAATGACAAAATCAATCCCTAAGATGAGAGACCACAGTTTCAACATACCGGATAAGGCTTCAGTTTGTGTTGGATCGTCGATCAAGTAAATCATGATGAAAAGAAATGCACCACCAATGATGAAGGCTAATACATGTTGAAGCGATCCTTTGAAGGAATGTTTGGCATGATCCCAGCCAGTTTTCCTCATTGGTTTCGGTCCTTGTTTCTTTACATAATAGACAAATCGTTCGTCTGCCCAACGAATCATGCTTTTCCCGAACGCCACGGAGATCCCTAGATAGATAGCGGCGATAGCGTGAACTTGTGTAGCAGTTGCTCCGTTGTACAAGTCGGTTGCTGTAACAATCAGTAAAAGTAAATCGATTACAGGTGTGAGGGCGAGAAAAAATAAACCGAGACGTTTTCTGTTAAATAGATAACGTGTTATTAGTCCTGCAAGGATAACGACCCAAAACCCAATTTCACAAGCTATAATTGCCCAAGCGATAAGATTCAACAACAGCACTCCTTTTATTTAATACATTTGTATTGTTATTTTAAATAATAGCATATTTCGTTTATTTAATACAGCTGTATTGTTAATTTCTCGAAATTATTCTACACTAACAATATGCCGAAAATCGTAAATCATGAAGAGCGAAAGAAACAGATTGCAGAAGCGATGTGGCGAGTCATTTTGGATAAAGGAATGGAAGGGGCAACAGTTAGAAATATTGCGGAAGAGGCGGGGCTATCATTAGGAGCGCTCCGACATTATTTTTCAAACCAAGATGACTTGCTTGTCTATGCGATGACGCTTGTACAGGAAAGGGCGACGGATCGGATTGAGGCTGTCGCGAAACAGAATTTACCTCCGAAGGAAATGGTTTTAGCCGTGCTACTAGAAATTGTGCCAGTGAATCAAGAAACGCTAGCAGAAATGGAAGTGTGGTTTGCATTTATGGCGCATGTGAACCATCGGAGGGAAGAATTGAATATCCCGGACGATGGAATCGTGACAGGGGTACATAAAATCATTGCCTATTTGGATAACGTAGGTTTATTAAAAGAAGGATTAGACTTGGATTTGGAAATGGAGCGGCTCTATGCGATTATTGATGGCATTGCTATTCACGCGCTTTTTGGAGCAGGACGTTTGGAGGCAGAGCGTGTGAAGAAAACGCTACAATATCATATTGATTCAATTTGTGTAGAGTAAGGATTGTCGAGGACTTTTGGTATAGTGTGACATTCGGGACTAATTATTCTTCTTTTCTGTTTTCTATCGTGTTTATTCCTTCGACTTGATAAAATGGCGATAGATTCCAATGAGAGGATGGAAATAAATGAGAAATTGGTCAATTCGTTTAGTAGTCATCACTCTAGTATCGATCGTTTTGATTGGTTGTTCAGAGAAGGAAAAGAAGGAACCTGAAGTGCTTCCGGAAACGTCAGCAGAAGAGACGGAACAGCATGAAACAACTGAAGAAGTGCTAGATGAAGAACTACCTGCTAAAACAAGTGATTTACAGGAAATTGAGGCCGTACAGATTCCAGACTCTGAAGAAACATTCCGCGCGCAACAGCCAGGGCTTTTCACTGCTGAAATCCCATACGAAGAAGAAACGAAACAAGTATGGGGGAGATTCGGGTTAGGAGATTATAAAGAGGCGTTAACCGAAAAATTAGAAGTGCTAGCTGCGCAATCTCAAGACCCGGAGTTGATCTTTAAAGCATTGAACTACTATGTTGGAAGTAATGCGTATGACCAAGTAGCAACCGAGTTGGAAGCGTTCAGTGTAGAATGGTTTGAACCTTATCTTCCAGAGCCTGGAGAGGTTGAGGGAAGTGACGAGGTGGAGCAACAGCCAGGCCAAGCAGTAATTCTCTTGGATGCTAGTTCTAGCATGTTGTTGAATGTTGAAGGAAAGCAGAAGATGACCATTGCAAAGAAGGCGACGTCACGATTTGCAAGTACAATCGGTATGCGTGATGAAGTGTCATTAATTATCTACGGGCATGCCGGGACACAAAATAAGTCGGATAAAGAGCTTTCTTGTACGACAATCGATGAAGTGTATCCGATGGGCAGTTTTAATGCGGAAAAATTTAAGAGTGCTGTCGATGGAGTGGAAGCAAAAGGATGGACACCAATTGCTGAAGCGATTAATTATACACGTGAACAAACGAAGGATGCTTCAGGGAAGTTGACGGTCTATATCGTTAGTGATGGAGCAGAGACTTGCGGCGGAGATCCGGTAGCCGAAGCAAAAGCCTTTGCAGAAGCAAGTCCAGATCGCCAAGTGAATATCATTGGGTTTGACGTAGACCAAGAAGGAGAAAACCAGTTAAAGGCCGTGGCTGAAGCTGGAAAAGGCGAGTATATTTCAGCGAAAACGATTGATGAGCTCGATCAATCGATTACGAAACAATGGCTGCCATCTCTGACAGAGGTTATGAGTGCATCTAATTCTCTACTAAAACATTGGGGGCAAGGTCACAATGAAATGATCGATCGTTCGAATATTTCTTCGCGATTTTATTATGCCTCACTAAACGAAGCTTCTCGTATGCATGAAGCACTTCAAATAATGCGCTCCGAAAACTGGATTACGCAAGAGATGCAAGATGAAGTACGAGCAATGATAAAGGTCAAAGAAGAAGATGCTCTCACAGTAAAGAAGGAAATGGACGAACGAGCAAGAACTCGGATTGAAAATGAACGACAAGAAATCGTGCAACGTGTGAAAGAATGGACAGACAGGATGTTTGAACTTCGAAGGACACAAGGGAAATAATGCTTGAAAGAATCAAAACTTGTCAGGCGTGAGACTGCCAATAAAAAACTGGTGCGAATCCATAATAGCCAGTGATGTGAGAACCTACTCGACCTGTCATCGTCCTATTAAAAAGGGGGGTCGGTAGATATGAAAAAGTTCTTAACAATTGCGATGTGTGTCATCATTGTTGGATTAGTCATTAATCAAATGTTCAACAAAGACATCTGGGATGAAAACCGGAAACTGTTGAAGGAAAATGTACTTGCTACTGAAGCAACAGAAGAACCTGTAAGCCTCTCTTCTCTCACACCCTTCGACTGGGATCGTGTCTACTCAATCGATCCCTATGCTTCAAAAGAGGAGATATACGATGTAGTTGGCTACAAATGGGATAACGTCGAGCAAACGCTAAGCGAGGGAATGAACCAACTCGTATTTATGAAAGAAGATAAAGTTGTCTGCTATGTTTATGGCTATCCTGAAAATAATGGCTTTGGCATTTACTTTGAAGGGACAGAAACAGAAGGAAGAGCAACTGTACTTCATAAAGAAGACGATGTATTGTTTAAGCGTCACACGTTTGACGATACAATCGTGTACATGCAGGTGGAATAAAAGAAGGAAGCCGATAACTAGAGGCTTCCTTTTTTATTTCATCCATAAGGCAGGCATCTTTCATTCTGCTAAACCGTAGAAATCTGAAGAATACGCGTTTTTTGAGCAATAATCAGCCTCTTATTTGGATCGAATTCTCTAACGGTTAACGAGGACATCAATTACTTATCAGTCCAATATATGTACGTCGCCCGTATCCGGATTCACTAATACAGCAATGCTTTGCTGCTCTTTATCAATCCCTTCGAAAACGTATGCTCGATTCGGTTTGAAAGGATTCAGACTCCTTTCCATCGGCACCGATTGTTTCGCTGATATTAGCAAAGGATAGTTTGCTAGCGCTAGTTCTTCAGCTGCTTGTTGCGTCACTTTTGGCAATGAAAGCATCGCACAAACAGCAAACAGACATACAAAGACGACATACCGTATCCGTTGCTTTTGACGCCGCATCAGATGTGCATACATAATAACGTGAAGCGATAGTAAAAGAATGAGCAAATTCAACGGCATGATCCCGCCGTAAATTTTTTGATTCAAGAAAAGCAGTAACATAAGCAAGATTGATGAAATAATTATTCCAGGTACGTATTTAGTCAAGTCATTCACCTGTTCCCATTGTATTAGTTAATCAGCAATTATGTTTAAATTTCCCATAATTTTATTGTAAGGGTAGCGGAAACAAATAGCTATTGCAAATTGGCATCCATGCTTTTGTAACTGTGAAGAGAAGGCGAACTAAGAGCTGGGGAAAACAAAAAAATGCGTGAAGGCAAATTCACCTTCATGCATTTTTCCTTGATTAGGAGTGGGGGGCAGATGGGAGGCCTACGTAAGGTTTTATTCCAGGCACATCAATTGAATGTATAGACGTTTAGCTATCCGCCTCAACCGTAGTACACGGCAATTCAATCCGAAATTTCGTACCGGTCCCTTTTACACTGTCGACAGAGATGCTACCACCGTGTAACGTAACTAGCTGTTTGACGATGGATAACCCTAATCCGAATTCTCCTAATGGATTCGTCGTTCTTGAATCGATTGCTTTGTAAAATCGGTTCCATATTTGCTCAATTTCTTCAGGGTCCATCCCAATTCCGGTATCTTCGATTTCAATAACGGTATAACCCGTCATCAATTCTCCACGCAACCGTATTGTCCCGTTCTCAGTAAATTGAATGCTGTTTTTCGTGATGTTAATCAACACCTGAGTCAATCGATCGTAGTCGGCATGGATTATGACATCGTCCTTTGCCTCAACAATTATTCGATTGCCGCGTTCAGCTGCCACATCCTCTAACTGTTCCTGAATGATTTCAAGCAGTTCCTTCAGTTGAATGTCTTGCTTGAAAAGCGTTACTTGGTTCGAACGGATTTTTTCGTAGTCGAGGTTTTCATTCACCAGCCGGATAAGTCGCATCGTTTCACTACTTGCCAACTGCAATCCACGTTCTTTTTCCGATTCTGAAATCATGTCGTTCCGTAAGCCTTCCAGTATACCGCGGATCGTTGTAAGCGGGGTCCGCAATTCGTGCGAGACATCCGCCATGAATTGTCGTCTACGGTTTTCAAGACTTTCTATTTCATTCATGGACGTCTCGAGTTTTTCCACCATGCCGTTGAAATCACCCGCAAGCTCCCCGATTTCGTCAATGCCTGCAGTCGGAATGCGCACGGAATAATCCCCTTGTGCAACTGTTGAGGTAGCTGCACGTAAACGTTTAATACGCCTGCCGTGAAAAGTGGAAAGGATGCCACTTAACAATAAGGCGATCGCGAGGGCGATGAATGTCGTATATAAGAGGTAATCGTTCATTTGTGAAATGATTTCACGTGAACCTTTAATAGGCGATGTCAATAAAACCCCGCCCACAAACTGATTGCGGTGAAAATACGGCAGTAACACGAATGTAACAGCCTGTTCAAATCGTTTGTATTCCTGTTTCACCGTAATCGTTTTGCCACTTTGCAACGCAGCCCATTCGTCGTTATTCAATTCGATTAAAGGCGTTTTCAAGCCAGTTGAATAAATGATGGCGGATTTTTCGTCGAATAAACTATATTGGATATTTTGCCCTTCCAATACATGCCCGTAAGATTGCAATGTTTGACGAGAATCAATAGATGCATATTCGATATCGCGTAAAATTGAATGGCCGTATGAAGCGAGTTCTTCGGTTTTATTGTCATAAACGAACTGCTCAAAAAAGTGGGACAGCACTAAACTTAAGATTAAGAATGCAATCACAATGACACTTATATGACTGACGAGCTGCTGATAGAAGTATTTAATCTTCATCTTACTTCACCACCGACTCATCGAACCGGTAGCCGACGCCCCATACGGTATGGAAAAACGGTTGCTCATCAGTTGAGACTTTTGACCGCAACCGCTTTATATGCACATCAACTGTCCGATCGTCGCCGTAAAAATCGTACCCCCATACCCGGTCCAACAACTGCTCGCGCGAAAAAACTTGTTTAGGATGTTGAATGAAAAACTGCAATAAATCGAATTCCTTCGGCGTTAGATTCGGAACAGGATTGCCGTCCAAAAGGACTTCTCGTGTATTCATATTCACAATGAAATGGTCCGTCGCCAACACGTTTTCGTCTTGATGAACATCCTTGTTCGCTACATACCGCCGTGTCACAGCGCGGATTCGAGCAAGTAAAGCAAGTGGACTGAACGGCTTCGTCACATAATCATCCGCGCCCATTTCTAGGCCAAGCACCTGATCGGACTCGCTATCTTTCGCCGTCAGCATAATAATGGGGACTTCGATTGCGGCTTGTCGAAGCTTTCGGCAAATCGACACACCGTCCATTCCTGGTAGCATCCAATCGATGATGAGGCAATCCCATTGCTCCGTCTTTGCCCTTTCATATCCAACGAGTCCGTCCTTGACAAATTCCCCTTGAATCTTCTCCTTCTCAAAAAACATTTCGATCATTGACGCGACGCTTTCGTTATCTTCGATGACTAGAATTCGCATGTAGGTGCCTCCTTTGCGAGGTCATTTGTATGGTAAGTATAGCATTAGAAACCCTCTATCGCTTCCGAAACGACAGAGGGTTACGATGATTTATTCTACTGATGAATTGCTCGTCAACGTCAACTCAACAGATCGTTTTTTGCCATCCGTATAGACGGTGAACGTCGCTTTGTCACCAACAGATAGCTTGGAATAGAGGTGTTTCCGTAATTCCATGCTGTTATTGATCGTTTCACCATTGATCGCCGTAATAACGTCTTGTTGCTTCAATCCCGCTTTTCCTGCAGCAGATGAAGGATCGACATTCGTCACCATAACGCCGCCTTTCACTTCTTCAGGAAGATTCTCTACATACATATACGGAATTTCTGCCAAGTCCGCAAGACCGATGCCAATGTAAGGCCGTTCGATTTCACCGTTTTCCATCATTTCCTCAACAAGCGGAATGACATCATTACTCGGAATCGCAAAGCCAAGGCCTTCGATACCGTTTTCCGCGATTTTCAAACTGTTAATGCCAATGAGTTTTCCGTCAGCATTGATGAGTGCACCTCCGCTGTTGCCGGGATTAATGGCTGCGTCAGTTTGGATGACGTTCATCTCCCAGTTGCCTGCAGTCGTTTTTACATCAATGGATCGCGCGGGTGCGCTGATAATCCCTTGCGTTACGGTGCCCGAGAAATCGAGACTGAGTGGATTTCCGATGGCAACAACAGAATCACCCGCACGCAATTTGTCCGAATCACCGAATTCAAGTGCAGTGTCTACGCCTTTGTTTGGTATTTTTAATACCGCCAAATCTGTTAGTGCATCACTTCCAATAAGTTCTGCTTGTACCTTTTCTCCATCATGCAAAGTGACCTCGATTTTATTCGAGCCTTCTATTACGTGGTTGTTTGTCACGATGTAAGCATGTTCATCGCCAATTTGATAAATGACCCCTGAACCTGTTCCGAACTCCGCCAATGATGCATCTCCAGCGAATCGATTGCCGGCATTTTTAAAGTTTGACACGCCAACAATCGCTTTTGACGCATGCTCCACCATATCGGAAAGGTTGGTTATGGATTGATTTGCCGATGTTTGTGTGACATTCGGTTGTGGTGTATTCACCGAGGCAACACCTTCCTCCTGTTTCGTAGATGTTTGCAACAGATCTGTGTTTGCCACAACCCCTAATGTTAAGGCTGACCCTAAAACGCCTGCTCCTACTGTAGACAAGAACCGTGTCGCGAAATTTGCCATGTATAAGACCCCTCTCCTGTTATTGTTACTTTCATTGTAAGAGGAGATTATGAACAAATTATTACGAAGGCATGAACGATTGGTAAACATATTGGAGAGGGGGATATTTGCCGCCTAGAAAATGGATGAGTGGTGATAACTCGGTGGTGAGCGGTGATAAAGGCGTTCCAAGCGGTGATAACGAGTTTAGGTCGGGACTTGACGTGGACTTTGTAGGAAGTCGACCAACTAAATAGGGGAAACGGTGGTAAAGTGGCTTGAAACGGTGATAAACTCCCTAAAGCCGGTGGTAAAGCCGTCTAAATCGGTGGTAAACCCCTTAAAGTCGGTGGTAACGACAAAAAGTGTTTCATCAGCTAGCTAAGAGCCAACTTTTAACTGACGGTTTAGTATGAATGAACTTCTCTACTCGAGCCACGTCCATCATGATTTCCCATTCGCATACACCTTGTTGCTTACACTCTATTTCTTGCAATAGTCAATATAGTTAGATAGAATGAATTTACTGACTTCCAAGAACCTGCGAATTACGAGAGTTTTTTTATTAACATAAAATGAAAGCGTATACATCTAGAATAGTAGCTTGCATCCCTGCATACGTTGGCTTTGTGTGCATTTTTGCACTTTCAATAGCAATCTATAAAGAATAGGGAGGAATCGAACATGGTACAAGCTGTAGAGAATCACGTGTATGCATTTCCGAATACTGAAGGGGCAAAAGTAAATTTTAAGGAGCGCTATGATAATTTTATCGGCGGCAAGTGGACAGCCCCTGTGAATGGGCAGTATTTCGATAATCCTACACCGGTTACGGGCAAGGTGTTTACGCAAGTCGCGCGGTCAACGGCTGAAGATATTGAGCTTGCTCTTGATGCGGCGCATGCAGCGAAGGATGCTTGGGGCAAAACTTCGGTGACGGAACGGGCAAATATTCTACTAAAGATCGCGGACCGAATGGAAAACAATCTTGAAATGCTTGCGGTTGCCGAGACGTGGGAAAACGGTAAAGCGGTTCGTGAGACGTTAAATGCTGATTTGCCGTTGGCGATCGATCATTTCCGTTATTTTGCGTCGGCCATCCGAGCGCAAGAAGGCGGCGTTAGCCAAATTGATAATCATACAGTGGCCTATCATTTCCATGAACCAATCGGAGTAGTAGGTCAGATTATTCCGTGGAACTTCCCATTACTAATGGCAGTTTGGAAGCTCGCACCAGCACTTGCAGCGGGGAATTGTGTCGTCCTGAAACCAGCTGAACAGACACCTGCATCGATCATGGTGTTAGTAGAGCTGATAGAGGATTTATTGCCTGCAGGGGTGCTAAACGTCGTGAACGGTTTCGGTCTGGAAGCTGGTAAGCCGCTTGCTTCTAACCCTCGAATTGGAAAAATTGCATTTACAGGTGAGACGACGACAGGGCGCCTCATTATGCAATACGCATCTCAAAATTTAATCCCAGCTACTTTAGAGCTTGGCGGGAAGTCGCCAAATATTTTCTTTGAAGATGTCATGGCTGAAGACGATGCGTTTTTGGATAAAGCGATTGAAGGGTTTGTCATGTTTGCCCTTAACCAAGGTGAAGTGTGCACGTGCCCTTCCCGCGCATTAATTCAGGAGTCCATTTACGAGAAATTTATGGAGCGTGCATTAGAGCGGGTAAAAGCGATTAAAATCGGCAATCCGCTTGATCCGACAGTCATGATGGGCGCACAAGCATCTACGGAGCAAATGGAGAAAATCCTGTCCTATCTCGATATCGGGAAACAGGAAGGTGCTGAATGTTTGGCGGGCGGAGCGCAAAACAAATTGGAAGGCGATTTGGCTGAAGGGTACTACATCCAACCGACCGTCTTTAAAGGGCATAATAAAATGCGCATTTTCCAAGAAGAGATTTTCGGACCGGTCGTTTCCGTTACAACATTTAAAACGAAAGAAGAAGCACTTGAAATTGCCAATGATACATTATACGGTCTCGGATCAGGTGTATGGACGCGCGATATGAATACTGCGTATCGCTTTGGTCGCGGCATTGAAGCGGGTCGTGTATGGACGAATTGCTATCATGCATACCCTGCGCACGCGGCATTCGGTGGCTACAAGGCATCCGGCATTGGACGCGAAAACCACTTGCAAATGCTTTCTCATTATCAACAGACGAAAAATATGCTCGTCAGCTATAGCGAAGACAAGTTAGGCTTTTTCTAATAAATCCTGCATCATTGGAGAATGTTCCAAACCACTCCAACTACTAAAAGGAGAGATGCCAATGCCTGAACGCGTTCTAGCTACGGACGCTGCTTTAGCGCTAATTACACTTTTAAAAGAAAAGCATGGCCCACTAATGTTCCACCAATCTGGAGGGTGTTGCGACGGCTCTTCTCCAATGTGCTATCCTGCAGGCGACCTGATCATTGGCGATCAGGACGTCTTGCTTGGGCATATCGGTGACGTCCCTTTTTACATGCATAAAAACCAGTACGATTACTGGAAGCATACACAACTCATCATTGACGTTGTGGACGGTAGAGGAGGCATGTTTTCTCTTGAAGGTGTGGAAGGGAAGCGATTTCTTACACGTTCGAGAGCGTTTACGGCAGCTGAAAATGAGCAGATCCAGCAGCAGACTGCCACTAACTAACTACTGAAAAGCCCCTAGGCAATCACACTGATTGTCTAGGGGTTTCTATGTGCACTTTATCTCTCTTCATTGCAAGAATGTCGTTCATCTACAAACAGAATCAAATTTACAGGGTTAAATAAACCTTTTTCTCACTTCAGGTGGTGGCAACATGCAAGACTCCTCGTTGCGCCCGAACCACCGGTGACGGTTGCGAGAGAAATAGTCATAGGCGCCGTCACGGATTTTCTTCGGGACGAGTATGAATAAAAAGAAGAGATGCCAAAGTCCATCCAGTTTCTTTGCGATATGAAGGGCGGCAGAAGATTTCGTATAGGCTTTTCCGTTCTCAATCAACACCACGCTATCGACATCAGCCGGTATTTTATACTGTTTGACGTATTTCTCACCCGTCTCGCTTTGCAAAGAAGAGAAAAGAAAATGTTCAGCAGGATCCCGTTTAATAATAAACTGCACGCTGGAATTGCAAAAATTACATTCCCCATCAAATAACACAACCCGTTTCATGCTTACGTCTCCCTTCTACTTCATAGTATTAAAAGTATAACCGTTTCGATTCAAATGAAACTTCTAACACGCACACTCTGTTTATGGATACGATAGCACAAAGTTGGAAAGGAAGGGTGGCTGGCGACTCAAAACTGTTGTTACGTGTTTCTTGTCACATTTGTTTAAGTGATTACGAGAAGGAGGATGAGTGGGATGGACCGTCAATTTATTGATGCAGATGAAATGCGAAGAAGAAAGGATCCGGACTTTATGGCGTCACTGGATATGCTTGATGAAGGCGCACCTGTCCATTATGCAAAAGAGGAACTAACGAAGCGACGGAAGGAATGGTCAGGCTTCGATGAAAAAGAGTTGCCACAGACGTACCAATAAATGAAGTGCATGAAAAATGGCTGACCTCTGTGAGAGGCAGCCATTTTCTTACGTTTTCCTTGTTCTCTTTCGACTATTCATTCTGGGGATACGATCGGTGAATTATCGAGTATTTCCCAAATATCATCCGTTACATGTATAGCCTTCAAAACGAAAGTGCTTTTTGAAAGGTAGGCGAGAGTACCTTTTCCTCCGAGATAAAAGTCAATATGAGGGTGTCTTTGTGCAAAAGCATCTAACTCTGGTAAAAGGTGAGGCTCTTTTTCAAACGGAATCATTGTAGAAGCGGACAACACAACAACTTTTGGTTTCTGTTTAACAATTAATGCTTCAATCGATCCAGGAGCAGGGAAGGCGCCAATTAAAAATGTCCGCCAGCCTTTCAACATGAATTGTAGTAACACGATGTGTAACGGTACTTCATGGAGCTCATAAGGAAGACATGCAGCGAGAACAAGCGGTGCGTCCATTCTGTACTGATAATTTCTTCGGATTTGCACAAGAAAATCTCGCACCACTAAGCTAGACACGGATTCTTGGTATTCATCCCATTCTTCCTTTTCCCATCGATAGCCTACTTCATTCAAAAATGGAATGACGATCTCCTTCAAGAACGTTGACAATCCCACTTGATGATAAGCTTGCTGAAGGGTAATCATGAGCTCCATCTCATCACAGCGACTGCCCTTCTCAAGTAACTGCAGGACAAAATCGTTTAATTTCTCTTGTTGGATAAACGGCTCTTTTGGAAGAGGAGAAAACGTCTCTACATTTTCTTTATCAACCATTTGAATCGCTTGTCGTATAGGTAAACCTTGTTCTGAAAGCGTTTTGACTTGCAGTAACAAGTTAATATCTTTTTCACTGTATATGCGATAGCCATTTTCCAATCTTTCAGGGTGGACGAGGGCATAGCGTTCTTCCCATTTTCGGATGACTTGTTTAGATAAACCGGTCATATCCGACACCTGCTGTATATAATAACGTCCATTGGATGTAGACAAACCGATTCCTCCTCCTGCGCAACGTTCTGTTTGTAAAGTATATCGAATTCTACAATATTGTACAATCTTTACCGAGTAACATTATACAAAAACTAGCGAACAATACGGATCTTGCTTATAATTGTGGGCATTAACACATTAGAAACGGGGGATTACAATGAGTAGGCGTTCATTGTACAAGGTTAGCATTGTAGGAATAGTAGCCGGCTTACTGTTAGCTTTATTCTTTAAAGTAGTTGAAGAAAGAACGAGTCATAAGGTGTATACGCTATTACTAAACATCGACTACATTCCCGTTCTGAACACAGTTCAGTTTCCCGAAATTGTAGAAGTTGGTTTTCACATCATCATCTCGATAGCGGTCTGTCTATTCCTGTTCTTATTTACCCGGTTTAAAAAAATCACCCAGTCAAGAAGAATCATCCGGTTCTGCGTATTTGTGAATGTGCTCATCGCAATCCTCTACTATCCAACGACTCTGTTATCAGAACGAACACCAGCTTTTACGAACTTGTGGGCATTAGTGTTTTGGATTATCGGACACATTGGATATGGTTGGATTGTAGGTGTTTTATTGACAAAACTATTTAAGAATAAATAATTAAAAGTTGTACAATGTTTATATTTAAAGATTGTACAATCATTTGACAAAAAGTCTTCTTTCTATTCATAATAAAGGTATTGGAGATGTATAGGAGGATAAATAATGTATTTTAAATGGAAGAATCGTGTCGGTGAAGCGGAACAGAAACTGGGAAACCAACTGTAGAAGCAACGATCGACTTACGTACTTATCCTGAATTAGAAAAGCAACTTGAACTAATTAATTTGACCGTGCAAGATTTAACGCGTTTACATACCTATCAACCGATTGTTCAGGAAAAAATCGATGAAATTGTAGCCGTTTTTTACGAAAATGTCCTAACCGTTCCTACGTTGCGAAAAATCATTGAAGAGCGGACGAATCTAGCGTATTTAAAACGTGTGCTAGCTGAATATATTGTTGAAATGTTTCAGCGTTCGATTGATCAAACCTCTATTGATAAAAAAGTTAAAATTGCTCGTATTCACTTTCAGATGGGTGTAGAACCTAAATGGTATATGGGCGTTTTTCAACAAATCCAAGAAGTATTCATCGAACTTATTACAGAAACATTACCATCTTCGCAGGAACGGAAACAGGCCATTGTGGATATTACAAAGTTAATTAATCTAGAAATGCAAATAGTTTTAGAAGAATATGAGAAGCAAAACGAGCGCGAGAAGCAACAACAATATGCAATTGTAAAACAAGAGCTTAAAGAGAAAATTTCATCCATTAGTGAAGATTTAGCGATATTGACAGAAGAAACGAGTACGTCGGTTGGTCATGTCGATGAAAATGCAACAAAAATAAGAGCGAGTATCCATGCAAATGTAGAAGGTGTGCAGGACATTCAATCATTTGCCGTCCTTGGCAATGAAAAAGTACAGCGATTGGAGAAACAAATCGCTTTTATTAATGAAAACACAGAAAAGATGGAGACGTTAATAAAAAACTTAAAGATTTCATCTACTGAGGTAATTGAAATCATCGTAATGGTGAAGAGTATAGCTGAACAAACCAACCTGTTAGCGTTAAATGCCTCAATTGAAGCAGCGAGGGCAGGAGATGCAGGGAAAGGATTTGCGGTGGTCGCACAGGAAGTTCGGAAATTAGCTGAGCAATCAAAACGATCTGTTGAACAAATTACAGAACTTGTTACGACTTCTACGTCTTTGACTGATAAGGCCGTCAATACAATTGAAGAAGTTCGAGAAAGTGTGACGCTTGGCATGAAGGATTCCAAAGAAACGCAAGTGAAATTCACAAAAATCTTGCAGGCAATTGAGAACAATGACCGACATATTCATACGATTGAGATGGATGTAGAGGGGCTTGTAAAAGTTATCCAAGAGATTGGCAATGATACGAAAAAGGTGGCGGCGACTGCTGATAATCTCCATCAAACAGCTTTACAATTATAACCTTTGGGAAACACTACACTTAAATCGTTCTTACATATATAAAAGAACTGAGGTTTGATGTCGCTTGATACGTAAAGGCAACTTGGATGTACTTCAAGGAGGATGAGTACGATGAAACGAACGATTGTCTGGTTTAGAAAGGACCTTCGCCTACACGATAATCCAGCGTTATGGGAGGCTGCAAATGAAGGCATCGTCATTCCGGTTTTTATATGGTCGGAAGAAGATCGACGTGCGTATGCAGCGAGTGAGGCATCTGCATGGTGGCTCTATCATTCACTGAAACAGCTGGAAACGGATCTTTCACAAAATGGTGTACAACTTATTATTAAACAAGGCCCTGATTTTGATGCAATTGTTGACGTGATGGAGCAAGTAGGGGCTGAATCTATTTATTTCAATGAACGGTATGAACCTACTGAGCGTGACCGGCAAATGCGGATTGTTGGACAACTGTCTTCGATTGGTATGGATGTACGAACATTTCATGGCAATCTACTATTCTCTCCAGAACTGCTCAACAAACAAGGAGAGCCATACAAAGTGTTCACCTCTTTTTGGAAGAGAGGTTTGCAAGAAGTTGTTGATCGACCGTTGCCGATACCAGAATTGCAAGGTGTAGAAAACGACATTTCGTCATTAGCAATTGATGCATTAGGTTTGCCTACCGATCTTGGTACCCTCCAAAAGTACTGGCAACCAGGTGAGCGTGCAGGGACCGAGCAATGGGCGTTCTTTGCGGATGATGGAATGCTTCATTACAAAAAGGAACGGGATTTGATTGCAAAAGGAACCTCATCAAGACTGTCACCTTATTTAGCCGCTGGAAATAGCAGTGCCCGTACAATCTGGCATGCAGCGAAGCGCATTAATGAGGAAACGAAAGCTGTAACCGCACACCAATCAATCGAAGCATTTCTTAAACAACTGATGTGGCGGGAATTTGCCTATCACCAGCTCATCCACTTCCCGACGATGACCGACCAACCGTTACGAAAACAATTCAATGATTTTCCGTGGGTTGGGACACCTGAACAATACTACTTATGGAAAGAGGGGAAAACAGGCTATCCGTTAGTCGATGCGGGCATGCGCGAATTAAGAGAGACCGGTATGATGCATAACCGTGTCCGAATGGTTGCAGCCTCTTTTCTGGTCAAACATCTCCTCATTCCATGGCAAGAAGGGTATGCCTGGTTCCAGCATGCACTTGTCGACTTCGATACCGCCAACAATGCGACTGGCTGGCAATGGGTGACAGGATGCGGCATCGATGCAGCACCGTACTTTCGAATTTTCAACCCGTACTTGCAAAGTGAAAAGTTTGATCCGAACGGTGCGTACATTAAACAATGGGTCCCCGAACTCGCCAACTTGCCAGCCAAATATATTCATAAGCCATTCGAAGCGCCTGAAGATATCCTACAGGAAGCAGGTATCCAACTTGGCGAAACGTATCCATATCCGATTGTCGATCACGCAACGGCTAGAAAACGTGCCTTACATGCATACGATACAATCAAAGGTCGCTCAGAAGAAAATAGGCTGTAAGAACAAAACAAATTGTCAACGAATTTCCCGTCCCACTAGTCGCTCGCCCGTCTATCCCTGTCGTTATGACATGTAATAGAGGGAGGGGGTGAGTGAAGATGATGCAACAAGGACAATGGGGTGGGAACCAAATGATGCCGGCAAACCAAATGTCTCGAAATAATCAAATGCAACCAATCGTATGCCCGACACAATGCCGCTACAACGATTCGTTCTTTCCAGTAGAACAACCTTACATCCATCCAATCGTTAACGTTAACCGCCAACATCCTGTTATAACACCTAGACATTACTACACAGAAACTACACAAAACGTGATGGGTGCACCAGTTTACCCTGGCATGGGACCAACTGGAGTTGGCCCGGCAGGAATGGGACCAGGACCAGGTATGGGAGTAGGCCCAGCAGGAATGGGACCAGGCTACGGACCAGGAATGGGACCAGGTTACGGCGGCAGAGGCTGCTGCAGAAAAAGATACTAACATGTAAAGAACTGTCTCCACGTCGACAACTTCGACAGGAGACAGTTTTTTTGCTAATCGCGACAATTCCCTTGTGCGATAATCTTGTCTTCCGCGTGCAAAGTTCTTGTCCTACTTCCCAAGCAACTACCCGCCTACAGAAAAAAGCCGCCTTCCTAAAAAGGAAAGGCAGCCTACACTTCAATCTACATTAAAATACCGAGCATCCGGGTGAGCGAATACCATCGCGGAAACTGACGCTTCAGGCTCCATCATGAACTCTTCCGTCAAATGGACACCAATGTCTTCGGGTTTCAACAAACCGAACAACTTTGCCTGATCTTCAAGATTTGGACAAGCCGGATAGCCGTATGAAAAACGCTGCCCCTGGTACTTGGCTGCAAAACGATCGCGCATCGTGAAGTCCGTTGCGTCCGGGAAGCCCCACTGATCGCGGATTTCCTGATGGACACGCTCCGCAAAGCCTTCTGCAAGCTCAAGAGCTGTTGCTTGGAATGCATGGCTCTCCAAAAACTTACCTTGCGCTTTTAATTCATTTGCATACGCACGAACGCCATGACCCGCAGTCACTTGCATAAACGCCACATAATCCATCTGCCCGCTATCAACCGGCTTCAAAAAATCTGCAAGACAAAGGAAAGGATCTTTGCTCTGTCTTGGGAATGTAAAACGCTCAATTTCTGTTTTCCCGTCAACAGGATCATAGATGATGACGTCATCCCCATCTGCCTGCGCCGGGAAGAATTGATACATACCTGAAGCCGACAATTTCCCGGACTCCAGGAAACCCGTCACCATTTCATGCAACTGAACGGCACGCTCTTCACGATTGGCCAACATTTTATCCACATTTCCGCGCAACCCTAAATGATGGCCGATCAACGTACGCATGTTTACATATGGATACAAATGGGACACCGAGTACTCTTTCATCACACGACGGCGCAAATCAGCCGGCACAAAAACAGGCACATCTTCTCGGACGGTTTTCACAGGCCTTGGCAATACCGCCACCGCCGTATCTCGTGTAGCGCGGACAGCTTCCGACTCCAAACGCTTCTCTTGCTTATCGGAAATCTCGAGCAACAACGCCTCTTTCTCGCCACTTTGTAACCGATTCGCCAAATCCAACCCTTGCATCGCATCTTTGGCATAAATGACTGGTCCTCCATATTCAGGCGCAATCTTCGTCTCCGTGAATCTTCTTGTCAATGCAGCGCCACCAACCATCACCGGTGTGTCAATTCCCGCCGCCTTGAAATCTTGCGCCGTAATGACCATTTGCTGAGCAGATTTTACAAGCAATCCCGACAACCCGATGATATCCGGTTTCTCCTTCCGAATGACGTCAATTAACGTCGCAGGCGTCACCTTAATGCCGATATCGATCACTTTGAACCCATTATTACTCAAAATGATATCGACCAAGTTCTTTCCGATATCATGCACGTCCCCTTTGACCGTCGCGAGCACGATCTTCCCTTTCCCCGAATCGTCCTCTTTCTTCTCCATGAACTGCTCCAAGAAGGAAACGGAAGCCTTCATCACCTCGGCACTTTGCAACACCTCAGCAACAATCAATTGGTTATCATTAAACAACCGACCGACCTCAGCCATTCCTTCCATTAACGGCCCATTAATCACATCGAGCGGCGTGTCATACAACTCTAGCGCTGCCTCCAAATCAGGAATGAGCCCTTCTTTCGTCCCCTCTACTACGTAATACGCTAAACGTTCAGGAACCGTCTTCGGAATATCATCCTCCGTCTTCTCCTTTTTCTTATCCCGGTAGAAATCCGTGAAATCTGCCAACGTCTCATCCGTCGTCGTGAATAAAAGATCATTCGCTAGCTTGATTTCCGCTTCAGGAATGGACGCATAACGCTCCAACTTCTCTGTGTTAACAATCGCGTAATCGAGTCCTGCCTGCGTGCAATGATACAAATACACCGCGTTCAAAACCTCACGCCCAACCGGTGGCAGCCCGAACGACACGTTACTTACCCCAAGCGTCGTTAACGCCCGCGGCATTTTTTCTTTTATTAACCGGATGCCTTCAATCGTCTCAACCGCTGAACCGATATATTGTTCGTCACCCGTACCGACAGGGAAGACGAGTGGATCGAAAATGATGTCTTCAGGTGCCAATCCCCATTTATTCACTAACAGATTATACGACCGCTCAGCAATTTCAAGTTTCCGTTCGCGAGTGACCGCCATACCGATTTCATCGATCGTCCCAACGACGACAGCCGCACCGAACTTTTTGACAAGCGGCATGACCGCATCAAACCGTTCTTCGCCGTCCTCCAAGTTGATGGAGTTAATAATCGCTTTCCCTTGTGAAAACTTCAGCGCTTCTTCGATGACATTTTCATCTGTCGAATCGATGACGAGCGGAACTTTCACCTTCTTTACGACTTCCTGCATGAACTTCTTCATATCCTCCAGCTCATCGCGATCCGGATTTGCCAAACAAATGTCGAGTACATGTGCACCGCCACGTACTTGGGCACGTGCAATTTCAGACGCTTCCTCGAATTTTTCCTCGACAATCAATCGCTTGAACTTCCGTGAACCAATCACATTCGTCCGTTCACCGATCAACAACGGGCGCATAGACGGGTCATAGAGCAATGGTTCGATTCCTGAAACCGCATGATCCCTTGTTACTTCTGGTTTTTGTCGAGGCGTTAATCCATCAACCGTTTCCCGCAATACCCGTATATGATCCGGCGTCGTACCACAACACCCACCTACCATGTTCAACCAACCTTTTTCAGCAAACCCTTTCAGCTTTTGTGATAAAGACTCTGGTGACTCATGGTAATGACCTTCTTCGTCAGGTAAACCAGCATTCGGATAACACGTCACAAAACTCGTCGCCAGCTCCGATAACGAACGTAGGTGATCTGTCATGAATTCAGGGCCAGTTGCACAGTTCAACCCGACAGATAACGGCTTAATATGCTCGATGGAAATGTAAAATGCTTCAATGCTCTGTCCCGCAAGCGTCGTACCCATCGGCTCGATTGTCCCTGAAATCATGATCGGCAACTCGATCCCAGTTTCATCAAACGCCCGTTTAATGCCAATCGTCCCTGCTTTAACGTTCAGCATATCTTGACTCGTTTCCATCAATAACAGATCTGCGCCACCCTCAATCAGAGCTTTTGCCTGTACGTAGAAATCCTCCGATAGCTTATCAAAAGTGATTCCACCGGTGACGGATAACGTCTTCGTTGTCGGTCCAATCGCTCCGGCGACGAAACGCGGCCACTCAGGTGTCGAGTAATCGACCGCACACTTTTTCGCGATTTCCACAGCCTTCTTGTTAATTTCTACTGCACGGTGGCCGAGACTGAACTCATCTAGAACAAGAGGGGTCCCACCAAACGTATTCGTACAAATGACGTCTGCCCCCGCTTCCAAATACCCGCGGTGGATCTTATCCAGGATGTCGGGGCGCAATAGATTCAAGTATTCATTACACCCTTCATATTCCTCGCCACCAAAATCATCAGCAGACAAATCCTCAGCTTGGAGCATCGTGCCCATTGCGCCATCCAAAAGGAGTATTCTTTTCTCAAGTTGTTCTTCGATCAGGTGCTTAGGCATGGACAACATTCCTCTCTTTCTCTGCGTCAAGTTCCTTAATATGTTGAATCAGTTCCAGCGACATATCGTAGCGCAGGAACGGTGTAATAATGTAAATGCCATTAAAGAGCTCTGCTGCTGTATCAATCAGTTCTTTGGCAATCGCGACGCCTTCTCTTGTCGCTTTCTCACGGTCATCCCCGCATGCTCTCATCCGCTCGAGCACGTCTTCTGATAACTTAATCCCTGGCACTTCGTGGTGCAGGAATTCTGCATTCCGTATATTTGTCAAAGGCATAATGCCAATGAAGATTGGGGTTTCCAAATGTTTTGTCGCTTCATAAATGTCCACGATTTTCTCTTTCGTATATACCGGCTGGGTAATGAAATAATCCGCTCCACACTCAATTTTCTTTTCCAATCGTTGAACGGCCCGGTCCAATACGCGGACGTTCGGGTTAAACGCTGCTGCGACGGAGAATTTCGCTTTTTTCCGTAATGGCTTGCCTGTGAATGAAATGCCTTCATTCAATTGCTTAATCAGTTGTAGCAACTCCATGCTGGATACGTCATACACACTTGTTGCACCTGGGAAGTCGCCAACTTTCGTCGGATCGCCAGTGACAGCTAGAATATCGTGGATGCCGAGTGCATCAAGCCCCATCAAATGCGATTGCAAACCGATCAAGTTATGATCACGGCACGTCAGATGAACAAGTGGACGGACGTTATGTTGCATTTTCATAATTGAACCCATCGCCATATTGCTAATCCGTGGAGAGGCAAGTGAATTATCCGCCATCGTCACGGCATCTACACCTGCATCGTATAATTGGTTAGCGCCGATGAAATATTGTTCGGTTTCCAAATGTCTTGGCGTATCAAGCTCAACGATGACAGTTCGAGTCGTTTTTGCTTTTTCATGTAACGGTTCGTATTTAGCAGGGTCCGCTTCCCGAATAACGATCGGTTTTTCAGGGGTAACGACTTTTTTTGTAATAGGTGCAAGCCCACTCAAATGTTTTTTGGCTGCAGCAATATGTTTTGGTGTCGTTCCGCAGCACCCGCCGATGAGACGAACACCTTCTTCACGTAGGAGAGCAGCAGCGCGGCCGAAGTAATCCGCTTCTGATACGTAGACAATGCGGCCGTCTTCCACATCGAGTAAGCTTGCGTTTGGAGCGGCAGAAAGAAACGCTCGTTCAGGCAATGTCACTTTTTCAAATGCTTGGATCGTATGGTAAGGTCCTAAACGACAGTTGACGCCGACAACATCGGCACCGAACGCTTCTAGTTGGTGCAATGCATCATTCAACAGCAAGCCGTTTTGTAAGACACCCGGTTCATCCATAGAAACTTGTGCCACAATCGGTCGATCCGTCATTCTACGAAGTTCTTTAACAACTGTAGAGAGTTCTTCAAAATCGTAATACGTTTCGAGCAGCAAGCCATCAGGATCGCCTGCTAATAATGTATCTGCCTGTTCTCGGACAATCGCTAATACGTCAGCAAGTGAGGCATCACTTTTTCGGATACCACGCAAACCACCGATTGTCCCAAGTACGTATTGGTTGCCTTGTGCAGCTGCACGTTTCGCAATTTGAATGGCTGCCTCGTTAAATTCTTTCACCCGGTTTTCCATACCGTAGCGGGCAAGTTTCAGGGCGTTTGCGCTATATGTATTTGTTTGAATGATATCTGCGCCTGCTGCAATATAGTCAAGGTGGATTTTCTCTATAATTTCAGGTTTCTCAACGTTTAATTCTTCATAGCAAAAATCAATTCCGTGCGAATAAAGCACAGTTCCCATCGCACCATCCGCTACCAATACATTGTTCTTTAGATTCTCAAGTAAGTTCATTGTGAATTCATCCCTTCTTCTAATAAGTCAGACCTGTATGAAAACGAAAAAAGCCTTCTCGAAAAGAAGGCTTTGAAAATGCGATGGCTCGCTACCTTCTCATCTGCCAGGCCGCGAAAGACCTGCTGGAATTAGCACCTGACCGTTAACGGCTGGTTGCTGAAGCTTCTTCGGGCCAGTCCCTCAGCTTCTCTAGATAAGAAAATGATATGCAGTTGTTCGAATAATTTAACACATCATACCGCTAATTACTCAATCCGTCAATAGGGGTTTCGTTTATCGGGTCTGTTGATTAACCACTTTTACAAGTAGACTTCTTTGAACCCGTTGGCTTGCGTTCCGGCGCACGCTTTCCGCGGGGCACGGGTGAGCCAATCGAACAACGAAGAGTTCGATTTGCCTTAATTTCTGCGTACTTTGCAGAAATTAAGGCATCCTTGCTCCCAACGCTACGCTTTTGCTCCCAACGCTACGCTTTTGCTCGCAAAAGCCGTTCTGCGTGACGGCTTTCCCTGCGGGGTCTCACCATTCGTGCTATTCCCCCGCAGGAGTCGGCGCCTGCACTCCAGCCAACTAGTTTGTACCGATAACTTATTTGCCTCTTATCTTTAGAAAACGTTCGCAGGGATTGTAGAAGACGGCGATGTACAAAGGTGAGCTCTCAACGCTAAGCTTTTGTTTGTATAAGTCATACTTCGTTACGGTATTTCCTGCAAGAACAGCGCGAGCTGAAAACCCTGGAATGAGCTAAGTGAAGAAATAAACTGCCGCATTAATTTCTGAAATTAAAGAAATTAAGGTGAAGCTTCCCCTTCACAGTTTCCTTGATTGAAGGTGTGCAAGCGAAACGCGTCCGCTTAGAGAGGAAACTCGATGTTTAATAAGAATTACAAGTGAAATTGTATAGTCTTGTATCCGACAAATTGGCTAATCATGATAGAATGATTGTAGAACAAAGAGTGGAAGGTGAAGGTAGTGAGGGTTTTTAAGTTTGCTGTCCCCATTGCGCTTTTAGTGGCGGGGATCGCATGGTATATGCTACATAAGAATTTTCAAGAAGTACCAGGTACATCACGTGTGTGGATTACAATTGGAGCTGCCATCTTAAGTGGTGTAATAGCACATTTTTTATTCCCGAAAAGCGAAGATGGTCAATAACGAAGTGAAGTCGATGGTTAACTAACCGTCGATTTTTTTATTTAGGTTAACTGATATAAAAAATAGGTTGACACAAAATGTGTTAACTTTTATTCTGAAATAGATAACTTAACTAATAAGAGGTGTACGATGACAACAACTACAGTGAAACCTAAAAGCACAATGAGTGCTCTAAGCCTCGTCTATTGCGGAATGTTTGCGGCATTGATGATGATTGGAGCGAATATTACGTCGTTTGTTCCGTTTTTAGTCGTAGGAGGTGTGCCGATTACGTTACAAACTTTCTTTGCTGTTCTCTCAGGACTCATACTGGGAAGCCGCTTAGGTGCAATTTCTATGACAGTTTACATGTTTGTCGGATTAGCTGGAGCACCTGTGTTTGCGAAATTCAATGGAGGATTTGGAGCAATTTTACTGCCAACTTTTGGTTTTATCCTTTCATATATCCTTGTTGCGTATGTGGTAGGTAAAATTGTTGAGAAGAACGGAAGTTTACGAAGCTACGTTTTCGCTAGTCTTTTTGGAATGACAATCAATTATTTAATCGGTACAAATTGGATGTATGCAGCTTATAAACTTTGGGCGGCTGCTCCTAATGTGTTTACATACAAGGTCGCTTGGGCTTGGATGATTCCACCACTACCGAAAGATATTATATTGTCTGTGCTCGCAGGAATTTTTGGGCACCGCATGTATAAAGTATTGAAAGTGAGGCGTACGACGTGACAAATTATGAGGAATGGGCAGAGCGGGTGTTAGCTGGGGGAACGTTGACGGATGAGGAAGGGCTGGCCATTTTAAACAGTCCGGATGAAGACTTATTGCCGCTTTTACACGCATCGTATAAAATTCGAAAGCACTATTATGGCAACAAAGTGAAGTTAAATATGATTATCAATACAAAATCAGGGCTCTGTCCGGAAAACTGTGGCTATTGTGCGCAGTCGATCGTATCAAAAGCACCGATTGAAAAGTATGCGATGATGAAGCAAGAAGAAATTGTGGCTGGTGCTGAACGTGCAGCTTCTGTCAATGCGGGGACATATTGCATCGTGGCGAGCGGCCGGGGACCGGTAAACCGTGAACTAGAGATTGTCATTGATTCCGTTAAGGAAATTAAAGCGAAGCACCAAGACATGACCGTTTGTGCATGTCTCGGTATTCTAAAGCCGGAGCAGGCAAAACGGCTCAAGGAAGCGGGTGTCGATCGGTATAACCACAACATCAACACATCCGCAGCGCATCATGAAAGCATTACAACTTCGCATACGTATGACGACCGCGTGAATACAGTAGAGTTGGCTAAAGAAGCGGGCATTTCACCGTGTTCAGGTGTCATAGTTGGTATGCGAGAGACAAAGGAAGACGTACTCGCGATGGCGAGAAGTTTGCATGCGATGGACGCAGATTCGATCCCTGTCAACTTCTTGCATGCCGTAGATGGGACGCCGCTTGAAGGGACGAACGAATTGACGCCGCGCTATTGCTTAAAAGTGTTGTGTCTATTCCGTTTCATCAACCCGACAAAAGAGATTCGGATTTCCGGTGGACGTGAAGTGAATTTACGATCACTTCAACCATTTGGTCTCTATCCGGCGAATTCAATTTTCATCGGCGATTACTTGACGACAGCGGGTCAAGAGAGTGATCGTGATCGGCAAATGCTTGAGGATATGGGCTTTGAAATTGATTTGGAACCGTTGAAGAGAGAAGCTGTGGAATTACGTTAATTATTTTGCTATCTGACAGGTGAGAAAATTGCCTGTTCCAGATAGCTTTTTTCATTCGAATGAAACGAAATGGCTATTCATTCGTATAGTAACTTACATACAAATTTATTAAAAGAAGAGAGTGGTTTTATGATCGATTTATTACTATTTTCGATCGCTGCAGGTGTGGCATTTGCGGTCATAGTTGTACCGATCTCTAGTGGATCTTCAGAATCCAATAAAGTTCAATTTAACCGTATCACGGCTATTTTATCTACAACGTTATTACTATCCATACTTACTTTTGGCGTCTATTACCTAACGAATTTGGATCGAAACTGGACGTCGTTATGGGCATTCGTTCTTGTTGCTACACTCGCCGGCGTAGTGTTTGCTACCGGGAAAGAACGGTCTGTCAAAGGTATCTTATTTGTAGGCGCATTGTTAGGAAGTGTGTATATTTTGAGTGCGCCACTTTTTAATGCTGACCAAAAATTTCAAGCGGTAGAGATGGATCAGCAAGTTGAGATTAAGGCATTTGATGAATCAAAGACACCAGCAAGTGTACCACCGAAATTTGCAAGAAATAAAATGAAAAAAGCATTTGGGCAAGTGCCGAATACAAGCTTTTACGAGCTGGGTCATTTGCAAATTCAAAAAGTGAATGGGGAGTTTGTGTACATTGCTCCTGTTGAATTCTCGGGTTTCTTTAAATGGTTGAATGGTAAGACAACACCAGGCTATTTCACAATGAGTGCCACGGATTCAGCTGATAACCCTAAGTTTGTGAAGTCGGAAATGGTCTATACGCCTTCTTCTTTTTTCCACAAACAAGTAGAGCGGCATATGCGGATGGAATTCCCAAATCTCATTTTTTACGGCGATGTACAACTTGAAATTGATGACGAAGGTGAGCCGCATTATATTAGGTCTTACGGAGAATTCATCACAGCAAGGAATGGGTTTGACGTCCACGGGATTGTAATGGTGGACCCTAAAACTGGGGAAGTGGAGCAGTTTGCGTTAAACGATATTCCTGATTACATCGATGGCGCTGTTTCACCAGAAGCAGTCAGTCTGCAAAATAGTTATTTTGGAAAGTATGTTCATGGTTTCTGGAATTCAATTGTCGGGAAAAAAGATGTTAAATTGCCTTCTGATGAAGGAACTGAATCGAATGTCAGTCCGATTTTCGATGAAAATGGTCATATGTATTATTTTACTGATTTCACAAGTCCAAAAGAAGAAGTTGACTCGATGCTCGGCTATGCGTTAACGGATGGACGTACGGGAAAAGCTACTTACTACACTGGTAACCTGGAAGAATCGTATATGGATTCACAAGGCGCACTTCAAATTATTGAGAAGAAATTTATCGAGAAGAAGTGGACGGGTGAAATGCCGGTTCTCTACAATTTTTATGGAGAAGCGAGTTGGTTGACGCCAGTACTTGATTCGAATGGTTTCTTGCAAAATTATTTTATTGTCTCGGCGGCGAATCCGGAAATCTCTGTTTTCGCGAACTCACCGAATGAAGCGTTGAAGCTGTATAAGGCCGCTTTGCAACGTGGAGGCAATTCTGTTGATGGTAGTTCAAGTGCAAAAGAAGAAAAGACGGTTGCAACTGTTTTGCGTGTCTATAAGGAATGTGCGGGAGATTTCACCATCGTATCCATCTTGTCGGATGACGGAACGAACTATGTTGTTTCAACTGAAGTAGTTCCTTTAGCGATATATGTGCAAGAAGGAGATCGATTAGCCATCACGTACTTGGCAACAGGCGAGCTTTTCTTACCAGTCAAAGAGATGACGAACATTACAATCGAGTAATTTGAGATGTGCTTAGTTGGAAGGAAAAGTATACAAAAAGAAGGGTGCTCCATGTGCGGAGCGACCCTTCTTTTATTTCTGTATGAATAATTCGCCTTGAGGTCCTAACGGAATACCGAGTAAATACCAAGCGGCGAAAAGAATGATCCACATGATGGCGAACGCAATGGAGTACGGCAACAGTGAAGTCATGAATGTACCGATTCCGATTTTAGAATCGTATTTCTTCGCAAATGTTAACGCGATTGCAAAATAGGCAAGCATTGGTGTAATCGGATTTGTAATGGAATCACCAATCCGATAAGCAGCTTGTGTTAAAGCTGGACTATAGCCCATGATCATGAACATCGGAACGAAAACAGGTGCAAGGATTGCCCACTTTGCAGACGAACTTGCAACTAAGAAATTGATGAGTGCAGCCACGATGATGAAGCCAATGAACAAAGGAAGTCCTTTTAAGCCGAGTGCTTGAAGGGTTTCTGCGCCTTTAATTGCGACAATTGGACCGAGGTTACTCCAGTTAAAGTACGCAATCATTTGTGCTGCGACAAATGCAATAACGATATACATACCCATGCCAGACATGGCTTTCGCTAAGTGGTCAGCGAAGTCTTTTGAGTTATTGACGGATTTGACGATTTTTCCGTAAATGATGGACGGAACAAGAAATAGTAGCATCATTAGCGGTACGAGGCTATCCATTAAAGGTGAAGTCGTTAAGCTACCTGTTTCTGGATGACGTAACAGTGCATTCTCTGGAAGAGATAGTGCCAACACAGTTCCGATAATGACAAAAACGGAAAACGCTGCCCATTTAAGTCCTCTTTTCTCCAGAGCAGTGACTTCTTCTAATGTTTCGGTGACACCTTCGTATTTTCCGAGTCGAGGCTCTACAATTTTTGTTGTAACCAATACGGCCACTGGTACTAACACTAATGCAGAAACGGCTAAAAAGTAATAGTTCATGCCGGGATTGCCAGAATAGGTCGGGTCATAAATGTGTGCACCAATTTCTGTGAATCCATAAACAAGAGGATCTAATACACTGATAATCAGATTTGCAGAAAAACCGCCTGCAACAGATGCATATGCTGCAGCAAGTCCTGCAATAGGATGTCTTCCAAGCGCAATGAAAATCATCGCAACGATGGGTGGAAGAACAACCATGGCTGCGTCTGCAGTTGCATTCCCCAAAATAGCTACGAGAACGATTGTCGGTAGGATAATCTTTTTAGGGGCATTTAAAATAGTCGTTTTCATGACGGTTCCAATTAGACCTGTCGATTCTGCTAATCCAACGCCTAACATGACGACGAGAACGAGTCCGAGCGGTGGGAAACTCGTAAAATTCTTTACCAAGTTCGTCAAAATCATAATGAGCCCTTCACCGTTTAACAAATTGACGACTTTAATCTCTTCGCCCGTTCCAGGATTCGTCGCACTCGTTCCAAGTGCCCCAAAAATTGCGGAACAAACTAAGATGATACCAGCAATGTAGACGAATAACATGACGGGGTCCGGTAATTTATTCCCGTATTTCTCGATAAAATCTAGAAACCTGTTAAATAACCCCTTTTTCTTTATTTTAGCTGTTTCTGCCATTCTCATTCCCCCTATGTTCAGTGCTTCTTTACTGTAAAGTATTAAAGAATAACATTCATTATGTCATAGATTCTGAGAAATTCAATAACTTTTTGTGGAGAGTGGTTATTGGGTGTCCTCGAGTGAGGGTGGTTATGCGGCGTTTTGGGGAAGAATGCGGCGTTTTGTGAGAATATGCGTTGTTCTGAGGAAGTATGAGGAGTTGTGACGAGATATGAGCCGTTTGCAAGATTTATGCGGAAATGGGATTCGCGGGAGATTAGAGTTAGTTAAGTTGCATGTCGTGCAGAATGCTATTAACAAATTAAGGATAATCTAATGGGGAATAGGTATCTTTTAAATTGAATTTTCAGTATTATTATTGTTGAGTGATCGGTCCATGGATTGAGCGCTAAGTAAACTTTTGCGGAGATTATGCGGCGTTCAAATTTCTGTGTTCCGCGGAGATCTGTTTTTTCTGTATAATTCTTGTCGCGCCAAATGGGTTTTGACACTTTACCTAGTTGGTTATCATGCTATCGTAGTTTGCGAAAAAGAATGCGTGTACATTTATTTTGCCTTTTTTGATTCCAAGAAGTTTTGTAACAACACATTAATGGAGGTGTACAATGGTAGAATTAACAGTTGAAGAAGGATATTCAGTTGGATTCTTTAAGTTTGGAATGAAAGAAGAAGAAGCAGAACGTGTTAATAAATTTTACATTGAAAAATATAATTGCTATGATTACACATTTCATTTTGAATATGATGAAGAGGGAGGAGTGCAATCTATTCATTTGATTGTGAATCATATAAAAAATCATTTTTACTGCAATTTTAAGGGGATTGATATTATTAATACGAAAGCTGAAAAGCTAATAGAACACTTGGATAATATCTCTCCATATATTAGAAATAGTGATTCCAAATTTGGTTTCATGTATGTATTCCCGAAATTAGGTATTACTTTTTGGAGAGGTGATGTATGCACCGAAGGAGATCTTGAAACAGATTGGTTTAAAGAACTTCATCCTGAAATTCAAGAAGACACGAAGAAGTTCATGTACTTTCAAACTGTGAAATTTCATAAGGATTTAGTATGAGAATGATAGTAAATGTCCAGTCAACTTACAAGTAAAATAAAAAAATATAGACTAGCTTATAAAATTGAATTTATATACTCTGCATACTCTTCTCCCTTTCCTAACACACCCATATACTATCAGCTATCGTCAACAACGTTTTAATCGTTTATGAACATTAAAGCAATTTTCATCTACATAGAACAAGCAGCCTCACTGTGGAGAGGCTGCTTGTTCATTATTTTGTTGCTACAAAGGATTCAAGAATGTTTTGTTTGCGTTCTTTTTCAAAAACTAAAACTTTATCGGTCGGGTCGTATTGATCACCGTAAAATGTCTCATCCTTATACGTATGGATTTCTTCATATGTTGTTTTCATCGCTTCGTAGACGGTCTCCTCATCGGCGTCTGTCGGGGACCAGAAAAGGATTTCGAGTTCCGTTTGTTCGCCGGTTGCGAGCGAGCGTCTGCTGTATCCGATTCGTCGCGCGTGATGAAATTGTTCGCGTGCATAAAATTTCAGACGTTTAGCGGTGTCTGTATCTTCGTAATCAACCGGTTCCACTTCTAAAATGATCGGCTTTCCTTTTGCTTTTAAGGATGTCAAAAGCTTTCGTCCGAGACCTGCACCGCGGGATTGAGCGGAGACAAATAAGTAGTCGATGAAAATGAATGTTTCAGTTTCTGCATACATGAGGACATGATGCGGTCCTTCTTCTTTGATGTAGACGTTTTTCTTGTCTTTCAATAGGGCGTCCATATGTTCTTTGGACTTCATTTCTTCGATCGGGAAATACTCACTTAATTTTTCGTACCAGTTCATGCTGAAAATCTCCTCCATTGGTATGGGTGTACCTGGAGCTTTTTGTTTTGGGGTTCGTGAAGAGAGTTTTGCGTGCATTTGACAGAGTGTCTCTAGGTTTTTGTTCTGTCAAATCCAAATCACGCCTCGGTTAGATGCTGTAGAACAGTAGAGGGTTTTGTTCGAGAACACTCGAATTTATGTGTAAATACATCAAGACGCAATTCTATTCAAAAGGACAGATTGCTTCAGGGTGAAGAATTGGGATTGTTTGCAATCGACAGTTCATCAGTCCTCTTGAACGCAACTCTGTGACGAGGAAAAAAGAGGTCAGAAAAAAATCCTCAACTACTTTATTACCCTCTAAAATCTATTATAAACAAGAAAAAAGTATGCATCAACTCTTACGGGGTTTCTAAAAAGAGTTGAAGAGTACTTTGTCAATATATGATGTATTCATTCAAAATGTGACTGTGAATTCTCAGTTTGGGGGATAGTGACTGAATGGAAGAGAGAGTTTGATGGCTGGAAGGTAGCATTTCAATTGCAATTACAAGTTTTATTCGTGTACAATTAAGTCAAAGATAGTCAAAGTCAGTGACTTGTCACCAAGAGGAAAGAGGTGAAAATATGCGAAACATTTCTGACATTATAGAAGGGTATTTGAAGGGTATTATCGAAAAAGAAGATAGTGGAACAATTGAGATTAAACGAAGCGAAGTAGCTGAGAAATTTCAATGTGTTCCTTCCCAAATCAATTACGTCATTAACACACGGTTTACAGTAGAACGTGGGTACGCTGTCGAGTCCAAACGAGGTGGTGGCGGGTATATACGAATTTACCGCGTTCAAACAAACTCGCACAAAGAATTGATTGAACATATTTTAGAGAGCATCCATCAAGGTGTCACGTATACGATGGCGGAAGATGTAGTGCTCAGGATGCTCGAGGAGAAAGCTATTTCTGAGCGAGAAGCGAGAATTATCTTAGCGGCTGTAGATCGGAATACGCTCCATTTCCCATTGCCGGAGCGGGACATCATACGGGCACGGGTTTTACAATCGGTATTAATGACACTCTTATACAAATGACAAGCGTAGCATGACGAAGAGGTGAGATGATGAATTGTGATAACTGTAAAGAACGGCAGGCTTCCGTAATTTTTACACAGGAAAATGCGAATGGGACAACCGAACGTCATTTGTGTGACAAATGCGCATTCCAATCGCAAATGTTTCACTTGGATCCGAACCAGGAACCGCTTTCGATTCAACAGTTCCTCTCCCATTGGTTTGGCGGTACGGACTCAGTTCAACCTTTCCAACAAACGAGGGATAGCTTACCGGAGGGGCCAAAGTGTCCTGATTGTCAATTGACGTTTAGACGGTTTTTAGACGTTGGGAAGTTTGGATGCCCTACTTGTTATACGACGTTCAAAGAGCGATTGCCACGTGTTTTGAGCAAACTCCATAATGGCCATACGACACACGTTGGGAAAATTCCTGTTTCATTCAATGAATTGTTCGCTTTGAAGAAGAAAATAGAGGAAATTCGAATGGAAATGCAACAAGCGATTGAGGCGGAGCGGTTTGAGGATGCGGCCACATTGAGGGACGAGGCGAATGCATTGAAACTTCGCTTGGCGCAATGTGCGGACGGAGGTGATGTTGGCGATGTCAATTGATAAATTCATGGAGGATGCGGTTACTGGTTGGATGAAATCGAGTGGCGAGCATGCAGATATCGTCATGTCGACAAGAATCCGGTTAGCTCGAAATTTAAAGGGGTATCGCTTCCCAATTGCATTCACTGCTGAAGAAGCTCACAAAATCGATGAAGCAGTTTCAACTGCATTGCTTAATTCTGGAGAAAAAGGGTATGCCTATATGAAGATGTCTGAGCTAACGTTACTCGATCGACAAGTTCTTGTCGAAAAACATCTCGTCAGCCCTCAACTGACAGATTCAAAACGGCACGGTGCAGTCCTCTTATCAGAAGACGAAACGATTAGCATAATGGTGAATGAGGAAGACCATATCCGAATTCAATGTATCTATCCGGGGTTCCAACTTGAAAATGCCTATGAGCAGGCGGATACAGTTGATAATTATTTGGAAGGCCAATTGCCATACGCTTTTGATGAAGCGTTCGGGTACTTGACGAGTTGCCCGTCAAATACGGGTACGGGCATGCGAGCATCCGTCATGATGCATTTACCGGCTTTGACGATTACAAAACAAATCGATCGAATTATTCCTGCAATCACCCGACTAGGGATGGTTGTAAGAGGGAGCTATGGTGAAGGCAGTGAAGCGCCAGGGAATATTTATCAAGTTTCAAATCAGACGACTTTAGGGAAAACGGAGAAAGAGATTTTAGCGGACTTGAAAAATGTGGCATTACGATTAATTGCCCATGAACGTCGTTCGCGGGAACTGCTGCTCTCCAAGTCACGCGTCGCGTTGGAAAACAAATTATTTAGATCACTCGGCATCATCACGTACGCTCGACTACTACCATCTGGGGAAGCTGCACGTTGCCTGTCGGATGTCCGTCTCGGTATTGATTTAAATATTATCGAAGACATTGATATGTCTATATTGAATGAGTTGATGGTTTTCATGCAACCGGGCTTTTTACAGCAATATGCGAAAGCAGAGTTAACTGCAGAAGAACGGGATATTTTCAGAGCGAATTTATTCAGGGAACGGTTGCGACCAGATCGACAACAAGAAGAAAATAATAAAGAAAAGTAAGCAAGTATTTTGCAAGGGACTTTTCTTTTTATTATAATTAAGTCAAAGATAGTCAAAGTCAATTTAGTGGAATTGGGTTGCTTGATGGCCTGATTGAATAGAGTAAAAGAGATGTATTTTTCGTGAGCGTCATGCGAAAAACAGTTTAGATGGTAAATAAAAGGAGTGGAATGCATATGATGTTCAATCGTTTTACACAGCGTGCACAAAAAGTGTTGCAACTTGCACAAGAAGAAGCGATCCGAATGAAACATGAATCAATAGGCACAGAACATATTTTATTAGGACTTATACGTGAAGGTGGCGGCATTGCTGCAAAAGCATTGGAAGCGATCGACGTCAGCTTTGAAACAATCGAAAAAGGCGTCGAAAGCCTTGTTGGATCAGGTTCTAAGGAAGTTGGTCCAATCGTTCATTACACACCGAGAGCGAAAAAAGTCATTGAGTTGTCTGTCGATGAATCGCGTAAATTAGGACACTCTTACATTGGTACGGAGCATATTCTGTTAGCGCTTATCCGCGAAGGGGAAGGCGTTGCTGCACGCGTGTTAAATAATGCGGGTGTTAGCTTGAACAGAGCGAGACAACAGGTTCTTCAATTGTTAGGCAGTAATGATACAGCTGTCGGTTCTCAAAGTTCATCCGCATCTGCCTCAACGCCTACATTAGATAGTCTGGCGCGCGACTTAACGGAAGTCGCTCGTGAAGGTTCTTTAGATCCAGTCATCGGTCGTAGCAAGGAAATCACCCGTGTTATCGAAGTGCTTGCTCGCCGCACGAAAAATAATCCGGTCTTAATCGGTGAGCCGGGTGTGGGTAAGACCGCAATTGCAGAAGGGCTTGCGTTGCAAATTGTTAACAATGAAGTACCTGAAATCTTGCGAGATAAGCGTGTCATGACGCTTGATATGGGTACAGTTGTTGCAGGTACAAAATATCGTGGTGAGTTTGAAGACCGGATGAAAAAAGTGATGGAGGAAATTCGTCAAGCCGGTAATATCATTCTATTTATAGACGAGTTGCATACATTGATTGGTGCAGGTGGTGCTGAAGGGGCGATTGATGCGTCCAATATTTTGAAACCATCGTTAGCACGTGGTGAATTGCAATGTATCGGTGCGACAACACTTGACGAATACCGAAAATACATCGAAAAAGATGCGGCGCTTGAAAGACGTTTCCAGCCAATTCAAGTAGATGAACCAACAGTGGAAGAGACGATCCTAATTATTAACGGTTTGCGTGATCGTTATGAAGCGCATCATCGTGTGAAAATTACGGATGAGGCAATTGAAGCTGCGGCGAAGATGTCCGATCGATACATTTCCGATCGCTTCTTGCCGGACAAAGCGATTGACTTGATAGATGAAGCCGGTTCTAAAGTCCGTTTACGTTCGTATACGACGCCACCGAATTTGAAAGAACTGGAATCTAAATTGGAAGCGATTCGCCATGAAAAGAATGCCGCGGTGCAAAGCCAGGAATTTGAAAAGGCTGCATCATTCCGCGATAAAGAACAAAAAATGAAAGAAGAACTCGAAAAGACGAAAACGGCTTGGAAAGAGAAACAAGGGAAAAAAGAGTCTGAAGTGACGGTGAATGACATTGCGGAAGTCGTCGCGATGTGGACAGGGGTTCCGGTAGCGAAAATTGCTGAAACGGAAACTGCAAAACTGTTGAACATGGAAGAGTTGCTTCATGAGCGTGTCATCGGTCAAAGTGAAGCTGTAATGGCAATTTCCCGGGCAATCCGAAGAGCGCGTGCAGGATTGAAAGATCCGAAGCGTCCAATCGGTTCGTTCATTTTCCTCGGACCGACGGGTGTAGGTAAAACCGAACTTGCAAGAGCGCTAGCGGAAGCGATGTTTGGTGATGAAGATGCGATGATTCGAATTGACATGTCCGAGTATATGGAGAAGCATGCGACGTCCCGACTTGTTGGTTCACCTCCAGGTTACGTAGGATACGATGAGGGCGGCCAGTTAACGGAAAAAGTGCGTAGAAAGCCGTATTCGGTTGTCTTACTGGATGAGATTGAAAAAGCGCATCCGGATGTATTCAACATCTTATTGCAAGTGTTGGAGGATGGAAGATTGACGGATTCGAAAGGACGTACGGTCGACTTCCGGAACACAGTCGTTATTATGACGTCTAACGTCGGAGCAGATGCGTTGAAGCAAAATCGGTATGTCGGTTTTAATCTTCAAGATGGTGAACAAGACTACGAAGGCATGAAGTCCAAGATGTTGGATGCGCTGAAAAAAGCGTTCCGTCCGGAATTCTTGAACCGTGTCGATGAAATGATTGTATTCCATTCACTTGAAAAAGATCACTTGCGTGAAATTGTGACGCTGATGTCTAATGAGTTGACGAAACGCTTGGCTGAACAAGATATTACGCTTGAATTGACAGATGAAGCAAAAACGAAGATTGCGTCAGAAGGGTATGACCCGGATTATGGCGCGCGTCCGTTGAGACGTGCACTTCAAAAACATGTCGAGGATCGCTTATCGGAGGAACTGTTGAAAGGCACGGTTCTGACAGGTGGTAAAGTGGTTGTCGATGTGGAAGATGACAAGTTCGTCGTGAAGACGGAACGCGAAGCAGTGGCGGAAAATCAATAATTGGATGGCCCTTCCGTAGAATTCGCATTTCTACGGAATCGGGCCGTCTTTTTTCATAGATGGAGGGTACTATGGCAAAACGAAAGACGAAATTCATGTGTAGGGATTGTGGATATGAATCGCCAAAATGGATGGGAAGATGTCCGGGTTGTGGCCAATGGAACACGATGGACGAGGAAGTTGAAATTGTAAGTAAAGGTCCTCGTGGTGCATTCCAGCATACAGAAACCGTTCATCAAAAGGCCCAACCAATCAATTCCATTCAGACGGCAGAGGAACCGAGGGTGAAAACGGAGCTAGGCGAATTGAATCGTGTGTTAGGTGGCGGAATTGTACCAGGCTCCCTTGTGCTCATAGGTGGCGATCCAGGAATAGGGAAATCAACGTTACTACTTCAAGTTTCTTCTCTTCTTGCGAACCAACAACAGCGAGTATTGTACATATCAGGAGAGGAATCCATTCGACAAACAAAATTGCGTGCAGAACGGCTTGGTGTTACGTCGGATGAATTGTATATCTATGCAGAAACAGACTTGTCCAAGATTCATGAAACGATTAATGACGTTCAACCGAAGTTTGTCATTGCGGATTCCATTCAAACGATTCATCATCCGGAAGTAACGTCAGCTCCAGGAAGTGTCTCGCAAGTGCGGGAATGTACTGCGGAATTAATGCGCATAGCAAAGACGCAAAATATCGCGATCTTCATCGTCGGACATGTAACAAAAGATGGACAGATTGCAGGTCCGCGGCTACTGGAACATATGGTGGATACGGTTCTGTATTTTGAAGGGGAGCGTCACCATACGTATCGGATTTTGCGCAGTGTGAAAAACCGATTCGGGTCGACAAATGAAATTGCTATTTTTGAGATGTTGCAGTCTGGTTTAAAAGAAGTGTTGAATCCATCAGAATTATTTTTGCGAGAACGATCCCAAGGCGGAGCGGGTTCGACTGTCGTGGCATCCATGGAAGGAACCCGTCCAATTCTTGTTGAAATCCAAGCGCTTGTGACGCCTTCGAGTTTTAATTATCCAAAACGGATGGCGACAGGTATTGATCAAAACCGTGTGTCATTGCTCATGGCTGTTCTGGAAAAGAGAATGGGGATGCTGCTGCAAGCGCAAGATGCGTATATAAAAGTTGCGGGTGGTGTAAAACTGGATGAACCGGCGATCGATTTAGCAGTGCTAGTCAGCATCGTCTCTAGTTACCGCGATGCGGCTGCGGGGGCGACAGATTGTTTCATAGGCGAAGTCGGTTTGACAGGAGAAGTTCGCCGCGTTTCCCGTATTGAACAACGCGTCATCGAAGCAGCCAAACTAGGCTTCGAACGAGTCTTCATCCCAGCCTCCAACATCGGCGGATGGGACTTCCCAAAAGGAATAGAAGTCATAGGCGTCGAAACAGTAAGCCAAGCATTAAAAACAGTGTTTTAATAACCAAAAGCGGAGAACGTCGTTTAGGCGCGACAGGCGCTGGAAGACTAGACCAGAAGGCGCTCTTTGCCTTATGCGTCTAGGCTGAAGCGACCCGAGGGCCTGACGTTCGGAGCTGGATGTCACCAAAAGCGTAGAACGTCGTTTAGGCGCGACAGGCGCTGGAAGGCAAGACCAGAAGGCACTCTTTGCCTTATGCGTCTAGGCTGAAGCGACCCGAGGGCCTGACGTTCTGTAAATAAGAGGGGGATGCATAAGGGGGGCAGGAACTTTGACGGGTGTTTGAGAGTCCTAACCATAGTAGGAAATCAAGTGATGTCAATGGTTCAGAACAGCGAATGCGCTAAAAAACATGTATAGTATTGAATAATGAAATGGAGGTGTTGTGCATGTTGAAAAGAGTGGTGCAAATTGGATTGCTCCTTGTAGGAGGGACACTCGGCGTATTATTTTTACCGTATTTATTTACTTTATCTTCTTTTACTTCTCAGCCGATGATTGACAATCCATATGTAGCTGCAGTTTTAGGGGCAATTGTATTATATTTACTAGGTCTGTTCATCGCAGATCCGATCGTCAATTTTATTAAGTGGATGGAAGATTTGTTGTTGAAAGCGCCAATTTTTGACTTGCTATTTGGGACAATCGGGTTGATTGTCGGATTAAGTGTTGCGTTTTTAGTCAGTTTCGGATTAAGTAGTATTGAAATCCCGATTATTACTTCCATTCTTCCGATATTGCTTTCAATCTTGCTTGGGTATCTTGGCTTCCAAGTAGGGTTCAAGAAACGAGAAGAATTTTTGCATGCTTTATTTGCGATGCGAACTAGTAGCCAAAAGAAGAAGGATGGGTCGGATGCTTCTGTTCAATCAGAAGCAAAAGTCAATAAGATTCTCGATACGAGTGTCATTATAGACGGGCGTATTGCTGATATTGCAGCGACTGGGTTTCTTGAAGGTGTGCTCGTTGTTCCGCAGTTCATGCTGACAGAGCTTCAGCATATTGCTGATTCGTCGGATTCGTTGAAACGGACGAAGGGTAGAAGAGGGCTTGATGTGTTGAAAAGGTTGCAAACGGAAGACGGCCCGAGTGTTTTGATTACCGATGAAGATTTTAATGATGTTGCGGAAGTGGACTTGAAACTTGTGCGACTTGCTAAAAGTATGAATGGTCTTGTTGTGACGAACGATTTTAATTTGAATAAAGTAGCTGATTTACACGGTGTCGATGTGTTGAATATAAATGACTTGGCAAACGCTGTGAAACCGGTCGTCATTCCAGGTGAAGAGATGCATGTCGTTGTCATCAAGGACGGTAAAGAGCATAACCAAGGAGTTGCATACTTGGATGATGGAACGATGATCGTCATTGAAGAAGGTAGATCGCATATTGGGAACACAATAGATGTTGTCGTTACGAGTGTGTTGCAAACTTCTGCTGGACGAATGATTTTTGCGAAACCGAAGAATGGGAAATCGGCAAAATCGTAAGGAAGAGGCTTGTTGATGGAGACTTATACTGTAATGCTCCCTGCTGCAGGAAGTGGGCGCCGCATGGGAGCGGGGTTCAATAAATTATTTTTGGAGTTGGCGGGAAAGCCGATTCTCATGCATACATTGGATGTGTTTGAGCGGGATCACAACTGTGAAGGAATGATTTTATCCGTCAAACCGGAAGAGCGACCGACGATTGAACAGATGCTCCAGGCATACGGCATAACGAAAGTAAAGGCGATGGTTCCTGGTGGTGCGGAGCGGCAACAAAGTGTAGCTGCTTGCATTCAAGCTCATCAAGATGGCGGAGTTGTGCTCGTGCATGATGCAGCACGTCCGTTCATTCACCAAGATGTCATTCGTAAACTCGTTGAGGTGGCAAGTGAGTACGGCGCAGCCATTGCGGGAGTGCCTGTTAAGGATACGATTAAAGTGACTGTCGATGGTGTAGTGGAACAGACGGTAGACCGCTCAAAATTGTGGTCCATTCAGACACCACAAGCTTTTCGTTATGAACTTCTAAAGGAAGCTTCTGAAAAGGCGGAAGCAGATGGTTTTTTAGGGACGGACGAATCGATGATTGTGGAACGGCTTGGTGTGCCTGTTCGCATCGTTGAAAGTACGTACGATAATGTGAAAATGACGACGAGTGAGGACTTGCTATTTGGTGAAGTCCTCTTGAAACGTAGACAGTAGGAGGGGTTTGGATGATTCGAGTTGGACAAGGGTTTGATGTGCATGAGTTTGCAGAAGGACGTCCATTAATAATTGGTGGGATTACCATTCCGTATGATAAAGGGCTGATCGGCCATTCAGATGCGGATGTATTGTTACATACGGTGACGGACGCTGCTTTAGGGGCGATTGGTGAAGGGGATATAGGCAGACATTTTCCGGATACGGATGCTGCTTTTAAAGATGCTGATTCAGCGGTTCTGCTTGAAAAAGTGTGGAGCATTGTTGAACAGAAAGGTTATCGGTTAGGCAATATCGATTGTACGATTATGGCGCAGAAACCTAAAATGGCGCCTCATATCGAGACAATCCGTGCGCGTATTGCAGAACTGTTGCATGCAGATGTATCGCAAGTGAACGTGAAAGCGACAACGACTGAAAAGTTAGGGTTTGTCGGTAGAGAAGAAGGAATTGCTTCGATGGCGACAATTCTTCTTTTGAAAAACGAATAAATGCTGTAAGGGCCATGGACCGCGAGTCAAAACGTGTTGTCCAATTAAGCAAGGGAATAGTGCTTCATTGGCAATGATAGACGAGCGATACGTTCATCGCCCTTTTAAATCAGCTTCAGCAGTGATAAAATGACACTTGAATCAAACATGAACGGAGATGCTTTTAATGACAACAGAAGTACGTGTACGTTATGCGCCAAGTCCGACTGGCCATTTACATATCGGTGGTGCCCGGACGGCATTATTCAATTACTTATTCGCAAAACATCACGGCGGGAAATTCATTATCCGAATTGAGGATACCGATATTGCCCGTAATATTGAAGCGGGTGAATTATCACAACTTGATAATTTGAAGTGGCTTGGCGTCGAGTACGACGAATCGGTAGACATCGGTGGGGACTATGGTCCGTATCGCCAAATGGAACGTCTGGAACTCTATACGAAATATGCGCAAGAGTTGCTTGATGGCGGTCATGCGTATAAATGTTTCTGTACAACAGAAGAGTTGGAAGCTGAGCGCGAGAAGCAAAAAAGTGCTGGAATTGCTGCGCCGATGTATGCGGGCACTTGCAGAAATCTGACTGCTGAAGAGGTTGCTGAAAAAGAAGCGGCAGGTATGCCGTATACAATCCGTATGCGCGTGCCTGAAAACGTGACGTATAAAGTGGATGACCTTGTTCGTGGAGAAGTTGTATTTGAATCAGAAGATGTTGGTGATTGGGTAGTTGTGAAAGCGAACGGTATCCCGACGTATAACTTTGCGGTCGTCATTGATGACCATTTGATGAAAATTTCACATGTTTTCCGTGGAGAAGAGCATTTGACGAATACGCCGAAGCAATTAATGATTTATGATGTGTTCGGATGGGACTATCCACGTTTTGGTCATATGACGTTAATTGTCAATGAGGATCGGAAAAAGCTATCTAAACGTGATGAGTCGATTATTCAGTTCATTTCCCAATATAAGGACCTAGGTTATTTACCGGAAGCGATGTTTAATTTCTTTGCGTTGCTCGGTTGGTCTCCAGTTGGAGAAGAGGAGATCTTTACGAAGAATCAACTCATTGAGTTGTTTGATGAAAGTCGTCTATCTAAGTCTCCATCTATGTTTGATAAACAAAAATTGACGTGGATGAATAACCAGTACGTTAAAAAATTAAGTTTGGATGAAGTCGTCGAGTTGACGTTACCACATTTGCAAGCGGCAGGTCGTGTGAACGAGGAGATGACGGAAGAGGAGCGCAAGTGGGTTCATGATTTGATTGCTTTGTACCAAGCGCAACTAAGTTATGGAGCTGAAATTGTTGAGTTGACCGCCCAATTCTTCACGGATCATATTGAATATGATGAACAATCTAAAGAAATCTTGGCGGGCGAACAAGTGCCAGAAGTAATGGCTGCTTTCCAACGTCAATTGGAGGAGTTGGAATCGTTTGATCCGACTTCCATCAAGGCAGCAATTAAAAATGTGCAAAAGGAAACAGGCCATAAAGGAAAGAATTTGTTTATGCCGATTCGTGTAGTAGCGACGGGTCAAGCGCACGGACCGGAGTTGCCGGATTCCATTGCGTTGATTGGCAAGGAAACGACGATTGAGCGCGTTTCGAAGTATGCGAAAGCTTGAGTTGATTTGGAGTTATGCGGCGTTTTGAGGAGATATGCCGTGATTTGAGGAGTTATGCGGCGTTCTGAGGAGATATGCTGTGATTTGAGGAGTTATGCGGCGTTCTGAAGAGATATGCCGGGATTCAAGTTGTTCTGCTTTGTTCTAAGTAGTTCTGAGGATTGCGGCGTTTTAGAGTTGCAAGGGTGTGCGTCTTCGTGCATAATCGAAGTACGTCGTTCGTATAGTCAATTATAGATTTGGATATAGAAAGCTTTGATAAGGAGAAGTACGTATTGCATGCGCTTCAGAGAGGATCATCGTCGGCTGGAAGTGATCTGTGCCTCTGTAATACGGAAATGCCCCTTTGAGTGCCGTGCCGAAAAGTGAAGTAGGCTGGACGCTTCGCCAGCGTTAATAGGCGATAAGCGGGAAGTGGCCAGGTGACTGGTTTCTTCCAAGCGGAGTGGAACCGCGCATATATGCGTCTCTGTCTATTTATGGACAGGGGCGTTTTTTGTGTTTTGAAAAGAAGTGAGATAGGAGGAAGTGGCGTGATACGTAGGATGAGGGAAGACATTAGATGCATATTTGAACAGGATCCTGCAGCACGGAGCACTTTCGAAGTGGTGTTGACGTATTCAGGGCTTCATGCGATTTGGGCGCATCGGCTTGCGCATGCGTTGTATAAACGGAATCTGTCCTTTCTAGCGCGATTCATCTCACAGATCAGTCGGTTTTTTACGGGGATTGAAATACATCCAGGTGCGACGATTGGTCGCCGGTTGTTCATTGACCATGGCATGGGGATTGTTATCGGTGAGACGTGTGAAATTGGAGATGATGTCACGTTGTATCAAGGGGTTACACTTGGTGGGACTGGGAAAGAGAAAGGCAAACGTCATCCGACGCTAGGGAACAATGTGCTAGTCGCTTCAGGGGCGAAAGTGTTAGGCTCTATTACAATCGGAGACAATAGTAAAGTGGGCGCAGGTTCTGTCGTGTTAAAAGATGTACCTGCGGATTCGACGGTTGTCGGCATACCGGGGAAGGTCGTCATGACAAACGGCGTACGTGTGAAGGATAAACACGATCACCGGAATATGCCGGATCCGGTTACTGATACGTGTAACCAATTGGAAAATGAAATCGCAATGCTGAAAAAACGAATAGAAGAATTAGAAAAGAAAGAGGGGAATCTTGATGGGCATTCAAATTTTTAACTCATTGACGCGAAAGAAAGAGCCTTTTATTCCTTTGGAAGAAGGTAAGGTGAAGATGTATGTGTGCGGACCGACTGTCTACAACTACATCCATATTGGAAATGCAAGGCCGGTTATTGTGTTTGATACGGTACGAAAATATTTGGAGTATCGTGGCTATGAAGTGAATTTTGTTTCGAACTTCACAGATGTGGACGATAAGATCATAAAGACGGCAAATGAGCTCGGTGAAGAGGTTGGGGAGCTAACAGATCGTTTCATTAACGCGTATTTCGAAGATGTTGGTGCACTTGGTTGCACAAAAGCGAATGCCCATCCGCGAGTGACGGAGCATATTGACGATATTGTGGAATTTATTCAAGTGTTGATTGACAAAGGGTATGCGTATGAAGCGCAAGGAGATGTGTATTTCCGTACGCGCAGTTTTGATGGGTATGGCAAGCTGTCACATCAATCAATCGATGAGTTGAAAGTCGGAGCGCGCATTGAGGATAGTGGGATTAAAGAGAATCCGCTAGACTTTGCATTATGGAAATCTGCCAAAGAAGGAGAAATCGCTTGGAGCAGTCCTTGGGGGCATGGTCGTCCTGGGTGGCATATTGAATGTTCTGTTATGGCAAGAGAGCATTTGGGCGATACGATTGATATCCATGCGGGTGGTCAGGATTTGACATTCCCACACCATGAAAATGAAATTGCGCAATCCGAAGCGATGACAGGGAAGCAATTTGCGCGCTATTGGATGCATAATGGCTATATTAATATTGATAATGAAAAGATGTCGAAATCACTAGGGAACTTTATTCTTGTGCATGATATCCGCCAAAAAATTAGTCCGAGAGTGCTTAGGTTCTTCATGCTGTCTGTTCAATACCGTCATCCAGTGAATTTTTCACAAGAACTAGTGGAAAGTGCCGCAAATGGGTTGGAGCGCATTCAAACAGCGTACACCAATTTGCAACACCGTTTGGATTTGTCGGCAGACCTTGGCGACCAGCAAGACATTTGGACGTACAAAGTGGATGAAGTGGTCCGCCAGTTTGAAGAGGCGATGGACGATGACTTTAATACGGCAAATGCCATTGCGGCGATTTTTGAACTTGCAAAGACGGCGAATGTTTATCTGAAGGAGAAAAATACACAAACGACTGTATTAACATACTTCATCGAGACATTTGATCGTTTAATGGGTGTGCTTGGGTTGCCATTTGAACAAGAGCAGGACTTGTTGGATGAAGACGTTGAACAGCTTATTGAAGAACGGCTGACTGCGCGTCGTGAGAAGAACTTCCAACGTGCAGACGAAATTCGTGATGTATTAAAACAACAAGGTATTATTTTGGAAGACACTGCACAAGGTACGCGGTGGAAGAGAGGGTGAGTGACGTGTATACATTGCGCGATATAGACGTCAAGCAATTAAATGCGTTGGCACTTGCCTATATGGGGGATGCTGTTTATGAACAGGCAATTCGGGAGCATCTATTGCGCTCGGGTCGTGTGAAACCGAATATTCTCCATAAAGAAGCGACGAAGTACGTTTCCGCAAAAGCACAAGCTGCGAGTGTGAAAATGATGCAACAGGACGGTTTCCTCACGGAGGAGGAGGAAGCCGTGTTGCGTCGCGGTCGGAACGCGAAGTCTGGTTCCGTTCCTAAAAACACAGATGTTGTAACGTATAATCATAGCTCGGGGTTTGAGGCGGTTCTTGGCTACTTGTATTTACTTGGGAAGCACGAGCGAGTGGAAGAAATTATTACGAAAACAGTGCAATTCATTGAAAAGCCTAATGAGGAGGGTGCATCATGACAAATCAGGAATCGGAATTGATTGGTGGTAAAAATCCAGTAGTGGAGGCCCTCCGATCAGGTAGAGAGTTAAACAAGATCTGGATCGCTGAAGGGTTGAATAAAAAAAGCATAGGGGAGATTCTTTCGCTTGCAAAACAAGCAGGTGTGCTTGTACAAGCTGTGCCGAAACAGAAACTGGATGGCATGCTCGATGTGAATCATCAAGGGGTCATTGCTTCAGTTGCGGCGTATGCATACGCAGAATTGGATGATTTGTTTGCGATAGCGGAGCGTCGAGGAGAAGATCCTCTGTTTCTAATCCTAGATGAACTGGAAGATCCACATAACTTAGGTTCTATACTTCGTACGGCGGATGCAACGGGTGTGCATGGCGTCATTATTCCGAAGCGTCGTTCTGTCGGTTTGACGGGTGTAGTTGCGAAGGCGTCGACGGGGGCTATCGAGCATATTCCTGTCGTTCGTGTCAATAATTTATCTCAAACAGTGGAAGATTTGAAAAAAAGAAATGTGTGGATAGCAGGCACGGATGCAAAAGGCTCTCAAGACTATCGAAAAATGGATGCGACGTTACCGCTAGCGATCATTATTGGTAGTGAAGGGAAAGGGATGTCTCGCATTTTGAAAGAAAAATGTGATTTTCTCTATCATTTGCCGATGGTTGGACAAGTTACATCTTTAAACGCATCTGTTGCTGCGGCATTGCTCATGTATGAAGTGTTCCGTAAACGCGATTGTCATCGTTCTGAGTCATGAAACAGGAAATTTTACTTGTCGATGGCTACAACGTGATTGGAGCTTGGCCTGAGTTGAGAACTCTAAAATCAGACAGCCTTGCAGATGCGCGAGACCGTTTAATCGAACGGATGGCAGAATACAAAGCGCATATGGGTTGGCGGGTTGTCGTGATTTTTGACGCACATTTAATGCCGGGCATTGAAAAGAAAAATTTAAAACATCAAGTGGAAGTCGTTTTTACGCGAGAAAATGAAACAGCGGATGAGCGGATTGAAAAAATGGTTGCTGAACTGAGTGGGCGTCGTGTACAAATTCATGTAGCGACGTCTGATTTAACGGAGCAGTGGGTCATTTTTGCGCAAGGTGCGTTAAGGAAGTCTGCGAGAGAACTAGAAATCGAGATGAATGAAATTGATCAAATCATCTCAAAGAAAGTGAAAGTGATCCAAGAGCAACGCCCGTTTTCCAAGATTCAACTGTCTGATGATGTTGCTGAAATATTTGAAAAATGGCGCCGTGGAATGAAATGAACGGTTGACGCAAAATTTTTCCATACGGTATACTAGTTGAAATGGCAATAACGAATCGGGGTGTGGCGATTGGTGGGAAAGACATACGTTCATGGGGGCACTACTGACTTCACGGGACTTTCCGATGAAGAGCTTATCATCTGTGTTCAAAGGGGGAGCGCGGACGCACTTGATTTTCTTATTACCAAATATCAATCTTTTGTCAAAATGAAAGCGCGCTCTTATTTCATGATGGGGGGAGACCGCGAAGATATTATTCAAGAGGGAATGATTGGTCTTTATAAAGCGATCCGTGATTTCCGTGATGATCGATTGAGTTCATTCAAAGCGTTCGCTGAATTGTGCATTACACGGCAAATTATTACGGCGATTAAGACCGCTACTCGACAGAAGCATATTCCATTGAATACTTCCGTCTCTTTGGACAAGCCAGTGTATGATGAAGAATCGGAGCGGACATTATTAGATGTCATCGCTAGTTCTGATCTTGATGATCCTCAGGACTTAATGATTTTCAAGGAAGATTATGTCCATATGGAAGGTGAAATCAATAAAGTTCTTAGTGGACTCGAAAAGCAAGTGTTGTCGCTGTATTTGGATGGCCAGTCTTATCAAGAAATATCAGATGAGTTGAATCGACAAGTAAAGTCAGTGGATAATGCATTACAACGGATTAAACGTAAATTGGAACGTCATATGCAAATAGATGCTGTATATTAATTTGTCCCAAAATAGCTTTAGAGAATGGTAATGTTTGATGCATCCAAAAGGCAATTGTGGCGATTACCAAGCATTTTCCATTGTGTTGACATCGTGTAGGTAAGATGGTACTCTTTAGCAAGACAATGACGATGTACTTAAACTATTTACAACATTTGCATGACACGAGTTTAGGGTGAGAAAATGTCTAAAAAGATGATTTTGTGCTGTGAGCGTTGCGGGTCGAGGAATTATGTAATTCCGGCCGGCAATAAACAAACAACAGAACGATTTACAGTGAAGAAGTTTTGCAATCATTGCAATACACATACAGAACATAAGCAGACAATCTGATTGCAATATGCAGTAATCTATATAATATTCGGAGGTCTACGAGTGCATGGGGAAATTAACCGGTTTCTTGAAAAATGTCGTCTCTGAAATGAGGAAGGTCAGCTGGCCAAAGCGTAAAGAATTAACACGTTATACAATTGTTGTAATCTTTACAGTCATCTTTATGGCGGTATACTTTGGTTTAGTGGATTTAGGCATTTCAGAAGTAATGGAATGGTATATTGCGTTATAATAAGGCAGCATGAATATCCTTGTCGAAAATATCCCGTCTTGTACTATGTACGGGTTTTTTCTTTTCTTTGGAAATAGCGCATTACGGGTTGAAAAAAATGTTATTTATTTTTTAAAAGGAGGGACGGACACAGTCCTTGTCATTATGGAAATGGAGAAAAATTGGTACGTTGTCCACACGTATTCAGGGTATGAAAATAAGGTAAAGGCAAACCTTGAAAAACGTGTAGAGACAATGGGTATGCAAGATAAAATATTCCGTGTCGTCATTCCTGAAGAGCAAGAAACGGATTTTAAAGACGGAAAGAAAAAAACGGTTATGAAAAAAACTTTCCCAGGATATGTCCTCGTGGAAATTATTATGACGGATGATTCTTGGTATGTCGTTCGAAACACACCTGGAGTGACGGGATTTATCGGTTCATCCGGTGGGGGAGCGAAACCGACGCCTCTTTTACCTGAGGAAGTGGATTTCATCTTGAAGCAAATGGGCATGAAAGAGCCTAAAACTGAAGTCGATTTTGAAGTCGGCGAAATGATTGAAGTGTTAGAAGGACCATTCGCGCATTTCCAAGGGAAAGTAGAAGAAATCGATCAGGACAAAGGGAAAGTGCGTGTTACTGTCGATATGTTTGGACGCGAAACAATTATGGAACTCGACTTTGCACAAGTTGAAAAAATATAAGTGAATACCACTTGCAAGATAGGCAGAATAATGGTATCATTTCAAAGGTCAGACTGTAATCTGAACAGTCTGGACGGATTAACCAAATTCTACCGGGAAAACCGGCAGACACATATTGAGTGGGAGGGGCAACCCAATTACCACATCACGGACTTAAGGAGGTGTGTCTCGTGGCTAAAAAAGTTACCAAAATTGTGAAATTGCAAATCCCTGCAGGTAAAGCAAACCCAGCACCACCAGTTGGACCAGCACTAGGTCAAGCAGGTGTTAACATCATGGGATTCTGTAAAGATTTCAATGCACGTACAGCAGATCAAGCAGGCTTAATCATTCCTGTTGAAATAACTGTATTTGAGGACCGTTCATTCACTTTTATTACAAAAACTCCACCAGCAGCAGTGTTGTTGAAAGTTGCAGCTAATCTTCAAAAAGGTTCAGGAGAGCCTAACAAAAAGAAGGTTGCTACTGTAAAACGTGATAAAGTTCGCGAAATTGCAGAACAAAAGATGCAGGATCTAAACGCAGCATCAGTTGAAGCAGCGATGGCAATGGTTGAAGGTACTGCGCGCAGTATGGGAATCACGATCGAAGACTGATTCGTGTGACCGTAACGTGTTTCTTTGTAGTGGGGGTTGCGCTTGTCGTTAGGACACGCAACCCTTATTCGTGGGAGGTTCAATCCGTTAAAACCACAATGAGGAGGAAATAGCAAATGGCTAAAAGAGGTAAAAAATTCACTGAAGCAGCGAAACTTGTTGACCGTACACAAGCGTATGAATTGTCACAAGCGATTGAGCTTGCTAAAAAAACAAGCACAGTAAACTTTGATGCTACTGTTGAAGTTGCATTCCGTCTTGGAATCGACACTCGTAAAAACGACCAGCAAATCCGTGGGGCAGTTGTGCTTCCAAACGGAACTGGTAAAACTCAACGCGTACTCGTTTTCGCTAAAGGCGAAAAGTTGAAAGAAGCGGAAGCTGCTGGTGCAGACTTCGTAGGTGATGCAGAGTACATCACTAAAATCCAACAAGGCTGGTTCGATTTCGACGTTATCGTTGCAACTCCGGACATGATGGGCGAAGTTGGTAAAATCGGTCGTGTACTAGGACCAAAAGGCTTAATGCCAAACCCTAAAACAGGTACAGTAACATTTGATGTTGCGAAAGCTGTTGCAGAAATCAAAGCAGGTAAAGTTGAATACCGTGCGGACAAAGCTGGTATTATCCATGCGCCAATCGGAAAAGCTTCTTTCGATAACGAAAAGCTTGAAGAAAACTTCAAAACTGTATTTGAAACTGTTCAAAAAGCGAAACCAGCTGCAGCGAAAGGGACATACATGAAGTCTGTAAACATTACGACTACAATGGGTCCTGCGGTCAAAGTTGATCCTTCTTCTGTAGTTATTAAATAAAAACCATTGACAAGTTTGAAATCTTGTAGTAAGATTTCGTTTGTTGTGAACTAAATCATTTGTACCGTAGACAGCAGGTGCGATTACTCGCTTAATTTCCTGCCGAGGACAAGACGCTCTTTCACGTTAAAGATGACGACTTTTCTGCCCTCGTGTTCTACTTTGTAGAGCCCGAGGGCTTTTCATATCGGTATGAATGACCCCGAATTCTTATAGGAGGTGTCAAGATGAGCAAAGTAATTGAAGCTAAACAAGCAGTTGTTGAAGAGATTTCAGGTAAATTGAAATCAGCAGTTTCTGTTGTCGTTGTTGACTATCGTGGTCTAAACGTCAGCCAAGTAACTGAACTTCGTAAGCAACTTCGTGAAGCAGGTATTGACTTCAAAGTTTACAAAAACTCAATGTCTCGCCGTGCTGCTGAAGCTGCAGGACTTGAAGGTTTGAACGAACATCTTGTGGGACCGAATGCAATTGCATTCTCTAACGAAGATGTAGTCGCTCCTGCGAAAATCCTTAACGATTTCGCTAAGAAGAACGACAAACTTGAAATCAAAGCAGGTGTAATCGAAGGTGCGGTTGCTTCTGTAGAAGATGTTAAGGCATTGGCAGAACTTCCATCACGCGAAGGTCTACTTTCTATGCTACTCAGCGTTCTACAAGCTCCAATGCGCAACTTCGCGCTTGCAACAAAAGCTGTTGCAGAGCAAAAAGAGGAACAAGGCGCTTAATCACCATCAAGTTGCCTGAACGACAATATGCGGGTTAAACCCGACAAAACAAAACCTATTTAGGAGGAACATATAATGACTAAAGAACAAATCCTTGACGCGATTAAAGAAATGACAGTTCTTGAATTAAACGACCTAGTAAAAGCAATCGAAGAAGAATTCGGCGTAACTGCTGCAGCTCCAGTTGCAATGGTTGGCGGTGCAGGTGCTGGTGAAGCGGCTGCTGAGCAAACTGAATTCGACGTAGTTCTTGCTTCTGCAGGAGACCAAAAAATCAAGGTTATCAAAGTTGTACGTGAACTTACTGGCCTTGGCTTGAAAGAAGCGAAAGAAGTAGTTGATAACGCTCCTAAAGCAATCAAAGAAGGCGTTTCTAAAGAAGAAGCTGAAGAAATGAAAGCGAAACTTGAAGAAGTTGGCGCTGGAATCGAAATCAAGTAATTTTTCTATACGGGAGAAAGGCTCGTCGGTTGACGGGCTTTTCTTCGTTTTTTTATCTCTGCTCAAAAAAGTTTGTAGCATGAGGCTTGAGAATTTAGTTGAATGAAGGATTTTTCTAAAGCAAGTGCTGTATCACTTGTGTACTGAAGAAACGTTTCATTTACTTTGTGCATGACGATATATTTAAAGAAATTTGGATAACCTTTCGTTAGGAAGGGAGGAACGAAATGGCAGATCATTATTATTCTAAAAATCCTACCGTGAAAAGCGATCCGAAAGAATGGAGTGCGACGGTCCGTGGCGTTCAACTTCGTTTTAAAACGGATGCTGGTGTATTCAGTAAGGGAGAAGTGGATTTTGGCTCGCGCTTGCTTGCGGATGCATTTCGGATGAATGAAACCGAAGGGAATTTGCTTGATGTTGGTTGTGGGTATGGCCCAATCGGTTTATCGGTTGCCGCATCTTTTCCGGATCGGACAGTTCACATGGTAGATGTGAATGAGCGAGCGATGGCGTTAGCGAAAGAAAATGCGGAAATGAATGGCATACAAAACGTCGAAATCTATCCGAGTGATGCACTGTCTTCTGTAGAAATGGAAGGCTTTTCTGCTATTTTGACAAATCCGCCAATCCGGGCAGGAAAAGAGACGGTATTCAGCATCTACGACGGCGCTTTTTCAAAGTTGGCGAATGGCGGAGAGTTGTGGGTTGTTATTCAAAAGAAGCAAGGTGCTCCTTCTACAATCGCACATTTAGAAGACCTTTTTGGTAATGTGAAAACGGTCGAAAAGAAAAAAGGGTACTTTATTCTGAAAGCCCAAAAAATGTTGACGTAAGGCTAACGTTGTGGTAGTATTGTAAAATGCATAAATAATATAATGCGGTCGTGTGCCCTTTTGCATAAGTTTTGGTAAACTAAGGCATACTGGCAATGGATAAAAGATTGTTAAACCGAAAATGAGCTCTTGCCGGAACTCGTTTTCTTTTTGTTTTTTCGATATCATACACTATTTTTATGATTTCGCAAAGGACTAATATTGTTTTGAGGGGTGAAAGAGTTGACAGGTCATTTAGTTCAGTATGGTCAACACCGTCAGCGCAGAAGTTTCGCGCGGATCAATGAAGTTCTCGAGCTGCCGAATTTGATTGAAATCCAGACGGCATCTTATGAGTGGTTCTTAGAAGAAGGACTACGTGAAATGTTTCGAGACATTTCACCGATTCAGGATTTCACAGGTAATCTTTCATTGGAGTTCATTGATTATCAGCTTGGTGAACCGAAATACCCTGTTGATGAGTCGAAGGAACGTGATGTTACGTACGCTGCGCCATTGCGTGTGAAAGTACGTTTGCACAACAAAGAAACCGAAGAAGTGAAAGAGCAGGACGTTTTCATGGGTGATTTCCCACTTATGACAGAAAACGGAACGTTCATCATCAACGGTGCGGAAAGGGTTATCGTATCCCAGCTTGTTCGTTCTCCAAGTGTCTATTTCAATGATAAGACAGATAAGAACGGTAAGCGTGGCTTTGCGGCAACGGTTATTCCGAATCGTGGAGCTTGGTTAGAGTACGAAACGGATGCGAAAGATGTCGTTCATGTCCGTATCGATCGTACACGTAAATTACCAATTACAGTTCTTCTTCGCGCGCTTGGTTTCTCGACAGACCAAGAAATTATCGACTTGATTGGCGATAATGAATACTTACGGAATACGTTGGAAAAGGACAATACGGAAAACTCCGAAAAAGCGTTGCTTGAAATTTATGAGCGTTTACGTCCTGGTGAACCACCAACGTTGGAAAGCGCTAGAAGCTTACTTTACTCCCGCTTCTTCGATCCAAAACGCTATGATTTGGCGAACGTAGGTCGTTACAAGATGAACAAAAAACTTCATTTGCAAAACCGCCTTTTCAATCAAACACTTGCTGAGACGCTTGTGGATCCTGAAACAGGTGAAATCCTACTTGAAAAAGACCAGCTTATTGACCGCCGGACTTTAGATCGTATACTCCCTCATCTTGAAAAAGGTGTCGGTATTGAAGAGATTTCTCACGTAGGTGGAGTTCTTGAAGATGACATAACGATTCAGACGATAAAAATCTACGCACCTAAGAGTGAAGAAAAACAAGTGATTAACGTCATCTCCAATGCGAGCATTGATGAATCCATCAAAAATGTTACGCCAGCGGATATCGTTGCGTCCATCAGTTATTTCTTCAACTTGCTACATGGTGTAGGGAACACGGATGACATCGATCACCTTGGTAACCGTCGTCTTCGTTCTGTAGGTGAACTCCTACAAAACCAATTCCGTATTGGTTTGTCCCGTATGGAACGTGTTGTAAAAGAACGTATGTCCATTAACGATACACAATCAATCGTTCCTCAACAGTTAATCAACATCCGTCCAGTTATTGCGTCAATTAAAGAGTTCTTCGGTAGCTCTCAGCTATCACAGTTCATGGATCAGACGAACCCGCTTGCAGAATTGACACATAAACGTAGATTGTCTGCACTCGGACCAGGTGGATTGACGAGGGAACGTGCGGGAATGGAAGTGCGTGACGTTCACTACTCTCACTATGGCCGTATGTGTCCAATTGAAACGCCGGAAGGTCCGAACATCGGATTGATCAACTCCTTATCTACATTTGCGCGAGTGAACAAATTCGGTTTCATTGAAACACCTTATCGGAAAGTGGATCCTGAAACGAATCGTGTTACACAACAAATCGATTATTTGACTGCAGATATCGAAGATAATTACGTTGTAGCACAAGCGAACGCTCTGTTAAACGACGATGGTTCATACGTCAATGAAGAAGTTGTTGGCCGTTTCCAAGGTGACAACACAGTCTTCAAACGTGAACAGATCGATTACATGGATGTATCGCCTAAGCAAGTCGTGTCTGCTGCGACAGCTTGTATTCCATTCTTGGAAAACGATGACTCCAACCGTGCACTCATGGGAGCGAACATGCAACGTCAAGCTGTTCCTTTATTAAACCCTGAGGCGCCTTTCGTAGGTACAGGTATGGAGCACGTATCAGCGCGTGATTCTGGAGCTGCCGTTATTGCAAAATATCACGGAATTGTCGAGCATGTGGAAGCGAAAGAAATCCGCATTCGCCGTATTGAAACGGTTGACGGCAAAGAAGTGAAAGGCGACCTCACAATTTATAAGCTTGAAAACTTCATCCGATCTAACCAAGGGACGTGCTATAACCAACGACCGATTGTTAGCGTAGGAGATCGTGTAAAACCACGTGACATCCTAGCAGATGGTCCTTCCATGGATAGCGGAGAGCTTGCTTTAGGGCGTAACGTCCTCACTGCCTTCATGACATGGGATGGTTACAACTATGAAGATGCGATCATTATGAGCGAACGTCTTGTAAAAGATGATGTCTTCACTTCAATTCATATTGAAGAATACGAGTCAGAAGCACGTGATACGAAACTCGGACCTGAGGAAATCACGAGAGATATTCCAAACGTTGGTGAAGAAGCGCTTCGCAATCTTGACGACCGTGGAATTATCCGCGTCGGTGCAGAAGTACGCGATGGAGACATTCTCGTTGGTAAAGTAACCCCTAAAGGAGTTACGGAACTTACTGCAGAAGAAAGACTTCTTCATGCTATTTTTGGTGAAAAAGCGCGTGAAGTCCGTGATACATCCCTACGTGTGCCACATGGTGCAGGTGGAATTGTACTAGACGTAAAAGTGTTTAATCGTGAAGATGGTGACGAACTGCCACCAGGCGTTAACCAGCTCGTCCGTGCGTACATCGTTCAAAAACGTAAAATCTCCGTTGGGGATAAAATGGCCGGACGTCATGGTAACAAAGGGGTAATCTCCCGTATCTTGCCTGAATCGGATATGCCATACCTTCCAGATGGTACACCGATTGATGTCATGTTGAACCCACTAGGCGTTCCATCACGTATGAATATCGGACAGGTATTGGAAATGCACTTAGGAATGGCAGCACGTAACCTAGGTGTCCATATGGCTTCTCCAGTATTTGACGGAGCGAACGAAGAAGATGTGTGGTCTACAATGGAAGAAGCGGGCATGAACCGTGATGGGAAAACGATCCTTTATGACGGACGCTCTGGTGAACCGTTTGACAATCGTGTTTCGGTCGGTGTCATGTACCTCATTAAACTTGCGCACATGGTAGACGATAAATTGCATGCTCGTTCTACAGGTCCTTACTCACTCGTTACGCAACAACCACTTGGCGGTAAAGCTCAGTTCGGTGGACAGCGTTTCGGAGAGATGGAAGTATGGGCGCTTGAAGCGTATGGGGCTGCTTATACATTGCAAGAAATTCTAACAGTCAAGTCGGATGACGTTGTCGGACGTGTGAAAACTTATGAAGCGATCGTCAAAGGACAAAGCGTACCTCAACCAGGTGTTCCTGAATCATTCAAAGTATTGATCAAGGAACTTCAAAGTCTTGGTTTGGACGTGAAAATGCTGACAGAAGAATTCGAGGAAATCGAAATGCGTGATCTTGATGACGACGACGATATGCAACCAACTGACGCATTGAATCTCATGGCTGAAGATCAAACTGTATAAGTCACTGCAGCAGATGGTCAAAGAATGAAATCCTACAGAATCGCAAGTAGGATAGATGCTTAGATAATAGTAACCAGAATTGGATAGGGGAGTTTTGAAGAAGACTCCCCTATTTTAACGATATTGATGAGAATCCATCGCGGAGATAAGATAAGAGGGAGGTAGGCTCCTTGATAGATGTAAACAATTTTGAGTATATGAAAATCGGCCTTGCTTCACCTGACAAGATTCGTTCTTGGTCATATGGTGAAGTGAAAAAACCAGAAACAATTAACTACCGTACACTGAAACCGGAGAAAGACGGTTTATTCTGTGAGCGGATTTTTGGTCCTACAAAGGACTGGGAATGTCATTGCGGTAAGTATAAGCGTGTACGTTACAAAGGCGTTGTCTGTGATCGTTGTGGCGTTGAAGTGACGCGACAAAAGGTACGTCGTGAACGTATGGGACATATCGAACTTGCAGCTCCAGTTACACATATCTGGTACTTCAAAGGAATTCCAAGCAGAATGGGTCTCATCTTAGACATGACGCCACGTGCTTTGGAAGAGATTATTTATTTTGCTTCATATGTAGTTGTCGATCCAGCAGATACACCACTTGAACGCAAACAACTGCTTTCTGAAAAGGAATATAGACTATACCGTGAAAAGTACGGCTCGAAATTCCAAGCGGCTATGGGTGCAGAAGCAATCGAACAACTTTTGATGGCGATTGACTTGGATAAGGAAACAGAAATGCTGAAAGAAGAATTGAAGACTGTACAAGGTCAACGACGTACACGTGCGATTCGTCGCTTGGAAGTCGTCGAGTCTTTCCGTAACTCTGGAAACCGTCCTGAATGGATGGTTCTTGAAGTACTACCTGTCATCCCGCCAGAACTTCGCCCGATGGTACAGTTGGACGGTGGTCGTTTCGCAACTTCTGACTTGAACGATCTTTACCGAAGAGTCATTAACCGAAACAACCGGTTAAAACGTCTACTTGATTTAGGTGCTCCTGGTATTATCGTGCAGAACGAAAAACGTATGTTGCAAGAAGCTGTCGATGCGTTAGTCGATAATGGTCGTCGTGGCCGTCCGGTAACAGGACCAGGTAACCGTCCATTGAAGTCTCTTTCTCATATGTTGAAAGGGAAACAAGGTCGCTTCCGTCAAAACCTATTAGGAAAACGTGTTGACTACTCTGGCCGTTCGGTAATTGTCGTTGGACCTAACTTGAAAATGTACCAATGTGGACTTCCGAAAGAAATGGCAATCGAATTGTTCAAGCCTTTCGTCATGAAAGAGTTGGTTGAACGTGGTCTTGCGCATAACATTAAAAGTGCGAAGCGTAAAATCGAACGATTACATTCTGAAGTATGGGACGTACTCGAAGAAGTCATTAAAGAGCATCCGGTCTTATTGAACCGCGCCCCTACTCTTCACAGACTTGGGATTCAAGCATTCGAACCAATGTTGGTTGAAGGGCGTGCTATTCAACTTCACCCGCTCGTATGTACAGCGTATAACGCTGACTTCGACGGTGACCAAATGGCTGTTCACGTGCCGCTTTCTGCAGAGGCACAAGCTGAAGCACGTTTGCTCATGCTTGCAGCGCAAAACATCTTGAACCCGAAAGACGGAAAACCTGTCGTTACACCTTCCCAAGACATGGTATTAGGGAACTACTACTTGACATTGGAAAGAGCAGGTTCCATCGGTGAAGGTTCAATCTTCAGCAATATGAATGAGGCATTGATTGCATACCAAACAGGTCATGTACATCTTCACTCAAGAATTGCTATTCATGCCGGATCATTGAACAACCCGACATTTACAGAAGCTCAAAATAATAAATTCCTATTGACGACAGTAGGGAAGCTCATTTTCAATGAAATTCTTCCTGAAACATTCCCGTACATCAATGAACCGACGAATCATAACTTGCAAATCGAAACGCCGGATCGCTATTTCATCGATGGGACTGTCAATGTGAAGGAACATATTCAAAATAGTGAACTTGTCCTTCCGTTCCGTAAAAAAATTCTAGGAAACATCATCGCGGAAATCTTCAAGAAGTTCCATATTACGGAAACTTCTCGTATGCTAGACCGTATGAAGAACCTTGGATTTAAATATTCAACTCGTGCTGGAATTACAGTTGGTATTTCCGACATCGTCGTTTTGCCGAATAAGGATGAGATTTTACAAGAAGCACAAAGTAAAGTGGATAAAGTGACGCAACAATTCCGTCGTGGTCTCATCACGGAAGAAGAGCGTTATGATCGCGTCATTTCTTATTGGAGTAATGCGAAAGACGTCATCCAGGACAAACTGATGGACTCTCTTGAAAATACAAATCCGATTTACATGATGAGTGACTCAGGAGCCCGTGGTAATGCGTCAAACTTTACACAGCTCGCAGGAATGCGGGGATTGATGGCCAACCCGGCTGGTCGTATTATCGAACTACCGATCAAGTCATCATTCCGTGAAGGTCTGACGGTTCTCGAGTACTTCATCTCTACACACGGTGCGCGTAAAGGTCTTGCCGATACAGCACTGAAAACTGCCGATTCCGGTTACTTGACGCGTCGTCTAGTTGACGTTGCACAAGACGTAATTGTGCGTGAAGATGATTGTGGTACAGATCGTGGCTTAGAAGTAAGTGCACTTAAAGAGGGAACAGAAATTATCGAAACCCTCGAAGAACGTATCGAAGGCCGTCATACGAAGAAAACAATCCGTCACCCTGAAACAGGTGAAGTGATTGTAGCGAAAGACGGACTCATTACAGCTGACCTTGCAAATGCAATTATCGATGCTGGAATTGAAAAACTTACAATCCGTTCTGCATTTACATGTAATACAAAACATGGTGTTTGTAAGAAATGTTACGGCATTAACCTTGCGACAGGTGAAACGGTTGAAGTCGGTGAGGCAGTTGGTATTATCGCTGCCCAGTCAATCGGAGAACCAGGTACACAGCTTACAATGCGTACTTTCCATACAGGTGGGGTTGCCGGGGACGATATTACATCCGGTCTTCCACGTATCCAAGAGATTTTCGAATCGCGTAATCCGAAAGGGCAAGCAGTCATTTCAGAAATTAAAGGTGAAGTCACTGAGATTGATGAAATCCGCGAAGGCCAAAAAGAGATTACCATTCAAGGTGAAGTGGAGACACGTAAGTATCTCGCTCCATACAATGCCCGCTTGAAAGTTGCAGTCGGCGATATGATCGATCGAGGAGATAGCATCACCGAAGGTTCTATCGATCCGAAAGAATTGATTATTGTTAAAGATGTTGCAACTGTTCAAGAGTATCTTCTTAAAGAAGTACAAAAAGTTTACCGTATGCAAGGTGTTGAAATCGGTGATAAGCACGTAGAAGTAATGGTTCGCCAAATGCTCCGTAAAGTTCGTGTAATTGAAGCAGGCGACACAGATTTACTTCCAGGCTCATTGCTTGATATTCATCAGTTCGCAGAAGCGAATGCTGAAGTGTTAAAGAACGGCAAAGCTCCAGCAACTTCAAGACCAGTTATCCTTGGTATTACAAAAGCTTCGCTTGAGACGGAATCATTCCTATCGGCAGCTTCGTTCCAAGAAACAACGCGCGTCTTGACAGATGCAGCGATTAAAGGTAAAACAGATGAATTGCTCGGATTGAAAGAGAATGTCATCATCGGTAAACTCGTACCAGCTGGAACAGGGATGCAGCGTTATCGCCAAATCCAAATGGAACAAGGTGACGATTTAGCAGTCGCAACCGAAAATTAATGTTACGAAAACGGGGAGAAAAAACTCCTCCCCGTTTTTCTTCTTTATTGTTGACACAGCTATTGATAGATGATAATATACAAAAGGTTGATAGTTGAATGTCTGTACTTTGGAGGATGTACGTTATGTCTTACGAAAAAGTCGAACAGGCAAAGAAGACGATCATCGGTACAAAGCAAACGGTTAAAGCGATAAAGACAGGCGTAGTAAAAGAAGTCGTTATTGCCAAAGATGCTGAAGAGAAACTCGTTGCTTCTGTCCTAGAAGAAGCGAAACTCCGAGGTGTCCAAGTGAATTATGTCGACTCAAGGGAAAAGCTTGGTCGAACATGCGGCATTCAAGTCGGTACGGCTGTAGTCGCCATTACTGTATAGTAGTTTTTGTGTTGTTAGAAACACAAAGACTTTGTTTTTACCCCAAAAATGAACCACCTGGATGTGTGGTCTTACAAAAGCACAGTGAAAGGAGGAAATCCAATGCCTACAATTAATCAATTAGTCCGCAAACCTCGTAAATCGAAATCGGACAATTCAAAGGCTCCAGCTCTAGGAAAAAGCTATAACAGCTTCAAAAAGTCGATGACAAACGTCAACTCGCCACAAAAAAGAGGTGTTTGTACTCGTGTGGGTACAATGACTCCGAAGAAACCAAACTCGGCTCTTCGTAAATATGCGCGTGTTCGTTTGACAAACACTTTGGAAGTTAACGCATATATCCCTGGTGAAGGACACAACCTTCAAGAGCACAGCGTTGTTCTTATCCGTGGAGGACGTGTAAAAGACTTACCGGGTGTTCGTTACCATATCGTACGTGGTGCGCTTGATACTGCTGGTGTTACTGGCCGTATGCAAAGCCGTTCTCTATATGGAGCAAAACGCCCTAAAGAAAAGAAAAACTAATGATACTTACGAAATGAATATTTCGAAAGGAGGAAAACAATATGCCTCGTAAAGGTCCTGTTGCAAAACGTGACGTATTACCAGATCCGATTTACAATTCCAAGCTTGTAACTCGTCTTATCAACAAAATGATGGTAGACGGTAAAAAAGGTACATCCCAAAAAATCCTCTATGGTGCGTTCGAACTTGTTAAAGAACGTTCTGGAAAAGATCCAATTGAAGTATTTGAAGCTGCTTTGAACAACGTTATGCCTGTACTTGAAGTACGTGCTCGCCGTGTCGGTGGTGCTAACTATCAAGTTCCGGTTGAAGTTCGTCCTGAGCGCCGTACGACTCTCGGATTACGTTACCTTGTGAACTACTCTCGCACACGCGGTGAGAAAACAATGGAAGAACGTCTTGCGAATGAAATCCTTGACGCTTCTAACAACACAGGTGCATCCGTGAAACGCCGTGAAGAAATGCATAAAATGGCTGAAGCCAACAAAGCATTCGCTCACTATCGCTGGTAAGATCGGATGGTCTCTTAACACCTTAATCCGAAACGGAAGGAGTTATACAAAATGGCTAGAGAGTTCTCCCTTGAGAATACTCGTAACATTGGTATCATGGCTCACATCGACGCTGGTAAGACAACAACGACTGAGCGGATCCTTTATTACACAGGTAAGATCCATAAAATTGGAGAAACACACGAAGGTGCTTCCCAAATGGACTGGATGGAGCAGGAGCAGGAGCGTGGAATCACAATCACATCTGCTGCGACAACAGCTAGTTGGAAAGGTCATCGCGTAAACATCATCGATACTCCGGGTCACGTTGACTTCACAGTTGAAGTTGAACGTTCTCTACGTGTATTGGATGGTGCTGTAACGGTACTTGACGCTCAATCGGGTGTTGAACCGCAAACAGAAACAGTATGGCGTCAAGCGACAAACTATGGCGTACCACGTCTAGTTTTCGTAAACAAAATGGACAAGACAGGTGCGGATTTCCTTTACTCTGTAAGCACTCTACATGATCGCTTGCAAGCAAATGCACATCCAATCCAACTTCCAATCGGTTCAGAAGATACATTCTCTGGAATTATCGACTTGATCGAAATGAAAGCAAACTTCTATCCGGATGATACGGGTATGAACGTTGAAGTGGGCGATATTCCTGAAGAATATCAAGCACAAGCTGAAGAGTACCGTGAGAAGTTAATTGAAGCAGTTGTTGACTTCGATGAAGATCTTATGGAAAAATACCTTGGCGGCGAAACGCTTTCAGTAGAAGAAATCAAAACTGCAATCCGTAAAGCGACTCTAGCGGTAGAATTCTATCCAGTAGTTTGCGGTACTGCATTCAAAAATAAAGGTGTTCAACTAGTACTTGACGCTGTTGTCGATTACTTACCAGCACCAACTGATATCCTTTCAATGCAAGGTATCAACCCTGATACTGAAGAAGAAGAAGAGCGTCATGCTAGCGATGAAGAGCCATTCTCTGCATTGGCATTCAAAGTTATGACAGACCCTTACGTTGGTAAGCTTACATTCTTCCGCGTATACTCTGGTGTTCTTCAATCAGGTTCTTATGTAAAGAACTCTACAAAAGGTAAGCGTGAGCGTGTAGGACGTATCCTTCAAATGCACGCAAACCACCGTGAAGAGATCGCTGAAGTACATGCTGGTGAAATTGCAGCTGCAGTCGGCTTAAAAGATACTGGAACGGGTGACACACTTTGTGACGACAAAGCACCAATCATCCTTGAGTCCATGGAATTCCCAGAGCCGGTTATCTCTGTTGCAATCGAACCAAAAACAAAAGGTGACCAAGACAAGATGGGTAATGCTCTTGCAAAACTGCAAGAAGAAGATCCAACTTTCCGTGCGCACACTGACCAAGAAACAGGCGAAGTAATCATCGCTGGTATGGGTGAACTTCACCTTGATATCATCGTTGACCGTCTACGTCGTGAGTTCAAAGTCGAAGCAAACGTTGGTGCACCACAAGTTTCTTATCGTGAAACATTCCGTAGCGCTGCGGAAGTTGAAGGTAAGTTCGTACGTCAATCAGGTGGTCGTGGTCAATTCGGACACGTTTGGATTGAATTCTCTCCAAACGAAGAAGGAAAAGGCTTCGAATTCACGAACGGTATCGTCGGTGGGGTTGTTCCTCGTGAATACATTCCTTCCGTTGAAGCTGGTCTTCGTGACTCACTAAACAATGGTGTTCTTGCTGGTTATCCGTTAATCGATGTAAAAGCTCGTCTTTTCGATGGTTCTTACCACGATGTCGATTCCAACGAGATGGCGTTCAAGATTGCTGCTTCCATGGCACTTAAAAATGCCGCTGCAAAATGTAACCCAGTTCTTCTCGAGCCAATGATGAAAGTAGAAGTAATCATTCCGGAAGAATACTTGGGCGACATCATGGGTGACATCACGTCACGCCGTGGTCGCGTGGAAGGTATGGACGCTCGTGGTAACGCACAAGTTGTTCGTGCAATGGTTCCACTTGCAGAGATGTTCGGTTATGCAACAGCTCTTCGTTCAAACACGCAAGGTCGTGGAGTATTCTCCATGTCATTCGATCACTACGAAGATGTACCGAAATCAATTGCAGAAGAAGTTATCAAGAAAAATAAAGGTGCTTAATAACAATTCATCCTTGTTTCTCTAGATGATTACTTGTAAGATATGGATAGTTGAAGGGAATTTTCTCTTCAGCTTCCATACCAATAAAGCTAAAAACATTCATATTTTTAAGGAGGAATTCCATAATGGGTAAAGAAAAATTCGATCGTTCCAAACAGCATGCTAACGTCGGAACAATTGGTCACGTTGACCATGGTAAAACAACTTTGACTGCTGCAATCGCAACAGTTCTTTCAAAAAGAATGGGTGGAGAAGCGAAATCATACGCTGACGTAGACAACGCTCCAGAAGAAAAAGAGCGTGGTATTACAATCAATACTTCACACATCGAGTACGAAACTGAAACTCGTCACTACGCACACGTTGACTGCCCAGGTCACGCTGACTATGTTAAAAACATGATCACTGGTGCAGCACAAATGGACGGCGGAATCCTAGTTGTATCTGCAGCTGACGGCCCAATGCCACAAACTCGTGAGCACATCCTTCTTTCACGTCAAGTAGGTGTTCCTTACCTTGTTGTATTCATGAACAAATGTGACATGGTAGACGACGAAGAACTTCTTGAACTAGTTGAAATGGAAATCCGTGACCTTCTTTCTGAGTACGAGTTCCCTGGCGATGACCTACCAGTTATCAAAGGTTCTGCTCTTAAAGCTCTTGAAGGTGAGCCTGAGTGGGAAGAGAAAATCGTTGAGCTTATGAACGCTGTTGACGAGTACATCCCAACACCACCACGTGACACTGAAAAACCATTCATGATGCCAGTTGAGGACGTATTCTCAATCACTGGTCGTGGTACAGTTGCTACTGGACGTGTAGAGCGTGGAGTAGTTAAAGTCGGCGATGTAGTTGAAATCATCGGTTTGACTGAAGAGCCAAAATCAACAACTGTAACAGGTGTTGAAATGTTCCGTAAGCTTCTTGACTATGCAGAAGCTGGAGACAACATCGGTGCACTTCTTCGTGGTGTAGCACGTGAAGACATCGAGCGTGGTCAAGTACTTGCTAAACCAGGTACAATCACACCACACACTAAATTCAAATCAGAAGTATACGTTCTATCAAAAGAAGAAGGTGGACGTCACACTCCATTCTTCTCTAACTACCGCCCTCAGTTCTACTTCCGTACAACTGACGTAACTGGTATCATCCAACTTCCAGAAGGCGTGGAAATGGTTATGCCTGGCGACAACGTTGAAATGACAGTTGAACTAATCTCTCCAATCGCGATTGAAGAAGGAACTAAATTCTCAATCCGTGAAGGTGGACGTACAGTTGGAGCTGGCGTTGTAGCAACAATCGAAAAGTAATCCTTTTCAAACTAAAACCCCGCATATGCGGGGTTTTTTGTTTTAGAATGATTAGCGTGTTCCATAGATTCTTCATTACACATGCTAGTAAGCACGAAACTTTTTCGATCGACTTATAATCAATAAAATCACAATGTTTTTTCTAGGAACGTCGGATATTCGCCTCATGCAGCATATTTCCATAGAGCGCCGCAAAATCGCATCAAATGCAGCATATTCCCCTGTAACCCGGCATAATCCCATCAAACGCCGCATATTTCTCTGTAACGCGGCATAATCGTCTCAAACGCGGCAAAACTCCTCAGAACGCCGCATAATCACTTCAAACGCGGCAAAACTTCTAGGAACGCCGCATAACTACAGGAAACACCGCATAACCCCTCAAAATCCTTCCATATTAGTATTCCTCTCAACCAAACCGTTAATTTGTCAAAACCCATTTAGCGCGACCAGAGAATTAACCGATCAACCAACTGCCGCGCGGTACTAGCAAAATGATTGATTGAATCTATTAAGTGCTAATTTCTTAACCAATTTTTAATAAACCAAGCAACTCCAAGCATCTACCGTTCTTCTATAAGAAAACAATAGTCATCGAAGCCAACTTTTACCTAAATCATCATATCGCGAAAGAATACCCTTACTAAAAAGTCAAAGCATCTATATGAATTCCGCTGCATCTCACTAGTACGCTGAGTGATTCCAAGAATTGCGGAGTTTTGCAGTAACATGAGGAAAACTACAGTACTATGCGCTCTTCTAGCTAAATATGCTGAAATCTAACAAATTATGCGGATAATTAAAGAATTATGCGGTTTATATGAAAGCACTAGCTACAAATAAAAAGCATTATCTCCTCTTTACGCGGTGTCATACGCAACCATGATCAACTCTTCGTCAAGTTATCATCTATATTCCTACTTGCTTTAAATGTTTTAAAAAATTCGATGGTGGCGCGTAGTGTAATTTTCAATCTCATATGTATCATCGCATTCATTCTACTGATTAAATTAAGTATCATTTGTGTGAAGCTAATTCAACTTGGACAAGTTGAATAGCAATCAAATTACGCAGCGAATCGCGTATTTCCAATCTTTACTCCCTCATAACAGTTGAAAAAAATAATATATCCTATTATAATAAAAAAGCTTGAGAAAGAATTTCGCCAAAAGACTTGCGAGATTCTATTTCCTTGTGTATAATGTTGAATGTTGGTCTTTGACTGCGATGAAGCGAGAGGTTGCCGACACACCCGGCCGCTTTGCCATGGCATGTGTGTGGGAAATTTTCGTGGAGAATGTCTAGAAAATAGGCGAAAAGGAGGGAAAGTAATGGCAAAACAGAAGATTCGTATCCGTTTAAAAGCATATGATCACAGAATTCTTGATCAGTCAGCTGAAAAAATTGTAGAAACAGCAAAACGTTCAGGTGCAAGCGTATCAGGTCCGATACCTCTTCCAACTGAAAGATCTGTTTATACAGTGCTTCGTGCGGTACATAAGTACAAAGATTCGCGCGAGCAGTTTGAAATGCGTACGCACAAACGTCTAATCGATATCGTTAACCCAACACCACAAACTGTTGATGCGTTAATGAAACTTGATTTACCATCTGGCGTTGACATTGAAATCAAACTTTAATCGATAAAAATAAAACTAATCAAATTCAGGAGGTGTGACAAATGACCAAAGGAATCTTAGGGAGAAAAGTCGGTATGACGCAAATTTTTGCTGAAAACGGCGATCTCATTCCAGTAACTGTGATTGAAGCTGCTCCAAACGTAGTTCTTCAAAAGAAGACTATTGAAACGGACGGTTACGAAGCAATCCAGCTTGGATTCGACGACAAACGTGAAAAGCTAGCAAACAAACCTGAAAAAGGACACGTTGCTAAAGCTGAAACGGCACCTAAGCGCTTCATTCGCGAATTCCGCGGAGACGTTAATGGGTACGAAGTTGGTCAGGAAGTCAAAGTCGATACATTCGCAGAAGGCGATATTGTCGATATTACAGGAGTATCAAAAGGTAAAGGGTTCCAAGGTGTTATTAAGCGCCACGGATTCTCACGCGGACCAATGAGTCACGGTTCTCGTTTCCACCGTGCACCAGGTTCACTAGGTGCGGTTGACGGACAACGTGTATTCAAAGGGAAGAAATTACCAGGACGTACTGGTGGAGACACAATTACGATCCAAAACCTTGAAATCGTACGAGTTGACGCTGAGCGTAACTTGCTACTAATCAAAGGTAACGTTCCAGGCGCACGTAAATCACTTATCCAAGTGAAAAGCGCAATTAAAGGGAACTAATTCTTAAGGAAGGAGGAAACAAAAATGCCTAAAGTATCCGTACTAAGTCAAACAGGTTCTTCAGTTGGCGATATCGAATTGAGCGAAGCGATCTTCGGAATCGAGCCAAATGAAGCTGTATTATTTGAAGCTTTGGTTCAACAACGTTCATCGTTACGCCAAGGTAATCATAAAGCAAAAACTCGCGCGGAAGTTGCTGGTGGTGGCCGTAAACCATGGCGCCAAAAAGGAACTGGTCGTGCACGTCAAGGTTCAATCCGTTCACCACAATGGCGTGGAGGCGGTATCGTATTCGGACCATCTCCAAGAAGCTACAGCTACAAGCTTCCTAAGAAAGTTCGTCGTTTGGCACTTCTATCTGCGCTTTCTACGAAAGTTCGCGATGAAGAAATCATCGTGTTAGATAGCCTTACATTCGATGCACCAAAGACAAAAGAATTCACGAAAGTTCTTAAAGATCTTTCAATTAATAAAAAAGCGTTATTCGTAACAGCTGATTTAGATGAAGCGGTAGCATTGTCTGCTCGTAACATTCCTGGAGTTAGCGTAGTTACTGCTAACGGCATCAACGTTCTTGACATCGTTGCACATGACAACCTTGTTGTAACAAAAGATGCTGTACAGAAAATTGAGGAGGTGCTTGGTTAATGGAAGCACGTGATGTACTAAAACGTCCGGTCATTACCGAGCGTTCTTCAGAACAAATGGAACTTAAGAAATACACTTTCGAAGTAGATACGCGCGCTAACAAAACACACGTTAAGCAAGCTGTAGAAGAAATCTTCGGAGTAAAAGTAGAGAAAGTCAACGTTCAGAACTACAAAGGTAAGTTCAAGCGTATGGGCAAACATGCAGGATACACTAACAAACGTCGTAAAGCGATTGTTACATTGACTGCTGACTCTAAAGACATCGAACTTTTCGAAATGTAATTGAAACGTAAATAAACGAAGGAGGGAACACAAATGGCGATTAAGAAATACAAACCTACCTCCAACGGACGTCGTAACATGACTTCTTCTGACTTTGCTGAAATTACAGCTACAAAGCCGGAAAAATCATTGCTTGAACCACTCAAGCGTAAAGGCGGACGTAACAACCAAGGTAGAATGACTGTTCGTCACCAAGGTGGAGGCCACAAGCGCCAATACCGTGTCATCGATTTCCAACGTCGGAAAGATGGCATTCCAGGACGCGTTGCTACGATCGAATACGATCCAAACCGTTCTGCAAACATTGCCCTAATCAACTATGCTGATGGGGAAAAACGTTACATCCTAGCTCCAAAAGGATTACAAGTAGGAATGACAGTAATGTCAGGTCCAGAAGCGGATATCAAAGTAGGTAACACACTACCACTTGAAAACATCCCAATGGGTTCTACTATCCATAACATTGAGCTAAAACCTGGTAAAGGTGGACAATTGGTACGTTCTGCAGGAACTTCTGCACAACTACTAGGTCGTGAAGGCAAATATGTCATCATCCGTCTACAATCAGGAGAAGTTCGTATGATCTTATCAACTTGCCGCGCTACAATCGGTCAAGTAGGTAACGAGCAACACGAATTGATCAACATCGGTAAAGCAGGTCGTTCTCGTTGGATGGGTAAACGCCCAACTGTACGTGGATCTGTCATGAACCCTAACGATCACCCACACGGTGGTGGTGAAGGACGTACGCCAATCGGTCGTCCAAGCCCTGTTACACCTTGGGGTAAACCAGCTCTTGGTTACAAAACACGTAAGAAAAACAACAAATCCGACAAACTTATTGTTCGTCGCCGTAAAAAATAATGTGGTGACACTGCGGTTCGTTGAAAGGACCGTAGTACGATCATCACGGAGGGAGGTTTCTACATGGGCCGCAGCTTGAAAAAAGGACCTTTTGCAGATGATCATCTAATGAAAAAGGTCGATGCTCAAAAAGATGCACAGAAAAAGCAGGTCATTAAAACTTGGTCACGCCGTTCTACAATCTTCCCATCTTTCATCGGATTGACGATTGCAGTTTACGACGGACGCAAACACGTACCTGTCTATGTGACTGAAGATATGGTTGGTCACAAACTAGGTGAATTCGTACCTACGCGCACATACAAAGGTCATGGCGCTGACGATAAGAAAACAAGACGTTAATTGAGAGGAGGTTAATCTGATGCAACAAGCAAAAGCTACTGCCCGCACAGTCCGTATTGCTCCTCGCAAAGTCCGTTTGGTCGTTGATCTTATCCGGGGCAAGAAAATCGGTGAAGCTGTCGCGATTCTACGCCTGACGCCTAAAGCGGCATCTCCGGTTGTAGAAAAGGTATTGAAATCAGCAATCGCTAATGCTGAACACAACTATGAAATGGATGTTGAGAATCTTGTAGTCAGCGAAGTATTCGTTGATGAAGGTCCAACAATGAAACGTTTCCGTCCACGTGCACAAGGCCGTGCAAGTGCGATCAATAAACGTACTAGCCACATCACTGTAGTGGTATCCGAAAAGAAGGAGGGGTAATTCGTGGGTCAAAAAGTACATCCTAATGGTTTACGGGTTGGTGTCATTCGTGATTGGGATTCTAAATGGTATGCTGAAAAAGACTATGCAAACCTTTTACACGAAGACTTAAAAATCCGTGAATATATCGAAAAACGCCTAGTTGACGCTGCACTTTCCAAAGTGGAAATCGAGCGTGCTGCAAAGCGTGTCAATATTACAATTCACACTGCGAAGCCGGGTATGGTTATCGGTAAAGGCGGTTCTGAAGTAGAAGCACTTCGTAACGCTTTGAATAACATTACTGGCAAGCGTGTACACATCAACATCGTAGAAATCAAGCGTGCTGATCTAGACGCGAAATTGGTTGCAGAATCAATTGCTCGCCAACTAGAAAGCCGTGTATCTTTCCGTCGTGCACAAAAACAAGCAATTCAACGTACAATCCGTTCTGGTGCAAAAGGAATTAAAACACAAGTATCCGGACGTCTTGGCGGTGCTGATATCGCTCGTGCGGAACATTATAGTGAAGGTACTGTTCCCCTTCATACATTACGTGCAGACATCGACTATGCACACGCTGAAGCTGACACTACATATGGTAAGCTTGGCGTAAAAGTATGGATCTACCGGGGAGAAGTCCTTCCAGTGAAGAAGAACTCTGAGGAAGGAGGCAACTAATTATGTTAATGCCTAAACGCGTTAAATATCGTCGTGTATTCCGTGGTAAAATGCGCGGAACTACTAAAGGCGGAGCATCTGTTCAATTCGGTGAATTCGGTCTTCAATCAACTGAATCTGGTTGGGTTACAAACCGACAAATCGAATCAGCTCGTATCGCAATGACACGTTACATGAAACGTGGCGGTAAAGTTTGGATCAACATCTTCCCACATAAGCCATATACGAAAAAGCCTCTTGAAGTCCGGATGGGTTCCGGTAAAGGTGCTGTAGAAGGCTGGGTTGCAGTAGTAAAACCAGGTCGTGTAATGTTCGAAATCGCAGGTGTGTCAGAAGAAGTTGCTCGTGAAGCTCTACGCCTCGCATCTCACAAACTGCCGGTTAAGAGCAAGTTTGTAAAACGAGAAGAAATTGGTGGTGAGTCTAATGAAAGCTAAAGAAATCCGTGACTTGACAACTGCAGAAATCGAGCAAAAGGTAAAATCACTGAAAGAAGAGCTTTTCAACCTTCGCTTCCAATTAGCGACAGGACAATTAGAAAACACTGCACGCATCCGTGAAGTTCGCAAATCGATTGCGCGCATGAAAACTGTAATACGTCAAAGAGAGATCAGTGCAAATAACTGATGAAGGAGGTTGCAGCCATGACTGAGCGTAACCAGCGCAAAGTGTACACAGGCCGTGTCGTATCTGACAAAATGGATAAGACGGTTACCGTAATGGTAGAAACACACAAAAAACACTCTTTATACGGCAAACGTGTAAAGTACTCTAAAAAATTCAAGGCCCATGATGAACTTAATGAAGCGAAAATCGGCGACGTAGTTCGCATTATGGAAACACGTCCACTTTCAGCTACAAAGCGTTTCCGCCTCATTGAAGTAGTCGAAAAAGCGGTCATCATCTAATATCGTTCGGAAAGTAAATTCCGAGAGGAGGTAGCCTCAATGATTCAACAAGAAAGTCGTATGAAAGTTGCCGATAACTCAGGTGCACGTGAAGTGTTAACGATTAAAGTTCTAGGTGGAACAGGTCGTAAAACTGCAAACATCGGTGATGTCGTTGTTGTAACAGTGAAAAAAGCAACACCTGGTGGCGTTGTCAAGAAAGGTGAAGTTGTCAAAGCTGTTATCGTCCGTACAAAAAGCGGGGTGCGTCGTAAAGATGGCTCCTACATTACGTTTGACGAAAACGCATGTGTTATCATCCGTGATGACAAGAGTCCACGTGGAACACGTATTTTCGGACCTGTTGCCCGCGAACTACGCGACAGCAACTTCATGAAAATCATTTCACTTGCTCCAGAAGTTCTTTAATTACATGACAGTGCCAATCAAGGAGGTGCGATAAAATGCACGTTAAAAAAGGCGATAAAGTTATGGTCATCACCGGAAAAGATAAAGGTAAGACCGGCGTAATCTTAGCTGCTTTCCCCAAAAAGGATCGCGTGCTTGTTGAAGGTATCAACATCGTAAAGAAACATACGAAACCGAACCAAGCAAATCCTCAAGGCGGAATTATCAGCCAAGAGGCAGCTATCCATGTATCTAATGTCATGCCAATCGATCCTAAAACAGGCGAGCCTACTCGCGTTGGATACAAAATCGAAGATGGCAAGAAGATTCGTATTGCTAAAAAATCCGGTGAAGCGCTGGATAAATGAGTAATGGATGAAAGGAGGTCCAACTGATGAGCCGATTAAAAGATAAGTTTTCAAAAGAAATCACACCTGCTCTAATGAGCAAGTTTGAATATAGTTCAGTAATGCAAGTACCTAAAGTAGAAAAAATCGTCATCAATATGGGTGTTGGTGATGCTGTTCAGAACTCTAAAGCACTTGACGCGGCAGTGGAAGATCTAACAATCATTTCCGGTCAAAAGCCAGTTGTTACAAAAGCGAAGAAATCAATCGCTGGTTTCCGTCTACGTGAAGGAATGCCGATTGGAGCTAAAGTAACACTTCGTGGTGAGCGCATGTACGAATTCCTGGATAAGCTGATTGCAGTTTCACTTCCGCGTGTACGTGACTTCCGTGGTGTTTCTAAAAAATCATTCGATGGTCGCGGTAACTACACACTTGGTGTGAAGGAACAGCTAATTTTCCCTGAAATCGACTACGATAAAGTATCTAAAGTACGCGGAATGGATATCGTCATCGTTACGACTGCTAACTCCGATGAAGAAGCACGTGAGTTATTAACGCAGTTCGGCATGCCGTTCCAAAAGTAAACTAAAGGGAGGCGAAAACGTGGCTAAGAAATCAATGATCGCAAAACAGAAACGTACGCCAAAGTTCAAAGTTCAAGATTATACACGTTGCGAGCGCTGTGGTCGTCCGCATTCTGTATATCGCAAATTCAAACTTTGCCGTATTTGTTTCCGCGAACTCGCATATAAGGGACAAATTCCTGGCGTCAAAAAAGCAAGCTGGTAATCCCCTAACTTGGGAAGGAGGTTAATGTAATGACAATGAGTGATCCGATTGCAGACATGCTTACACGCATCCGTAACGCGAACATGGTTCGCCACGAGAAGCTTGAAGTACCTGCTTCAAACATGAAAAAAGAAATCGCAGAAATCTTAAAGCGTGAAGGTTTCATTCGCGATGTTGAATATGTGGAAGATAGCAAACAAGGCATTATCCGCATTTTCCTTAAATATGGTCAAAACAACGAGCGTGTTATCACTGGTCTTAAACGTATTTCAAAACCTGGTCTTCGCGTTTACGCAAAAACGAATGAAGTACCTAAAGTTTTGAATGGCCTAGGTATCGCCCTCGTATCCACGTCAAACGGTCTCCTTACTGATAAGGAAGCACGTGCAAAACAAGTAGGCGGAGAAGTCGTAGCTTACGTTTGGTAATCCGTAACAATTGAATGGAGGTGCAATAGGATGTCCCGAATTGGTAAACGCCCAATCGAGGTGCCTGAAAACGTAACGGTTACAATCGCTGATAATAACCAAGTTACTGTTAAAGGCCCTAAAGGCGAACTTACAAATACATTTAACGCTGATATTAAAATCGAACAAGAAGGCAACATCATTACGTTGACTCGTCCTTCTGATTCTAAAGAACACCGTTCCATGCACGGAACAACTCGTTCACTTTTAGACAACATGGTTGTTGGTGTATCTAAAGGATTCGAACGTACACTAGAATTGATCGGGGTTGGGTACCGTGCTCAACTTCAAGGCAAAAAACTAGTATTGAATGTTGGTTACTCTCACCCGGTTGAATTCACACCGGAAGAAGGAATTGAAGTTGAAGTTCCTGCCAATACAAAAATTATCGTTCGCGGTATTAATAAAGAACGTGTTGGTGCTCTAGCGTCGAACATTCGCAAAGTACGTCCACCAGAGCCTTATAAAGGTAAAGGTATTAAGTACGAAGGCGAACAAATCCGTCGTAAAGAAGGTAAAACAGGTAAATAATGCCGCTTAGGCATTCGGAAGGAGTGACCACGATGATTACGAAACAAGATAAGAACGCTGTCCGTAAAAAACGTCACGCACGTGTGCGTACGAAAATCAGCGGATCTTCAACGCGTCCACGCTTGAATGTTTATCGTTCAAACAAACATATCTATGCACAATTAATCGATGACGTAACTGGCGTAACGATTGCTAGTGCTTCCACTATGGATAAAGGGTTCGAAATGGACTCTAAAGCGAATGCTGAAGCAGCAGCTAAAGTTGGCGAAATGATCGCGAAGAAAGCCGTTGAAAAAGATGTCAAATCGGTTGTTTTCGACCGTGGCGGATACTTATTTCACGGCCGTGTTAAAGCTCTTGCAGACGCAGCACGCGAAAATGGTCTGGAATTTTAATTAAGAAGGAGGGACATATTTCATGCGTCGTAATGATCAGAATAGAAGTGAATTCGAAGAACGCGTAGTAACGATCAACCGCGTAGCGAAAGTAGTGAAAGGTGGACGTCGTTTCCGCTTTACAGCACTTGTCGTTGTCGGTGATAAAAACGGCCGTGTCGGTTTCGGAACTGGTAAAGCACAAGAGGTTCCAGATGCGATCCGTAAAGCGATCGAAGATGCGAAGAAGAACTTAATCGAAGTACCAATGGTTAAAGGAACGACTCCGCACGAAATCCTTGGACGTTTTGGTGCAGGAACAATCCTTATCAAACCTGCAGCACCTGGTACAGGAGTAATCGCCGGAGGACCTGTCCGTGCGGTACTTGAACTTGCAGGCATCACGGATATCCTTTCAAAATCCTTAGGATCAAGCACACCGATTAACATGGTTCGTGCTACAATTGAAGGATTGAAGAATTTGAAACGCGCTGAAGACGTTGCTAAATTGCGCGGTAAATCCGTAGAAGAACTGTTAGGTTAAGGGGGGAAACACAATGGCAAACAAACTTGAAATCACCCTTACGAAAAGTGTCATCGGCGCAAAGCCGGCACAACGTAAAACAGTTGAAGCTCTCGGTCTACGTAAGATGAATCAAACAGTTGAGCATCAAGACAATGTTGCGATTCGTGGCATGATCAATAAAGTAAGCCACTTAGTCACTGTTAAAGAACAATAAGTTAGATTTTCAGAATAAGGAGGTGCCGATAAGATGAAATTACACGAGATGAAACCAGCTGAAGGCGCACGTAAATCACGTAAACGCATTGGTCGTGGAATCGGTTCCGGTACAGGGAAAACTTCCGGTAAAGGTCATAAAGGGCAAAACGCTCGTTCTGGCGGAGGCGTTCGTCTTGGATTTGAGGGTGGACAAATTCCACTTTTCCAAAGACTTCCGAAGCGTGGATTTACGAACATTAACCGTAAAGAATACGCAATCGTGAACTTGGACGTACTTAACCGTTTTGACGAAGGTACCGAAGTTACACCTGAATTGTTGATTGAAACTGGAATCGTGAGCAATGAAAAATCAGGAATTAAGATTCTTGGCAATGGGACTCTTGAGAAAAAGATTACTGTCAAAGCTCATAAATTCTCTGCTTCTGCAAAAGAAGCGATCGAGAAAGCGGGCGGGCAAACTGAGGTGATTTAATGTTTCAGACAATCTCCAACTTTATGCGCGTTAGAGATATCAGGTCTAAAATCATTTTCACACTACTAGTGCTCATCGTATTCAGACTAGGATCTTTCGTTCCAGTCCCAAACGTTGATGCCACGGCTTTACAACAGTCAAACAACTCATTCATTAACCTCTTGGACACATTTGGTGGTGGTGCGTTAGGTCAGTTCTCCATTTTTGCGATGGGAATCATGCCGTACATCACTGCCTCCATCATTGTGCAATTATTGCAGATGGATGTTGTTCCGAAGTTTACTGAATGGGCGAAGCAAGGCGATGTCGGTAGACGGAAGCTTGCGCAATTTACAAGATATTTCACAGTCGTTCTTGCTTTCATTCAAGCGATTGCCATGTCATTTGGATTCAACCAAATGTTTGGTGGTACGTTGATTAAAGATGAAGGAATTGCTACATATGTAGTAATTGCGATTGTGTTAACTGCGGGTACTTCTTTCTTGCTATGGCTTGGTGAGCAAATTACTGCAAAAGGTGTTGGTAATGGGATTTCCATTATTATCTTTGCGGGAATTGTCTCAGCAATTCCAACGTCATTGTCACAGTTGTATGCATCCCAAATTCAAGATGCGGGTGACGCGTTGTATATCCGTATTGCAATGATGGTATTGTTGTTGATTGTTGTATTAGCAATCATCGTCGGAGTGATTTACGTACAAGAAGCACTTCGTAAAATTCCAATTCAATATGCAAAACGCATGACTGGTCGTCAACAATCGTCGGCTGGACAACAAACTCACTTGCCATTGAAATTGAATGCTGCAGGAGTTATTCCAGTAATCTTTGCGGTGGCGTTCTTCATTACACCACAACAAATTGCTAATTTCTTTGGAGAAAACAGTGTTACGAAATTCATCGCGCGGACATTTGATTACAATGAACCGATCGGGATGATCTTGTATGTAGCACTCATTCTTGCCTTCACGTATTTCTATGCATTCATTCAAGTGAATCCGGAAAACATGGCAGATAATCTGAAGAAACAAGGCGCGTATATTCCTGGCATTCGTCCAGGTCAAAACACGCAAGATTATTTAACAAGCACTTTGTATAGACTGACATTTGTCGGCTCGATTTTCCTAGCTGTCGTTGCAGTCATGCCAATTCTTTTCATAAACTTGGCTAGCCTTCCACAGTCCCTTCAAATTGGAGGAACAAGCTTGCTAATCGTCGTCGGGGTTGCCCTTGAAACGATGAAACAGCTTGAATCACAACTTGTGAAAAGGCATTACAAAGGGTTCATGAAATAATATTCAACTCAGGTTTTCCTGTTTTGAATACGGATGGAGGGCAAGACGTATGAATATCGTCTTAATGGGTCTGCCGGGTGCCGGTAAAGGTACACAAGCAGACAAAATTGTCGAGAAGTACGAAATCCCTCATATTTCTACAGGCGATATGTTCCGTGCTGCTATTCAGGAAGGCACGGAACTTGGAGTCAAAGCAAAATCGTTCATGGATCAAGGTGCTCTTGTTCCTGATGAAGTGACAATTGGTATCGTTCGTGAACGATTAAGCAAATCCGACTGTGATAATGGATTCTTACTTGATGGTTTTCCAAGAACAGTTCCTCAAGCAGAAGCACTCGATGCGTTGCTTTTGGACATGGGACGGAAAATTGAGCATGTGCTTAACATCAAAGTAGAAAAAGATGAACTTATCGCTAGATTGACCGGTCGCAGAATTTGTAAAGTATGCGGCACATCCTACCACTTACAGTTCAATCCACCTAAGGTTGAAGGTGTATGTGACAAGGATGGCGGGGAACTTTATCAGCGAGCGGATGACAATCCGGAAACTGTCACGAACCGTCTGGAAGTAAATATGAATCAAACAGCACCGCTCTTAGCGTTTTATGACAATAAAGGCGTGTTGACGAATATAGATGGTCAAAAAGACATCAATGATGTTTTTAAAGACCTGGACGCGATCTTACAAGAGAGTGGCCAGTGATCCTTTCCGGACGCAATTCATGCACGCCATATTGTGGGCAGCATCGCACTATTGCACGGAAAGAACGTTTAATTAACGAGCTGCAAAAGCATATGGTGCCCGGTATAGGAATTGGTGATCATCCACTAGTAGAACGTTTTTGGGACGTTGTACATGCAAATATTCATTTCGGTGGATATAATGTAGAATGTGTCCGGAAATATTCCGCAAAGTTGGAGTGCACCAACGGCAATCCTGTCGTTTGTGTCTTTTCCGATGCGATTTTCCACAACAAAAGTCGGGGACTGACTAACGGGAAACGAAGTGTGACAGACGTCTTTCGAACATCACTCATGCAATCCGGACATATGTTGAAGGAAGCTTTGAAGGCGACAGTTGCCGCTCGATGGTTAAGACCTTTATTGGATATAGAAGGGAGACAGGATTGATGGCGAAGGACGACGTAATTGAAGTTGAAGGTACCGTAGTCGAAACGTTGCCGAACGCGATGTTCAAGGTGGAATTGGAAAACGGTCATACGATTCTTGCACATGTTTCAGGCAAGATCCGCATGCACTTTATCCGTATCCTACCTGGTGACAAAGTGACGATGGAACTCTCACCTTATGATTTGACACGCGGTCGTATCACATACCGTTTCAAATAAAACTTTTGCAACTCCGGAATATTGAAGGAGGTTGGGTAAGATGAAAGTAAGGCCATCTGTAAAACCGATCTGTGAAAAATGTAAAGTTATTCGCAGACGCGGCCGAGTAATGGTAATCTGTGAAAATCCAAAACATAAACAAAGACAAGGCTAATACAAAGGGAGGTGCACAATCTATATGGCACGTATTGCTGGTGTAGACGTACCGCGCGATAAGCGCGTAGTCATTTCATTGACATACATTTTTGGAATTGGTAAAACAACTGCACAAAAGATCCTAGCTGAAGCTGGTATTTCTGAAGATACTCGCGTTCGCGATCTTACTGAAGCAGAACTTGATAAAATCCGTGAGCAAATCGACGGTTTGAAAGTTGAAGGGGACCTTCGTCGTGAAACTTCTTTAAACATCAAACGTTTGATGGAAATCGGAAGCTTCCGTGGAATCCGTCACCGTCGTGGATTACCTGTTCGTGGACAAAACACGAAAAACAACGCACGTACACGTAAAGGTCCTAAACGGACAGTTGCTAACAAGAAGAAATAATAGGTAAAGGAGGTTTTTCGTAGACATGGCACGTAAACAACAAACTCGTAAACGTCGTGTGAAAAAGAATATTGAAACTGGTATTGCACATATCCGTTCGACGTTCAACAATACAATCGTAACGATCACTGATAGCCACGGGAATGCCCTTTCTTGGTCTAGTGCAGGTGCATTAGGATTCAGAGGATCTCGTAAATCAACTCCGTTTGCTGCACAAATGGCTGCTGAAACAGCTGCTAAAGCTGCTATGGAGCACGGCTTAAAGTCTTTGGAGGTTACTGTTAAAGGACCAGGTGCTGGTCGTGAAGCTGCTATCCGTTCACTACAAGCTGCAGGTCTTGAAGTAACTGCTATTAGAGACGTAACTCCGGTTCCGCATAACGGTTGCCGCCCACCAAAACGTCGTCGTGTGTAATGGTTTGTTTTCCAATTGATTGAGAAGCACAATTTTTGGCAAAAATGATTGTGTGATTGCATGGTGATCGTATTTGATAATCGATTTCAATATGGAACGGCCACTATACTAGACGTTTTGAAGGAGGGTAAATAAATGATCGAGATTGAGAAACCGAAGATTGAAACAGTTATGATCAGTGAAGATTCCAAGTTTGGTAAGTTCATTATTGAACCATTGGAACGTGGATACGGAAATACTTTAGGGAATTCCTTGCGCCGCGTGCTTCTTTCATCATTGCCAGGAGCTGCCGTGACATCTATCCAGATCGACGGAGTTCTTCATGAATTCTCTACAATTGAAGGTGTCGTTGAAGACGTTGCAACAATTATTTTGAATGTGAAGAAACTTGCTCTTAAAATCTATTCAGATGACGAGAAAGTGATTGAAATAGATGTAAAAGGTGAAGGCAAGGTGACTGCTGCAGACATTACTCATGATAGTGATGTCGAAGTATTAAATCCTGATCTTCAAATCGCCACACTCGGCAAGAACGGCCATTTACGTATGCGTATGTATGCTGTTCGTGGGCGAGGCTATGCACCTTCTGATCAAAACAAACGTGAGGATCTTGCGATTGGTGTAATTCCGATCGACTCTATTTACACTCCAGTTTCACGCGTCAATTTCCAAGTCGAGAATACTCGTGTAGGTCAAAGTACGAACTTTGATAAGTTGACGTTTGATATTTGGACAGATGGTAGCATCGGTCCGAAAGAAGCTGTTTCGCTCGGAGCCAAAATCCTGACGGAGCATCTTAACATCTTTGTTGGCATGACAGACGAAGCACAATCTGCAGAAATCATGGTAGAAAAAGAAGAAGACCAAAAAGAAAAAGTGCTTGAGATGACTATCGAAGAGCTCGATCTTTCTGTTCGCTCTTATAACTGCCTGAAACGTGCAGGCATCAATACAGTCCTCGAACTTGCAAACAAGTCAGAAGACGAAATGATGAAAGTGCGCAACCTGGGCCGTAAATCACTTGAAGAAGTGAAGGCAAAATTGGACGAGTTGAACCTTGGGTTACGCTTGGAAGATTAAGAACATATAGATTGAGGGAGGGAAACTTCTATGGGTTACAGAAAACTTGGACGCACAAGTTCACAACGTAAAGCAATGCTTCGCGACTTAGCGACAGACCTTATCGTACATGAGCGCATCCAAACAACTGAAGCGCGTGCGAAAGAATTGCGTTCAGTCGTTGAAAAGATGATCACTCTTGGTAAGCGCGGTGACTTGCATGCACGCCGTCAAGCTGCACAATTCATCCGTCGCGAGTTGGTGACAACTGCGGACGAAGAAGGTAATGAGAAAGAAATCTTTGCACTTCAAAAATTGTTCGATACTGTTGCACCACGTTACGCAGATCGCCAAGGCGGTTACACACGTATTATGAAGATGGGACCTCGTCGTGGAGACGGAGCACCTGTTGTCGTAATTGAACTAGTATAATGCGGAGGGCGCCTGCCTAGACGCGATAGGCATAAGACGAATTGGCGAAGCGGCGCTTTTTGCCGCGCACTGCCGAGACGGCTTATGACCCGAGCGTTTGGCGCCAGAAGCTGGAATGTAAAAACACAAGGGTGTGTCTGTCATACGCACAGCCACACCCTTTTCATCAATAATGATTTATACGACAAATATTAAAAGCTGAGTGTTACGATCGACAGTATAGCTGATCGGTCTAGCTCTACGCATCTCATCCGCTGATAAGGATTGAGCACCCATTATCAGAATAGAATTGAGCGCATTTCTTCGGATGAGGTGCGCGCTTTTTTTATTTATTCTCATGAAATATTATAGAATTCAATCTTTATACATAATCGAAGAAATGCCGGGGGTGAAAGATGTGAAAGAAATTTTATCGTTGGATCATGTGTCGTATACATATGAATCAGATGAGACAAATCCACGTAAGGCGATAGATGATGTATCGTTCACAGTCCGTGATGGTGAGTGGATTGCAATAGTTGGCCACAACGGATCAGGCAAGTCGACGCTAGCAAAACTTATGATTGGACTGCTTTTTCCGGAAGAAGGAGAAGTGAACGTTTTCTTAGAGCAGTTAAATGCAGACACACTATGGTCAATTCGTTCTAAAATGGGAATTGTATTTCAAAATCCAGATAACCAGTTTGTCGGTTCCACAGTACAAGATGACGTTGCATTCTCTTTAGAAAATAACGGAGTCCCTTTTGAGGAAATGGTGCCTCGTGTGTATGATTCATTGGCACAAGTGAAAATGGAAGGGTTTCTGAATCATGAACCTCATCATCTTTCCGGTGGACAAAAACAACGTGTCGCCATTGCTGGAGCGCTTGCGATGCAACCGAAGCTATTAATTCTTGATGAAGCGACGTCAATGCTTGACCCACAAGGTAGAGATGAAGTAATTCGTGTCGTTGATGACTTAAAACGCACGACCGGTTTAACCGTTTTATCTATTACGCATGACTTAGAAGAAGTTTTAAGGGCGGATCGAGTCATTGTGATGAATAAAGGAAAATTAATGATGACAGGCAAACCTGAAGAGATTTTTGCACATGGTGAAGAACTTGAAGCAATCGGTTTGGATTTGCCATTCGCTTACCGTGTGTCAAAATCGCTACGGGAACATGGTGTGCAACTTCAAGGTGAACATATGACAGAAGAAGAGTTGGTGAATGAGTTATGGACATCTCACTTCAACAAGTAGGCTACTCCTATGCGAAAGGTACGCCTTTTGAGAAAAAGGCATTGTATGAAGTTAATGCGACAATAAAGTCAGGATCCTATACAGCTGTAATCGGCCATACCGGATCAGGGAAATCGACGTTATTGCTCCATTTAAATGGATTGCTAAAGCCGACGGAGGGTGTCGTACAAGTTGGCGATATAAAAATAACATCTGAGACAAAAGGGAAAGAGTTGAAATCTATCCGTCAGCACGTTGGAATTGTTTTTCAATTTCCCGAACACCAACTTTTTGAAGAAACAGTCGAGAAAGATATTATGTTCGGTCCTTTGAATTTCGGGGTGCCTGTGGAAGAAGCGAGAGAACGGGCACATGCGCTGATCAAGTTGTTAGGCCTACCAGAGGATGTTGCGGAAAAATCTCCATTCGACTTATCGGGTGGGCAAATGCGGCGCGTGGCCATTGCAGGTGTTCTGGCGTTTAAACCGTCCATTCTCATTTTGGATGAACCAACAGCTGGATTGGATCCAAGAGGACGTAAAGAAATTATGGAACTGTTTCATCGGTTGCATGAGGAGGAGAATCTTACAACGATTCTCGTCACACACAGTATGGAAGATGCCGCAAAATATGCCGATCAAATTCTAGTCATGCATGAAGGTCGTTCTGTAATGGCTGGACCGCCGAAAGAGGTGTTTGCGGATGCGGACAAGCTAAAGACGTACAGACTCGGTTTACCGCGTTCTGTGGCATTCCAGAGGGACATAGAAAAGTTGTTTGGCAAACAGTTGAACATGTTAGCACTGACAGAAGAACAATTGGCTGCTGCGATTGCAGAAGCGCTTACGAAAGAAGGTGAGCGTTAATGCTAGAAAAAATGATTTTTGGCCGATATGTACCTGGTGATTCATTCGTCCATAAATTGGATCCAAGATCAAAACTTCTATTTGTTTTTATGTTTATCATCGCAGTGTTTCTAGCGAATAATACAGTGACCTATAGCTTGTTGTTAGTATTTACGTTGTTCATCATTTTCGTCGCCAGAATCCGTCTCTACTTTTTATTCAATGGCTTAAAACCGATCTTATTCCTTATCATTTTTACGTTGCTCATGCACTTCATTTTCACAAAGGAAGGCGCATTGCTGTTTGAATGGAAGTTCATAAAAATTTACGAAGAAGGGATTCGACAAGGGATTTACATTTCTGTCCGTTTCCTCGTCCTCGTGTTAATGACGACCATTTTGACACTTACAACCTCTCCAATCTCAATCACAGATGGTATGGAGACACTATTGAATCCTTTTAAGAAATTGAAGTTACCTGTCCATGAGTTGGCATTGATGATGTCGATTTCTCTTCGTTTCATTCCAACCTTAATGGATGAAACGGATAAAATACTAAAAGCTCAGCTTGCTCGAGGATCAGATTTGACGAGCGGTACCATTAAAGAACGTATACGAGCTGTCGTTCCACTACTTGTGCCGTTATTCGTCAGTGCATTCAAGCGTGCAGAGGATCTGGCCATCGCCATGGAAGTGAGAGGGTATCGGGGCGGAGAAGGAAGGACACGTTATCGACAATTGAATTGGCAAGGTCGCGACACGTTTACTATGCTCGTGTTTGTCTTGCTTGTTGCAGCACTCTTCCTGTTAAGAGGAGGCAGTTAAATGAAACGTGTAAAAGCTACAGTCGCATATGATGGAACAGGTTACGCGGGGTACCAATATCAACCGAATATGCGCACCGTTCAATCGGTCATCGATAAAGCACTTGTCAAACTGCATAAGGACACATCGATCTATTCGGTTGCAAGTGGTCGAACGGATGCAGGCGTTCATGCTTGGGGCCAAGTGATTCACTTCGATACACCTCTTAACCTGCCGCTAGATCGATGGCAGATGGCATTGAATGTTTTATTGCCAAAAGATGTACGCATCGTTGACACCGAATTTGTCAGTGATGACTTTCATGCACGCTATTCTGCAACCGGCAAAACGTATTTGTACAAGTGGTCGTTAAGTCGAATACAAAGTCCGTTTGAACGCAATTATGCAGTGCATTTAGGCAAATGGACACCTGACATCGAACGGATGCGGGCAGCTGCACAGTACGTCATTGGTACACATGATTTCACAAGTTTTTGTTCATCAAAAACGGCTACGGAAAACAAAGTGCGGACTGTACGAGAATTAACGCTTGAAAAACAAGGTGAAGAGTTGCTCATGACAATCGAAGGCGACGGATTTTTGTACAATATGGTTCGTACAATTGCAGGCATGCTTTTTGCGGTCGGCATCGGTTGGAACGAGCCATCGGACATGAAGGAAATCCTTGAAGCAAAAGACCGGAAAAAGGCCGGAAAAACCGCACCAGCACACGGTTTGTACTTGATGAGTGTCACCTACGATGACTGAGTCAACTTTTCCAGGTGTTTTCTCACAAAACACTTGACTTATTACTGAATTCAATATAAGATGATAAATGGTATTTCAATAACCCCACAATAAGCCCCGGAAAGTTTATTTGTGTTTAGGGATAGAGAAAACAACGGAACAGATTGATATTTTTAGGAGGAAACAATACATGCGTACAACATTCATGGCTAAAGGTCACGAAGTAGAGCGTAAATGGCTCGTTGTCGACGCTGAAGGACAGACGCTTGGACGTCTTGCTTCTGAAGTTGCATCAATTTTGCGCGGCAAACATAAACCTACGTTCACACCACACGTTGACACTGGCGATCACGTAATCATCATCAACGCTGAGAAGATCCAATTGACTGGGAATAAATTAAAAGATAAGATCTACTACCGCCACTCTGGCTACACTGGTAGCATCAAACAACGTACAGCTCTAGAAATGCGTACAAACTATTCAACTAAAATGTTGGAACTTGCGATTAAAGGGATGCTTCCAAAAGGCCCTCTAGGTCGTCAAACAATCAAAAAACTTCATGTCTATGCTGGAGCAGAGCATCCACATGCGGCACAAAAACCAGAAGCATACGAGCTTCGTGGATAATTAAGAGGAGGAAACACCTTTGGCACAAGTACAATATATCGGCACTGGCCGTCGTAAAAGCTCAGTAGCTCGTGTACGTCTCGTTCCTGGCGAAGGCAAAATTGTCGTCAACAACCGTGACGTAGAAGACTACGTACCATTCGAAACACTTCGTGAAGTGATCAAGCAACCACTTGTCGCTACACAAACTCTTGGCAGCTATGATATCCATGTAAACGTCAATGGCGGCGGATACACTGGACAAGCAGGCGCTATCCGTCACGGCGTAGCACGCGCTCTACTTACTGTAGACCCTGACTTCCGTGGCGCTTTGAAATCAGCAGGATTGCTTACACGTGACCCACGTATGAAAGAACGTAAAAAATACGGTCTTAAAGGCGCACGTAGAGCTCCTCAGTTCTCGAAACGTTAATCTTGTATTATTGCAGAGCCCTTTCCCGACTTTGTTGGGAAAGGCTTTTTTTGGCGTTTGTATATAGTTTATGGTCGTTATTGATTTAGGAAGTATTGCTTGTAAAATGTGAATTCGTCATGAAAAGAAGGTTACGGGTTAAATAGAAGTGTTTTAAATGCCCGTTAGAGCAGAAAATTGTTGCTCGCGGTCAAATAGAAGTGTTCTAAATGCCCGTGAGCGCTGAAAACCGCAGCTCGCGGTCAAATAGAAGTGTTCTAAATGCCCGTGAGCGCTGAAAACCGCAGCTCGCGGTCAAATAGAAGTGTTCTAAATGCCCGTTAGCGCAGAAAACTGTTGCTCGCGGTCAAATTAGAAGTGTTCTAAATGCCCGTTAGAGCAGAAAATTGTTGCTCGCGGTCAAATAGAAGTGTTTTAAATGCCCGTGAGCGCAGAAAACCGCAGCTCACGGTCAAATAGAAGTGTTCTAAATGCCCATTAGCGCAGAAAACTGTTGCTCGCGGTCAAATAGAAGTGTTCTAAATGCCCGTTAGAGCAGAAAATTGTTGCTCGCGGTCAAATAGCAGTGTTCTAAATGCCCGTTAGAGCAGAAAATTGTTGCTCGCGGTCAAATAGAAGTGTTTTAAATGCCCGTGAGCGCAGAAAACCGCAGCTCGCGGTCAAATAGAAGTGTTCTAAATGCCCGTGAGCGCAGAAAACCGCAGCTCGCGGTCAAATAGAAGTGTTCTAAATGCCCGTGAGCGCTGAAAACCGCAGCTCGCGGTCAAATAGAAGTGTTTTAAATGCCCGTGTGTGCTGAAAACCGCAGCTCGCGGTCAAATAGAAGTGTTCTAAATGCCCGTGAGCGCAGAAAACCGCAGCTCGCGGTCAAATAGAAGTGTTCTAAATGCCCGGTAGCGGTGAAAACCGCAGCTCACGGTCAAATAGAAGTACTCTAAATGCCTGTTAGAGCTGAGAATAGTTGCTATAGGTCAATTAAACCTGAGATATAGTCAAATTTAGTTAGTTGTAGAGTCTATTAGAATTTTATCAACAAAATATCTATGTCTCCTCAATCCCTTGGGTGTGTAGTTTTGGCCGAGCACTCTTCTTATCGTCTTAATTGAAACATCACTCCCGCACCAATCCCACACTTGCCTCGTAGTGATCATCCTATCCGGGAACAGTAGCCGTAATTCCTCAATACTACGCAGAATGCTGTCATCCACAACTTCGGACAACCCGCAATTTTTACAACTCATGAAACGACTATCCTTCTGTTCCATAAAAGTAAAGCAAGAGCTGCAGAGGATTCCTTTCTTCAATTCTTCATACGCATAATGCGGAACTCGAACATACGGTGATTTTGGCAGATGAAGCTTCAGTAATCCTTCAGCAAGCTGGAGATGTTTTGCGCTCAAGGAAGAAGGAACTTGTTCCAGACGCTTCATGAATCGCTTTAACTGTGTTGGTAAAATGATTGGCGTATCCACTGGTGCTTGCAGGAGCGTAAATTCTGGGTTGATAAAAGCGAGATAGCCTTTGATTGACAAGTTGCTACTTTTTAGCATGGATCGCAGAAGAGCGATACTCCGATTCAGCTGATGCAACGGGTTTATAATTTCCTGGTTATTGGAAACTAGGCGGAACGTGCCCGCATCGTACACAAATTCTCCTTCGTAATTCTTTACCTCAAAGAGCAATATCTCCTTTTCCGAAATTAGCATTGTATCAATTTGAAAAACAGAATGGTTGTGCTCGAAACAGATGTCATGCAATAGGTAGGCATCTGATTGCAAGGATTCGATAAGATGAATAAATTGATCTTCTCCTTCTAATCCTTTCGACAAGTTCACAAAGCGCTTAAACTCATTTTCCACTAACGCAACACGGCTATGGAGTGAGCGCAGTATGCTCAACTCGGTTGCCGATGAACGCGCCTTTATAACATATGTCAACGTCCAACAGCTCCTGTTCATTTATTTAAATGGGTAAAAGTGTTAAGGAGAGAAAAGTATGCTAGGGAGATTATGGTGATAGCATTTATGGGGGACTATCTTATCTCTCATGTTCGACATCGAAGTGAAAATACCTGCTAATTCAAAATACATATTGAATCCGAAAAGGAAATTAAGAAATGTTAAACTGTCAACAAACCAGTTACAAGTTACGCAGATAATGACTATTGATGAGGAATGAAAACGGCTGTTGCTGAATTAATAAATGAATTATTAAAAATGGGTCAAACCTGATGTTTCCGCAATCCCTATAAAGCGGAAATACGATTTAATTATCGTGCGAAAAAGTGTGAAATAAGATAAACATAATAAACTGCGTCATATTTAATGACGGATATTCATGCATTCTTCAATACTTATTGAGGATATATCTTGAATTCGAGATATAATACTTGCAGAACTATCAATTGAGTAGTAAAGTGATAAGTATAAGAGGGAGGTCGAACTAGTTGAAAAAGAATACGAGAGGTTCGTTAATTTGGCTGCGGCTCACTCGTTTCACGAATCAAAGTAACTTGCTTTCAAATGAATTCTTAAAGAAATTCGATCTGACTACCGCGCAATTTGATGTGTTAATGCAAATTTCAACTTACGAGCCATTAACACAAAATGAGTTAGCGAAAAAAGTTACAGTTACACAAGGTGGAATTTCTCGTATGCTCGCTCGTCTTGAAAAAGATGAACTCATTGAACGCAAGCAAGATTGGAAAACGAAATCTATTTCATTAACAAAGAAAGGTAGTGATAAACTCGATCACGCCTTTGAGGCTCAACTTGCATTTCAATCGTCTTTTTTTGATGAGTGTTTAACTGAGGATGAACAAAAAACGTTATATATGCTTATGTCGCGCGTGCAGAAAAATAGTGAAAAGAAAATGGGAGGAAAATAATTTTTTTTGCCCCATCACTTGATTAGTCAATTGATAATTAGGAGGAACAATAATGTACACAATTCCTGGACATCACCACATTTCAATGATTACAAAAGATGCAAAACGAAACAATTATTTTTATCGTGAAGTGCTTGGCTTGCGTCGAGTGAAAAAAACAGTCAACCAAGATGACCCGTCGATGTATCACTTATTTTACGGAGATCAAACAGGAAGTGCAGGCACAGAGTTATCGTTTTTTGAAATTCCAATGGTTGGACGGACATACAGAGGTACCAATGCTATTACCAAAATAGGTCTACTTGTGCCAACCGAAGAGAGCTTGTTGTATTGGAAAGCACGATTTGAAGAATATGGTGTACAGCATGGTGACATTACAAATTACGTCAATCGACCTGCGCTGCATTTTGAGGATTCTGAAGGGTTACGCATGGTACTTCTCGTTTCTAATGGCGCGAAAGTAGACCACTGGGAATCATGGGTAAAATCCAATGTGCCTGTAGAGCACCAGATTCAAGGCATGGGTTCTGTGGAAATATCCGTGCGCAGACTCGATAAATTAGCAAGAACATTAACAGAGATGTTTGGTTATGTAGAAGTATCACGTACAGATGATGAAGCGGTCTTCCAATCAGTTCAGGGAGAAGTATTTGGAGAAATCATTGTGAAAAAGATCGACGGACCAACTGAAAAGCCTGGTCGTGGTAGTATTCATCATTTAGCAATCCGCGTTAAAAACGATGAGGAACTTGCTTACTGGGAAGAACAAGTCCGGTCGTTCGGATTTGCTTCCACTGGAATTGTTGATCGTTTCTACTTTAAAAGCTTATATTTCCGTGAGTCAAATGGGATTTTATTTGAAATTGCAACAGATGGACCAGGTTTCACAATTGACGGTGATATAGAAACACTTGGTGAAAAACTGGACTTGCCGCCATTTTTAGAAACCCGTCGAGCTGAAATTGAAGAAAAGCTACAACCACTAGAGGAGGAATGACAATGGAACAATATCGTATCGATCCATCAAAAGGAATCGAGTTTGGACTGTATTCACTTGGAGATCACATTCCCAATCCGCTAACTGGAGAGACCATTTCAGCTCAACAGCGTATAAAAGAATTAATCGAACTAAGTAAATTAGCGGAACAAGCAGGAATTGATGTGTTTGGAGTAGGTGAAAGTCATCAGACGTACTTTACAACACAAGCTCATACGGTCGTACTAGGTGCGATTGCTCAAGCTACAAAAAAGATTAAAATTACAAGTTCCGCAACGGTTCTTAGTGTTTCAGACCCTGTTCGCGTGTACGAAGACTTTGCCACAATTGATTTAATTTCAGATGGTCGTGCAGAAATTGTTGCTGGTCGAGGTTCCCGTGTAGGTGCGTACCAATTACTAGGTGTTGATTTACAGGACTATGAGGAAATTTTTGAAGAGAAATTAGAACTGCTCAAGAAAATAAACGAAGAAGAACTGATCACATGGCAAGGGCAGTTTCGAGCTCCATTACAAAAAGCTCAAATTTTACCACAGCCGAAAAATGGCTCACTTCCTATTTGGCGTGCAGTCGGAGGGCCCCCTGCAAGTGCCATTAAAGCTGGATATATGGGGATTCCAATGATGCTGACAACGTTAGGTGGGCCAGCCATTAACTTTAAGCATTCCGTTGATGCTTATAGAGAGGCGGCTACACAAAGTGGCTTCGATCCGAGATCATTGCCTATTGCGACAACAAGTCTATTTTATGTTGCTGATACGTCTAAAGAAGCTTTACAAGGCATGTACCCACATATTAACGGCGGTTTCCAAGCTATTCGTGGTGGAGGCTATCCCGAACAGCAATTCGCGCAAGCGCTTGATACCCGTGATGCATTAATGGTTGGGAGCAAAGAAGAGATTATCGAGAAAATGCTTTACCAACACGAGCTTTACGATATGCAACGTTTTATGGCTCAAATTGACTTTGGTGGAGTACCTCTTGAAAAGCTTATGAAAAACATCGAGATTATCGGGAATGATATTATTCCGGCTATCAAAAAATACACAGCAAAGTAAATGGTCAATACAAAGGACTTACTTCATCCGCCGTTAGTATCGTAACGGGAGATAAAACGGTAAATTGCGAGTAGAAGACCTAGAGGATATTGGAAACCTGTTGCTGAATTTGTTTCTTATATTGAATAAAGCTATTGTTCCGGAGCAGGATAAGAGCTATGATGCATAAAGAATGGTGGAAAGAAGAAAATGTTTTTGGACTAGCAATTTGTTTTTTGCAGAGCATAGTAATGGACTCGATACCGCCGGGTGTATATGATATTGGTAAGACATATGCCTATTCAGGAGGTTTTGACATGAAAGAAATTACAACAAGCGAATTACAACAACAGTTAGAGAACGGTGCAGTCCTAAATATGATTGATGTTCGTGAAGCGGACGAAGTGGCTGAGGGAATGATTGAAGGCGCAATCCATATTCCATTAGGGGAAATTCCAGACCGTATGAATGAACTCGATGCATCACAACCGTACATTATGATTTGCCGTTCAGGTGGGCGTAGTGGACGTGCTACAGAGTTTTTGACAGGACATGGTTTTGATGTGTCTAATATGGTTGGCGGCATGTTAGAGTGGTCTGGCGAGGTTAAATAATTGTAGAAGAGAGGAGCCGATAGGGCTTCTTTTTTTATCTACTTTTTGAAATGCACACTCCATCGCTTGTCGGGACTATTCCAAGCGCTCTTCGCTTTAGTGTTCATCCGGCTACAAGCGCTAGCCCTCGAGTCGATTCGATCTTGAAAGAAAAGGCAAAGAGCGCTTTTTTCCAATCTCTCAATCGCTTGTCGGAGCTATTCAACCGCCCTCCGCTTTAGCGGTCATATCTTGACCATCTTTTGCGTATAGTGGAGGAAAAAGGCGGTGTGAATGTTGAAACGATGGCTGGTCATGGGTTTGTTGTTTGCAACTTCTTTACTTGTTGTTTTTTATGGCGTACAGGCTTCAGATCGAGGTTTTTTCATGCCAGAGCAGCTAGGGGGAGTGAAAATTGTCATTGATCCTGGGCATGGGGGATTAGATGGTGGTGCATCGGTTGGAGAGGTCGTCGAGCGTGACATTACGTTAAGCATTGCACATGAATTGAAAAAGAAGCTTGAGAAGGAAGGCGCAATTATCGTGATGACGCGTGAAAAGGATGGAGATGCCATCGCGGAGCATGCACCTAAAGAAAAGTTCGGAACAATACGTCAGCGAAAAATGGCTGATTTGAAACTACGCGAAAACATAGCGATTGAAGAAGAACCCGATATGTTTTTAAGTGTACATGTTAATGCCATACCGGATGAGAGATGGCGTGGATCACAAGTGTTTTATCATGCGGAAGGTCATGAAGGTGGCGAGATGCTCGCTAAGTCCATTCAAAGTTCATTCCGTGATAATTTGCAGAACACCGATCGGGAAGCGATGGCAATTAAAGGCGTCTATTTATTAAAAAAAGTACCGATGCCTTCCGTTCTGATTGAAACCGGCTTCATTTCAAATCCTGAAGAACGTCAATTACTGACGAATCCGTCCTACCATGCGAAAGTAGCGGATGCCATTGTAGAAGGGATCATTCAATTTCATACGGGAGAGGAAAATTAAGCATTACGCCATTTAATAAAGTGCCACTATGTTATACTTAGAATAGATTGAATAAACTTCTAAGGAGTGGCCGAATTGATTAACGAACAAATTATCCGTGAAGTTGTGGGCGAACTAAAGGATCCGTTTTTACATAAAACACTAGCTGAAACCGATGGAATTGTGAACATATCGGTGAAGCCTGAAAAACAGCATGTCAGTGTAAAATTGGCCATCGCTAAAATCAACACGGCGGAGCAAATGAACTTGCAAATGAAAGTAGTAGAAGTCATTAAAGCAGCAGGAGCTGACTCGGTTGGTATTCGATTTGAAGAATTGCCACCCGAAACACTTGAGAAGTTTCGTGGGACAGCAACGGAAGCTGAAGCGCAAGATTTATTATCTCCACTAAATGACATTGAATTCATTTCGATTGCTTCAGGTAAAGGGGGCGTCGGTAAATCTACTGTTTCTGTCAACTTGGCTGTGGGCCTTGCACGATTAGGCAAAAAAGTCGGCCTGATTGATGCGGATATTTACGGCTTCAGTGTTCCAGATATGATGGGAATCACGGAGTTGCCGGTTATTCGTCAAGATCGCATCATTCCTGTCGAACGATTTGGTGTGAAAGTTATCTCCATGGGATTCTTCGTGGAGGATAATGCACCAGTTGTATGGAGAGGACCTATGCTAGGAAAAGTACTCGATCAATTTTTCCGCGATGTCGATTGGGGAGATTTAGATTACTTAATTCTTGATTTGCCACCTGGAACTGGTGACGTTGCGCTTGATATTCACCAAATGATTCCTGCGTCCAAAGAAATCGTTGTTACAACGCCACATCCAACTGCGGCATTCGTTGCAGCGCGCGCCGGTGCAATGGCTCTACAAACGGAGCATACGATTTTAGGTGTAATCGAGAACATGGCTTGGTTCCAATCTCCATCGACTGGAGAAAAGGAATATGTATTTGGTCAAGGTGGAGGTCCGCGTCTCGCAGAGGAATTACGTACGGAACTATTAGGCCAAATTCCGCTCGGACAACCGGATTGGAATGAAACAGAGTTTGCGCCTTCTGTCTATGCAGAAGATCATCCAATTGGGCAAACGTATGCAATGATTGCAGAAACGATTATTGGAAAAACGAAAAAAGCATAATATAAAATGAGCGGGGAGGTTATTCACCTCCGCCGCCTTTTTCTTCTCCGCCAGAATCTCCACCGCCCTCAGATTCGCCACCTTTTTCAGTAGGTGCCACTTCGCCGGCCTTCAAAATAAGTTCTTGCCACTTTGCTTTCATCAGTGGGTTGTTAATTGTTTCCTCTACAGATTTTTCGATTTGTTTCTTCATGTTGGCGGACGATAAAATTGTTTCGAGTTGTTTTTGCATGTCAGGCTGACCGAAAAACTCTTCCATCTCTTTTTGAAATGAAGAATCGTTCATCAACTTGGACATAACATCCTGTTGTTGCTCTTTCATGCTTTTGGCAATGGACTCGGCAAATTTCGGATCTTCAAAAGCCTGTTTCCAAAAGTCCTCACCTTTTTTAGAGAGCAATGTTTCCTCAATCGATTTTTTTACTTCTGGTTGCTCTAAAACGATTAATTCTCGGAATTCGGGATCTGCCATCATTTTACGTATAGCCTTTTTCCCTTCTTCCGTTTGTAAAGCGTCCGTCATCATTTTCTTCATTTCATCATAATTGGGACTTTGCTGTTGCTGACTACAGCCTGCGATAAGGAGGACGAGGAGTAGGTAATGAACCCATTTTTTCATCATGGAAATCAAAATCCCTTCCGATTGCTTTTTCATTTATTGTTCACAATATAAAGGGGAATATGCATGAAACGTACAATGAAATAGATTTTTCGGTGAAACGTTGTTACACTAATGTAAGCAATTGAAAACGGGGGAACACAATCGTGACCATACGAAATTGGGTTAAATTCTTTTTTAATGCATTACTAATAGGTGGAATCGTCACAGCAATCGCGGGATTAATTGTAAGGTGGGAGTTTTTCTCGGAATTTCTTTCAAATGGAGAATACTTTGACTTTATTAGCGCATTCATATGGATGATCTTTCTTGGATTTACGATGAGTGTCGTTGCACAAATGGGCTTCTTCGCGTATCTGACAGTCCATCAGTTTGGCGTAAATATGTTTAAATCGTTGACGCTATGGAATTGGGTTCAATTATTAATTATCGCTGTCGTCCTTTTCGATTTAGTCTTCTTTAGATTCAAGCTGACAGAAGGCGACACAGGCCGTACGCTGTTATACATTACGTTATTGTTTTCACTACTTGCGGTATCTATTGTGACAGCATATTTCAAAGCGAAGTGGACAAAAAAGCACGCACTCATATCTGCATTATTCTTCATGATTGTCATCACAACGCTTGAATGGTTACCAGCTCTTATGGTCCGCTCAGGAAACATCGATTCTTGGGTCACCATATTATTATTCCCACTTTTAGCGGTAAATGCGTACCAGTTGCTTATGCTTCCGAAGTATAACCGCCAATCGGACGTCGATAAAGCACGTCTAGATGCGCGCAGAGAGGCACGCAAAGCAAGCAAAAACACAACAAAAAAGAAATAACAGAAAAAAGCACAACGCCTACTAAGGATGTTGTGTTTTTTCTGTTGTAAAAACATGTGTTACGGCGCACAACTAGCATATAGCACTGTATACATGCCTCAAACGCGGCATAAACTCGTAAAACGCAGCAAACTATCCAAGAACACCGCATACTAAAGAAAAACGCCTCATACTTTCATCTAACTAAGCATACCTAAAAAGAAGATCAGTTTTCTATCACTCCGGTATTCTCTTTGTCTTAATTGACATATTAAACAGTACACCTTCCAGCGATTTATATTCTCGAGTTTCATTCAGTTTTTTAAATGCAGCCATACTAATCCGCTTCTCTCTATAATGGGGAATGGAAATAATCTCTCCTTCTAGAACAGGTGGCGGCTCTCCTTCGTACCATTTCACAGTGGAACCAATTGGATTCACTTCACTGTCCCACAGTGCTGTACGCAAAGAAAGAGGGAACACTTCATCAGAAGTCCGGAACCATAGAGGCTTTGTGCCAAAGTGTTTCTCATACAGTTGCAATTGCTCTGCTAACAATGCCGTATTTTGTTCGTACGAATCACCGGCATGTCCTAATAAACCAATGGGAATATTTTTTTCTTCAATTAATTCCACTATATCCGGAAACCGTTCTACCCAATCCATGTCTAATAGCAATAACGGGTAAGGAGCTTTCAATTCGCTGACCAATTGTTCTACTTCTTCATCACCAAAAGAAATATTAATTGTTAATGCTGACCCGGACATGCCTCGCACAATTACTTCAGCGGGCTCATCCGTTAATCGAAATACAGTTCTTAATGAATCAGAGCCAGGCATATTAGGGAAAAATAGAACAACGACACTTACTACGAGTAGAAGAATTACTATTTTTGTTTTCATGTTACATCTCCTTTGCTACGAATCATATAGAGTACTTTATGAGGCAAGCTTGACCATTATGAGTACACCATGCTACGATAAAAAAGTTGTAACGGAAGGTTGAAAAACTTTTTCTAAAAAAACAGTTGCATTCTTAATGACTTTTGGATATACTAAATCTTGTCGTTGGAGAATAAAAATTTAGTACGATTCCGCAGTAGCTCAGTGGTAGAGCAATCGGCTGTTAACCGATCGGTCGTAGGTTCGAGTCCTACCTGCGGAGCCATTTTTTTATGCTTCCATAGCTCAGTAGGTAGAGTGCTTCCATGGTAAGGAAGAGGTCACCGGTTCGAATCCGGTTGGAAGCTTCTGGAAGTATCTTGGTGAAACCTTCTAAAGAAAATTTAAAAATGGGCTTGCGTAGATCAAACAAATTTGTTACTATAACACTTGTGCGATTCATAACAACGACTTACTTATTATGAAGGCCCCTTGGTCAAGCGGTTAAGACACCGCCCTTTCACGGCGGTAACACGGGTTCGAATCCCGTAGGGGTCACCATGTTTGTTCCTCTTAAATAAAGAGGTATCTATATTGGAAACAATGGATATGTACAATAGTACATAAACAACAAAACCAAAAAAGCTGGCAAAGAGATGCACAGCTTATTATTTTTTTACCTGGTGGGGTAGCGAAGTGGCTAAACGCGGCGGACTGTAAATCCGCTCCCTCAGGGTTCGGCGGTTCGAATCCGTCCCCCACCACCATTATTTTTCTTTTGTAGCAGTTTGGGATACGCAGCATATCACCAAGTATAACGTTGGGGTATAGCCAAGCGGTAAGGCAACGGACTTTGACTCCGTCATTCGTTGGTTCGAATCCAGCTACCCCAGCCAATTTTTTAAAACGCTTCACGTTTTGAAAAATTTGCGAGTAATACCGCAAGGTATTAGGAGCAAACGGGTTTAAAGAATTATTTGCGAGTAATACCGAAAGGTATTAGGAGCAAATGGGTTGAGAGAATTAATTTGCGAGTAATACCAAAAGGTACTAGGAGCAAATGGGTTTAAAGATAGCCTAAAAAAATCAAATACAACACTAACTACCAAAATCCTTATACCTGTAGGGTTTTTTATTTTGCCTAAAATAAACGATTCATGAACTTCTCTTCATATAGTAGAAACGTCTCTCTATTGAAAACATACTTTAATCAAAACTGCGTCCTAACATTGGAGAGCAGTTTTTTTCCTGTTTAATGAAACAACACTGCCCATTTCCTTGCTGTGAAATTAGGAAAATGACTCCACTTTTTCAATCTCTATTTACATGTTTTATCCTCAATCTACCGAAACAGCATAATTCAATCTCGTCAGTATTCAACACCTAGTTACCCTACCGAATTCAATACTCTAAAACATCCTTGCAAACAAAGCGCAACTAACTGCAATTTCGTAAAAAGTTCATACTCCCGTTTCCTATTCTAACGACGAAGGAAGTATGATAGAAAAGTAGTGTTGCAAAATAGGTAAATCAGTCCTTTTATACATATCCCATTTGTACGGATACATTAGTAGAGGAAAAGTGAGTGTGTAGAGTTTATGGAGAAATACATAGAAATGATGCACGAGATGACGGGCAGAACGAATAAACAAGAAGTGGAAGAAATGTTGGCTGATATTGCTTACGCGCTCGACCAATCCGTCATTGTTGCCATCACGGATAGAACCGGGAAAATTACATACGTGAATGATTTATTCGTTAAAACATCGCAATACAGTGCGGAAGAGTTAATTGGACGAACGCATGCAGTCGTTAATTCCGGCTACCACCCAAAATCGTTTTTTAAAGAGATGTGGGCTTCAATTGGTAAAGGGAAGATATGGCATGGTGAAATACGTAACCGTGCAAAGGATGGTAGTTTCTACTGGGTGGATACGAAAATTGTCCCTTTCATGAATGAGTTGGGAATTCCCAATCGGTATATCTCGCTTCGGTATGACATTACGGAGAGGAAGCTGATGGAGCAACAAATTCGAAAAGATGCGGAAGTGTATCAGCTAATCACGGAGAATGCCATCGACTTCATTTCTGTCATTGACCGATCGGGGGAGTTTCAATACATCTCTCCTACTTATGAACAGTTGCGTGGTTGCAATGACACATGCACTACAAACAATCTATTCGCGCTAATTGTTGAAGAAGATCATGAGGTAGTTCATAATGCGATCGCAATGGCAGGGAAAACGCATGAATCGGTAACAGTAGAGTTTCGGATCATCGATCAATTAAAATCCATTCGTACAATGGAGGCAAGTTTAAAACGCATTCGACAAACCGGTGAATACCTCCACAATCTTGTTGTTTCCATGCATGATATTACGGCTCAAAAAGAATCAGAATTACGCATTCAGGATTTGGCTTGCTATGACCAGTTGACAACTTTGTTGAATCGTCATGCGTTCGGCCAAAAACTATATACCAAGCTTGAGCGGGAAAGCTCTTCTTTCGGCCTTGTCTATATGAACATTGATCGGTTTCGACACATAAATGATTCCTTTGGTCAAGAAACAGGGGATTATGTTTTGTCGGTCGTTGCAGAACGCTTAAAAAAAGCGCTCGGGAGAGAGGCTATGCTAGGTCGAATTTCTGGTGATGAGTTTGCATTCATTCTCCCACAAGCTTACGATGAAAAAGATGCATTCCTTTTGACAGAACGTATACAAAATCAACTGGCGCAACCGGTATTGATTGGAAGTGATTTGTACGTAGTATCGACCAGTTGTGGGATTGTAATGTTTCCGCAGCATGGCCGTACACCTTCTGTTTTATTAATGAAAGCTGAGAAAGCCTTGCATGTTGTCAAGGAACATGGTGGCGGTAGTCTGCAGATGTACGAGCCCGGTACTGCACAGAAAACGTTGGAACGGATATTGCTTGAAAATGAGTTAAGGAAGAGTGTTCAAAAGGGGCATTTTACGTTAGAATATCAACCCAAAATGAATTTGGAACTAGGTGAACTAAGTGGCGTAGAAGCGCTGGTCCGTTGGAATCATCCTGACTTAGGACGTATCCCTCCTGATACTTTTATTCCCCTCGCGGAAGAAACAAAAATTATTGTGCCGTTAGGTGAATGGATTTTACGCCAAGCTTGCAAGCAGGCGTGGCAATGGAGAAAACAAGGGTTCAAGCCGTTTCGAATTGCCGTCAACATGTCAACGGTTCAGCTTGAAGAACCGGATATTGTATCTACCATTAAGCGCGTTCTACATGAAGAAGACGTAACTCCAGAATTTATTGAAATTGAGCTGACGGAATCTTCGTTTGCAGATCGTGTGGAAATGCGCCATACCATACAAGCCATTCGGGAGATAGGAATTACTGTAGCCATAGACGATTTTGGGACGGGATACAGCACGTTTAGCTATATAAAAGAATTGCCTGCAGATACATTAAAAATTGATATGTCTTTTATTCAGGACATCGATGTGAATGAACAAAGCAGAGCGATTGTAAAAGCGATTGTTACGCTAGCTGACACAGCAGGATTGCGTGTGATTGCTGAAGGGATTGAGACGGAAGAGCAGGCAAAACTGCTACTTACATTAGGTTGTAAAGAAGGGCAAGGATACTTCTACAGTAAACCAGTTCCGGCGGATGAGTGTGAATACATGATTCCTAAAACATTGGAATATGAATAAATATCCGAAAACTTGTCAAGTTGAGCCATTTTCAATAACGTTTTACAATAGTAAGCGTAAGGGAGGTTGGCGAAAATGAAAAAACTAGACATTGCATTGATAGGTGTACCACTCGACTATGGACAAAGCCGTAGAGGGGTGGATATGGGACCTAGCGCTATACGTTATGCAGGCGCAATTAAACGGTTGGAAGCAATCGGCCATTCGCTGACTGACGAAGGGGATATACAAGTTAGTGCGATTGAAAGAAGAGACCGTGAAGAGACAAATTTGAAAAACTTGGAGGAAGTTGTCCAAGCGACGAGCAAGCTTGCAAATAAAGTAGCTGAAGTTGTTGAAAAAGGGCATTTCCCGCTTGTACTCGGTGGCGATCATAGCATCGCGATCGGAACAATTGCAGGCTTAACAGCGAAATATAACAATTTAGGTGTCATTTGGTATGATGCTCACGCTGATATGAATACGGCAGACACATCACCATCAGGTAACATTCATGGAATGCCTTTAGCAGTCACGATGGGGCTAGGTCATGAAAAATTAGTAAATATCTTTAAAGATGGTCAAAAAGTGAAGCCTGAAAACATTGTCATTATCGGAGCTCGTTCCGTTGACCCTGGTGAACGTGAATTGATTAAAGAAAAAGGCGTAAAAGTATATTCTATGCACGAAATTGATCGTGATGGGATGACAGCAGTTATGAAGGATGCCATTACTTATTTACAATCAAAAAATTTGGATGGCGTTCATTTGTCATTGGATCTTGATGGATTAGATCCATTATATACGCCAGGTGTAGGAACGCCAGTTCAAGGCGGCATCAGCTATCGTGAAAGTCATCTTGCAATGGAAATGCTTGAGGATTCCAAAATGATCACATCTGCAGAATTCGTTGAAGTGAATCCGATTCTAGATGAAAAGAATAAAACAGCGGATGTCGCAGTCGGTTTAATGGGCTCGTTGTTCGGTGAAAAGCTTCTATAAAAGAAATGGGCTACTTGAAATAATTTCAAGTAGTCTATTTTATTCTCTTAAAATATTGTAAAGTAAGGAAATAGTTTTCAAAGTTTGGTAAAATAAAAAAGATACATAAAAAATGAAACCTGTTGCACCCTTCGAACGTATAGAAGGAACAGCCGCATAGAGCGGAGGATGAGATTCATTGGATGAATTGATCAATAAACGAATAAATCAAGTGATCAAAGGCAATCAAGAAGCATTCGAAGACATCGTAACGTATTATCAACACCGGCTGTATCAAGTTTGTTATCGAATGCTAGGAAATGCCCAAGAAGCAGAAGATATTGCCCAAGAAGCTTTTGTCAGAGCGTACGTCAATATTCATACGTATGATCAGAAGCGAAAATTTTCGACATGGTTATATCGGATTGCTACAAATTTATGCATCGATCGAATTCGGAAAAAGAAACCGGATTATTATCTAGATGCGACCGTACCGGGGACGGATGGGCTTGATATGTACTCCCAGATTGCCGCGGCGGGTGATTTGCCGGAGGAAGAAGTGGAACGTATGGAGACGCAAGACCGCGTACAGTACGAAATCAGTAGACTCCCCGACAAATACCGAACCGTCATTATTCTTCGTTACTTGGAAGAATTGCCGTTACAAGAGATCAGTGATATTTTAGAATTACCATTAGGTACCGTAAAGACCCGCGTTCACCGTGGTCGGGAAGCACTCCGGAAGCAAATGGGTAATATGTAGGAGGGAACTAAGTATGAATACGTGTCAGGAACCAGTGATCCACTTAATGCACGCGTATTTAGACGGAGACATTAGCCGTGAAGAAGAGCAAATGTTACAAGAGCATTTAGCTGCATGTCCGAAATGCAGAGACATGATGGAAGAATTTAAAATGTCGGCTCTATTCCTTCAACGTGCAGAGCCCGTTCAAGCACCGGAAGGATTTGTCTCAGACGTCATGACACGTCTTCCGAAAGAAAAATCGCAAGCAGGATTTCAGCGTCTGTTAAGAAGGCATCCATTAGTAGCAGCCGCTGCACTATTTTTCATATTAATGAGTGCAACGCTCTTTTCCAATTTCAACAATAATCAGCAATTCTCCTTCACAAAGCAACCGAACCTGGTCATTGAAGGCGAAACTGTCGTAGTTCCAGCTGGTGAAGTTGTAAAAGGAGATCTTGTCGTGAAAAATGGCGACATTCGTATTGAAGGAGAAGTTGACGGTAATGTAACTGTTATCCACGGCTCTAAATATATGGCATCGACTGCTGTCGTTACAGGAAACATAGAAGAAATTGATAAAGTATTTGATTGGCTATGGTATAAAATCAAAGAAGTTTTCAAAGAAGTTGTACCTTCATCGAAAAGTGAACCTGTAGAAGAATAGCAAGGAAAAACGATCGGTTACGTTTCATAAAAGCGTCCGATCGTTTTATGTTGCGAAAGGGAAGTAGAGAGTTATTCTGCAGTCTTTCTGTACCGATGACAGCGAAAGACTCCTCCCGTAGCACGCGCTATGCATTGACGTTTCAGAAGCATTGGCGGACAGCTGTATGCTATACTAGTAATTAAGAATTTGGGATGAAAGTGAGGGAAGCACATGCCTGTGTGGGAGTCAATTACAAGTTCAAGTCCAGTAGAAATACTGAAAAATATCGTGGATGTGCTTCTCGTTTGGTTTGTTTTCTATAAACTGATTACAATCGTCAAAGGAACGAAGGCAGTTCAATTACTTAAAGGGATATTTGTAATCCTATTCGCCAATATTTTGACCAGATACTTAGGTCTTGATACGTTGAATTGGATGATGGAGCAAGTCCTTACATACGGTTTTCTGGTGGTAATCATCATTTTCCAACCTGAATTGAGGCGAGCTTTGGAGCAATTGGGCCGCGGTCGATTGTTTGCACGTTCGGCCATGCAGGAAGAAGAGGAACGAGACCGTTTGATAGAAGCGTTCAATAAGTCTGTCAGTTATATGGCAAAACGTCGGATTGGCGCGCTTATTTCCATAGAAAGAGAAACGGGTCTAAGTGAATATATTGAAACAGGCATCCAGATGAACTCCAACGTAACTTCCGAGTTGCTCATTAATATTTTCATCCCGAACACACCGTTACATGATGGAGCGGTTATTTTACAAAAAAATCGTATTGCTGCAGCCGGTTGCTATTTGCCACTTTCTGAAAATCCGTTTATCTCTAAAGAACTGGGTACACGCCATCGGGCCGCATTAGGCATTAGTGAAGTTACGGATGCAATAACGATCATTGTTTCAGAAGAGACAGGTGCCGTCAGTCTTACAGCAAATGGTGATATTAACCGTAATCTGTCAATGGAAGAATTCGAAAAGCAACTACGGAAAGTTTGGTTTGGTGGAGAAGAACAGGTAACTTCTACTTCATTCTGGAAAAGGGGGAAGCGGAATGACGGATAAGTTCATGGATTCCCCATGGTTTCTTCGTTTTACAGCTTTGGCACTTGCCATTGTCCTATTCTTTTCTGTCAAAGCGGAGGATGACAAAACAAACAAAAACGCTGTCGGGGATATGCAAGATATTATTAATGATGTTCCTGTAGAAGTGTATTATGATAATGAAAACTTAGTTGTCACAGGCGTCCCAGAGACCGTCAATATGACAATTGATGGACCAGCCAACTTAGTGAAAACAACAAAACTACTGAAAGATTTCACGTTAAAAGTCGATTTGAGAAGTTTGCCGAATGGTCGACATAAAGTGAAGATTCTAACTGAAAATGTTTCGGAGAAGTTAGACGTACGGTTAGACCCGGCAACTGTCGATGTTGTCATTGAAGAAAAAATTACACAGTCGTTCAAGGTAGATGCTGAATTGAATGAAAGACTCCTCGCTGACGATTTCTATGTTGCAAATATGGAAGTGGAACCTTCTTCCGTTCAAGTAACCGGTGCGAAAAGTGTAATTGAATCAATTAGCTTTGTGAAGGTTTCAGCAACAGGTGATCCAGGTATAAATAAATCGTTTGAGCAAAAAGCGAGAGTCCGTGTGCTTGACCGTGAGTTAAATAAATTGAATGTAACGATCGAACCTGCTGATGTCGTAGTGAAAGTTGACGTGGAAGAAAACAATAAAGAAGTACCAATCGTACTTCGTCAACGTGGAACACCTGCTGACAATATAACGATTGATGCGTTGAAGACTGAAACAAGAACGGTAAGATTATACGGACCGAAGAGTATCCTTGATTCGATTAAAGAAATACGCGTGGATGTTGATGTATCTAAAGTAGAAGAATCAGGCTCTATGGAGTTGGCGCTCAAGAAGCCGAAGGGCGTATCAAGTCTATCGGAAAGCAAGATTACTGTAAATGTTGAAGCGAGTGTAAAACCTGAAGAAGAGACGACCGACGTTTCCATACAACCTGAAGAAGAGGATGTCACGAGAGAATTTAAAGGTATCCCGATCATTGTAAACAAGCTCGATGAAAAATTTACGAGCACTTTTATTAAACCTGAGTCAGGGGTTGTCGATCTGACGGTCACTGCGAAAGAAGAAGTACTTAATGAGCTGGCCATAACTGATTTTATAATAACGGTGGATGCTTCTGAGACTGCTAGTGAAGGGCAACATATCTATCCACTGAATGTACAAGCGCCAAATCAGGTCGCTTGGGAACTTTCTATAGAAGAAGTGACAGTTGAGATCAAGCTCGCTTGATGATGAACAAGCTGATGAATCAGCATTGAAAGGGAGAATGAATGATGACGAAGTATTTTGGAACAGATGGAGTCCGTGGAGTGGCAAATACAGAATTGACACCAGAGCTTGCATTTAAATTAGGAAGAATTGGTGGGCATGTGTTAACAAAAGATTCGCATGAAACGGCTCAAGTGCTTGTTGGTCGCGATACAAGGATTTCAGGCAATATGCTTGAGAATGCACTAATTGCAGGGCTTTTATCTACTGGCGTGGAAGTGATGAGACTTGGTGTGATCAGTACACCTGGTGTTGCTTATTTGACTCGTGCGATGAATGCTGATGCAGGTGTAATGATTTCCGCATCTCACAATCCAGTGGAAGATAACGGCATCAAGTTTTTTGGTGCAGATGGCTTTAAGCTGACAGATGAGCAGGAGGAAGAATTTGAAGCACTCTTAAACGCTGAAACGGATAACTTACCTCGACCGACTGGTGCGGATGTTGGAACAGTAACGGATTACTTTGAAGGTGGCCATAAATACATCCAATACTTGAAACAGACAGTGGATGAAGAATTCACAGACCTTCATATTGCATTGGACTGCGCACATGGTGCAACTTCAACATTAGCAACACACGTATTTGCTGATTTGGATGCCGACTTATCAACAATCGGCGCATCACCAAATGGATTAAATATTAACGACGGAGTAGGTTCTACTCATCCGGAAGGACTTTGTAAGCTAGTCGTTGAAAAGAATGCAGACGTTGGTCTGGCGTTTGACGGCGATGGAGATCGACTCATTGCAGTAGATGAACTTGGACGAGTGGTCGATGGAGATCAGATCATGTTTATTATCGGTCAGCACTTGCATTCAAAAGGTCGTCTAAAGTCAAACACGATTGTTTCAACGATCATGAGTAATCTTGGTTTCTACAAGGCGTTAGATACGCATGGTATGACAAGTGTGAAAACAGCGGTTGGAGATCGCTATGTCGTCGAAGAAATGAAAAAAGGAAATTATAATCTTGGTGGAGAGCAATCCGGCCACATTATTTTCCTTGATTACAACACGACGGGTGATGGGTTGTTAACCGCTTTACAACTTGTGAACATTATGAAGAAAACCGGTAAGAAGTTATCGGAGCTAGCAAGTGAAATGACAATTTACCCGCAAGAACTTGTCAATGTTCGCGTAACAGATAAACATAAAGTGACTGAAAACGAAAAAGTTGCAGCTGTCATTAAAGAAGTTGAAGAGGAGATGGCTGGCAACGGAAGAGTGCTCGTCCGTCCATCAGGAACAGAGCCACTTGTACGTGTAATGGTGGAAGCGCCAGATCACGATGCATGTGAGCGGTATGTAAATAAAATCGCAGATGCAGTACGACAAGAAATGGGATTAGAAGGATAAGTAAAAAAGACTGGAAACTTCTCTGTTGAGAGGTTTCCAGTCTTTTTAATTATAGGCGGAGAGAAGAGGGATCTTCTTCCTTGTTGTTTAGGTTGATTAAAACACGCGCTGAAACTTATTGCGAATAATAATCGCCGTTGAATTCAAGACGAACAATGCAACCAACAGGACAATGATTGTAGCTGCTGCGAGATTTGCATATTCTGCAACGAGTGAAGCGTCTAGTGTCCAGTAGTAAATTTGCATTGGCAATACAGTGAAACGATCCATTATACCGCCCGGGAAGGGGATGAGTAGCGCTGGAATACCGATGACAACTAATGGGGCAGTCTCCCCGATTGCTCTTGATAATGAAAGGATTGCTCCTGTCAAAATGCCAGGCAGTGCAGCAGGTAAGATGATGCGTTGGATTGTTTGCCATTTTGTCGCTCCTAATCCATATGAAGCTTCACTTAATTGGAACGGAATGGCTCGAATTGCTTCCTGACTTGCAACGATGACAATCGGCAAGATTAGAAGAGACATCGTCAATCCACCGGCAAGAACGACACTACCTAAGTCTAGTACACGGACAAAAACAGTCAGACCAAGAATTCCATACACGATGGAAGGTACACCAGCTAAGTTTGAAATGTTAGTTTGAATAAAACCGACCAATTTCCCTTTCTTCGCATACATCTCCAAGTAAATTGCCGTACCAACTCCTAGGAACATCGTTACAGGAGCGACAACAAGCATTAGCCAAAACGTACCGAGGATCGCACCCATAATGCCTGCTCGTTCTGGTTGTGTGGAAAGTTTACCAGTAAGGAAGTCGATGTTAATTGCCCCGATACCTTCTGACACAACGCGTACAAGTAAAACGACGAGGAAGAACAGTCCAAAAAATGCGGAGAGCATGAATATGAATTTTGAGATCTGGTTAAGCAGTAAACGGAATTTCATGCGTCTCATAAGTGTTGTTTCGCTCTGTTGGTGCATCTTAATATTCCTCCCTGAACTTCTTAGAAACAGCTCTTGCAAGTAGATTCATAAGCAATGTGAAAACAAATAAGGTCATGGCAACTGCATACAAACTGTAATAGACGGTAGATCCGGAAGCTGCGTCTCCTCCAGTTACCTCAACGATATAGGCCGTCATCGTCTGCATCGATTGTGTAATATCAAATGTGAAATTCTTTGTACTACCACTTGCGATCGTCACGATCATCGTTTCTCCGATCGCACGTGAGATCCCAAGTACGAAGGATGCAATAATGCCCGATAAAGCCGCCGGAATGACTACTCTTCGTGTTACTTCAAGTTTTGTAGAGCCTAAGCCATAAGCTCCTTCGCGCATGGACCGAGGTACGGAACTCATCGCATCTTCAGATAACGAGGCGATCATCGGGATGATCATGACGCCCATGACGATTCCGGGACTTAAAATATTCGTCGCTTGAAGGCTTGGAATGAATTCACGCAATAACGGTGTCACGAACGTAAAAGCGAAGAATCCATAAACAATTGTCGGAACACCTGCCAGTAGCTCTAATAATGGTTTGACGACTTTACGCACTTTTGGTGATGCATATTCACTTAAGTAAATGGCAGCCATTAAACCAATTGGAGCTGCAACCGCCATCGCAATCAGTGAAGAAGTGATCGTTCCCATTAATAAAGGAAGCACGCCAAACTCAGGCGTTTGACTTAAAGGTTTCAGTACAGTTCCAGTAAAGAAGTCTACAATTGGAACACGTTTAAAGAACTCGATCGTTTCAGCCAACAGTGTCCAAATGATACCAAGTGTAGTGAGAATCGAGAGGGAGGCGAGAACGAGTAGAAAGACAGGTATGAGCCGTTCAATTTTCCGGCGTAAGGAATTACTCCGTTGATTTTGGTCTATCATATCTCGAATGCTGACCGATTTTGTTTTTGTAAATTCGCTGTTCATCATAAGAGGAACCCCTTCCGCAAAGTTGCAAGAAGATGAGGGCCAGAAGTAGCCCCATCCTCAAGTACTAATGGTTATTTCAGACCTTCCAAGAAGCTGATTGTTTCTTTCACTTCTGCTTCAGGAATTGGTGCAAAGCCTGTTTCACCAGCAAATTTATTAATGTTGTTCATGACATAGATTGCATAATCTTTCACTTGTGGCTTTTCTTTCGCGTGGTTCACGTTTAAGTACGTGAACACAGGACGTGTGAAGTCTGCATAAGCACCGTCTTCAGAAATTGTATCCAAAGCTGGTTCTACTGGACCGTTACCGAAATCAACGGATACAGCTTGCAATTTGTCTTGGTTGTTTACGTAGTAGCCAAATCCAAAGAACGCAATTCCGTTTTTGTCTTCAGATACTAAGTTTACGAGTGTTGAGTATTCTTGTTGCAAGTTTACATCACTCGCCATATCTTGTTTATCTAGAATTTTTTCATAGAAGAACTCATATGTTCCGTGGTTTTCGTTAGGCCCCATTGCATTGATTTTTTCATCTGGCCATTCTGGATTAATGTCTGACCACTTTTCAACGTTGCCATCTGCAAGGAAAATACTAACCAATTGTTCAGGTGTCATTTCATTAGCCCAGTCATTGTCTTTGTTAATAACGAATGTCAGACCATCCAAAGCTACTTTTAATTCTTTCACTTCAATACCAAGTTTGTCTGCTTCAGCTGCTTCTTCGTCTTTAATTTGGCGGGAAGCATCGTTAAAGTCTGTACCGTTTTCTACTAAGAATTTTTTGAAACCTGCACTCGTACCTGCACGGCTAACTTCTACGGATACATTTTCTTGTTCGTTTATCATATATTCTTCAGCTAAACGTGCCATTAAAGGATACACAGTACCTGATCCATCAATTACAACACTTCCTTCAAGCTCTTCTGCTTCCGGTTCTTTCGCTGATGCTGAATTCTTTTCTGAGGAATCACCTGCTTCAGCATCTGTCTTGTTGTCATCCGATTCGGATCCGCATGCTGCGATAATGACGGTGAATGCTGCAATGATCATAAATAAAAGTACCTTGTTGAACTTCATGTAACTAGTCCTCCCCTAAGTAAATGATCTGTTTTAGTATGAGGGGGGTTTCCCTCTCACAATTACAGCATAACGGTTGATTGTTAAGTGAGTATTGTAAAAGTGTAAAGGTTTTGTAAATGTGATTGTTATTTTAATAGAAAAAGTGTTCTATGAGGGGGTCATAGAACACTTTCAGGTAAAGCTGTATAGGGGGAATAAGTCAAGAAATGTAGAGCTGGAAAAGACAATTGAATATTTTGTTCAACACCTATTAACCAAAGCGCCCATTCACGTAGTCGTCAGTTAACGTATCAGTAGGATTATTGAAGATCGTCGATGTTTTGTTCTCTTCAATGATTTCACCGTTTAAGAAGAAAGCAGTACGATCTGAAATACGAGAAGCTTGCTGCATGTTATGTGTAACGATCGCGATCGTCACGTCATTTTTAATGGAACGAATCAATTCTTCGATTTTATGCGTAGAAACGGGGTCAAGTGCAGAAGTCGGCTCATCCATTAAAATGACTTCCGGATCGACTGCTAGACAGCGAGCGATACAGAGACGTTGTTGCTGACCGCCAGACAAGCTGTATGCACTCTTATGCAAGCGATCTTTCACTTCATCCCATAGAGCTGCTTTTTTCAAGCTTTCCTCAACAATGGTTTCCAGCATCGCTTTGTTGCGAATGCCATGGACTTTTGGTCCGTATGCAACATTCTCAAAAATGGATTTCGGAAACGGATTTGGCTTTTGAAATACCATTCCTACTTTGGAACGCAGGATTTCAACGGGCATAGATTTGCCTAGAATATTGTTTCCTTTAAAGGTGACGTTCCCAGAGATTGTCACGTCCGCTGTCGTTTCCACCATACGGTTAAGTGTTTTAAGGAATGTGGATTTTCCACATCCAGATGGTCCGATGATAGCAGTTACTTCTTTTTCATTAATAGACAACTCAATATTTTTGAGTGCGTGTGATGTTCCATACCAAAGGTTAAGTCCATTCGTTTCGTAAATTGGCTTTTTCCAGTTTTCATTACGGACGACAGACAGTGGGTTTTCTTTTATACGTTCGTGCATTAAGGTCATTTGGAAATCCTCCTAATTGTTTTGAGGCTTTCCTTTAGTATAGGGGTGGATTGTTGAGGGAGTGTGAAGGATGTGTAAAGAGTTTGTAAATTTGGGTGGGGGGCTTTTTGGGGATATGCTGCGTTATTGGAGGATTTGCGGCGTTTGTGAGGAGTATGCGGTGTTATCGGAGTTTATGCGGAGTTTGTGAGAAGTATGCGGTGTTATCGGAGTTTATGCGGCGTTTGTGAGGAGTATGCGGAGTTATGGGAGTTTATGCGGCGTTTAGAGGAAGAATGCTGAGTTATAAGAGTTTATGCCGCGATTTGGCTCGAAGCTTGTTTGTTACGTAAGATGCAGGAGAGTAATTAAAAAGAAAGCACTTTAGATCTTTCGATGTAAGAGATCTTTAAATCCGCGGGTGGTAGGAGTTGGTGACGGGGTGGTCGCGCTAAATGGGTTTTGACAAATTAAGGTTTTGGTTGGATTTTGGGGAAATGTGATGGTAGATGGAGTTTATGCGGTGTTAGGAGATAAAATGTCGAGATGTTCAGGGAAAAACGTATTTATTGACGCGAGTGAATCGATTAAGTAGCCTAACGCGTCGATAAACATCACTTAATGACGCGCGATCCCCGATTTTGCAGTCAAACGCGTCGATAAACGTCACTTATTGACATACGCCCCCCGATTTAGTCAGCAGTAGTGCAGGATAGAATGCGGAGATTATAGTTGCTAGATGAAGAAATAGCTAGCAGATACATAATAAATGAAGGAATTCTTATGAGGAAATGAAAACAAGGCTGTCCCGATTAGGGGAGAGCCTTGTTTTTCATTCGAAAATATAATGTAGTGCTTTGACGGCTTGATCCACTGTTTCGACGGTGGCGTGGGCTTTACGGGATAATTCTTTTAATGGGTGATGATGTTGTTCGGAACGGATGAGCATGAGTGGCTTGTCGTATGCAACGGCGGCACTTGCATCCATCGCGGTGTTCCACTGCTTGTATTGCTCCCCAAATAGGGCGATGACAAGATCCGCTTTTTTCATGAGCAGTTCGGTTCGTAAGTTATTGAAGCTTGATGCGGCTGCGTCTTTGAAGATGGCATTCGGTTGTTTGCCGAGAATTTCTTCTCCGATATTATCGGAACGATCGTGGTCTTCCATTGGGCCGACGAAGTCGATGGGCAATTTCAATGCGGCAACTTTTTGTTTCACTTCTTCTCGCCAAGCCGTATGGATTTCGCCTGCAAGGTAAACAGTTAGTCTCATAAAAAATCCCTCCTCAATTAGATAACTTCATTATAACATCGATATTCAGTAGGATTGCTCAATGTTGCATGAAAGTTTAGAATAAAAGATGAGAAGAGGAGGCGTTTACATGAAGACAATGTGGCATAATGGCACGCTTTATACAATGGAAAGAGAAGGCGATACAGCTGAAGCGTTGCTAACAGAAGAAGGTAAAATACTAGCAGTTGGTACATATGAACAATTGAAGGACCAAGCAGATAAGACTGTCGATCTTAAAGGGGCAGTCTTGTACCCAGGATTCATTGACAATCATATGCATATGATTGGGCATGGACAAAAATTACTGAGCTTGGATTTGTCGAAAGCCACGTCTTCAGAAGAGATGATGGATATGCTCATGAAGGCTTATCCACAGTTGAGCGAGGATGAGTGGTTCATTGGTGAAGGGTGGAATGAAAACAATTTCGCTGACCAAAAGATTTTTACGCGATGGGAATTGGACAAGGTGACGAAATCGCCGATGGTGTTGAAACGGACATGCCGGCATGCGGCGCTTGCCAATTCAAGAGCGTTAGCATTGGCCGGGATTACGAAAGACTCGCCTGATCCTGAAGATGGCGTTGTTGAGCGTGACGAAAATGGCGAACCAACAGGGTTTTTGAAGGAAGGACCGATGGATCGGTTGTTACAATTAATACCTCAGCCGTCTGAAGGAATGCTGACAGAAGCATTGGCGAAGTCTGTCGATGACTTGCTGTCACTAGGTTTGACAGGGGCTGTAACGGATGATTTAGGATATTACGGAGATTACTACAATCCATTACAAGCGTTTAAAAACGTAATTGGAGAACAAAAGAAATTCCGTGCGCATTTATTAAGAAGGTCGACGGTTTTTTCAAGGTTGATGGAGGAACATGCGACATATAATGAGCCATGGATCGATCCGGGGGAAATGAAATTCTTCATTGACGGATCGCTCGGAGCACGGACGGCATTATTGAGTGAACCATATGCCGATGCACCTGAAACGTCAGGCAATGCAGTCGTGACAGATGAGGAAATTGATACGCTGGTTGCGACAGCAAGAAAGTATGGAGAAGCTGTAGCCATTCATTTGATTGGTGATAAAGCTGTTGAAAAAGCGTTGGACGCGATTGAAAAGTATCCTGTGCCTGAAGGGAAACGTGATCGACTCATACATGTGAATGTGTTGCGTGATGATTTGGTAGAGCGGATGAAGAAACTTCCTGTCGTTCTTGATATTCAGCCGGCATTTGTCCCGTCGGATTTCCCGTGGGTAATGGATTGCTTACCAGAGAACCTTCATGACTGGGCGTATGCATGGAAACGGCTATTAGATGAAGGTTTCATTTGCGGAGCGGGGTCGGATGCACCGATTGAGGAAGTTGACCCGCTACTAGGCATTTACGCAGCTGTAACGCGAAGAAAGCCTGGACAAACGCACGAAGGCTATTTGCCGAAAGAGAAGTTGAGTCGATTTGAAGCGGTCGGTTTATTCACAACGGGAAGTGCTGCGACCATTGGAAAAGAACATTCACGCGGGAAGCTAGCAGTCGGTTTTGATGCGGATTTTACTGTTTTAGATAAGGACTTGTTTAAAGTGGATGAAGAAGAGATGCTCGATATTGCTGTTGTCATGACGATTGTAGCCGGGGATGTTATGTATAATTCCCGTGGGTAATGCCAGTTCTACTGATTCTATGCATAGGAGGAGGTTAGTAATTGAAGAGACTTTTACTAGGAACTGTGTGTGTAGCAGTAATTCTAGGAGGATGTATTGAAAAATCGAATGCAAATCAGTCAAATGAAAATCATACGGAAGAGATTAAGGAACTGAAGAAGCATATCGAGCAAATTAACTTGGAAAATGAAGAGCTATTAAAGACCGTTGAGGAGCAGAAAAAAGCGCTCGAATCAACGGAAGTGGAGCCCCCAAGTGATGCAAATATTGGTTCTGCTTTGATTAAAGCAAAAAAAATTGAGAAGTATCCACAAACTCTCTATAAAGAAATGACCCTTGACATCGATAGGGATGGTGAGGAAGAAATTATCGAACTGTATGTGAATGCAGGAAAAATGGAGGATGGCCAATTTGCCTGGGATGATGGACAGAACTGGTTGGTTTTTTCCCCGTCTTTCACTACAAGAGAAATGGATTAATAAAGAAGAGAATCAGATTAATCCCAAGGTGATGGAAAAGCTTAAGGAAATAGGCTTCGATGTGTAAGATCTTGTGATATGTGATGTGGACAGTTTTTTTTTGCTGTAGCTACATATCATGTGTGAAGTATCTTCAAGCAAAGATTGGAGGGGTTATGTGGCTATCTTAGTATGGATTTTTAGTATGCTAATTTTATATTTTGTCATCTATTCGGCGGTAAAGTATGGAATTGACAAGTCTGAGGTGGGGAAGTTAATTAAAAAGAAGTATGGGGATCAGAAGGTAGAAAGGGAAATGGATGACCGGTTTTGAGAGGTACCATACTATGAATAATTTATAGTTGCTATAAACGAGGTGATCGATCAAGCATTTGCAGCGGATTGATGAGACCGATTAGGTTAGATTATTCAGGTAAAAAAGGTTATCAAATTGTCCATGAATGCTTGAAATGTGGTAAATTACAAAGAAACAAGGTTGCTCGTGATACAGTTCAAGAAGATAATATTTTGAGCTTAATGACTACAACAGCATACTCACTCAACTAGATGTTTCTCAGCCTCCCGGTTTTTTAAGACTGTGGAGGCTTCTTGTATGAATAGGAAAAAGATAACTGGAATAATGTGAATAACGAATAGGAGAGGAAGAAGTTGTGTTAAAAAGTATTCTTTTAACAATTATATCCGTGCTTGTCTATTACTCGATTTTATTGTTACTCTACCTTTTTGATGTTATTTGGTCATTTGTTTTCTTAGTATTCTTGTTGTACGGCATCATAATAGTAGGTGTACTTTTTCTGGTTTTCTTTAAAAATTCCAGCTTAAAGAGATCATTCGGTGCTTCTATTGTGCTGTTAAGTATATTGTTTGCCTATGAGTTTCTGCTACTCTTTGATACATCCGCACCAGCTTATTCTGTAAAGAATTACATCCCGCCACATGAGTCAATCGCTGGATCTGGAATTTATTCGATCGGTATAGGTGAGATTGAATATGATAAAAAAGATAGTAAAGAGTTGATCCATACAGTACTGACTGAGCAAGGTGTGGACGTACTTTCTATTACTAAAATTGACAACATGATGATTTATGGTGTTAAAAATAGACAATTATTGAGCTGGTTACATCTCAGAAAAGAATATTCATCAAAGGAAATGGTGGAAACAGTGCAAGATTATTTAGGAAATGAAATGGATTGGGTATTGAATTGGGATAAAGAAGGAATTAGTGGTCATAGTGCAGGTCTCAGCTTAGCATTATCAGGGCTTTACAATAGAGGAGATTTTGAGAATCATATACCCATTGCCGTAACAGGTGGCATCAATAAGGATGGAAAAGTAACTAAAGTGGGAGGTATCAAAGAGAAACTTCAAATAATTGATAAAGCCGAAATTTCCATTGCTTTGTTGCCCACTAAAAACAAGAGAGAGGCAGAGAAACTTCGGAAGGAAATGAAGTCAAAGGTTTCTATATTTTATGTTTCTGATGTAAAGGAAGCTCAAAGGAAAATTGAAGAATTAAATTTGAAACACAAGGCCGCTCAATAGTTTTAGCATCAACAATATTTGGAGTGGACATCTATAATCTAAAAATTAGCGATTCAAGTGATGGATCGGACTGGTAGATAGTTAGTAATCTGCATGAATAGAAACCCTTTCCCTGAAATCTATAAAGAGCAAGTAGCCTAATTAAATTGCTACTTGCTCTGTTTTTAATTTTGTTCCAGCAAAGGAACCTTCGTTGCATTTTTAACCGGATAATATTGGGTCGTGGACACAAGATGTAACGTCAATTGCTCAGGAACCTCTTCTAGTCCTTCCAGTTCCAACTCGATCGTTGTTATGAAGCGGCCGTTCTTATCTGTTTTATTCAAAACGGAGCCACTCGGATTGCCTGGGTAGACGTTCCCTTTTTCATCAACCACTAACCAACTGCCGAGGTCGGAGGATTGAGCATCTTTGCCGCCTTCCAATGAAATGACGACAGAGGTCTCCTTTTGGATTGGATTAAGCGACTTTTTGAAGGAATACGCATTCTTCTTTTTGACCTTCGTAATCGTCAAGTGATTCCCTTTATAGTCAAATGATATCGGTTGTTTTTTTAATTCACTCGGTCGAACCGTCAGTGAGAAATTTGCAGGTTCTTTTTTATAAACACCATCCAGTACAAAGGATAAGTTGTCTTCTTTACTTGGAACAAATGAATCATTCCATTCGGTCTTGCCAATCTCTGCCGTGTCTTCACCAGAACTTTGTAGCATACCAATTGTGTCCGCACCCATCGGGTTACCTGTGGCATAGATTGTTTGACCATCAGCGTTTTCAACATGGTACGCAATGGCACTGTCAACACCATAGACGAGAGAATCCAAATGTTTTGCGCCAAAATCTTTTTCAAATTGGTTTCGAGCTTGCTCAGCAATTGCCAGTTCTTCTTGTGTAAAAGAGGTTTCGTACATAAATTCAGTGGAGGAAGGTGCAACCTGAAGCTTTTTCAGATCGATCACAACACCATGATGGCTAGGGATCGATTCATTCAAATCCACAGTTTTCGTCAGCTTTTGGGTTTCTTGCAAATCAACAGGTACTTCTAGCTGCCAGTTCCCTTTGACGCCATTCAACTCGACGAGGTCAAACGAAATCGTTAGCTTCTCAAAATCCTCTTGTCCACGTAATGAAAACTCAACAATGCCGTAATCGCTGCCTTCTTGCCATCCTGTACCTAAGCGGTTGAGAGTTTTTCCCAGTTGATCCATTGCTGTAATTGCATTGTCCGAATCAGATAAGTCCAGATACGTATCCTGGGGCTTGCCATCCTTCAACACTTGGTATGAAAGCGTTACTCTGGAAGAATCGGCAATGACATCTTCCACTTTTAAGGTGAGTCCTTGGTCCTCGACTGCTAAGTCAACCCGTTTTGTCAGTCCAGCCTCTGCGGCAACTTGTAATCCTTCATCTACTTGGTTCGATGAGAACATACCTCCGATGAGCTGAGCGAAACTTGGATGGAAAGTCGCACTGAGTCCGACGGCAAAAACAATTCCAGCAGCGGTCAGCATGACACGTTTCCATGGTGTGGAACGGCGAGATTTCTGCTGTTTTGGATACGGCTCAAGCTGATCCAAGACAAGTGAATTGAAATTGTCTGGCAAGGTAGGCATTTGCAATGTATCTTTGATAAATTGCTGTTCTTTTTTGAAAGCCTTAGCAACTTCAGCACATGCAACACACGAATGAATATGTCTTTTTACGTCCTCTTGCTCCTCATTCCCTAACAAGTTATCCACGTATTGAGAAATTTTATCCACCGTTGGACAGTTCATGAAAATAGCCTCCTTCACGTTTTACGGTTTCTCTCATTTTTTTCTTTGCTCGATGTAATTTATTACGGACGGTTGACAGGGAAACGTTCATAATCTCACTAATTTCCTCGTAGTTCATTTCATTTACATACCGAAGAAGAATGATTAGACGTTCATCATCAGGTAAAGTAGCAACCAATCGCTCTAACTGCCGGCTTTTCTCGTTTTTTAAGAAAATGATTTCCGGATGATTTGGATTGACCACTTTCTCTTCGTCTACTTCAACTTGCACTGTGGAATACTGCTTCTTGCGAAATGCATCCATACAGTGGTTGATAGCAACCCGATAGAGCCAGCTTGCAAATGGACCATCTGCTTTGTATTTGTCGAGATTGCGATACACTTTTATGAACGCATCTTGCACAAAATCTTGTGCATCTTGTGGATTTCTCGTCATCCGTAATACGGTTGCGTACAATTGATTTTTATATTTGTTGATAATGTGTGTATAGGCTTCTTTATCACCAGCCAACACTTGTTGGATCCACAACTGTTCCTCGTCCATAGTGACCTCCTTGCTGAAACGAACATGCGCATGTGTCGTTTTGTCTTTCATTCAGTATAACGGGTTGAGTGGAGGAATAATTTCATGTAACAGAATTTTATCGGTGGATTTGTTGAGCAATTGGATAGTTAAAGATGTTTAGGAAGAAAGAAGGGTCTTGACCGGAGCGGTATTCGTTTAGACAAACAGAGTCCATAGTCGATAAATCAGACTACGGACTCTGTTTGTATGTGCGTCAAAGCTTACATCCAACTTGCAAGCATTCGACAAGCTAGGCAAGTAATAGGAAGCCTTCTTAGTATTATATTGAATTCAGTTTAATGAATCGACGTATCATCCAGGCAACCGTCAGGCTGAATACCAAATGACTAGCTGTCCAATAGAACCACGCCATACCATCATTTGCAGCAGGTGGCCGGTCCGTAAAAAGTGTCAGGAAATACAGGATACCACTACCCGCTGTATAAACGGTCACGTAGGGCCAACTACTATATTGCTTGCCCCAAAAGGATAAAATGGAATAGAGGCCGACCACGCTAGCGATACAAAAGACAAAATGAAAGGCGATCCCGAATAAGTAGCTGTCTTTAAATACATGAATAATAGGGAAGTAATCTACGTTATAGAGTAAAATGTACGCTTCATTTCCAGTTAGAGAATATATGAGTTGCATAATCATCGCTAAAACTGCACCGCTTATAATTCCTATCCCGATTAATTGTAAAAATGTCTTCATCCATTCATCTCCTTTCAAGGCGTTTTGTCTTTTCATTCCCAGATCTACACAAGGTAAAACAGCAGGAATCCCCCTCATACATGAAAATCCTAGTATAGTTGCAGCTAATATGGTGCGATGAAAAATCGTTGACGCCTTAGCATCTAACTTCAATATGATAAACTTATGGAAAATGGCTGAAAGGAGTAGATGACGCATGACAAACACATGGCATGAACGTTTTTCAGGAGAGGAATACATCTATGGCAAAGAGCCAAATGAATTCATTGCGGGGGCTGCGCACATCCTGCAACAAGGAAAAGTGCTTTGTATCGCAGAAGGGGAAGGGCGAAACGCAGTTTACTTGGCATCCCTCGGCCACGACGTAACTACATGGGATTACGCACAGGCGGGCCTGGATAAAACCGAACGTTTGGCGAATGAAAAAGGGGTATCCGTCCAAACCGAACTTCGCGATTTAGCAGATGTGGAGTGGGAGGCAGAACAATGGGATGCTATCGTCCATGTATTCGGCCACTTGCCAAAAGATGTGATGGATTGGACGATAAAAGGAATCCAAAAATCACTTAAACGTGGCGGCTATTATATAAGCGAGTTATACACGAAAGAACAGCTACACTACCAAACAGGCGGCCCGAAAGATGAGACAATGCTTGTGGAACCTGTAGAACTTCTCAACCAGTTCAATAACTATTTTACAAAGCACTTTTTTGTCGGCGAATTGAATCGAGAAGAAGGACAACTGCACACAGGCATCGCCCACGTCGTGCAGTGTATTTTTCAGAAGAGAGAGGAAGACAACTAATGGACGGAAGAAATCGAAGTGATGTACAACCAGGCGTAAAAGTGAACGTCATCCTGAAAAAAGACCAACGGACAGGTGTAAAAACAGAAGGCATCGTGAAAGATTTACTCACAAACTCCAGCTACCATCCACATGGCATTAAAGTACGACTTGAAGACGGACAAGTCGGCAGAGTGTGTGAGATCTTGAAGTAAGTTGGAGAGGTGCAAGTGCCTGTTCGTTTAATCGCGTTCAGGCATTGCCACTCTAGAATAGCGATAAGCCCGCGTTCATGCTTACGCAAATACATGTAGTCGCTAAGTAAACAGAGTTCGTTCGTCGCATAAGACTTTCGCAATAAACAAGCCCCTTCCCGCTCAAAGATGAGCCGCCCGCTCCGAAATACCGACTATCACCATTTAAACCTAAAAACCGGTGAGAACATTGCCCTCACCGGTTAACAATTAACACTCACTTACCCAGAAGTCACTTCCGAATCATCGGCAACCTCTTTATTCGCTGGAATGAGCAAATTCAACAGCACCGTCGCAATTGCACCAACTGTAATTCCAGAAGAAAGGATGTAGTTTGCCCAATCTGGAACAGTAGCGAGCACTTCTTTCGGAAGTACAGTAACAGCAATTGTCAACAAAATCGGAATCCCGATGACCATCATGTTGCGGTCGTCAATAATAATCGGCTGAATGACTTTCATGCCGTTTGTTACAATCGCAACACAGACGATACCGAAAATCCCGTTAATGACCGGTTCAGGTATGCAAGTAATGAGTGTAGATAACTTCGGTACTAGTCCAAGACATACGAGAATTCCACCACTCACCATAATGACGGACCTGCTGGCAACGCCGGTAATCGCAAGCAACCCTGCGTTTGAAGAGTAGCCTGTCATTGGAGTGCTTCCAACAAGTGCTCCTGCGAAACAACCGAGTCCTTCTCCAACAGATGCACGGTTTAACCGTTTTTCATCTAATTCCTCACCAGTTACAGAGGAAACGACAAACCAAGTACCTGTCGTTTCTATTAAAATAATTAAATAGACAAAGATCATTGAAATGATGGCACCCATGTCAAAGACCGGTTTTCCGAAAGGTAGTAACGTTGGTAAAGAGAACCACGCAGCATCTTTTACCGGACTAAAATCGACTGTACCAAAAAACATCGCGGTAATAATGCCGCCAATAATTGCAAGAATAACAGAAACAATACGGAAAAAGGTACCGACTGCACCGAGCCTACGACCAAGCAACATACAAACGATGACAATACTTGCAGACACAGATGCAATAATAATATTGTCCCCAATATTTCCTTCAGCAATAAATATATTGTTCAAGCCGATTGGCATTAATGCAATTCCAACAATGATGATAACCGTTCCACCGACCAATGGTGGAATGACTTTTCGAACTGCTTTTGCAAACCATTTTAAAGGATATCCGAGTAAGGCAATTAATATCGCTCCGGGAATAAGACTGCCTGCAATCGCGCCCAGTCCAAGTTTTCCTCCAATTGCGGCGATCGCTCCGACAGGTACGTAAGATGGCCCTTGTACGACCGGCATCTTGATGCCTGCACCCGTTTGAATAAGTGTTGCGATACCTGTTGCTAAAAAGCACATTTGAATAAAAAATGCTGTGTTTTCGACGGTTAATGAAAGAAGTCCTGCAATGATAATTGGCGCAATATAAAGGTCCATTGCCAACACGTGCTGTAATCCGAGAATAAACGCTTTTGGTGGACTCACTTTTTCATTCACACCAATGATAATGCCGTTTGCTTTGTTCTTATTCACAACGATTTCCCCGCTTCTTCGTGGATTTGTTACTTTTCAATTGGATTATATATAATAAACGCTCGTTTGTATATAAAAACCGAATAATTAACTTAGAAAAAAATCATTCGTTCGTGTTTTCAGGTTGACGGTCGTATATGTTATTCGGTAAACTAAGAACAAGGAATACACGTCAGGAGGAAATGACATCATGATAGAGGATCACGTATTGTTGGAAGACTGGCTCGTTGCTTGCCGTTCCGAAGATGTGAAAGATAAACCGATTCAAGTGAAGTTAATGGGGGAACGCCTTGCGATTTTCCGCAACAGTAAAGGTGTTCATGCTTTCAGGGACTTATGTATCCATAGAGGGGCTGCGTTGTCGTTAGGTGAAGTAAAAAACGATTGTCTTGTTTGTCCTTATCATGCATGGGAATATGACGATGAAGGCAAGTGTGTCCACATTCCACAATTGCCAGAAGGACGAGCGATTCCTAAGAAAGCAAAAGCATCATCATACAGCTGTGTGGAAAAATACGGACTGATTTGGGTGAACTTTGCTGGGAATAAACCTGCTATTTTTGATTACAAACCGATGGCTAATGCTGAATATCGTAATGTCATCTGGGGCCCACAAGAAGTGTTTGCCAAGCCACCTCGAATCATTGAAAACTTCCTAGATGTCGGTCATCTTGCAGTCGTGCATGAAGGGTACTTAGGTACAGAATCGCATCGAGAAGTAATGGACTACAAAGTAAATAAAGAAGGAAAGCGTATCTTTTCTGATGAGATTGCGATTTTCCAACCGGATCCAGATGGTTCGGGCATTCCGAAATATGTGTACTATACGTATGAAATCCACAGCCCTTTCACAGTTAGCTTTACGAAAAGGGATAAAGAAATTGATACATTAATGACGATTTTATTAACGGTTCGTCCAATAGACGACGAGCGTTCTGTCGCGTACGGAATATTATCATTCAATTATGAAACAGGCTTAACGGACGAAGCAATCATTGCATTCCAAGATGAAATCTTTGCACAAGATAAGCCAATTGTTGAAAATCAAAAGCCGGAAGAACTACCACTTGATTTGCAAGTTGAATTGTCACTTGTTTGCGATCGTATGAGTATTGCTTATAGACAATATTTAAAAGAACTTGGTGTGAAAATGGGAACGGCATAAATTAATCGTTACGGTATCGTTCAGCGACAAGCTGTTCGGTGCCGTTTTTTTATATTCATTCAAAGCGATCACACGTATTTTATATGTCCTATATTATTCTTGCTAATAAAAACAAATATTCAAAAATGTGCTATTCTAATAGAAAGAACATTACTACAGGGAGGCTAGAGATTGAAAACCTTTTGGGCAATCTTATCAGTTGCATTCATCATGGCAATCGTATTCCCACTAGTTGCTATTATTGTATTCATCACGTATCTTTCAGAAGCTCGCTATTTATTTCCTTTGGTGATCGCTGCATATATATCACTCGGTGGCTTCCTTGTCATGGCTCGTTTTGAGTTGCACCGATTCAAGAAATATTTTTTCATCGCTGCTGGCGCTGTCTTTGTTGTTGCATTGCTGTTTGCTACACCAGATATTTACGACAAAACGCGGCAAGTCATTGGCGACGGTTCGCTTGAAGTGGAGGAGTATAAGCCATTTCAAAAAAAGACAAAAGCAGTGGCACTTGATGACCCTGCAACATTAAAGATCGAGGATGATTTACCGGTCATAGATGGTGCAACTGCCCTGTACCCAATCTATTCCGCATTTGCACAGGCAGTTTATCCAGAAAAGGATTATGCAGTACATGGCAGTGAAGTGATGTCAAACAGGACGGGGCAAGCTTACACAAATCTGATCAATGGAACGGCAGATATCATTTTCGTCCTCGGTCCATCTGCGGAACAACTAAAGCAGGCTGAGAATAGTGGAAAAGAATTAACGTTGACGCCAATTGGGAAGGAAGCCTTTGTGTTCTTTGTAAATGCGAAAAACCCGGTTACATCATTAACAGTAGATGAAATCAAAGGAATCTATGCTGGAGAAATCACAAATTGGCAAGAGGTTGGTGGGGAAAATGATGAAATTCGCGCATTCCAGAGACCTGAAAACAGTGGGAGTCAAACAGCACTTCAGAATTTTATGGGCACAACGCCAATTATGGATCCTCCAACTGAGAATATTGCCTCGCTGATGGGGACGGTTATTGGGGAAGTGGCTGACTATAAAAATCACAATAATGCGATTGGCTACACGTTCAGGTATTACTCCACCCAAATGGTGAAGAACAATAACATTCGCCTGCTGCATGTTAACGGTATTGAACCGACTGTTGACACGATCCGGTCAGGTGACTATCCAATAACAAACGAGTTTTATGCGGTCACTGCAGGTAGTGAAAATCCTCACGTCAAAGCATTCTTAGAATAGGTCTTGTCTGAGCAAGGACAGGAAATTATCGAAAAAACAGGATATGTACCGATTAAGAAGTGAGGTAAAAGGGTGAAATACTGGTTTAAAGTAACAGCGATTTTAGTTGGTATTGTAGTAGTAATTGTCATTACTCTGTTTTTGATATTGAATTACTTTATTTATCAACACGAGCCAAAAGGAGAACTGTTGAACGAAACGGTTTCGCCGACTGGAGATTACACAGTGAACATGTATGTTATAAGAGGGAATGCGACAGTAGCGAATTCGCTTCGTGGAGAAGTTATTGATCATACGAATAAAGACAAGAAGAAAACGATTTATAAAGCCAATCGTGAAGAAGATGCTGATGTCGAGTGGTTAGATGACTTTATTGTATCCATCAATGGGATTCAACTAGACGTTAGAAACGACTCCTATGATTGGCGAAAGAATAAATGAACGAAGGAGGCTTATCCGATGAAATTTACAGAAAGCGTACAAATCGATCACCCCATCATCCAAGCACCGATGGCGGGTGTGACGACACCTGAATTTGTCGCGGCCAGTGCGAATGCAGGAGTTTTAGGTTCTATTGGTGCGGGTTATTTATCAGCAGAAGCTACGAGAGAGTTTATTCAACACGTTAGGAAACTGACAGATAAACCGTTCGCTGTGAATTTATTTGTACCTGAAGAAATGAATATGGATGAAAAACTTGTACGTCGAGCATATGAACAGTTGCAACCAATTGGAGAGCAGCTCGGTATGCCCTCTTGGGAGACGCCGTTTTCTGCACCGTGTTTTAACGAGCAAGTCCAAGTCGTTATTGAAGAAGGCGTTCCGGTCTGTTCGTTCACGTTTGGTCTACCGTGTGATGATAATGTCCTAAAATTGAAATCGAATCATGTGTTTCTGATTGGCACCGCTACGTCTGTCGAAGAAGCGGTTCTCGCTGAAAAGTGCGGGATGGATGCGGTTGTCGTACAGGGCAAAGAAGCCGGTGGGCATCGTGGTTCATTCATCGGGGAAGCGCTCATCCCTCTTAAAGAATTGGTCACGGATGTAGTTGAACAAGTTCAAATCCCAGTTATTGCAGCTGGCGGAATTGCCGATAAAGAGCAGATGAAAAGCATGATCGATTTAGGGGCACAAGCGGTACAAATCGGGACAGCATTACTCGCTACGAAAGAGAGCGGTGCGCATCCACTCTATAAACAGGCGGTATTACAAGCAAGTGAAGGATGTACAGAATTGACGAAAGCGTTCTCGGGGAAATCCGCAAGAGGCATTCGCAATCAATTCATGATAGAAATGAAAGAAGATAAGCCAATCGCTCCTTATCCGATTCAAAACGATTTGACGAAAAAGATTCGGAGTGAAGCAGCTGCACAAAACCGTCCGGAATTCATGTCGATGTGGGCAGGGGAACGTGTGCATGAAACGGAGGGTGGTTCAATTAGTGAAATAATAAGTAAATTTGTTTGAGACTTAAAAGATTAGAAAATTAGCTTTTAACAATCGAATTATGTGCTGAATTTGAAAGGGGTGTATCTCAATGTTTGTGTCTGAAAGAATCGGACTGCGAAAAATGCAAAATGAGGATGTGGAAATCTACCATGCTTGGCGAAACGATAGTCAAGTAATGTATTCAACAATTCCATCGTTAGACGTGTATTCACTAGAAGAAACAAAGGAATTCGTAGAAAAAATAATTTTACAAGCCAGTTCTTCAAAGAGCTATATCATTTACGATAAACAAAATTCTAAACCAATTGGTATTACATCATTGATAAATATTGATGCGAAAAATAGAAATGCAGAATGTATTATAGATATTGGAGAAAAGGATTATTGGGGACAAGGTTATGGACAAGAAGCCTTATCGTTATTACTCAATTATGCCTTTTTAGAAATGAATTTACATAGGGTTTATTTACGCGTATTTTCATTTAACGAAAAAGCAATCAGTTTATATCACAAGCTTGGCTTTATGCACGAGGGACGCAGCAGGCAAACTCTATTCCGGAACGGCCAGTGGCACGATATTGTTCATATGGGAATACTTCAGGATGAGTATATGAAAAAGAAGTAAGTCTAGAAAGTGATAGGGGATGCAGCTACATGTGTTACGTGTAGCTGTTTGTTTCGAGTGGAAGAATTTTTTATTTATTATCAGTCAATTTAAAACAATTGTACATAATCATCCTCAAATGCAGTATACTTATGTACAAACTTCGCAAGTAGCTGGGGGAATGGATATGTTGGATTTACTTGTGATCATGCTGGAACGGGTAGGGACTATTGTGGCGGTAGCGTTCATTTTGACACGCTTCCGCTTTTTTAAAAATATGGTGCACCAAGATTTGTTAGATCGGAAACAGGAAATGACCGCTATTTTGTTTTTTGGCTTCTTTGGAATTATTGGTACATATTTTGGTGTGGCATTTAATACGCAGACGTTGAATTTCAATAGCGTTGCCATCGAATTGACGACAGATGAAGCAATTGCTAACTCTCGAGTGATTGGTATTGTCGTAGCGGGTTTGCTAGGTGGTTATAGAGTAGGAATCGGGGCAGGGTTAATAGCGGGTATCCATCGGATGACGCTTGGCGGATTCACTGCGATTTCTTGTGGTGTTTCAACAATTATATCGGGTGTTTTGGCTGCTGCATTTTATAAACGAGGCAAGCATGTAAAGCCGTTAACTGCATTTGCAATCGGCGCGTTTGCAGAAACGATGCAAATGGGTCTCATCCTTCTCATTTCGCAACCTTTTGAAAAGGCATGGTCATTAGTCCAAACAATCGGATTGCCGATGATTCTTGCCAACGGAATTGGGACAGCTATTTTCATGCTCATTGTGTATAACGTTATTAGCGACCAAGAGAAAGCGACAGCCCTACAAGCACAAAAAACATTGCGAATTGCAGACCAAACACTAGGTCATTTAAGAAAAGGAATGAATACTGTGACGGCGTCTGCTGTGTGCAACATCCTGTTCCGTGAATTGCAACCAAGTGCAGTCGCCATGACAAACAAAACGGAAATTCTTGCTCATGTCGGGATTGCTGATGACCATCATCAGGCGAACAGTCCGCTCCAAACGCTCGTGACGAAAGATGTGTTGCAACATGGGGAGCTAGTCGTTGCGGGTGAACAAACGATTCATTGTGTACAAGATAATTGTCCGTTAGGGGCGGCCGTCATAGCTCCTTTGAAATTGCGAGACGAAACGATTGGTACGCTAAAGCTGTACTATCCATCCGAAAAAGCGATTACGAATGTGACAATTGAGTTGATTGCTGGTCTTAGTTCATTGTTAAGTAATCAACTTGAAATTGCAGAAGCCGATCGGGCGTACCAGTTAGCAAAAGACGCTGAAATTAAGGCGTTGCAAGCGCAGATCAGTCCGCATTTCCTGTTTAACTCAATGAATATTATTGTGTCGTTAATTCGCACGAATCCTGACGAAGCACGCAGACTATTGACCTCTCTCTCATACTTCCTGCGTCAAAACTTGGAAGGGACGACAGCGGAGAAAGTAACGTTGGAGCAAGAGCTTGCACACGTGGAAGCGTATTTAAAAATTGAAGAAGCAAGGTTCATTGATAAATTGAAAGTGTGTATTGATGTGGATCATACGATTTTGCAAGAGTTCATTCCGCCACTTACGTTACAGCCGCTTGTCGAGAATGCCGTCAAACATGGCATTAAAGAGATGGAGAAGAACAGTGTCATTCAGATTATTATCCGAGACAGTGGTGATGCGATTGATATACTCATCCAAGACAATGGTTCGGGCATTACAAAAGAGCGATTACCGCTTCTTTGTGAGAAAGTAATTGAATCAGAAACGGGGACTGGAATGGGGCTCTATAATGTGAATCGCCGCTTGACAATGACGTTTGGGCACCAGTCAGCATTGCATATTGCCAGTTGTAGGGAGCAAGGAACAGGGACGGAAATATCATTCCAAATTCCGAAAATGGGAGTGGTTGTATGAATCGGATGATAAAAGTTGTCGTAGTGGATGATGAACGCTATGCACGTGAAGAATTGACGTATTTGCTCGAACAACATACTGGAATTTATGTTGTAGGGAAGGCGGATTCAGGGGAGTCCGCCATTATGAAAGCGATCCAACTACAACCCGATGTCTTGTTTTTAGATGTGGAAATGCCGAAGTTGAATGGTATGGAAGCTGCCAAAGCGTTAATGGAGCTAAAAAAGGTTCCATTGATCGTTTTTGCGACAGCTTATCCTCAATTTGCAGCAGAAGCATTTCGTATTAATGCAGTTGATTATTTACTGAAGCCGTACGATGAAGAACAAGTAAAGCAAACGATCATTCGAATCCAAGACAAGCTTTTGCCGAAAGAGAACTTAGAAACCATTAGTCGTTTAGGAAAATTAGCGATCGAGATGGATGGAGAAATTGAGTACATACCGATTCGAGATATTTTTTATATGTATCGTGATGAAAAAGTGACGAAGGTAATTACCGCAAAGCAGGAATATGATTTACGAACTTCCTTGAAAGAGTTGGAAAGCAAGTTAACGCCTTTTTCTTTTTTTCGGATTCACAAAGGCTACATCGTCAATTTACTGCACGTGAAAAAATTGACTCCGTGGTTCAATGGGGCGTATCAGTTAGAGCTCGAAGGACGCAGTGAAAAGTTATCAGTGAGCAGAAATTATGTACGTGATCTACGTCAACAGTTGGAAGTATAAGATGCTTGCACAATAATCCGCCATTCATACGTTTTATTCTTCATTTTTGACATGTTGCGACAAAAACCTCCGTTTTTAGAACATTTCCTCTAAACTGAATGAAACCGCTATCATTCTAAAGGGGGAAGTTCTAGTGATTACGTTTTTATTTGGGGTAGTTTTACTGATTGTCGGTTATTTCACGTACGGTAAATTCATCGAAAAGATGTTTGGCGTAAAGGAAGACCGCGCAACACCTGCTTATACGAGCGGGGATGGAGTGGACTATGTGCCAATGAGCACAAAGAAAAACTCTTTAATACAATTGTTGAACATTGCAGGCGTAGGTCCTATTTTCGGGCCGATCATGGGTGCGCTTTATGGTCCAGTCGCTTTTATCTGGATTGTGGTCGGTGCTATTTTTGCAGGAGCTGTACATGACTATTTAACAGGAATGATTTCGATCCGTAACCGTGGAGCACATTTACCTGAGCTTGCGGGCAAGTTTTTAGGAAAGTTCATGAAGCATATTGTAAATGCATTTGCGGTATTGCTTCTTTTATTAGTAGGAACAGTATTCGTTTCTGCACCAGCTGGATTGTTATACAATTTGATGAACGGTTGGATGGCGATGGGCATTATCGTTGCATTGATTTTTATCTACTATATTATTGCGACATTGTTACCAATCGATAAAATCATCGGGCGTTTCTATCCAATCTTTGGTGCACTACTTATTATCAGTGCTGTTGGTGTGGGTGGAATGATGGTGATCAAAGGCGTTTCGATTCCTGAGCTATCACTAACGAATTTCCATCCTGACAATTTACCGATTTTCCCATTGTTATTCTTAACAATCTCTTGTGGTGCATTGTCTGGTTTCCATGCGACACAATCACCAATCATTTCTCGTACGACACAAAAAGAAAGTCAAGGACGTAAGATTTTCTACGGTATGATGATTGCCGAAGCAATTATCGCGATGATTTGGGCAGCAGCTGGAATGGCGTTATTCAATGGATATGGCGGCTTGAGTGAAATGCTTGCAGCTGGTGGACCAGCACTAATCGTCAGCGAAGCATCTACGATGATGTTAGGAGCTGTTGGTGGAACATTGGCAGTATTAGGGGTTATCGTTCTTCCAATCACTTCAGGTGATACAGCATTCCGAAGTGCACGTATGATCATTGCAGATTATTTGAAATTCCCACAAGCTAAAATGGCGAGCCGTTTGTGGATTGCTGTACCGTTGTTTGTCGTTTCCATCATTTTAACGCAAGTCGATTTCAATATCTTATGGCGCTACTTCTCATGGGCAAACCAATCGACTGCAGTTATTGCATTATTTGTAGGCGCAATGTATTTGTTCATTGCCAGAAAAAATTATTGGGTTGCATTGATTCCAGGCGCATTCATGCTCATGGCGACGATGACGTACATTTTAAATGCGACGATCGGATTCGGTTTACCAATGAACGTGGCGTATATTGGAGCAACTGTTATTTCCATCTTCCTTGTTGTCTTGTTCTTCTTCGCAGCAGTAAAAGCACGGGCTGCGCAAATTCCTTTGGAAGAAGACATTACAAACTGGAAAGGTGCAACGATCAACTGATGAACTCAAAAGAGGCTGGCCAATTCGGTCGCCTCTTTTTACATATACCAAAGCAAATCATATTTCATCTTTTTACCTGCTTTGCTCTCTTGCTCAACAACCTTCCACATGCCATTTTCCCTTTGCACTTGATAGTACACGTTCGACCCATCAGATTTTTTAAAGAGAATGAAACCTTCGTCGTCTTTTACAAAAGTAACCGGGTCAATGACGTTCTTAAAGGGTGGTTGAATTTCAGGACTTAAAATATTGATAACAATTTCTTCAGCGATTGCCGCAAGTGAATTATACGCATCATGCTTTTCTGCTTTATAGCGTAATTGTTTGTAATCATAGCGTTCATAAGGCAATAAGTTCAGATGAAAAGTCTTTTTGATATCAATCAAAACATCTTTGTAAAACTGCTTCATCTTTTTTTCATCGTCATCGCCTTCATGTGCAAAGCTCAGTTGTTCAACGCCTTGAGGACTTACTCGGAATTGTATAGTTTCCTTACCTATTGGCGGATTGTGTGCATTTTCAAATGTTTGAACTTGTACATCGACAATGAACGTAAATTTTCCGACCTCTTCTCGTTCAATCTTTAAAATGTCAGCATCAAAAAGACCATACGATTTGTCATAGCCATAATGTGCGACAACTGCTTGCCTAATAACAGGATCAAGTGTGGTCAGAAGTGCATCTTTGACGGATTGCTGTTCAATTGTTGTGCTGGCGTGACCGGAGTTCGAATTGAACAACGAAAAGAAAATAAGAATAGCAAAGGCGGACAGTAATTTTCTCAATGTTAAACACCTCCTCATCAGACTTTGCAGTTAGGATTACCTGTAGGTGAGAATCAATACGTAACCGAAAAAATATGGCCATGGCCAACGTTTACGTGGAACGCCGCATAAAATCCTGTAATGCCGCAAACTTTATCCAAACGCGGCATAATTCGGTCAAACACAGCAAATTTCTACAAAACACGGCATAATCCCGCAAAACGCCGCATAGCCAGTCTCATTAAAATAAAACCCTTAGTTTGTCAAATGCATTTAGCGCGACACCAACTCCACCAACAAAAAAATCCCGCGCTCACAAGTAATTAAAGGAGCGAAATTTCTCTGTAACTGCTCATGATACTCTTAAGTACCGCAAACTTCTTCGTAATGCCGCAGAAATCCACGAAACGCCGCAAACTTTTTCCGAATGCGGCATAACCTCGTCAAACGCCGCAAACTTCTTTCAAACGCAGTCAAGTCCTAAATCTTGTGTAAATTCCTTACTAATGTTTTCAACATGTCTACTAAAGAAATCTAATTGAACAAATTTGTTAATCCTGTTGAGAAGGATACTTAGCACAACTGGAACAAGGCATACGATTATCTCTCTCACAACTTTACTTGGAGAGGCGGGCATGATAGGCTTGTCGGAAAAGCCAGCATCTACATAAGCTGGCTTTCCTGGCTTAAGAGTCATGCCCGTAGAGGCTCCTAGTCAAGTTGTTAACGGCTTTTTAAGTCTTACGACTTCTTTGTGGTAAATAGTTTTCTGTTCCAGTTTTCATTTGCATCTACATAGCTAATTAATACTGCACCAATTAATCTAAAAGCTGATTGTGTATTCGGGAATATGTTGATGACTCTTTCGCGCCTACGGACTTCTAGGTTTAAGCGTTCTAAACTATTGGTGCTTCGTATGGACTTTCGATGTGAAATAGGATAGTTCATGTATTGAATTGCATCATCAAAACCTTCATCTAGGATCTTTAGTGCCTTTTGGTATTTCAAATCATTCTCATACTTCTCAAAGAATAAATCTTTTAATTTCCTTACTGTCTCTAGCTCTTCAGCCGCAAAGATACTCTTCAGTAAACTGGTTGCTTCTTGACGATCTTTCTTAGGAAGAACCTCTACAATATTGCGTTTAAAATGGACGGTGCAGCGTTGCCAAGAAGTTCCGATGAATTCTTGCCGAATCGCCTTTTTTAAACCTTCGTGTGCATCCGAAATGACCAATTTAGGTGATTGAAGTCCTCTTGAAATAAGGTGCTTGAAGAATCCAGACCAGCTAGTATAGCTTTCATTATGATCCACGCTCATACCAAGTATTTCTCTACGTCCCTCTTCATTAATTCCCATGGCAATGTAAACAGCTTTGGAGACCACTTTACTGTGTTCTCTAACTTTAATGTACATGGCATCGACGAAAAGATACGGATAATAAGCCGTGTTTAGTGGTCGATTTGCCCACTCGTTTACAATTGGATCGAGTTTAGAAGTTAACGAAGAAACAAACGATTTCGATACACTACTCCCACATAACTGTTCAACCACTTTGGTTACTTTCCGCGTAGAAACGCCGTTAACTACCATCTCAAGCATAGAGAGGATAAGTGCTTGTTCACATCTTGCATAACGTTCAAACACAGATGGAGCAAAATCACCTTGTCGAGTACGAGGTACCTTCAACTTGATCTTGCCTAGACTAACAGTGTAGTCGCGTTCGTAATAGCCGTTACGGTAATCCCTACGGCTGTCAGTCCGCTCATAAGCAGATGCCTGTAAATGTTCGTCACGCTCTTTCTCCATGAATTCATTCAGTACAAGCACAATTGTAGATTTTACAACCGCATCAATATTCGAATTCATCACAGAGTCTTTCAAAATATCCATATTTAAGTTAAAATTAAGTTGAGCCATTTTCTATTCCTCCTAAATGTTTATCGTGGTTGAAAACATTTTAACATAAGGAATAGAAATGGCTTTTCCTTTTTACACAATTATATGGACATGGCCTCAAACGCGGCATAATCCCACAAAACACAGCAAACTTTTACAAAACGCGGCATAATCGCCTTAAACGACGCATTCTATTCAAACGACACCATAATTGGCCAATTACATGCATCGCGACAATGAAAACCGAAATCAAAATAAGCTCTCTGCGAAAAGTTCCAACAGGTGTGTTCAATGAGCGTCTCTACCGTGTTTTTGAACAGTTGATTGCATAATTATACATTCCTGCCTTACATTCTCTATTTAAAAATACTCGACCGATTTGGTAAAGTTTACGCTATAATTGTCTAAAGTCATCAAGTGCATACGGAGGGACATATGAAAAAATATATAGGTGAAATTGGTTTGATCATTACGGCCATCATTTGGGGAAGCGGATTTGTCGGTAGTGCGATGGCGTTGGAAACGTACACACCGTATCAAATTTTAGCAGGGAGATTTTTAATTGGTGCGCTTTTATTATGTGCGGTTTTCTATAAAAAATTGAAGTTCATAACAAAAAGTGTGTTACTGAAAGGGACAATCTTAGGTGTGTTTTTATACATAGCATTTGCATTGCAAACGGTCGGATTACAATTTACAACGCCTTCAAAGAATGCCTTTTTGACAGCTGTCAACGTGGTTATTGTACCGTTTATCGGCTTGGCGTTATATAAACGAAAACTTGACATATTTGAAGTGATGGGCGCATTTTTAGCGATGTTTGGTGTCGCAATCTTGTCATTACAATGGTCAGCTGGGGTAAATGTTGGTGATTTTTTATCGTTCTGTTGTGCCATTGCATTTGCGTTTCATATTTTTTACACGTCTCAATTTGTTAAGAATGAAGATCCGATTGTGTTGACGATTGTTCAGATGGCAGCTGCAACAGTTATCGGTTTTGTTGTAGTTCTGCTTAAAGGGGAAATGGCATTCAGTATGGAACCCGGTGGATTGTCGTCTTTATTGTACTTAGGGATTTTCTCAACGACCATTGCATTTTTATTGCAAACTGTGGCTCAAAAATTTATTACCGAAACGAAAGCGGCCATTATTCTATCGACAGAGTCATTGTGGGGAATGGTGTTTTCCGTCATTTTATTAAGTGAAGTGCTTACAATTAAAATGGGCATCGGTGCTGTTTTAATACTTGGAGCTATTATTTTATCGGAAACGAAATTGAGTTTTATGGCAAAAAAACGGTCGAAGCGAGTGACGTGACAAGGGAGTGGATTTGTATGCATGTTCATCCTAAAAAAACTTCTATTATCTAGTTGACTCGTACCTAACGGGCACGTTTACAGTGAGAGTAGAAGGAGGAAACATATGCTATCAATCGGAAAAACGGCACGTCTTGTCGGGATGACTGTTAAAGCGATTAAACATTATGAGGACATTGGTCTGGTCTGTCCATCATATGTGAATCCTGAATCAGGTTATCGTTATTATGCTCAAAAGGAGCAACAGCAACTTCTGCGAATTAAGACATTAAGGCAATTTGGAGTATCTCTTTCAGCCATCTTGCAAGCAGGAGATGAACAGATGGAGACATTATTGCGCAAACGCATTGAAGAAATCGACGGGGAAATGAAGGAATTGCATGGGGCTAAGCTTGCAATTCAACAATTACTTGAACAGGGGGAAAAACAAATGCAAACGAGAATTGTAGAGAGCGAAGGGTTTGTTGTACGTGGGTACGAAATGAAAGGGCCAGTAGCGGATATTCCTGCTAAGTGGGCAATCTTAAACGGTGATATTCACGAAAAAGGGCTTGTCGTGGAAGAATCGTTTGGTGTTTGCTTAAAGATGGAAGGGGATGTGATTCAGTATATCGTTGGATTAAAGTCAGAGTTGGCGGAGCAATTGCCTGGAAAAGATGAAGTAATCATTCCGCCCGGAAGATTCATTGTTGCAACAGTTGAAGGTGGCATCCCTGGCATTCCGGCAGCCTATGACTACATCATTCAAATGGAGGGCATTCAATTGAGGGAGTGCTATGACTTTGAACGTTATGTCCATCCCGAAGGTTCGACAGAAGACATCATTGAGATTTGGATGCCGATCGTGTAACGTGCTTGCGTTTTTTTTTAGAAGCTTCATATCGGCCAATACTTATGAATACGATTCCTTGTATGAATGAGACAACCGCGATAACAATGGAACCACTTTGGGCTTCCCAAAAAGTCCGTTCTAAAAGACGGGACCCTAAAACACCTACTTTTGGTCTGTGGTACATGTCATAATACATGGCCCATGCTGCGATGAAACACACAATGCTAAGAACGACTAGCGTCCAGCAAGCCAGAAACGTCGCAGTACAGGATCACTTAAATAGGTGATAACGAGCATTAGCAGTAACGGTAATAGTAGAGCAGCCATAACAATATAAATCATAAGATTCTCCTTCAATGGATAAGCGGATCAAGAAATTGAGGTGATCCGCTTATTTGTTTTTTTATACTTCTTCCTCGTAAGTAATTGCTGTACCGGTCGCAATACACATCATCATGCCCTCACGAACGGTTTCAAAATCAAGATCGACGCCGATTACTCCATTCGCACCTAAACTTCTAGCCCGTTCTGTCATTTCATTCAGCGCTATTTGCCGGCCTTCAGCCAATTTATCCTCATACGCAGCACTTCTTCCACCGACAATATCGGTCACCGATGCAAATAGATCACGAACGATATTAGCGCCCATAATCGCTTCTCCACTCACTATACCGTGATAAGCCAAAATCTTTTTCCCTTGTAACGTGTTTGTTGTTGTTTGTAACATTGCCATTCCTCCTTTTACTTTTATACGATAGGAACTACTTTTAGTTTCATTATTTAGAAAAATATTGACAAGTAGTAGTTTGATTGGATTATAGTTAATGAAAGGAGTGATGTAGATGAATACACGTATTGAAAAAGTGGAGAGTTTTATTGTGAAAGGGTTTGAAATGAAAGGTGATGTCTCACAAATTCCTGCTCTTTGGGACAAGCTGAATGGAGCGCTTTGTGAAAGTGGAGCCTCCAAGTCGGAAGAATCGTACGGGATTACGTTAGCAATGGAGAATGGGAACTTTCATTATATAGCGGGTGTACGGAAAGAATTTGCAGAAGGAATGGTAGATTCGAAAGAAGTGGTCGTTCCAAGTGGTAATTTTATTGTTGCAAAAGTTGACGGGGGATTGGATCAAATTCCTGCAGTATTTGGTGCGCTGATGCAAATGCCAGGTATTAATCTTCGACACAGCTATGGATTCGAGAAGTATCGTCATCCAGAGGGGGCAGAAGGGTACGAGACAGAAGTTTGGGTCGCGATTGAGTGAAACTTTTTTTTCTTAGCGGAAATTAAAAATTGTTGGTTATAGTAGTTTTTTGCGTTGGCTACTACTCTCCCGGATCTAGGAAACTGAAAGGGGGGACGTTGGAATGAAGAACATTTATCGGAAGTTATACATTTTTAGTTTTAGCGGTGGTTGTGTACTTGCGGTTTTATCCGTTGTCTACTATTTTATTTGGCATGATCAATTTGGGGTGAATGGAGCTCTGTTAGTCGAATTAGGAATTGCGGCTATCGCTGCAATTGGTTCAGGATTTTATTTTCGGCATGCTTTTCACAAGCTAAAAACTGCTGATGAAACTTCAACAGACGTATTCCATTTTGAGGAAGTGACAGAGCTGACGCTGAAAAGAGTACCAGCTCTCATACCTAAAATTGTCCATGTCGATTCTTCTGGACAACCTCAATTCATGATTGTACCGAATAGAAATTGGGCTCGTCCTTTTATGGTGTTTAAGTTGTTTGAAAAAGGACTTATTTTCCCTGTCACCTATACGATTTGTGACATGAATGGGTCTCCAATTGCGACGTTTCGCATAAAAAATACTGTGAAGCAAGTAACGTTATCACTTTGGAGTTCAGAAGGCTTGTTGATTGGGACTTACATACAACAATTAGCGAAATCCGTTCTCGTTAATCGGGGAATGCTTTACGGCTCAAATGGTTCAATTTGGCGTCAACTTGAAGCAAAGAATATGACTGGTGATATTGATGTGACGGATGAGCAGGGGCGTATGACTGCTACCTATCGATACGGACGATTTCCGTATGCAACACATCCTGCTTTCGTCAGTACGGCGCATCACGATTATGTCCGATTTGGTTCACATATTTCTACAGATGAAAAACTTGCATACACTATGATTTTTTTCTTTTGGCTTGGTTTGGAAAATTGACAATTAAAACGTATGTATAAAACGAATCGTAGAGGTGAAAGCATTACAAACAGTAGTGCTTTTTCTTTTAAATATACCCTTGACTCTCACGTTACGTCATACTTTAAAGTACATAGTGAAGGGAGGCTGAAATGATGAAAGTAAAGGAAGTAGCAGCATTATCGGGTGTGAGTGTGCGGACGCTTCACCATTATGATGACATTGGTTTACTCGTACCGGATACTGTAACGGAGGCGGGTTACAGGGTTTATTCAGATGAAAATGTAGCAACGCTCCAACAAATTTTGTTCTTTCGTGAACTCGGCTTTCCTTTAAAGAAAATTAGTGAATTGTTGAGCAGTCCTTCATTCAACCGGAAAGAGGCGTTTGAGTTGCAACGAGAAATGCTGATTGCTAAACGAACGCAACTGGATAGGATGATTGAAACACTCGACAAAACAGTCCAATCAGAGAGAGGAGAAATTACAATGACGAATGAAGAAAAGTTCAAAGGGTTCGATTTTGGTGCAAATCCATTCGAACAGGAAGCTAGGGATCGATGGGGGAATGCGGTTGTCGATCGAACGAATGAGAAATTTAGTACGTTTGGGAAGGATGCACAAGAGGAGATGAACGAGATCTATTTCAAACTGGCTGCGCTTAGAGATAAAGATCCAGCTAGTGAAGAAGCGCAAAAGGCGATTGGTGAATGGTATACGTTCTTAAATAAAATTGGCGATTATTCATTAGAGGCATTCGCCGGATTAGGGGAAATGTATGTCGCAGATGAGCGCTTTATGACGAATATTGATAAGTTTGGAGAAGGCTTGGCGGTATTCATGCGGGATGCAATGAAGGTGTACGCAGAAAAAGGTGAATGATGCTCTGTAGAAAATGTAAATAATTGAAGGTGGGTCGGTGCAGAAGAAAGGATTCCTGTCACCGGCTTTTTCACGCATTCTTCGAGTAGATGATCGTAAACTTCTGTTGCATGAGTTTCTGTTAACTCGCTTATAGTTACACGATACTATCGGTTTGTAGATTATGAAATTTTCATTCGAATGAAACTTCATATGACGTTGACACGTATAATAGATATATAGAAAAGCTCGAACTGTCTACAACGAATAGCGCAGCTACAACTTAAGGCTTAGTCATTTTCAATCTGCAGACGGTTTAGCGCGCGATGTAAATCGTACATACTTGTAGAGAGAAGAGTTAGGGGTTGGGAATTATGGGGAAAACAATTTATATTGTTCTTACTGATACGGGGACATTGCTATCGAAAGCAATCGGTATGTATACACAGAGAGATTTAAATCATGCATCGATTGCATTTGATGAGCAATTGACGGAGATCTATAGCTTTGGACGGAAACAGCAGTATAATCCATTTCTAGGAGGTTTCGTCCGCGAAAATGTGGCGGAAGGGATTTTTCAAGATGCTGCTTGCGCTATTTATCGATGTGAAGTGTCCGCGGAAGCATATATGCGAATCCGACAGAAAATCGTTCAGTTTGAGAGAAATCAAAACGACTACAAATACAACTTCATCGGTTTGTTCGGCGTAGCGCTGAATAAGGAAATTCGACGGAAACGGGCTTTTTTCTGTTCTCAATTCGTGGCGACCGTTATGCAGGAAAGCGAAGCGCATCGGATGATGACGAATCCTTGTTTAACAATGCCGCATCATTTGGCATTTTTGCCACATATGCAACTTGTCTATGAAGGGGACTTGCACGGTTATTTGCAAACTGTAAGAGGTCAGCAAATGCAACGGCCGATTCGGATGGGCTTGTTGAAAAGTTTAGCATTTCGTTTGTTAGCATAAATAGGTGAGGAAGGGAGCTTCTCATTTGTTGGGGGAGCTTTTTTATTATGAACGGATAAGAGGGCTGTGTTTGGAACACTTAGTCCAAGTCGACAGATGAATTGAAGTTCGGGAGAGTAGAATTTTTACCTGCTGAAGCGGTTGTTCTTCGCTTTTGTACAATTCCGTGCGATAATGAACAAAATGAAGGAAAAAGGATGACACGATGACAAAAACAATTGATGTGCAAGTGAACGCACAAAGTATAGCAGCCTTTAAAAAGGGCTATCCCTTAATATTAAAAGATGCAGTGATGAACCCTGAGGTATTGCATGATGAAGGGACAATCATTCGTTTAGTTGATAAATACCGTAAATTTGTTGCGAAAGGCTATTATGGCAATCAAAATAAAGGAATTGGCTGGGTGCTCACAAGAGATGATCAGGAGGAAATCGATTTTGCTTTCTTTGAAGGGAAAATTGCTGCTGCTTTATCTAGACGTGAGTCGTTCTTTGAGGATGAAGAAACGACCGCTTTCCGTCTGTTCAATGGTGAAGGTGACGGAATCGGTGGATTGACAATTGACTTTTTTGACGGGTATGTGATGGTTAGTTGGTACAGCGAAGGCATTTATTCAATGAAACATCATGTATATGGTGTGTTGGATAAGCTTATGGATTATAAAGCCATTTATGAGAAGAAGCGTTTTGACACGAAAGGACAGTATATTGAGCAGGATGATTTCGTTAAAGGCGAGCCAGGAGATTTCCCGATAATCGTGAAAGAGAACGGTATGAATTTTGCCGTCGATTTGAATGACGGTGCGATGACAGGAATTTTCCTCGATCAACGTGATGTGCGTAAAGCGTTGAGGGACAAGTATTCGGAAGGTAAACACGTATTAAACACATTTTCGTATACCGGTGCCTTTTCTGTAGCAGCCGCTCTCGGCGGTGCGCGTGAGACGACAAGTGTCGATTTAGCGAAACGGAGTTTGCCGAAGACTATAGAGCAGTTCAGTGTGAATGGAATTGACTATGAAGCACAAACCATTAAAGTGATGGACGTGTTTGAATACTTCAAGTACGCAAAACGCCATGCGTTAAAATTTGACGTTGTCGTACTAGATCCGCCAAGTTTTGCGCGCTCAAAAAAATATACATTCAGTACAGCGAAGGATTATCCAGCGTTAATCGCTGACGCAATTGCGATTACAGAGAAAAATGGCATCATCATTGCATCCACGAATAATGCAAGCTTCAGCATGAAGAAATTCAAGACATTCATTGCCAAAGGATTCGAAGACGCAGGTGCACGCTATAAAATTCTTGAAGAATCATCGCTACCAAAGGATTTCCGTACAAATCGCGACTTCCCTGAATTCAACTACTTAAAAGTCGTCATCTTACAGAAATTGAAATAAAAACAAAAGCCACCTCCAACGGACACTATCCGAGGAGGTGGCTTTTTTTGTATTTGTTTGGGTGCTAATTGTTTTGGGGACAGGCACCCGCTTGATTCTGAATAGTTCATATAATTATAAATGTACTATTGCAATTTTAAGTGTTTGGACGTTTAATGGATTGAGGAGGTGGGGAAATGATTCAAGCTATTATTCATGGTGTTATTCTTGCATTCGGCTTAATATTGCCGTTAGGTGCACAAAATGTGTTTGTTTTCAATCAAGGCGCACTACAACCCAAGTTAACGAGAGCTTTGCCAGTCGTCATAACGGCTGGAATATGTGACACAATCCTCATAGTCGCAGCAGTTTCAGGGGTTTCTTTACTCATTTTAACGTTTGAGTGGCTTGAGACGATTATTATTGGGATCGGAATTTTGTTTTTGTTATACATAGGCATTTCACTCTGGAGAACCAACTCCTCGCCTGCAAAGCAAGAAGGCGAACGATTTTCTCCAAGACGACAAATTATTTTTGCAGCATCCGTTTCGCTACTCAATCCACATGCTATCCTCGATACAATAGGTGTCATTGGATCAAACGCTTTAAGCTACACAGGCGATGAAAGAATGGCATTTACGGTTGCGACAATACTCGTCGCATGGTGCTGGTTTTTCGGTCTTGCGCTAACAGGGCGTCTTATTGGTAGGTTGGATACGAGTGGTACGTTTATCAACCTATTAAATAAAATCTCGGCCGTCGTTGTTTTTGGCGTCGCTTGCTACATGGTATTCCGTTTGCTTGAATAACAATCATAAGGTGTAAGTGAAGCATGCCCAATCAAAAAAGCCACCCCGCGGAAACTTCCGTGGAGGTGGCTATTTAGCGGTGCCAGTCCCCAAAACAATTTAGAATTTTTCGGGGGACAGGCACCTGCACAATTATGAATAATAAAAATAATGTTAATCACAATTCACGTAGTTCTTTGTTCAATTTTGCAGCTTGTTTTTTGAAGTACAGGTAGAAGGCGGTCCAGATGATTGCGTAGATGACGATGAAGAGACCGAGTATGGCGAGAAAGCCGATTGTTGTGAATGGCACCCATCCTAGTACGAATGCGACGATGAAATAGAGGATGGATACACATAGAAAATGCAACACAGTTTGAACAGGCAACGATAGCCTTTCATTCTCAAAAAGCAACGGAGTTACGGTGAAGAACCAACCACAAAAAACTTGCCCAATTGCATTTTTCACAAGAATGGACGCGTCGAGTGTGTCATGATCCCCGACAAATATGACAATAAATAAGACAACGAGTGTAAGGAATGAGCCAAAAAAGATACCCAATATGCTTCGTAGTAAAAATGTCTTCATCCATTTTTCCTCCTGTTCAGTTTCAGCGCTTCCTTGATGCCATGGACATACGTGCGGGAAACATATTCTTTTGCACCCGATTTGAAATGTACACATAGCGTTCCGTTAAAAGAGGCTTCAAATCTATTTAATTCGTGAAGATTAGCAATGACTGACTTGGATAAGCGAATGAACTTTGATGAAGAAAGCATTTCCTCTAGCTCATACAATTTTTCTCTTAACATATACGACCCTTCTGAAGTGACCGCAACCACCCCTTCGTTTTCCGTATGAAAATAATGCACGGCGTCTGGCCGAATAATATGTTGCATCTCTCCGTCCTTGCCGACGAGAAACTCTGTCTTCTTCCCTTTTAGAAAATCGAGGATTTCTTTAATCGATTCATCTACTTCATTGCAGTGGATCGTCACTTTTGTTTCCTCATAATCACTATCAATGTCCAACGTTACTTTCATTCCCCCAAACCTCCCCTTAAACCTTACTTCTCATATCGTACCATCGAAAACCTCAAACTCTCACTTTTTTTGCAAAACGAATGATGAGAAGCGCTACGAGGACCCAACTTAAAATGTAGCCAATTGACATGAATGTACCGCTTTCAAAGACAAACTGGCCATTCCACACAGCGATGAACAGCTGATTCATATGATAGAGCGGATTGAAGTCTGCAATGACTTGCACGAAAGTCGGCATTCGTTCAATCGGCATTGTGAATCCTCCTGAAATCATACCGACTTGAAAGAGGACAATTGAAAAGACAAGTGCGCCGTTGATACTCTTGAAAAAAGAATAAATTGCAGATGAGATGATGAGTAATGACGCGTTTAATAAAATGAAAAATCCATACGACACGAGAAAGCTTATAGGTTGGAAGGAAAGATCGTATAGGATCATACCTAGGGAAAATACAAGGAAATATCCGAAACTCGTTACAATAATTGATTTTAAAATATCGGATAGCAATAAGACTTTTTTTGGCACAGGTGCCAAGCTGACCCGTTTTTCAACTCCTGTCGACCGATTCAGCACTTTGTTGAATCCAAAAGCGAAAAAGACGACGCCGAATGTGATAAGCAAGATGAAGGAAGGTGTATATGTCTCTGCATAATTCAATCCCCCGGCATACATGAACTCGCCATATAGCTCGCCCATGAAAAGATACGTAACAGGTGGAACGACCACCGTGAACACAAGATAGAATAGCTCCCTTGAAAACATTAAAAGATCATATTTCAACTGATTCGCTAACATATTTAGTCCCCCTCTTAACCTGATACTTTCGAAAGATAAAAATCGTTAATGGATGAATACCCGTCATCCAAAATCTGTTTTGTCGTCGAAAACACTTCACTAACACCGTTATTAATGAGCAACACTTTATCGCAATACAACTCCACTTCATCCATGTTGTGCGTCGTCAAAATGACAGTACCTCCAGTCCGTTTGTTGTAGTCGGTAATGTACATCCACAACATATTTCGCATATGCGGATCAAGTCCAGTCGTCGGTTCATCCAAAATGAGAATTTTCGGTTCCGATAAAAACGCAATGGCCAAACTGACGATTTGTTTCCAGCCACCTGATAACTTATCGAAATACTTTTTTCTGTAAGGTTGGAGTTTAAAGTCGGTGATGATTTTTTCAATGTTTACTGGCGACTGGTAATAGGCTTTAAACAACTTCAACAACTCCACAACCTTTAACGACTTATAAAATTGTGTTGGCTGCAAGACGACTGCAATTTGCATACGCATCTCAACAAGTTGCTGTGCCGATAAGGTGCGTACTTCTTGATTTAACACCGAAACGATTCCTTCGTCATAGGGTCTTAACGTCATTACGATTTCTAAAAAAGTCGATTTGCCAGCACCGTTTTTACCGATGACTCCGATAATTTCCCCTGCTTGAGCTGTAAAATCAATCCTCTGCAATACTTGGTTTGCACCGTAAGTCTTTTTCAGTTGCTTCACCTGAACAATATTCATTGCCATCCCTCCGTTGTTATTCTTTGTACTTCTACTATAGAAAACAATACCGAGTACGTCTTCGGATTTTCGGTAACTCGACAATTACGGTCGGTCACTTGCAGAAAAATAGAGATAAGTTGCAACAGATGAAAAAGGATAAATAACGTTGTGTGTAGAATAACAAGTATAGAAGGGGGGCAAAATGCTTCATTGGAACAGGTCAGATAAAGATTTCTTGTGTTTTGTGACTCTCCGCGTCTGTAAGTTTTGGTTCTTTGATAGGTATGTGTATATAACTTGGGGTTAGTGTATTGCAGAAAGTGTAGCTACACATGAAATCACTCGCTATATAGAATCCATATTTTAGTATATACAATATTGTTTTTGGTAATAAACGATGTATGATTCATTGTTAATGAGGGGGAAATGGAATGATTGTGATGATCAATGGCGCATTCGGTGTGGGGAAGACGACGGTTGCCAACGAACTGTTACGTAAAATGGACGGGGCCATGCTTTTTGATCCAGAAGTGGTTGGTTATATGTTGCGACACATCATACCGGAAAATATCAAACATGCGCATGAACAAACAGGGGATTTTCAAGATTTGGATATGTGGAAACCGTTAACGGTTGAAGTGGCAAAACAACTTCGTGCAACGTATGGAAGAGATTTAATAGTGCCGATGTCGATTTACAACAAGCGCTATTTTAACAGGATTTATGATGGCTTTTTAGAGATTGACCCGGAAACAGTCCACTTCTGTTTAACTGCTGAAAAAGAAACCATTCATGCACGTCTTCACGCGCGTGGTGAAGAGGCTGGCAATTGGTGCTTTAATCAAACGGACAAATGCATACAAGGATTTAAAGATTTTGATGACCATCATTTTATTCAAACGGATGATGTGCCAATAGAAGAAATTGTGGAGTTCATCTGCAATGAAATAAGACAGGAAGTGAAGTAAAGATGTTAGGTTTGAATAAGGACGTAGTGCAATTATCATCCTACAATCCACAGTGGAGAAATCTTTTTGAAGAAGAGAAAAAGATTTTAGTTGAACTGATTGGTGAGCACATTATCGATATCCAACATATTGGCAGTACTGCAATTGCAGGGATTGCAGCGAAACCGATGCTAGATGTATTAATTGGCGTTAAAACGTTAGAAGACGTAAAACAATTCGATAAGGTTCGATTAAAAGAGGCGGCTATCTATCCATTAGGTCGAGTAGCGATTGAAGGGAAAGTTGTCTATGCGAAGTTTTCGGACTTAGAAGCGCTCACGAAAACACATGTGTATCACATTGTGGAATATGGAGGAGATTGGTGGCAGCAACATACGCTGTTCAGGGACTATTTAAACAACCATCTTCATGTGGCTGCTGACTATGAAAAACTAAAATTGGAGCTTGCTAAGAAATTTCCAACGTGTGAAAAAAGTTATGCCGATGCGAAAAAAGCGTTTGTAGATAAAGTCTTTCAATTAGCTATGAAAGAATTATCTGTTAAATAGAACGTGCGTGTGGTAATCTATTACTAGAAGAGTTGTATCCACATGCATGATTGCTATATTTCACTAAGCTGTCAATAAAAGTTTATTCGGAGGATACAAGATGTTTATAAAAAGGAATGAACTAGTCATTCGACAGCTTTTGGTAGAGGATCGTTTTCACCTTGCAAAATGGTTGTCTGACCCAAAAGTGCTTCAGTATTATGAGGGTAGAGATCGCCCATTAGATATGGAGCAAGTCATAGAAGATTTCTTTGGAGATCCAGGTGAAGAAATACGTTGTTTAATAGAATATAAGCAGGAACCGATCGGTTATGTGCAGTCTTATCCAATAAGTGAAGAGGAAAGAAGACTATATGGCTATGACGATACAATGGAAATTATATACGGAATGGATCAGTTCATCGGCGAGCCGCCTTTTTGGAATAAAGGAATAGGCACGCAACTAGTCGAGACCATGATGGATTATTTATTGAACGTCAAATGTGTGGATCGCATTGTTATGGATCCACAGGCGTGGAATGAGCGGGCAATCCGCTGTTATGAAAAGTGTGGATTTACAAAGATCAAGCTGCTTCCGCACCACGAGTGGCATGAAGGTGCATATAGGGATTGTTGGTTAATTGAATTTGATAGGGGGAGATGAAGGGCGAGCAATTTTTAACACTTGGGGCTCCAAGTGAAAAGAGCTTGCAAATGGTAATAAGGGGCATTAGCGAACACGGCAATTAGAAAAAGTATCGGAGGAACAATGAAATGAAAAGGATGAAACCGCCATTCGCTGCTAAACGTTTTGTTGATGAGTATTTTCCACATTGCCAAGCTGCTATTCTTGCAGGCAGCGTCGTCAGAGGAGAGGCAACGACGACATCCGATTTGGACATTGTCATATTTGATAAGCACGTACAGTCCCCTTACCGTGAATCCCATATTGACTACGGATGGCCAATTGAAGTGTTTGTACATACACTCACTTCCTATAAAACCTTTTTTCTTGCGGACGCTGAAAGGGCTCGCCCTTCATTACCAAAAATGGTTGCAGAAGGAATTGTTCTTGTCGATGCCGGCATACTTTCTAGCATTAAAAATGAAGCGTGTGAACTTTTAAATAATGGACCTGTACCTTGGTCTGCGGAAACGATTTTAACAAAGAGATACATGTTGACGGATATGCTCGCCGATCTAATCGGCTCCAAGAATGGTGCAGAGGCACTTTTTATCGCCAATACGTTAGCGGAAGCAATCCACGAATTTGTATTACGAACAAATTGCCAATGGATTGGCTCGTCTAAGTGGATTGTAAAAGCCTTGAAACAGTACGATGAAGTATTTGCAAAAAGATTTACGGACGCGTTCGATCTTTTTTATAAAACCGGTGACAAACACGGCATCATCTTGTTAGTGGATGAAGTATTAAAACCGCATGGCGGAAGGTTATTTGAAGGCTACTCAATAGGGAAATGAGGATGATGATGTCGATTACGTATGTGGATTGGGGCGGTCATCAAGTAAAGTTGACATGGATTGAGCAACTTTTGCCTGAACGGGACCTCATCACAAGTGTCCACGCATTTTGTTTTCACGAAGGAAAATTGCTCATGGTGAACTTGAATGATCGAGGATGGGATTTTCCTGGTGGACATATTGAAGTCGATGAGGCAGTAGAAGCTTGTCTACATCGTGAAGTGTTCGAAGAAGCTTATGTACAAGGTACTTCCCATCTCCTTGGGGCGATTGAAGTGAATCATGAAGAAAACCCTTTGTGGACCGAAGCCAGTCCCTATCCGAAAGTGGGCTATCAAGTATTTTATCGGATGGATGTTACGGATTTCATGTCATTTGATGCGGCGTATGAGTCAACGGAGCGTACGCTTATTCATCCGGCAGAGGTAAGTGCCTACTACAAGGGATGGCACACTACATATGAAGTGATCATAGAGGCGGCACTACGTCTTGAAAATCTGTCTATTTAATGCTTAATACGCTAGGAATGAAGAAATAGATGCTTTTACGAAAGATGATGAAAGTACTTGGTCATGCAAGAAAGGGAGAGGATAAATGAACAATTTTATGTATTCGTTGTATGCATTACTTTTGGGCATTATCGCTTTTTTTACCGGTGAGATTGTCACTTTTGTTATGCTAGGTTTTATACTTATTGCACTCATCAATATCAACACGACGCTTAAGAGAATTGCTAACAAAGATGACGATAATAAATGAATGTGAACTTCTCCTCGCAAGTTGGAGTAAATGGAAGTTAGGATAAAAAACTGTATGGAAGGAGTTGTTGAAAAGACCTCATGAAGATCAGGAAACTACAACTTCAAGAAACACCTCCCTATACGCTTCTACTATTAGCCGATCCTTCTCGGGTTTTAATAGAAGCGTATCTGCAGCAAGGTGACTGTTATGTATGTGAGGAAAAAGACGAGATTATCGGCACCTACGTAATCGTGAAATTAAATGATGAAACGACAGAGATTAAGAATGTTGCTGTACGTGAGGACATGCAAGGACGAGGAATCGGTAAAAAGCTTCTACTTGACGCACTACGTACAGCGAAAGCGAGTGGTTCTACAACCGTTGAAATTGGGACAGGGAATTCCAGTATTGGTCAACTTTCACTCTATCAAAAATGCGGTTTTCGCATTTCGGGTGTTGTAAAAGATTTCTTTGTCAATCAATACGAAGAACGCATTTTCGAAAATGACATTCAGTGCAGGGATATGATTCGCTTAGAGATAAGCGTTTAGATTATTCACCTAATCCCATTATGAGTCCAACCGTCGGAAAGTTCACAAAAAAGTTGGATGACAAAAGACCATACTCCTACTAAGCTGAAAGTAACAGTTGTTGAACTTTCCGAGAGGGAGATGTCTAAATGCGAAACGTATTGCTGCTAATCCTTATTGTTGGAACAATTATAATGACGGGTTGTTCGTATGAATATGCTAAGGAAGACGGTTATCGAATGGCGGTCATCAATGAAGGGTTTCCAATTCCAAAAAATGCGTATGAATTAAAGCCGGAAGATTGTACAAATGTGATTGCCAAGTCTGCGAAATACAAGCTAAAGGATATTGGTGATGAGGAAGGAACGCCACCGCAAGACTACTTGGATGAAATTGAACGGTGGGGTTGGACAGAGCTTGAAGACAAGCGAGTTGGTCACGTTCATTACTTTGAAAAAGAGGGGAAAGTCATGTCGCTTATTATTCAGCAAAATGTATTTGATGTGTTTGAAATGAGTGATGAGTTGGAACTGTAACGAATTCCTTGTACTAGATGGGATCGTAATAGTCGCTTGCTAAGCGGTACCGTTTATTGGAAAGAAGTGGTCTTTATCCAAATGTAGCGAACGATAGCGGTTGGAAATGAATGTGGGATAAACAATGAAACTCTGTTATTTTAATAAGCGTGCTGCTTTATCGTAGCGCTGGCATAGCGGCACGCTTGAATTATTTATTCGATATAATTTCTTGACGAATATTCAACTCCATCTGAGCCGACGAATTTTCGTGGAGCAGTTTTCGTTAATGTATACGTAAATGTTTCCTTTCCAGTGACGGTAATCGTATACTGATCGTCTTCTTGTAAAACTGTGTAGTTTGCGTATTTGCCTGCGTCTAAAGCGGTATCTTTTATTGCGAAACCTTTGTAAGGATCCTTAATTTGGCCATCGGGGTTAAATCCGATGAAACTACCATAGTCATCTTGAATTATAATTTGTTCGTCATAGAAAGTAATGATGTAGTTTGTAGGACTCGTTTGACTGGACTGGGTTAAAATGACACCATTCCAAGCAGAAGTGACATCAATGCGATTTTTTTCGGACAACGTACGTGTAGGATTATTCCCATATTCGCTTGTTATCAAGGTAACCATTCCTGTGCCGACCGTGAAGAATAGGATGAGAGTTAAAATAACTGGCAGCAATCGTTGTCTCCGAAAAGCTCTTTTTTTGACGGTCTGTTTGAAGATTGCTCGATAAGCACTTTCTTTTTGGCTTGTTGAAGGTTGAAATGCTTCGTTTAGTGACTTTAATTCCCTCGTTACCTCATCTTCTGAATAGAGTTTCATTCGTAAAACCTCCTTTTTCCAATTCTTTCTTAAAAGCGACTAGTGCACGTGATAGACTCATTTTCACTTTGCCTTCCGTCCACGCTAAGATAGTTGCTGTTTCTAAGGTCGAAAACTCCTGGATTTTGCGCAACACAATTACTTGTTGGTAACTCGGTTTTAACCGCTGGAGCGCTGCATAAAATTCTTTTTGCTGAGCATTCAACAGTGTCGTTTCTTCTGGCGATAAATCATGCTTCGACCGTAAAAGTGCAGTATCTAGGAAGTGCGTGAGGGGTTGTTTCTTTCGGAAATAGCTAATTGTCGTCGTATAGGCAATTCCAAAAAGCCATGTTTTTACGGAAGATTGCCCTTTGAACGTTTGCTCAAGTTTCATCGCCTTCAAAAACGTTTCTTGTGTTAAGTCTTCGGCAGTGTGAGCGTCATTGACGAGTAGTAAAATATAGCTGTAAATTTGATTGAAATGATTATGAAACCATTGCTCACGATTCGTCACGCTTTCATCCCCCTTTCTCAACCATTTAGACGCAAACGAAATAAATCGGTAACGGTTTCCCATAAAAAAACTTGCCACGGAATCGACCGATGACAAGTTACCTTATGCAAAACGCTACGTTCATTCAAATAATCGTATTTGCGGATTTTTTCCTAAACAATGCACAAGCAAAGCATGTAACTGCCCGCGATGATGGTAGAGGTGAGAAGAAATCTCTAGCAACCATTCATACCTTGTATAGGACACTCCCCAGTAGGAAGTTGTTTTTTGCATTAATTCATCTTCCGTATAATTCATGTAGCGAGTTTTTAATAACGAGAAATTCGATAACAATGCTTCTTTTATGTCATCAATAGCTGTAAAATGGTTGGATGCATAAAAGTTACTCATTTCTTCTTCGGACGCTTCGTTCGCAATTAGTAGGTCCGCCTTGCAGATCAACGCCATATGAGTGAATAACTGCCCAATGGAAAGTTTATCCGCTGTTGGTTGGGCATTTAAATCCCCTGGCTCCAGTTCGTCCAATAGGTCGGCAATTGATTGAATTGAAATGGAGATTTGATTAAATGTTGCCTGTACGTATGGATTCATCTCTTCACCTATATTGCTCCTTTTTCGTAGGCCTGAAGAATTCTCAAATTTTCTAGCGTCAATACGCCGCTCCATTCTTGCTTCGCTTTTTCCCATTCCTCTTCAAATTGTCCCCACGCCCACGTCGGTTTCCAACTCCAATCTTCCGTTTGCGTATCTAGCAGATGCTGAATATTGGATGGTATGACGTCTTTAAATTCTTCATACAAAAACGATTCTTTGATCGATACGATTTGGAGAGGAAGTAAGCAATAGCCATGCCATTTTTCGGGATCAGTCGTCACGCTGTTTCGGGCAATATGACGCACATTATCGGAAATCTTCCCAGCTTCATCAGCAGGTAATTCTTTTAGTAATTTGACCAGGCATTGTAATTCATGATGGTCGTTCGTGTTCAATTGCTGCACGTAGGTAATTGTATGAGCTGTCAATGTTTCTAAGAAATCGGCAGGCACAAGCCCTTTGTAATGATGGAGTAAGCCAGTTATCTCGGCACTAGGATTTCCCCATGGCCAATCTCCACCGTAATTCCACCAAATCGCCCGTGGCGCAGATTCCACTTCCTCTGGGATGATCTCCCATCCCATCTTTTCTTCATCGAAAGTATGCAACAGATAGTGGATTGCACTTTGCACCATTGGTTCCGAATCATCTGCTCCAATGCGAATCAAATGTTGTAACCCGATTGTTGTTGCTAGCGCAGAAGAAGCCTTGCATCTGAAGTCAGGCTCCAATCCGTTTCCAAAACCACCGTCTTCATTTTGATAAGTCATTAATGCATCTAATACCTGCTTTGTGTCACCATTCTCAAATTCATATGCATAAAGAGCCTTTTCTAAAGGTCTAGCCTTTGTTTGGAGAAATGTTTCTGCTTTCTGACGTTGTTCGATCATTAATAGTATCCCTACTTTCTAAAGATATTCGTTCTCTCTTCTTTCGCTAGTGTAATGCGTAAATCCTTTATTTTGATGAGAGACTCGTCCAATTAAAAAAGCGTGAAATTCAAGGATCGTTCTCCTCGAATTTCACGCGATTAGGAATGAATCAACTAATTATCTAAAAAATTCATTAAAATTCATGCTCTGCAAGTACTGTTGCAATGGCATCTTCAATCGGTGTTACGGGACCCGTCACGTAATTATTTATCATAATAGAGAAAATTAATTCCGTTCCGTCTTTCGAAGTGACATAACCGGAAAGTGTGGAGACACCTGTTATTGAACCGGTTTTCGCTTTGACGTTACCAGCCGTTAATCCTTTGCCCATTCGGTTACGAAGGGTTCCACCTACCATTCGATCAGGCGCACCAGCAATCGGTAAAGATGCCTCGAATGCAGGGAACCAGCTTTTGTCTTGTATAGTATAAAGTAGCGTAGTCAGTTCATCCGCCGAAACAAGATTTTTATGGGACATGCCCGAGCCGTCGCGCAGTACAATTGTATTCGTATTCACACCGAATTCCTGTAGCTTCGCTTTCATCACTGCAAGTCCTGCATCCCATGTACCTTTTCCTTGCTGCACTTTCCCCATTTCCTTTACCAATGTTTCCGCGTGTCCGTTATTGCTGAGCTTCATAAATGGAATGAAGAGCTCTTCAAGTGGCATGGATTGTTTTTCTGCGAGCACAGTGGCGTTAGAAGGGGTCAATCCGGTTTCCATCCGGTGCTTACCGACAAATAGGATGCCATGTGCTTCCAACGATTTTTTGAATACATCGAGAACAAGTCCAGTCGGCTCCCACACAGCTGTCCAAGAACGCGATCTCGTTCCTTCAAGTGGCATGTTTCCATCGATGAAAATTCGATTTGTCCCATGTTCACGTTCAATGGAAATGTTTTTTGTTGTACCTTTTGCCGTTGTCGAAGCGCGATTGACAATTTCAACGTATCTAGTTTCTGGCGTAACGGTTACCTTTGGAAGGTCTCCCGCTTTATTGCCAGCATTCACTTCCACAATAACTGTACCAGCGTCATAGTCCGCATTTGGAGAAATTGTCAAAGCGGACACTTGCGCACCGACATAATTGTGTTCATCAGACCAGTTTAGGTCTTGTGAATAACGAACATCATCATACCAACTATCATCTGCTAGTAAATCTCCATTAATTCTCGTAATACCTTTTGCCTTCAAGTCTTTTGCAAATTGATCCAAGTCTTCTTTTAAGAGAGTGGGATCGCCTTTCCCTCTAATGAATAAATTGCCGTGAAGCATTTTGCCTTTCACTTGCCCGTCCGTCAACAGTTCAGTCGTAAAACGATAATCAGGGCCTAAAATGTCCATTGCCGTCGTACCCGTTAGCAACTTCATATTGGAAGCGGGACGGAGGCGGATATCACTGAAATGAGAAAAAATGGTCTCATTCGTATCCGCTTTTCGTACACTCACTCCTGTGATGCCTCCTTGAAGCTTAGGGTTCGACAAAATGGCTTGTAACTTGCTTTCTAGTGATGTCGATTCAATGGATGTAACGGGAGTTGTTTCCCCGGATGCGGCGACAGAGGAAAAAGTTCCTTCATGTGCGACCGGAAATAAAGCAATCAAAGCAATGGAAACTGCTAAGAAAGCTCGCTTGATTAGATTTTGCTGCTTCATTACTAGCTCACATCCTTTCATCCTTTAGCTTGATTGTACTGCAACTTAGTAAGTATATATAGATGTAATTACAGAAAGTTTTAAATTGAAGCATTTTTACTAATGGAACACATAGTCATTCCTTAGTAGTTTATGCAACAGTAGGTCATTCATTCGAAGGGAACATAGAGAATTCGCGTTTTCGGAAAGCTTTTTTATAACTGGATAGGCTGCACATAGCGAAATTCTTGCGTTGCAAAGCTCGGTTCGCATCACATCGTAACCGCGTCGCATCACAACGCAACCGTTTCGCAACACAATACAAAGGCTTCGCATCGCAAAGCTCGTGCCGTAACACAACGCAACCGCATCGCATCACAATACAAAGGGCTCGCATCGCAACACAATACAAAGGCTTCGCATCGCAAAGCTCGCGTCATTCAGACGTGCTATAATCGTAGAAATTCTAGTCACCTATCAAATCACCAGATAATAACCTAATTTTTATACTATTTGTAAATACTAGTTTGCGAAATATGTAGAATAATGTAGAATAATCAGTACGTGTAAAAAGATCTTCTGTGGTGGGAGCGTGTGAGCAGCATGAAGTACAACTTGAGCCCGTTAGGTGACGAAGCAGTCGTCATTGAAGTAGGGACGGAAATCAGTCCAGCAACCGAGAAAAAAGTGAATGCGATTGTCGTGACTTTGGAGGAATTGAAGCCGTCTTGGATGGTCGAGTACATTCCTGCTTATACGACCGTTACTGTAATTTATAAGGTTGATAGGTTGAAAGAGAACCGTCCGTATGATTTCATTTGTAAGCGTATACAGGGATTGATGAATGAAGTGAAAGAAGTGTCGATGTGCGAGCAGAAAGTTGTTCGGATTCCTGTCGTATACGGTGGAGTGCATGGACCGGACCTTGCTTTCGTTGCGGAACATAATGGATTGACGCCCGAGGAAGTTATTCGCATTCATACATCGGGGACGTATACCGTTCATATGATTGGTTTTGCGCCAGGTTTTCCTTTCATTGGCGGCATGTCTGAAAAGATTGCGGCACCAAGGCGGCAGTCCCCGCGTTTACATATTCCTGCTCGTACGGTCGGAATTGCTGGTATGCAGACGGGTGTCTATCCTATCGACTCGCCAGGTGGATGGCAACTTATTGGTAGGACACCAATCGAGTTATTTTTGCCAACTGAAGATCCGCCGAGTTTATTGTCGGCAGGAGATACAATTCAGTTTTATGAGATTACACAGGAGGAATACGAAGCGTTGAGAGGTGACTTTGAATGATTACCGTCATGAAAGCAGGTCTTCAAGATACGATTCAAGATTTAGGAAGGTATGGTTATCAGAAATTTGGCGTCATCGTAGGAGGTGTCATGGATCCTTACTCTCATCGAATAGCAAACCTTCTCGTTGGAAATGAAGAGCACATGGCTACTTTGGAAATGACGCTAGTCGGTCCACATTTGTTAATGGAACAAGACCTCGTCATTGCAATTTGTGGAGGGGATTTACAACCATCGATCGATGGCGAGCGTGTGCCGATGTGGAAACCGGTCTTTGTCCAAAAAGGAAGCGTTGTAAAGTTTGGTGCTGCGCTTGCTGGTAGTCGTGCGTATTTGGCGGTAGCAGGTGGATTCGATGTGCCGGACGTGCTAAATAGTCGCACGACATATTTGAAAGCACGAATTGGTGGATATGAGGGAAGAGCTTTGAAAAAGGCTGATAAGCTTGCGACGGGAAAACCGCTTGGTATTGGAGCTTTCGTCTATAAACGCCTTCAAACTTCAGAAGTATCGCTACCTTTTCGTTCAACGGACTGGAAAATCGCCTCAAAGCTCTTACCAAATCTCTCAAAACACTATGAGATTCGAGTCATGCGGGGGCGGCAATACGACTTGTTTACGGAAGAGAGCCAGCAACGATTTTGGCAGGAACCTTTCACAGTGAGCTCGCAGTCTGACAGGATGGGCTACCGAATGAGTGGTCCGACATTGACGTTGAAAGTTTCTGCAGAATTAGTTTCCGAAGCGGTGACATATGGATCTATTCAAGTGCCGTCGGATGGCAATCCAATTATTTTAGCTGCAGACAAGCAAACGACAGGTGGCTACCCGAAAATTGGGCAGATTGCTTCGGTCAATTTTACGAAATTGGCGCAGGCGAAAGCTGGCGATCAGCTAACCTTTACGGAAGTGACAATTGAACAATCACAACTGCTTGTCGCGATGCAAGAAATGAGCTTGAAAGCGCTTCGTGCTGCGATTGAAAATAAATTCCGCTAAGCGTGTAAGGTGTTCAAGGTTGAGAGGTTATTTTACATGTATGGAGATAGGAGTGGAAAATATGGCTTTAACAGTTGATTTGAATTGTGATATGGGCGAAAGTTTTGGTGCCTATACGATGGGCAACGATGAAGCGATTTTACAGACGATTTCTTCTGCCAATATTGCATGTGGGTTTCATGCTGGTGACCCAACGACGATGCGGAAAACGGTTCGAATGGCGCTGGAGAAGAATGTCGGCATTGGTGTCCATCCGGGGTTGCAGGATTTAAGTGGATTCGGTCGCAGAGAAATGGCTATTAGTGCAATGGAGGCGTTTGACCTCGTTGTCTATCAAATTGGTGCATTATCTGCTTTTGTTCAGGCGGAAGGGGGGCGTTTGCAACACGTGAAGCCACACGGTGCGCTTTACAATATGGCAGCGAAAGATGCGCGTTTGTCTGAAGCGATTGCAGAAGCTGTGTACAAAGTGAATCCGGAGCTAATCCTTTTTGGTTTGGCGGGCAGTGAGCTAGTGAAAGCGGGTGAGCGGATTGGCTTGAAGACTGCGAGTGAAGTGTTTTCAGACAGGACGTACCAACCGGACGGCATGTTGACGTCCAGGAGGGAGCCGAATGCATTAATTACTGATCATGAAGTGGCCATTCGTCAAATTGTGAAGATGGTGAAAGAGGGGAAAGTGACGGCAACAGACGGAACGGATGTCAGTATTAAAGCTGATACAATTTGTATTCATGGAGATGGAAAAACAGCCCTTGAATTTGCGAGAAAAATTCCGGGCGCGTTGCAACAGGAAGGAATTGAGATTAAGAAAATCGCTAGTTTTCTATAAATGGAATGGGGTGTGTTCACATGGGGAAAGGGAATACGATTCAGAAATCAAATAGAGGGGTACTGTTAGGCGCGGCGTTTCTAATGGCAACTTCTGCGATTGGGCCGGGCTTTTTGACACAAACGACGTTTTTTACGGAGACATTACTTGCGAGCTTTGGATTTGTTATTCTAGTATCCATCATTATTGATATTGGAGCACAAATGAACGTGTGGCGGATTATCGCCGTTTCCGAGAAGCGGGCACAAGATATTGCAAACGATGTGTTTCCGGGTTTAGGGTTCTTGCTTGCGGCACTCGTCGTAGCAGGCGGACTTGCGTTTAATATAGGGAACATCGGTGGGGCAGGTTTAGGAACGAATGTCCTTTTCGGCATGTCGCCGGAAGTCGGTGGTCTATTAAGTGGTTTGCTGGCCATCGGGATTTTTATCGTCCGTGAGGCGGGTAAGATTATGGACCGATTCGTACAAATTTTAGGATTTGTCATGATCGGCTTAACGCTGTTCGTCATGTTCACGGCTGTTCCGCCAATCGGGGAAGCGGTGACACGGACTTTCGTTCCGACGGAAATTAGTTTGATAGCGATCGTAACGTTAGTCGGTGGAACTGTTGGTGGATACATAACGTTTGCTGGCGGGCATCGATTGATTGACGCAGGGGTGAAAGGGAAAGAAGCACTTGGCGACGTGACACGCAGTTCAGTTTTTGCCATACTTGTCGCATCTCTCATGCGCGTGCTACTATTTTTAGCGACGCTCGGTGTTGTAAGTCAAGGATTGGCGCTTGATCCAGCCAATCCACCAGCATCCGTCTTTCAGTTAGCTGCGGGTAATGTCGGCTATAAGATCTTTGGTGTCGTTATGTGGTCCGCTGCAATTACTTCAGTTGTTGGATGCGCTTATACGTCCGTTTCGTTCATTCGCACGTTCCATCCAAAGTTGGAAAAGTATTATAAGTGGATTATAATGGCGTTCATCGCGATCTCCACTGCTGTGTTTATCATCGTGGGCAGACCGGTTAAAATCTTGATTTTGGTCGGATCGTTGAATGGTCTTATTTTACCGTTGGCTCTTGGCATCATATTAATTGCTGCGTATCGCGTCAAGATTGTCGGCGATTACAAGCATCCGCTTTGGATGACGATTTTTGGGTTAATTGTCGTTGTGGCGATGGGGTATATGAGTATTTATACGTTAATTAATGATATACCGAAGTTATTTCAATAATTTTTAGTGAGGGGGCTTCTATACGGGGAGCTCCTTTTCTTATGTGGAGTTTTCGTATGGCGATGGGATGCAATGTAGTATGGGAATAAACTCTGCACATTGTATCGTAATATAAAGCTGTCGCAATGCTCGCGTTGTAACACAACATAAAGCAGTCGTATCGCAACGTAATCGCTTCGTATCACAACATAAAGCTCTCGCATCGCAATGCTCGCGTCGTAACACAACATAAAGTCGTCGTATCACAACGTAATCGCTCCGTATCACAACATAAAGCCCTCGCATCACAACGCTCGCGTCGTATCACAACATAAAGCCCTCGCATCGCAACGCTCGCGTCGTAACACAACATAAAGCTGTCGTATCACAACGTAATCGCTTCGTATCACAACATAAAGCCCTCGCATCGCAATGCTCGCGTCTTAACACAACATAAAGTCGTCGAATCGCAACGTAATCGCTTCGTATCACAACATAAAGCCCTCGCATCGCAACGCTCACATCGTAACACAAAATAAAGCCCTCGCAACGTAACCGTTTCACATCACAACATAAAAATCCACATAAAAAAACCGCCAACTCAATGGCGGTTTCAGCAATTTATTCCCCTAAATCAACGTTATGATACACTTGTTGAACGTCTTCCAAGTCTTCCAGCGCATCGATCATCTTTTCGAATTGTGCTTGTGCGTCTGCATCTAGTGCGATATCGTTTTGCGCAAGCATCGTCAGTTCGGCAACAGAGAATTCAGTGATGCCGGCGTTCTTCAGTGCTTCTTGGACCGCGTGGAATTGGTCTGGTTCTGCATAGATGATGACTGTTTCCTCTTCTTCTAGAATATCACGGACTTCAATGTCTTCTTCCATAAGCAATTCCAATAATTCGTCAGCGGACTTGCCTTCTAATCCGAATACAGCTGTCGCGTCAAACATGTAAGCGACCGATCCACTCACACCCATGTTTCCGCCGTTCTTACCGAATGCTGCACGTACCTCGGATGCTGTTCGGTTCACGTTATTTGTTAGCGCATCCACGATTACCATTGACCCGTTCGGACCGAAGCCTTCGTAACGTAGTTCGTCGTAGTTTTCTTCTGCGCCGCCTTTTGCTTTCTCAATCGCACGGTCAATAATTGTTCTTGGTACGTTATAGGTTTTCGCACGTTCCACGACCATTTTCAACGTTTGGTTCAACTCGGGATCCGGCTCACCTTGCTTAGCAGCTACATATAGTTCACGTCCGAACTTTGCATATATACGACTCGTATTTGCATCCTTCGAAGCTTTTTTGTCTTTAATGTTGTTCCATTTACGACCCATTTCATTCACTCGCTTTCGCTCTGTGCATAGATTCTATCGAGCTATTATACACCCGTTCTCACAATCCTGACAAGTTGAAACCCTAAAAATGGAATACTATCGACAAGCATAAACACCGAGTACGCAAACAATTCATTTTAAATAATTTACACGTATTCAATTAAAAACATGTATGATAAGATCGTTTTTCACTGCTAATGTTCGGTTGCTAATGTAAGTTAATTTTGTATGGTGTTTGATTAAAAGCCTTTTCTACTAGTCTGTTCTTGTCTATATCGTCTCATGCAGAACACGTACACGATTCACCTTTTAATCCGCAACGTTCGTATTTTGTTGCTTAAAAACAGAGTTTTCCCTTTTTCTACGTCTGAAACTACTATATACTAAGTGTAGCACTACATTTTCGAATAGAAAGGAAACGTGGGCATGGAACTTGTTTATAAAGGAAAGACGAAAGACGTTTATAAATTGGAAGATGGCAATGTTTTATTGACATTCAAAGATGATGTAACAGGGGAAGATGGCGTATTTGATCCGGGGGCGAATACTGTCGGATTGACGATCGAAGGGGCGGGACGATCGGGTTTACGCATGACGAAGTTCTTTTTTGAAAAGTTGGCGGAACAACAAATCCCGACACACTACATAGCTGCCGATATCGAACGAGCGACGATGTCGGTGAAGCCTGCAACTGTATTCGGGAAAGGGCTAGAAGTCATTTGCCGTTTCCGGGCGGTTGGGAGTTTCTTGCGACGCTATGGTGCTTATTGTAAAGAGGGACAGCCTTTGGATGCGTTTGTTGAAGTGACTATTAAAGACGATGACCGTAATGACCCACCGATTACAAAAGAAGCATTGGCACAACTGAACATCTTAACGGAAGAAGAATACGCCATTCTTGAACCGATGACAAAGCGGATTTCAACCGTTGTAAAAGACGAGCTTGCTGCGAAAGGTCTTGAGTTATACGATATTAAACTGGAGTTTGGTCGTGACGCAGAAGGCAATGTTATGCTGATTGATGAAATTTCCGGTGGGAATATGCGTGTATATAAAGATGGCACTTACATCAGCCCACTTGATCTGGAAAAGCTCGTACTCTCTTAATTTAAATGAAAAACGCTGTTCATTGCATCGATGAATAGCGTTTTTCTTCGTCATTGGCCTTTATTCTAGCGGCAATTGAAAAACTACTCCACAGTGTGGCTAGACCTAGCGCAAGCATTAACAGGTCAAGATAAAACAGACGTGAATCACCATTGAGATTAAGTTCGTCAATGACTGTTCCATTCAGCAATCCCAGTAAAAAAGCGAGCAGAACGGGTAGGATACCTAATGGGTAAACAATGAATCGATTTGCGTATCGAAAACGATTTTTCCATATGAAGATTAGTGTTAGTATTTGACCGCCAACAATACAACTTGCAATTAATAAGAACAAAGTGTGTATGCCCAATCAAACCCCTCCTCTTCATTGAGACGTCATGCTTTAGAAAAAGTTTCCACTCATAAAAGCGCTCGCAAAGGGCAGACTTGGCAAGAGTGAAAATTGAGGAGGTATGCAGTATGAATAAGAAGGTCATTACACTTCTAGCGATTAGCACCTTACTTGTGAGTGCAGGGTGTGTAAAGTCAGACAAAAAAGTGCCAGTCAGTGGTGAGCAAATGAAAGCCATCGTATCACCGCTTATAAATACGGAAGGTGTGACAATTGGCGAAGTGTCGTTAGTGCAAGAGGCTGATGGCGTCGCAATTCATGTGGAAGCAGAAGATTTGTCACCGGGCGTTCACGGCATCCATATTCATGAAACAGGCATCTGTACAGCTCCGGATTTTAAATCTGCCGGTGGGCATTTTAATCCAACGGGAAAAGAACATGGCTTTGATAATCCGAAAGGCTTTCATCTAGGGGATTTGCCAAATATTGAAGTCAACGAACAAGGTAAAGTATCTCGCCAACTGATATCGCCGAAAGTGACGTTAAAACCGGGGATGGAAAACTCCCTTCTGAAGGAAGGCGGAACAGCAATCGTCATCCATGAGAAAGAGGACGATTATAAAACCGATCCGGCAGGGGATTCAGGTGATCGTGTAGCCTGTGCAACCATTACACAATGAATAAAAACGGCACGCATACAGTTGCGGGCCGTTTTATTTTGAAAAGAAATTCTCCGTATAATAAGGTTGCGATTTCTCATTAAACGCAACGCCAATCCCGAGATGGCTATATTCCTCAATGAGAATATTATCCCGATGGCCTTTTGAATTCATTAACCCCTCATGCGCAAATATGCTACTCGACTGCCCATACGCCAAATTCTCCCCAGCCCGTTTAAATGCAATATCATCTGCTTTCATACGGTCAAAAGGCGACTGCCCCTCCAAGTTATCATGACTAAAGTAATCATTGTCCGCCATGTCCAAGCTGTGCTTGCGGGCGGTTTCAGAAATCGCATCATCCCATCGCAAAATGGAACGACCGTGGCGAACGCGGGCTGCGTTTGTTAAATCGAAAAGTTGCTGCTCGAAACCATTGCGCAAAGAAACATCGCCGTCTGCGTACATCTCTTTCTTACGCTGCTCGAGTGAGGTTGTAATCATTTGGACTGCCGTCACCGTATAATTCTGATGGACATCGTAAAAGACATACGTATAATGATCACCTGTTTTAAAGAGGTCCATCCCTTCATTTTCCTGAAGCACATATACATTCAAGCCTTTGCGCATCTCTGTCAGTGGCGTACCGTAAGCTTTTCGGACATCCTCTTTCGAAGAACCGTACTGAATACCTGCTGATGATGCGATGAGGTCATCGTTCGTATAAATAGCATTTACGTTCCATGCGTCATCAAATGAAACCATGACATAATTCTGGTAATCTTTATGATACGTAAACCATTCCGTTCCGTATTCGTTCAAGGAATGATTTTTCGGCTCTCCCAGCTCAGCCTCGACGGTTGTTTTTGGTGTGCCGAGTTCAATGTTGTGGATTGACAAAGCGGATTGTTGGGGCTTATCCAATTCGGGTTTATCCACTTTCTCAGGGATGAGTTGCTCCACTTCAGACGATTTTGATGTGATGTAAAGTGCTACTTGGTTTACAGTGTTGCGGATTGAACTCATCGTTGTTGTAACGGATTCTTTCCCCATTACGGATTCTATTTTTTCATCTACCGAATCCAAGAAGGACAGGTCAATATAATTGGATACAGGTTCTTCCCATAGAGGTTTTGCAAGATAGACGCCGATCACAAGCACGAGTAATAGATAAAAACGTCTCAACGAATCGCCTCCTTTCTAGTATTGTACCCGCTTAAGGACCGATAGATACAGCTAGAACCATCGTTTGTTTGTGTACAAGTAAAAAGACGGTATACTAATAGAACGACAGTGGATCGGATTGACTACTGGATTAGTCGAGAGATCGTTTATAATTACCCAGTTAATCGATTTTATAAAAGTGTGGTTGAAGACTACTTGGTTAAAGAGTTTAGAGATCTTATTTTTCTAGCAACGTGCGCTTAAGTGTTTGAGGTAGTGTGGTGTTGATGAAGTTGAAATGAGGAATAAACGAACCATACTTATGATAATGACGGCTAGCATCGCAGATTTACTTGCATAAGGTCGCGTTGTCAATACATCCATAGAATAAGGGGGTTGGGAAATGTTCAGTGGTATTAGTGCAGTTCCGAATGAATTTTATGTGGTGGCGTTCATTGTGGTCATCGTGCTCGTTATTGTAATTGAATGGAAAACACGTTAGGGGGACTTGCTTTGACTAAAGCGAAAGACAAGCGGCAGAAACCAAAATTGTCGGCGGAGCATGAACAGATTCGGTGTAATGATGTTTGGAGTAGGGATGGCTTCATTGAAAAAGCTCGTATTGAAGGTGGTGCGATGTTAGATGCAGAAGGGGAGCGTCTTGTGTTTGATGATTGTGTTTTGAAAGACGTTTCTTTTGCGTCAAGTACTTGGAGAGGGACGGAATTTGTAGATGTTCGATTTGAAACGTGTGATTTCTCGAATGCACAAATGGAAAACGTAATGTTCCACCGCTGTGAAATCATTGATTCAAAAATGACGGGTGTTGATATGGCGAATTCCAATCTAGGTCATGTGCTAATTGAACGTTGCGATGTCCGCTATGCGAATTTCAATTTCTCCAGAATGAAAGAAGTTGAATTTAAGGAATCGGGTTTAGAAGATAGTGATTTCTATGAATGTGATTTTAAGGTAGTTCGTTTCAAGGAATGCAAGTTGAACAATGCGAATTTCTCGGAGACCGACTTGTCTGGTGTTGATTTATCCGCTAATACATACGACCACATTGAAGTGACGCTACCTAAAATAGCAGGGTGTATCGTTTCGAAGGAACAAGCCGTCGGGTTTGCACGTGTACTTGGGTTAACAGTGAAGGAAGAATAATGGTATACTGAAAAGACATATGACATAGAAAAGAGTGGCAAAATTATGCTGACATTCGAACAAAAACAACAGATTATTGAAACGTTCCCTGAACTGACACGCAAAGAAGTTTCAATGAAGCGCTTGAATTATCATTACGAAGATAGCTTGTATGAAAAGACGGTCGTCGTGCAACATCTTCACCCAAATGGCAATGGCTTTGTGTACGTGGAAGGGATTGAAGGGTATGAGCCGGATAACCGTGGTCTCGTCAATATCCGGGAAGCGTCAGAAGAGGAATTGAAAAAGATTATACAAGATGCAATCCATGGCCTTTCCACTGATGAAGAGGATGTGGAAGAAGAGCTTCGTGAAGAAGTTTGGATGAATGGGGAAGGTCAAAAACTGACGTTGTTGGAGGAAGACGATTTCTTCAATATTTACCACGGGTATAACTTGGAAGAAAGTTTTGGTGATTACAGAGATGCAACAGCGTACTTGAAAGAAGAAGGTTTCAAGTTTGCGAAAAGTGGAGGTGAAGCCGAGTGAATGGTAAGACGCTCGTCATCGGCGTTGTTTTATTTGTGCTCGCGATATCGGCAGTCATCTATTTCACGATGATGGCTGAGTTTAACAAGGATAAGCCTGAAGAAACAATTACAACCATTGTAGATTGAAATCAAAAAAACGCCTGGAAAGCGAAGTGATTTGCTTTTCCAGGCGTTTTTTATAAGTTTATTATGATGAGTGGGTGTTAGGGTATTTCTGAGGCCGGCACGAAGCCGGTCATGCAGTCGTTGCCACAGGATGTGGCGCCCTTAGACTGCGAACCTTTGTCTGAGCAAGCGCCCTCCGCTTTAGTTATCATCTAGCTTCGGCAGCCAGCCCCTCGGGTCGCTTCGCCCTTGAATTAAAAGGCAAAGAGCGCCTTTTTTCAATTCCTCCGACGTACAGGATGTACTAGTGCCGACGTTGTCACAGGACGTGACGACCTTAGTCGGCCATCGCCTGTCGGGTCTACACGGCTGCTTCCGCTTTAGTTAGCATCCAGCTGCGGGTGGCAGGCTCTCGGGTCGCTTCGGAATTGAAAGAAAGGCAAAGAGCGCCTTTTTTCAATTCCTCCAGCACCTGTCGAGCCTAACCGCCATCCTCCGCTTTTGTTAGTGCCAGTTACCGGCTTTATATGGTCCTTTCCTGAATGGCATCCACCAGTTCCATTTTCCGAACAGTTTCATTAAGCTTGGTACTAGTAGCAAGCGGATGATGGTTGCGTCGATGGCGACTGCAATGGCGATGCCGACGCCGATTTGTTTGACGGGCATGACGTCTGTGAAGGCGAAGGCGCCTGTTAAGACGATCATGATCAATGCTGCGGATGTGATGATTTTGCTTGTCGTTGCGAGCCCTTCGACGGTTGCTCGGTCATTGTCAAACGACGTTGCGTATTCTTCCTGCATCCGTGAAATGAGGAAAACTTCATAGTCCATGCTCAAGCCGAACACGAGGCTGAAGACGATGACAGGGATGATTAACGCAATGGTGCCGGGATGCAATCCGAAATGGCCGTATTGGAAAATATACACGAGAATCCCAAAAGTCGCAGATAGTCCGACGATATTCATCAAAATTGCTTTCAGTGGAATTAAAATCGAACGGAATGCAATCATGAGAATGATGAACGTTGAAATAAGGATGATCAGCAATACATAAACAATGTTATCGAAAATCTCATCAAATATTTCTTGGTTAAATTTCGGAGCGCCCCCGACTAACAAATTCCAATCAGTATTAGCCGACCAGTCGCGTGTCCATTGTTGGGCTTCATCTGATGAACCTTCTGCTTGAAGTGTCACAGGAATTAATAATTGGTCGTCTTTCACAAAGGACTCTAACAATGGTTCAAGTTGTGTTTTCATTTCCGGTACTTGCATCGCTTGCTCCCATTCTTGTGGGGAAGCGATACCGCTTGCTGTGAAAATGGTAGTCAAGTCATCGACGAGCGGATCATTTTTTAAGTCGTCTTGCAACGCCAATAAATCGTTTAATCCATTCGTATCCGTCCAACCATTTTTGCGCTCTGCAATGACATATACACTGGACTGATCGCCTAATCCGAATGTATCGTCCATTAATTCATAAGATGCTCTCGAATCATACGTCGTTGGCAACGAATCGATTTGTGGAATGGCTAAATCCATGTTCTTCACTGGAATCAATGCAATGCCTAATAAAATGAATGCGCCGATTGTAATAAGGATTGGCCGTTTAATAACTTTATTCGCAAACTGTCTCCACCGATCTGAACCGTTTTCCTTCACTTTCAACACCTGACCCTTATTAATGCGGTCACCGAGTGCGATGAGGATAGCGGGGAGCAGCGTAATGGAGCTCAACACAGCCATTCCGACAACGAGCATGCCGCCGAGTGCAATGTTTTGGAAAATCTCGACTCGGATGACGAACATGGCTCCGAGTCCGATAAATACACAAAAAGCAGAGAAAATGACAGATCGACCGGCAGTACGAATCGTTGTTGTAACTGCTTCAACAATATCGCTCTTCAACCGTTCTTCACGGTATCGACTAATGAATAACAAAGAAAAATCGATGCTTAACGCTAAACCTAACATTGGTACAATGTTTAAGACAAATATGGCTAAATCCAGTTGACCACCGATAAGCGATAAAATCCCGAATGTCGTGACAATCGTTGTAATACCAACGATTAAAGGGACAACCGAGGCCATAATCGTGCCAAATGCAAATAGTAAAATGATAATCGCAATCGGTAAGCCAATTGCTTCCGCTTTCATCAAGTCCCGCTGGCTTGCTTCGTTTATGTCTTTTGTAAATGCAGACTGACCGGTCAATACAACACCCTTCTGCTCACCGATTACGTCGCGCATTTCTGTTACGACTTTTGCCATATCCCGATCTGTATTATCAAAATGCAACATTGCATAAGAAACAGTATCTGTATATTGCTCTTCCTGTTCTAAAGGAGAGACGATTTCCGATGTTAAACCGAGCTTTTCAATGTCCTCCAAAGTAGTTGCTACTTTTTCGTCTGTCACATCTTCGAATACGACAAACATCGTCTCGGCTGGTAAATCAAATGTTTCAGAAGCGATTTTCATGACTCGTTCGTGCTCAGCATCCATTCTGAAACCATCACCTTCAAGTAGTCCGGGCAATCGGATTGCAAAAATTGCCATGACAACAAAAAGTGCAGCCCAGGCAATAATGATGGATTTGTATCCTTTTGTCACTAGACGCGCTAGTGTGCGCATATCCTCGTCCTCCCCTAAATACTTCAACTATTCTATTATCATATATTCTATTATCATAGCTGAATTTAGATAGGATGTCTTTTACTAATATGTGAATTTCTTTTTGTTTACGCGGGTTAGGTCTATTAGTGACCAAACAAATGTCGCGATTCAGTGAAACGAAAAAAACCACTCCTCGAAAGAAGTGGTTTTGAATGGTTAATTCAAATTAGTTTTTTTCAACGTTAGTTGCTTGAAGTCCGCGTTGACCTTGTTCGATTTCGAAAGTCACGTCTTGGCCTTCTTCAAGAGTCTTGAAGCCGTCGCCTTGGATAGCGGAGAAGTGTACGAATACATCGTCGCCATCTTCACGTTCGATGAAGCCATAACCTTTTTCTGCGTTAAACCATTTTACTTTACCTTGTTCCATGTTTGTTTCCTCCTCGTGTACAAAAGTACACATTGTGTTACTATCCTTGCTCAAGTCTTGAAGCGGTCAAACGTTAAATCGTGACCATCACGCCGAACAAAAATAATTCTCCTTTATCATAACAGACCTATTTTGGCAATGCAAGTAAAAAGATTTAATTTACAAAAATAAGTCTAAGATTTGAAAAACAATTGCCGCGATTGTTGCACAGATCGGCATCGTAATAATCCATGTTAAAACGATCTTCTTAGCGACGCCCCATTTGACGCCTTTTACGCGCTGTGCTGAGCCAACGCCCATGATAGCAGATGATATGACATGCGTTGTACTAACTGGTAAATGAACGAGTGTCGCCCCGAAAATAATCATGGCCGAACTTAAATCGGCTGCCGCGCCATTGACAGGACGAATTTTCATTATTTTACCGCCGACTGTTTTAATAATCTTATAGCCACCAATCGATGTACCAAGCCCCATTGCTGTAGCGGCTGCGATTCGTACCCATAATTGGATGTCGTCACCGGTTTGTAGCTGAGCAGCGATGAGTGCCATTGTGATGATTCCCATTGCTTTTTGCGCATCATTTGTTCCGTGCGTGAAAGATTGCAAGGCTGCAGTTCCGATTTGCAAGTAACGGATTCTTTTATTCGCCTTGAACAAGTTCCGATTTTTCAACAGAACCTTAAAAAGCGACATGACGATGAATCCGCCGGCAATAGCGATAAATGGTGAAATTAACAACGCCTGCAAAATTTTCAAAAATCCACCGTAATTTAAGATGCCAAATCCTGCCGCAGAAATGGCTGCGCCTGCAATGGATCCAATCAAAGCATGCGAGGAACTGGAAGGAATTCCGAAATACCAAGTGATTAAATTCCATGCGATGGCCGAAATGAGAGCTGCCAAAATAACAATCGATCCACTTTCCAACATGAATGGATCGACGATATCTTTTGAAATCGTTTTTGCAACGCCTGTAAAAGTGAGCGCACCGATAAAATTCATGATGGCTGCCATGTAAATGGCTGTTCTTGGCTTTAGTGCCCTTGTTGAAACGGAAGTTGCAATCGCATTGGCTGTGTCGTGAAAACCATTAATGAAATCAAATGCGAGTGCAAAAACGACAATTGCGATGGTGAGAAACAAAATCATGTCCATAAAGTATACCCCTTACGCGTTTCGCATGATGATTGTTTCAATTGTGTTTGCAACATCTTGGCAGTGGTCGGCTGTGTCCTCCAAAAGCTGGTAGATGTCTTTAAATTGAATGATGCGAATTGGATCTTTCTCGCGGATGAAAAGTTGTTTAATCGATGTACGGAGTACTTCGTCGCAAATCCGTTCGTATTCCTTAATCAGCACAGCGTGGTCGCGCATTTGCACCAGTTTCTTTTTCGCTAACAGCTCCATTGCTTTCACAATTTCATCGGAACTTTTCACGATGTTCTCCATGAATTTCTGCACGTACTCGTCGATTTCCGTCAATGAGAACATTTCTAAGTTTGCTGCAAAGTGCTCAATGCCATCAAGGATGTCATCCATTTTAATCGCAAGTTGTAAAATATCTTCACGCTCGATCGGCGTCATGAAAGAAGTGTTCAGTTTGGAAATGAGGTCATGAATCATATCATCGCCTTCAGTTTCATACTTCTTCAGAGTGATGCTAACTTCTTTCAAGTCTGCTACAGACTGTACTTTATAATCATCTGCATAATGCATCGCTTTTTGAACGTGCTCTGCTATCGCTAAAAGTGCTGCGAAAAATGGATCGGTTTTACGTGAACTAAACATCTTTAAGCCTCCATCCGTCTCCGGAAATTTTCAATAGACCTATCATAGCAAATTCTCTTTAAAATACATATATTTTTTATGGATTGTTATCGAAGAAAAACAATTAGTTTTTCTGATGAAGACCTATGCTTTTCCTTGAATTTATTTCTGAGAATTTGAAACTTTACTCGGGATGCTCCGTATATATAGGTGAATTCAAATTGGAGGGAGAGGTGAGAGGATGGAATTGTTCGGAATGCCGGTGCAGAATGTCTATTTGACAGTGCTCATCATCGCAGGTTTGGCAACCTTGCTCTATGTGTTTTTTAGTGACATTGCTGAAGGGGTTGGAGATGTCAGTCCTGTTTTGGATCCAGCTGTTATTTTAGCGTTCATTACTTTCACGTCTGCAGTTGGTTATAGCTTAGAGTTGATGACGGGATTAAGTCATGTGCTGATCATTGTCATTGCTGTAGCTGTTGCAATCGGATTGGACTTTCTTCTATATTTCTTCGTGCTCCTTCCATTGAAATCTGCCGAAGTGTCGCTCGCATACACGGACGAATCCCTAACAGGGCAAGTCGGAAAGGTAATTGTTCCAATACCGGTTGACGGCTATGGAGAAATCGTCATTGAAACGGTGAATGGCATCATTCCAAAGAGAGCTGCAGGGTATGAAAACAGCGCGATCGACTACGGAAAAGAAGTGTTGATCATCGAAGTGAAAGAAGGGACCTTTATTGTAAAGGAATATGAGCCTTTTCGCTTCAAGTAAGAATTCAAAATGAATAAAGGGGGAAATTGAACGATGGAATTGTTTATCATTATTGGGATTGTCGCATTCATTTTATTGGCAATCGTACTCGTCTACATTACGAAGTACAAGACAGTTGGTCCGGATGAAGCACTTATCGTAACGGGTAGTTATTTAGGAAGCAAAAACGTACATACGGATGATTCGGGCAACCGCGTGAAAATCATCCGTGGCGGTGGTACATTCGTCTTCCCGGTATTCCAACAATCTGAGCCACTCAGCTTGTTATCAAGCAAGCTCGAAGTAACGACACCTGAAGTCTATACGGAACAAGGCGTTCCAGTCATGGCAGATGGGACAGCAATCATTAAGATCGGAGGTTCGATTCCTGAAATCGCGACGGCAGCGGAGCAGTTTTTAGGGAAATCGAAACAAGACCGCGAAAATGAAGCAAAAGAAGTGTTGGAGGGTCATCTACGTTCAATCCTTGGTTCGATGACAGTTGAAGAGATTTACAAGAACCGTGACAAGTTTTCCCAAGAAGTGCAACGTGTTGCTTCACAAGACTTAGCGAAAATGGGGCTTATTATCGTTTCATTTACAATTAAGGATGTTCGTGATAAAAACGGTTACTTGGATTCCCTTGGTAAACCGCGCATCGCACAAGTAAGACGTGACGCAGATATCGCAACAGCAGAAGCAGAAAAAGAGACACGTATTAAAAATGCAGAAGCAGCGAAGGAAGCACAAAAAGCTGAAATTGAGCGTGCAACTGAAATTGCCGAAGCAGAAAAAGAAAACCAATTGAAAGTGGCTGAATATCGCCGCGAGCAAGATATCGCAAAAGCACGCGCCGACCAAGCGTATGAGTTGGAATCCGCTCGTGCGAAGCAAGAAGTTACGGAACAAGAAATGCAAGTACGGATTATTGAGCGTCAAAAGCAAATTGAACTAGAAGAGAAAGAGATTCTTCGTCGTGAAAAGCAATACGACTCTGAAGTGAAGAAGAAAGCGGATGCGGATCGTTACGCGATTGAGCAAAACGCGGCGGCTGACAAATCCCGTCAAATGGCTGAAGCTGAAGCGGAAAAATACCGCATCGAAGCACGAGCTGCAGCCGAAGCTGAAAAAATCCGCTTAGACGGTCAAGCAAAAGCCGACTCACAACGTGCGCAAGGTGAGTCTGAAGCAGAAGTTATCCGACTAAAAGGTCTCGCTGAAGCCGAAGCGAAACGTAAAATTGCAGAAGCGTTCGAACAATACGGTCAAGCGGCTGTCCTTGATATGATTGTCCGCATGATCCTGAATATGCGAAACAAGTTGCAAGCCCACTTTCCAACATTGACAAGATTACAGTTGTCGACACAGGGAGCGGTGAAGGCGGCGGTGCAAACAAAGTGACATCCTACGCAACGAACTTAATGTCCACTTTGCAAGAGTCACTTAAAGCATCCTCCGGCATCGACGTAAAAGAGATGATGGAAAGCTACGTCGGTAAAAACAACCTTCGCCCGAGCATCGATAATCTGACGGAAGAGTTACGCGTCAAGAAAACAGCACCTACAAAAGTCGAAGAGACGCAAGAAGAATAATTTTTATAAGCAGAACACCCAGTATCGCTTTGGCGGTAATGGGTGTTCTTTTCCGTGCTCTAAAAATTTGGTTACGTAAAAATAGGTGTCTCGTTTACATAGCGGTATTTCCCGAGTCAAAATAGCTTCTCCCACGTCCAATGTGCAGCGTTCCAGGCAGCCGTTCCTTGCCTAAAGTAGCCCCTCCCGCATCCAGTGAAGTAACCCCCATCTCCCTCTATAACCTCCTCACCTTAAGAATTTCTTCATATTTCCCCTTACTCTCCCTTAAGATTCTCCCTGTACACTAGCATTTAGTTACTACGTTGGAGGGATTCGCATGATACAGGTACAGGAATTATCACATGCATTCAAAATAGGAAAGAAAGGCAAAGAGAAGCAAGTACCGGTCCTAAAAGGCTTATCGTTTTCTGTTGAAAAAGGCGAGATTGTCTCGATTGTCGGACGGAGTGGATCGGGGAAGTCGACGTTGCTACATATTATGGCAGGCTTTCTAAAACCGGACAAAGGCATTATTGAAGTGAATGGGGTAAAAACATCGGTTTTCAATGAAGCCGAAAGTGCCCAATTTCGACTTGCAAATTTCGGATTCATATTTCAAAATTTCCAACTCATGCCTGGATTAACGGCGTTTGAAAACATCGAACTGCCGCTTAAATTGAGAGGGGATAATAAGCATGTCCGGACACAAAAAGTGAAAGACATACTTCAGCATGTCGGCCTGACCGATGTACAAAAACATTATCCGAACGAGTTATCAGGGGGACAACAACAACGGGTCAGCATTGCGCGTGCATTAGTAACGGATCCACCCATTATTTTTGCGGACGAGCCTACCGGAAGCCTGGATTCAGAAACGGAACAGGATATCCTCCTGCTCATTCAATCACTAAACCAAACACGAGGTATCACGTTTGTCATCATTACGCATGACGATACAGTAGCAGAAACGGCAAACCGTATATATAGGATGCATGACGGAGAGTTAGTGGAAAGAGGTGTGACCCATGCAATTTAAAGATCAACTGAACTTCGTTGGCCAACATATTAAAAAGAACAAACTACGTGTCTTCATGACCATTCTTGCTGCGACAATGGGGACTGCTTTCCTAATCGTTCTCGCTTCAGTCGGATTCGGCGTGCACGATACGATGCGAAACGAGATTTTAGATAATCGATTGGTCAATCAAATAGAGATATATGGGGATGGAACAGAAGAAATAAACGTGGAAGCACTAAAAAAACGAGAACATGTCAAAGCTGTCGTCTACCGTCAATCCGTAGGGGTACGACAAGAATCAAAACTGGATGATTTCAGTGGCTCTCATGAACTGATTATCACAGACTTCAGTGAAGAGGAAAAGGTCGGTTTTGCCCTACAGGAAGGACGTTTGCCTCAGAATGAACACGAAGTTGTCGTCGGGAGTCACTTTGCTGACAATCTTTATGAACAAAGTACCAAAGAAACGGCTGATGAACCAAACACTTATAAAGGTTCTTTAATTGGTAAGCAGTTTACATACAAAATGGGCTTGTATGATGAACCAGAGCTGTTCCCAGAAGAAACGCCCCTTACTATTGTTGGAATAGCAAAAGAGCCTGCAAAAGATTGGGAAATGGATTTGAAAATCTATGCGGACGCAGCAATCATCAACGCATTAGAGCCGATCTTTCGTACGCATGTTGAAGATGAATACAGCGGATTATTCTATGGCAATGTGACAGTGTACGCCGATAACCTTGAAAACGTCACACGCGTGAGCCAAACTTTAAAAGACGACGGCTACGCGGTCTATTCGATCGCAGATCAATTGGAACAAATTGACGTCTTCTTTCTAGCATTTAAAGCAGGACTTGTCTTCGTTGGAACAATAGCGATATTAATAGCATCTATCGGCATTTTCAATACAATGACGATGGCTGTTACTGAGCGAACACGTGAAATTGGTGTCATGAAAGCGTTAGGAGCAAGCCCTAAACTCATTCAGCGCTTATTCCTTATGGAAAGTGCGTGGATTGGAATCGTCGGTACAATTAATGCGGTTGCCATTTCGTATGGTGTCAGTTTCATTGCGAATATGCTCTTGCCGCTTATTGTAACAGCGGCTCTTGGGCAAGAAGAAATAGGTGAATTGAACGTCACATTTTCTATCATTCCATGGCAACTCGTCTTAATCGCTTCAGCCATAAGTATTACAGTCGCAATGCTATCTGGATGGCGTCCAGCACGTAAAGCGACCAAAATTGATGTAATCCAAGCGTTGCGACAAGAATTGTAGTATACTTATTGTTAATTTTTTATTCTGAAAAAAGTGATCTAGACTCGGGAAACCGGGTCTTTTCGGTTGCAAGGGGGATACTATGAATTACATTCAAACGATGCGACAACTGATTGGAAATGAAACGCTATTGACGATTGGCTGTGGGGTTATTTTAGTTGAGAACGAAAAAATATTACTGCAACACCGAACGGATGAGGATAATTGGTGTATCCCAGGCGGCATGATGGAGCTCGGAGAAACGTTTGAAGAGACAGCCATACGAGAGACACGTGAAGAAACAGGTCTTACGGTAAAAGAGTTGAACCTATTTGGTCTGTATTTAGGCGAGTCATGCTTTGTGACGTACCCAAACGGTGACTAAGCATACAGTGTGCAAATCATATTTCAATCCGCACACTATGAAGGGAACCTAATCCATACGGGTGTGGAGACAAAAGAACATCAATTTTTTCACAGACATGAACTGCCACAAAATTTGAATCCAAGACAAGAACAATTCATTCGAGAATGGGCAAACGGAAAAACGAGTAAGTAAGAAAATTAGCTTTCTCGGTGATATAAGAAACGGATCAGCAATGCGCTATAGTATCTATTTTTCTATTAGACAAATCTGACCTGATCCCATACATCTTAAACGACAAAACGGGTCTTTTTATTTCATTCGCAAAAAGGTGTATGATGAAAGAAGAAGTTTTCTTTTATTTCTAATTAGGAAAGGCGGAGAAGTAATGGATTATCGAATTGAGCATGATACGTTTGGAGAAATTAAAGTCCCGGCAGATAAATTATGGGGTGCGCAAACACAACGCAGTCGGCAAAACTTTAAAATTGGAGGCGAACAGATTCCACTTGGCGTTATTAAGGCGTTCGCCCATCTGAAAAAATCAGCGGCCATTGCGAGTCACTCCTTTGGCAATCTTTCCGAATTGAAAATGAAAGCGATCGCAACAGCAGCGGATGAAGTACTCGAAGGAAAATGGGACGACCAATTCCCGCTCGTCGTTTGGCAAACGGGTAGTGGTACGCAATCCAATATGAATATGAATGAAGTGCTAGCGAACCGAGGCAATCAGCTATTGGAAGAATGGGGCGAAGTAGACCGCCTACATCCAAATGACGACGTCAACAAATCGCAAAGTTCGAACGACACGTTCCCAACAGCACTGCATGTCGCAGGCGTTATCGCTGTTGAACGTGAATTGTTGCCGGCATTGGCTCAATTAAAAGCGACATTACAAAATAAATCCGAAGCATTCATGGATATTATTAAAATCGGTCGCACGCATTTACAAGACGCGACGCCACTGACACTAGGACAAGAAATCAGCGGATGGCATCGTATGCTTGAAAAAACGGAAAAAATGTTGAAGGACAGTGTCCAATCCATGAAAGAACTGGCCATTGGCGGAACGGCAGTCGGTACAGGACTCAATGCGCCAAAAGGTTTCGGTGAAAAAGTGGCCGAAGAAATCTCCAAGTCGGTCGGCATCTCATTCACATCAGCGGAAAACAAATTCCACGCACTCACGAGTTATGATGAAGTCGTCTATACACACGGTGCCATGAAGGCACTGGCAGCGGATTTGATGAAAATCGCGAACGACGTACGGTGGTTAGCAAGTGGCCCGCGTTCAGGTATTGGGGAAATCACGATACCAGAAAACGAGCCAGGTAGTTCCATCATGCCTGGTAAAGTGAATCCCACGCAAAGTGAAGCGCTCACAATGGTTGTCGCCCAAGTGATGGGGAACGATGCAACAATCGGTTTTGCAGCAAGCCAAGGGAATTTTGAACTGAACGTATTCAAACCTGTTATCATCTACAACTTCCTGCAAAGTGCTAAATTACTCGCAGACGGTATGATTAGCTTCAATGATAATTGTGCAGTAGGGATTGAACCGAACAGAGAAGAAATTAATCTTAAAGTGAAAAATTCACTCATGCTTGTCACGGCATTGAACCCACATATCGGCTACGAAAACGCGGCGAAAATTGCTAAGACGGCGCATAAGGAAGGGACAACGTTGAAAGAAGCGGCTTTGAAAACGGGTTTATTGACGGAAGAACAGTTTGATGAATATGTAGATCCATCTAAAATGATTGGGCAATGATTGTTATGAAAGAAAAGAATTGTCCATACTGTCAGTTGACTGCAGATCCAGAACAACAAATTATCTTTGAGACAGCTACTTGCGCGTATATCCAAAAGCCTTCCGAACAAAAAGTGCTGGAAGGTAGCGGATTAATCGTACCGAAGCGCCATGTTGTGGATGTATTTTCGTTAACAGCTGAAGAGTGGCAGGATACGCAAGAGCTGTTGTTAAAAGCAAAAGCGTATTTGGAAGAGCAATTTGGTCATGAAGGCTATACAGTCGGTTGGAATACAGGTGAAGTAGCAGGTCAATCGATTCCGCATGCTCACTTGCACGTCATTCCACGATTTGCGGATGAGCCGCTTGCCGGAAAAGGAATTCGATATTGGATAAAACAAAAGGAAAATAGACGGAATACATTGTCCACAAAATTGTAACCCTTTTTCCAATAAAAGTCCGTTATGATGAAGGGACAACTACGTATTAAAGGAGTAGACTTGAATGAAAAAGAGCCTCATGCCTATACTGTTAATTGTTATTCTTGTCCTTTCAGCTTGTGGAAGTAAGGCGCAACAAGACGAGCACAACGAAGAAATGGAAGTTGGTCATGAAAAGCATTTGCCAAATGGCGATTTGCAAGAAGTGACTGCATCTGCAACAGAATTACCGAAGTTCTTAGATGACAAACCGGAAGACATGCAACTGGTCTATCAAGTTGCAGCAAGTGCTTCTGACGTGCTCACATACATGCCTTGCTACTGCGGATGTGGAGAAAGTGCAGGTCACGGCAGTAACTTGAACTGTTTCGTTGATGAAATTCGAGAAGACGGTTCTGTCGTATGGGACGATCACGGCACACGTTGCCTTGTCTGCTTGGAAATTGCAGTGAAATCCGTACAGATGAAACAAGAAGGCAAGTCGTTGAAGGAAATCCGCGAATACATTGACGAAACTTACAATGAAGGATACGCAAAACCAACTGACACACCGATGCCTGCATAAATAGCTGAAAAGCTGCCCTGTGTGAAAAAGGGGCAGCTTTTTGTATGGAGATAAGTAGGTCTTGGAATAGAATTTTTCAATTCGTAAGAACCTTTCCTCAAGGCGTTGATTAACCCACCGTAACCCACTCCCGCACGAATGCATAAACCTCAACATAGCATTAAGCAACCATACAATCGCCACATTCTACATTTTATTTTTCTGAATTTGTTTCTAGCACTTTAAATTTTCTTTAAAACATCGTATGCTGTGTGAGAGAAAATGAGTTTGATATTCCGTTCGGAAATGAGGGAGAGATGGAATGGTTTTTGAAGGGAATAATAAAGTCAGAAGAAAAATCTATCAAGCAATCGATGGATTAACGGATCATGAATTTAACGAAAAGCCGTCAACAGGCGGATGGTCACCAAAGCAGATTTTGGAGCACCTCGCATTGATGGAAACATATATAGCTGCAAGAATTTCAGGTGAATTGAAGAATCCTGATAGCCCGAAAGCTTCTAAAAGAATCATCATGTTGCCGGGAAGTGTGGTACTGAAAGATCAACTTCCTGAGCAAACGGAACCGACGGAACACTACAAAACAATATCGGAAATGAAAGAAGAACTTCACAATTCGCGAATTTATCTTCTTGATGTGTATGACGCAAGTTGCAAAGACGCCCTAAAAGAGAAGTCGCTTGAGCATCCGAATATTGGTTCGATCCCGTTACATCAATGGTTCCCATTTGTTGGAATGTATGAAAAGTGTCATTTGAAACAACTGCGAAAAACAATAGATTGCCTGCTAGTGCATGGTGCGTCGACGGGAAAAACAGATATTGTTGAGTAAAATCCCTATTGCTAAATGCTTAGGGATTTTTCCATTTTAACCTTGCCACGCGATGACGATAAAGGTCGTCCAGAAAATCGAGGTACCAACGAGTAATGAACTAAACAAATTAAACAAAATATCACTTCCTATTAAACCATTTTTTTTGATAGGAAATTACCATAAACACAACTGAAAGAATGGAACATCCATAAGACAAACCGACACCGACATAAAACCAACTAAACGATTGTCCTCCCCAATAGAACATGTTCTGGAATAACTGGCTGAACACGAAGCCGATAATGGCGAAAAGCATTGCCAACAGCGTATGTTTTTTACTCATTTCTTCACCCCTTATTCATAACAACGAATGACTCCGTTAGAAAGTTCCGAAAAAATGTTTGCGCAAAAAAATGCGTGTCGCCAACTTAATTGACGCACGCACAGTTCGTAGTTGTTGTACCGATCTACATGCATTTTATTTTATATATAAATCACTGACGAGCAAATCGTTAAGAATTTCCGACGGTATTTCAAATGTGACGAGTCCCATATAACCTGGAGCGATTTCATATTTGTCGAACGAAATCACAAGCTTTCCTTTTTCTGTGATATAGAATGATTGATTGGCATCAATTGAAGTGAAACCTTCACCAAATTCTTCTTCTGTAAAATACGAAATATTTTCGTCTTCGGCCATTTGCCTTGTAATTTCATCTGAAATATAAGCGCTAATAACGGGAATGTACTGCTCATTTTTAAACAAACTTGGCAATGTAATGAGCACGTTATCGACTTTATCAATCGTATCGTATTGCATTGTCGTAGAGGAAGATGCGACAGTGTTCACTTGATAGCGTCCGATGGAAAGAATGCGATCAGTATCGGTTTTCACCTCATACCCTACATCCATACCTAAGTGTCCGCCACCTGCTATTTCAATTTCTTTCATCTCTAATTCAAATTGCTTATACAGTTCTTTGTTTTCCTCCAAATACTTTTCATTCAATGAAGCTTGTAATTCCTCATCTTCCAACCCTGTAATGTGTGGCGTAGATACATCGGCTTGGTACGTCTTCTCTTCAAATGCGACCTGATGGATTGTTAGCACTTCAACAATCGAACCTAACACTGGAACGTTACCCATCGCTTGTGCCAATGAAGGGCTGACGTTAATGCTGCCGATGAAAATTGCAGCCGCTGCAGCTGCTCCGACGAATGAATTACGTAAGCGATTCCCTTTTCGCTTTTGTCCTTTTGCTTGTCGAATGGCGTCTGAGACAACGCTGTTCAACTCTGCTGGAATTTCAATGTCCTCATAGTGCTTTTTCAATTTATCGATGTTTTTCAATGCGATTTACTCCTCTCCCAATTCAACACGTAATTTTCGTAGTGCTGCATATAAACGGGTTTTTACGGTATTGACATTTTCGCTAGTAATCTCCGCAATCTCTTCAATTTTCAAGTCTTCAAAAAAACGTAAGAAGATGATTGTTTTATACGTTGGCGACAAGTTATCGACAGCGTCTTGTAAGTCAAAATCATGCACAGTATTTTCTGTTGAAGGCAAATGCAAGTCCAGTATTTCATCCGACATAATGGATACACGTTGGTGTTTTCGGATGAAATCAATGGCGGTGTTTACTAAAATTCGGTAGAACCAGGTCTTCATATATTTTACTTCTTCGAGGCGATCGATGGATTTCAATGCTTTTACAATTGCCTCTTGGATAATATCGAGTGCATTTTCCTTGTTCTTTACATAACTGAAGGCCAATCGATAATGGGCTTGTTGGTTTTCTAGTATAAATCTTTCTAGTTGATCGAACTTATCCTTTTTTGTCATGACAATTGGGTCACCTTCTTGATTATTGACGTATCGCGATAGCGTCTCACTAGTATGGACGGTCAATGAACGAAAATAGTTTGATTTGGAAATAAAATATGTATGCTATAATTTTACAAACATCTTGAAAAGGACGTGTTGTGTGATGAAACAACAACCATTCGTTGCTTCTTGGAGTGGTGGGAAAGACTCTGCGTTAGCCTATTATCGTGCTGTGAAGAGTGGTGGTGTACCAAAGCGTATTTGGACAATGTTTGAAGAAGATAAAGAGCGTTCGAAATCACATGCGCTTCCACTAGCAATCATTCAAGCGCAAGCAGATAGTATAGGCGTACCGCTTATGATAAGAGGGGCAAATTGGGGAAGTTATGAGCAACAATTTTTAGACGCTATGCAAGAGTGTGTGGAAGAAGGAATCCCAAACGGAGTTTTTGGAGATATCGATTTGGAAGATCATTTGACATGGGTGCAGACAACATGTTCAAAAGTAGGTATGGAAGCGATCCACCCGTTATGGATGGAACCTCGACGTGCTTTGTTGGAAGAATTCATTCACGCTGGATTTGAAGCGTACATTGTCGTTGTAAACACGAAATTAATGCCTGCTGCATTTAACGGTCGGAAATTTACAATCAATCTTATGGATGAACTTGAAGCACTCGGCATTGATGCGTGTGGAGAATCAGGGGAATTTCATACAGTTGTTGTGGATGGACCGATTTTTAAGCAACGGATTCCAATAAAGTTTACTGGGCGGCATGAACATGGAGGTTATGTGTTTATGGAGGTAGGAGTGGATGAAGGAAAATGAAGTTCTTCTCTAAGGATAACTGAAACAAGGTGGGAAATTGCTGGATACGCCTTGAAAAATCAATAATTATTTTATACAATAGATAAAGTTTAATGAGTACTACCTATTAATAAAAATAGAAAATAGCTATACAGTCAGGGGAAGAGGATGTACGTTACAAAACACGAGATTTTCAGCATCATTAAGACTACGATGCGAACCGTCAATATGGACATGGAACTGAAAGATGAACACACTGGGGTTAACATGATGTACGATTTCATCAAGGATGAAGTACTTGTAGATTGCAACCGGGTGCAGGAAGCGTGCCAGGAGTTAGATAAACAGATACCGTTACGAACCTATGTAGAAATTATCACCATTCATGAACTTGGTCACGCCATGGACAGGGAAGCGCTTCTAGCTTCACTTGACCGTGCGGTTGAGTTGTACGAAGCGAAAAAAATGGTCGCAGCTGAAAACTGGGCGACTGATATACCGTTCATTACAATGCGGCTTGAGGAGCTTTCGACAGATATCGCCTTTGAAAAAACGGCATGGGCAAATGCTGAAATGTTGAACCGATTTTTTGAAGTTGTCGACTGGGATTGTTTTGAGATGGTAAGGACTCACAGTCTATCAACTTATGAAAAGTTGTTTGAACAAGAATTGAAGTGCTATGAAGAACTAATGGAGCAAGATGCAGTGCATACATTACAATAGTATTTACGGTACATAACCGGTTCAAGCAGGCGTTTATCTGCTTGAGGGCAACGAGGAGATGGGGAATCATCGTTAATGTGGAAGACGTAATTTTTACAAGTGTTTTTATCATCGGCATTATTTTTCTTGTGGTGTTTCTTGTTAAGATCGCTAGAATCTCAAAAGACAATCGAAAGTTGAAAAAGACCATGATTGAACACCAAGTAGACGAGTTAACCAAAAGGGTAGAAAAGCTGGAAAAGAAGTAATTACACGGTTTACTGCGTAACAAAATAAAAAGCTGACATGAAACAGATTTCCTTCATGTCAGCTTTATTGTATTAGTTGCTCCCGAAAGGCGAACTTCACTCATCCTCAACATCAATTAAGAAGATCCGTTCTTCAAACCCGCCACGTTTCTCTGCTTTTTGCTGACGTATTTTTTCTAATTCCTCCACGGAAAATCCTTGGGACATAGCGGCAGCGTGTAAAAGTTCCAGTAGGTCTGCGAGTTCTTCGATGGCATCATCTGGCGTTTCTGCTGCATCATACTCAGCCAATTCCTCATGCATTTTTCGATTTACTTCGACAATGTACTCTTCTTCGCTTAATACCTTCGTCGAACAAAGTTTGCCTGATTTCTCGATAATAGTCGGTATGAAATCCCGCACTAGTTTATGATATGTCGGCAAAGATTCACCCCCTAAAAACTTTCCATAAAGTATCAGATACTTATCGACTTCAACAACAGCATATCAACTTCATCAACCGTACCAATTTCCTTAAGTAAATCCCAAAGCATTATTTCGGACGTTTCGTTATTAATCAAAAATGGTTCGAGCTTATCAAGAGATGCAACGTAAACAGGGTTATATTTGAAAGTGCCGTTCTCAAGTTTTTTCGCCTGTAAAAGACCCAGGAATGTTAACTGATCAACAGTTTGCCCGGTTTCTTCAAAAAGCTCTCGTTGTGCACATTCTTTTGCAGTTTCTCCTGCTTCTCTTTTTCCAGCAGGTAATTCCCATTGTTCTCTCCAAGTGTTGTAGCACATCAGGTATTTTTCAGAACAACTCAATATTGCAAATGAACCTGCGATTGGTTGAAAGGAATCCAGTTCTTCTTCCTTACACATCAAAAAATCCACAAATTCATACCCGTTGTTTTTCGTTTTGATCAATGCCCTGCCTTCTTTCAATCTATTTATAAATACCCGGCATCCGCAAGTTCCTTCTCCAAAAACGGTTTTGCCTGCAACATTTCCCTGAAAGCTATATACTTTGCAAATTTGTCATCGTTCGCTTTCTTCCCGGTAAAATAGGCACGAATCAATATGTTTTTAGGCGTATGCTCCATATCGATGAACTCGAGTAGCTGTGCGTCATATCCGACAAGTGCTAACAGCTCGGCGCGGATGGAATCGGTGGCAAGGGCAGCGAACCGCTCCTTAATAAGACCGTGTTGTAACATGACGTCCAGAGCAGGTGATTCAATTTGGGAAAACAATTCGTGTTGGCAACAAGGGACACTTAGAATGACCTTGGCGCCCCACTTGACTGCTCGAGCAAGTGCCATGTCTGTAGCGACATCACATGCATGCAAGGTGACGACCATGTCTACAGCAGTTTCGTCGTTGTAGTCATTAATATCACCAACGAGGAATTCAAGCTGTTCATAACCAAGATCATGCGCAATGCGATTGCATTCTTCGATGACTTCTTTCTTTAAATCTAGGCCGGTCACACGGATATCCATTCCTTTTTCAACATGTAAATAATGATAAAGTGCAAACGTCAAATAAGACTTTCCGGAACCGAAATCTAAAATGCGAACTGGACGGTCCTTCGGCAAGTGAGCAAGTGCGTCGTCAATGAACTCGACAAACCGATTAATTTGACGGAATTTATCGTATTTCTGCTTCTTTACTTTCCCTTCTTGTGACTGTACTCCTAAGCTGATCAGGAAAGGATAAGGCGTTTCCTCATCCAATAAATAATTCTTTTTCCGATTGTGTGATAGATTTACGACCTTCTTCACCTCGGCCTTCTCAGCTTTCCAAGATACCTTGTATTTCTTGGTCAGTTGGATATGCACATTCTCGTCAGTGAACTCTGCTTGCATCTGTTTAAACTGCTCTAATTGTTGTTGTAAGGCAGAACGGATATCTTCTAGTTTTACGTTGTCATGCTTCAAAATACGATCATAATGGTATTCAAACTGGATATGCATGTCATTCTTTATTTGAACAGGTTTTAGTTTCACCTTTCCGAGTCCGGTCGATTTATAGCGGGGCTGACTAATTGTTCCTTTGATGAAGGTGCCCTCTTCCATCCGGCGGGCAATCGTTTCAATCAGTTCGTCAAAAAGCATCTTCTAGTACCTCATTTCGTGCGAGTGTGTATGTATTACCATACCAAAAAAGAACCCACAAAGGTGACTCTAAAGCATTGTGGGTTCTTGAAAGTATTGATCTTTAGGTTGCAGTGAACTTTATCATAGCCAATGTTTTGCCCAGTCTTGAATTGGTTTTAATGCTTTTCCTAGGTCTTGGCCTTTTTGTGTTAATGAATATTCTGTTCGAATCGGTCGATCTGTAATGACTTGACGGAAGACGATACCAATATCTTCAAGCTCTTTCACTCGTTCTGTAAGCATGCGGTTACTCAGTTCAGGGATTTGAGAATTAATTTCACTGAATCTTTTAGGTTCTTTCATTAAGGAACATATGATTGTGCACATCCACTTTTTCTCAATGATTTGATAGGCAGCATTGATTTTTGTGTAAACGTCTTCCGAGTTTCTTGTTTTGGTCAATCCAATCGCCCTTTCTTACATATTTCAAAAAACAATAGTAAATAACGAATAGTATTAACTTACAGTAGTCTGTTAATTCTATCATAATACCGTTAAAACTTGTAGCATATCAAGAGTCAAAAAATGTCCTATTTATGGTATTGACAACTAGGTTCAAACAGGCTATCATCGTTACGGAAAATAACTTAGGTACTATAAGTTACTTATAAACACTTTTGTTGAATAGCTGGGTTGACGAACACACGCTAGGACACGCTTTTGCGCATAGCTTGTCTACTATCACAACATAGTTTGTATAATTTAGTACTAGCAATAGAAAACACCAAAGAGAAGAAATGAGGATTTCTACATGAGTGTTCAAAAGAAAAGAATTCACTATGCTTGGTGGGTTTTAGTAGGTTTAGTTTTAATGGTTGGTCTTGCAAAAGGTGGCATAATGACAGCTGGTGGCTTGTTTTTAACACCTGTAACCGAAGACCTTGGAATAGGTATGGGGAGTTTAACGTTATATTTTAGTATTTCTTCCATCGTCACGATGTTGTTCCTTCCGATTGCTGGAAAGTTGATGGCGAAATATGATATTCGTATCCTGCTAATCGTTGCGATTGTCTTGCAAGGTGGAGCGTTTGCGATGTTTGGTTTGATGAACTCCGTATGGGGTTGGTATTTGTTCTCAATTCCGATGGCGATGGGATCTGTATTTACAGGTCAGATGGCTGGTCCAGTTCTTGTCAATAGATGGTTTAAAAAGCATAATGGTTTGGCAATGGGGATTATCATTTCTTCAGGTGGACTATTCGGTGCAATACTTCAACCAGCGGCAGGGAATTTGATTGCTAGTGAAGGTTGGAGAAACACGTATATGATTCTAGGACTTGGCGTAATGGCGATTGTCATTCCTGTTGTATTATTGACGATCCGTATGGCACCAAAGCAAAAAGGTCTTCAACCATACGGTATGGCTGAAATGCCAATTGATGCGGCACAAACTGCAGCATCAGTGGCTGAAACAGGTGTAACTTCAGCAGTCGCGAAAAAATCGAGTGCGTTTTATATGTTAGTGCTCTTCTTCTTCCTGTTGACGTCAATTGCAAGTTTTAATCAGCACGTCGCACCATTTGCAATGGGCTTAGGGTACGACATTAAATTTGCAGGTAATGCAATGGGTGGTTGGTCACTTGGTGTTGTTATTGGAGCCCTAGTATTAGGCTTCCTAAGCGATAAAATTGGTGTAAAGAACACATCAATCTTCTCTATGTTGTTAGGGGTTGTTCCGATCGTCATTTTGCTGTTCGTCCCTGGTAACAAAATGATGTTTACAATAGCTGTTTTCATTCTAGGCTTCGTTATTGCAGCACTTGGAACGTTAGGACCGTTGTTGACGACAGCACTCTTTGGTAACAAAGAATATAGTCAAATTTATGCATTAGCAGCAATCGGTTTAGCGGTAGCAGGTATTGTCGCACTTCCTTTATACGGTTTTATCTACCAAATGACAGGTAGTTATACAACAGTACTTTATGCGATTATTGCAATGTTTGTCTTAAACGTAGTCGCAATACTTTTCGCTTTCAAAGGGAAAAAGAAATTAGAGACTGCTGGTTTGTGGAGTTAAATCGAATACTTATAGGAATAAACCATCTGTCTGTTAGCTGAAGAGGCTAGCAGACGGATGGTTTTTCTTGTGCACACAAGCACTTGTCAGTTCATTTCAAAACCTTGTTGGATGAGGAATTCTTTCATATACGTACGTTTTGGCTCGGATAGGAAATCTGCCATTTGCAAGGACCATTCCGTATCCTTCTGGTTGGATCCGCGATTAAGATAATACGCATGCATCGTCTGATCATATGCTTGTAAAAGCTCCTCATATTTGTCGCTGTCATAGCCATTCTCGTGAATAACAGCTTCAACAGGTAACCTAGGTTTCACTTCATTCGCTTCGTCAGGTACGCCGATTGTCATAGCGAACAATGGAACAACCCCTTTTGGTAATTGAAATAGCTCACTTATTTCATGTGGTGCATTCCGGACGCCTCCGATATAACAGATGCCGTATCCTTGGCTTTCAGCAGCAATGGCGACATTTTGGGCAAATAAAGCAACATCCACTGCACCTACTAAAAGATTTTCGGTATACGAATAATCAATATCCTTTTGATGAAGCGCCCCTGCTTTTTCTAATCGACAATAGTCGGCACAGAACAGAAGAACAGCCCCTGCTGAAAGAATTTGTCGTTTATTCTTAGAAAGCTCAGCTAATTGCTCGCGCTTTTCCTGCTCGGTCACGTAGATGACAGAATAGGCTTGGACAAAGTGAGAGCTAGCGGCATGCTGTCCAGCGTGAATGAATTCATACACTTTTTCTTTTGGTAGAGTGAGATTCTTGTATTTTCGGACAGATGCATGTGCAGTTAATAATTCGATGACCATTACGTTTCCTCCTAATTGTTTAAGTATTCTATAGTTAGTGAATAGATTAATGGTACACTACAAAAATCCGTTCGAAAAGGGGTGTCGAGATGAGTTGGTTGGAAAGTATTTCGATGACGACAACAGTCATTCTCCTATTTTTAGTCGTCATTCCAATACTGACAGCACTATTTCTTTATTTCTATGATAAAAGGCAAAAGCAGCATGCGATTCTACGGAACTATCCGATTTTAGGCCGCATGCGGTATGTGCTTGAAAAGACAGGTCCAGAACTTCGACAATATTTGTTTGACGATGACAATGACGGTGAACCATTTAATCGGGAAGAATATTTACATATGGTCATGCCAGGCAAGTATTTAAACAATGTTATCGGTTTCGGGTCCAAACGAAATTTTGACGAGGCAGGCTATTATATTCGAAATGCGATGTTCACAAAGCAGAATGAGGAAATGCGTGTGGACAATGAAACCCTCATCCATACAATGCGTTACAGGATTGATAACGATAATTTATTTTCCCGCAAGGAGCATCGTGAAGAAATTCCAACGATGCCGTGGTTATTACCAGATGAGGATGCAATTATTATCGGACCGAATTGCGAACATCCTTTTCACGTAAGAAGTTTGCTTGGACAATCTGGGATGAGCTACGGAGCGCTTGGTGAAAATGCGATTACAGCACTGTCGAAAGGAATCGGGTTGGCAAAAGAAGCGTGGATGAATACGGGTGAAGGTGGACTATCCCCTTATCATTTGGAAGGTGATGCGCACATTATTGCACAAATTGGCTCTGGCCTCTTTGGATTCCGAACGGAGGATGGCGAATTCAGTTGGGAAAGATTACGAGAAAAAGCGGAAATCCCACAAGTGAAAGCTTTTGAAATTAAACTCGCGCAAGGTGCCAAAATGCGCGGTGGTCATGTCGAAGGAGAGAAAGTAACCGAGGAAATTGCTAAGATCCGGAATGTAGTACCGTATACGACCATTAATAGTCCGAACCGGTTCAAGCAGTTCTCGGATTATCCGACATTATTTGACTTTATCGAAAAAATACGAAATCATAGCGGAAAACCTGTTGGGATAAAAGTAGTGATTGGTGGGAAAGAAGACGCAGAAGAGCTGGCTTCATTCATGGAGGAAACGGGAAAAGGGCCCGACTTTATTTCCTTGGACGGTGCGGAAGGTGGCTCCGGTGCTACGTACCAAGATTTAGCTGATAGTGTCGGACTGCCTTTGAAATCTGCACTCATGCTTCTCGATGATGCATTGAAGAAACATGGCGTACGTGATGAAGTGAAAATTATTGCATCTGGCAAAATTACAACGCCTGATAAGGCTGCATTGGCATTGGCAATGGGAGCCGATCTCGTACAAATCGCCCGCGGATTCATGATTTCCGTCGGTTGTATTATGGCGCACCGTTGTCACACAAACGATTGCCCTGCAGGTGTTGCAACAACCGATAAAAACTTGCAGAGAGGACTTGTCGTAGAAGAAAAGAAGTATCGGGTAACGAATTATATATTGACGATGCGTGAAGGATTGTTCCGCATTGCAGCAGCGGCCGGTCTTGATTCACCGACGAAATTAGAACGCCATCACGTCGTTTATAAAGACGAGAGGGGTCGTGTCTTCCCGTTAGATAATTTGGGCGAATCGTATAGGTAATCGTGAATAAGGCTGACAATTGAATAAATTTACCTACTACTCCTTCCGAATTTTGTGATAATATGTAACTAACAATAGATTTTTAGAAAGGGGATAGGTGGATGTCTTTGTTAAATCAAACAGTTGGAGAAGTCGTGAAAGAATGGACACAAAAGAATCCGGACAAGGAAGCTTATGTGTATCCCGAACATGGAATTCGCAAGACTTATCGAGAGTTCGACCAGGAGACGGATGAACTGGCGAAGGCATTCATCGGGATGGGGATAAAAAAAGGGGAGCATGTCGCGATTTGGTCGGACAATAAGCCTCAATGGTTATTGAGTCAATTTGCTACCGGTAAGATGGGAGCCGTTCTCGTTACCGTCAACACGAATTATCAAGCCAATGAATTGGAGTACCTCTTAAAACAATCAGATGCAACGACATTGATCGTAGACGAGGGTTTTAAAGGAACAAGTTACATCGATATTATCCGTTCTATCTGTCCCGAGTTAAATGATAAGGAAGATGACTTCGTAACAAGCCAACGATTGCCTAAGTTAAAAAGAATCATTCTGATGACCGATAAGCAAGAGGCGGGCATTTATAAGTGGTCCGAATTTTTAGCGCATGCAGATGGAATTACGGATGATGAGCTGAAGAAACGACAGCAATCCATGACAGCCGATGATGTGATTAACATTCAATATACGTCAGGAACAACGGGGTTTCCAAAAGGGGTCATGTTGACGCATCATAATCTCGTCAATAACGGAAAAATTATCGGTGATTTTATGAAATTAACGAACGAAGACCGAGTTTGTATTCCGGTACCATTCTTTCATTGTTTCGGATGTGTGCTAGGTAATTTAGCAGCTGTGACACATGGAGCTACAATGGTAATTGTAGAGCAATTTGATCCGTTACGTGTACTGCAAGCAGTACAAGACGAAAAGTGCACTGCGTTACACGGTGTTCCGACGATGTTCATTTCAGAATTGAATCATCCTGATTTTAAAAAGTATGATACATCTTCATTGCGCACTGGCATTATGGCAGGCTCTACATGCCCGATTGAAGTGATGAAACGCGTCATTTCGGATATGGGTGCTCATGAAATTACAATTTGCTATGGACAAACGGAATGTTCGCCGGTCATTACACAAACGCAAACGGATGACCCAATTGAAAAACGCGTATCCACTGTTGGTAAACCACATCCATATGTGGAAGTGAAAATCATAGATCCAATGACGGGTGAAGAAGTGCCTGTTGGAGAACCAGGAGAACTTTGCACGCGCGGTTACCACGTTATGAAGGGTTATTATAATAACGAAGAGGCGACACGTGAAGCGATCGATGAAAAAGGATGGTTACGTACAGGTGATATCGCGGTCATGGATGAAGAAGGCTATATTGATATTACTGGGCGGATAAAGGATGTCATCATTCGAGGTGGGGAAAATATCTATCCGCGAGAAGTCGAAGAATTTCTTTACACTCATCCTGCCGTTTTGGATGTGCAAATTGTTGGAGTGCCTGATGAGAAGTATGGCGAGGAAGTCATGGCTTGGATTATTCCAAAGAAAGGTGCTGCCATTGACGAAGAATCTATACGTAGTTTCTGTAAAGGGCAAATTTCTCACCATAAGATCCCCCGGTTCATTCATTTTGTAGAGGAGTACCCAATGACGGCTTCTGGGAAAATCCAAAAGTTCAAACTTCGAGAAATGTCGGTAGAAGAAGTGGTGAGCCGGTAATTGAAAGAGTGAGTTGTGTGAGGTCCTTACACACTTGCTTAAACAACGAGGTAAATACAAACCGCCAGGAACCAATGATTATGAAAATGGTTTCTGGCGTTTTTTTGTCGTTAACTAGATGTATGAAACAGTGGCTGAAGTCCATGCTACATACGGAATTCAATGTTATGCATACAATGTTTGTTCGTGGGAACCATCTTCATGGTAAATTGTAAGGCTGCCGTTATGTTCATTGACATAGGGTTTCGCTTTTTCTAACAGTTCATGCTTTGTCGTTTCTTTAAAGATTGCTCGTTCGCCATTTTTCTTCATCAATATCCAATCATAGTCTCTGGAAAAAGCTTCATAAGTCGTTTGAGTTTCCGAATTATCACCTTGTACGTATTCACGAGCTTTTGCAGTCGCTATGGATATCGCGCGACCTTCTTCGTTTCCTTCGCGCAACAATGCATTTGCAATTTCAATTGCTTTTTCTCTAACATCAGAATCCAAGTTTTTAAATGAATCGGGATAATCATTTTTCATCCACGGCATACTACATCCCTCCTTACTAGACGATTCCCTAAATGGAAGACGTTAAACTTGAAAGGGAATAGGTAGTAGTGGAGGCATTGTGACTTGGATAGGCGGTTATTGAGCTAGTTATGCTGATATTTGAGGAAGAATGCGGAGATTGAGTAGTTTATGCGGTTATATGAGGAAGAATGCAGCTTTTGCTCTAATTATGCCGTGATTTCAGGAGTTATGCTGAGTTATGGCCAGATCTGAGTAGGAATGCGGGCCATCTCCAGTAACGCGGGAGAAAAATGCCGAACGAACGTTTGTCGCGCTAAATGCCGTTAGCCATCTATGATTTTATTAGCAGCAGACCGTCAAATGAAAACGCAACATGCTGAGTGAGAAGTCACAGTAAGTATTGCAGTTGTTTGACCAAAACTTCATAGTGATAATAGGAAATTGACTTGGCAAGTCAATTTCCTGAAGTGGAACCATTCCTTTTTTGGAAAACGAGGAAGGGATCTAGGGCATTGTCGGTTTTTAGTTGGATAAACGGAACTGAACGTTTGTCAGGGTCTATAGATTGGTCTGGAAAGAAGTTTTTTAAGGGATTAGCAAAACCGGTCTCTTCAGCTGCTTCTACTTTGTTGCATGCATAATAGATTTTCCCTACTTTTGCCCAATAAGCCGCACCTAAGCACATAGGGCATGGTTCACCGCTAGCGTATAAAATACAATCGGAAAGATCAGTTGTTTGTAAGGTTGTACATGCTTCACGAATGGCAAGCAGTTCTGCATGTGCGGAAGGGTCTTGTGCGATGTGAACACGATTTGTTCCTTGCCCGAGAACATTGCCGTTTTTCACAAGGAGTGCAGCAAAAGGACCGCCACCTTGCTCAACATTTTCTATTGCCATCTCAATTGTCTTTTGTAACCATTGTTCGTGTGTCATTCTGTCTCCTCCTGTCGAGTTCTGTTCATTTCCCGGGAAATCTGTTGAAAATGATGGAATAAAGTTAGTTTGTTTGGTTCTGCCTTTGTAGATGATTATAACGGAAAATTGTCTGTTCGTCAGATAGTACGCCGAATAGTAAAAATTCATAGATGTATCAGAGAAAACTTTCTTGTTTTTACCACTTTATATTTCAACACAAAATGCTATGATTAAAACGATAAAATAGATAGGGGGGACACTATGTCTACTGAACAATTGTATCAACTCATATCAATCGTTCTTTATTTAGCTCTTATGTTATTCATCGGTTGGTATGCCTTTAAAAGGACAACGAACTTAACCGACTACATGTTAGGTGGACGTTCATTAGGGCCTGCAGTTACAGCATTGAGTGCAGGAGCATCCGATATGTCAGGTTGGCTACTAATGGGGTTACCGGGTGCAATATATGCGGGTGGCCTTGTTGAAGCCTGGATTGCTGTCGGTTTAACGATAGGTGCGTATTTGAACTGGTTGCTTGTAGCGCCGCGTCTACGCTCGTATACGCAAGTGTCCAACGATTCCATCACTATTCCTAGTTACTTAGAGAATCGCTTGAAAGACAAGTCCAGATTATTGCGGATTGCATCAGGACTAATCATTCTCGTGTTCTTTACGTTCTATGTGTCATCAGGTATGGTAGCAGGTGGAAAGTTCTTCTTAAGTTCTTTTGGCTTGGATTATCATGTCGGTTTATTAATTGTATCGGCAGTTGTAATCGCATACACGCTTTTTGGCGGATTTTTAGCGGTAAGTTATACAGATTTCATTCAAGGATTAACGATGTTCTTGGCACTTCTGTTAGTTCCCATTGTTGGGCTGTTTTTGACGGGTGGTTTGGCAGAAACGTCAGCAAGTATTACAGAAGTAAATCCTGACTTTTTTAACATTGTAAAAGGAGCAACAGCTGCAGGTATAATTTCATCTCTTGCTTGGGGCTTGGGTTATTTTGGTCAACCACATATCATTGTTCGATTTATGGCGATCAGTTCAGTAAAAGAGACAAAGAGTGCACGTCGCATTGGTATCGGTTGGATGATATTGAGCTTATTCGGTGCAATCGCAACAGCGCTTGTAGGTGTTGCGTATTACAAACAAAATCCGGATGTCAGCTTAGCTGATCCTGAGACTGTATTCATTGCACTTGGCCAAATCATTTTCCATCCACTCATTGCAGGGATTATGCTAGCTGCAGTATTGGCAGCTGTTATGAGTACGATTTCTTCACAATTGATTGTAACGTCATCAGCGTTAATTGAAGACTTGTACAAAGCCGTGATGAAGTCGGACGCGACAGATAAGCATTATGTCTTTTTAGGTAGGATGGCAGTACTTGTCGTTTCTTTAATTGCGATGGTGCTTGCTTGGCCGAATAAAGAATCGATTTTAAAACTGGTATCGTTTGCTTGGGCTGGTTTCGGTGGTGCATTCGGACCGATTATCATCTTATCCCTTTATTGGCGTAAACTTACGTCGCAAGGCGCGTTATGGGGAATGGTGGCAGGAGCAATTACGGTCGGTATTTGGGGGAACGTTGAAGCGTTGTCCGATATGCTGTATGAAATTGTACCTGGGTTCATCATTTGTTTAATCGTAACGTGGATTGTCAGCTTGATGACATTTAAACCGAATGCAGACATTGACAAAGAATTTTACGATGCTGTGGAAATGGTAAAAAAAGAACGATAATGCTTGAAGAATGACTTAAAAAAGAACCGTGGGTAACCAATTTGTAAAACGATTGGCTGCCGACGGTTTTTATTTTATCTTGTCAGGTGCCACTGTTCGTATACATATGATACGCTATTGAAAAGAATGGTAATAGGGGGTCGTGCAGTTGAAGTTGGATCATGTCGTATACTTTACGCATAAAAGTCCGGATGAAATCGTAGATCAGTTGCAACAAGATGGACAGCATGCAGTTGTTGGAGGACGTCATGAGAAATGGGGTACGCATAATGCGTTAATGTACGTCAAAAATGCTTATATTGAATGGTTAGCAGTTGAAAAGCTTGAGCTGGCAGAACGCGTTGACCATCCGCTAACAAGACTGTTGTTACACGATGTAAAGATTCAAGAGGGTTGGGGAACACTTTGTTTATCTGTCGAAAATATAGAAGCCTTTAACGAAGAGTTGCAAAATAAAGGATTCTTGACATCTGGTGTGTTGGACGCCCAACGAAGAACCACGAGTGGAGAAATAAAAAGATGGAAGATGCTTTTTATCAATCAACCGATTTCAAATGAACTTCCTTACCCGTTTTTCATAGAGTGGGAAGAGCCGGAGCAGCTCCGTTTCGACAAACTGAGAGCTGAAGGAGCACTTGTTGAATCCAATGAGAAGAAGGTTATACAGCAATGTGTATTTCATGTTGAAGACCCTTTAGGTGTGACGGGTGAGTGGGCGGTTTTATTATCCGCGAAAGTCGACGATAACCATACAATCTCGCTTAACAATGTGACACTACGATTTATTGAACATGAAGGTGGGGTTGAGCGGTTAAAAGAAGTGGTGATTTCCACTGACAAGTAAGCATAGACAAGTTGATGTGGAAGGGGTTTTGGATGTATGGAGTTGTTAATTGAACGGGCGATTCTTGTTGGCGTACAAGAACAGAATGCTGAGCATTTTGCGTATGAAATGGAAGAATTGAAAAATTTAGCGGAAGCGATTGATGTGGAAGTTGTCGGCAAGGTCACACAAAACCTTGAACGAAGGCACTCGTCCCTTTATGTCGGAAAAGGGAAAGTAGAAGAGGTAAAACGTTTCTATGAAGAGACAGAAGCCAACTTGGTCATCTTCAATGATGAATTATCGCCTTCCCAAATTAGAAATCTAGAACAAGAACTTGCGGTGAAAGTCATTGACCGGACGATGCTTATTCTGGATATCTTTGCAAGGCGAGCAAGGACGCATGAAGCGCGGATGCAAGTGGAACTAGCCCAGCTACAATATACGCTTCCTCGATTAGTCGGATTACGTGCTTCATTAAGCAGGCAAGGAGGCGGTACAGGGGGCGGTTTCCAGAACAAAGGTGCCGGAGAAACGAAATTGGAACTCGATAGACGAAAGATTGAAGATCAAATTGCAAAGTTGCGAAAAGATTTGGAGCAAGTGCGGGACCGTAGAGATACGCAGCGTAAGCAACGGAAGAAGAGCGGTATTCCTGTCGTGTCGATTGTTGGGTATACGAATGCCGGAAAATCGACGTTAATGAATGGATTATTACGGTTAATGGATGAAGAAAGTGCGAAGCAGGTGTATGAGGAGAACATGCTCTTCGCTACGCTGGATACGTCCGTTAGGCATTTGAAGTTGGCTGATAACAAAGAGTTTTTACTTACAGATACAGTCGGATTTGTTTCAAAGCTTCCTCATCATCTTGTCAAAGCTTTCCGTTCGACATTGGAAGAGGCAAGTGAAGCGGATCTTTTATTGCATGTTGTCGATGTGTCCAATGAAGAATACCGGTATATGATGGATGTAACGAATGAGACGTTGCAAGATATTGGAGTAGAAAACATTACGACGATTAATGTCTATAACAAGTCTGACTTAGCGAACGTACCTTATCCGAAACTAGAAGGGGATAGTGTATGGATTTCTGCGAAAGAAACGGACAGTTTGGTTGAATTAATCGGCGCCATAAAGAGAAAGATTTTTGAGCAATACATTACGTGCAAGCTGCTCATTCCGTTTGATCGTGGTGATATTGTTTCTTATCTAAATGACAAAGCCAATGTTAAAAAGACCGAATACGAAGAAGAGGGAACGCTTATGACGGTTGAAATGGATGCGTATGAAAAGAAAAGGTTAGAGGCGTTCATCGTTAGTCACTAATTCAGCAAATGTCTGTACACAACAAAAAACTGCACTGACAAGGTTACATGTCAGTGCAGTTCTTATCTATAAAGAGAAAGGGGGGTGGGATGGTATTAGTATGCCCGATTTACATAAAGTTAAACATTGATACTCCAAAGTGTACTGAAATGCTGTGTTAATGTATCATGCTAAACAGGATTTTAGTAAAGCGGATTTTAAATGTAGTCTGACTTATGTTGTCGCACAGAAATGCCTTTTGTAATAGTGGTTTGTTGGAAGGAACAATGAATCAAAGGTCCCGAATTGGCGATAACTTTGTCTATCCAATCGAATAAATTGTGAATTCGATGGATAACAAACGCACATTCCATAAATCGACAAGCGCATGTTGAGTGAAGCGAAACGTAGGATGGAATGTTGTATGGATTGGTCATTTGGAGTAGGTAAGGCTCGCTTAATTGAATGAAAAAAGTCATGAATTCATGCATAGGATGAAGGATTCAAATAGTAGAAATGTGAAGAATAATGGAACCCTTTTCGTTCCGCTCCGTATGATTAACTGTAAGAAAAATAGAAAGCTGAAAGGAAGCGAACAAATTATGAAGAAATGGCTAAAAGGGTTAGGTATTGGCGTTCTCGCAGTAGGTTTAGCTGCTTGTGGATCAGCTGCAGAGCCGAAAACAGATCCGGAAACGGGCAAGAAGGTAGAAGTAAAAAACGAAAGTAAAATGACAGCGCAAGAAGTATATAGTAAAGCAATGGAAGTTTCAGCTGAACAAAAGAGCATGAATGCGGTAATGGACATTGAACAGAAGATGACAATTCCAGGTCAAGATCTAAATATGGATAGCAAAATTAAAATGGATATGGATATGATTGTAGATCCAATAGCAATGCACCAAAAGATGAGTATGGACATGGGTGATCTTGGTGCAATGGATATGGAAATGTACATGACTGATACTGGATTTTATGTGAATGATCCAGAAATGGGCGAATGGATTAAGATGCCTAAAGAGATGTATGATGAACTGATGGCGCAAATGGGCGGGGAAACAGATCCGACGCTAGATATGAAGATGTTTAAAGAGTTTAAGGATGATTTTACATTTGAACAAACAGATGATGAATATATTTTGACACTTGCTGCTTCAGGAGATAAGTTAAGCGGGTTAATAAAAGAACTAATTGGCCAAGCTATGCCTGCTGAAGGTGGATTTTCTGAAGAAGAAGCCGAAGTATATGAAAATATGGATGTCAAAAAATTGAATGTGACGATTCATATCGATAAAGAAACCTATTATACAAATGCATTTGACATGGATATGGATTTAACAATGAAGGTTGATGGCGAAGAAATGCATATGGTACAAAAAATAAAATCTGTACTTACAAAAATCAATGAAATCGAAGAAATTGCCGTTCCACAAGAAGTCATTGATAACGCAGTCGATCTAGAGGAAATAATGCAAGAGGAAGGGCAAGAATAAGATTTCTTGAATGATGTTATAGCTAATACGATTGGACGCTAGTATGATCAGCGATCCATCGTATTAGCTTTTTTCGTTTGCAGAGCGTTTTGTTGATAAACTGCCATAACTCGTAGAAGACTGTTGTAACCAAGGAGGTGTTTAGTTGTTTGAGAAAGTTGTTTTATTCATTGATAATCATTTTCAAGTAGAGGTTGACACACTATATACAACTGATATAATTGGATTTGCACCTAATTGATAATCGTTTTCAGTAGATTAGTCAACTTGGTAGCAAATAAAACACTGGAGCCCTCTATGAAGAAACGTTATTTGGTTATTGCACTTATTCTATTCTCATTTCTCTCGTTATTCGTTGGAGTGAGTTCTATTAACCCGTTAGATCTCTTGGATTTTAATTCACAGGAGACTGAAATTTTCCTAATCAGCCGGGTTCCTAGATTAGTATCAATTCTCCTTGCTGGAGCAGGAATGAGTATTGCAGGTCTAATTATGCAGCAGCTAAGTCGAAACAAGTTTGTTTCACCAACTACTGCAGGTACATTGGATGCAACTAAGCTAGGCATCTTAGTATCCATGTTGTTGTTTACGAGTGCTACAACGCTTGAAAAGATGATTGTTGCATTTGCTTTTGCACTAGCGGGGACGTTGCTGTTCATGAAGATATTGGACCGTATTAAATTTAAAGATGCTATTTTCATACCACTTGTTGGGTTAATGTTTGGAAACATCTTATCGTCCATTACGACATTTTTCGCATACAAAGCGAACGTCATTCAAAATATGTCATCGTGGCTACAAGGTGATTTCTCTATGATTATGAAAGGACGATACGAACTTTTATACATAAGCATTCCCGTGCTAATCATTACGTATTTGTATGCAAATCGGTTTACAGTCGCGGGGATGGGAGAAGACTTTTCCAAGAACTTAGGTCTCGCTTACAAACGTATTGTCAATATTGGGTTAATATTGGTGGCACTTGTTACGACGACTGTCATTTTGACGGTCGGAATGATTCCGTTTTTAGGATTAATTATTCCGAACATCGTGTCAATCTTTCATGGCGATCATTTGAAAAAGACATTGCCACACACCGCACTATTAGGGGCGATATTCCTCCTAATATGCGATATTTTAGGAAGGGTTCTTATTTATCCGTATGAAATCTCCATAAGTTTAATGGTAGGCGTCATCGGAAGTGGAATTTTCCTCTATTTGTTGTTTAGGAGGAAAGCGTATGCGTGATGCGACTAAATTGACAATCCTTTCTGTTTTAGCGTTAGGTTTTTGTGCCTTATATTTATTCCATGATTTAAATGGCAGCTTTGATTATGCTTTGCCACGACGGGCCATCAAGGTGATTGCGATGGTGTTGACGGGTGTCGCGATTGCGTACTCGACGGTAATCTTCCAGACGATCACACATAATCGTATTTTGACGCCGAGTATAATGGGATTGGATTCATTGTACTTGTTACTTCAAACGGTCGTCATCTTTTTCCTAGGTTCTGACCACATTACAATCGTCAACCGACATGTCAATTTCATCTTATCTGTGTTGACAATGGTAGTGTTTGCGCTTATTTTGTACCGTTTTCTATTCCGTGGAGGGAAGCGGCCGATTTACTTCCTGTTGCTTGTCGGAATTATTGTCGGAACGTTTTTCCAAAGCATCTCAACATTTCTACAAGTGCTCATTGATCCAAATGAATTTTTCCGGGTGCAGGATAAAATGTTTGCGAGTTTCAACAATGTAAGTGGAGAGTTGGTATGGTGGGCATTAGGAATTGTCATCCTTACTTTCATTGCCGGTGCAAGATCATTTAACGAGCTAGATGTACTATCACTCGGTCGTGATACCGCCATCAATCTCGGGGTGAGTTACGATCGACTCGTAAAATCAATGCTCATCATTTCGGCAATCCTTATTTCGGTTTCGACGGCTTTAGTTGGCCCGATTACATTCTTTGGATTAATCGTTGCGAACTTATCGTATCAATTCTTTAAAACCTATAAACATTCAATGCTGATTGCAGGGGCATCGGTCATGAGTGTTATTGCGTTAGTTGGAGGCCAATGGGTTGTTGAACGAATCTTTACGTTCTCGACTACACTCAGTGTCATCATCAACTTTGTCGGCGGTGTCTATTTCATTTATTTACTATTAAAGGAGAGTCGATCCTCATGATCCAAGTCCGTGAGTTGTCAAAGTTCTATGGGAAAAAAGTGGTCGTTGAGAAGGTGAATGTCGATATACATCGTGGGAAAATCACCTCTTTCATCGGTCCGAATGGAGCAGGGAAATCGACTTTACTTTCAATGGTAAGCCGACTAGTCGATGCGGATACAGGAGAAGTATTATTGGATAACAAACACGTTGACAAGATGAAATCCAATGAATTCTCAAAGCGCGTATCCATCTTAAAACAGTCCAATTTCATGAATGTTCGACTGACAATCCGTGAATTGGTTTCTTTTGGTCGTTTCCCTTACTCACGTGGTAAGTTGAATGCCGAAGACATCCGCATGGTTGAACAAGCGATGGAATATATGGGATTAATGGATATGCAGCATGAATACATGGATGAATTGTCCGGCGGGCAGCGTCAACGTGCATTTATCGCAATGGTTATTGCGCAGGATACGGACTACATTCTATTGGATGAACCATTGAACAACCTTGACATGAAGCATTCCGTGCAAATTATGAAGATCTTGCGCCGCTTAGTTAGCGATCTCGGCAAGACGGTCGTCATTGTTTTGCATGACATCAATTTCGCTTCTGTCTATTCAGACCGCATAGTGGCACTGAAAGAAGGTCGCGTTGTCAAAGACGGTCCTACGGATGAAATCATTAACTCTGAAGCATTAAAAGAAATTTACGATATGGATATCCCTATTAAAAAGATGAATAACTGTAATATTTGTGTGTATTTCAACTCATAACCTACAAGAGAGCATGTTCGCCAATCATGGTGAGCAGCTCTTTTTTTTGTTGTTTGTATGTAATGTAGGTGTTGGTTCAAACTAAAAATAAGGGTTGTCTAACGATCTCGATTGAGAGTATAATGACAAGTGTCATGACAGCAAACTATGCAGCGAGGGGTAAACAAATTGTGAAAAAAGAACAACCGGGGATTTCCCGGAATAAATTACTTGTGATTTCTGGAACGGGTTGGATGTTCGATGCAATGGATGTCGGTATTCTTTCGTTCATTATTGCAGCGATAGCAGTTGAGTGGCAACTGTCGCCTACTGAAATGGGATGGGTAGGTAGTGTCAATTCTATTGGAATGGCAGTCGGTGCATTAGGTTTTGGCATGCTAGCAGATCGCATCGGCCGAAAAAATGTTTTTATGCTGACACTCATCCTCTTTTCGTTAGCAAGCGGACTATCAGCACTTACAACAACACTAACCGTTTTTCTTGCACTCCGATTCGTCATTGGGGCAGGGCTAGGTGGGGAATTACCAGTTGCTTCTACACTCGTAGCGGAAAGTGTATCCGCAAAGGAACGAGGACGTGTTGTTGTATTATTGGAAAGTTTCTGGGCTGCAGGTTGGTTGATTGCTGCGCTCATTGCATATTTCATCATTCCTGAATATGGTTGGAGAATTGCGCTTGTCTTAACTGCGCTTCCTGCATTTTACGCCATTTATTTGCGTCGCAACTTGCCGGATTCACCGAAATTTGAGCGAGCAGGAAAACCGAAACAATCATTCGGTGCCAAGATGAAGCTCATATGGTCCAAACCATATGCACGGAAAACGACGATGTTATGGATTGTATGGTTCACAGTCGTTTTCTCCTATTATGGTATGTTTTTATGGTTGCCAAGCGTCATGGTCATGAAAGGCTTTGACATGATTCACAGCTTCAAATATGTTCTCATTATGACGCTGGCGCAATTACCTGGATATTTCACGGCAGCATGGTTAATTGAAAAGACAGGGCGTAAATTTGTCTTATCGACCTATTTGCTCGGCACCGCGATTAGTGCGCTTACATTCGGAAATGCAGAATCGTTGTCCATGCTTCTACTGTCGGGCGCTTTTCTTTCTTTCTTTAACTTAGGGGCGTGGGGTGCTTTGTATGCTTATTCACCTGAACAATACCCGACATCCGTACGGGGGACAGGGTCAGGGATGGCCGCTGCTGTCGGAAGGATTGGAGGAATATTCGGCCCGTTGCTTGTTGGTTCGCTAGTGGCTAAGGGGTTCGGCTTCGGAATCATATTTGGCATTTTTTGCGGAGCGATCATTATTGGTGTCCTTGCCGTAATCATACTCGGAACGGAAACGAAACAGCTTGAATTAGAATAAATTACGTAAGCCGCATAATGTAAGGGATTCATGTCTCTTATGTATGCGGTTTTTTATATTGGTGATTTATTTTTTTTACTAATACTAAGATTTTTAAATGAGCCTCGAAAACTATATCGCGGGCCTATCGTGATCCCTGTCTTAAACAATCAGCCTAAACGAAACCAATTAACAGTCTCTTTCGTAACATAACTAGATAAAGGGGGCAATCATATGTCTATTAAAAATTTCAATGTCCGTATAACACCTCGCGAAGCAGTAGATGCTATCCAATCTGCTATCCTTCAAGGTAGTATAAGTGGTACATTAGTAGATCATTATGAAAGAGCAGTCGGTGAATCGGAAATGCATGTCTTAATCATGGAAAAATACTATATGCGTTCAAATAATCGGGCATCTATAACGGCGACAATCGATAATTTCGATGGAGTAACTCGTGTTCACGTTGTTGCAGCTGGCAGTTCAGAAGGCGTCTTCTTTAGATTTGATTGGGGAGCAGGCAGCAATTTTGCAAACAGTGTTGAACGCGCATTGGCACATTCGATTATAAGTGAATAGTATGTTCACTTTTTTATTCAGCATCGTTCGTACAAACTATTCGAATCGAATTCCACAAGTAAAATTAAAATCGAGTAGAAAGGGAATAGACAGGTACATCTGTTAGAAACAAGGCTGAAAGGGAGTGGATTAATGTTTCGCATACCTGAAAACATTGCGCAATTGGGCAAGGAACGAATTGAAGGATTTCCGGTCGAAGGGTTTGTGTATGGAGAAGGTCCACAACATCCTAAACTGATGCTTATTGGTGAGGCTCCTGGAGAATTTGAGGTTGTCGATGGTATTCCCTTCATTGGACGTGCAGGAAAAGAGCTTATGAAATCTCTCGCAACAATCGGATTAACACGTGAAGATGTCTATATTACAAGCGCTGTGCGAAGTAGACCGTACAAATGGGGAGAGAAACGAGAACGAGATGGGACAAAGACGACAAGAAAGTACAATCGTCCGCCAACGCAGAAGGAGATTATTGCGCATGCGCCGATCCTTGACTATGAAATCGCGAATGTTCAGCCCAAGCTAATTGTAACGTTAGGGAATGTCGGTTTACAAAGGTTGCTCGGTAAAGAAGCGAAAGTTACGGAATTACACGGTCAATTACTTGAGCAACCCGTCCGCTGCTTGCAGTCATTGGATGAACCGACGTTTAGCTGGACGGAAAAGGCCTATCGACTTGTACCTACTTTTCACCCTGCATCTGTATTCTATCGCCCTTCTCATCGACCGGATTTGAAAGCAGATTGGTTAGCAATCGGCAAACTGTTACAGCAAATAGAGGAGGGACAAGATGGATAGTAAACGCATCTTGCTCATTGGTTGTAGTGGTGCAGGGAAGTCCACACTGTCCGTGACACTCGCCGAGAAACTGAAGTTGCCTGTCATTCACCTGGATGCCCTCTTTTGGAACGAAGGATGGGTGCCGACCCCAAAATTCGAATTCCGGGAAAAGCTTCAGTGTGAGTTAGAGCAGCCGGCATGGGTCATCGATGGCAATTTTAATTCCACAATTGAAATGCGAGCGCAGTACGCCGACTTGGTCATTTTTCTCGATTTTCCAAATTGGCTTTGTTTAGCCCGTGTATTCAAACGTAGATGGCAAAACCGAGGGAAGACACGGCCAGATATGGCACCAGGATGTCCAGAAAAAGTGGATTGGGAATTTATAAAATTTATATGGACGTATCCGAAAAAGAAACGGCCAGGTGTCTACCGAATGATGGAACGTGTCAATGCAGATGTGCTCGTGTTACAAAGTCCTGCAGAAGTGAAGAAGTGGCTTGAGAAGTTGGAAATTGAAAGTAGTGTCGAGGTTCGTAGCACAAGAAAGAGATAATTGATAAATGTGTACGAACTTTTACAGTAACCATTTAAATGAAATCCTGTTTACTATTGAATGTATTTTTATAGGAGTTGTGAGGTGTCAACATGGATAGTACGGTCCAAACGAAAGGATCGATGAAGGAATTCTTTGCTTTATTGCAACAGTTAAAGTGGCCGAAAGGAAAGACAGTGCTTGCGCTTTTTCTTGCATTGCTTTCTACAGGGGCAAGTCTTGCTGTTCCGCTCGTGACAAAGCAATTGGTCGATTCTTTAACAACAGCGTCATTTAATTGGCAGACAGCGATTTTTTTGTTTGCAGTTTTTATTCTCCAGGCGGTATTAGGGGGTGTATCCTTCTACTTACTGGCGTTCATCGGTGAAACGATTGTCGCTGATTTACGAGGGAAGTTGTGGTCGAAGATATTGAGACTCCCGGTTTCGTATTACGATGACAATGAAACAGGCGAGACGATGAGTCGGATTACACAAGATACGACGATGTTGAAACAATTGGTTTCCGATCATCTCGTATCTTTCATAACGGGTATCATTTCAATTATCGGTGCTGTCGCAATTTTGTTTGTGTTGGATTGGAAAATGACGCTGATCATGCTTGTCAGTATTCCAATTAGTATGGCAATCATTTTCCCGCTTGGTCGGATTATGCATAAGATTGCAAGAGCGACGCAAGGCGAAATGGCAAAGTTCTCGGGGCATCTTGGACGTGTATTAGGAGATATCCGTCTCGTGAAAGCATATCGTGCTGAAAAGAGTGAAGGGGAAAAAGGTGAACAGGCCATTCGCTCTTTGTTTACCTTCGGATTAAAAGAAGCAAAAATTCAAGCGATCATATCCCCTGTAATGACCCTCGTCATGATGAGCATTTTAGTCGTCATCCTTGGCTACGGTGGCGCTCAAGTGGCCAAAGGAGATTTAACTGCAGGGACACTCGTCGCTATCATTTTTCTTATGTTTCAAATCATTATTCCGTTTGCACAAATGGCTCAGGTCTTTACAATTTTTCAAAAAGCGGTAGGTGCAACAGAGCGTATACAACAAATATTGCGTATGGACAGTGAACGAGCTGAAGGGACTTCCGTCATTGATAAGAGCATCCTCGAGTTTCGCGCTGTTGACTTTGCTTATGAATCAGGCAAGCAAGTGCTACAAAATATCACATTCCAAGCTAGACCAGGTTCTGTAACCGCTTTTGTTGGACCAAGTGGTGGAGGGAAAACAACAATCTTTTCACTGATTGAACGATTTTATGTGCCAACTGAAGGTGGTGTATTCATCGGTGACGCGCCCATTGAAGCTATTGCGTTAGGTGATTGGCGAAAACGAATCGGCTATGTATCGCAGGAAAGTCCGTTGTTAAGCGGTACCATTGTAGATAACATCGCTTATGGACTGGAAAGACGTCCTTCCTTGGATGAAATCCGTGGAGCAGCCGAAGCGGCAAATGCGCTTCAATTCATTGACGAGATGGAAGATGGTTTTGACACACTTGTGGGCGAGCGGGGTATGAAAATGTCTGGAGGGCAACGCCAGCGTATTGCAATTGCAAGAGCATTGTTGCATGACCCTGAAATCTTGCTGTTAGACGAAGCGACGTCCAATTTGGATAGTGGTTCTGAGACGCATGTGCAGGAAGCATTGCAACGGTTAATGGAAGGTCGAACAACCCTCATCATAGCCCATCGCTTATCGACTGTTATTGACGCCGATCAACTCATATTCCTAGAAGCCGGTCGTATTACTGGGATTGGCACGCATAGTGAGTTGATGCATTCGCACGCCATGTACAAGGAATTTGCAGAAGGACAAGGATTGTCATGAAAGAATGTTCATGTAGTTGAATGAACGATAAATCTAATCGCATGAAACCAATTCGATACTTGGCTTCATGCGATTTTTGGCTAAACAGCTTCTAACGAGAACTTGCAGTAGGCTTTGTCCGCCATGCACGAACTACTTGCCTCATCACCCGCTCCTCAATCAACCAATCGGAAACCGCTCTGCATTTTTAGCCATTTTGGCACGGGCTGCTTCAAGCAAGTCGATATTCAGCGCATCTGCAAACTGTACCAAATAGATGAGTACATCTGCTGCTTCTTCTGCAATTTCATCTCTTCTTGCAGCCACCGCTTCCTCAGGTGACTGCCATTGAAAGTGTTCAAGGAGTTCACTCGCTTCAAGTGATATGGAAATTGCCAGATTGCGTGCATCTCGGTTGCCTGTCCAACCACGTTCTTCAGAAAATTTTCGTAGTGCTTCTTGGAGTTGTTCCATGTATCTCATCCTTCACCATTTTTCTTGAGTATACAGGATGGTTTTTACATAATAAAGGGACGTGAAGGGGGAATTAACATGTACGAACGACTCGATCAAACGTTTTTTGAAGCGCCTGTGCTTGAACTAGCGAAGCGACTTGTTGGACAGTTGATTGTCCATGAGACACCTAACGGGCTAATTGTTGCCAGGATTGTTGAGACGGAAGCCTATCACGGCCCGGAAGATCGAGCTGCACATAGTTATGGGAATCGACGGACGAAGCGGACGGAAATTATGTTTGACGAACCGGGGTATGTGTATACGTATCAAATGCATACACACACCTTAATGAATGTCGTCTGTGGACCGAGGGGGATTCCTCATGCAGTTCTACTTCGTGCAGCTGAACCAGTAGAAGGGCTTCACTTGATGCAAGAGAACCGGGGTGAAAAGTTGAAAATGAAAGATTGGACGAATGGCCCTGGTAAACTGTCAAAAGCTTTAGGTGTGACGATGCATTATTATGGCCATCGATGGACAGAACAACCATTGTTCCTTGCGAAAGGATTGGAAACATTGGAAATTGAAACAGGCCCGCGCGTAGGAATCGGTAACTCTGGGGAGGCGGTTCATTATCCTTGGCGTTTTTTTGAAAAAGATAATCCTTATGTCTCAAAATATCGGCCATAAGTTTAGATGATGGATACTGTGGAATAGTAGTAGGGCTTACGAAATATGAAAGGATGATTAGTCAAATGGCGAAAATAGCTACAGTCATTACAAACCTATTCGAAGACTCTGAGTACACACAACCTGCTGACGCTTTCAAAGAGGCTGGTCACGAAGTAGTGACCATTGAAAAAGAGGCAGGCAAGGAAGTGAAAGGAAAGAGCGACGGAACGACGGTAACGATTGACAAAGGAATTGACGAAGTTAACGCAGCCGACTTTGACGCACTTTTCATACCTGGTGGTTTTTCACCGGATCAGCTTCGTGCAGATGATCGATTTGTCCAGTTTGCGAAGAAATTTATGGACGATTGTAAACCGGTTTTTGCAATTTGCCATGGTCCACAGCTTCTCATTACAGCAAAAACGCTAGAAGGGCGACATGCGACAGGCTACAAATCCATCCAAGTGGATATGGAATATGCAGGTGCGAAGTTCTTAGATAAAGAAGTTGTCGTTTGCGATAACCAGCTCGTGACGAGCAGGACACCTGATGACTTACCGGCGTTCATTCGCGAATCAAAGCAACTACTAAATAAATGATGTGTAGTGGGCTGCTCTTTATTGGAGCAGTCCTTTCATTTCGCTCGTTAAATCTGTCAATTGAAAATGATTGAAAGGGACGTATAATACGTAATGTTCTTGAAATGAAAGCAAATGCATGGTAGATTAAGACGGGATTGCTAAATATGTACTAAAATTTCTAATTATTTCGTACATACATAGTGTGAATTGCTAACAACATAGGGGGGACAAAATGTGAAAAAAGTGTTAAAAATGGGAAGCGCTTTCATTGGGATTATTGTCGGTGCAGGATTTGCTTCCGGTCAAGAGATTTTGCAGTACTTTACTAGTTTCGGTTTCATGGGGATTGCGGCGGCAATAATATCTACAGCTTTATTTGCGTACATAGGAATGATATTGACGAGACTTGGTAGTCGGATGCAGACGAAATCACATAAAGAGGTCATCTATAAGATTAGTGGTTTCTACATTGGACTGGTGATTGATTTTATTATTATCTTGACACTTTTTGGCGTAGGTGTCGTCATGGTTGCTGGTGCGGGTTCAAACCTTGAGCAGCAATTCGGATTACCGTCATTTGTCGGTAGTTTACTAATGGTCATTCTTGTATTTGCAACAATTCTATTGAATGTCGATAAAGTTGTAGGAGTTATCGGTAGTATTACACCTTTTCTAATTTTAGCGGTCATTGTTGTATCCGTCTATTGCTTGACGACGATGGATCAATCGTTTACTGCACTTAATCCGATTGCCAATGAAGTGGATACGACATTGCCAAATTGGTTTATCTCGGGTATCAATTATGTATCCTTTAATATTGCAGTTGGGGCGTCGATGGCCCTTGTCATGGGTGGCGCAGAGAAGGATGAAAGAACAGCTGCGCTTGGTGGGTTAGTTGGTGGTCTTGGACTTGGTATTATGATTTTACTATCTCATTTGGCGATATTCTCAAAAGTCGACGTAGTAGGGGACGCGGACTTGCCAATGTTAGCGATCATCAATGACATCTCACCAATTCTTGCAACCTTAATGGCATTTGTGTTGTACGGAATGATTTTTAACACAGCTGTAAGTATGTTTTATGCATTTGGAGCACGTTTTACAACAATCGGTACAAAAACGTTCAGATCATTCGTACTGATTACTTTGATCATTGGATTTGCATTAAGCTTCTTCGGATTTAAAAACCTTGTCGCGCATCTATATCCATTCATCGGCTATATCGGATTACTGCTTTCGGGAATCTTGATTTATACATCATTCAAACTACCGAAAAAAGCAAATCGATACTAGTCAATGAAAAACAAGATTGCTCCGGATATTGTCTGGTAGCAATCTTTCTTTTTGTCAAAAACTCGACATAACTTCACTTTTAAGACTACACAATTGGTTGTCAGTCGAAGTCGCACGATGGTTTAATGGTAAAGGAGTAGTGAAAACTACAGCTATTCTCAAATGATGTCTTACATAGATCTCTATTCGCTTACTTGAGTGAAGGATAGACATGTGATACGACATCCATTTGGCGAAAGGATGAAGCATTTGATTCACTATCGAACGTATGTAAAAGCAGAAGAAGCTCCATGGGTTACATTTATTCATGGTGCTGGTGGAAGTTCTTCGGTTTGGTTCAAGCAAATACGTGAATATCGGAAACACTACAATATACTGTTAGTCGATCTTCGTGGCCACGGGAAATCAGAAAGGGGTCGCTGGAAAAAAGGCGACAGCTTTGCAGATATTTCAAAGGAAGTTATTGATGTGTTAGATGAATTGCAAGTGCCACAGACGCACGTTGTCGGAATGTCATTAGGAACAATAGTTGCCCAAACAATGGCGGACAATTTTCCAAGCCGAGTGAAATCGCTCGTATTAGGTGGCGCTATCATCCGACTGGATGTCCGTACAAAATTTTTGTTGTTTGTCGGCAATGTGTCTAAACGAATAGTCCCTTACATGTTATTGTACAAGCTGTTAGCATATATTATCATGCCGCGCAAAGAGCATGAGGAATCGCGTATGGTTTTTGTGAATGAAGCGAAAAAAATGTGCCAAAAAGAATTTGTCAAATGGTTCTCATTGACCCACCTCATAAATCCTTACTTGTCGCGATTGCAAATGTCAACGACGTCCATTCCAACCTTGTTTTTAATGGGAGATGAAGACTACCTTTTCATCCCGCCGGTAGAAAAAGTTGTCAAAATGAGTAAGACCTTTGAATATATAGCAATTAAAAATGCCGGGCATGTATGTAACATCGATCAGCCTGACGAGTTTAATCGAATATCGATTGATTACATTGCCAAAATCGAACAACAAAACGCAGCCGTCCTTGTGTAAGGAGGCTGCGTTCAGCCTGTTGACAAACGCTCGCATCCGTTGTTGCTCGTCGCGCTCGTCCGCTCATGAACTTTAGTTCTATTCGCGTCTTCGCTTGACTTCGGGCGGGCCTGCACGATGCAGGTCATGCAGTCGTTGGGACAGGACGTCCCGAACTTAGACTGCCTTCCAACTGACAAGCGTTTTCAATCAGGCTGAAGGACTTTATATGTATCACAAATTGCATTAAATAAGTGTAGGCAAAGTAAAAAATTAACTTTGTCTACACTCTGAGCGCAGCAGTCTTTGTTTAAGGACGCTGCGCTTTGTTTTATGCAGTTACAAGTGTTAGTTCTTCAGCAGGTCCAAAAAATTCATAGTGAATCTGTTCTTTGGCAACACCATTCGCGACTAATCCAGAAATGACCGCTTGCATGAATGGAGTTGGACCACAGACATAGACATCGCTGCCTTCTAGCATGTGTTGCGCTAGGAATTCGCGTGTAATGAACCCATCTCCTTCTTCAGAGTAAAGCGTTTCGTATGTGTAGTTTGTTAAGTCTTGACCCATATTGCGCAGATCTTCATCAAATGCTTGGTGGTTCCGTGTGCGTGCAGAATGTATGAATGCGACAGGACGGTCAGGCAATTTTTGTGCAATCGACTGAACCATTGCCATCATTGGCGTAATGCCTACCCCTCCACTAATTAACGTCACAGGTGTCTTGCTGTCTGTATCAAGATAAAAATCTCCTGCAGGTGCACTGATTTCGATCGTGTCGCCGACATGTAACTGCTTGTGAAGGTGAACGGATGCTTTCCCCATCGGTTCGCATGCATCTTCCCGCTTAACAGAAATTCTGAATGTATCTTTCCCAGGAGCTTGCGATAAGCTGTATTGACGATTAATCATGTATTCCTCACCTGGAATGGTGAATCGCACTGTAATGTACTGACCAGGTTTAAAAGAAGGAAGTTCTTTACCGTCAACGGGTTTGAAATAGAAAGAAGTGATGACGTCGCTTTCTTGTACTTTATTGACGACAGTGAATTCCTTGAACAATCTCCAACCACCTGCTGTATCTTCCGCTTTGTCGTACATGTCTTTTTCAATACCAATAAATGCATCAGCAATAACTCCGTACGCTTCACCCCAAGCCTCAATAATCTCAGAAGTTGCAGCATCACCAAGAACTTCTTTAATGGCTCCGAGAAGATGATATCCCACGATTGGATAATGCTCGGGCAGAATTCCTAATGAACGGTGTTTGTGGCCAATTTGAATAACCGCAGGAATAATGGCGCCAAGGTTATCAATATTTGCCGCTGCTGCATATACCGCATTGGCAAGAGCAGTTTGTTGGCGACCTTTTGATTGGTTTGCGTGATTGAAAATGTTCAATAGTTCTGGATGCGCTTCAAACATATTTTTATAAAAAACGGTCGTAATCGTTTTTCCGTGTTGTTCAAGAACGGGTACTGTTGACTTTACAATATCGATTGTTTGTTGAGAGAGCATGTAGTGCACAACCTTTCTTGTTTTGTTAATTCCACAATAAACGATTATGTTGTTTAAAGATATATTTTATATATAACTTTAATGTAGAGTTCTATTTTTAGACACATACCTTTCACCTTCCTGTCATAATCGCTATAATAAAATGTGAAAGAGCGGTGATGTTATGCGTTTGACTTTATATACGGATTTTTCATTGCGCGTACTGATCTATTTAGGTACTAAAGAATTTGGTGAGCTATCACGCGTTCAAGAGATATCGGACACGTATGGCATATCAAAAAATCATCTAACAAAGGTTGTTCATGAATTAGGCAAGATGGGGCTAGTTGAAACGGTTCGTGGGCGTGGCGGCGGTGTCCGGTTGAATGTGAAACCGGAACATATTAATGTTGGCGAGCTCGTAAGGAAGACAGAAGACGACTTTCATCTTGTAGAATGTTTTAAACCTGAAGGCAATCTTTGCGTCCTTACGCCTGCTTGTCGGCTAAAAGGTGCTCTGCAAGAAGCACTCTTAGCCTATTTAGCAGTATTAGACCAGTACACAATTGCGGACTTCATCGTAAACAGAGAAGAGCTAGCAGCAATTTTGTTCAGCAAACCTTTGTGATAGAATATGTAGGAAGATAAACAATAGTAGGAGGATACTTATGAGTAAAGTATTAGTATTTGGACATAAAAACCCTGATACCGATTCCATCACATCGGCAATCAGCTATGCGTATTTAAAACAACAAATCGGAATGGATGCAGAAGCGGTTCGTCTTGGCTCCATTTCTGGTGAAACTGCTTACGCTCTAGGGCAATTTGGTTTTGAAGCACCGAGATTAATTGAAACAGCAGCTTCTGAAACAAAACAAGTCATCCTTGTCGATCACAACGAAAAACAACAAAGTGTGGATGACATTGAAGAAGTTCAAGTGATTGAAGTCATTGACCACCACCGTATTGCAAACTTCCAAACGGCAGATCCACTGTACTACCGTGCTGAGCCAGTTGGTTGTACGGCAACGATTTTGAAGAAGCTTTACAAAGAACATGATGTAGAGATTCCGAAAGAAATTGCAGGCCTTATGCTATCAGCAATTATCTCGGATTCCCTGTTATTCAAATCCCCAACATTTACCGAAGAGGATCGCAAAGCAGCTGAGGAACTTGCAGCAATTGCAGATGTTGACGCAGAAGTGTACGGCTTGGAAATGTTGAAAGCGGGAGCGGATTTAAGCGGCAAGTCCCTTGAAGAACTCGTCTCTCTAGACGCAAAAGAATTTACAATCGGTGATGCAAAGATTGAAATCGCTCAAGTGAATGCCATTGAAGTGAACGATGTATTAGACCGTCAATCAGAGCTTGAAGTATTGTTAAACAGTATTATTGAAGAGAAGGACCTGTCACTCTTCCTATTTGTTGTGACGGATATTCTAAACAATGATTCAACTGTCATTGCTCTTGGACAAGCTGCTGAACGTGCGTGTGCAGCATTCAATGTAGGGCTAACAAACAATACTGCAATCTTTAAAGGTGTCGTTTCCCGTAAGAAACAAATTGTCCCGATTTTAACGGAAGCATTGAAATAAAAGTGATATGAGGGACAAAAAATACCGCATGAAGCTTGGTTATCATAACCTCGTTTCCATGCGGTATTTTACTTTTGCAATAAGCATAGTGGTGTTAGAAATTTAGTTGAATAAATGACGTAAATAGCGATCGGGTGTATGCAAAAAATCTCTCGTTAACTGAACATGTGACAGTTCATCAAATATAGCCGGCTCCAGAACACCATTTTGTACTTCATACAAATCGGCGTACGGATAAGCCATCATGATGGGGGAATGAGTAGCAATAAGGAACTGAGCTCCTTCTTTCGTCATCTCATGTATCATCGCAAGAAGTGTCAGCTGATTTTGCGGCGACAAAGGTGCTTCAGGTTCGTCCAGAATATAAAAACCTCCAGGTCGAAATCGTGCTTGAAATAAGTCGAAAAAACTCTCTCCGTGTGAACGTTTTTCCAATCCTTCTCCGTAAAGACTACGTAGTTCATGGTACGTTTTTGCATACGGCAAAACTTCTAGGCTATATGGATCTCGTTGCTTTATTTCCTCTATTTTTGCTCGTGCATCTTCACGCATTGTTGCGACACTTCGCGTATATGTAATGAAATCTGCTGCGCGAAAAAAGAAGCCATTATTCGATTTCAAGGACCAAATAATCTTCAAGTCTTCTGCAAGTTCAAATGCTGGAGAGAGCGAATGGTCCTTTTCCATATGCTCTCCGCTAATCAAAATGCTTCCCGCTGCAGCAGCAATTCCTTCTAATAACGTCGTCTTTCCACAACCATTATCACCGACAATAATTGTCACGGGTGCGGAAAATGCTAATCCGTCAAACCTACGGACAATGTCCAAATTAAATGGAAAACGGTCGTCCATCGTCGTGTACTTTCTTTTAATCTCTCTGACAGACATCCCTTACACCCCTTTTCGTCAGTATACTTGAAAAGTGGCTCAATTCAAATCGAGTGGTTTAGTAGCAGGTCCTTCCAGGACAGAACCGTCTGTACGAAAGCGGGAACCGTGACATGGGCAGTCCCACGTCTGATCCGCTTCATTCCAACGTGTCCTGCACCCCATGTGTGTACAAATAGGAGAATCGGTTCGTGTAATATGGCCGCCCGTAAACTCTTTTACTACAAGTCCAGTATTGCGCAAAGCTTGTAAAAGGAACGATCCAAAACCTGTGCGATCCGGGGCATACAAAGATATCGCTTTGTTTTCACGTCCAACGATTTGGTCAGTAATAATGCGCGCACTGGCAATGGCGTTTGACAAGCCCCATTTTCGGAAACCCGTATTAATATATACATACGGCATGCTAGAAGAAATGATACCCGCATAAGGGATTAGGTCAGGTGTAGATGGGTCTTGGGCAGACCAGCCATATTTCAAGGCTTCTAGTTGGTACGTATTCCGTAATTCAAACGATAACGTTTCATAATGAATTTGAGTCGCTTTTTCCGTTCCTGCTACATGGGATTCGCCGGCTAGTAAGAAATGGGTCTTTCCGTCAATATATACGGTACGGACTGAACGTTTCGGGTTATCTACTGAAATATACTGCCCTTGAAGTGGCATGTTTGCATAGCATGACACGATATAGGAGCGATTGACGCTTAACTTTAAAATTTGCAAACCTCGCAGCGCTTCAATTGGATAATGCGTGCACAATAGGAGGTTGGAGAATTGAATTTCGTGTTCACTACTTGTGTACACTACGCGTTTTTTTAAATCCATTAACCGGACATCCGTCTTTTCATAAATACGGGCACCAGCTTGCACTGCTAATTTAGCTAGATGCTGACCGAATCGTACAGGATGTAGTTGTGCTTCGCGTTTAATTGTCAATGTAGCTTCTGTTTTTAGTGGAAGTTCACTGTTCCTTCCGAGTTCTCCCGGAATACCAATCTCCTCATATGCTTTCATCTCGTCTTGAAGTTTTTCAGTTCCGTATTTTGATTGCGAGAACAAGATGGAATCTGCGTTTCGAAGTTCATCACCTTCAGCGATGGATTCCCCAAACAGCACAGCTTGCCGATTCGCTTCATAATACAACTTTGCATTTTCACGACCAAACTGTTTAATTAAATCGGCATACACTACATCATGTTGCACGGTCAATTTCCCTGTTGAATGACCGGTTGCTCCACAAAGAATCTCATCTTTTTCTAGTAAAATGACATCTTTCCCTTCCTTCGCAAGGAAATAAGCATTGGCAAGTCCACTTAATCCACCGCCAACAATACAGACATCACATGATACATCTTTATCCAGTGGGGGATAGGCGTTGCGTTTATAGGCAGTTTGTAACCAAAGTGAGTGTTTCATTAATAATCCTCCAATTTATTGTTAACTACTGCGATAGCAGGCATATTCATTGTTGCCATAATGAATGAAATCTAAAATAGAAGTAGAAAGGTGGGGGCTGTTAATGAAAATTGAGATATGGTCAGATTATGTTTGTCCTTTTTGTTACATCGGAAAACGTCGGTTAGAAGAGGCACTTGCATCTACAAATTTAGCCGGTCAAGTCGAAGTGGAATTCAAAGCGTATCAATTGGATCCAAACACACCAACAACATCGGAAGCGCCTATGCTCGACGGATTGGCAAAGAAATACGGTGTCAGTTTGGATGAAGCGAAAAACATGATGGCGAATGTCGCGGAACAAGCGAAGACGGTTGGATTGCAATATGATGTAGATGGCATGAAGGTAGCCAATACGTTTAACGCACACCGGCTTGCAAAGCTTGCCGCCACTGAAGGGAAGGTCGATGCGGTTTCTGAGCGATTAATGCAAGGGTCCTTCCTAAAAGGCGAAGCGCTTGGCAAGGAAGAGACGCTATTGAATATTGCTGAAGAAGCAGGCATGTCTAAAGAACATGTATCTGCTATGCTCCAATCTGACGAATTTGCCGCAGATGTTCAGCAAGACATCGAAGAAGCAAGGCAAATCGGCGTTCAGGGCGTACCGTTCTTTGTCATTAATCGCAAATATGCTATTTCAGGAGCGCAGCCTGCACAAGCATTTGCAGAAGCATTAGAGAAAGTCGCAAAAGAAGAAGGCATTCAACCTAAATTGCAAGTGCTCGGCAGTGAAGGAAAAGGCGTTTGCACAGACGATCAGTGTGAAATATAAGTTACAGATAGAGTAGGAATACCATTTGCCGCAACTCAAATATGCATGAAGGGCTATTCGTCCTCGTGCATATTTTTTTGTAGGGATTGCGGTGGAAGGCTACGCGATAGAGGGAGTAAATGAGAATGTAAGATGCAAATCGTTTCATTGGAAAATGGTGTGTACGGTCAAATAGAAGTGATCTAAATGCCCGTGAGTGCGGGAAACTGGTGCATCCGGTCAAATAGAAGTGTTCTAAATGCCCGTGAGTGCGGGAAACTGGTGCATCCGGTCAAATAGAAGTGATCTAAATGCCCGTGAGTGCGGGAAACTGGTGCGTACGGTCAAATAGAGGTGATCTAAATGCCCGCGAGCGTCGGAAATTGGTGAGTACGGTCAAATAGAGGTGTTCTAAATGCCCGTGAGCCTCGGAAAATGGTGAGTACGGTCAAATAGAAGTGTTCTAAATGACCGTGAGCGCGGGAAATTGATGCATACGGTCAAATTGAAGTGATCTAAATGCCCGCGAGCGTCGGAAATTGGTGAGTACGGTCAAATAGAGGTGATCTAAATGCCCGCGAGCGCATGAAATTAGTGCGTGCGGTCAAATAGAAGTGTTCTAAATGCCCGTGAGTGCCTGAAATTGGTGCATACGGTCAAATAGAAGTGATCTAAATGACCGTGAGCGCGGGAAACTGGTGCATCCGGTCAAATAGAAGTGTTCTAAATGCCCGTGAGCGCGGGAAACTGGTGAGTACGGTCAAATAGAGGTGTTCTAAATGCCTGTGAGCGCGGGAAACTGGTGAGTACGGTCAAATAGAAGTGTTCTAAATGACCGTGAGCGCGGGAAAATGGTGCGGACGGTCAAATAGAAGTGTTCTAAATGCCCGTGAGTGCGGGAAACTGGTGCATCCGGTCAAATAGAAGTGTTCTAAATGCCCGTGAGTGCGGGAAACGGGTGAGTACGGTCAAATAGAGCTGATCTAAATGCCCGTGAGCGCATGAAATTAGTGCGTACGGTCAAATAGAAGTGCTGAAGCACAAGAAACAAACTGATGATAAAGGCTGTTTATCTATCAATAGCGATCTATTCCGTTCCATACAATTGCAAGCGTTCTAAAAAAACTTTTTCCAGCCGAAGTCGTATCAATTTTACAACGCAGAGCACTTCATGCGAACGATACAGCACAAAAATCATATATTTCATTTCAGTAACATTGAAATACAAATAAAATAGGCAGCCTAAGAAGAATCGCTTGTCAAAAAAGCGGATTGCAAGCATACTTATAAGAGTGAAAGGATTTTCTGATCGTTTGGAAAAATAGTATTTGGTGGCGTAGAAACAATTCATTAGCATTGCGCCATAACTAGTAGGGAAGGCATCACACCGTCTTCGTGTATCAGATTTTCACTACCTCGAAAGGATTGTGTTTAGATGTCAAAATATCTTTGGTTAGAAGCATTACAAAAGCACTTACATGACGGCGAGCTGCTGATTGATGAGCCGTTACATAAATATACGAAAACGAAATTAGGCGGCGCTGCAGATCTTTTAGTCATTCCGGCAACTATGGAGGAAATGGCTACAACCGTCCGCTATGCCCATGAAAATAACATACCACTACTTCTATTAGGGAATGGGTCGAATATGGTTGTACGTGATGGCGGTGTGCGAGGCATTGTGCTTCACATGTCGAAGCTTGATCGCATCATCATTGACGGAACGCGTGTCCATGCAGAAGCAGGTGCTCATATTATTGAAGTTTCACAAAAAGCAGCGAAAGCATGTCTCACGGGCTTGGAATTTGCTTGCGGTATCCCTGGGAGCATTGGGGGCGCAATGGCAATGAATGCGGGTGCCTATGGCGGGGAAATAAAAGACGTGATTGTGCAAGCGACCGTTATGGACCTAGCTGGTAACGTGTTTGTGTTAACGAAAGATGAATTGGAACTTGGTTACCGGAAGAGCATTATTGCGAAAAAAGGGTACTTTGTCTTATCGGCTGATTTTCAATTGGCTGACGGTGTCCAAGAAGAAATCGATGCAAAAGTGGCCGATTTAACGTATCAACGTGAATCCAAACAACCCCTCGAGTATCCTTCAGCAGGCAGTGTGTTCAAACGACCTCCAGGTTATTTTGCCGGGAAGCTCATTCAAGATTGTCAGTTACAAGGTAAAGGTTTTGGTGGTGCTGAAGTCTCCATAAAGCACGCAGGCTTCATTGTGAATAAAAATAATGCAACTGCATCTGACTACATTCAAACGATAGAAATGGTGAAAAAAGAAGTGAAAAGTCGATTTGACGTCGATTTAGAACTCGAAGTGAAAATTGTGGGAGAAGAACCACAATAAGAGGAGGTTTTAAACCTCCTTTACATAACGCATTGAAAAGTCGGTGTCGGGAAAGGGGTAAAGAATGAACGAATTTTCGATAGATGGAATTATTCTTTTAATGGGCTTCTTTTTACTTTGTGGCGTCCTCATGACAAAGCTTACTTCGCGGGCAGGCGTACCTGCACTCGTTCTCTTTATGATTTTAGGAATGGTGTTAGGGAGTGACGTGTCAGGCCTCATCTATTTTTCCGACGCTCATTTAGCGCAAACAATCGGGATTGTCGCGCTCATCATCATTTTGTTTGAAGGTGGGCTCCAAACCGAATGGAAAAACGTCCGCCCGGTCTTAGGCGGTGCAAGTGTCCTCGCCACAGTAGGGGTAATTATGACAGCAGCGGTCGTTGCAATTGCTGCACACTATGTATTGGGATTAGGTTGGCTCGAATCATTCCTCCTAGGTTCCATCGTTGGTTCAACCGATGCCGCTGCTGTATTTTCTGTCATGTCCGGACAAAACATCAAATCTAAAATGTCTTCTACATTAGAAATGGAATCGGGCTCCAACGATCCAATGGCGATGTTCCTCACCGTCGCCTTCATTGAATGGCTTACGCTCCCAAACTTCTCAATGGGCAACTTGATTGTAAACTTTTTCGTCCAAATGGGACTTGGTCTCGTGTTAGGACTCGGTTTAGGCTATTTAGCATCCATTTGGATGAATAAAATAAAACTCGATGCGAGTGGTTTATACGCAGTACTCTCTATGGGGTTTGCCATTGCGATCTACGCGGTTACCTCCTCATTGGGAGGGAGTGGACTGTTAGCTGTATACGTGGCCGGTATATTAATAGGTACACGTGAACTAAATCATAGCCACGCAATCTTTAGATTCCATGAAGGCTTTGCATGGCTGATGCAACTTATTATGTTCGTCATCCTCGGCTTGCTTGTTTTCCCGAAAGAGTTAGCAAACTTGGACCTTATTTGGAAAGGTCTCGTATTGTCTTTCATTCTAATGTTCGTAGCAAGACCAATAGCTGTATTTTTATGTACGATGTTTTTCAAATATACTTTCAAAGAAAAGTTATTTTTATCATGGGCAGGCCTACGAGGAGCAGTTCCAATCGTCTTGGCAACGTTTCCGTTATTAGCAGGTGTCCCTGATCCCTATTTGTATTTTAATATGATCTTCTTTATGGTCATCACATCCGCGTTATTGCAAGGCTCAACAATCTCAAATGTTGCGAGATGGCTCGGCTTGGAAGCACCAGCAACTCCGAAACGGATTCATCAGCTTGAACTGATTTCCATGGATAAAGCAAACGCAGAAATGCTGGAAGTCGAAATCTCGGCAAACTCGCCATTCCTTGATCAAAAAGTGCAAACACTTGGCTTACCGAAAGAAACCGTCATCTCCGCTATCATTCGTGACGGAAAACTAGTCATGCCTACAGGTCGTACGAAACTGCAAGCAGAAGATGTCCTCTTCATACTCGCTGCAAAAGAACAAGTACCAAAAGTAAAACTTGTCCTAGCAGATGAAAATGGATTTGAATAAGAAATTGAAATAAAGCAGAAATGCATGAAGGTCAAGTCGCCATCATGCATTTTTTCTGCTTTTAGTATGGTGCCAAGTGCTATTTATCTAGCATTATCGCTCTTAATCAGCCAGCGCTTCACCGTTCGATTGTTGCGCCCAATCGTCGTTTCTGCAAGTAACAACGATTGGAATACAGCTTCTTCTGTCGCCTCGATCGTCGCTTGGAACAATTTGTTCATCAGCGGTATATCATCTCTCAACATAGTGTGTGTAACCGTCAATTGCTCACTCGTGTGGGGAATTGTATAGATCGTTGAAAAGGCGATAATGATATCTCCACTTCCGTTATGGATATGTGTGCCTGTCCTGCCAAGTCCAATCGATGCACGTTTTGCCAGTCGTTTCAATTGACGTTCATTCACCGGTGCATCTGTGGCGACGACAATGATAACTGAGCCATCGGGTTTCTCTTGAAGTTCATTTTCCGACGCCAAATCCATTATTGAACCTTCATAACCATTTCGAACAAGCCATTCATCTAGCAAACATTCTTCTTGGTTTCCGAAGTTTGTTAATGTCAACACACCGACTGTGAATGTCAAATCCCCTTCAGAAGCAACTCTTGAAGAAGAACCAATTCCTCCCTTGTGTCCAAAACAGATCATGCCTTTTCCAGCACCGACAGCCCCTTGCTCAAATTCCCCGCTTTCCGCTTTTCGAATTGCTTCAATCGCATGCGTTGGTCGGACTTTCATTTCCCGCATCGCATTTAAATAGCTATCATTGCACTCACCTACAACGATATTTAAGGAGCTCGTTGAATCACCAATAGTAGGATTTTCATCGAGCATATAGTGCAAGGTACCTTCCAATACAGCCCCGACACTAAATGTATTCGTCAACATAATTGGAGATTCGATAAGTCCCAGCTCTTCAACTTGAATAAGTCCTACCGTCTTTCCAAATCCGTTCAACACAAAACTTGCGGCAGGCACCTTTTGTTCGAATAAATTCCCCGCATGCGGCAAAATAGCAGTGACACCCGTACACGCACTGTCTATCGCTGTCTCTTCCTGTAACGTGACATGTCCTACTTTCACACCGGGGACATCTGTCAGCATGTTCAACTTTCCTCTTTCCATCTAAAACGCTCCCAACCTCATTTGATGATTAACACAGGTGCAGCAACTCTCTTTGCCACTTTATGACTAACACTTCCTAACAGCATTTCTTGGAATGAATTCAACCCTCTACTGCCAATCACAACTAAATCGAATGGCTCTTCGTTTGCATAAGCCACGATCGTTGGACCGGGATCTCCATGGCGAATGACAAAGTCATATGCTGCCTGTTGGTTGTCCAAAACCGCTAAAATCGGTTCAATCCGCTTTTTACGATCGTTGTGTAAATCCTCAACAGCTGCGTCTTGGATGACATCCTTTCGCGTTCGATCATAATGAAGTACATACAGCGCAACGATGGACGCATGTGGGCTAACGGTTGCAAGCCAGGCAGCATGTTCAGCTGCTCGTCTCGAATTTTCTGACCCGTCGATTGCTAGTAAAATGCGATTATACAATGATATCATCCTCCTCTAGTCATTTACTATATGTCAGGTAAACAGTGTCGAATGCTAATCAAATTCAATATAAATCTTCATTATCCTTTATTTCCGATAAAAAAACACAAGTAGGGAAAGTAATTGCTTGTTTTGCTGGTTAAGAACGTTTAAAAAACATTCAAATGTCTGTTTGTTTATCCTTGCATAACAATTTTTTATTGCATATACTAAGATATAATCAAACGAACATTTGAATGAGGTGGCTAATATGACGAGTAAAGATACATGTGAAGTGTTCATAGTCCGTGACGATGTAGTGGACCATGTCCAGAAAAGTTTGCCAGACGTGAGTGGAATGGTACAAATATTTAAAGCACTTGCGGATGAAACACGTCTAAAGATTGCGTTTTCGCTCACACTGGAAAAAGAGATGTGTGTATGTGATGTAGCGGCTGTTATCGGCTCTTCCAATGCAACCGCTTCTCATCATTTACGGTATTTAAGAGAGCATGGTCTGGCGAAATCGAAACGGAAAGGGAAAATGGTCTATTATGCTTTAGCCGATTCGCACGTATACGACTTAGTCAACATTGCACATGATCATGCGCGAGAAGGAGTGGACGAAACGGATGACAACGAAAACTGAGTATAGATTGGAGAATTTATCGTGCGCGAGTTGTGCGATGAAATTCGAAAACAATGTAAAAAATATTCCTTCTGTAGCAGAAGCGACGGTCAATTTCGGAGCGTCCAAATTATCGTTTACAGGAGATGCAACAGTTGAAGAGTTGCAAGCAGCAGGTGCGTTTGATGGCATTAAAGTTGTCCCGTTAACAAATCGACAACCTGAACCGAAAATACCGTTCTATCGACGCAAAGAGAATATCGTCACCTTTTTATCTCTCATTTTCGTCATTGCGGGAATGACGTACACATACAAAGAAATCCCGAATCCAACCGTTGCAACAAGTCTTTTCGCTGTAGCAATCATCATCGGAGGAACAGGGATGTTCCTCACAGGGCTAAAGAACCTTGCAAGACTAGACTTTGATATGAAGACGTTAATGACCATTGCGATTATCGGTGCGGCGATTATCGGAGAGTGGCAAGAAGCAGCAGTCGTCGTTTTATTATTTGCATTAAGTGAAGCGCTAGAGGCGTATTCAATGAATAAAGCCCGACAATCCATCCGGGACTTGATGGATATTGCCCCACCGTCAGCGGTCGTTAAACGGAACAATGAAGTGTTAGAACTACAAACTGAAGACATACAAATCGGAGACATTCTACTCGTCAAACCAGGACAGAAGATTGCAATGGACGGTATCGTGAAAAGTGGAAGGTCGACTGTCAATCAGGCGCCCATTACAGGTGAATCTGTTCCAGTCTTAAAAGACGTAAACGATGAAGTGTTCGCGGGCACATTGAACGAAGAAGGTGCACTTGAAGTGACCGTTACAAAACTAGTAGGGGACACGACGATTGCAAAAATTATTCATCTTGTAGAAGAAGCACAAGCTGAAAAAGCACCTTCCCAGAAGTTCGTCGATAAATTTGCAAAATATTATACGCCAATCATTATCGCCGTCGCGATCTTAGTTGCTATAGTTCCTCCGTTGTTCGGTGCAGAGTGGCAACCGTGGATTTACCAAGGTCTTGCTGTCCTAGTTGTAGGTTGTCCATGTGCGCTTGTCGTCTCAACGCCAGTAGCAATCGTGACTGCAATTGGAAACGCAGCCCGCCAAGGTGTCCTCATTAAAGGCGGCGTTCATTTGGAAGAGATGGGACGTATTACAGCGGTTGCATTCGACAAAACGGGAACGTTGACAAGAGGATATCCGGAAGTGACAGACTTCATTGTTGGTAGAGGTGCAAACGCGGATATACTTCAATCTGTTGCAGCTGTAGAGTCAATGTCTCAGCACCCGTTAGCAAGAGCGATTGTTAACTATGCTAAAGGACAAGGCCCAATTACAAAAGAAGTGAGTAATTTCCAATCTGTAACAGGGAAAGGTGCCTACGCTGATGTAGATGGCGAGCTCATTCATGTCGGAAGTGTGTTATGGGCATCTGAAATAACGGAACTGCCAGATGATATGAAACAACATGCGGTGAAACTGCAGCAAGCGGGAAAATCTGTCATGGTAGTGCTAGCGAATCATACTTTCCAAGCACTGATCGCGGTAACTGATCCATTACGGGAGGAAAGTGCAAAAGTGCTACAGCAGCTAAAAGCAATTGGTATCCGCCACACTGTCATGTTGACAGGTGATGATCAGCGAACAGCTGAGGCCATTGCTTTGCAAACTGGTGTTACAGATGTGCGTGCGGGGCTCATGCCAGAAGATAAATTAACTGCGGTAAAAGAGTTGATTGGCGATTACGGCCGTGTAGCAATGGTCGGTGATGGTATCAATGACGCGCCTGCTTTAGCAGCTTCCTCCATCGGGATTGCAATGGGAGGAGCGGGCACAGACGCTGCGCTTGAAACAGCAGATATTGCACTTATGGCGGATGACCTGTCCCAATTGCCGTATACAATGAAATTAAGTCGAAAAACGTTGCAGATTATCAAAGAAAATATTATGTTTGCATTAGGCTTAAAAATTGTGGCGCTGTTATTAATCATCCCAGGATGGTTGACACTATGGATTGCAATCTTTGCGGATATGGGAGCAACATTACTTGTCGTGCTTAATTCGCTAAGATTACTACGGATTCATAAATAACGTAAGCAGCGGAACGGGGGAACTATCATGCAGTTACGTGAATGGACGATGGAAGAACAAGAACAACTTATACATTTCTTAACGACAAATACGTGGCCGTTTCACGGAAATGCCCATCCTGAACGCGATTTGATTGAAAAGACGATTGAAGAAGGTGGCTATGAATCAGACGAAGTCAAAACATTTTGGGTGCAAAATGAAGATGAGGACATCGTAGGCATCGTGAAAATCTATGATTTACAAGATGAAATTCCGCTTTTCGACTTACGAATTGCGGATGAATACCGAGGATTTGGTTATGGAGCGAAAGCACTCAAATTAATTACTGAATTCGTCTTCGGCTTACCTGAACGTAAAATCCGTTTGGAAGGACATACCCGTCAAGACAACTTGGCGATGCGAAAGACATTCGAGCGTGCAGGCTTTGTAAAAGAAGCGCACTTACGGAAAGCATGGTTCTCGCCGAAAGAGAATTCCTATTATGATGCGGTAACATACGGTATGACGCGTGAGGACTTTTTAGCAGGAACAACGACACCTGTCATTTGGGAAGATGCGGGGCAAGGCGAGAAAGGGAAGAAAACAAAGCGTATCCCTAATTTTCCTACAGAATTCGAATCTGAACGGTTGCGTATTCGTAAACCCGAAATGGGAGATGCATTAGACGTCTATAAAGCACTGAAAAACTCCCTTCCCGCTTTGCAACCATGGCTACCATTTGCGCAACAAGAACCTGAACTGCATGTAACCGAAGAAAATCTCCGTGAATCCATCGCGGATTTCATCACACGGAAAGATCTGCGGTTGCACATCTTCTTAAAAGAAACAGGCGAGTTCATAGGATCCACTGGATTACACCGTATTAACTGGGCGATTCCAAAGTTTGAAATCGGGTATTGGCTGGATACGAAATATGAAGGAAAAGGCTATATGACGGAAGCAGTCGAGCGACTTACGCGTTTCGCTTTCGAAGAACTAGGTGCTAATCGTGTTGAAATTAGGTGTGATGAAGAGAATGGGAAAAGTCGTTCCATCGCTGTACGGAACGGATTTGAGCTTGAAGGAATTCTGAAATCTGATTCTCTTTCAAGCGATGGCCAACATTTACGCAATACATGTATTTATGCGAAGGTAAAATAAATGAACATAAAGGGTGCCATGGAAGTGGCGCCCTCGGTCTGTTGGTGAATGTGTAAATGTGGTGTATTTCTACCGCGTCCCTAAAATTGGTTCATTTACAAAGTTTTATAGATAGGCTGTATTTGTTTAGCGTAACGTCGATTAATTGTCATGAAAAAGAGTGCAGACAAAGTCAACTCTGGCTTTGTCTACACTCTTACGTTATACAGACCGCCTTCCAGTGAGAAGCTGGATGACAAAAATGATTCCTGCAATCACTAATAGAAGGTGAATCAAACCGCCGCCAACCTTCATAAGGAATCCTAGTAACCAAAATGCTAGTAGTGCTACGATAATAATCCAAAGTATTTTGCCCATTTTTTTCACCCCTTTGTAGTGGTATAGTGAATGTACCCGATAGTTAGAAAATGTAAACCGCCATCTTAAAAGATGGACGACAATGCATACGGGAGGTGCATCGGTTGGCAACACCAAGTATGGAAGATTATATTGAACAAATCTATTTGCAAATTGAAGCAAAAGGTGAGGCAAGAGTTTCTGACGTTGCCGAAGCCTTATCTGTTTTGCCTTCGTCTGTAACGAAAATGGCACAACGGCTCGATCGCGAAGGATACGTATCTTATGAGCGATACCGTGGCTTAGAATTGACGGATAGAGGATTGAAGTTTGGGAAAAAATTAGTTCGGAGACATGAATTACTTGAACAGTTTTTGCGAATCATCGGTGTCGAAGAAGCACTCATTTATCAAGATGTTGAAGGAATTGAACATCATTTGAGCTGGAACGCGATGGACAGGATTACAGATCTTGTGGAAGCAATGGAAGAAGATGAAGACTTTGTACGTAAACTAAAAGAACGGCAAAGTTTTGAAATGGAAGGGTAGATGAAAATGACAACATACAAGCCAGGGACAATTGCCAAATTGCATGTCAAAAGTAAAGAAGGATCTAGATGGATATTAGACGGAGGAGATGAAGAAATCTTCGTCAACGCTTCTGAATTTGAGAAGCCTCTTGAAGAGGGAGATGCTGTCGAAGTATTCCTCTATATGAATCGTCGTGGTGAATTGACTGCAACTGCCAATTTGCCAAATATGACGTGTGATACATTTGGATGGGCCCGTGTAATTCGAATTGATGAGAAAGAAGGGGCGTATGTCGACATCGGTTCTTCATTCGAAGTGCTGGTCAATAAAGCCGATTTGCCTCGAGTAAAGGCATTATGGCCGAGAACAGATGATGAGCTGTATATGACGTTACGAATGGATTTAGGTGGAAATATTTTTGCGCGCCTTGCAACAGAAGAGAAAGTACAAGAACTGATTTTAGAAGCACCTGCCACAGTGTTCAATCGTAATTTGCAAGCAAGAGCGTACCGTCTGTTACCTGTAGGCTCATTCTTTTTAAGCACACCTGAAAATTACCGGATCTTCGTGCATCATACAGAGCGTGAACAAGAACCGCGTCTCGGTGAAAAAGTGGAAGTGCGCATTATCGATGTACGGGAAGATGGTACGTTAAATGGATCCCTACTTCCGAGAAAAGAAGAACGAATCGGTGATGATGCCGAAACGGTTTATCGTTATCTTGCTGACGTAGGGGGGAAAATGCCCTTCACCGATAAATCGACCCCTGATGAAATAAAAGAAATGTTTGGTCTGAGCAAAGCATCTTTTAAGCGTGCGCTTGGAAAATTGATGAAAGAAGGAAAAGTGACGCAAAACGACGGATGGACAAGTTTGAAGTAACTGGAGATTGGGAACTTTTTCAATGATGCATCGTACTACTTCTTAGATAAGGAGGGATTGCTTATGAGAAAATTATTGATGACAGCAAGTGCAATGTTACTATTCATTGGAATGTTATTTCCTGGTTTAGCGAAGGCTGATACTGCAATTGACGAAAAACTAGGTGTGCCGATTGTTGTGTTAGGTGCGAACCTGACAGATGCTGAAAAAGAATCCGTCAAACAGAGTTTGAAAGTCGATAAAGATACGGAAATAGAAGAAATCATCGTTGACGGTAAAGACCTTGTAAATTATATAAAAGACGGGAATAGCCAAGCGCGCATGTATTCCTCTGCAAAAATAACGCGGCAAGATGCTGGCAAAGGTCTCGTTATTAAAATTGTCACACCAGACAATATTACTCAAGTGACGAACGAAATGTATGCAACAGCAATGTTGACCGCTGGAATTGAAGATGCAATCGTTGAAGTGGCAGCTCCTAAACCAGTGACGGGACACTCGGCCTTGGTCGGTATTTACAAAGCGTATGAAGTATCTGGTGAAACGCTAGACACCGAACGGACGGATGTTGCAAACGACGAATTGAATCTTGCAACGAAGTTTGCGAAGGATTCAGGCATTGATCAAGACAAAGTTGCCGAGCTACTGACGGAAATTAAAAAAGCGATTGCTGATCAAAACCCTGCTACGAAAGAGGAAGTCGAAAAAATTGTAAATGAGCAATTGAAGAAGCTGAATATTGAATTGAGCGACGCGGACCGGCAATTACTTGTTGATTTAATGGATCGAATTCGAAATTTGGATATCGACTTCGGAAAATTATCAGATCAATTGTCGGATATGGCAGCAACCATTAAAGAGAAGATTGGAGAAATCGATCCAGGCTTTTGGGATAAAGTAAAACAGTTCTTCGAAAATTTAATGGACTCCATCAAGTCTTGGTTTAACTAAGTAGGCATCGGAATATGATAGAATATTATAAAAGGAGAGGATTTCATGGAATTTACATTTGTTGAGCTGGGCGGAGATGCATTTGCATTTCGCAATGAACAAGATGGAAAACTGCTAGCCGAAATTACATGGACGCTTCTCGCCGATGTTATGGTCATGGACCACACCTATGTGTCTGAAGACTTGCGTGGGCAAGGCGTTGCAAAGGAATTATTGGACCGGGCAGCAGCTTATGCACGTGAAAAAGATTACAAAATGGAAGCGGTTTGCTCGTATGTAGTTACTGCATTTAATCGCTACAAAGAATACGAAGACGTAAAAGCATAAACCATCGAAAAGGCGACTCCTAATTGGAATCGCCTTTTTTATACGTATAAGTCCAAAGTGACAGGAAATTAAAGTCCCCAAGCTAATGTAACAGCGTAGACGATACTTGTTAAAACAGATGCGCCTGCGACGGTATAAAGCATGTCCGTCGAGGTGAACAGTACTTTTTTCCCCATGTTGCATGCTCTCCTTTCGCTCAGTAGAATTAGTATTTGTTAGTCTTTTATTACCCCCGTGTATGAGATTAAAACGTACTTATCTCACAAAATGAAAGAAATAAATTGAAAATGAAACTATTTAGTTTGAATGTACGTATATTTTGGTATGATAGAAAATAGTTTAAAAGAAAGAGGTGTTTGCATGAACAGAACGGCTGAAAGAGTCTTATCGATTATTGCCGTAGTCATGTCAGCAGTAGGAACGATTTTTGCATTTATCGGGATGGGCTTTTTTAATCTCATGAAGAACGATCCGGCGATTCGTCAGGAAATGGAAATGGAATTCATGGCAGATCCGACAATGACACCAAGTGACATCGAAGCAATTTTCACGTTTTTTGATGTAATTGGTGGGGTTATGTGGTTAATCATCATAGCGATGATTCTTAGCATCATCCTGAATATCATCGGTATCGTCAATATTTGGAACAATAAAAACGCCAAACTTGCAGGAATCATGTTCATCATTGCAGGTGTGCTAGCTGGTATCTTATCATTGTCATCTATTCTGTTGTATATCGCTGCAATCCTATGTTTCACAAAGAAACCGCCATTGCAAGAAGATATCCAATTTGCTGATCAGCCGCATGACGGCGACACAATGAGACCGTTGTAATGTTAAACGAGCAAAAAGAGCAATCGAGTATACTCGATGCTCTTTTTGCTTTTTTTGTGCGTTGTTGAGATATCGCGAATGCCTAGTAGAAGCGCTGGAATTGAAGGACTGTAGAATGTTAGCCTTTAATGACGCGTTGAGGAGGAAAGCTGCCGCTCGTGCGTCATTAAGTAGTGTTTAATGACGCGTTGAAGAGGAAAACTGCTGTTTGCGCGTCAATAAGTATTGTTTAATGACACGTTAAGGAGGAAAAGTGCTGCTAGTGCGTCATGAAGTATTGTTTAATGACGCGTTGAAGAGGAAAAATGCTGTTTGCGCGTCATGAAGTAGTGTTTAACGACGAGTTGAAGAGGAAAACCGCAGCTCGCTCGTCATGAAGTATTGTTTAATAACACGTTGAAGAGGAAAACTGCAGCTCGCGCGTCATGAAGTAGTGTTTAATGACGCGTAGAAGAGGAAAACCATTGCTCGCGCGTCATGAAGTAGTGTTTAATGACCCGTTGAAGAGGAAAACCGCAGCTCGCGCGTCATGAAGTATCCTTTAACGCCCCGTTAATGAAATAAACCGCTGCACGCGCTGTCAATAACCAGCTTTTCACGACACGATGAGGAGAAAAGAAAAAATTCGCGAGAAGCCATAGTAGTAAATTCTAGGCTCCCGCGAATCATTCATTTATAAATCGTCTCCAACACACTATTTTGCAATTAAGCCATGACGGGTTGATGGAGATAATAGACGTATTGAGCTGTTTCAACAGGGCAGCCTTCAAAATTCTCCTCGAATACATCAAGCAATTCAAAACCTTGTTTTTCATAAAACGCTCGTCCACCCGTATTTCTGCTATCCACATACACAAACAGTTGCTTAGCACTACTTAACATCGAAATGGCGTAATTGACCAACATCTTGCCATAACCTAAATGCTGATGAGAAGGAAGAATGTACATTGAAGTGACTTCGGCATCTCCGTCTTCATCTTCCTTTGTGAAGTTAAGGAAGCCGACAGGAATACCTTCTTCGCACTCAACGACTAACATATGTGTTTTTTCCATACGCTTCATCATCATTGCGTTGGAAAAAGAGCGATTGAGATAAGCTGTCTGAATGTCTTGAGGAATGATGTTGGCATATGTATCACTCCAAGTGTGATGAGCGATATGTTGGATATACCCAATGTCTTTACTATTCATAGGTCTAATCAAGCCGCTGTCACCTCCGCTATCCTTTTTGCTATCATAACAAAAAATAGGGCATGAAACTATATTTGTCATCGAAATGAAATATAAAAAAGTAAATTATCTGATAAAATTAAATGAGTTGCACTCTTTAACAATGAAATTTGAAAGGAAGTTTCTAAACGACGGCAAAGGGTATACTAGCCGTATAATACGATTTATCAGATCAATGGAGGATTGATAGGTATGGCACGTAAACGTGGAAATGGATTGCTTTTAGCTACATTAGCAGCAGGTGCGTATGCGTATTTCAGTAAGAAAGAAAATCGTGACAAAGCGATGGTTGCGGTCAACAATATGAAAACAAAAGTCGATTCGTTCGTAACTTCACAAAAATTAAACAGAAACGATGCAGCAAAAGCTGGATTCTCGGACCCTTATGATTTACAGGATAACAAAATGGTGAGTGAAGGTGCACAAACGAGTGTTCATTACTACAACCAGGAAGTGGAAGACAAGTCGAAGGAATCTAAAGAAGACGGTCTCTACAAAAAGAAAGAAAACTCAACTGATGCTCCTGATATGAATCAAAAAGAAAATGATAATAAGTGACAAAGACGCCTCTGAATCGGGGCGTTTTTTTATGCGAGAATACAAAAGTGCCATTTGAAGAAATCTGAAATGCTTGAATGAATACAGCCTACATTTTGGCCTATTTCGTCCCTGTCATCGTTCGGACATGCCCTCATAATGCAATGATCGTCCGTCGAAAACAGTTCAAAAACAATTTTGGAATGAACCGTATCGTACCGCTGTCACGTGCTTGTCGATAACTTTTGTGATGAAATCAAGGTTTTTACGAAGATTAATTGTAATTAGGTAGTGAATTGATGTATACTTTTCAGTAGTTTGAAATAGTGAAGGTGAATCTATTGAAGAAGAAACTTGGTTTATTTACGATATTGATGACCGCCACTTTATTTTTGAGCGGTTGTTCTGGTGTACAGAACAAAGAAGGTACGTTTTATAATATTTTCGTCAAACCGATGGAATGGCTCCTTCATTATCTTGGAGAGGCATTTAACGGAGGTTATGGTTGGGCAATCGTATTAATTACCGTTGCAATCCGTCTAGTGCTCATGCCACTTATGTTGAAAAACTATAAGTCGCAACAAGATATGAAAATCAAAATGGATGCACTACGTCCTGAAATGGAAGACATCCAAAAGCGGTTGAAAGAAGCAAAAGAGAAAGGCGAAAAAGAAGAGCAAATGAAGCTGCAACAAGAAATGATGGGCTTATATTCTAAGCACGGTGTGAATCCATTAAACATGGGCTGTCTCCCACTAATCATTCAAATGCCGATCATCATGGGGTTATATTTTGCAATTCTGTATGCTCCGCCGGAAGTAAAAGAGCACCAATTCCTTTGGTTTAACCTCGGTGAACCAGACAAAATCATGATGCTCGTTGCAGGAGCTGTCTATTTCGTCCAAGCACGTGTCTCCCTTTGGACAATGCCTGAACAGCAAAAGCAACAGATGAAGCTGTTCATTTACATGTCACCAATCATGATTATGTTCATCTCATTCTCTGTCATGGCAGCACTACCGTTGTACTGGGCTGTCGGAGGAATCCTTCTAATTCTTCAAACGTATATCGGACGCAAGTTCTATTACAAGAACACAGAACCGATTCCGGAGAAGAAATAAGCGATAATGTCATAATGGAGGCTGGAGAGCAATCTCCGGCCTTTTTTGGAGGAATTTAGTATGAATCAAAAGAAAATCTTCGTGACAGGCATCGTACTCATTACGTTGTTAACCTTGTTTTTCGTCATCCGAGGACAACTCGATTATGCGATCCTTACAATGATGGCACTGTTCACGCTAACGAATGCATCTAGAGCAAGGTCCTTTAAAGAACAAGGATTTGAGAAAGAATCAAAATGGATGCGCTATTTATCAATGATTTTTGCATGTGCATTCGTCGTCGTATTCATTTTGATTTTCTTTATCTGATGAAAAAACGTTTTCCGGAAACTGAACAATCCGGAAAACGTCCTTTTAATACGCCAAGCGTTTTCGAGTAGCAAGCACAATGACAACCGCTGGAATTGTGCACACCGTCATACCAAGAAAAGCGGCACCTGGCGATAAATCATATAAATAGCCTGCTGGAAATGTTAAAATTGCGGCACTCAGACTCATCGCGAAAGCTGCGTAAAACCCTTGAGCTGAAGCGATTTTTGAATGTGGTAAGTTTTTAGAGATATATTGAATGAATGCATAATGGGCGATGCCGAAAGATAAGGCGTGCAACCCTTGGGATAACACAAAAATCGCTGCCGTTGGAAATAAGAAAATGATGACCCAGCGGACGGTGGAGCCGACTCCGGCAAGCAAAAACATTGTGGAAATGCGCATGTTCGATAAAAAACGATCTGCCTGCGTGAAGAAAATAATTTCAAACAAAACGGCAATGTTCAAAATGACACCGATTGTAAACCCGTTAACATCTAGGTCGTCTAGAAAAAGATAGCCATAATTGTAATAAGAGGCATGTGCTCCTTGTAAGAGAATGGCTAAAATCATAATGACCGGAAAACCTTTTGTTGCAAATAAAGAACGAATGCCAGCTTTTTCAACTGGATGAACAAGTTTTTCAGGAAGTTCATTCAAAACCGCTGGGGCAGGTCGCATAAAGAAAATACCCGCAGCTGCTAGACCAGCGATCATCATATAGAGAATGGCTTGTTCATTCCAAATAGCAGTAGCGCCTCCAACGAGTAGTAAAGCAATCGTATAACCGATCGATCCAAATGAACGACTTTTTCCGTAATGGATACGCTCTTTTTGCATCAGAACAGACGCACCACTTTCCACACCCGGTAAAATAATAGGATAAACGATGCTAAACAACACCGTGATGATGAGTAACGTAGTGAATGTGGATTCAGGAATATAGAAAATAGCAATGACTACTGACAGCAACGTCATCCATTTGATGACGCGTATATACGATGTACGACTTGTTAAATAGGGAAAAATAAGAAACGTGGAAAACGCTCGGGCAACCATTCCAGCACCCATAATGATGCTGGCAGCTTTGACAGACATTCCTTTTTCGTTTGTCAGCCAACCTGTCCAATAAGGCACAAAAACTCCCCACGTAAAGAAAAAAGCTAAAAAGCTGATGGATAGCCATCGTTGATTATTCATTACTTAACCTCGCAATCATTCAAACACTTATGAAAATAAATGATAGCATACACCAGCTTGAAAGAGAAAGATAGATTGCTGGCTGCTACTCATTCTCCATAGAACAGCAACAAAAAGTGATACGCAAAGTAGAAGGAAGGCCAACAAAAAATGAAACGGAAAAGCAACAATAAAACCAATAAAGCCCTTACCATCACCTTACTCACATCAAGTATTGTCATGACAGCACTTGTCGTGTGGATCGGATTAAATGGCTGGGATGTAACGAAAACGCTAAAACAAGTAGGCATTGGAACTGAAGTGGAACCACAAGAAACGCCATTGGAAACACCAGACGCAGTAGAGGAGCAAGAGAAAGATCCCGAAGAAAATGACGTGACAAATGAGACTGAGACTAAAGACCAGAAGGATACAGAAACGACAACACCTACTAAAGAGCAGCAGAAGCCTGTCACACCAGCTCCAAAAGAAGAAGACAAAGCACAAGTGACAAACAAGCCACCTGTGAATAAAAACAAGAGTGGCTATATAGAAGGGCAGGAATTGCCAAAAGAGCCAACGTACATTAACGGAATACTGCTAGCGAACAAACAATATCCATTACCAAGCACATTTGCTCCAGGTGAAAACACAGAAGCTCGAGATGCATTCGATGAAATGGCTGCAGAAGCAAAACTATCAGGTTTTAATATTACGGCCTTCAGCACCTACCGTTCATACGAATACCAAGTATCACTCTATGATCGCTACGCCAAAAAAGACGGCGTTGAAGCAGCAGATCGCTACAGCGCACGTCCGGGTTACTCCGAACACCAAACAGGACTCGCATTCGACATCGGTGAAGTGAACTACGAAAAGCACTGGGCGTCCTCCTCGTTTGGCGACACCGAAGCAGGTAAATGGGTAGCTGCAAACGCCCATCGCTACGGATTCATCCTCCGCTATCCGGAAGGCAAAGAAGCCATCACGGGGTACATGCACGAATCGTGGCATTTCCGCTACGTCGGAAAACCTGCATCAGAAGAAATTTTCAAACGCAACATTACACTAGAAGAATACCTCGGCGTCCAATAAATCTAGCATCCACGAAACGGTTTAACCGATAAAGTGGATGCTTTTTCTTTTTGGCAATCGCGTCATTGGCTTTTCAGTAGTACTTGCAGACGCCCGCATGCCCTCTGTAGAGTATCCCGATCAATAGGATGCCGGGCGCCCCTTTTGGTGAGCTTCTACGCCGAAGCAAAGCTCCCCACGTCCTAAGTGGAGCCCACCACCCATGGAAACGAACCGTACAGCGCACAAAGCAGGCCAACACACCACATCCCGTACCCCAAACACCGTAATCTGCTCCACCAAAAAAACGATGCAGTACCAAAGGGCACCTGCATCGCCAAAAATCATCATAAAATTGGTGACAACAATCTTGAAATGGACTCTTTAATCTTAATACCGCGCGTCCGGTTCATGTACATCTCATACGTCAACTCGGTTGACAATTGCATATCTTGTTCAAATAATTCTGCGAGCTCATGGGATTTTTCTCGGTCGTAAATGAAAGCATTAATTTCAAAGTTGAGCTTGAAACTACGGACATCGATGTTCGCTGTACCAACCGTTGACAGCTCATCGTCCACGACAATTTGTTTGGAATGAATGAAGCCGTTCTCGTAAATATACACTTTGGCGCCTGCTTTCAACAGCTTTCCGACATTTGAATAGGTCGCCCAGTAAACGAACATATGATCAGGCTTATTTGGAATCATAATGCGGACATCGACACCTGACAAACAGGCTATCCGAATTGCGTCTAAAAAGCTAACGTCCGGAATAAAATAAGGTGTTTGAATGTAAATGTAGTCTTTTGCTAAGAAAATCATTTTCAAATAGCCATCTTTAATCTGTTCCCATTCCTCATCTGGTCCACTCGAAACAATTTGTAAGCCGACAGAACCTTTTGTGGGAATAGCAGGGAAATACCGTTCTGCGTATTCAATGTCATCGCTATTTGTCGCTTGATTCCAATCCATCAAAAAGCGTGTCTGTAGCGGATGGAGTGCACTTCCTTCAATTCGCAAATGCGTATCGCGCCAATAGCCGAATTTTTTATCTAACCCTAAATACTCATCCCCAACGTTAAAACCTCCCACATAACCAATCCGTCCATCGATGACAACAATCTTCCGGTGGTTACGATAGTTTAGACGGGGATTAATTAATGGTAAAATTGCCGGGAAAAATGCAGCGACTTCACCGCCACAATCCGTTAATTCCTTCAAATGCTTAATACGTAAACCGCGTGATCCGATATCATCATACAAGACACGCACTTTGACGCCTTGTTTTGCTTTACGAATCAGTACATCCAAGATTTTTTTACCTAATGAATCCAAACGCAAAATATAATATTGAAAATGGATGTGGTCTTTCGCATTTTCGAGATCGTTTAATAAAGAATCAAATTTTGCGGCGCCATCATTAAAGATTTTGACATCATTGTCTTGTGTCAGCACTGCGTGGTTATTCCGAAGATGTAAGTAGATCATGTCATAATAATGCGCGGTATCGTCCAATTTGAAGTCGAATGTTTCATCCTCAATCGCGTCCATTTGGTAATCAATGAGCGTTTCAATTCCGATGCGATTTTTCCCTTCCCACCTCGAAGCGTGTTTATTTCGTAACCTTCTTCCAAATAGCAGGTAGATGAAGAAACCAAACAAGGGGACGAAAAATAAAACAAGAAGCCAAGCCCACGTTGCTGTCGGGTCTCTACGCTCCAAAAAAATAAGCGCAATTGCAAGTAAGGTATTTAAGATATAAATAATTGTTATTGAGATGGTGATTAAACTTGCCATATACGTCCTCCTTAAATGACTCTTTCTATTAGTATACAGAAAAGTACCCGAAAAAGAATAATATACTCCTTCTCCACTTAAAACCTACTTGACTGATATGAATTAAGGGTATATAGTGTTTCTAACAAATAAAAGTAGGGAAAGAGGAATTCAAAAATGGATAATTTGTTGGTCGTCATTAACGTTTTAGGCTTTTTAATCTTAGTCGGCTTGCTCTATTCTATGCACCGAAAGAAGATTTCGTTTTCAAAACGAGTATTTACCGGTTTAGGACTCGGAATTGGATTCGGATTGATTTTACATGTTGCTTATAGTGCAGAATCAGAAATATTAGCTCAATCGGTCAGTTGGATCAGTATAGTAGGAACTGGCTATATTAAATTTCTTCAAATGATTGTTATTCCCTTAGTATTCATTTCAATCCTTGGCGCATTCACCAAAGTGACGATCGGCAAAAACTTTGGGAAGATGGCCGGTTTGATTTTAGGGATTTTAGTAGGAACAACCGCAATTGCGGCCGTTATCGGAATTGCTTCTTCCATGCTTTTTGGTTTGGATGCATCCGAAATCGTACAAGGGGAAGCGGAAGCGGCACGTGGACTTTCCATTGAAGAACGTTCTGCGTCAGTTGCAGATAAAGCATTGCCGGATCAAATCTTAGATCTACTACCGGCGAATCCGTTCTTGGATTTTACAGGCGCTCGTCCAACGTCCACGATTGGCGTTGTCATTTTTGCAGCTTTTCTTGGTTTCGCTTATTTAGCACTTAGAAGACGGGATGAGGAAAATGCGAATCTCGTGAAAAAGGGAATCGATGCGCTTTATTCCCTCATTATGGGTGTCGTGCGAATCGTATTGCGCTTAACACCTTATGGGATTTTGGCAATCATTGCAAAAACTGTAGCAACATCCGATTTTGCAGCCATTTATAGCTTAGGAAAGTTTGTGCTTGCTTCCTACGTCGCACTACTCGTTATGTTTGTCATTCATCTCATCATCATTACGCTATCAGGTCTAAACCCGATTACGTATGTGAAAAAAACAGCGGAAGCACTCTTGTTTGCGTTCACTTCCCGCTCAAGTGCTGGAACACTGCCGTTGAACATTAAAACACAAACAGATCGGCTTGGTGTGCCAGATGGCATTGCGAATTTCGCAGGTTCGTTCGGTTTATCAATCGGACAAAATGGCTGTGCAGGGGTTTATCCAGCGATGCTAGCTGTCATGATTGCACCAACTGTCGGGCAAAATCCATTAGAACCTACATTTTTAATTACCCTCATTGCCATTGTTGCCATCAGCTCATTTGGAGTTGCGGGTGTTGGTGGAGGAGCAACGTTTGCGGCAATTCTCGTTTTGTCTGCGCTGAATCTACCGGTTGCATTGGCGGGGCTGTTAATATCGGTAGAACCGTTGATTGATATGGGACGTACTGCTTTGAATGTCAGCGGCTCCATGACGGCGGGCGTGACGACTGCACGTGCAACTGGAGAGTTGAACCAAGACATTTATAACGATTCCATTGAACACCAATCTATTGAAGCATCCTAACGGCAGATGCCGCAAAAGCAACAATTCATTTTTTACAATACGTACGATCGGTTCAACTACGGCCGATCGTTTTTATTATTTTCTTAAATATTAGATAAAAACGAGCGGGTATAATATAATGGTGGAAAATGTATATTTTCTTCAGGGAGGATGATCATCATTGAAACGGTAGTGAAAGTTCAAAGGAGTAACAAAAAGGAGTGGTGGATCCTAATCGTCACACTGATAGCCTTACATTTGTTTTTCTTACTTACTCACTTCTTATCGATTTACCCAGGCGGCTACTCGTTTGATAAACAGAGTGGCGAAGTGTTAATTGGAAAAGGTGCTGACATACAACGTGTGGCATTGTCTACTGACAATGAACTGAAAATCGCTCTTTTAGAAAGTGAAATAATCTACCTTAAAACGCTCTGGTATGTAGGTTTACTATTTACAGCAACATGTTTAATAGGAACGCTCACTTTTAGAAGATTAAAGTTAAAGAAAGTTATTCTACTAACAGCATCAATATATGTGGTTCTAGCTATTTTGCTGAGTATCTCGTATGCAAATTCACTATTCTCTATAGAGAGTTTAATTAATAATCTAATCAAAAAAATAGAGTTCGAGCGAAGCCGAACTCTTTTCTAATCTAAACGTTCTTTAATAAATACAAACGTCTCCATAATAAACTTTTTGTAAGGTGTATAAGGCATTGGATCGACATTAGCCACCGCTTTTCGTATCGCTGTTATTGCTTTCTTTTTGTCACCCGACGATAGGTAACAAAGTGCAGCATATGCATCTTTTTCATAGAAGATGGATAAATCGAATGGATGATGTACATAGTCAGCAATTTTCACTTCTTTAAAACAGCTCAGTGCTTCCTCGTATTTCTTTATGCCGTATAATGCCTTTCCTTTTTCAAGCGTTGCAAAAGAAACATACAGTGCAGACAACTTGTCTTCCTTAAAAAAGTTCTGAATAAGCTCAAACGCCTCGGCATAAGCCTTTTTATAAGTCGTCAAGTAGTGTACTTTAATGAAATTGTTAAAGAACAGATATTCTTCATCATCCGAAAAATCCGCATATAACTCAAGTTTCCGAATGTAATACTTTCTAGATTCTTCATCACCATTCATCATTGCATTAAATGTAGCCATTCGATAAAGATGATCAATACGGTAAAAAACTTGTTCTTTTCGTGAGAATTCAATCCCGCTCTTCATGACACGAATCGCTTCATCAGATTTCCCTACAGCAAAGTTCAAGGCAGCCTCGTAATAATCAAAATCGAGTCGAGTGAGTGGATCGATATACATATTACGTGCTTCGACTGCTTTACGTTCTTTTAATAATATCTCAAGGGAATCGGTATAATTATGCTCGGTAAACCTTACTAACGCTCTTAACATTCCGATTGCCGCAAGACGAGGAATAAGATTCAATCGATCATAAATCTGTGCTGCTTTATCGGAATATTGCTCCCAGCCGTGTTTCTTTTCTACATACAGCGTACGACTATAAATTTCTAAAAGACGTGCTGCTTCATACCCATCGGTCAATTTTTCCAAATACGGTTTGACTAAGTCGATAATTTGTTCGTATTCATCTGTTACTTTATCGTACTCAGTGTGATGAAGGATCTCCACTTTCGACAAGAGTTCCCGTATTTCCTGTGGACTCACTTCCTCCATCAGCTCAGCCACTTCAACTCCAAGCCGCTCAGCGATATACGTCAGGCTATCCATCGAAGGATTTGCTTTATTGTTTTCAATCAAACTGAGCATTCCTTTTGTCAACTGATCGCCAGCTAGCGCTTCTAATGTCATTTTCTGTTGTTTGCGTAATGTTCGGATACGCTCTCCTAACGTAGACAATTGGAACACCTCCTAAAAAGTATGTATTGAGACTCATTTTAACATCATTTGTGTTGAATCAAACGTATCTACTTCTGTATATGTTTAATTATATTAAACTTTTAGTTGAAAAGAAAGAGTATGCGTGTTATTATTTGTTTAATCTTGTTAAACTTACTGAAAGGATTGACTATTTTGAGTGAAGCGATAAAGTTAAAGAGAGCAACCTATCATCTATGGACCTTCACAATTAGTAAGATGATTTCTTCGTTCGGGGCACAAGTTTACGCATTTGCCATCAGCTTTTACATTTTACAAGTGACGGGATCAGCTACAAGTTTCGCGACAAATTTGATATGCAGCATTTTGCCACGGACACTATTAGCGCCGTTTGCTGGATATGTAGCGGATAAGTATTCAAGAAAGACAATCGTCATCGTCGCTCAAATTGCGACGACGTTAGCAATTGGGGGATTGCTGGCAGTGAGTCTGACGTACGGGCTGTCACTCATTGCCATCTATGCGACAACTGTTGTGTTAGCGATGACCTCGACGTTTTCCGGTGTCACCTTCACTTCGTCGATAACGGGTCTCGTCGATGAAGCGCGCATCCAACGTGCAATGTCCATGAACCAAATGTCTATTTCATTCGCTGCCATTGGAGCCCCTGCATTAGGCGGATACTTATATGGTGTAGTGTCAATGCCTATGTTTTTAACAATGTATATGGTTGCTTCTCTAACAGCAGTGATTTTAGAGTCGACAATGAACTTCAATCTTTTTGCGAACAGGAAAGAAATTGTAGATGGAGAGCCAAAAGAATCAATGCTTCAAAGTATGAAAGCGGGAGTTTCTTATTTGAGGAAGCAACCAATATTGATGAGACTTATTTGGATTTCGCTCGTCATTAATTTTCTGTTTGGTGCATTTCAAGTTGGCTATGCCTTCATACTCATTGAAAAACTAAAAATGATATCGACACACTTTGGTTATACGGAAGGCGCAACGGCAGTTGGAACGTTACTAATGTCCATCTACTTATCGATTAGAAAAGAGATTAAGTATCCTTTATGGATTGGTAAATGGGGCATAATTGCAATGGGAATTGTCATGGGAGCAGTGGCAGTACCGCTACTTATCCATATTCCTTATAACGGTATGTTCGCTTTTTACTTAGGTCTTATGCTTAGTTTTGGCTTGCTATCCATTCTTGTTAACACACCGTTGTTTGTTATGATGCAAAAAATGATTGATGACGATTACAAAGGTCGCGTCTTTTCTTTGTTAGAAACAATGGCGATGGCACTCATGCCACTCGGAATGGTACTGTTCGGCTTCCTATACGATGTCGTACCTGCCCAATGGATTCTCCTTGCATCGAGTTCGGTATTAATTGTCGTGGTCCTCATAATGGCCCGTCCATCCGTCGTTAGAAAAGCGCACCCAGAATTAGATCGTACAAAAACAGTAAACGTAGAAACAGTGTAGTGAATCGTAAAAAGGGGTGTAGGTGTGGAAAAGATTTTTAATGAAATTGTACACATTATGCAAAATGACTATGCAGGTTGTAAAGATAAGAAAGGTTGGGATCGACCTGATTACTTTCTGGATAAAATCCGAGCAGGTGGGGAGCTATCTAAACTAGCGTTCAAGGAAATTATCGATGATTATTTAAGCGATTTCAATGATCAGCATGTGTATTTTTTGTTGAACAATGTTGAAATGGAATCTCCGAAAAATCGTGGTTTCAATGTCCGACGCTATGAAGACCGGTTGTATGTAACAGAAGTAGTTGCGGAAACACGGTTACGAACTGGAATGAGTTTTGTAACAATTGGGGGCTATACTATCCCAGAATTAAAAGAAAAACACCATCGTTTATTGAATGAAAATCATACTGAACGTGAGAAGTGGATGCCGATTCTTATGCAATACGAAGAAGGGCAACTTGATGTTGGCAACGAACTTCTCAATTTTACATTCGATCTGTTTGATGAAAAACAAACTGACCCAACATACGCAATCGAAAAAGTAACAGAAGATACACTTCTATTGACGATGACCGATTTCATGAACCCTGATGCAATCTCCAAATTAGTCGGTGATCATGAAGCATTATTGCGTACTACCGACAAGTGGATCGTGGATGTACGCGTCAATAACGGCGGTAATGATTCTAGTTATTACTCGCTACTACCGTACTTATTGCCAGAAGAAGGTTTAAACTTAGCTGATACGGAAGATAAAATGCTCATGTATTGTACAGAAGCAAGTGCGCAACGAGTTTTACCAGATCTTGAGGAAGCAATCAACCAAACGGAAGACGAACAGGCGCGTTTCGTATTGCAAATCTTTAAAAGAGAATGGGACCGTAACAGAGGAAAGGGCTTTGTCGAATTTGACTTTAGTGAATTAGTGAAAGATGCTTACGTGAAAGGTACAAAACAGCCATCAAAGGTTATCGTCTTAACAGATGTAATGTGCGGGAGTGCAGGTGATTCATTTGTCGAGCTCGTAAAAATGTCGTCTAAAGTAACCGTCATCGGCAGACCAACGCTCGGATTAAACGATTACTCCAATTTGGTTAGCGTTAAATGGGGAGAAGGATTTGAGCTCATGTATCCGACGTCAAGGTTATCGCGGATTGATAAAGGTGAGGGAATGACGGGTGTCGGTATCACGCCGCATGTTCATATACCGTGGACGCCTGAACATTTGGAAGAGGATGTCGACATGAAGAAGGCGCTGGAGCTTTTATCTACAGAGAAAGTGAAATGAACATTAAAAAAGCGAAGTTCAACCTCTTAAAGAAGGTAAGAACTTCGCTTTTTTCACGCACTTCGTAACGTCTTATGCGATTTTGCAAACAGTATTACAAGTACAATTGACAAGATTGCAAGTGTGGCAGAGACGTAATAAATGGCACCGTCCATTTTTATAATGAGGAACGTGAACAGTAAAGGTGCAAGAATTCGTCCCATATTATCCATGGAATACGTCATACCGGCAGCCGTTCCGTACTTGCCTCCGGATTCCTTAGAAGTGAGTGACACAAGGATCGTCCGAGCTAACGCATTCCCAGCTGTAAATACGCTAAGTGCAAAGCCCGCCCAAAAAAGATTTGTCGTAAACGGTATTAAGACTAATCCGATGGCCGTAATAATTTGCGCACCAATAATCCACTTCGTCTCCGAGCCGTCTTTTACACGGCGCACAACCCCGCCTTGTATGGCCGCATCCACTAATCCGCTTGCCATGAATAAATACCCGATTTGAATCGGTGTAATTTCAATTTTTGAAATCTGGAACAGTTGGAACGTCGATTCAATGCCTGATAGAATGAATGTCACCATGAACGATAGTAGAAATAAGTTCCGGATCCGATACTTCCAAAACATTGCACTCCCTTTTGGTAATAAAGCACGTTTCGTCGCTTCACCTTGTCGCTCCGGTTCTTTCAAAATAATGCTCGCGTAAATAAGAATGAGCAAGGTCAAAATTCCTGATGCGATGAACGGAGTTTGTAAACTGATGTCCCCTAAAATACCGCCCAGAGCCGGTCCGAATATGAAGCCGAGACCGATAGACATACCAAGAAAGCCCATATACTTATTGCGATTTTCTTCCGTCGTCATATCACCGACGAACCCAGTTACTGCTGTATAGAGTGCACCTGAGAAAATCCCTCCAACAATACGTGAAACATAAAGCAATGGCAGATTTTCAATGAAAAGAGCAAACAGGAAAAAGCTTAAACTAAATCCAGTCAGCCCAATCATAATTAACTTCTTCCGACCCGTCCTGTCTGACAAGGAACCCCATAGCGGAGCAGTAAAAAACGAAGCTAAAGCATATATCGTCAACAAACCTCCGACATGCACTTCGGATAAATTCTGTTGAACAATGACTTCAGGAAGAACTGGAATGATAATACCAAATCCAAGGTAAACAAAAAATTGTACAGACATCAAAAGAATAATGGCCTTTTTCATCACAAAACCTGCTTTCTATAACAATCCATATAGCCATTTTACCCTTTGAACGAATCGCTTACAAAACATATGTATCTCAACAGGTGACAGCGTACTTTCAAATGCAAAAGCTTCATTTATCAAATCCAGCACAGTAAGTTAAAACGCGGCAAAACTTCTTCTAACGCATAACTCCCTTAAAACGCGGCATAACTCCTCCAAACGCGGCATAACAATTTCCCCGAAACAAACCCATTGGATTGTCAAAACCCATTCGGCGCTATTTAAATCGTTTAAACAGAAAGAACCGCCCACGTGAAAAATGAAATTTGGTAATATCGGTATGGAAGATCTTGATAGTAATCAAACGCAGCAAAATTCTTCCTAACTCAGCATACTCCCTTAAAACACCGCATATCAAGCTCAATCGCCGCATAACAATTTCCCCGAAACAAACCCGTTGGATTGTCAAAACCCATTCGGCGCGATTTAAATCGTTCAAACACAAAGAACCGCCCACGTGAAAAAAGCAATTTGGTTATATCAGTATGGAAGATCTTGATAGTAATCAAACACCGCATAACTTCATCAAACGCGGCATAACTCCACAAAACGCGGCAAAATTCCTCCTAACGCCGCATACTCCCTTAAAACGCGGCATAACTCCTCCAATCGCCGCATAACAAGTTCCCCACAAAACCCCGTTAAATTGTCAAAACCCATTCGGCGCGATTTAAATCGTTCAAACAGAAAGAACCGCCCACGTGAAAAAAGCAATTTGGTAATATCAGTATGGAAGATCTTGATAGTAATCGAACGCCTCATAACTTCATCAAACGCGGCAAAACTCCACGAAACGCGGCAAAATTCCTCCTAACTCAGCATACTTTCTTAAAACGCCGCATATTTCGCTGAAACGCCGCATAAATCGTAAGCGTTAATCGAAATACACCTTATTCTATTTGTTTGTCCATGCAATACTGGTAGTAACTTTTAGAAACAGAGAGGTGTTTGAGATTGTCAGAATTAGCGAATCCATCCGCGATACATGATGAAAAAGATGCTCGCTGGATTGAGATTATTGAACAGTGGAAGGATAGCGGTATGACCATGTCAGAATGGATCAGGGGGCAAGATGAAGTCACCTATTATCAACTAGTGAACGCTAGAAGAAGACTTTATCCAGAAGAAGTTTATGGAACTGGAAAACCCAATACTTGGTCAGCTATTACAATGGAGTTGCCGTCCTCTTCTATGAATGTTCATGTAAATGGTTTATATATAGAGGTCCCTCCGGGATTCGATCGAACACTTCTATTGGAGATTGTGGAGGTGTTAAAAGATGCGAATTAATCTCGAGGGGGTGAAAGGTGTTTTCCTCGCACACGGCTCAACTGACATGCGTCTTTCAATGGACGGTCTAGCAGCTCGTGTACAAGAAACTTTTGAATTAGATCCTTTTTCTTCGAACCTTTTTATTTTCTGTAATCGCCAACAGGACCGAATAAAAATCCTTCACTGGGATCATAATGGCTTTTGGCTCTACTATCGAAGACTCGAAAACGGTACATTTAACTGGCCGCAAGGTCCAGAAGATGAGACCATGCAAATTACACCTAGGCAATTAATTTGGTTACTTGAAGGGTTAACATTGGAAGACGGAAGAGTATTTCCGAAAATGAATGTAAAAAAAGTTGTCTAACCGCATAAAGATTATGGTAAATATGTCGATATTTATAATATGAGAAACCTAAATGATCACTCACCCCAATTAACTGAACAGGATACAAAGATTGCGGCTCTTGAAGAGGAACTACTCTGTCTAAAAGCAATCATAGCTAGGTACGAAGAGATGTTTCGATTACAAAAGCAACGCCAATTCGGAGCTTCAAGTGAGAAGTTTCCGAGTGGTCAATTGACACTTTTTGGTGAGGAAACATCACATTCTTCTACCCTGGAAAATACGACAGTGCAAGGAACTTCAAAAGCTTACAATCAAAAAAAAAAGAAACGAAAAGTTCGGGAAAGCCTAAACAATGAGCTACCTGTAACAGTCGTTCACCACAGCCTGCCCTTAAAGGAGCAGGCCTGTTCAGATTGCGGTCATTCTATGCATGTGATGAAAAAGAGATCCGCCGTGAAATCAAGATCATCCCTGCTCGCGCAGAGATTGTCCAACACGAACGTGACGTTTTCTCTTGTCGAACATGCGAGAAAGAGAATACTCATACACCAATTGTAAGAGCTTCAATGCCAGAAGCTGTCATTCCTAAAAGCATGGCATCACCTTCAGCGATTGCTTATGTGGTGACGCAAAGGTATATGTATGCCACGCCACTACATAGGTTGGAGGCACAGTTTCGCCAATTGGGTGTTCATCTATCTAGGCAGACGATGTCCAATTGGTTAGTCCTTTCTACAGAGGAACTACTTCGTCCGCTCTACTCTGCGATGCATCAATTTATTTTATCGCTTCCAGTACTTCATGCAGACGAGTCAACACAACAAGTTTTGTACGAAGAGGGTAAGCAGCCTTCTTCGAAGTCATATATTTGGTTATACAGGACTGGGAGGATTGGGCCTCCATGTGCCATATATGTATATTCATCAACTCGAAGCGCTACTAATCCAAAACTCTTTTTGGAAAATTTTAAGGGAACGCTTCATACAGATGGCTATTCAGGCTATGAGGGGTTGGAAAACGTTAGTCTCTCAGGGTGTTGGGCACACTTAAGGCGTTATTTTGATAAAGCTGTAAAAGCTGCCCCAAAGAACAAGAAAGAAGCGCCCACTCTTTCAGAATTAGCACTTATGAAAATTGGAGAGATTTATAAAATTGAAAGAAAAATCACCTCTCAATCTTTCGCAAAGCGCCGTAAGGTGCGCCGCAAGGAAAGTTTACCACTCGCAGAGGCTTTTTTCGCATGGCTTCAATCCATTCAACCAATAGTCACACCGAAAAGCCAACTAGGTAAAGCAATTAAATATGGAATCAATCAAAAAGAGAAGTTACTGCGTCCTTTTTTAGATGGAATACTCGACATTGATAACAATAGAGCAGAGAGATCAATCAGACCATTTGTATTAGGACGGAAAAACTCACTATTCTCGATTACTCCAAAAGGGGCTCAATCTACTGCCATCCTTTATAGTATCGTGGAGTCGGCGAAAGAGAATAAGTTAAATGTCTTAGCCTATCTAGTTCACCTCTATGAAACGCTTCCTAACATTGATAAGAACAATGTGAATGAGCTTGCAAAATTGTTCCCTTGGTCGAAAAAGCTGCCGGAGCAATGTTACCTATCTACAAATTAAAGGATTCATTACTAAAATAAAGGATCTGCACCCGGAAAAACAGGTGCAGATCCTTTTACGCTTACCATAAATCTGCCAAATGCCGCATAACTCCGCCAAACACCGCATAACTCCACCAAACAAAAAATCCCCTCACCAATAAAGCCGGCAAGGGGATTTCATCTTCATCATCTCAACTTCACACGTTGCAAACGCAATGCATTTAAGACAACCGATACGGAACTGAATGCCATCGCTGCACCTGCTACCCATGGTGCCAATAAACCAGCGGCGGCTATCGGAATACCGATTGAATTATAAGCGAGCGCCCAAAACAAGTTCTGTTTAATGTTTTTCACAGTTAAACGACTCATGCGAATCGTATCCGCCACACGCAGTAAATCTCCGTGCATTAAGGTGACGTCAGCCGCTTCCATGGCAACCGCTGTTCCTGTGCCCATCGCCATGCCGATATCCGCAACGGCGAGTGCAGGGGCATCATTGATCCCGTCACCGACCATCGCGACACGCTTTCCTTCAGCTTGCAACGAGGCGACAATTTCCGCTTTGCCCTCTGGCAAAACACCTGCGTAGACGTGATCCACGCCTGCCATAGCGGCAATCGCTTTTGCTGTTCTTTCTTGATCACCTGTCAACATGATCACATTGAGCCCTAACGCCTGCAGTTCCTGAATCGCTTGCGTAGACGTCTCTTTCAACGTATCGGCAACAGCGATCGTTGCAACGTGCACACCGTTCATGGCCATATACATGACGGTTTTCCCTTCGTTTTCCAATGGGGCTGCATCTGAAATTGAAGGGTCCATCTCGATTGCTTGATCCGCTAACAGTTTCCGTGTTCCCATCCACACAGTCGAACCACGGACGACACTATAAATACCGTGACCTGGTATCGCTTCAAACTTTTCAACGTTTGGAATATCACCAACTGTATCCAATCCAAAAGAAGTAATTGCTTTTGCGACAGGATGTTCCGAATCACTTTCTGCTGCTGCCGCTAACGCAACAAGACGGTCCTTGTCTCTGCCATGCGCAACGAGAAAATCCGTTACTTCCGGTACACCTTTTGTGATTGTTCCGGTCTTATCCAATACGACTGTGTCAATCGCTTTCGTCTGTTCCATCGCTTCAGCCGTTTTGAATAAAACCCCTTGTTCAGCCGCGCGCCCGGAACCCGCCATAATGGAAGTCGGTGTCGCCAAACCAAGCGCACATGGACAAGCAATGACTAATACAGCAATCATTGCTGTTAACGCTTGAGCAAAATCACCAGGTGTCACGGCAAAATACCAAACGAGGAAAGTGACAACCGCAATACCGACAACAATCGGTACAAATACGCCTGATATTTGATCGGCGAGTCGTTGAATGGGTGCTTTAGACCCCTGTGCTTCTTCGACAACACGAATAATCGTCGATAGCATTGTGTCCTTTCCAATCTTACTTGCACGAACTCTTAAAGAACCGTTTGCATTAACAGTTGCGGCATAGACAACATCGTCAACTGTTTTTTCCACTGGAAGACTCTCTCCTGTAAGCATTGATTCATCTACGGCAGATTCACCTGATACGACCTCAGCATCGACCGGAATGGATGCCCCTGGGCGGATGACGAGAATATCCCCGATTTGTACATCCCCAATTGGAATTTCGACAACACTTCCATCTTTTTCAACGAGCGCCATCGTAGGTTGTAAGCCCATAAGCTTTTTTATCGCATCTGACGAACGGCCTTTTGCACGCGCCTCAAACAATTTTCCAAGTAAAATTAGTGTAATTAAAACGGCGCTTGTTTCAAAATAAAGGCCATGCGTCGAGTCGATTAACACTAAATAGACAGAGTAGAAGTATGCTGCAGATGTTCCGAGTGCGACAAGCACATCCATATTTGCGCTTTTATTGCGCAGTGCAAAGTATGCTCCTTCATAGAAAATCCACCCAATGCCAAACTGGACGGGAGTAGCTAAGAACCATTGTACATAGGGGTTCATGAGCCAGTCTGGAACAGGCATCCATGACGTAAATGAAAAATGAGCGAACATCGTCCAAAGAAGAGGGAAGGAGAGGAGAGCGGAAACATAAAAGAGGCGTGTCTTCTGCTTAATCTCTTTTTGGCGATGATCCTCTGAGCCTTCGGGAATTTCGTTTTTCAATGCAGCGTCATAGCCTAAATGCTTAATTTTATCAATAATATCAGCTGAACGAATGACAGTTGGATCATACTCGACTTTGCCAGTCTCCAATGCCAAGTTAATTGCTGCCTTTTGCACACCTTCCATTCGTGATAATCCCTTTTCAATCCGTGTCGAACAGGCAGCACAAGTCATTCCTGAAATTTGTAAATCAACTTCTTCTTTTACGGTATCATATCCGAGTGAACGAATCTTTTCTTGAATTGCTTGGCTATCGGTTAACTCCGTATCGAATGAAACAGCTGCTTTTTCAGTAGCAAAGTTTACAGTGGCGGACTTCACACCATCCAAGCGTTGCAACCCTTTCTCAATCCGATTCGCACATGCACTACAAGTCATGCCTGTAATCGCAATGTCTTTTTTCACTTCAGTCAATGACAACACCTTCTTTCTAACAAACTAATATAGGGGTAGGGGGTATATTGGAGCGCGAAAGAAACTGCGGAAATCCGCAGTTAGGCAACATCGTATCCTTGGTCTTCAATCGTTTCTGTAATTTCTTTTACACTAATTTGACCTTGTTCGAAAGTTACTTCAACCGTTCCCGCTTTTAAGTCCACTTGGACAGCGTTGACTCCATCTAATTTGCCGACACTCTCTTCCACTGCTTTTACGCAATGTCCACAAGACATACCTTTTACGTGTAATACTGTATTTTCTGCCATGAATAAGTTCCTCCTTATTTTCGCATCAATCTTGTCATCGTAATTAACAGTTCATCCAGCACTTCATCATCGCCTTCTGCTAGACGATCTTTGACACAGCCTTTTAGATGGCCGTCCAGTAGAACTTTAGCAACGCTATTAAGTGCTGATTGAGTCGCAGACAATTGGGTAATAATATCATCACAATAAACATCTGTCTCAACCATCCCTTTAATGCCTCGAATCTGTCCTTCGATTCGATTCAAGCGATGGATTAAATTCGTCTTCACACTATCGGGATGATGACTTTTTCTGCAGGACTCTTCTAACGTACTATCATTGTTCATTAGATCTTTCGTCAAACTCATGCCTCCTCCACTACTTGCATCATAATATACCTATAAGGGGTATGTCAACCGAGACAAACGCATAGTAAAAATAAGTTTTACTAATTTCTGTTCAATGCGTTTGATGTGCGAAACAATTGGGCAAATAAAAAACATGAAGTGGTATTTTACGGAATGTGTATAAAGTATTTACAAAAAATCTATAATTGTAACATAAATGAAAGATTTAAAAGTGGACAGGAGTGGTATAATGTGTATAGATGAAGAATGGAATGAATTTCTTAACCATATTGAAACTTTCCATTGCACAATTACGTCAACAACATATAGAAAGGTCGAGGTGGAATAGATGGCGAACGAGAAAGTTGATTTAAAGAAAATCATCTCCAACTTGGCGAAGTTGGGTGTTTCGGCAACTGCAACGAAATCCCGTCTAGACATGCTGAAAGCCCTCGCGCCACCTGCAAGTGACCCACAAATACAGTCATAACGGAAAGCTCCCACATAACGTCGGGAGCTTTTCTTTTTTTCTAATGAAAGAAGGTGCTTGTCCAATTGTATTCTTCAGCTGCCATGATTTATGACTGTTTCGCCAGTTACTATTTTGAAGAGAAAAAAACACTCACACCAGTGAGCGGTGTGAGCGTTCAATTAATCCTCATCATCTGAACTGAACATATACGTCCGATGGTGGAATTTCATACTAAAAACGAGGCCGATTGCAAGCATGTTCCCCATCAGTGAACTTCCGCCATAGCTGATGAAAGGCAATGGAATACCAGTGATCGGCAACAGTTGAATCGTCATGCCGATGTTTTCGAACACATGAAAAGTAATCATAGCGATAATACCCGCGCATATATACGTACTGAACATATCTTTTAATTCCAACGTGATTTTCGTCATATGATAGATTAGGAAGAAATAAAGACAGATGACAAGACTTGCCCCAATGAAACCCCAGTCTTCCCCGATTGTACTAAAGATGAAATCGGTATGGCTTTCAGGCACATATACTTCACGTCCTTGGAATCCTTTCCCGAAAATCTCGCCCGAACCGATAGCGTTTAACGAACTGATCAAGTTATGGCCTTCGTTTGAAGCGTACGAATAAGGGTCCACCCAAGAATAAATTCGCTCAAAGTGATAGGGTTTGGCCCCGAATTTCGCGAGAAACTCCTGTGCATACAAAGCCATCCATAATAAAGTCAATCCAAGCGCAGCCGTTCCAGTGAAAATCGGTAATATTATGCGCCATGATATGCCGGCAACAATGATTAACGCAATCGTGATAGCAATAAACACTAAACTTGTTCCTAAATCGGGTTGCTGCATTATGAAGAATAACGGGATGAAGAGAATGACGGCAATTTTTCCAAGTAAGAGAAAATCAGTTTGTATGGTCTTCTCCACATAGCGCTCGTGATGCTTTGTGATAGCACGCGCTAACCCGATTATGAAGAACGTTTTCATGAATTCAGCGGGTTGGATACTACCGAGTTTTGGTATGTGAATCCAACTTTTCGCTCCGTTTCTAGGCTCAACAATTGATAAACTGTCAGGTAATATGAACAACGTGAATAAGAGTAAAATCCCGCCTCCATAAATAATCCATGCAGCTTTTTTATATTGTTCAGGTTCCAAATACATCGTAATCGCGATGATGACACAGCCTACAACATACCATTGGATTTGAGAAGGTATAAAGTTCGTTTTGTATTGTCCTGTAGTTTGAGCAGAGGCGATTGCAATAATACTAATGACGCCGAACAGCATTAATATGAATGCAAGTGTCCAGTCAAAACGTTCTACAGGTTTCTGGTCTATTTTCATTCAATTCACCTATTTAACAGTTAGTGTTAGTTTTGTAGAAACCAATGACTATTATAACGGATAATGTGTCGTTTGTACGCATTTATTACGAATCAAAGTAGGATGAATCCAAAGTAGGGAGTCGATGTGTGCACGATACGCGGAAAAAAGAGTTCACACGCCCGCAGTGATGAAAAAGTGACTTGGAAATAATGTTTACAATGTGCATACACATACTAATAAAGGGCTCATGTAATGTAAGTATACAGGAAACAAGGAGATGTATCTGCCTCCTACTTGACGCATTCCATAGTAGAAGGTTGCCGACAGACAATGCACGTAGCTATTCATTTGTAAGATACATCTTGAATTAAAAAAAGCAAACGTGTGGTGTTTTTAGAAAACTTCCCATCTGTTCACTGAGGGGAAATTTGTCGAGAAGCAATGGTTTTCATGGTAAACTGAAAGAATGAAATCTAATGTGAGCGAGGGATCTAGATGAAAAGAAAACTAGGGTTAGTATATGGTGGGAAATCCGCTGAGCATGAAGTATCCCTATCGACAGCAAGAGCTGTGACACATGCAATTGATTATAGTAAATACGAAGTGATTCCAGTATATATAACATACGATGGTGAGTGGAGAAAAGGGGAAGCATTAGCAGGTCCGGCTGAAACGATTGAACAGTTGCGTTTAACACGTGATGAATCCAAGCCTGATAGCATTCAGGACTTTTTAAATAACAATGGAACACCTGATATCATTCTTCCTTTATTGCACGGAACGAATGGAGAGGATGGTACGGTTCAGGGCTTTTTTGAAGTGATGAATATACCGTATGTCGGAAACGGAGTACTTGCCTCTTCGGCAGGTATGGATAAAGTCGTTATGAAACAGCTATTTGCACATGTCGGCTTGAAACAAGTTCCTTACGTGCACTTCATTCGTACACAATGGCAAAAAGACCGAGAATTGTTAATCGATAAAATGGAGCAAGAGTTGTCGTTCCCAATGTTCGTAAAACCTGCAAATCTCGGTTCAAGTGTTGGCATTAGCAAAGCAGTCGACCACGACAGCCTTATAAAAGCGGTCGATTTCGCCTTGAAATTTGATCGTAAAATTATTGTGGAACAAGGGATTACAGCACGTGAAGTTGAGGTAAGTGTATTAGGGAACGATGAACCAAGCTGTTCCGTCCTTGGAGAAATTAAACCTGTCGCCGCGTTTTATGACTATGAAGCGAAATACCAAGATGGCAGTACGGAGTTGTTAATACCGGCACCTGTCACAGATGACGTGGAAACAACGCTTAAAGAGATGGCAATCCGTGCGTTCAAAGTGCTCGATTGTGCAGGATTAGTACGTGCTGATTTCTTCGTAACCGAACAAAACGAAGTGCTCATCAATGAAGTGAACACGATGCCTGGCTTTACGCCAACGAGCATGTTCCCGTTATTATGGCAACATTCTGGTCTGTCGTATCCGGAATTGATCAATCGGTTAATCGAACTGGCGATTGAGCGCCACGAAGAAAAGAAAAAAATACAATATACAATGGATTGAGTGTGATGAACTGTGAAAAGACGTTTAACTGAATTGGCAGGTTGGCTTCAAGCAGAAGGACAATTAATGGATAATGTCCTCGTTACAGGTGCATCCATTGATTCACGAACGGTATCTCCTGGTGATTTGTTCATTCCGTTTCGTGGAGAGCAAGTGAACGGCCATCAATATGTGCAACAAGCGATTGAAAAAGGTGCGGTTGCCGCGTTATGGATGAAAGACGAACCAAATGCGCCGACTACAATCCCACTCCTGTTCGTTGACGATCCTGAACAGGCACTTCAACAGCTTGCACGCGCTTTTCGAAAAGAATTGACGTGCAAGTTCATCGGAATTACCGGTTCAAATGGAAAGACTTCGACGAAAGATTTAATGGCTAGTGCGCTTGCACCGTATTTTAATGTGCAAAAAACGGAAGGGAATTTTAACAATGAATTAGGGTTGCCGTTAACTATCCTTAATTTGAAGGAAGATACGGAAATTGCGGTCTTGGAAATGGGTATGAGTGGTTTTGGAGAAATCTCTTTTCTATCCACCTTGGCAGAGCCGCATTATGTAGTCATTACAAATATTGGCGAAGCCCATTTGCAAGATTTAGGTTCTCGTGAAGGCATCGCTAAGGCGAAATTTGAAATTATCGATGGCTTGCAAAAAGGCGGAAAGCTTTTCTATGACGGTGACGAACCGTTGTTGCAAACGCTTGTTAACCAAACACCAGAACTAGAAGCGGTGTCATTTGGATACGGACAATCAAATGATCTAGCTATTACAGAAATCATTTCTGGTGATACCGGCAGTCAATTTACCGTCGCTGGAGTACTTAGCGGCAGTTTTACAATCCCTGTGTATGGTGCACACCAAGTGAAGAATGCATTGGCGGCAATTTTGGTGTCAAACGAATTACGACTAGACGGTAAACAAATTGCTTCTGCGCTCATGCAGTCCAAACTAACGGATATGAGGATGCAACCGATCCTAGCGGATAACGGAGCGCTTCTCATCAATGATGCATACAATGCTGCACCAACATCTATGCAGGCAGCATTGCAGTTTTTACACGAAACATCCCTGCGCTCTAAAAAATGGGCGGTATTGGGTGATATGCTTGAACTTGGTGACAATGAACGTCATTACCACGAATCAATTGCAGAACAGTTACGCACAATAGAACTTGAAGGAATCCTTCTATATGGTCCGCGAATGAAATGGCTATATGAAGAGCTGCAAAATAACGGGGAACAAACAACGGTAGTTTGGTCAGAAAACCAATATGAACCATTAATTGAGAAGCTGCAATCCTTAACAGATGAACAATCGATTGTATTGTTCAAAGGCTCAAGAGGAATGGCGCTTGAAACAATCGTAAAGGCATTAGAAAAGCAATGAAAACGGGTGTCCTTTTTCTTCATGGATTCACCGGCGGACCTTTTGAAGTCCGACCGTTTATGAATTATTTGAAGGATCTGACGGACTGGACGCTAGCAGTACCCGTTTTACCTGGCCATGATTTCCCGCTGGACTTGAAGAACGTTTCGGCGGAATCATGGATGATGGAAGCAGAACTTGCGCTGAACAAGTTACGTAAACAAGTGGATCGGGTAATTGTTGTCGGTTTCTCAATGGGTGGGCTCATTGCCATCTACTTGGCGTTACGCTATCCAATCGATAAACTTGTCCTATTAAGTGCAGCAGCAAAATACATTAGCCCGAAAATTCTCATCGAAGATGCTGCAATCATGCTAGCGGAATCGGTGACGAAGAAATACCCGCCGAACACATTTTATCACTTGTATGAATACAAATTACGGCATACGCCACTCCATGCAACAAAGGAGTTTCTACGTCTTGTGAAGATGGTGGAGCCGTATTATTCAAAAGTGACGACGCCAGTTTGTGTCGTTCAAGGGAAAAAAGATGGAATTGTTCCTTTCGCTACTGGAGACCATCTCCTTAAATCGCTGGGCTCTTCCAAAAAGCAATTGATCGTTTCAGATAAAGGAAAACATCACATTTGTTATAGCGATGATTGCCAAGATTGGTTTACGAAAGTGTATACGTTTATGTGTGAGGAATAAGACAGGAATCTGATTATTACTATTAATGCTATATCATTGCGGATGGTCCGCAGACATGGTAAACTACTATGAGTATTGGATACATTTACACGAGACTCTTCCGGTGGCGAAGAGTACTTTTTTTTGAATAAAACGATTTTTCACCTAAACACAGGGATGAATCGATCGGCAAAGACCAGCTTCCTTTTCAACTATAACCTCTGATTTTATACGAAGTTCGATGAAGAGCTTCTGCCCACTCCAGAGTATGCAAAAATATCGGAAACGTTCCCATAGAAGTTAAAGGCTCGAATTTGCCGTGCTTTCATTTGCAAATGTAACCAATTGCTAAATGAAGAAACCAAAGGAGATTGAGAAGTTTGACGAAATTTTCAGAACTTAATATTAGTGAGTCTACACAAAACGCTCTAACGCGTATGGGATTCGAAGAAGCGACACCTATTCAAGAAAGCACAATTACATTCGGTATGGAAGGTAAAGATGTAATTGGTCAAGCACAAACCGGAACAGGGAAAACAGCTGCATTCGGTATTCCGCTAATTGAAAAAGTCGATGTAAACAACCCGTCCGTTCAAGCGCTTGTAATCGCGCCTACACGAGAATTGGCGATTCAAGTATCTGAAGAGCTTTATAAAATTGGATACGGAAAACGCGCTCGTGTATTGACTGTGTATGGTGGCCAAGAAATTGGTCGGCAAATTCGAGCTTTACGCAACAACCCGCAAATCGTTGTTGGGACTCCAGGACGTATCTTAGACCACATTAATCGTAGAACATTGAAGTTAAGCAACGTTCAAACACTTGTATTGGACGAAGCGGATGAAATGTTGAACATGGGCTTCATTGAGGACATTAACACGATTTTGGCTGCTGTACCTGCTGAGCGCCAAACGCTCTTGTTCTCGGCTACAATGCCTCCAGCAATCCGTAAAATTGCAGAAACGTTCATGAAAGATCCAGAAATCGTAAAAATCAAGTCCAAAGAGATGACGGTAGAAAACATTGACCAATATTTCGTAAAAGCACATGAAAGAGAAAAGTTTGACGTGCTTTCCCGTCTATTGAACGTTCACCAGCCGGAATTGGCAATCGTTTTCGGCCGTACAAAACGTCGTGTCGATGAGCTTTCTCACGCATTAAGCATTCGTGGATACCTTGCAGAAGGCATTCATGGTGATTTGACGCAAGCGAAGCGTATGTCAGTTCTTCGTCAATTCAAAGAAAATAAAATTGATGTATTAGTTGCGACTGACGTTGCTGCTCGTGGTTTGGATATTTCAGGTGTAACACATGTTTACAACTTTGATATTCCACAAGACCCTGAAAGCTACGTACACCGTATTGGCCGTACAGGTCGTGCTGGTAAGAGTGGAATGGCAGTTACTTTTGTAACGCCACGTGAGATGGGGTATTTACGTGTTGTTGAAGAAACAACGAAAAAGCGTATGACACCACTACAACCACCAACTGAGGACGAGGCTTTGATCGGTCAACAACGCGTTGCGATGGAGCAGTTGAAAGAAGTTCTTGCGAAAAACGAATTAAATGACTACTTGCCATTAGCGGCTGAGCTTCTTGAAAACTTCGAAGCAAAAGATATCGTGGCGGCAGCGATTCGTGCATTAACGAACGAGCCGGATGATACACCAGTAAAAATTACGGAAGAGCGTCCATTGCCTACGCGCAAAACGCAATCCCGTGATCGTGGTGGTTACAAAGGTAGCCGTGGCGGCGGTCGATCCTTCGGGGGCGGACGTGGTTATGGTAGCGGCGGTTCTCGTCGTGGAAACCGTGAAGGTGGAAACCGTAGAGACCGTTCAAGAGGAAAATCAGATAGATAATATTCAAGAACCTTGGGAGAAGTGTACACACTCTCCCAAGGTTTTTTTGTGAAAAACGAAACATTATTCTTTGCGCTACGTATACAATAGAAAGATAGAAAGGGGTGTCGGCTCTATGAGAGCACAACCTGCAAATCGGATTTCTCCGAAAGGGTTAAAAGTGTGGCGTCTATATGGCATCATTCAAACGATCATTTTAGCGCTCGTCGCAATCGGTGGTGGAGTACTTGTATACATATTTGACTGGCCTTGGTGGATTTACCTAATAGAAGCGGGTGTCCTCATCGTTTTTGCGTATTTCATGATCTTGTTATTCCCGAAAGTACGATGGATGCGTTGGCGTTACGAAGTGCGTGAGTCGGAAATTGAACTGCAACACGGACTTTTTGTTGTGAAAAGAACGCTCATTCCGATGGTTCGAGTCCAGCATGTCGATACATCACAAGGACCGATTCTCCGGAAATACGGATTAGCTGAAATATCCATCTCGACAGCGGCAACAGTGCATACAATTCCCGCACTCATCATGGTTGAAGCTGATGAATTGCGAGGCAGGATTTCGGTGCTTGCAAGGGTGGCGGAAGACGATGTCTGAACAGCAACGTTATAAGCTTCACTGGGTATCTGCCATTATTGAAATGTTAAAAACGATGAAAGAAGCAATTTTACCACTTATCGTGCTTGTATTTGCAAATGGTTGGAAAGACGGCGGAACAGGACTGTGGTTTGTAGATTACTTATCATTCATCATATTTGGAGCGCTCATCATCTTGTTATTCATCAGTGGTGTGATTAAATGGAGACGATTTGTCTATTGGTTCGAAGACGATGAACTTCGAATAGAATCGGGGCTCTTCGTCAAAAAGAAGCGTTACATTCCGTTTGACCGTATTCAAAGTTTGGATTATACCGAAGGGATTTTTCATCGACCATTCGGACTGGTGAAAGTGAAAGTGGAGACGGCTGGCAGCTCCACTGCAAAACAAGCTGAAGGTGAATTGACTGCCATTACAAAAGAAGCGGCGAAACAGATTGAAATAGAGATGGCGGATGCGAAGAAACGGAAGAAACACGCGCCTCGTGAAGCGGTTGCTGAAGGAGAAGAACTACTTGTAGACTCACCGGTTGAAGAAGAGACATCGGCATTGCGCCAACTCTTCACGATGACGACAAAGGATTTGCTCGTTCTGGCTACTACATCCGGGGGAATCGGTGTCATTCTGTCGGGTGCAGCGATCTTCCTGTCCCAGTTTGGTGAGTTGTTGCCGTATGAGCGTGTATTTGAAGAAGTGTCAGAGTTCATTAAGTTCGGTGTACTCATTGTCGCCATTGTTGTCTTCCTCGGATTACTAGGCGTATGGATTTTGTCAGTAGGGATGACGTTTTTATCTCATTATAACTTTACCGTTTCGATGGATAAGGAAGATATCATCATTACAAGAGGTTTGTTGGAGAAAAAGAGGGTGACGGTCCCGTTGAAACGAATCCAAGGGGTTGTCGTAGTCGAAAACCCTTTGCGCAAACTTTTCGGGTACGCGACCGTGACAATTCATAGTGCAGGGGGCGGCATAAGCGAAAGCTCTAAAATTCATTTATTCCCGCTCATTAAAAAGAAAGAAGTGGAACACCATTTACAGGAAATATTCCCTGAGCTCCATGTGAAAGAGCCGCGGAATAAATTGAGCTTGAAGGGAAGGCCGTTCTATTACCGGATTGACTTCCTATGGATGGCGCCTGTCATCGGCGCACTTATCTATTTCTTTTTCCCGTATGGATTGTTCTCACTGGCGATTGTTCCAGCGGTATTGGCACTTGGTATGTGGCAACATCGCTCGGCGGCCTATGACATCATTGATCACCAGTTGACGATGCGTTTTCGAGGCATCAGTTTGCAAACGGCATATATGATGAAAAAGCGGATCCAATCAATGGACATGAAGCAAAGTTATTTTCATCAGCGTAAAGGCGTTGCAACAATCGTGTCCAACGTGAAATCTGGATTAGGTTCATACAGCGCGAATGTGCAACATATGGACGTGGAAGCTGCGGAGAGCATTTTATTGTGGTATGAAAAAGGGAAATTGCCAAAAGAAATAGAAGTTGCGGACGCAGAAAGTAGATAAAGAAAAAGGTGGAGAGAGAATAACATTCCTGCTCCACCTTTTCTTATCGCCAGCTAATAATTCTTTTTGGATGAAAATAGCTTAACCCGATGAGGAATCCGACGACGAGACCTGCGATGTGACCGATAATATTGACGTTTGGCTGTAAAAACGTCATGATGACGCTAATGATAATGATGGGCAACATAATTTGTCGCAGTTGAGGAAGTGCTTTTTTCGTATAATAGATCAAAGCACCAAAAGCACCGAAAATCCCATAAATTGCACCACTTGCTCCGACATGTGGAATGCTGGAGTCGCCTAAAAAGAAATAAGCGATATTGGCAAAAACCCCAGACAAAAGATAAATCGTTAGAAACCTTGCTTTGCCAGCAACTCGTTCGAGCTCAGGTCCAAATATGAACAAGGAAAACATGTTAAAGAGAAGGTGCGTAATGCCGAAGTGTAGAAACATCGGTGTGAGAAGGCGCCACCATTCTCCATCTGCAATTAGTGGGTTATAGCCCATACCTAAAAAGTACAATTCGCTACTTTGGCGGATTGGCAATCCAGTAATGATATACACAAGGATATTGAGCACGATAATTGCGGTTACAAAAGGATAACGTCGAATGTATTGAGAAAAACTTTCTGTGCGAATAAACATTTTTTCACCTGACCTTTACATTCATTATACAGATTTTTTATCACAAGAAGAAGTGAAAGTGACCAATAAATGGAGTTGTTGATATGATCGAAGGAATTGGACTTGATATTGTAGAGTTGGAACGGATTGCCCGATTGGACGAAAAGTCCGCTAAGTTCCGTGAGCGGATTTTAACCCCGAAAGAGATTGCTCTTTATGCGGCATATTCACCACACCGGAAAGTTGAATTTTTAGCAGGGCGATTCGCCGCAAAGGAAGCGTTTGCCAAAGCGAAAGGAACCGGGATTGGAAGTGAATGCGCATTTGGTGAAATTGAAATTTTAAAAGATTCTTTAGGGAAACCCGTTCTATTTTTCCGTAATCAGGAAGTGGCGGGGTTTGTCTCAATCACCCATACGGCAACGGTTGCTGCAGCACAAGTGATTTTGCTGAAATAATTCACGGAAGTGAAACAAGCTCGCATAATTGACTGTCCACTCTCATAAGATGACCTACCCGATTGAAATGAGAAAGGATGAACTGAATGCGCAGCCGAATTTTTGTTTTTATGTTAGTTGCAATCATGGCACTTCTTGCAGCTTGTGGAACACCTTCAAAAGAGAATGTCATGAAAAAGCTCAGTGGTAAATGGAACGAGGCGGAAGGGTATGAGTTGCAAGCGACGATGGAGATCAAAACTGGTTCAGAACCAAGGATGTATGATGTTACCGTATGGCACACGAAGCCTGACTTTTACAAAGTGAATGTGACACAAGGTGGTACGGAAGAGTCCCAAATGATCGTGCGAAATGAAGAAGGGGTATTCGTTATTACACCGTCTCTTGGAAAAACGTATAAGTTCCAAAGCGATTGGCCGACACAAAACAGTATGCCGTACTTAATCGGCACGTTATCCGATGACATTAAAGCGGATAAAAATTCGACAATGGTAGAAAAGGATAAGACGTATGTGTTTGAAACGGCTTCCCGTAACAACCACAAAAAAGTCTTGCCTACCCAACAAATTCATGTCGACAAGAAAACTTTGCTGCCAAAACACGTTTCTGTCATGGATGAAAACAATGAAGAGAAAATTCGGGTGACCTTTAAGAAAATCACATTAGGTGTGGAGCATAAAGCTTCTGATTATGACGTCAAGATGGAAGACATACAAAAAGAGAAAAAACCACAATCCACTGAAGAAGGCGATGAAACAGGCCTGAAGAAGTATTACCCGAACCTCAGCTGGGAAGGGACTGTATTAGAAGAAAGTACTGTCGATGTGGAGAATGGAACAAGATCCTTCATGACATTCGGTGGCGGTAGTAAGGAATTCGTTGTTGTGCAAGAGCCTGCTGAGACACCGGAAATGCAAATGGAAGTATCCGTTGAAGGAGATCCGGTCGATCTAGGATTCGCTGTAGCGGCGCTGACAGATAACTCGATTCGTTGGGAGCAGGACGGCGTAGCGTTCTTTGTTGCCTCGTCAACATTAACGCCAGAGGAACTAATTGAGGTAGCTTCTTCAATGGTTGCGGAAGACAGTAAATAACATTATTTGACGTAGCGTGGTCCTAAGATTGATAATATAGAAAATAGTATCTAATCGAGGGATAGCAATGGAGCACATCATGAACTATCGACCAACAAGAGCGTTGATTCAGCTAAACGCGATACAAGAAAACTTGAAGAATCTCAAGCGGTATTTACCTGACCAAACTGGGGTCATAGCTGTTGTGAAAGCAGATGGCTATGGCCACGGTGAGGTTGAAGTGGCACAAGCTGCTATTGAAGCAGGAGCAATGATGGTGGCAGTGGCAACGCCAGATGAAGCGATTCGACTGAGGGAAGGAGGGATCCTTTCACCAATTTTGGTGATGGGTCCTTCTCCGGTTGAATTTGCGGAAAAAGCGGTGGAATTGGATATTCGCGTTACGGTATCCGATGCAAAGTGGCTGCAAGCAGCTGTTTACGGTACCCAATACGAAAGGCCACTGAACATTCATGTGAAAATTGATAGTGGCATGGGGCGCATCGGTCTTAGGGACGAATGTGCACTGAAGGAAATCATTGAAGTCGTTCATGAATCTAGTTCCATTTTAGTGGAAGGGGTATTCACGCATTTTGCTTGTGCGGATGAAGAGAATGCTGAACCGACAATTGAGCAATTTCAAAAGTTTATGGCGTTAGTGGCGGCATTTCCGGAAAAACCGCCAATTGTCCATGCGTCAAACAGTGCAGCAACGCTTTTATATCCGGAGTATGCATTGGATGCTGTCCGCTTTGGCATTAGCTTATACGGGATTGCACCATCGAGTTTTGTCGAATCTAAATTACCTTTTCGGTTACACAGAGCCTTTACATTGGAAACAGAACTTGCTTATGTGAAATACTTGGAAAAAGGTAATCGTATTAGTTATGGAGGTACGTATGAAACGACAGAAGGCGAGTGGATTGGTACCATTCCAATTGGTTATGCAGATGGGTTGAAAAGAGGTTTACGGGGCCAAGAAGTGCTCATTGCTGGTGAACGAATGCCGATTGTTGGAACGATTTGTATGGATCAATGCATGGTGAAGATGCCTAGGGAACTGCCAATCGGAGAGAAAGTGACGTTGCTTGGTGTGCAAGGTGAGGAAGAGATCACAATGGAAGAATGGGCACTCCGATTAGGAACAATCCCATACGAAATAGCGGTGACCATTTCAAAACGAGTACCGAGAATATATTGAACCTCGAATGGTTATGATGATTACTGTTCCGCCTTTCGACAAATGACCACAAAATTTGAAGATTCTTGTCAATAAAAATCCTACTATGTCTTCTCATTGTCGAACTTCAATGGTAAGATAGATTGGAATAGAATCGATCGAGGGAACGGGGTCTGTCGGAGGTGCTAGAAATGCGAGAGAAAAACGTCAGAAAAATCATTGATAAGATGCCCAAAGAAATAGTAAATGAAATTGAACATACGACCGTCCATCTGGAGCCGGAGCGTGGAGAATTCGTTTATGTTTCAACAAAGCGGTATGTGACGAGTCATGAAGCGGTTAACATCCGTGAAGCGATGATGGTCGGCTACGTTGAAATGTCGCAAATCAACTTAAGAATTGCAAAGGAATGTTTGCATGCGGAGCTCGAAGCCCAGCATACGATGGAACGTCTCGTAAGCGGAGGATGAAAAGTTGGCAATAAAACGTGGAGACGTCTTTTTTGCAGACCTGTCGCCTGTCGTTGGTTCCGAACAGGGAGGGACGAGACCAGTACTTGTTATTCAAAATGACATTGGTAACCGGTTTAGCCCAACAGTGATTGTTGCAGCAATTACTGCCCAAATCCAAAAAGCAAAATTGCCGACACATGTTGAAATCGTTGCGGAGCGATACGGATTCGAGCGGGATTCTGTCATCCTGCTCGAACAAGTCCGCACCATCGACAAGTCAAGGCTTACAGATAAAATTACCCATTTGGATGAATCATTGATGGAGCGGGTTGATGAGGCACTTGAAATCAGTTTTGGTTTAGTCAAATTTTAGAATACATAGTGTAAAAGCACTTCGGAATAGTTTATTCCGGGGTGTTTTTTCTGTATAGTGACCCTAATAGATGTTTCCTTTGTCTTTTTTAGGTACAATAGATAACAGGAATTTTATTTTGAGGAGGCACAGGGACGTATGAACACACTCATGGTCAATAGCATCAATCAACATATGGATGAAATAATAGAAAGATGGATTAAACGGATGAAAGAAGAAAAAGGGGAACGATTCTTCCATTTCATGCCCGAACATCTAGTAGAGAAAACAAGTCGTGAATTTGCAGAGTTGATGACCACTAATATCCAAGAAAAAGCGACAATTGACGCTGACAAAATCAATGACTTCACAGAAAAAATCGTCCGTTTTGGTTGGGCTATTAAATTTGTAAACAAAGCTATTGATAACTTTTCAAATGTCGTCTTCGAACTGTTGGAAGAGCACGAAATTATTACAAATGAGAACTTGCGAGGTTTCATCACATTATTCTCAAATTGGATTGACCCTCTACGGGAAAGTATTATCGATGCCTATTCTTCTGAATGGGAACGGACGGTCAGTTTGCAAAAAATTGCGTTACAAGAACTTTCCGCTTCGTTAATACCGGTTGTGGAGAAAATCTCTGTCATGCCTTTAGTCGGTACAATTGACACGGAACGAGCAAAGTTGATCATGGAAAACCTGTTGGAAGGCGTTGTCAGTCAACGAGCGGAAGTTGTTTTATTGGATATAACAGGGGTTCCTGTAGTCGATACGATGGTAGCTCACCATATCATTCAGGCAGCAGATGCAGTTCGGTTAGTCGGAGCGAAATGCATGCTTGTCGGCATACGTCCTGAAATCGCACAAACGATTGTTGCTCTTGGTATTAACTTGCAAGAATTCACTACAAAAAGTACATTGCAACGCGGCATGCAAGCAGCATTGGCAATGACAAACCGTGCAATTGTGGAGGTGGAAGCACAATGAAAACACGTATTCCAATCTTAAAATTGAACCAAGTCCTTATCGTGTCCATTCAATGGGAATTAGATGACCAAACAGCAATCCAGTTTCAAGAGGATCTTTTGAATAAAATGCATGAAACTTCAGCACTTGGCGTTGTTATCGATTTGACACCAATTGACTTTATTGACTCCTTTATCGCGAAAGTGTTAGGAGACGTCATTAATATGACAGGTTTAATGGGAGCGAAAGTTGTCATAACAGGGATTCAGCCAGCTGTTGCGATTACATTGATTGAACTAGGAATCCGATTGAATAATGTCATGACGGCACTCGATTTAGAAAACGGTTTGGATAAATTAACTAAAGAATTGGAGGCCTGACCATGAACTGTAGGTCTTCTGTAGAGATAATAACGGAATGGGATATCGTTGCTGCAAGGCAGTTAGGACGTAACGAAGCAAAGAAGGCCGGTTTCGGAACTGTTGATCAAGCACGTATTACGACGGCGATCAGCGAACTAGCGCGAAACATTTATTTGTATGCGGGACAAGGGAAGATAGAGATTGAGAGAGTTTCTGAAGGTGGAATCTTTGGTATTAAGATCATAGCTTCAGATGAAGGGCCAGGAATCGCAGATTTGCGTAAAGTGATGGAAGATGGTTACTCGACGTCAGGTGGCTTAGGTGCAGGGATGCCTGGTGTGAAAAGGCTTATGGACGAATTTAAAGTTGTCTCTGAAGTTGGGGTCGGTACAACCATCACGACTACGAAATGGCTCCATTAAGGGAGGGGGTAGGACATGCCTCACGAAGTCGGTGCACATTATAAAGAGATTATGAAACAATACTTGGAAAGCCAAAGCGAAGAGGACCTTTACGTAGGGCAACAATTCAGCAGGCGCTTTATTGAAAAAAATATAGCGCCTGAGGACGTCATTAGCATTCATAAGAACGCATTGTATGAATTGCATCCATACTTACGAAAGCAAGTATGGGATTCTTTCGATTTCTTGATTGAAATGATGATTCATTACGGATTGACCCTTCGAGAGCATCAAAGTCTCGTGCGAAAACAAGAAGCGATTCAGATGGAAATGAATGTCGCAACGAAAGTTCAAGATACATTACTAAAAACTACTAGTCCAAATGTGCATGGATTGGATGTTGGTTGGGTTTCAAAACCTGCTCAACAGATGAATGGTGATTACATTTATTTCTTGAATCAAGAACATGCTGCAAGCGTTGCAGTTGCTGATGTTATGGGTAAAGGGATTCCTGCTGCTTTATGCATGTCGATGATTAAATTCGGGATGGATGGTCTCCAACATGAGAATTCGAGTCCTCGAAATGTATTGGAAACGGTCAACAGGATTGTTGAAAAAGGCGTAGATGATTCCATGTTCATCTCGATGTTCTATGGGAAGTTTGATAGTACGAATGGGCATTTCCATTATGCTTCAGCTGGCCATGAACCTGCCTTGTATTTTGATAGTGCAACAAGCAGTTTTGCTGAATTGGACGCTAAAGGCCTTTTGCTCGGTGTGAAAAATGACGCTTATTATGAAGAACGGTCCATTCCATTAAAAGATGGAGACTTTGTTGTCATGATGACGGATGGGGTAACAGAATCTCGGACTGAAGAGGGCTTTGTAGAGATGGATACCATCCAACGATTATTGGTAGATGTGAAAAATCTTCCAGCTCAACAAATGGCAGAGCATCTGTACAACGAAATTGGCGGAATGCAAGAGTTCAGGTTAAGTGACGACTTTACTATTGTGATTTTCAAAAAAGAACTGGAATAGGTTTGAAAATTGAAGATCTGGGTATTCAATAAGGTAGGAATAGTATCCAATAGAATTTAGAGAGTCGGGGTGCGAGTTATGAATTTACAAGTTGAGTCATTGGAGAAAAATAGTGTGCAATATTTTAAAGTGGTAGGAGAAATAGATGCTTACACTGCACCAGTGCTAAAAGAACGGTTAGCAACAGTTGAAAATACACAAGGTTTAATTGCCGAACTGGACTTATCGGAAGTGGATTATATGGATAGTACAGGTCTAGGTGTTTTTGTTGGATTTTATAAGGCGGTAACAAGCAATGGTGGTCATGTAAAGATTACAGGATTGAACAGACGATTGCACCGTCTATTTGAAATTACAGGTTTAAGTGAAATTATCGATATTGAAGTGAAGGAAAGTGAGGACAACAATGCAACATTATGATTATATCGAAATTAAGATACCTGCAAAAACGCAATATATCGGTGTTGCCCGTTTGATGATTTCCGGAATTGCGAGTCGTCTCGGATTCACATACGATGATATTGAAGACTTAAAGATTGCATCTAGTGAAGCAATTACAAACGCAGTCCAACACGCGTACCAAGACGGACAAGAAGGCGAAGTAGTTGTTGGGTGTGCAATGTACGAAGAGCGCTTGGAAATCATGATTGCAGATCATGGTTCAAGTTTTGATTTTGAGGAAACTAAAAAACATGTCGGACCATATAGCGATGCATCTGAAGAGCGCTTCCTCCGTGAAGGGGGTCTAGGACTTTACTTGATGGAAACGCTCATGGATGAAGTGAAAATTCACCATGAGGAGGGCGTAACGGTCTTTATGACCAAACATCTCGGCGGAGAGCGAGGCGAGCAAGAAGATGTCAAACGAACAGCCAACTCATAAGCCGGATACGAAGGAGCAAGTATTAGACTGGATCCGGAAATTTCAAGAGACAAACGATGAAGAGGCACAGACAAACTTAGTGCTTCATTATGAAAGACTTGTACACTCCATCGCGCGAAAGTATTCCAATGGGAAACCATATCATGAAGATATCGTACAAGTAGGAATGCTTGGGTTGCTCGGTGCCATCAGAAGATATGATCCTGAACTAGGCAGGAGTTTTGAAGCGTTCGCGGTACCGACAATTGTCGGTGAAATTAAGCGTTTCTTGCGTGATAAAACATGGGCAGTCCACGTGCCACGACGTATTAAAGAACTTGGTCCCAAGATTAAGTCTGCCGTAGAAATTTTGACGACAGAATTGCAGCGTTCTCCATATGTCAGCGAAATTGCGGAATACTTGGAGACAGAAGAGGAACTAGTGCTCGAAGCGATGGAAATGGGTAGAAGTTATCAAGCACTCTCCATGGATCATACGCTTGAAGCGGATTCTGAAGGCGGAACAGTTACCCTCTTTGATATTATTGGCGAAGCAGATGATGGATTTGAACGAACAGATCACCGTCTTGTGGTGGCAAATGCACTCAGTGTATTGTCAGAACGGGAAAAACAGATCATTCAATATACATACATCGAGCAACTGAGTCAAAAAGAAGCGGGAGAGCGACTGGGCATTTCGCAAATGCATGTATCCAGATTGCAAAGAAAGGCTATCAAGAAACTCCAAGAAGCCATACTGACGGCAGGTGGTGCTTCGTAGTGGAAGAGTTTATTAATGAATATGTTGAGGCATACATTTATAACGCAGCTAAACGTGGGAACTCGGAATCAGGAGATACTTACTATATACATGCTGAGAATGATTACTTCATATGTGCCATAGCAGATGGGTTAGGGAATGGGATTGTAGCCCGCCAATCCGCTGAAATTATCCCACAAGTGTTAGCGGAATATCATCACGAATCACTTGATGAACTGTTAAATCGTTGCAACGAGTATATGGTTCAAAAACGTGGTGCAGCCGTAGCAATTGTTCGGGTGAATTTTGACGAAGGTACAATTGAATACAGTTGTATCGGCAATGTCAGGCTATACATTTTACATGGCCGTGAAAAAATGATTTATCCTCTTCCTGTGATGGGGTATTTGTCAGGCAGACCTCAAAAGGTTAAAACACAAAAGTATGAGTATTCGATTGGTGATCTGTTTTTTCTGCATTCCGACGGTGTCACGTTAAATAGTCCGAAGGCGAGTTTGAAACAAAGCGCGAATGCTCGAGAATTGTATAACCAAGTTGAAAAAACGATCGACCCAGGTGATGACGCTACATTTATAGCTGGATGCCTGCTTCAATAATTGAAGCGGGTTTTTTTGTGCTTTGATCATGTAACTTCAATAGGTTCGCATGAATAAAAATGGTAAACTGTTGTTATCGGAAGAAAGGATGAAAACAATGGTTAAAAAGATTATTGAGGCGACGGCTAAAAGGGCGTCGATTAGTACAGTGCAAACAGCAAATGTTATTGCGCTACTTGACGAAGGAAATACAGTGCCGTTCATCGCACGTTACCGAAAAGAAGTGACAGGTTCTCTTGATGAAGTGCAAATTAAAGCAATTGAGGATGCCTATCATTATGAAAAAGGACTTGAGCAACGTAAAGAAGAAGTTATCCGTTTAATAGAAGAACAAGGGAAGATGACGGACGATTTGAAGAAAGAAATTCAAAACGCATCAATCCTTCAAAGACTTGAAGATTTGTATCGTCCATATAAACAGAAGAGACGGACCCGTGCCATGATTGCAATTGAAAGTGCCTTGGAACCGCTAGCAGATCAGTTATTGAAGTTTGGACCTGAATCACCGGAAGTGCTTGCTAAGAAGTTTATTAATGAAGAGAAAAATATTACAACAATCGAAGAAGCGCTAACGGGTGCACGCGATATTATCGCAGAGCGCATTGCAGATGATGCGAAAATTCGTGATCTCGTCAGAAAGCTTGCGTGGACAGACGGTCAACTTACCTCATCCATGCGGAAAGGTGCACAAGACGAACGGGGCGTTTATGAAATGTATTACGGCTATGAAGAACCGCTAAAGAAAGTTGTTCCTCATCGAGTTTTAGCGCTCAACCGTGGTGAAAAGGAAGAAGTGCTGCGTGTAGGAGTTGCATTTCCGGCAGAGCGGATTGTTACGGGAATCGAGCGGCAGTTCATTATTAAACAGCACGCACCATCCGCTACACAAGTGAAAGAGGCTGCGGAAGATGCTTTTAAACGATTAATTGCACCATCTGTTGAACGGGAAATACGGACCGCCTTGACAGAAAAGGCGGAAACGCAAGCAATCCATGTATTTTCCGAGAACCTGAAAAGCTTATTGTTGCAGGCACCTTTAAAAGGAAGAATGGTCTTAGGTGTCGATCCCGCATTTCGTACAGGTTGCAAACTGGCGGTGATCGATGAGACAGGAAAGATGATCGAGGTATCGGTAATTTATCCGCATCCTCCGAAGCCGAATACTGAAGCGTCAAAAGCGACGATCTTATCGTTGCTAAAAAAATATTCGATTCAAATCATCGCAATTGGGAATGGTACAGCATCCCGGGAAACTGAACGTTTCATTGCAGAGTGCATTAAAGAATCCAAACAACCTGTTTCCTATGTAATTGTGAATGAAGCAGGGGCAAGTGTCTATTCAGCTTCCGCCCAAGCGCGCGAAGAATTTCCGGATTTGCAAGTTGAACAAAGAAGTGCTGTTTCCATTGCACGTAGACTTCAAGATCCATTATCTGAGCTTGTTAAAATTGATCCGGAATCGATTGGTGTCGGCCAATATCAGCATGATGTCGCTCGTAAGAAGTTGTCAGAATCACTTTCATTCGTCGTCGAAACGGCAGTAAACCGTGTCGGTGTCAATGTGAATACAGCGTCATCATCGTTGCTGCAATATGTAGCCGGCTTATCAAAATCAGTAGCTGAAAATATTGTAAAAGCACGTGAAGAGCAAGGATTATTTATAAAGCGAGCGCAGTTAAAGAAAGTCCCAAGACTCGGTGCGAAAACATATGAACAAGCCATTGGTTTCCTGCGTATTCCAGAGGCGGATGATCGATTTGATTCAACAGGTCTCCATCCAGAAAGTTATGAAACAGCGGAAAAAATTCTTGCTATGGCCCAAGTAGACAAAAATACAATCGGTAAACCAGAAGCCGTCGAAGCATTGGCGTCGTTAGATGTTCGAGAATTGTCTGCGAAGCTAGACATTGGTGAAGTCACATTACGAGATATAATCGACACCCTTCAACGACCAAATCGCGATCCGCGGGAAGATTATCCGCAACCGCTATTGAAAGCTGACGTTTTAGACATTAAAGACTTATATGAAGGAATTGAAATGCAAGGAACTGTCCGCAATGTTCTAGACTTCGGAGCTTTTGTAGACATTGGTGTATCGGAAGATGGGTTAGTCCATATCTCGAAACTAAAGAAAGGCTTCGTCAAACATCCACTTGATGTGGTCGCATCAGGCGACATTGTCACCGTATGGGTGGAAAGTGTCGACAAGCAAAAAGGAAGAATCTCGCTGACAATGATTCCGCCAGCGGGAAAATAAAAGCGCGAGGTGGGAGTGAAGATGGAGAGGGACGAACTCCAACAACTCGTCGAACGCATCTCAATTGATACATTTAACAAACCCTTCTTACATGTCGCGAGCTTTAATGCGCGGTTACGCACAACGGGTGGCCGTTATAAATTGCGAGAAGGTTCTATCGAAATTAATCCGACAGTACTTCAGCTTTATGATGAAGATGAATTAATCGGCATCATTAAACACGAATTATGTCATTACCATTTGCATCAAGAGGGGAAAGGGTATCGCCATGGAGATCAAGATTTTAAACAGCTGCTTAAAGAAACAGATTCTCCAAGGTATTGTAAACCGTTAGGAATGAAAGACGACAAACCTAAAAAGGTTCACGTTTACCAGTGTAGATCCTGTAAGTTGGTGTATGAACGAAGACGAAGAATGGACGTTCGAAAGTATAGATGTGGGAAATGCGGCGGGCAAATCACCGGAATTTAATGTGTACGAACAACCTTGTAAACCTTTGTTTTTAAGGGTTTTGCAAGGTTGTTTTAAATTTCATAGAAAAAAATACATGAAAAGTGTTGACGAATGAATGTGAGGTCTCTATAATAGGAAAAGTCGATTAGGAACGACGGCATTCGACAATCAAATAAATTCTTAAATGGCCCCTTGGTCAAGCGGTTAAGACACCGCCCTTTCACGGCGGTAACACGGGTTCGAATCCCGTAGGGGTCACCAACTTTTATGTATAACATTTGATTTTATGTCTACATTAAAAGAGTAGCGAATAGCAGTTGTGTTGTTTATTGATCGTTGGGGTATAGCCAAGCGGTAAGGCAACGGACTTTGACTCCGTCACTCGTTGGTTCGAATCCAGCTACCCCAGCCAAACTTTTTTAACGCTTCACGTTAAAAAAGTTTTGCGAGTAATACCGCAAGGTATTAGGAGCAAATAAGGTTTTAATAAATTAGCTAATGCTATAAGCAAAGCCGAACAAACAACGCTTTAATAAATTGGCTAACACTATAAGTAAAGCTAAAAAAACAACGCTTTAATAAATTTGCTACTACTATAAGCAAAGCTAAACAAAAAAGGTTTTAATAAATCAGCTAACTTGAGCAACTAAAACCGAAATTCAACACCAAGAAGTTTTATTCAAGAAAGTATAGAACATATAAGTTCTATATAGTTTCCATTATAAAACGAGCCATTAGCTCAGTTGGTAGAGCATCTGACTTTTAATCAGAGGGTCGCAGGTTCGAATCCTGCATGGCTCA
>NZ_CM142738.1:1215000-1547500 GCF_054901285.1 Sporosarcina saromensis
TACGCGAGCTGGGTTCAGAACGTCGTGAGACAGTTCGGTCCCTATCCGTCGCGGGCGTAGGAAATTTGAGAGGAGCTGTCCTTAGTACGAGAGGACCGGGATGGACATACCGCTGGTGTACCAGTTGTCTTGCCAAAGGCATCGCTGGGTAGCTATGTATGGACGGGATAAATGCTGAAAGCATCTAAGCATGAAGCCCCCCTCAAGATGAGATTTCCCATTACGCAAGTAAGTAAGATCCTCAAAGATGATGAGGTAGATAGGTCCGGGGTGGAAGCGTGGCGACACGTGCAGCTGACGGATACTAATCGATCGAGGACTTATCCTTTATGTTAAATTAGTATGGTTGAACTTGTGTTTAGCGACAATGTTGGTTTTATTCAGTTTTGAACGAACAAGCATCGTTCAATTGTCTGGTGACGATGGCGAAGAGGTCACACCCGTTCCCATACCGAACACGGAAGTTAAGCTCTTCAGCGCCGATGGTAGTAGGGGGCTTCCCCCTGTGAGAGTAGGACGTCGCCGGGCACATCACTTTTTGATAGAACTGTTAGTTGGTTAGAATTGATCATTTACTACTATTTGCAGTTAAAGAACCTCACATTCTATCAAAAGGTATACATATTTAATAAGGTCCCGTGGTGTAGCGGTTAACATGCCTGCCTGTCACGCAGGAGATCGCCGGTTCGATCCCGGTCGGGACCGCCATTTAATTTAAACTTCCAACCGATTGTGGATTTACTCCAGGGTCGGTTTTTTTGTATGTACATATTTCTGAGATTGATGCAACGCTTTGAATTTGTTTGTGATGATGTGAAGAGAAGTTTAAATAACGTATAAAATTGTTTATTTACAACTGATTGGTTTCTAAAAATAAAAACTTTGTATTACTGGATCATGTATTCGTAAAGAAGAAAAGCAAGTGGATGGACGGATAGTTTATGGGTCCGGACTGATTTAAACGCGGGATGGCCTGTTAGAGGCGCGGTTGAATAAGTACTGTTCGGGGCAGATATTGCGTACACCATGTTTCTGTTCATTGGCTGCTTTAAACAATAACCGCGCCTTGTAGGAAATTGAACGCGATTCACCAAACGGATTCAATTGTTCGCCATCAATTCGCAAAGCTTTTAGAATGACGATATTTTCGGTACACTAGAACAAAGTGGAGAGGAAAGGATCAACTAATGAGGATTGAAATGAATGTTTCCTCTTTGCAGGAAACAGAACAGCTTGCTGAGAAGCTTTCAAATTTGTTGGCACCTCCTGATGTCCTGACATTGGAGGGAGATTTAGGTGCTGGAAAAACTACATTTACAAAAGCGCTTGCGAAAGGGTTAGGGATTACACGGACGGTAAATAGTCCGACCTTTACGATCATTAAGCAATATGAGGGAAAATATCTTCTTAACCATTTGGATGTGTATCGCCTTGCAGAAAGTGACGAGGACCTTGGTTGGGACGAGTTGTTTTTCGGGGATGCAATTAGTATTGTTGAATGGGCGCATTTAATTGAAGAAGATTTACCAAAGGAACGTTTGGGGATTCAACTATTCCATACAGGAGAGACGTCCCGTAAAATAATTTTTACGCCGCTTGGTGAGCGTTATATGAAGATATGTGAGGCGATGACGAAATGATATGGTTAGGAATTGATACGGCCAATACGCCATTGTCCGTTGCAATTGTGAAGGATGGAAACGTCTTAACAGAAGTGAATTCTTCAATGGCGCTCAATCATTCATTGCGTGCGATGCCAGTTATAGAGGAACTTTTTAGGACAGTGCAAATGGAGCCGAAACAATTGGACGCGATTGCTGTTTCAGAAGGCCCGGGATCGTATACAGGCGTGCGAATCGGTGTGACGATTGCGAAGACATTGGCTTGGACGTTGCAAGTACCGCTTGTCGGCGTATCGAGCTTGAAGGCTTTAGCAGCGAACGCTTCCTACTTCCCTGGTGTCATCTGTCCGCTATTTGATGCGCGGCGGAATCATGTATATGCTGGTCTTTATGAAGAAGTGGATGGTTTGATAACCTCTGTACAAGAGGATGGGCATTTTGCGATTGATGAGTTGCTGGATGCTTTAGCAGGTAGAGGCCAACGAGTACTGTTCATTGGAAAAGACGTTGCAATGTATGAAGAAAAAATTAAAGAACGACTGGCCGATTTGGCTGTCATTGCGCCTTTTTCGATGCAACTTCCACGTGCGTCGTCACTTATTTACATGGCGCAGCAATCTGAAGAAAAAGCAGATACACACACATTTACACCGGAGTATCGCCGGATTGCGGAGGCAGAGGCGAATTGGATACAGCAACAACGGAAGGAAAAAGGCTTGTGAATACGACGATTGAGTATAGAAAAATGCGTGTAGAAGACATTCCAGCTGTCGTAGGAATTGAAGAGGAGTCATTCGCGACGCCTTGGACGGAAGAAGTGTTTGCGCACGAAATGAATGGTAATGATTATGCACACTATATTGTGGCCGTACAAGAAGATGAGGTGATCGGGCATTGTGGCATGTGGGTTGTGCTCGATGAATGCCATATTACGAATGTTGCGGTTCGCAAACATATGCGTGGAAATGGCATTGGGGAAGCGTTAATGCGGAAGGCCATTGAACTGTGCAAAGCGAATGAGGTTCGGTTAATGACACTTGAAGTACGTGTTTCGAATGAGACTGCAAAAAATCTTTATCGTAAGTTAGGTTTTCAAGACGGTGGCATACGGAAAAACTATTATACGGACGACCATGAAGATGCGCTCGTCATGTGGGTGGAATTGTAATGAATAAAGATGTCTATGTATTAGGTATTGAAACGAGTTGTGATGAGACGGCAGCTTCCGTTGTGAAAAATGGTCGTGAAATCGTCTCGAATGTCGTCGCGTCCCAAATCCAAAGTCAGCAACGTTTTGGAGGGGTCGTGCCAGAAATTGCATCACGTCATCATGTCGAGCAAATTACGCTTGTCATTGAAGAGGCATTGAAAGTCGCAAAGATGATGCCAGCGGACTTGGATGCGGTGGCGGTAACAGAAGGACCAGGACTAGTCGGTGCGCTATTGATTGGGATTAATGCGGCAAAAGCGTTTGCGTTTGCAAATGGCTTACCGATTATCGGAGTGCACCATATTGCTGGCCATATTTATGCCAACCAGTTAATGCAACCGATGGAGTTTCCGTTATTAGCCCTCATTGTTTCTGGCGGGCATACGGAGCTAGTCGTCATGGAGAAGCACGGTTCCTTTAAGTTAATTGGAGAAACGCGTGACGATGCCGCAGGAGAAGCATATGATAAGGTTGCACGTGTACTTGGATTACCGTATCCAGGAGGTCCACAAATTGATAAACTGGCATTGGAAAGCGAAGAGGCAATTGAATTTCCTCGTGCTTGGCTAGAAGCAGATTCTTATGATTTCAGTTTTAGTGGATTAAAGTCCGCGGTCATTAATTATAAACATAATGTCGAGCAAAAAGGTGGCTCGGTTATACCTTCTCACGTGGCGGCAGGTTTTCAACAGAGCGTTGTGGACGTGTTGACAGCTAAAACCGTAAGAGCTGCAAAAGAGTACGGTGTAAAGCAAGTCATTGCAGCTGGTGGAGTTGCAGCAAACAAAGGATTGCGCACTTCATTGGAAGCGACATTTAAAGATGCAGGGATTCCGTTTTACGTCCCGCCTATATCGCTATGTACCGATAACGCGGCAATGATTGCAGCTGCAGGAACAGCCATGTTTATCGAAGGCAAAAGAGGCGCAATGGATATGAACGGGAAGCCTGGTATGCAGTTAACTTCATGGAGTGAATAATTGGCGGAAATCGTCGAAATATGACGATTTCCGTTTTTATTTGGTATGAGGCGGTATTCATTTGTCAATAGGGAACGTTCGTACTTATGCACATTTGTTTATAAGTTGTGGATAGTTTTTCGATATATGTGTATACTTGCACAACTGATGGGATAACTTTGTGGATTAAAAAACATCTTTCTGTGGATAACGTGGATAACTATGTTCATATCCGATTCTATCAATGCTAATCATGTTGATAAGATTGTGGAATAAAAATTGGGGCGATGTCGAAAAAGAAAAATGCTGTCGAAAGGAATTTCTCCTTCAACAGCAAATTATTATGCTAATAATGTTTCGAGTTCTTCTTGCAAGTTCAACCATTTCTCGGATTGGTTGTCGTGTTCGGTCTGTAACGTATCGATTTGTTGTTGGATGTCCATCAACTTTACATGATCATCCGCATAGTCAGGATTGAGTAATTCGTCTTGGAGCTTACTGATTTCTTCATCCATCGTGGCAAGCGAGGCTTCCACTTCCGCGATTGCTCGTGTTAACCGACGTTCTTGTCGTTTGACTTCTTTATCTTCATCATGTCGTCGGTTTTTTGCAGCGGTTGATTGCTCTGCGATTGCTTTTTCTGCTTTCAATTCTTCAAGTTCGTTTTTCTTTTCAATGAAGTAGTCATAATCACCGAGGTATTCCGTTACACCACTCGGTCCTACATCCACGACTTTGGTTGCTATGCGGTTTATGAAATACCTGTCATGGGAGACGAACAAAATGGTCCCAGGAAAATCATCAAGTGCGTTTTCCAATACTTCTTTGCTGTCGAGGTCCAAGTGGTTTGTCGGTTCATCGAGGACGAGTGTATTGGATTTTAGCAACATCAGTTTTGCTAATGAAAGTCGTGCCTTTTCTCCACCGGATAATGAAGTGACGGGTTTATCCACATCTTCGCCTGTGAAAAGGAACCGACCGAGTACGGAGCGCACATCCTTTTCGTTCATCATTGGCCATTCATCCCAAAGTTCGGATAGAACAGTACCGGATCCAATAATGGTCGCTTGGTTCTGGTCATAATAGCCAAACTGCACGTTCGTGCCGTAACGGATTGAACCGGCAAGTGGTTCATGCTTTTTCACGATTGTTTTCAACAATGTCGACTTTCCAATTCCGTTTGGACCAATAATCGCAATCCGATCGCCTTTATACGCATGCATGTGAATGTGCTGTGACACAGGATTTCCATTATAGCCAACCGCAATGTTTTCCAACGTCAATACATCATTCCCGCTTGGTCGATCGATCGAGAAGGAAAAACTGGCGGACTTCTCGTCTCCGTCAGGCGAATCCATCCATTCGGTCCGCTCCAAAAGTTTACGTCGGCTTTTTGCCATTTTGGACGTGGAGGCACGAGCGATGTTCCGTTGAATGAAATCTTCCAACTTGGCCCGTTCACTCGATTCACGCTCAAATAGTTTTTTATCCCGCTCATAATTCTTCGCTTTTTCATCCAAGTATGCACTATAGTTCCCTGTATACTTCGTCACTTTACGTCTGGAAACTTCATAGACAATTGTCACGATTTGATCGAGGAAGTACCGGTCATGCGAAACGATTAGGATGGCCCCTTCATAAGAAACAAGGTATTTTTCCAGCCAGCCTAATGTCTCGATGTCCAAATGGTTCGTCGGCTCGTCCAAAATAAGCAAATCCGGTTTCGTTAACAACATCTTAGCAAGAGCGAGTCGTGTCTTTTGCCCACCGGACAATAAATTTACAGCTTTCTCATAGTCTTCCGGATAGAAACGCATGCCGTGCAACACAGAGCGCATATCCGATTCGTATTGATAGCCTCCGCAATCTTTGAATTCGATTTGGAGTGCATCGTATTCTTTCATGACGCGGTCGTATTCCATGCTGTTCTCATAAACGGCAGGGTCGGCCATTTGCATTTCCAGTTTGCGCAGTCTCGTTTCCATCTCTTGAAGGGGTTTAAACACGGTCAACATTTCTTCCCAAATCGTCAGCGGTGAGTCAATACCGGCATGTTGTTCGAGGTAACCGACTTGAATTCCTTTCGGCATGTTCAATTCGCCCGAATCAGCGGACATTTCACCAGCGATGATTTTTAATAACGTCGACTTGCCGGCACCATTTCTTCCGACAAGTGCTACACGGTCACGATGTTGCACTTCAAGTCGTACGTTTTCTAATATGTCAGTTCCTGAAAAGGATTTCGTTACACCATTCACTTGTAAAACAATCATCTCTCACACCTCTATTCTCTTTAAGTGTAATCGAATGGACAAGGCGGTGCAACGGTCGACTTTACAGGAGCGGGCTTGTGCTGTACGATAGAATCGGTTGAATGTATGCACAGGAGGAAGAAAATGTCTGAAGTCACCCCGAAAATCCCACAGGCAACGTCGAAACGGTTGCCATTGTATTATAGATTCCTGCAAAATTTCGCAAATGCAGGGAAGAAACGCGTTTCTTCTAGCGAATTAAGTGAAGCGATGAAAATTGATGCGGCGACCATACGTCGTGACTTCTCCCATTTTGGCGCGCTTGGCCGCAAAGGATATGGGTATGATGTCCATCATCTGCTTACATTTTTCCGTCAGACACTTGATCAAGATGAAGAGACGGATGTTGCCTTGATTGGTGTAGGAAGTCTAGGGAATGCATTGCTTAAATACAACTTCCAAAAAAACCATAATACACGCATCGTCATTGCTTTTGATTCGAAAGCGCCGAATGACGGGAAGTTGATAAGCGATATCCCCGTATTCCATCCTGATATGATTGAGGAAAAAATTAAAGAATTAGGCATTAATCTTGTGATCTTAACATTGCCTTCTCGGGCTGCTCAAGAGATGGCGGATCGATTAGTGAAAATCGATGTGAAGGGTATCCTAAACTTTACGCCAGTTCGGTTGGATGTCCCGCGGTGGATGCATGTCCATACAATTGATTTATCTGTAGAGCTCCAATCGTTAATTTACTTCATTAAAAATGACGTAAAAGATTCACAATTATAATTGGTTTGTTAATAGTAATACTGGCGTTTTTCATGTAGAATAGACACATATGAAGGAGGTGTCCGAAATGGCTCCAGGAGTAACTAGTTTAATCATTATCGCAATCATTGCTTTGCTCATTTTTGGACCGAAGAAGTTGCCAGAAATCGGTAAAGCATTCGGCTCTTCATTACGCGAATTCAAATCAGCAACAAAAGGACTTGTATCTGATGATGACGATTCCGTCAAAAAAGTAGAAGACAAGAAAAAAGACGTGCAATAAGTAAGGATGTCTGTCCGATGAACGAAAAAAATTTAACAGTCATTGAACATATAGATGAAATTAGAAAACGGCTGATGGTAATCGTCGTTTTCTTTGTTATTGCAGTGATTGGAAGCTTCTTTCTCGCCAAACCGATTATTCAGTTTGTGCAATTCAATGCCGAAGATAGCGGCCATTTGACGGAAAACAGCTTTCACGCCTTCACTGTCATCGATCCGATTGCCATTTACTTAAAGGTGATCATCTTTTTAGCCATCATTATCATTTCTCCAATTATTATGTATCAGTTTTGGGCGTTCATATCGCCAGGACTTCATGAAACGGAACGAAAGGTGACATTAAGCTATATTCCATTTGCTTTTGCACTGTTCCTAATTGGTATCGGTTTTTCCTATTTCGTTCTGATGCCGTTTGTTATGAACTTCATGAGTAATTTGGCGGCTGATCTAGGCATTACACAAACAATTGGTATTAACGAATACTTTACGTTCCTGTTCCAGATTCTTATTCCGTTCGGGATTGTCTTTCAATTGCCGATCGTATTACTGTTCTTGTCGAGGCTCGGCATTTTGGATCCCGTACATTTGGTGAAAATCAGGAAAGTGGCGTACTTTACGTTGTTCGTTATTGCTGCGTTCATTACACCGCCCGATATTATGTCGCATTTATTAGTAACTGTGCCATTGTTCGCGTTGTACGAAATTAGTATTCTGATTTGCCGCGTCGGGTACAAGAAGTATTTGAAAGCCGAAAAGAAGCGGAAGCTAGAAGAAATTAAAGCGGAACAACAGCGACAAATCGACGAAGTGATGGGGAACTTAGAAAAATAAACTTCTTTCATCCGTCCTCTGCTATTTACGAGGGCGGTTTTTTTACGCTCAAAAATTAGCTGACATGAAACAAATACGCAAGGATAAACGTAAGTAGTAGTGAATGAATAAACGGATGGTCTTTTAAAGACATCCAATCATATACATAAGATGGAAAAGGAGGCGTTTGTATGAATCCTATCATGTCGATTTGGACTCAACCGACGAAGACGTTGGCGTATATTTTAGAGAATAAAAAAATTGGGTATGGATTTCTCCTCATTGCACTTTATTCAATAAGTGCAGGAATGGTTTCCTCTGCAGGTACAGGGTTATTTTCGGGACTTCCATTAGGAATCATTGTCCTGTTAGGGATTGTGAGCACCTTTATCGGCTCAATGATCGGGTGGTTGATCGGTGCGGCGATGTATACGCGGGTAGGGAAATGGCTTGGTGGAAAAGGGACGTTTTCGGATATGGCGCGTTTATTTCCTGCCTTTTCATTACTCATGATTTGGCTCGCACCGATGCATTTAGCGATGGTCGTTATGTATGGACCAGAACTTTTTGATACACCGACCTCTCAATTTGCCTTTACGAATTTACCGATTGGTGTGTATTTGTTAACGAACGTTGTGACATTAGCGATCGGGATTTATGGTGTGGTCATAGCGAGTAAGGGGATTGGTCTGGTGCACGGATTTTCGGCAATGCGTGGATTTGGCGTCATTCTTATTATCATCGCTATTGGAGTGCTTCTGGCGATCGTATTGGCGTTCGCTTTCTCGGCGATGCTGTTTTCAATCATTTAACGATAAATGTTGGTGAGTAAAAACCGAGCAACCCGTTATAGTTGGTTGCTCGGTTTTATTAGTGAAAGAATATCGCTAGTGCTTGTTTCGTATTTTGCAGCTGTAAGAGTTTATCGGCATTTAATTGAACAATCATGACAAAGCCGTTCATGAGGAAATGGGCAATCATCGGCGTCCAGATCCGTTTTGTATGGTAATAAATAAACGAAAAGACGATGCCTGGTGCCATATAGATGAGCGTGTGTTCTGGTTCTCCATGAACGAGCGCGAAGATCACACCACTAAGGATGGCCGCAATCCAAAAGTTCGTTTTTGTATAAATGCTTCCGAAAATGACTCTTCTGAACACAAGCTCTTCTAGTAGCGGTGCGAAGATGACGATCGGGATTATGATAATGGAGGAAGCTTTTGCAATTGTGCTTAGCATGGCGGTATTATCAGAACCTGGCTCTATGCCAAGACCAAACTCAATTGCTCCGGCAATCATTTGCCCTGCCATTGCCATGAAAAAGCCGAGGACTCCCCAAAGGATTGATTTACCGATTGACGCTTGCTTGCCTTTCTTGAAGATGTTCCAGAAACGTTTGTTTCGTGTTGTCATGAACAAGATGAATGGGGCAGCTATCATATTGGAGATGAAAAGTGCCCACGCGACCGCATTTAATCTTGCTAGCTCAATCTCTTGCCCAGCTGTCGTATGAAAATAGGTGAAGAAACTTTTACTAATTGGAATACTGACGAGTTGCATGGCGATATATAAGAGGATGATCCATACATTGATTTTCCAGTTTTTCATGTGCAACTTCCTTTCTTCTGATGTCCATTTTAGCGGTTTCATACTAGTTTAGCAAAGAGAAAACATAGCCAAGATAAGGTTTCATTTATATTGGACAGGCGAGGTGTAAAGAAAGTTCACGAGCGGAAAAATTATCTAAAAAACAGCAAGTATTTCACTTGCAATTAGTGGGCAACTTGATTATGATAATAAATGTATTAGCACTCGTGCTTACTGAGTGCTAAAAAGAAGATAACATATCGAGGAGGGTGTTTCACTTGTTGAAACCATTAGGTGACCGTATCGTAATCGAACTGATCGAAGCAGAAGAAAAAACGTCAAGCGGTATTGTACTACCGGATTCTGCGAAAGAAAAACCGCAAGAAGGTAAAGTAGTTGCGGCAGGTACTGGACGAGTTCTTGAAAACGGACAGCGCGTTGAGCTGGAAGTGAAAGAAGGCGACCGCATCATCTTCTCAAAATATGCTGGAACTGAAGTGAAATATGAAGGCAATGAATATTTAATCCTGCGTGAAAGCGACGTTCTAGCAATTATCGGCTAAGTCATACGCTTATAAAAGAAAACACGAAAAATCAGGAGGGAATTCATAAATGGCTAAAGAAATTAAATTTAATGAAGACGCACGTAGCGCAATGCTTCGTGGTGTAGATACACTTGCAGATGCTGTTAAAGTAACACTTGGACCAAAAGGACGTAACGTTGTTCTTGAAAGAAAATTCGGTTCACCGCTCATTACAAATGACGGTGTAACGATTGCAAAAGAAATCGAACTTGAAGATGCATTCGAAAACATGGGTGCAAAACTTGTTGCAGAAGTTGCTTCTAAAACAAACGAAATCGCTGGTGACGGTACAACGACTGCGACGGTTCTAGCGCAAGCGATGATCCGTGAAGGATTGAAAAACGTAACAGCTGGTGCGAACCCTGTCGGTATCCGTAAAGGGATCGAGCAAGCGGTTGCGACTGCAGTGGAAGAACTAAAAGGCATTTCCGATGAAATCGAAAGCAAACAAGAAATCGCACAAGTTGCGGCTATTTCTTCTGGTGACGAAGAAGTTGGAGAATTGATCGCTGAGGCAATGGAGCGCGTTGGCAACGACGGTGTCATTACGCTTGAAGAATCAAAAGGCTTCACGACTGAGCTTGACGTCGTAGAAGGTATGCAATTCGACCGTGGTTATGCTTCTGCATACATGGCGACAGATACAGACAAAATGGAAGCGGTTCTCGACAACCCTTACATTCTAATTACAGATAAGAAGATTTCAAATATCCAAGAAATCCTTCCAGTTCTTGAGCAAGTCGTTCAACAAGGTAAGCCGTTGTTGATGATTGCGGAAGACGTAGAAGGCGAAGCACTTGCAACACTTGTTGTAAACAAACTTCGTGGTACGTTCAACGCTGTTGCTGTTAAAGCACCAGGCTTCGGTGACCGTCGTAAAGCAATGCTTGAAGATATCGCAATCCTAACAGGCGGAGAAGTGATCACAGAAGATCTAGGTCTAGACTTGAAATCTGCTGATATCACGCAACTTGGTCGCGCTGCGAAAGTCGTTGTTACAAAAGACAACACGACAATCGTTGAAGGAAATGGCGATGCAGATGCAATCGCATCACGTGTTGGTCAAATCCGTGCACAACTTGAAGAGTCAACGTCTGAGTTCGACAAAGAGAAACTACAAGAGCGCCTTGCGAAATTGGCTGGCGGCGTAGCAGTCATCAAAGTCGGCGCAGCAACTGAAACAGAATTGAAAGAGCGTAAACTTCGCATTGAAGACGCATTGAACTCTACACGTGCGGCTGTTGAAGAAGGAATCGTATCCGGTGGTGGTACAGCGCTTGTTAACGTTTATACAAAAGTTGAAACACTTCTTGAAGGTGTAGAAGGCGACGTCGCAACAGGCGTGAAAATCGTTCTTCGTGCACTTGAAGAACCAGTTCGCCAAATCGCAACAAATGCTGGTCTTGAAGGCTCAATCGTTGTCGATCGCCTCAAGCGCGAAGAAGTTGGCATCGGCTTCAACGCAGCAAACGGCGAGTGGGTCAACATGGTTCAAGCGGGTATCGTAGATCCAACAAAAGTAACACGCTCTGCACTCCAAAACGCAGCATCTGTTGCAGCAATGTTCCTATCAACTGAAGCAGTTGTAGCAGACATCCCAGAACCAGCTGGCGCTGGTGGCGGTATGCCTGATATGGGTGGCATGGGTGGCATGATGTAATAAATTCTCTACCCCCTTGTACTATCAAGGTGTAGAGAACTATTCATCAACACCAAATAAATCACTCAAAATCAAGAAGGTCTTTCATTAATTCATTGAATTGGTGAAAGGCCTTTTTCTAGTAAATAGTAATTGAACTGAATTTTAAAGAACGTCTTGTTTGGCAGAGTTGTTTAGATTGATCATTATATTTTCCAAAATTTATTCTTATAGTAGGGAAGATTCCTTTTTTATTGTTCCGTATTAAACAGAATAGAGAGGTGCATCAATGAATGGTTTTTTTCTGATGAGACAGGGAAGTTAATATGTAGAAAATGTATACATAAAGCCTTACTAATGAGAGGAGTGGTATACTAGCAAATAGCTATTTATATGCAGCTGATTAAAAAGATGGTTAGGAGATAAAAGGAATGACATACGCAATAGAAATAAAAGAACTAAAAAAAGTCTATACGGGCGGTGTCGAGGCTTTGCGTGGCATCGATTTGAAAGTAGAGGAAGGAGACTTCTACGCTCTCTTGGGGCCTAACGGTGCCGGCAAATCTACGACCATCGGCATTGTGACATCCCTCGTCAATAAGACATCAGGAAAAGTTCATGTCTTCGGCTATGATATGGACACGCACTTAATGCAGGTCAAGCTACAGATCGGTCTGGTTCCTCAAGAGTTCAACTTTAGTCCTTTTGAAACGGTCCAGCAGATTGTGTTGAACCAGGCGGGATATTATGGCGTGCCAAGGAAAGAGGCATTGAAGCGCAGCGAAAAGTACTTGAAGCAGTCAGATTTATGGGAGAAAAGAAATGTACAATCACGGATGCTTTCTGGAGGGATGAAACGTCGTCTAATGATTTCACGCGCCTTGATGCATGAACCGCGTCTACTCATTCTGGATGAGCCGACGGCCGGTGTGGACATTGAATTGAGACGAGAAATGTGGACGTTTTTGAAAGAGTTGAATGAGAACGGCACGACTATTATTCTGACAACGCATTACTTGGAAGAAGCGGAGATGTTATGCCGCAACATTGGTATTATTCAAAATGGGCAGCTGATTGAAGATACCAGTATGAAATCATTGCTGGCTAAACTCCAGTATGAAACCATTATTTTAGATATCAAATCTTCCGGACGGGTGCCGGTAATCAAAGGCTATAAAAGTGAACTCTTGGACGAAGAATCACTTTCTGTGGAGGTAGCACGTGATCAAGGGATCAACGAAGTATTTAGCCAATTGACAGAACAAGGAATTAAAGTGTTGTCCATGCGCAACAAGTCTAATCGATTAGAAGAGTTATTTTTAAAACTTACAGAAGAAACGGCAGTGGGGGATACACATGTTTAAACTATATTTTACAGCATTAAAAGGCTTGTCAGTCAAAGAAACGAACCGCTATCTCAGGATATGGGTCCAAACATTGGTCCCGCCGGTCATTACAACTTCCTTGTACTTTATCATTTTCGGGAATTTGATTGGTAAACGGATTGGCGAGATGGAAGGATTCTCCTACATGGAGTTTATAGTCCCGGGATTGATCATGATGTCCGTCATCACGAGTTCCTACTCAAATGTCTCGTCCTCATTTTTTTCACAAAAGTTTCAAAAGAACATTGAAGAACTATTAGTTGCCCCTGTACCGACTCATATTATTATCTGGGGCTTTGTGATTGGAGGAATGGGAAGAAGTATTTTGGTGGGTATACTGGTCACGATTATTTCTCTGTTTTTTGTTCCGTTGCAAGTCTACTCTTGGGGCGTAGTCGTCTTGACGCTTTTGATGACGTCTATTTTGTTCTCTTTGGCAGGACTGTTAAACGGTATTTTTGCAAAATCATTTGACGACGTGTCGATTGTTCCTACGTTTATTCTTCAGCCGTTGACCTATTTAGGCGGCGTGTTTTTTGCAATCTCGATGCTTCCTCCGTTTTGGCAGCTAGTATCACAGTTCAACCCGATTGTTTATATGATATCAGGATTCCGATTTGGGATTCTTGGTGTAACCGACGTTCCGATTGTATTCTCTGTTCTCATTTCATTTGTCTTTGTCATTTCTCTTTATGCAATCAATTGGTATCTGATTGAAAAAGGCCGTGGGCTGAGAAGCTGACATCTTTTGTGCTCACTCCACAACCTCTTACAATCAATGATAATAGCAAATGAACTTAGTCATTAAAATCATTGCCTGTGCAAGGTTGAATTCAGTTAATTCACTACAATTGCATATACATACAAATTACTTGTTTTAACATGAATGTTTCTGGCACAGGCACCTTCACACATTAAATAAATCGAAGACTAATCGAAGACTGACAAGCTTGTGTATTTTTCTTTGCATTCTTCTGCACTTTTATCTTGCGAAACACATGGCACAAAGAAGCCTTGAAAGTTGCGAACTCTTGAAAAGCTTATTGGCGTTTGTCTAGAAGTGAGACCCTTTACAAAGCAATCAAAATAGAAACGTTCATGAAGTGAGGGGCTAAATGACTCAAACCATCTTTACAAGCGTCGATACTCAAGTTATTGCACCACCGTGTACAGTAGTTAACTTTTCCCTCCTACTTATTTTATTGAAATTGTTTATCAATAATTTTTAGCGGAGAAAAGTTCAAGAACACAACAAAAGACAGCATAATGCCTTGGGCAGGTGTTATTAATGATGTTAACCATTTTTAAGTATTGATAAAAATCTCCTACAAACGTATAATTAACAGAGTGTTAGCGAAATTTTTGTTGTATAATACACTTAGTGTAACCAATGCCAAATTCGGATTTGTAGCTGAAAAATATGTTTGACAAAGTGTAAACAATGGTATATATTATATAAGTCGGTAGAGTATTTGATTAACATTCATTATGATTGAGCATAATATATATTGGGACGATTAAGAGCCCGGAAATAATTATGGACGTAAGAGCCATGGAAAAGGATGTTGATAAAATCAACATCCTTTTTTTATAGAGAAAAATATTTTCTTAAACCATAATGTATTACGAAAGACTGAGTATAATTAGGTTCACTATTAGCGTCGTTTCTGTAGCCCCAAGCAAAATGATAAATATTCTTATTTTTCTTCTTTCGATGAATCCATGAATTTCCAACTACGCCGTATTTATAAAGTGATCTTAATGCATCCTTTAAGTCTGTAACATTTGGATAGTTCTGTTTATGAGCAAGAAAGTACTCTTCAATCATTTTTAAGTCGAAAGTACGCTTCTTTAAATCATTAATTAATTTTAAGCTATCTAATAACATTTCTTTGTCCTTGCTAATACTTATTTCATTTTCTAATTCATTAAAAAACCATTTAGAGTATTCTTTTGAGCAATCTTGAAAATAGTGAGGCTCAAAATATTTGGCATTGGGATTGTTATCAATAACTAATGTTAGATACCTAATTATGTCTCGAGGTCTCCCATAGCTGAAATTTATTAAGTAATCAATAACCTCTCGATTATCAATTTTCTTAGGAAAAATTGTCTTGTATAATTCACTATTCGTTACATTAAAATAGTCAGGAACTGAAATTCTTATCTTATTTAAGATCATTTCCATTATTGGATGGTCTTCTGGGTTGTTGTAATTCTTTGAAATCCAATACAATTCAACTTTACTACCTGTAATTAGCTTGTTTGAATTACTTGAATATTTATGAAGGTCATCAATAATATCGCTTCTTAGTAGTATAATAACCTTAGATTTTGCTTTACCTGCATTTTTTAACTTTAGATTAATTTCTTTGATGGTTTCTAGCATAGATAATAAAACCTGGTAGTAGTTGGAATCTTCGTTTATCTTGTCTTCAAGTTCATCCAAGTCATCGTAGATAAGAATTGTCTCTTTATTTCTGCTAATACAATTGAGCACTAAGTTTTCTAAGTTAGTAATGACCTCAAAATATTCTGTTCTTATGTAATACCTATGCGTTTGAGATGTATCTTCTAATGTTGATTTAATACTACTACTAAACTGTTTATATTGACCTTGAACTGTTTGATTTTGAGTTTTGGAAGTACTATACTCCTTTAGTTTGAAGATGTCGCTGGGGTATTTCTTTTTGAAGAAAATTCTTAGTTTATATTCATTTGTAAAAGGTCTATACTTATTAATTTTATCTAATTCCAATATACTTTCTCCTATTTGAACTAAAAACGTCCATTTCCAAAACAAAACTAATTCATCAGTTTGAAGTGATCTATATTCTAGATCTAATAGTTGCTGTAATTTAAAATCATGTCTAGTGAAGATTTTACAATTTACATTTTTTTCTTTGTTTAATTGTTTATGTATATATTTGGATAAAATGGTTTTTCCGGTCCCTTTTCTACCAGATATAATAAATTTGTCAGACTCAATGATTTGATTATATTTACTATTCTTTTTATAAAACAGCTGCTCAAAATTGTCTCTAGTGGATTCTACTTCCCCATCAATATTACCCACAAATAAATCTTTAAGTTGTACCATTTCAGACAAAACTTCTCCCCCTTAAAAATACATCTCCCAATCTTTATTATACACATTTGGAAATAGTTTTCATAGATTACTAACTACTTTCTGGTCTAACTAAAACGAATGTTCATCTTATAAAAAACGATAAATAAATCTTCTTAAACTTCTTCAATGTGGAGATTAATAATGTTTTGATAGAAAAAGTACGGGAGAATTATATTTGCGACAATCATAGTGCAATCTAAATTAACATGTAACCAAATTAAAGACGAAAGGAAGGGTGAACGGGAATATTCTGTGCTTAATCTGTTCCTGCTTTAATTGTACGGATCATATGGATAGGGAGTTTGTAGATAGTAAAGACAATGGCTATCTCGCCTTTCTTTAGATATTGATATCGTTCTTAGTCTTTTCTAATACAAAAATATGGTTACTAGTAGTATAATGCGTATTGGTAAATTACTATTAAACTAATCCTACTACTTTTATTTCCAACTGGAGGCGCAGGGGAACAAGATAAAAAATCGCAATAACATGAGTTCTTCTAAAACATCTTGTAGTTGCAAACTGGAGCAAATAGTACTCATTCTAAGTTAGAGGTTTTTACAACTCTCTTAAAGAGAAAGAATGCGAAACTTAGCGCGACAAGGTCCGCAATAAAATCAGGTGCCTGTGTAAAAAAAACAGTTAATTCACTATAATTGAATATACATAAAACTCATTCTTTGTAGTTGATATGTTTGTATTTTTATATTGTATATCCATACAAATAGATTGAATTAACATGAATGTTTCAGGCTCAGGCACCGTCACAACTTATATTATTGTGAGTGAGATAGTGATGATTTATTCTTCAAAAAGATGATGCAACATTCGATCGCGGTTCTCAAAGAATTGCTTCATAATCGAGTAGTGTTCCGTTTCTTCCAATGTTGTTTCGTACACTCCATCTTCGGTGATTTGCATAATGGTGGAAAGCGGATGTGCCATGACGATTGGTGAATGAGTGGAGATGATGAACTGAGATCCATCCTTTACAAGCTGGTCGATACGGGAGAGTAATGACAGTTGGCGAAGTGGGGAAAGAGCTGCTTCCGGTTCGTCCAAAATATACAGTCCGTTTCCTCTAAAACGCTCTCTGAATACAGCGAAGAACGATTCTCCATGGGATTGCTCGTGCAGTGACAAGCCTCCAAAAGAATCGATAATTCTGGGACCACGTACTGGCTCTTTGTCCAGTTCTTCGATTGTAGTTGCTACATTATAAAACGTTTCAGCTCTGAAGAAAAAATGATCCCTTGCACGTTCCGTCCCTTTTACAAGCCGAAGGTGCTCATCGAGCTCCGAATGTGAGTCATAACTAGAAAAATTGAAATTCATCGTTCCGCCTTCAGGGTTGAAACCATATGCAATTGCGATCCCTTCAAGAAGTGTTGACTTGCCCATGCCATTTTCTCCGATAATATAGGTGATGTTCGGATGAAGGGGTAGTTCGTGCATGTTCTTTATGAAGGGAAGTGTGAATGGGAATTTCCCGTGCTTAATCTGTTCTCGTTTTAATTGTACGGATCTTATGTATTGGGAGTTTGCAGTTAGTAAAGACAAAGACTTATACCCCTTTCATTACGTATAGTTACGTGACCTATCTAAAGCAGTCTTAACATTGTTGCATCGTGTATGTGCTCATTACATCATCAATCTCATTGTAACCCATGTTTAACCGCATATAGCGCTGCTTGGGTCCGATCGGCAAGTCCCAGTTTAGCCAATATGCTAGAGACATGTGTTTTAACGGTTTTTTCAGTAATGAACAGGGAAGAGGCGATTTCTTTGTTACTTTTTCCCTTTGCAATTTCTTTTAATACATCCAGCTCTCTTTTGGTTAAGGCATCCACTACTATTTTATTGGAGAAGTTATTAATGACATGTGAAGTCGCTTTCGGGTGCAATTGTTTTTCACCGTTCAGTATTTTTTTCAAAGCAGTTACGAGCTCATCAGGTTGAATATCTTTTAATTGGAACCCAGAGGCACCAGCTTCCAGTGCAGGGATGACATGATCTTGATCGGAAAAACTCGTTAACATCATAATTTTTATCTCAGGATGCTCTTGTTTGATGATTTTTGTTGCCTCAATTCCATCCATCTCAGGCATGACTAAATCCATTAAAATAATGTCCGGTTTTAATGAATTGGCAAGTTGTACCGCTTCTTTTCCATTGGAGGCTTCACCTACAATGTCGAGATCCTGTTGAGTTCGAAAAAAGAATACAAGTCCTTTTCGGACGACATGATGGTCATCTACGATCAATACACGTATACTCACTAGTTTTACCTCCTTCAGACGAAATCAGAGAATCTTTCACTTAAAGCGGAATCACAATTTGAATATCTGTGCCGCTCCCGAGCCTGCTTGTTAACTGGAAACGGCCATTTAATGCTTCAGTACGGGTTTTCATATTTCGTAAGCCTAATGATAGAATAAAAGAGTTTTCCTCATAACGGAAGCCGCATCCTGCATCTTTAATGCTCATCATCACTTGATTTTCATCAACATATAAAGAAAGAGCTACGTCATTTGTATTAGCATGTTTTTTACAGTTGGCTAGTGCCTCTTGTCCGATTCGCCACAGTGCTTCTTCAACTTTACTAGGAAGACTCACTGCTCCTGACATTTTTGCTTGAATGGACAGGCCAATCATTTCTGCATAACTACTCAGTGCACTTACTAAGCCATTTTCGAGTCCTTGTGGTTTTAATTGCCAGATGAGTGCTCGCATTTCCCCTAGTGCCTCTTGGCTTAAATCTTGTATATAGCTGAATGTTTGCTTTACCTCATCCACTGTTGTCATTTCAACACCTGCTCTTGCAGTAAGGCTAAGGGAGAATAGAAGCTGGTTAACGGAATCATGAAGATCTCTTGCCAATCGATTGCGCTCGGAAATCAGGGCAATCTCTTGTTCCCGGTTTGTAAGCTTTATGCGCTTTAAGGCGGTCCCTATTTGGAAAGCGACCGCTTCAAGTAAAGCAAGCTCATTCTTTTGAAAATGTGTTTTGTTAGGAGAAGCGACATTTAAGATGCCAAACTGTTCCTCTCCAGCGCGTAGCGGAACAGTTGCATGATGGGTAAGCCCGCAAGTGTTGCCAGCCGCATCTGCTAAGGCATCCTCAATTCGTTTACATTCGATAATATTAGTAGCTTTCTTCAATGTGTGATTGTTGTATTTGCTTACACACCAGCAATCACCCTGACACATTCTTTGTTTGTTGTTGTTGGCTAAAGCAGGTGGTAGAGCAACATCCGCTACAAGTTGTTGCATACCATGTTCATTTACTAAAAAAATCCAACCTGTCTGTAGTCCTGTTACGTGAAGAAGTTTTTTTAAAACGCCAGAGAGAATCGTTGTCGTATCCGTACCTTCATTTAATAGTTCTGCAATTTCTTTTAAAATGGTTAACTCTTCATACTTAGCATCTCCGGACATCTCAAGTCCCTCCAGCATTGTTTACTTATAAGTTATTATAGCGTATTTCCAATTTGAATGAACTCGATGATTTCTCGATTTGGTCCCTCGTAAAAGACAGTTTGCCACCCGTTTTCCAGCTCATAAGGACCTTCCAGCTTTTGAGTACGATGAAATTGGTTCATTACTTCGTGAAGATTGGGTACCTCAAAACAAATATGAACTGTTCTCACGTCTTCTTGCGTTTCAATTAACTCTAGCCTGTAATCCTTCGAGCCTAGAAAAACAATGTCCTCATTCATAAAAGAGAAGCGGGTTTCAATTTCAAGATTGAGAAGCTGTTGATAAAATGCCATAGATTTTTCGAGATTCGTAACTTCTAACCCGACATGATGAAAACGCATAGGCGCCTCCTTCTAAGTTCAATTAAATAATCAAATTCATATCCCCGAATTCGTGCCAGAGGTAGCGAGATGTTATCGCTTCATTATAGGCACATCGTAAATGCTGTTCCGATACAAAAGCAGTGAGCATTTCTAAGTGACTAGCTTTTGGCTCGTGGAGACCCGTAATCATTCCGTCCACTATTTTCAAAGGGGTATGGTGATTGATGTAAAGATTTGTTGTGCCGGAAAGTACGTTATTATGCGCAACAGTTTCAAGAGCACGAACGACCGTTGTACCTACTGCAACGATTCGTTTTCCAGAGGCTTTCGTTTCGAGAATCCTTTGCATTGTGCGTCCGGAAATGTGATATTCTTCAGGTTGATCTTCTGGTGTTGATTCGTACTCGTCATCGAGTAAGTAGCTCAATCCAGTATGCAGTTGGATATAATCAATCTGGACACCACCTTGCATTAACGCAAAGAGGAGTTCCCAGCTAAAGGCTCTACCAGCGGATGGCATTTCGACGGAGCCCGGATGACTGCCAAATACGGTTTGATAGCAATCTAATGCCCATGGCTCGTTAATATATTCGTAGCGTATCGGTTCGCCGAGAAAATAGATATCATGGAATAAATCCGTTCCTTTCTTTGAAAACTGAATGGTTTTTAATGGCGAATGCTCCTTGTTGGCGACAACGGTGGCCGATAACTCAGGTGAAAACTGTATGTTATCGCCTATGTTAACGGAGTTTGCGATGAGTAACGCATCCCATGTATCTTCAGTCCGACGTCTTGCCAAACGAACTTCAATTTGTGCTGCCAGTTCTTTTCTGTTCCTCATCCACGCTCCTTTTAACACCGCAGGTATCGTGCGGCTATTATTTAGAATGACTAGATCACCAGATTGAAGATAGTTCGGTAAATGATTGAATCGGTCATGGCGAACTTCACCTGTTGTCCGATCGAGTACCATCATCCTTACGTGATCTCTTCTCATCCCCCTTTTTTCAGGGGGATGAGAGGCATTTAATTCATCAGGAAGGTGGAAGTCTAGTGATTGAACGGCCATCAAGATTCACCTTCTGACTGTGCTTCAAATCGTTTTCCACTAATTCCTTCAGAAGTAGCAGATGCCAAGTATAGAAAAACATTCACGACATCTTCTGGTTCTGCTAAAGGATAATCGCAATCAGGCACCGCTAAACGATGCATTTCTGTATTCATCTCTCCAGGGTCTACCATGTTTATCCGTACATTTGTCTCGCTTAACTCATCTGCCCATGTTTCGGTAAGACCTTCAATCGCGAATTTCGAGATACCATAGGCTCCCCAGCCCGCATAACCCGTATTGCCCGCTTCGGAAGTTACATTAATAATTGACCCGTTGTTTCGCTCAAGCATGCCCGGAATGACTCTTCTCGTGACTAAAAAAGTGGAATTGACATTCACCTTTACTACCTCTGCAAAATCTTCTTCAGGATAGTCAAGAAGCATAGGCATCGGACTTGGCCCTAGAATCGAAGCGTTATTAATTAATACATCAATCTGACCGAAGGCACTCTCTGTTGTTGCGACAAACCGTTCCACATCCCTAGCATTCGATACATCAGCCGTAATGGCCAACACATCTACGCCGAAAGCCTCGGCTTCTTTTTTTACCATCTGCAAACTTTCCTCAGATCTCGCACAAATTGCCAGTTTTGCGCCTTCCTTTGCAAACGCGATTGTTAAAGCTCTTCCTAAACCTCTAGATGCCCCTGTAATTAGTACTACTTTATTTTTCATATGATATTCTCTCCTTTATCTCTTGCTATCTAAAGTATATCGACGAGAATTCGGGTTCACCTCGTAGAAAAGCTTGAACTTTTCTACGACTTTCGATGGAGGGAAACGGTTTGGCGTGAGAAGCGATACAACTAGTAAAATACGTTAGTCTATTAGGGGGGAAGTAAGTTGTGAAAATTATTAAGTTGAATCTAGGTAGGGAAAGCTGAAGTTAATGCACCACACGCAGGAGTCAAGCTTGTATATGAGAGGACCACGTAAATGATATAAAAAGTGAGCTATTTACCTGTCCAAGCACAGATTATTAAATCTCTTCTTTAACATGCTAGTAGAATTCTAATGGAAAAAAAGCAACCACATTGATTTCAATGAATGGCTGCTTGTGAACACGATAATATAGTTTTCATCTTGTGTTATTAGAAGGTCTATTTTCATTAAGCTGATTGAGTTTCCGAATAAAACTCTAAAGTATTACTTATCATTTCCCCACATACAACAACTCTTCCACATCTTTCGTATCCATGGCTCCATCCAAAATCGCTTGCACACCTTTTAACGTTTCTTGTAATGAAACTGACTCACCTTTTTTTCCTGTGAATTCTTCTGCTACATAGAAGGGTTGAGTCATGTAGGCTTCTAAACGTTCTCCACGTTTATATGTTTGTAATTCAGCGGCGGGTAGTTTCTCAATGCCGTTTACGTTTACTAAGGAGCGTAATTCTCTGTATCGTCGAAGTAGTTTTTGAGCTCTTTGTTGGATAAAAAAGTGATTTTGATCCATATGTGCGCCTTCCAGTACGGAAGAAGTTGAACTGATTGGATCTACCGCAGGGTAGCAATGACGAGCGGATAAGTCTGCATCGAACTGCCAAAGAGTTTCAAGTGGACCAAACGGAAGATCTTCATCCATCACATCTCCAGTCAAATCCAGTAAAAACGTTGTGATAGAATCCATTCCAATTTGTTGTAGCCGTTCTTGCATTTCATAGATTTGTCCAGACACGACATGACTTCTATCCGCTGCGAAGGCGATTTCATTTTCCACACCCAACGAAGCAATCTTTTCGTACGTTTCTTCAATCGATTGTGTTGTCATTTCCGTGTTCTCTAGGACATCTGACAGCTCGGGATAGTCACCTTTAGGCAGTAGCAAGATGGTAGTAAATCCTTCATTCTTTAATCTAAAGAACAATTCACTCAGCACGACAAGTTGCCCCATGTTTTTGCGTGCGACTAAACCAACTGTACCGCCTTTTGCTAATGGTGCAAACAAATCCAACGTCTTAATCTTCGTTTCGATCATTTCCATCTTCTCCCCTCTGATAATCAATTCATCCAAACTGCAACCTGCTAAATCAGCTAACGCAACAAGCGTACGTACTTCGGATTTGCCGACAGAAATCTTCCCTGTGCAAAGGTTAGACACCGTTGCTGCTCGCAAGCCAATCGCTTTCGCGGCGCTTGTTAGATTTGGTACTCTCCTTCTAAGTAGAGAAACATTTAAGCGTAAATTGTCATCATTCAACTAAATACACCTCCTATTACTTTATATAGTAATTTAAATTACAGATAAAATCAACACTAAATTACTCTATACCGTAATTTATATTACAACTTGATATTTAGTTATATAAGCACAGTCATTTTATACTTAGTATAATAAAAAATGCCACCGCTTTACTTAGCGATGGCAACTAGATGTGTTTTTATCATCGAAGACAATCAGATACTCACAACAACATCCGCAAATACCTTTCAAAGTTAATCCCTTCAACAGTCGGAACTCCTTCCATATCCGTATCTTGAATCGCTGCAGACAAAAACGTTTCAGCAAGTTGGATCGCTTTTGCCATGTCTTCTCCTCTCATCAGACTCCCCATTATTACAGATGCAAACAAATCTCCGGTGCCTGAATAACTTTTGCCGTTATACGGAACGAGACTGAAGGCGGACGACTCGCCGTTCATGTACATGTTCCCGATACTTGCGTCCGCTGACTTTGCGTTCGGGGCATTGACGCCTGTAATGATAATATGAGCATCTGTCATCTGTTGCAATTGAAGGCCGGCTTCTTGGACAGCTTGTAAATAGTCCAATTTGTCGGCGTATCGGTTGAGTCTTTCATAGGAGTAGCCTGTTAGCAAGCAGCACTCTGTTAAATTCGGTGTAATGACATCTGCACGAGTGACAAGTTTGCGCATTTGTTGCAACAATTCTTCATCAAAGTTTGTATAAGCTTCTCCCATATCTCCCATGACTGGATCCACGAGTAAAAGTGTATTTTCGCTCTTAAATCGATCGAGAAATTGAAGGATATGTTGTACTTGATCTTTCCCTGTAATGTAGCCTGTATGTATCCCGTCAAATGTCACTTGGAGCTTGTCCCACTCTGATTGAAAATAGGGCATTTTCGTTGTTAAGTCTTCACTGAAATAACTAGGATAACCTGTTTGTGCTGAAAAGATCGCCGTCGGTAAAGGTACGGCTTGTACCCCCATAACGGATAGTACAGGAATCGCGGCAGTTAAAGAGCATTTACCAAACGAAGACAGGTCTTGGATGATAGCGACTTTTTTCATAATTTCCTCCGAACAATGTAATCATTTCATTCCATGATACCATAGCTTGTTTGCAAGTTATTGAACAAAGTTTAACTACATACTAATCATACGTTCCTTTTAATTACCGAGGTGCTCAGTGTGATACTTATTATTCATCCTGTTCATGATGTATACTCTAAGAAATACAATTTACAAAAGGGGTCATTCATATGGCGAATAAAGCGGCTGGTCAAACACTATCTACTGAACAACGTGATGAACTATTGACTACTCTGCAAGACCGTTTCGAAACCAATATGCACCGCCACCAAAACTTGTTATGGGCAGATGTTCAAACTAAGTTAGAGAACATGCCTGAAAAACTATGGTCGCTACATGAAATGGAGAGAACCGGTGGTGAACCTGATGTAATAGGGTTCGACAAAGTTCAAGATGCATATATTTTCTGTGACTGTTCACCTGAAAGCCCAGCAGGACGGAGAAGCGTTTGTTACGATCAAGAAGCGCTTGAAAAGCGGAAGAAAAACAAGCCGGAAAATAGCGCAATGGCGATGGCGGCTGAGATGGGTATTGAAGTAGTCGATGAGCAACAGTATCGGATGTTGCAACAAATCGAGCATGTCGACAAAAAGACGTCCAGTTGGATTCAGACGCCACCGGATATTCGTAAACTTGGTGGTGCATTGTTTTGCGATTACCGTTACGAAACGGTTTTTGTCTACCATAATGGCGCAGATTCTTATTATGCTGCAAGAGGTTTTCGTGGAAGGTTGCTCGTGTAAATAGTGTTTTAATTGCATAGTAAACAGATAAACTCTTTCCTACATCAGGGAAAGGGTTTTTTGTTTGATAAACGATATGACACGCTTGTCAAACCTTTGTCTAATTTAAATTCAAAAACATTAAACGATTAAGAGTGAAACAAGCCGAAAGAGGGTACGAAAGAACAAACAGACACTCTTTGCTTGAAGTATAGTGATGCACGCTTGGTATAAAAGAGTTGGTATTTAAGAAAGGTTGTGTGACATGGATCCAAATTTAAGGAAGTTGGAAGAGATAAAACAGTCACTGAATGCCAAGTTTTACGAACGGGAACATGAAGTGGAAGGGATTTTATTGGCATTGTTAGCACGACAGCATCTATTAATGATTGGACCTGCCGGAACAGCGAAATCTGCTTTATCGACAGAGCTTGCGAAAATCATAGACGGGACGAACTATTTTCAATGGCTACTAACGCCGTTTAGTACACCCGAAGAAGTATTTGGACCGTTGTCGTTAAAGGAGCTGGAAGTGGGTGTTTACAAGCGCAATACTAGAAATAAAATGCCTGAAGCAGATTTGGTGTTTTTAGATGAAATTTTTAAGGCAAATTCAGCGATTTTAAACAGTTTATTGACACTCATCAATGAACGTCTTTTCTACAACGGTGACGCTCCTGTGGAGACGCCGCTCATTTCTGTCATTGGTGCTTCGAATGAGTACCCGGAAGAAGGAGAAGGGCTAGAAGCGTTGTTCGACCGGTTTTTACTACGCTATGAAATCCCCTACATTGAAGATGAACAGAATTTCCTTTCAATGCTGAAAAGCGAGGGCAAGGTGGAGGAATTGCCTGCGATGGATTTGAAGGAGTTGTACCAGCTGCAAGAGCTTACAGACAATGTTCACGTGCCGGACAAAGTGTTTGAAACGTTAGTTACGATTCGGCAGGCGTTGTTTGACGAAGGAATTCGACCTTCTGATCGACGATTCAAGCAAGCGCTCTGTGTGTTAAAAGCGAAAGCGGTTCTTCATCAGCGGAATCATGTCCAACTAGGTGACTTGTCTGTTTTAGAAAATGCATTGTGGGAGACGCTCGATCAGAAAGAAACGGTCTGTAACGTGATTCGGCGTTATACAACTCATTCAGTAGAACGGACGCTCGCAACTATTGAAAGGGAAGCGGAAGAAATTTATGACATGGCAGTGAGGGATCAGTCATCAGAAGCAGGGATGGAAGCAATGGAAAAGTTGAAAGTGCTCGTTGGAGAATTAGAACAATTAAAAGAGGATGAACCAGCTGAAGCAACTAAGATTATCGAGTTATCGAACAAGCTGACAAGCTTATCGAAGGAAGTTGAAAATAGCAGAGTGGATGAACAGTATACTGATGGGACAGTTGACAGTACGAGTGAGCAAAATGAGACAGAGGGTGTGTTCTTTAGAATGTAAAAGGAGGCGAGCTGCATGCGAACTAGCAAAATCATTCGAGATCAGCGCTCGGTCCTAAAGACGGATACATTTGAAAAAAGGCGTTTCCAAGGTGTTTTTGAAATGTCCGAAGGTTTACAACGAATTCGGGATGCATCAGACTTGCCGACGATTGAGCCTTTGTTGCAAGACATTTGGGCTTCCTTCTATAAGATGAAACCGATGATTGTTCGAAGCAGGTTGGATAGAGATTTAGATATTAACCGTACAATTATGAAACAAGTAATGCGTCATGAACAGTTTGAACGTTTTAGAATGTATACGAAATTGAATATTCTTACGGCTGCTATCTTTACGGAAATCATGGGAGAAAAACTTAATCAGTGGTTGGCGGAAGAACTGGCGGCAAATAGAGAAGGTGGCTTGCAAGGTGTATCTGTAAAGAATGGACAAGCCGAAGTATCGGACGAAACTGAATCAGAAATAGAAGAATTAGAAGATGGATTTGAAGAGGAAACGATTGTTTTTAATGAAAAACTGGAATTGGCTATCGAACTGAACCCTCAACGATTTGCGAATCGAATTGGAGAAGCAATGGATGAAGCGCTCCATACAAAAGAAAGTCTTGTTTCTTTAATGGGCGGAACCGGTGTTGGCAAAGGTGATGCGGAGCTAAAAAAAGTGCCACTTCGTGAAAAGTTGATGATTGCTGAAAAAATTGCAACCGATCTGCAAATGAAAAACATTGCAGAATGGGCTGGCCATTTTACACGCATTGCACTAAAGAAAAGCCATACAACGTATATCGATGCTGCAGAACGGAGAGGGGTCGTACAAGGCAAAGACGTGGAACGATTACTTCCATCAGAACTCGGCATGTATAAACATCCCGTGGCGAAAAAAGCGTTTCTCCGGAAGTTTGCTGAAGGAGAGACGATGCAATACGACCAAAAAAAACGGGATTATACGGGGAGAGGTCCCATTGTTTTTTGTTTCGATCAGTCTGGCAGTATGAGTGAGTTGGATACACAGGCGAAGGGATTCGTCATTGCTCTCTTATCGATTGCTAAAAAACAGAACCGTGACTTATGTGTCCTCTTGTTTTCAACTGAGGTCCAAAGATTTACTTTCAAAAAAGGCCGGATGACCTCCCGAGAGTTAATTCATATGGCAGAAACGTATCTAGGAGGCGGTACGGACTATTCATTAGCACTTGAGCATGCACTAGCAGTTCTTGCAGAAAGTGAATTTTCACGTGCAGATATTCTTTTCGTAACGGATGGGGAAAACGATGTAAGTGAGGAATTTTTACAACGTTTTATTGATAAGAAAAGTGAAAAGAATGTTCAAGTGTTATCACTTCTAATGGGAACAACGTCAACTGCCGTGGAGGGATTCTCAGATCGAGTGATGCACGTGACGGATTTCGATGAGGCTGGCAGCTATTCGTTATTTGAAATTTGAAGAAAGAACCTTCTTGTATAACGTAGTGATGACTTCAATTGGCAGTAACAAAATAACAGAAATGAGGAATGAACATGATTGAACTGAAAACATCCATGCCAGGGAAAAAAGCATTGTTTGGTGACGCGTGCACCGTGTTAGGGGAGCATGGTTTACAAATGGGTGGGAACTGGGATTTTGACAAAGGCTATTTTGATACGATTCTTCATCAAGATGGGGATGACTCCATCTATTTACGTGTACCGTTTGACGTCATTGATGGGATGCTTGACGAAGATTCGGCCATGATTGAGTTCGGGAAACCGTTCATCATTCGACATGTGTTGAACATTGGCTTGGATGATGATGATAGCCCTGTACTGGCAGCTGTCGGGTTGGATCAGTTCCAAAAACCGGATGATCCAGATGCTCCCATCCAGTATAGCGAAAAATGGATAGAGGAGGGGGAGGCACACGTTTCCCGTTTCTCTGAAGACGCGGTTTTCATTGCACCGTATTAAGGCTAGGTGAATAGTGTCTACTTAAAACATACTAACATTAGTAGTACAAACCAAGGCCATGGTTTGTGCTACTATTTTTTTATAGTAGAAGTGAAGAAAAGCCGACCAGCCTCTTGGACCTTTTGAGTCCGTATTTAAAACCGGCTAACTTCACGCCCTTATATGAATCAGTTTAGTATGTTGGGTCCATAGAGATCGTGTATAAGAAAGTGGAATCGATAAGGTAGTGTGGAGGCTTCTATGATTGGTCAAGAAGGAGAAATGAACATGAAACATGTCGTAGCTTTAGATGTGAGTAAAGGAAAAAGTACGATTGCGATTTATGATGGTTATCGCCAATGTGAATTTGAAGGCGAATTTCATCATACACGTGTTGAATTTGAACGATTGCACGAAAGAATGGCAGAGATCACAAAGGTAGATGGCCAGGCACCAGATATCGTGTTTGAAGCAACCGGCGTCTATTCAAAACCTATCGAAACATTTCTCAAAGATTTTGGCTATGCGTATTGCCGCATGAATCCACTTGAAGCCAATTTACAGATGGCGAAGATGCGGCGGCATAAAACAGATCTTAGTGATGCCCATGAACTTGCGAAGACCCATTTCCAAGCGGCGCGTAAACATACATATATCCAAGATGATTATTATGAACAGATGCGTGCCTTGACGCGTTATTACGATGAAATTGATGAAGAAATGATTTTACTGAAAAGCAGAATGCATTCTATTTTACATCTTAGCTTCCCGGAATTAGAAAAGCTCATTACACCAAGTTCAGCTCTGTTCTTAAATATTGTTCAGCTCTATCCGCATCCTGCACTTTTACTGGATCATTCAAAGACGGTCATTAAGAATCGTTTAAAAGCTAATACAAGAAAGAACCTTTCGTTGGCACGAGCTGAAGCGAAAGCATCCGTTCTATTGGAAGCAGCGCGAAACAGCTATCCAGCCATCAAACCGAATGATATTCGATGCGACCAGGTTCGTGATTACGCGTCCCGAATTGCCGACTTGAAGGAGAAGAAAGATACACTGATAAAACAAATGAAAAAGTTATCAGAAGGCCGAAAAGAATATCTTGTTTACCGCTCGATACCGGGTATAGGCGATTCGACGGCATGCCGATTAATCGGAGAAATTGGAGATATTCGCCGCTTTAAGAATGCGAAACAATTGAACGCTTACGCAGGCATCGATATTATGCGATACCAGTCGGGCAATACACAATATAGAGATCGTATTAATAAAAGAGGAAACAAACATCTGCGGAAGATTCTATATTTTATGATATGCGCTATGCTTATGGCTAAAAGAAAGCCGAATCATTTTGTGGATTATTACTACAAATTAAAAAAGCAACCTCAGAGGAAGCCCCATAAGGTTGCGATCATCGCCTGCATCAATAAGTTTCTGAAAGTGACATTTCAGTTACTGACGTGTGGCATTCTATACGATTATGAGTCCGCACTACCAGCTCAGAAATCGTAATCACTTACCTAGAACTATACCACAATGACCTTTCGAAAAAAATTAAAATCGTCAGGTCTTTTTGGCGTATCTAAAAAGGACGGTTAAGAGGGGTGGGATATCCCGCCCCTCTTAACCATCCTAGAAAGTATAAATAAATCTTTTAAAAAGGTTGACTAATTGTAAGAAAGAGGTTGTGATAAAACGTAAAAAATGCATGAAGGCAAAATTCGCCGGTATGCATTTTTTTCTGCTTTAACAAGTTTCTTTTTCATATTCATGAGTGGATCGGAGCGGAAAAAGGCCGACTCCTGCGGGACTGTAGCGCGAATGTTGAGACCCCGCAGGGAAAGCCGTCACGTAGAACGGCTTTTGCGAGCAAAAGCGCAGCGTTGGGAGCAAGGATGCCTTAATTTCCGCAAAGTACGCAGAAATACGGCAAATCGAACTCTTCGTTGTTCGATTGGCTCAAGCGCGCCCCGCGGAAAGCGTGCCTTTTGGAGCGCAGAGGAACGGTCTATGTAGAGTTTTGCCTCTTGTTTTTTTGTCAAATGCGTTCATACAGTACTTCAACGAGTAGAGAGTGATGGGTAATTAGGTGGATTATTCGAAACTACAAAAACCTACAAAACTTTAGAAGGTTTAATGGGTTCTGTTTTTTCTAAACAAATCTATTGACAGAGAATTTTTACGGGTTTAAGATAAAACTATAAATTCGGAAACGTTTTCCGATAATCGTAATAATGTTGGGGTAGAAGAATGGAGGATGTTTAGGATGGTCAACCATGTGATAAACGATTGTGATGTACTAAGATCCGCTTCTGAAGTAATGCAAATCCAAAGACTTGGAGCAATGCGCTCATCTAGTCTCAGCTTTTTACGTATTATGCTACGCAAATTGATGAGAGAAAATTGGAAAATAGAACGCACGGCATTTAATTTAGATAACGATGGTTATGGTGAAGCACTTTATACAATTACTACCCCACAAGGCCATTATACGTTTGTTGCATTGTCGCGGGAAATTAGTGATGAAAATCGAAGCGATCGTGTCATTTCGGAAAAATGGGACGTAACTTTTGCCCTTTGTGAAGGAACTATTTCTGAACTAAAACTGAAAAAAATGAGACAGGAACTACCGAAGCAAGAAATGGGACGAGGGGATGTGACAGATCTCGTCTGGTCAAGAGCGAATAAAAGTGAACGAGTTTTTAACCATGTCGTGGAAGCGCTATCAAATGGTGAGCAACCTGACTTGAATTTTATTTATGAAATTGGCTATCTCTTCAGGACAACTGCAGTATATGGAAATGGCAAATTCGGAATTGCTCCTTATGAAAAATTGAAAGACAATCATACGTTTAGTGGAGCGTTTCAAGCCCAAATGTTTGCGGTTTATATGCTACGGCACTTTAGTTTTGAAATGGTCGAACATATCGCAAGTAAGCGAAATCCGCATGCTGTTAAATTGCAGCCTGAAGTAAAAAAACTGTTAGGAACGGGTAATGCGACTGGTTTAGGCATGGTGCCATTTTTAATTTCACACCCTAAATTGCTGCATCAGTGGATTTGGATTCGAGAAGTTGCTTTGGCACGTGCGAAGCAACAACAGCCTTCCTCAGAAGATTGTAAACGCTTTATCGATAACCTAAAACGTACCTATTCTTATTTAATCAATGCACCTATCCCTGAGCTGGAGCTGTTTGAAAATCCACGGGACTTAGCGAAAGAAGTCAAACAGATTTCTAAACTTGCAGAACAAATTTTTGTAAGGGTTCTACAAGCTGGACAGGGAACAAGTCAAAGCTGGAGAAAGTTTGTTGAGGAGGTACAAATTCATTTTTCGGTTGAAGCGCAAGAACTTGTAAACTCTCAACTAATTGAACTGTATCCAAAAGTGATTGAAGATTTGGAAAGCCAAACAAATGCGGATGATCAAATCTTTTTAGTGCCTGAAATGTCGATTAATCGTTTGCAATCAATACTAAAAAAGCAATATGGTTGGGCTTTTCAATATGACTTTAATAATCCAGAGGCTCGACATTACTTTTGGTATCGATCTGTAGAGAAAGAGGAGCCTCGTATCGGAGAACGGGGGATAGACCCAGGCGATGAACTTGCAATGCCCATGAACATAGCTGAGCAGGTGCAACAACTTGCTGTTGAGATTGAATCTTGTCATGGTGAGCAATCCGTAGCTTCATTCTTGCTGAAAAAGCCCGAGTTAAGAGGGATTGTAAGACGTATTCAATCATTGGAGGGCTTAACTTACAGTGAGGTTCAAACGAATTTAACGGGAGCAGATTTATTGCCAGTCTATTTATTGCGCTGCAAGTTAGCTATTTTTGGGGCGGAGCGGTTTGATCCTAAATCGAATCGATGGGTTAGAATTACACTATTTCAGGGGGCTCCATTAGTAGAAGAAATAGGTAGCTCGACTTTTACAGATGATTGGTTCTATCCAAATTTACCAAATTTAGAGGAGGTCAAATGATGATAGATACGAAAGATATGATGATTATTGATGCATTAGAATTAAGTAATTGGGACCGCGATTTTGTCCTTATGCTACAAAAAGGTGGTGTGACTTGTGTACACGCTTGTTGTGGATTATGGGAAAATGCGCGTGAGACATTAAGTAAAGTGGCAGGTTGGCATCGCTTCTTTGAAGAACATCAAGATTTGGTCATGCCTGTTAAGACAGGAGAAGACATTGAAACGGCTAAAGCAGTTGGGAAACTCGGTATTATTTTAGGCGCACAGAATACATCTGCCTTAGAGGATGAATTAGGTTTAGTGTCGGTGTTTAACGAACTCGGTGTGAAAATCATGCAACTTACATATAACAATCAAAACTTAATCGGAAGCAGCTGCTACGAAGAGGTAGATCCAGGACTCTCTAGATACGGTAAGAATGTCATTAGGGAAATGAACCGCGTTGGAATGGTCATTGACTTGTCGCATGTCGGTACAAAGACTTCATTAGACACATTAGCATTATCTAGTCGTCCTGTTGCAATTACGCATGCGAATCCAGACTGGATCTATCCAACGAAACGTAACAAATCAGCAGAAGTGTTAGCTGCCTTACGTGAAAATAAAGGGGTACTAGGGGTGTGTGCGTACCCTCACTTGATCAACGGAGCAAGTACAACATTAGAAGAATTCTGCGACATGATTGCCCAAACTGTAGAATTTATGGGGGTCGATCACGTCGGAATAGGCACCGATTTAACACATAATATGTCGGTTGACTTCCTTGCTTGGATGCGAATGGGAAGATGGACTCATGAAATTGATTATGGCGCGGGTTCTAAATCGAGTCCTGGTTGGCCGGAGTGGCCGGCATGGTTTCAAACGCCAGTGGATTTCCCGAATATCGCACAAGGTTTAGCCGCGCGTGGTATGACCTATGATGAAGTTTCGAAAATTATGGGAGGGAATTGGTACCGTTTCTTTTCGGAAGGATTTAAGGCGGAGAAGGAGTTGGAGAAATGCGTGTCTCTCACTTAGAACTATACACCCATTGTAAAAAAATCTTCCAGGCTTGTGGGGTTCCGTATGGGTATGCAGAAGAAGGTGCAGAAACCGTAGCAAATGCTGAATTCCTCGGATTATATGGTTTACAACAATTAGCTGATGAATTGTCGCACTTGCAAAGTCAGTTGGATGAATTGAAAATTGTGGCGGAACGGAATCATGTTACGAAAATAGATGGTGGTAAGCAAAGTGGTATGCTACTTGGCAAAGCTTGTGCAGATTATTTAGTCGCACAATTGCAAGATCAACACGTTGCTGCTGTTTGTGTAACTGATACAAGACCGTCACGTGTGCTGACACAGCAAGCGATTTATCTAGCTAAGAAAAAGATTGGAAGTATCATTCTATATCAATTGCCAAGCCATTCATCGTTGATACTCTCATCTCCTAGCTATGCATTTCCGATCATGATTCATAAACGGAACAATGAAGATGTCGTGGATTGGATAAATAGACAACTAGGTTTGCGGGGTGATGAATCCCTGAATCTCCCACATGAATATACGGAGTTTTGTATTTTCGGTACTACTTCTATTAGTGTAATCGATGAGTTGCTAGAAAATTTTCAGCAAACAATAGATCCCTCTTACATCATCACAACGGGTGATGATTTTGAACAGAAATGGCAGTCATCTTGGGAATATGGAGCTGAAATTAATAAAGAACTTTGGATTGAACTAAATGAAACAGGCAAGCGGATGCTTGTAGAATCAACAGACCAATCACGTTTGCGTGGAGCGGGAGAAATGGCGTAACAAGAGAATTTACTAACTGGAGGAGATTGAAAATGATGACAGTTAAAAGTGATGTAAAAGTGTTGAAGAACTTCATTAATGGTGAATGGGTGGAAACATCAGGGTCAGATATTCTTGAAATTAGAAATCCTGCTAATCATGATGAACTAATCGTGACGGTTCGACAATCAACTGAAAAGGATGCGCAAGCAGCGATTGAAGCAGCTGAACAGGCATTTCCTGAATGGAGTAAGACGCCATCACCTGCTAGAGGCGAATACTTATTTAAAATAGCAGCAATTATGGAAGAAGAAGCGGAGGACATTGCTCGAATTATTGTACAGGAAGAAGGCAAGACATTTACCGATGCATTAAAAGAAGTTAACTATGCAGCTGGTATTGTAAAGTTTTACGCTGGTGAAGGACGCCGAATGACGGGTAGGATTATTGAATCTGATATGCCGGGTGTTCAAATTGAATTACATAAGGAAGCACTAGGCGTGGTGTTAGTCGTCACCCCTTGGAATTTCCCGTTATCAATTCCCGCTTGGAAGATTGCTCCTGCCATTTTAAGTGGTAATACGGTCGTCCTGAAAGCATCGTCTGAAACCCCTTTAACAGCACAGAAATTTGTGGAAATTATTGAGAGGGCAGGCGTTCCAGCAGGTGTTGTGAACCAATTGGTTGGACCTGGACGCCTTGTTACGGAGATGATTCATCATCCTGCGGTAAAAGCAATTACATTTACAGGATCCAATCGTGTAGGCAACTTGATTTATTCAGAAGCTTCAAAAGATATGAAGCGTGTATTGCTTGAAATGGGCGGGAAAAACCCATTAATCGTGATGGAAGACGCCGATGTGGATGCGGCAGTCGGACTTGCGATTGCGGGAGGATACGGACAAACTGGTCAAGCATGTACCGCTACGAGCAGAGTACTAGTCCATAAAGATATTCGTCAAGAATTCACAGAGAAATTAGTGGCTAAATCGAAAGAGATTAAGGTCGGTAATGGCATGGATAAAGATGTAACGATGGGACCTCAAGTAAGTGAAGGTGAGCGTCAATCTACATTGGATTTAATTAAAAAAGCAGTGGACGAGGGTGGAGAACTACTGACTGGCGGCGGGATTCCTGAATTTGAAGGTTCAGAAAAAGGATACTTTGTTGAACCAACAGTAATCGGCAACGTGAAGTCATCAATGACGATTGCACAGGAAGAAGTATTTGGTCCAGTTATTAGCATTATTGAAATTTCCTCAATTGATGAGGCGATTGATGTGGCAAATGATGTGGCATACGGTTTGTCGGCTGCTATTTGTACTAGAAATCTAACATATATGAACAGGGCGTTAAACGATATTCAAGCTGGAATTGTGAAAGTGAATATGACAACGACAGGGACTTTCTTCCAAGCGCCGTTTGGTGGATATAAGCAGTCAAGTACGGGCACGTACAAAGAACTAGGAAGCGAAGCAGTTGAGTTCTATTGCCAGAACAAAACACGTTATATCAACAGTAACTAAGTTCAATAGAGGGGATAGCTTGGTCTTTCCCCTTCTTTCTGCTAATCTGCATATGTTAGTATATTCAAAAAGAATCGAGTATCTATATTATTTGTAGAGGAGCAAGTTCATTTGAAAAAAACACCAGAAGTTTCAGCGACGGTTGTACGGGCAATTTCCGTCATAAATTATTTAAATGATGTGTCAGGACCACAAGGCGTTAGTGAAATCAGTAAAGGATTAGGATTGTCTACAACAATCGTTCATCGATTACTCACTACGTTGAAGATGGAAGGTATGGTATTTCAAGATCCGCGTTCAAAATTGTATTCATTAGGCACAGTCTTTTTGGATTATGCCAATAAAATCATGAGTGAAATGCCAATTGCGCCAATCATTGAGCCTTGGCTTATGTCGTTACGGCATGACACAGGAGAAACAGTTGGGTTCTATATGCCGACAGGCCAAATGCGTATTTGTGTATTAGAATATGAAAGTTTGCAAGAAATTAAGCGGTCTGTTGGAATTGGTAAGCGCATGCCACTTCATGTTGGGGCAAGTGGCCGAGCGATTTTGGCATTCCAGTCAGCTGAATTACAGGAGAGACTTCTGCTCACATTGCCAAAGGATGAACGTAGCCGTTTACAGGAATTACTTGAAGAGACTAGAATTCTTGGTTACGCAACAAACGAAGAAGAGATTACGCCTAATGTGGCGGCATTATCTGCTCCAGTATTTGATCAACAAGGACGAGTAATCGGATCATTATCTATCTCAGGACCATTGTTTAGATGGAACCGGAAGACGATGGAATCGTATGTATCTGAGCTGTTGAATGCGACAAATGAAATTCAACACTCACTATTCTAATGATAAGGATGATAGCAATGAGACCAGAGGATAAGTTAAAGGAACTTGGCTTAGAGTTGCCAGAAAAACGAGCAAAAGGAGGAAATTATATTTCCTGTGTGCGTACAGGTAATCTATTGTTTTTATCAGGATCCCTTTCATATGACGTAATTGGTAAGGTCGGCGATACACTAACGATTGAAGAAGGGTATGCGGCTTCCAGACAGGCGATTCTATTTGCATTATCGACCATTAAAGAAGAAGTTGGAGAACTATCAAAAGTTAAGAAGTTTGTAAAATTGCTTGGTATGATTAACACGGCATTTGAATTTACAGGACAGGCAAAAGTGATGAATGGTGCTTCTGATTTATTAGTAGAGGTGTTTGGTGAAGAAGTTGGATCGCACGCTCGAACTGCGGTAGGTATGATGTTGCCGCGCGGAGCAGCTGTAGAAATTGATGTCATTGTGGAAGTGGCATAATTTCTCCACACTTTCGTAAAAGGTAAGCGTTTACAAAATGGTGGACGAGGAGGTTTTACATTGAATAAATACGAATCTAAAACGGATCGGCCCGTTCTGCTCATAAGTGGGGGACTTTTAGTTGCTTTTGTAATTGCTTCATTTATTAATCTTGATTTTGTATCGAACATGGTGAATCAATCGTTCGCTTTTTCAATAAAATATTTCGGTGCATTTTGGCAGATATTGTTGTTAGGTACGTTTCTCATTGCACTTTTCTTAGCGTTTTCGAAGTATGGAAAGATACGTCTAGGAGCTGCACAAAAACCTGAAATTGGCTACTTTAAGTGGCTGGCTATGATTATGACTACATTGCTAGCGGGTGGAGGTGTTTTTTGGGCGGCAGCAGAACCGATGTATCACTTCCTTGATCGTCCACCTCTTTTCGAAGGTGTTGAATCAGGAACTAGAGAAGCAGTAATTCCTGCGTTTGCACAATCGTATTTACATTGGGGCTTTCTTGCCTGGTCAATTCTTGGGACATTAGGAACGATTGTATTGATGTATGCACATTACCAAAAAGGAATGCCATTAAAACCGCGTACCTTGCTCTATCCTTTACTAGGTGAAAGGATTATGAGAAAAAGTGCATTAGGCACAATTATTGATGCGTTTTCAATAATTGCCGTTGCGGCAGGGACGATCGGTCCAATTGGTTTCCTTGGTCTGCAGGCTGCATATGGGATGGAAGCGCTATATGGAGTGCCGAATAACTTGACAACCCAAGTCCTTATCATTAGTAGTGTTGTTGTCATTGCTACGATTTCAGCAGTCACTGGTTTGCGGAAAGGAATCCAATTCCTGAGTAATTTAAATGTCATCATAACACTTATTTTAATGGTTGCCATTTTAGTAATCGGACCTGGTGGATTTATTATTGATACATTTATCTCTGCAAGTGGTGTTCATCTCCAGGAGTTTCTTGCAATGAGTACATTTCGTGGTGATTCTGCTTGGCTTGGTTCCTGGACAATCTTCTTTTGGGGCTGGTTCCTCGGATATGGACCAATGATGGCAATTTTTATCTCCACCATTACGCGTGGACGTACAATCCGAGAGTTGGTTTTGGCAGTATCCGTTACAGCACCAATTGTCACGGCATTTTGGTTCACTGTCGTTGGTGGAACAGGTATCTTTTATGAATTGGGTAATCCAGGTGTTGTGTCAAATGCATTAAGTACAGGTGGTATGCCGGCAGCAATGGTAGCCATCACTCAACAACTCCCGCTAGATGCCTTAATTGCGCCTCTTTTCCTGTTAGTGACCATTCTATTCGTTGTAACAACAGGTGATTCGATGGCCTATACCATTTCAGTTGCCATTACAGGAGATGGCCATCCACCTAAAAGCATGCGAGTATTTTGGGCGGTCATCATGGGAGCGGTAGCGATTGTACTATTAATGATCAGTGAAGGTGGGATTAATGCAATCCAATCTTTTATAGTTGTTACAGCAATCCCAGTTTCATTAATACTATTACCAACATTTTGGGCAGCACCAAAAGCGGCGAGAATCATGTACAAAGAGCAATTTAGTCATACAGAAGAAATGACGAACATGGAAGAAGCCGATAGAATGTGGAAGGTTGATCAAGAAACTTCTTCAAAATTGACGAAAAAATATTCTTGAGAGATGAAGTCGTGAAGAGCTAATTGTTAGTATAGTAGCAACCAATGAGTGAGAATTAAAATGTAAACAAACCGGCAGCCTTCTTAATGAGGGCTGCCGGTTTGTTCTGCCTTATACTTTTTTCAGTTCAATGTTTTCAATTTCCTCTGCAATCGCTTTTGTCAGGTCTTCAGCAGTTTTAGGCACAAAGTTTTTCAAGATTGTATTGATCATCGGTCCCATCATGCCTTTTGCTGTAATATCCAAGTTTCCGACCATTTCGGTTTTGGATTCAGATACTGCAATTGCTTTAAAAAAACCATTGCCTGCAAAGTTTTCGTTCAGTCCTGTCAAATTGAACGTTACGAGCGAAGGCTCTTGCCACTCTGTAATTTCGATCTTCAGCTTAACGGTTTTTTGCATGATGCCGATATCGCCTTTGAACGTCCAAGTCGATTGCGTGTCACTTAAAATTTCATGCTCAATGTAGCCGGGAACGAGCGGCGCCCATCGATTCATATCACTGACAAAGTTCCATATCTTCTCAATCGGTAAATCCAATTCAAGTGCGTGTGTACCACTAGGCATTTCTAAATTCCTCCTCTATTATGCTAAAACGATCTCTTCAATGTGTATGCTTCTACTTTCAACATTACCCACGTGCTTTCCGGCTAAATATCCGAACGTTAAAGCTGGTCCTATCGTCCCGCCTGCACCAGGATATGCACCTCCAAGGACACCCATCGCTGCGTTACCAGCTGCATACAAGCCTGGAATAACATTTCCGCGGAGGCTAATCACTTGTCCATGTTCATTAATACGTGGCCCTCCATTTGTTCCTAGTGACCCCGCATGTACTGGAATCGCATAAAATGGTCCTTTTTCAATGGGTCCGATCATCGCTTCAGGTCCTTTAAAGCCGGTTGCAAACTTCTGCCTCTACAGTTTGTTTCTCAGAAGGGGCTGCAGACTCATTCGAGCATGCAAGCAACATTCCTGAGCAAAGTAGACAAAAAAGAGTCCGATCGCTTGCTTACTAAACATTGATTTCCTCCTAACGATTTACCAGTTACCTATACTATAACAATATTTTGTGAATCGTGCTAAATTAGCATCACAAGTCTGTGAGGGTAACTTGATAAAAGGGGGAGAACGCAAAAAAAGCAAAAACTTCTAGTTTCTACAACCAGAAGTTTTTGCGTATTAGAAAGGTTGTCTTACAATCCAGCTTTTACATCTTCAATCATGATTTTAATGGATTGTAATCCGCCACCTGCAAGGTACCAAGGGCCACCGTTCAAGTAAACGATCTTGTCGTTTTTGTAAGCGTTCGTTTTCTTAACAATGTCGTTTTCAATCGCATTTTTTACACTTGCATTCGCATCAAATGCAGAATCGCGGTCAATAACGAAAAGGATGTCAGGATTTTGTTCCATTACGTATTCGAATGAAATGCTTTGACCATGTGTAGATTTCTCAATGTTTACGTCAGCAGGCTTGAATCCAAAAACATCATGGATAATTCCGAAACGAGAGCTTGGTCCATAAGCGCTGACTTTCTCTTCGTTCCCCATAATTATTAAAGTCTTTTCATCTTTAGCTGCTGCTTGTTCCTTAATCTCTTCAATAGAAGCGTTCACTTCAGCTAATTCAGCTTTCACTTCATCTTCTTTACCGAAAAGTTTACCGATTGTTTCCATGTTGCTTGTAAATGAATCCATATAGTTCGTGTAGTCTACACCCATGTATACAGTTGGAGCAATCTTCTTGAATTCTTCATATAGATCTGATTGACGAGCAGAGATGAAAATGACGTCAGGTTGCATTGCATGAATTGCTTCGAAATCAGGCTCTTTCAAGCTTCCAAGATTCTCGTATTCATCACTCTTATACTTTTCCAAGTACTGAGGAATCGTTGCTTGTGGAAGACCCGCAACTGGAATATTCAATTCATCTAATGTATCTAATACACCAAAGTCGAAGACAACAACTTTCTCAGGTGTTTTCTCGAATACAACTTCTTCTTCATCCAGCTCATGCTTAATGGAAACTGGTGTAGTTTCTTCAGTTGCTGGTTTGTCAGCATCTGTTCCTGTTGCTCCATTCGTATTGGAATCTTTATCACTGTTCGTTCCGCATGCAGCTAGAACAAAAAGTAGTGATAAAACAAGTGTAAATAAAGACCATTTCTTCATGCTTGACTATCTCCTTTTCCATCTTCTGATTTTCGGAATTGATATTGATTAATAGTGATAATCATTATCAGTTACCTTACAAATTTGATTTTATCAGATTAAAATGGAATGTCAACTATTAATTGAAAATCATTATCAGTTACGTGCGAACTTTCTATGCTATGGGATACGAATAAAACATGTATATCATTGTGCAACAAGAAAAGAATCCATTCGTCCTTTCTTTGGAGATGAATAGATCGTATAAATTCTCGTATCCTTAATGGTATATAGAAAGGGTTTCTGAAAAAGAAGAATGCCTGATTTTCATAGCGACTCATCCATTGCTCAAAGCAAGTAAATCCACCCTAATAATAGGTCATCGTACAGACAAAAACGGCATTCCTGCGCTACAATTCTATAAGAGAAAATTATAGGTCAAATCAGTTTAGGAGGAATATAAGTGGTTTTTATTCGTAATCAGCTTTCAAGCTATGGAGTGGAGCCACCTTGGCTTGATCCTGTTGCTTTTATCATACTTATTACCTGCATTACGCTTCTATGCGTCATTGCAAACTTCATTACAAAAAAAGTCGTCATCCGCTTTATCACGCATATTGTCAGCAAAAATAAGTACAAATGGGATGATGTATTAGTAGAACGAAAAGTGTTCCATAAGTTATCGCATTTTGTCCCTGCCATCATTATTTATTACTTTGCTGCGTCATTTCCGACGTATCGGACGGCGATTGAAACGTTAGCAATCACGTACATTATGATTGTAGCGTTTAGTGTGATGAACCGCTTGTTAACAGTGTTCAATGATATTTATCAAACGTATGAAATTGCAAAGACGAAGCCGATTAAAGGCTATATCCAAGTAGCGAAAATCACGATTATCATCATCGGAACCATCCTCGTCATAGCTAATTTGTTAGGAGAAAGTCCGCTAATCTTGCTGAGTGGAATCGGTGCGCTCTCAGCCGTGTTCATGTTAGTGTTCAAAGATTCATTATTAGGCCTCGTTGCAGGGGTCCAATTGTCTGCGAATGACATGGTGCGAGTCGGGGATTGGATTGAAATGCCGAAATATGGGGCGGATGGGGATGTCATCGATATTTCATTAAACACGGTCATGGTCCGTAATTTTGATCGGACAGTCACGATGATACCGAGTTATGCGCTCATATCCGATTCGTTCATTAACTGGAGAGGGATGCAAGAATCCGGGGGGCGCCGTATTAAACGTGCCTTGCATATTGACACGTCGAGCATTGCATTTTGCTCAAAAGAATTGCTCGATCATTTAAGAGAGATTCACTTCCTAAGCGACTACATTACGGAACGTGAAGTGGAAATTGAAACATACAACACGACCAAAAGCATTAATCGGAGCAATGCGGTCAACGGGCGTGCGCTTACAAATATAGGCGTATTTCGAGTCTATGTACATGAATATTTGAAACGACACCCAGGCATCCATCAAGAGATGACGCTGATGGTTCGTCAATTGGCTCCAAGTGAAAACGGTCTGCCGTTAGAAATCTATGCCTTTACGAATAGTACGCAATGGACAATCTACGAGGCTGTGCAAGCGGATATTTTTGACCATCTATTTGCCGTAGCGGGTCAATTTGGACTTCGTGTATTCCAAAATCCTGCAGGAAGTGATTTTAAGTGGATGCCACAACGTGCTCCTAGTGAAGGGGATAGGTATGAATTAAATGAAAAAAGTGAGTAGGAATTTCCCGTTCCTCTCACTTTTTTTCGTTTATTTATTTAATATAGACGCTGTTCATGTGGACATGGCGGAAACCCATGGATATCTTGAATGGTGCGTAAATCGTACTGCTTCATTGCAAATTGCGTATGGTACAGGTATTCGATAAGAAGCAATTTACCATCCGAGAAACCGCATAATACACCTGACGTACCTTGCCCGTTGCGAAATGAAACCCCGACTGGCTGTCCCGTTAAATAGTGAACTTTTTGCTGCCAATGCATGACTGACACTCCTTCCACTGTAGTATATTAGACGGTGAGGAGTTAGGTGCCTGGCCATTGGATCGTATCGTTTGAGAAAGGAATATGAAACTTCTCTCCATTCAAACCGTACAGTTAATAGAATTCATATTATGGAAAGGGGAGGAAAACCATCGCTACGAGAATTTCAAATTTCTTTGGGTGTTTAGGCTGCTTCCTTCCATTAGGTGCGGCTGGACTATTCATTCATGCAATTTTTAATGGCTATGGTGTGAAGGCTTTTTTATTGCTTGTAATTGCTTGCGTGATAGCGATGAAACTGTTTGCACAAGAACAGAGGATCGAGGATAAACAAGTAGAAGTGCTTCGCAAAAAGCTCCAATCCTTGCAACTGAATGGAGTGGCTTCTTCCAGACTACGTACATTTATTGCGGCAGATGCATTGGCGAAAGTTTCGCTAGATGGGGACAAGCAACAGATATATTTGTGGAGAGCTCAAAGTCATGAAGGGGAACTGCTGGAGAAACCGCAGAAGAATATGTCGTATGAGACATTCAGTTATAAGGCTGAATTACTCGAATCGGTTTCTGTCCTTGCAGACGACCACGTACTGTCCACTTCAAACCAAACAGACCTGACAGGTGATGAGCAAATATCAGAGAGTGGAAAAGTGGAAAGAATTACACTTCTTCTTCAAGTGACAGACGAAAAATATCCATTTCATCCAATTCGTTTCTACAATAAACCCAATTCAGGATTAGTAAAAGGTTCAGCTGACTATAAAAAAGTTATTGAAGAAGTTATGAAATGGTTTGATTCCTTGTCAGAATTGACCTGGATGAAAGATGGTACTGAACAACATGGTGATCTTCAAGTGAACGAACGGTTTGATTGGGAAAAGACGGACAGTGAACGCTCGAAACTTCCAGAGGCGGATGGAGAGCATGCACATGGAGAATTTAATGAAGTTACTAACGAAAGCTCCCATAGTTCTGAAGTTCGGGAAGAGGACATGGATGCTGTAAACTGTGTTGAAGTTAAGAAGCAAGAAGCCTATGAAAATGAGCGAATAGAAGAGGAGTCTTCAGAAAAACGAACAGTATCCGAAACGAAAAACATGAGAGAAGAAGAAAACGAGAATAAAGAAGTAGAGAAAAGTGTTCCGTACGAGTATAGCCACAACGTTGATAGTGAAAATTCAAATGTGTCAGCAGAACCTGCAGAAAATGAACTCTCTTACTTTGAAAAGCTGATAAAACAAAACAAAGAGCAGTTGAATGCAGAGCGGAAAAAGTGAAAAAGTGGCCTGAGAACTTATGGCCACTTTTTCATGGTGAATATTGATGACTAAGCATAAGAAAAGCGGGCGGTGGGAAGGGAAAGCACTTGCCACGTCATCATGCTTAATCCGTATCACAACGTAACCCGCTCGCAACACAACGTAATAGCTTCGTATCGCAACATTCCTCTCTCGTATCACAACGTAACCCGATCGCATCACAACACTCGAGCCGTAACACAACGTAATAGCTTCGTATCACAACATTCCTCTCTCGTATCACAACGTAACCCGCTCGCATCACAACACTCGAGCCGTAACACAACGTAATAGCTTCGTATCACAACATTCCTCTCTCGTATCGCAACGTAACTCGCTCGCATCACAACACGCGAGCCATCCCATACTATAAAAATCGACATGAACATTCAGAAATCTAGAAAACCTCCACTCGATTTCGGCCATTCAGTTTTGCTTGGTACAAAGCTTTATCACATCTGGATATGAGTGTGTGGACGGTGTCACCTGGAAGATACGAAGCAATTCCGAAACTACCAGTAAGCGATTCATCTATAGGAAATGCGTGTTGCTCCATAAGGAATCGAATCTTCTCGGAAAGTTGTAGTGCTTCACCCTCTGTAGTTTCTTGACAAATGATTAGGAATTCTTCACCACCCCATCTGCCAATTACATCTTTTTCTCGCTGGATCCTTGTAAGTAATTTTGCCGTTTCAATTAAAATGGCATCTCCGACTTGATGGCCGTATGTATCATTGACCGTTTTAAACTTATCGATGTCTAGTAAAATAATCGAGAGCGGTTGATTGTCATTCGCTGCTCGCTTAAAAGCGACATCCATCATAGAATCCAGTCGAAAACGATTGGCAAGTTGTGTCAGTCTATCCGTATTCGCTAAGTATTCAAGTTCCCTTTTTGCTTTTTCTAACTGTTGCGTCCGTTCCAACACTTTATCCTCAAGCGTTTCAGTCAACGCTTGTTGCATGCGTTCATTTTCATTTTTAATAATACTGATTTTATCGCCTAAAGCGAGCGATAAAAATAACGCTTCAAAAATTGCCCCAATTGCAGGAACATCTTCGTATATACGCGGGTGCAGAGGAATAATCCCTAAGAAACCTAAACCCTGTACAACAATGGAGCTTAAGAGAATCGTCCACCCAATCATGTAAAAGCGTGCGGATTTAAGGCCCTTCCTAAGCAACTGGAATCCTGATATCCATAGTAAAACGAGGACAATCATCGTGAAAACCGTTGTTACGTCATTAATCATACTGACATTTGGGGTAAGTATTGCTGCAACAAACAATAGAATGTTTAGCCATAAGGCGATGGTCAATAAACGATAAAACTTTGGCAAGTTCTTTTTTAATTCAAGAAATTCCCTTCCGAATAGAATCATGAACAACACTAATAAGTTGCAACTTAACACCAATGATCGCGTAAAAAACCATTCGGGTACAAGTTGACCTAATAACTCAATGTCAAATGTATTCATAGTAGCTTGAAATACCATGAAGCTCCACATGTAACAAACGTAAAACAGATATGCTTTTTCTCGTAGTGAAAAGTATAAGAATAAATTATAAATAGATAATGCCGTTAAGAAACCGTAAAATGCTCCGGTGAAAAATTTGTAGGAAATAATTTTTTGTATGAATTCATTTGTTGTATACAGAGAAGAAATCACTGTCAATGGAAGGGAACCCTCTAACCTCAGATAGATTTCTGAGACAGTTGATGGATTATCGATGGTAAATAAAATCGAGCGGAAATGAATTGGCCGATTTTCTAAGTTCGAAAAACCACCTGTTTGTATTTCATAAGAACCGTCCTCATTTACAAGATACATTGTAATACTCTCTAGTTTATCAATTAGTTCGAGCCAGTAGGATTTATCGTGCTCCAACAGTAATTCATCTGCTTGTAAGCGAAGCCAAACGACATCATCTGTATGCCAAAAATTTAAGTAGTTTTCGGTACTGGCAGTGAAGGATGAATGATAATCGTCGGTTAATAAGTCGTCGATCGTAAGTGATGCAGACGAATCACGGAATATCTCATAATAAGGGCCAAGTTTTAATGAGGAGGAAGATCTGGATGTTGGATTGGTTAAAAGAGAATAGAAAGAAAATATCACACCGACAATGAGAACAATGAAAGTTAGTCGTCGGGTAGTCGTATGAATCAGTTTTGTTTTCATCATTAAACCTATCTGCCTCCAAAGTTACTATTTATTTAGGTAGAATTTACTTATTTGTATAGAATACCACGCTTGATAAATAGATACAAAATACAATTTACAAGAATTCTTTGATTTTACAATAACGGCTTATAACGTAACCCGCTCGCATCGCAACACTCATGGCGCATCACAACATACCTCATTCGCATCACAACGTAACCCGCTCGGAACACAACACTCGCTTCAAGTTGAAAAAACCACCTCACACAAGCAACACGTGTAAGATGGCATTTCCTAATCACTTCAATTACCGCTTTCCAACTTGTATCCCTATCAATTTTTCAACCATCTCCATATGTGCATCTTTCGGATAAGACTTATACAGGTAACTGGCTAACCGAACGGGATCTCCGAAAAAGTAGCGTTCATATTGGGTTTGTCTTGTGCCGAATGCGCTCATGGTGAGGTCCCAAGCGAGACGGAAGATTTTCACCCGGTCTTCTGCAGACTGGTTTGCAGCTTGTAAATAGTGGTGGAGGTCAGGAATGCGCTCAGATTGAAAGTCTTTTTCGGTAGGCAATGTAACCATTCCACTCGCTCCGATCAGCTGAATGATTTCATTAAATCGTGGATAGAGTTTCGGAAAGATGTTGCTTGCAACTTGCAAAGGTAACAGGCTTGGTCGCATATAACCTGCTGTATCGACTGTTGCGTCCATTTCGGATTTTGCGAGCAGTGCTTTCATCGTTTCAAGCCCGATGATGATTTCCGATAGTTTTTCATGAATGTGCTGATATTCACTGATGTTAATCGTTTGTACAAGCAGTTCGGCGACACTTAGCATGAATTCGGTTTTGACGATTTGTCTCGTGATGACTTGGTGAAACGTGAAAGGTTGAAAGGAACTTGCACCGAAAAAGGTTGCGGCGACTTCGGGAGCATCGTAGAAAAATACACGTTCCCAAGGGACTAGGACGTTATCAAACACGACTAGTGAATCCATCTCATCGAATCGGGAACTGAGTGGATAGTTGAACGTTGACGTGCCTCCGACAAAAGATTCTCGGCAAATGAAACGCAACCCCTTTGAATTTGAGGGGATGGAAAATGCGAAAGCTTCCTCAGGTTCACAAAGTAGTTTCGGTGTACTGAATACGAGAATTTCATCTGTCAATCCACCTTGAGTCGCAAGAAGACGTGCTCCTCTAATGATAAGCCCATCATTTGTTTTCTTTACAACTTTTGCAGCAATTGGTTCGTCGCTACATTCGAAGTAAGCTTGAGATCGATTCACTTGAGGTGTAATGAAAGTATGGGTGAATGAAAGATCATTATCTCTCGCTTTTTCATACATAGCTAGCATATGTTGAGGAAAACAATTCTCCTTTCCCTCCAATAAATAACGCGAAGAGGCAAAACTCATCATGACTGTATTTAAATAATCAGGACTTCTACCGAGTAGCCCGCAAGTTTGGCGAGCCCACTGTTCAATCATACGTCTTCTCAACCGTAATTCCTCGATTGTGCGAGGTTGCATGAAAGATAAACCGACACGTTCTTTTGTAGTTGGTGACGTATAGGTCATTTTTTGTAACAACTCTGGGGATACTTGGGCATCATACAAATCGGCTTTTGTGCGCAGAATTCCTTTAAAGGCACTATTGTCAGAAAGTGGTCCTTTTACTTGCATACCGTCAAGCCAAATTTCATTATTGAGTGAATTGATCTTTTTAAGAAAATCACTGCCATTTATCGCTCCCACAACATTCCCCCGTATATGTTTTTTCTAGTATATTACCAACTATTTTCATGTGACAAAGAAGCATGATTTTTCCGTGTTCAACCATTCTATAGAAGAAGAAGTGTTTGCGTTTAGTATGACGATCTTCGTTACATGAAAAAATGAACGTTTTGTATGTGAATATAAAAGTTAAATGATGAACATTATTTTTAACGCGTTGTATTTTTTTATAAAGCGAATAAATTCATCTATTGAATTTTCTCACTTAATGACGTAAACAACTGATAGGTATGTAAAAATTAAATAATGTATTACCTGAAATTGTTGAAGATGCATAGGGGAATATCGATTAATATCTTGTGATTTAAGAAAGTAAAACCTATTAATTTGATGTAAAAATAAACTTAAACAGTTGACGTATAGACGATAGTAGCGTAATTTAACCACTTTAGGTAAACAATATATTTACTTGGAATGCCTTTATTAGCATCAGAAGAAATTCAACCGGTGTTAGTAGTAATGTTGAGAGGAGTGAAGGCATGAAGTTAGACCAGCCAAAAACGGACTGGCCCGTATTAATGATTAGTGGTGGACTACTTGTTGCATTCGTAGTCGCATCGTTACTCAATTTAGATTTCGTCACGAACGCAGTCGATACGTCATTTGCGTTTGCTGTAAAATATTTTGGAGCATTTTGGCAAGCACTTCTGTTAGGTGTCTTTTTTGTCGCAATCGGTATTGCCCTGTCAAGTTATGGACGCGTGCGTCTTGGGAAATTAGAGAAACCTGAGATAGGGAAATTTAAATGGCTAGCAATGATTATGACAACCTTACTAGCGGGGGGCGGTGTGTTCTGGGCCGCTGCGGAACCGATGTATCATTTCATAAGTACGCCGCCAACATTTAATGGCGTTGAGCCAAGTACAAAGGAAGCGGTCATTCCGGCACTTGCACAAAGTTATTTGCACTGGGGGTTTCTAGCATGGTCGATCCTCGGTACACTGAGCACGATCGTTTTAATGTATGCTCACTATCATAAAGGAATGCCGCTGAAACCTCGCTCGCTGCTCTATCCAATATTCGGAGAGAAAATTATGACGAAGAGTGCGCTAGGGACAGCGGTCGATGCATTTGCCATCATTTCTGTAGCAGCTGGAACAATTGGACCGATTGGATTTCTTGGTTTGCAAGCGGCATACGGCATGGAAGCGATATTCGGTATACCGAATAATATGTTTACGCAAATCCTCATTATTGTAGGTGTTGTAGCGATTGCAATGATTTCAGCAATCACAGGGCTTCGAAAAGGGATCCAGTTTTTAAGCAATTTGAATATCTTGTTAACGTTAGTATTAATGGTTGTCGTGCTTTTATTAGGGCCAGGTGGGTTTATTCTTACGAATTTCTTATCTGCATCTGGTGTGCATCTGCAAGAATTTCTACGCATTAGTACGTACCATGGAGATTCTGAATGGCTTGGATTATGGACGGTTTTTTTCTGGGGTTGGTTTTTAGGCTACGGTCCAATGATGGGCGTTTTCATTTCTACGATTTCAAGAGGACGGACAATTAGAGAGCTTGTTGTATCAATATCCATTATTGCTCCTGTCGTAACGTGCTTCTGGTTTACGGTTGTTGGTGGATCAGGAATTTTCTACGAGTTACTGCAACCGGGTGTAATTTCTAATGCGCTGAACAGTGCAGGCATGCCAGCAGCAATGATTGCAATTACGCAGCAGTTGCCGTTCAGTGTCATCATTGCACCTGCCTTTCTAATTGTTACGATTTTGTTTGTTGTGACAACAGCAGATTCAATGTCCTATACAATTTCAGTAGCAGTTCGAGGAAATTCTAAGCCACCAAAGATGTTACGGATCTTTTGGGCGATGATTATGGGAGCAGTCGCAATCGTCCTTCTAGCAATTGGAGAAGGGAGCATCACTGCCATCCAATCATTCATCGTCGTGGCGGCTGTTCCGGTTTCCTTGTTTCTACTTCCGTTGCTTTGGACAGCCCCGAAAGTTGCGGGGATTTTAGCGCGTGAACAGTTTCCTGTCGCGCAACAGGTTATTCGCACTGAAGACGATCATGCAAAAATTGATAAACAAGACGACCATACACAAAACGTATGACTGCAAAATGAGAAACGTCAGGACACTTACTCTGTGCTGGCGTTTTTCTTATGCGGATAAATGATTTACTCCTTTCAAACGAGGGTACGATTAGAGAAGTGTATATTCGTGACAAGGAGGAGAGTCAGATGGATAACAAATACGATTTAATTGTCATCGGAACAGGAAGTGCAGGCGCAGTTGCTGCAAAAAAATGTTCAGAGGCAGGATGGAGTGTTGCGATCATTGACGACCGACCATTTGGAGGAACTTGTGCAATCCGAGGGTGTGATCCGAAAAAAGTTCTTGTAGGCGCAGCAGAATTAATGGATTGGCACGAGCGGATGCAAGGGAATGGTCTTGCTGGACATGCACAGATTGATTGGCAAGCGTTGATGGCATTCAAGCAAACTTTTACACAACCGGTTCCTGAACAAACAGAAGAAAAGTTTAAAAAACTAGGCATTCAGATGTACACAGGCAAAGCGGTGTTCCAAAGTGAAACGGAAATACAAGTTGGATCGCACTTGTTGGTGGGCGAGCATATTTTGATTGCCACAGGAGCTCAACCTGTAAAGATGGGGATTCAAGGGGAGGAGCACTTAGCGTCCAGCGACGATTTTCTAGAGCTTGAAGAACTGCCGAGAAAAATCGTCTTTGTCGGTGGTGGATACATCTCCTTTGAATTTGCGCATATTGCCGCTCGTGCAGGTGCCGAAGTCCATATTATCCATAGAGGAGACAATCCCTTAAAGCAGTTTGATCAAGATCTTGTCCAACTATTGTTGAAACGTTCGCGAGAAATTGGCGTACACCTACACTTAGGCGTCTCTGTGGAAGAAATCGAAAGAGAAGGTGACCAATATACCGTTATCGGAGCAGCGGGTGAGAAGCGACATGAATGGGAAGCTGATTTAGTCGTTCATGGAGCTGGTCGGTCGCCTGCACTAGATATGGACTTGGAAAAGGGGAATGTGGAAAGCGATAAGAATGGTGTCCGTGTCAATGAGTATTTGCAAAGTGTGAGTAATCCACGTGTATATGCAGCTGGTGACGTTGCTGCAACGGATGGTCCTCCTTTGACACCAATTGCAACAACCGAATCTCATATTGTAGCGGCAAATTTACTAAGAGGCAATGAGAAAAAAGCGCAGTACCCAGCTGTTGCATCTGTCGTTTTCACCACTCCAAAACTCGCCTCAGTAGGCATGACGGAACAACAAGCAAAAGAATGTGGAAGGGAAGTAGACATACGTTTCGAAGAAGTGTCTGATTGGTTTACGTATCGACGGACAAATGAAAGGCATGCAGCGTTTAAGGTCATTACGGATTCGCAAAAAGGAGTTGTTCTAGGGGCGCATCTTTTAAGTGGTGAAGCGCATGAACTCATCAATCACTTTGCAACGGCGATCCGTTTTGAGTTGCCCATTAAAGAACTAAAGAAAATGGCATTTGCTTATCCTACCGTTGCATCCGATATTTCTTATATGATTTAGCAAAAAAGAGGGGGGTTGTCCCAAAGTACGATAGCAATCGTCTAAGGAACAACCCCTTAAATTATTTTGTAGGAGATGACAGTACATATAGAAATGTTCGCCACAAACTTATTGAATTAGAGAATCTGCGTCAATTCTGAATTCAGTACCCTTTGGGCTTGAAGGATTACACCTGAAGCTGTTAAGCCGTAAACGGAATAGATTCCACCGTTTTGATTTGGAACAATTTCCACTTCATATTGAAGCGTTCCTGCACCTAAACCCAAGTTGCGAACAGTCGATGCATTAGCCGCAGTGGCAAAGTTTGTGGAAGTAATGAGTTGTCTTGTCCCGTTTAGCCGGAAAACTCGGACAACACCTGTAAGCATACCTCCTGTGCGATTCAGGATTTTTATTTGAACGGAAGTTGCATTAGATGGCAAGTTCCCGACGTTTTCGATCGGTCCAGTTGTATAAGGCATTCAATACACCTCCTTCTAGTAAGCTCTATAATCTGCAGATTACACTATCATTCTATTCGCGGTTTTGTACATGTACTGAACGATTGAATCAATTCATTAAAAAGAATTGTTGAAGATATGGGTATATTCATTGAGTGGAATGGTGGATTGCTCATTGAAATGAGGATTTTTTAAATCGTGTGAGTCCTATCGCGGAAAAGAGTTGATATTTTACAGTAGAGCCGTGATGATGGACAAAATGAAAATACATGAACCGAATAAGTACGAATCGGCTCATGCATTGTAGGTAGTAATCGTATAGTTTTTTTGTTTGTTGATAGAGCTTGTCTGCGAATTAATCGCTAGAGGGGCTAATGTGTATAGAAATATTGAAAGGTTAGCTCTCTACACCACGATAGCCCGTTTCTGCTTTAAAGCGCACTTCTGCATAGGAAGTTTCTTCAGCTTCGTGACGTTTGGCGCCAACATACGTACCGACAACTGCAGCGATGAATCCTGCAGGTATCGAAATGATTGCCGGATTGACGAATGGGAAGAGTGGTTCGCCTACGAAGAATGCAGCTCCAGGAACTGGGTTAATGACGTTTGGACTGACAGATACGAGAATAAGCGCCGTAAATAACCCGGTCAGCATCGAGGCGACTGCACCCGTTGTATTGAATTTTCGCCAGTAAATCGTCATCAATAACGTTGGAACATTGGCAGATGCCGCGATACAAAACGCTAGAGAAACAAGGAATGCGACATTCAATTTTTCTGAACCAAGCGCCAAAAGAATTGAAACGACACTGACACTGATTGCCGCAATACGGGCTGCTAACACTTGTTGTTTCTCTGAAACTTTACCTTTCATAATAATTTCACCATAAATGTCATGCGCAATAGCGGATGCACCTGAAAGCACTAGCCCTGCAACTACGGCAAGAATTGTTGCGAATGCAACGGCAGCTACGAAAGATTCAAGTGGATCTCCGCCAAGGACTCCTGCAAGCATAGGAGCAGCCATATTTCCGGCGGGGTTTTCAGCAATGATGGCTTTCGAACCGACAAACTTTGCTGCGCCGAATCCTAGGAAGATTGTAAGTACGTAAAAAATACCGATAATCCAAACTGCATAAACGACAGAGGAGCGTGCGGTCTTTGCATCTTTCACTGTAAAGAAGCGCATCAAAATATGTGGCAGTCCTGCTGTTCCAAGAACGAGTGCAAGTAAAACAGAGATCAGTCCAATTGGATCTTTGTAGACGACTCCGGAATGAAGGAAGGATTCTCCGTGATCTGTCGCAGTACGCATAACGTCAAACATTCCAACGAAATTGAAGTTGAATTTCATTAACACAAGGAATGAAATGACGATTGTCCCAATCATAAGCAAAATGGCCTTTACAATTTGTACCCAGCTCGTTGCTGTCATACCACCAAATAAGACGTAAATGAGCATCATCACGCCGACAATGAGTACAGAAAGCATATAATCAATACCGAATAGTAGTTTAATAAGGGCACCAGCACCGACAAGTTGGGCAAGCATATAGAAAAGTACAATCGTAATCGTATTTAGTGCAGCTGCTCCACGAACTTTTTTCGCACCAAAACGAGAACCAATCATATCGGCCATCGTATACTTCCCAAGGTTACGAAGCGGTTCTGCAATTAGAAATAGAACAACCAAATAGGCAGTTAGAAAACCGACACTATAATAAAACCCGTCAAAGCCATTTAAAGAAATTGCACCGGCAATACCTAGGAAAGAGGCTGCCGATAAATAATCCCCAGCAATCGCCATACCGTTCTGCCAGCCGGTCAGAGAACCGCCAGCCGTATAAAAATCACTGGCTGTCCTTGTTTGTTTGGCAGCCCAATACGTAATGTAAAGTGTTAGCAAAATGACCGCAAAAAAGATTGCAACAGAAAAAAAGCTCATAGTCCAATTCCCCCTTATTGTCGAACGTGCTTGTCAAGTACATGGTCTACTTCTTTGTCGAATTGTCTCGATTTCTTTACATAAATTTGTGTAAACACCCATACCATGACGAATAAACCGAACGCATAGACCCATGTCCACGTCATCCAACCGATTGCGCGTGTTTCGAGTATCGACGTATACCCAGTTAACACAGGCAACATTAGATAAATGGTAAAGAATGCGATGACATAAGGTGTTAAAAAGCGGTTTTTCTTCTTGACGAGCTGCTTGAACTCGGGCGTTTCAATAATCCGTTCATAATCAGACTGTTGTAACGGACCAGACGTTTTACCAAGTTTTTTCTTTTCTCTCGACTTGACTGTCACTAACTCCCATCTCCTTTGTCTATAAAAAATCATCTGTTTCCTTGTCTAAAACAAAATAGATCCCCCAATCGATTTTGTCGAAATACCAAAGAAGCACATGTCTGTGTTCAATCTACCAAAATGACAGAAAATAATCAATATTATTTTTTAATAATAATTATAATTATTCTACTAATAAGAACATAGGGTAGGTTTAAGTCAATTGGTTGTATGTCCGGACATAAAAGGAGCTTCAATATCTTAAATGAATAAAAAAATTCCACCGAATCCGATGTTGGATTGATGGAATCTTTCTATTCTCAGCCAGTAAATTGATCTGGAGAAATTTTCTTTTTAATGCGCATGGCAATTACATATACGATAACAGAGACAAGTAGTGATTGAACTGCTGGTAAACCCATCGGTGTTATATATTGTGTAATATAGCCGACGATGACACCTGCTACAACAGCAATTGTCGCCATCCAGTTCCAACCTGGGCACTCTACCCATTGTTGTTTACGGATGATGAAGAAGTCTCCCATCATTACACCACCAATTGCCGGGTATAAGAGGGCAGTCAAGTAGAGGAAGTCCTCAAAGTATTGAAGAATTCCAGCTAAGGCGACGATAATCGCTAAAATTGTACCAAGAAGAGTCAATAGTGCTCGTCCTTTACCAGAGTTCACATTCAACAAGTTTGCTAACGCTAATCCCATACTATAGTTATTAACGAGTTGTGATGTCCAAGTAGCTAACCAAAGAATTAGGAAGCCCCAAAACGGGAAGCCTAAGTTCATCATGACGTTCACAATATCCGCTTCCCCGACACCTACGGACATGATTGCACCTACTAGGAATAGAGGAAAACCGATAACCGCAATTCCACTTGGGATAATCCAGTTATCTTTCCATTTAGGTTTTGCATACCGCGTGTAGTCAGAAGCAATTACCCATTGAGACACGTTTACCCCAATAACTAAACTAATTGCTGCTAGAATTGTCATGCTTGGTTCAGGATTCCAAGCCATGATTGTGTCCCAACCTGTATTTTTCATTGTAAGATAAATTCCACCAATGATGAGGAGTAATCCCGATGGAACCGCAAGATAGTCTGTCCATTTCATAGAGTTATAACCAATAATAGAAGGTAGTGCGAAAAGAAGACCTGCGATTGTTGTAACGAGTGCCCAACCTAACCAGTTTGTATGATAATCAATGCCGAACATTGCAGACATTGCATTCCCGGCTACAGCTGTTTGTAATGCCCACCAGCCGAGCGACACAATGAAAATTGTGAAACCGACAATGACACGAGCCTGTACCGAACCGAAGCTGGATTTCGCGATAACAGAAGAAGAGCGACCTGTTTTTGCACCGATATAACCTTGGAGAGCGTTCCCAACCCATTGAAAGCCGAAAAGTGCAATGATTAAAATGAGCAGAATTTTACTCATACCGAAACTAGCTGTAAGTGAAGCGCCCACCATGAGGACGGGGATTGTGAATTCCAAACCCCCAAAAATAATTGCAGGCGTTATCCAATGTTGTCTTTGACCTTCTGGGACAGGTGCTAATGCATTATCTTGTCCAAGTATATTGTGTTCTGAGTTGTTACCGTTTTGTTGTTGTTCCATCGTTTCACCCCTTAGTTAAGCTCAAAAAGATTAATTATTCAGATATTTTTAATGGTAGTTCATATAAAGTTTGTTGTATAGTTCGAGAAAGCTTCGATTAGTAAGGATACGAAGCTTTCTCAATTTTTTTTGCGAGTTATGCTTTGACAAGCGCAAAGATTAATTCAACTGGTTCGTCTCCTGGATTTTGGCACCAATGAACTTCACCGGCAGGAATGAAAGATGCTTCGCCTGCTGATATTTCAAAAGGTTCACCGCCAGATTCACCAATCAGTTTGCCTTTTGTAATAAAGGAATACTCTTGTTCTTCATGGAAGGTTGTCCCTTCAGCAGGGAGACGTTCTCCTGCAGGAACTGTGACATAGCCAAATTTCACTTCTGCGTTTGGAAATTGATCATGAAACAAGTTTTGAACAATTTCATTCGTGTTCTGAGGTGTTTGTTTTTTCATTGTCGTTAATCCCCTTTATTGTGCTCTGCCAGCAAGTTCTTTGTAGTCAAATGTGTTTGTATCTACTTCTACGTAGAAAATGTCTCGTGCTTCATCCACTGTAAAATAGCCATTTTTGACGTCACTTGCCACTTGTGCAGCAGGGCGTTCTTTCGGATTTCCGTAACCTCCACCAGTACCCGTCATAAGGCGAACAACGTCATTTTTATTCAGTTTATATCGAGGATATACACCAAACGGGCCGTCTGTTGTGCCATCTGCTTTATCCACATAAAATTCGTTTGGTGATCCTTGATGCCCCTTGTCGATGCCCCATGGTAGGAACTTATTGCGGCCATAGGTTACAGTGACTGTTTGGCCATCAGTCATCGCGCGGTATGAACGAGTGACTCCTTTTCCGCCGACATACTTTCCGGCGCCTGCACCGTTACCGTCTTCTCGAAGGCTGTACTCATCTAACATGACGCCATATCTCGTTTCTGCAACTTCGACTGGAACGTTGTACGTTTCGCCGTCTCCCATGCAGAATTGGCCGGAAGCCCCATCATTACGATTCGATGCACCCCATCCACCGACAGAAGGTTCAACGATAAGGAAAGCCTCATCAGTTTCATGATGCATGCCATTTAAGGTGACGGCACAAACCGATAGGAAATGCCCGGCATTTAAGCGTTCTGGCAAGTGTGGTGCCATTGCTTTCCAAACGAGATCCAAACTCCCTAATAGTGTTTCAAAATAGTTGGACACTGGTACGGGACGTTCTGCTGACATAATCGATTTTGGATCTGTGATGATACGCAATGGGCGGAATACACCATCATTGACATCCTGAGCTGGGTTCGTAATGGCTAAGAAAATTGCACGGACGGCAGATGTTAATCCTGTGAGCGAACAGTTCATCGGGCCAGGTACTTGAGGTGAACTTCCTCTAAAGTCACAGATGAATTCATCATCCGTAATTGTCACTTTTACTTTAATAGGAAATGGTCCGTTCCCAATGCCATCTGTGTCGATAAAGTCTTCTGCATAGAATTCACCTTTGGGCAATTTCTTTAATTCTTCTCTAGAAATCTTTTCACCGTGATCAAGCAAATAGTTGATCGCTGCAAGAATCGTATCTTTCGAATGTTTTTTACACAATTCTTGTAAACGACGGTCTCCTGTACGCAGTGCAGCAACTTGTGCCCACATATCACCGAGCGAAAGATCAGGGAAGCGAACGTTGGAGCGAATAATTTCAACGAGTGCATCGTTCACTTTTCCTTCATCATAAAGTTTTAGACAAGAGAACTGGAGACCTTCTTGGAAAATATCCACCGAGTCGTTCGTGAATGATCCCGGGTCCTTCCCACCGACTTCTGTCCAGTGTGCTTTATTGGCTGAAAAGGCAATGAGCTCACCTTCAAAAAAGATTGGCATGACGAGGCCGACATCTGACAAATGAGAGCCGCCACCTTGGTACGGGTCATTAATGATAATAATGTCTCCTTCTTTTAACTTGTCGCCAGGGTATTTCTTTAACGTCTCTTTCACCATGAAGGTTAACATCCCGATAAACCCGGTAACCCCATTACCTTGTGTAAGAAGATTTCCTTTTGCATCAGTAAGACCACTAGCATAGTCAAGCACTTCATAAATTATTGGGCTCATCGACGTTCTTGCAAGAGCGACAAACATCTCGTCTCCCGTCGCTAGGAGGGAGTCTTTAACGATTTCGAGTGTAAACGGATCGACTTTTGAAGTAATGGTCATATTAGTTTTCCTCCTTTTCGATGATGATATTGCCGTATTCATCTACATAGAGCTTTTGTTGCTTATAAATCACTGTGACAGCCGCTTTTTCTTCTACAATCGCAGGACCCGCCACAACTTTGTTTGTAGGAAGTTTTTCACGATCATAAACCGGCGTTGTTACCCAACCATCGTTTTCGTAATAAACAGATCGCTCTTCTTTTAATGCTTCAGTGATTGCACCGTCTTTAAGTTGTTTTGAAATGGTTGGTTTTTCTACTTTCCCAAACGCAGTAACATGAAGATTTACAATTTCTGTTTGAACGTCTTCCAGTTTGAATGTAAAGTTCTTTTCGTGAAGTTCATGGAACACTTCAATTGCTTTTTGTTTATCATCTTCAGTCCACGTACCATTGCTAACAGGTACTTTAACGGTATGTTCTTGACCTAGATAACGCATATCAGCAAATCGATGGAACTCAACATTTTCTGCAGCCATTCCTTCTTCTTCAAAATGACGGAACGCGTTCGTTTCAATGTCTGTCCACGATTGATTAATTTCTTCCATTGTTAATTCATTCATCCGCTTAATATACGTTTGAATATAATCATGGCGAAGGTCGGTCATAAGCATGCCCCAAGCCGAGAACACGGGTGAAGCAATCGGAACAACGACTTTTTTCACGCCAAGCTCTAAAGCTAAAGCTGGAGCATGCATCGATCCTCCGCCACCAAATGCAAGCAAAGTGAAATCTTTCGGATTATAGCCTTTGCGAATGGAAATCAGTTTCAACGCATTCAACATATTTGAATTGGCAATTCGGATAATCCCGAGGGCTGCATCTTCAGGTGAAATACCAAAATGGTTCCCAATCTTTGTCTCCATTGCATATTTCACAGCATCAAGATCGACGTCATAATCGAAGTTTTTGGAAGAAAGACGACCTGTCAGCAAGTTGGCATCAGTCGTAGTCGGTTCTGTTCCACCTTGTCCGTATGCTACTGGTCCTGGGAATGCACCTGCTGATTGAGGCCCCACTTTTAAGGAACCTGCTTGATCGATCCAAGCAATGGATCCACCGCCATTTCCAATTTCAACAATATCGACAACGGGAGTCTTAATTGGATAGCCAGCATTTCTGCTGTCCTTTTCAATGTAATAGTCCGTCGAAACTTTTACTTCACCATTTTCAATAAGCGAGCACTTTGCAGTCGTTCCGCCGATATCGAAAGCGATAATATTCTTTTCATCAATCATTTCACCAAGAACAGCTGCACCGAAAATTCCCGCAACAGGTCCGGATTCGACCATATTGATCGGAGCTTCTTTCGCTTTTTCAAACTTAGTTGTTCCACCATTCGATTGCATAATATAACGTTGTTCAATTTCGATTTGCGCCTTTAGCTCATTTTCCAAACGATCTATATACGTTGTGGCAGCAGGTTGAACATACGCATTTAATACAGCTGTATTCGTACGTTCATATTCACGCCATTCCTTCGTAATATCACTAGAAGCTGTTACTTTCACTTCAGGCCACAGTTCTTTGATTAATTGTACTGTCTGTTGTTCGTGTGTTGGATTCACATACGAATGAAGGTAGGATACTGCAATGGCTTCCACGCCTTCTTTTTTAAAGAATTCCACACACTTTTTCACTTCATCCAAGTCAAGTGCACTTAACACTTCACCTTTATACGTAAGCCGTTCGCCAACTTCTAGTCGTAGATGACGTTCCACAAAAGGTTCAGGCTTTTGATAATTCACATTGAAAAGGTCCGGCCGGTTCCCACGTGCAATCTCCAACACATCACGGAATCCTTTTGTCGTGATGAGGCCGGTTTTAGCACCTTTGCGCTCAGTTAATGCGTTAATGATAACTGTCGTCCCGTGGATGAACATAGATAGTGGGACTTGATCGACACCACTTTTTTTAATAACATCTAGTACCCCTTTTTCAAAATTAGGTGGTGTTGTACTGCTTTTGGCTACGCCAATTTTTCCGTTTTCATCTACATATACTAAATCCGTAAAAGTTCCGCCGATATCTGTTGCTACTCTCATGTACTTCACTCCTCATTAAAAGATAATTGGTGTCACAATACTTAACACAATACTTTCGGTCGGCAATGGATTTTCCCATTGGTGAATGAGACTGGATGGAAAGTGGATTGTATCTCCTTCATACAAGTGATACTTTTCGTGATTCAAATAGAAAATGACTTCACCCTGTAATACGTAATAGAATTCCTCGCCATTATGGCTATAAGGATGTTCCTCATACATATGAGGGGGGAGGGTCACTTTTAGAGGCTCTAATTTTCTATTATTAAAAGTACCTGTCAAACGAGAATACACTTGGCTTCCAGAACTTGTTGTGAAAGGGTGATGCTCATGGGCACGCACTACAAATGTTTGTTTTTCGTGTTCATCCACAAAAAAGTAGTTGATATGAATTCCTAACGCATCCGATATTTTCTTCAGCGAAGTGATTGAAAGTGAAGAAGCCCCTCTTTCAATCTGTGATAAAAAACTAAGGGAGAGTCCTGTTTGCTCACTTAACTCTTTTAACGTTAAGTTGCGTTCCAACCGTAAGTTTTTAATCTTGTTATGAATTTCGTCCATTTTCATATCCTTTCGAAATTACAGTATAGGTGTAATGTTTATGAATATAACATAACCGATATATCGCATGCAATATTGTTTTTGAAATTAGAAGAAATTTTCATCATTAAAAAGAGAGAACTATAAAATATTTTTATAAAATTTGGAGTGTTAAAAAGTAAGGTGTTATATCGAGGGTATATTGATGGGATGAAGCTAATGTATACAAAAAACTAATGAATTTATATCTAATTTTATTAGCAAGAATAAGGAACAATAAAATACATATAGGCATCACGAATATTCAAACAATGTGATGCAAGATTCTTATAATATGCTGGGTATGTCTCCGAAATGAAGCTGAAGCAAATAAAAAAATCCCGCTAAAATTCAGGGGATTTTAGAGTGTAGACAAAGTCGATTATGACATTGTTTACACTTTTTTAAATGAAATTTGTAATGCATAGCAAATTCTTCATCTTAATTCAGAGTGTAAAAGGGAATTGAACATTAGGGTTCATCCCTCATACGCTCAAATCCTAAGTAACGCGTTCCTTGAAAGTTTAATAGCCCAACATCACCTTCCGCCAATAAACCGTACTCTTTTCCTTTCACAGTGAACTCCATTCGATCACCGCTTTCCACTTGAAAAGTGACGTAGTAATCAGTGCGTGCAGAGGAATCACCACTGCCTCCCCATGTATTTGTCCGTTTTGTCATAACTTGCGCAGAAACCGAAAGTTGGGGAGAATTGTTGTTTGTTGACCACTGGCTAACCCCTGTCACCGTTTTGACGAGGATTGTGCCGATGACGATAGCGAAAATAATAAATATGAAAACCGGAACGACTGATGACATCGTACCATCGAATGCATAGAAGTCCACTTAGACATACCTCCTTCAGAAAACTTGTGAATGAAAACGAAATTTTGCAAGTTGATCATTTCTGTAAAATAGTTAAGTTTGTAGATCTTTTTTACAATGTATTAGCGGGTAGTTCTTACTTGCTTCGCAACTTAGAGAGCAACCGTAGAATTTCAAAATACAACCAGACGAGTGTGACCATAAGACCGAATGCACCGTACCATTCCATATACTTTGGTGCCCTTTGCTCCGCGCCTTTTTCGATAAAATCAAAATCGAGTACAAGATTTAAAGCTGCAACAATGACAATGACGACCGAAATGCCGATGCCAATGAGACCAGTTTCATGTATGAATGGCACACTCATTCCAAAGAATCGCAAAATGATATCGGCTAAATAGACGAAGAAAATTGCACCTGTCGCTGCCACAACACCTAATTTGAAGTTCTCCGTTACTTTTATAATGCCTAACCGATAGACGAGCAAGAGAGTGAACAACGTCCCAAGTGTTAACAAAATTGCTTGTATGGCGATACCTGCATATTGTGCCTCGAACATGGCCGAAATTCCACCTACAGCAAAACCTTCAAGGAGTGCATAAAGGGGAGCGGTAAACGGAGCCACTTTTTTCACAAAAATTGTAATGAGTGCCACGACAAATCCTCCGCCAATTCCAATCCAAACAAGCGACTCAATTGAACTGCCAGAGAAGAATTGGTACCACGTGAACAACGCTGTTGAACAGAGCAACAAAAACAAGATGAACGTTTTGTTCACCGTACCGTGAATCGTCATCGCCATTCCATCGTTATGACTCAAGTTCTTAAAAGTGTTTTCTCCTAAACTTGGATTCGCTGAACGCATCATCGATCACAACCCTTCCTCATTCATTATATGTCTAGTTAACTATACGAAATCTGCTAAAGATAGTTTCAATTGTTTGTAAAAATTTTCGTTTCACTGGAATTTTTACTCTGCAGTATGGCGGATACCGGTAGATGCTAAAGGGGTCAATGCTTGAAGTCCCCCGCCCAAAGCAGGGCATCTTGCGTCCAATCCAGCCCCCTGCATCGAACTAGAACCACACCTGCCCTCACCAAGCAAAGTCCACTCAAGAATTTCACCTGCGCATGTTCATAGACCATTATTTTCGTTATAATAGCAAAGCGTGTACTTGTTATGTACAGTAGAAGCTGTAGGGAGTTTAGACAAATACTGCGTGAATTGATTGTTGAAAGGGGAAGTATTCCTTGACTGAAATAAAAAATGTAACACTTGTTGCTGAAATTGATCATGTAGATGATAAAGGAAACGGCCAGGCTGTCATCTGGCGTGAAAGTGATAAAGGGAACAATCCACGGAAATTAAAGCTGACGATACCACAGACACTGCCTGGAGAGTCTGTAGAAGTTGTTGTGGACAATCCAGATAAGCGGAGACGAAAAGTGATGCCGCAAGAAATTCTAAAAGCCAACCCTGACCGGACGGATGCCCCTTGTCCACACTTCGAACGTTGTGGTGGCTGTGTCTGGCAACATTGGTCGTATGCAGGGCAATTGAAGCATAAAACCGTAAAGGTGAAAGCGGCCTTGAGCGGTGAAGGGCTGGATCCTGAACTTGTTCGAGATACAATTGGAATGGACGATCCGTGGCATTATCGCAATAAAATGGAATTCACCTTCTCGCCTGAAGGAGAGATCGGGCTCCACGAACAAGGGAATTTCCGCAAAATCATCTCACTTGAAACGTGTCTTATCGCAGGGAGAAACATGGTCGATGGCATGTTGGAAGTGGGGAGTTGGGTAAAAGAGTTTGGCCTGAAAGGGTATGACAAAGATGCGCACGAAGGACTTCTACGCCATTTGATGGTACGTGAATCGTTTGCCACAGGGGAAATGATGTTGGCGCTATTTGCGACCGAAACACCAGATGGTGAATTGGCGTTCGCAGTCGAAAACTTGGTGGAGCGGATTACGAGCAAGTTTCCGAACGTTAAGAGTTTACTTTGGCTCGTCAATACGGATTGGGCGGACCGCACGCAATCTGAAGATACCCATCTGCTTGCTGGTCGTGACTTCATCTATGATGAAATGGCAGGGTACCGTTACCGTCTATGGTTCGATACGTTCTTCCAAACGAATCCTTTGCAAGCACAAAAGCTAGTTGAACTCGCATTGGAAATGGGCAAGCCGCAAGAAGATGAAAAGATGATCGACCTGTTTTGTGGTGTCGGTACATTTTCATTGCCTTTTGCCGCGCGCGTAAAGGAATTGGCAGGTATTGAAATTGTTGAAACGTCAATCGAATCTGCAAAACGAAATGCTGTCGATAATGATTTACACAACACGACATTCCTCGCTCGAGATGCACGCCATGGACTCGACGAGATGCATGAGCGATTCGGATTTGCTGATATCCTCTTAATCGATCCACCACGTTGCGGGGCGGGCGGTAAAGTAATGAGAAGAATTGGCCGCGCAAAGCCTAAACGGATTGTATATGTATCATGCAAGCCGGAAACATTTGCAACAGACGTAGCAGAGTTATTGCCGTTCGGCTACACGCTTCAAACCGTGCAGCCAGTAGACTTGTTCCCGCACACTGTCCATGTGGAGTGTGTGGCCTTGCTGACATTAAATGAAGAATTGATTGAGGACTAATGAGAAAAGGGAAACTGCCGACTACGGAGTTTCCCTTTTTGCTGTTTAGAATACATGTCTTTATGGAGGTTGTCGTGGTACTCGTAGCCGAGGTGTATCAACTTTATTGTTCCAGCTTCAGAAAAAAATTAGTAGAGAAAATTGCTTTAATGCGCTATATCCTTCATTGAAGCAACTTACAAATACGTAACGCGATCTCGGCCGTTCCGCTTAGATTCATAGAGCGCATCATCCGCACGGGTGAACAAGCTGTTTGCATTGTCGTCTTCCCTAAAAGGCGTAATGCCAAGTGAGATAGTTGCTGCAATACTTTCCCACGGTGACACAGCGACATGCTCGCGAAGCTTTTCTACAAGCGCAACAGCTTTATGAGGATCAGGTTCATAGAGAATGATGGTAAACTCCTCGCCGCCAATTCTTGCAAGGAGATGTGGTTTTTCAATCATCGTTCGCATTTTATGCGTCAGTTCCACGAGCACTTTATCCCCTATAGCATGACCGTAAATATCGTTCACTTTTTTAAAATGATCAATATCCAAAATGGCCAAAGAAAACCCTGGAAGCTCCTTCGCCTGCACACGCTGCACTGCCAATGCCAGTTCTTTTTGGAAAACGCGTCGATTATATAAACCTGTTAGCTCATCATGAGCGGCAAGTTTTTCAAGCTCTGTATTTAGCAATTCAAGCTCGCGTTGTTTTCTCTCCACGTCCTCCAGAAGTGCAAGCAATTTTGCGTTTGCAAGATCGGTTTCTTTCTGAATGCGTTCGGCGTTTTTCCGTGCAGCAAGCATTTGCGCTTCGTATTCATTTCGCGTATTGATTTTCACAACAATTCCTTCATATACGCCATTCCGCTCGTTAACATTTACGAGCACAGGAATTGTATGACCTTCAACTTTAAAATTCAAATACATTTCCCGTACTTGGTGATGGATGGATATGGCGGGTAAGAAATACGTTTGAAAATAGACACGAGAAGGCAAGGTAAGCAAATCTTGGAAATGGACTGTGTGCTCTAGCTTTAAAACGGTACGAAGTGTCTCGTTCATTTCAATAATTTCTAAGTCTTTATTGAGCACAAAAAAACCACAAGGAGCAAGATTAAGTTGTTCATCCATTGAACGTCCCCTCCTAGCTTAGCGAATGAAACGACGAATTTCTTCGATTGTCTCTTCAGGTTCGCTAATGTGTGGATTATGGCCTTTCGCTTTTTCCATAATGACCAATTCACTATCTGGAATTTCCTTCTGTAGAAATTCTGCTACTTCTAGTGGAACAATGGCATCTAACGTCGTTTGCAAGATCAGTGTTTTCACAGGAATATTGTGCACATCTTGGCGGTGATCCGAATAGAAAGTGGCTTCTGCAAATTGACGAGCAATTTGATGGTCATTTGAATAGAGCAGTTCCTCAAACTCTGCCACTAATTCAGGTTGATTTGGAGTATCCATAGCAACAGGTGCTAAGTATTTAGTCCATTCTTTATAATTCGTTTCCATCATGTCCAATAGTTCGTGGATATCCGATTCGTCGAATCCGCCATTGTAATTTGGTTCATTTAAATAATGGGGAGAAGGTCCGATCATAACAAGTTTACCGATTAAGTCTGGACGTTTAATGGAGACTAATCCTCCAATCATACCGCTGACAGAATGGCCGACGTACAATATCTTTTCCAATTCAAGTGCATCACAGACGTCAATTACATCTTGTGCATAGCCATGCAAGTTGCTGTAGCGAGTTGCATCATAGGCCGATTTATCACTTCTACCTGAGCCAACGTAGTCAAATACCACGACTTGATAGTCAGTTTCAAAAGCGGGAACAATTCTATCCCAAACGGATTGATCACACCCAAACCCGTGTGCAAAAAGAATAGTCTGTCGACCAGCTCCACTGATCCGAACATTGTTGCGTTTTAAAATAGTTGATTCCAAAACTATCACCCTTTCTTTGATAGGATTCTATCAATCCCTGTTGAATAAATGCAATCTATTTACTGCATATATCGGCAATCAGGTAAAAAGTTTAGGAATCAATGTGTCTAATGTCTAAAAAAATTATAGAAACCTTGCAATATCAAAGAAGGAAGTAACGTTTTTAACGAATTACAAGGAGTATGTAGAAAACTGTCGAAAGAAAAAATACAAGAAATTATATTTCGTTTAGTAAGCGGAATAATCTAAATTGTTTTGGTGCCTGTCCCCTAAATAATTAAGAAAATTAAAAATATAAGAGTTTAGTTGGTATGAAAGGTTGGGAGTGTAGGTGTTAGTAAGTATATTGATTGTGATAGGGATTGTGCTTTTTATTGTTATAACTGGAATTGTTTTATTGATGAAGAAATATAAGAAGGAGTCAACGAGCAAGGACTGGTATGAGATGTTTCAATATGAATTTCGGTCTGCTGATTGCCGACATGAAAAGCAAATAAAGTTGACTGAAATTGACTGGAAATTTGCGTTTACAATGAAGAAAGAGAAGAGCGTTACGGTGGCAGCAGGACCATTATCCAAAACGACTCACCGCGCACACTACCGATTATTTTGTGAGGAATGTGGAGAGAAGCGTTGGTTTGAACATACGAATTCTGTTTTGGATCACAAAGATTTGTTCCGTTTGCGCATAAAATATTTAGCGGTGGTTGCTGGCGTAATTATGCTAGCTTTTATCATCACGATGACTGTCATTTTCAAGTTCATTGTTAAAATCTGAGTGTAAATGGACGCTCTTCTGGGAGTACGATCAGCATCGAATTGCACCTCCTTTCATATGCTATAGTTGGAGGTGGCAAAATGCCTAGAGTCAAATACCGAGATGCGGATGTCGATGTCATGGCGAGGATGATGCGAGCGGAAGCTGAAGGCGAAGGAAAGCAAGGTATGTTATACGTAGGAAATGTCATTGTGAACCGCGCTGTCGCCAACTGTCTAGATTTTAATGATGTTCGGACCATTAACGACGTCATTTTTCAAATACAAGGCGGCAACTATTCTTTTGAAGCTGTTCAAAAAGGGAATCTATTTTACCAACGCGCAAGAAATGTTGAGAAGAAATTAGCAAAGCAGAACTTGGATTATTGGAGAGTGCAGCCGGCTAAATATGCACTTTGGTATTTTAATCCTTACGCACCATGCCCGCCAACTTGGTACGGGCAACCGTTTACTGGACAGTATAAAAATCACTGTTTTTACGAACCAGCAGCCGGAACGTGCGCAAGTGTCTATAGCTGATGAGTAGCTAGTTATCCAGTTCCGATTAAATAAGTGTAAGTAAACATCTAAGAGTCGTAATGAATTCTAAAGAGGAGTGATTCCCCTTGCTCGTTTATGTCCGAGCGGGGGAATTACTTTTTAATAGTAGTCTTCCCTACCGAGGATACTTATCAAGAACTGGGCATAGCATTGTAAGAACCTTATACCTCTAATAGTGACTTGGTGGGTGGAGAATTAACTCTAGCCAAGAAGGGTAAGAAGTCTGGTTCTCGCAGAAAAGGTTGCTGAGTAGATCATTTTATTGAATATAGTTAAAGCATTACTCACGTATGTAGTCTTGCGTGAGCTTTTTTGGATGTATGGAATAAGACAGGATTAGTGATTGCAGAATACTTATAGGTTGAACGCATGTAATTTTTGTTAGAGTACGGTATTTATGCATGCTATAGGGATAGTACAGTTTGCGCATATCAGTAAAAAGAAGATTAAATAACTAGAATGCATAGCGGAGATTACTATTTTTTTATTAAAAAACACTGAATCGTCATACTAAAGGGTATGGAGAGGTATTAGCGCTTTTTTAAATTTTTATGGGGGGAATTGCAATGGAAGTCAATAAATTTTCAAATGTGCTAGAAGGTCCTTTCCTTCAGTATGTTTTTGATTTACTAAGAGCCAATGTTCTTAGGGATCGACAGACAATGTCACTTGTACTTTTGAAAGAAGAAACCAAGAATTTATCTTTTATAAAAGATGTGAAAGTTAAATTACAAGAGTTTATGAGGGATCAGGACGTATTGTTTGCAACGGCTCATCCAAACGAGATTGGTATACTGCTACCGCATAGTGGTGCAGTAGAAGCCTCTGGTTTTCTCCAACGACTTGAAGAGAATTGTAAGCACTTTAAAATTGTGGAGAACGAAAGTGTATTTCAGGCGGTTATTGTGGAGATTTTTCACCCGGAGCTGACACTGGAAGGAGCTCTTGCAATATGCAGGAATGAAATGGTAGAAACTAATGGAATGAAAAATGACTGTATTCACGTAATTCATGCACATTCCGGTTTTGATAAACCAGTCACAACTGTGAAAGTAAGTATCTTAGACGAGGATAAGTTGTTCAGGGATTTTTTAACAATGGCGATTGAACGTGTTGAACTGAAAGAGGTCAACTTACAAATTCGGGATTTTGAAGATGGATTATCGCTGCTTCAAACAGATTGGGTGAACTCTTGGCATCCACACCTCGTCATCATGAGCGATATTTTACCTAAAAAGAACGGACTTGACGTGTTACATACATTAAGGGCAATGCCGAATGAAGAAAAATTCACAATTTTAATGATGACGCGTCGAAATACTGAAGAAGATATGATCTACGCATATGAAAGTGGAACAGACGGATACCTAGTAAAACCTTTTAATCTCCGATTGTTTGAATCGCAGGTAAAGCGGTTGTTAGGTGGGATTTGGTCATGATCGGTTTACCAATCGAATGGATTATCCTGCTTATTGTTGCAATGTCCTGTGTGCTTGTCGTCTTTATATTCTATTTGTCGATTGTGAGCTACCGAGACAGTAACAGGAAAGAACTTTCTGCCAACTATCTAACGGTCAATAGAGAGAGATGGTATGAATACCTACGAGAAGATGACATATGTGATGATCAGTTAATTCCCAAAAACGTTGCGGAAATAACAGCAATTGAGGAGTTATTCCGCTCAGTAGCAAATAATTTAAAAGGCAAAGATTTGGACAGAAGAATAAGCCGATTTGCGAATCGACGCTTGGCAGAGTTCTATAAACAAAAGCTCAAAAGTCGTAATTGGGGAGAACGAATAAATGCATTAAACAGAATCTATGACTTTAATATCTATTCATTAGATCAAGAATGCAGGTCCCGACTTACTAATAAAGTTAGCAGCGAAGAATTATTTTTGTTGTTAGTCATTGAATTGAAATTTGCTTCTGAAAAGTTCTTAGACAACCATCAACAGAGGCTTCAGCGATTAACCACAAATGACTTAAAAGAACTTTTTTACAGTATGCCAGAAGAGGTCTTCAATGAGATATTATCATTAAAAGAACACCTACATCCAAATGTTCGATACGCGCTAGCTGATGTAATCGGGATGAAAATGGATCGACTCCATACACAAGCATTAGAAGACTTATACAAAAGTGAAGATGATGAATTGCGTATTCGAGTAATTAGAGCCTTCAATACGCTCGCTGCAGTGCCGGAAATAGGCATTCTTGCTAAAGCAATCACATCCAAACAATGGCAGGAACGCTATCAAGTGGCACAAATGCTTCGAAATATGCCAAAAGATCAAGCGAACCAATACGTAAAGCAACTCATAAACGACAACGTATTTCTTGTTCGTGAGAGTGCACAATCATTTCTGGGGAATAAAACAAGCTTCCAACAACCTAATTTAGACATATATAAGCAAGTTGCCGCTAGTGTAGTAGAAAGTGAGAGCCTATCACACGTGAACACTCAAACTCGGATAAACGATCAGTCAGATGGCTCGATGTCGTCACATTGGAAGGGGGGCGATTGATTATGCCGATTATTGAGGCAGGGATGCACTTTTTCGGAAATATTATATTTCTATACATGGCTACTGTCATCATTTCTTACAGCATCATGTTTATATTGGCATTTCGAACACTGCGAAAGGAGCGAAGTCTGGATCGCAGAGAGTTGGATAGCCGCTTCATTAATGCTTTCTATTCCAAACCTGTGACGATACTTGTCCCTGCATACAATGAAGAAACGGGAATTTTGGCGACAATCCATTCATTGCTAAGCCTTGATTATCCACAAACTGAACTGCTTATTATTGATGATGGCTCAAAAGATCGCACGGCTGTAGTTGTCATTCAACAATTTCGTATGAGAAAAGCTGAAAAACATATTGATCCAAAATTAAAAACAAAAAACGTAATAGAGATGTATCAATCTGAAATCCATCCAAATCTTTGGCTAATTCGCAAAGAAAATGGCGGTAAAGGAGATGCGCTGAACGTTGGAATAAACTATGCGAGATATCCCTACTTTTGTACGATAGATGGAGATTCTATCCTTGATAATAGTTCATTACTTCGGGTGATGAAACCTATTATCATGTCAGATGGCAAAGTGATTGCCGCTGGAGGTAATGTTCGGATTGTTAATGGATTAGACGTAGAATATGGTGCCGTTTCGGCAGTCAAACTATCAGGACGACCATTTGTCGTGATGCAAATTGTTGAGTATTTACGGGCATTCCTGATGGGCAGAATTGCGCTTAGTAAGTACAATCTCGTACTTATTATCTCGGGTGCATTCAGTGTTTTTTCAAAAAAGATGGTAATACGAGCTGGTGGTTTCAGTACAACGACAATTGGAGAAGATATGGAGATTGTTGTAAAGCTCCAACGTATGTTAAAGGAAGAAAAGCTTGATCATCGAATTGAATTTGTTCCTGATCCCGTTTGTTGGACAGAAGCACCTCAGACACTATCGGTGTTACGAAAGCAACGCCGACGTTGGCATCAAGGTTTGCTTGAGAGTTTATGGACTCATCGTAAAATGACACTTAATCCTAAATATGGTGCTGTAGGCATGATATCTGTTCCTTATTTTTGGATTATAGAATGCCTCGGACCTGTTATTGAACTTGCTGGTTACGCTTATGTTGTCACCGCTTTTTTCCTTGGAGGTATTTACTATGAATATGCAGTTTCACTTATGCTTTTACTAGTGCTGTATGGCACTGTGTTTTCAATGGGGGCGGTTTTGTTGGAGTCTTGGAGCTTGAGGACCTTTCCAAAAATGCGCGACGTTTTTAAAATGATGGTGCTAACGTTAACTGAAGTCTTTTGGTATAGACCATTGACATTGATTTGGCGTGTTGAAGGCTTGATCCGTTCTCTTATGCGCATTTCATCATGGGGAGAAATGGAGCGTGTTGGAGCGACAGTTTCGAAGGAGGTTCGAAAATGAAAAAAGTGTACCTACTAATTTTTACTTTCCTCGTCCTCCTTTTACTACCATTCTTGTTATGGATTGTTGAGAAGGAAAAAGATTTGACGGTTGCTATCATTGACAAAACGGTAGCAGATGATTCGTATCGTGAACATCTTGGTGTTACATGGGTATTGAATCATTACAAAGTGAAAAACGATAACGGGAAACCTTTTCGTGCTTCGAGGGATTATTATGGAGTGATTCCGCCTGACAATGGGGGCAGCGAGGTAAGCAAAAAGCAGTTGCCCGAAAGTTACGATTCAACGGATGTTATCTATATAGCGGATACATACGGCGTATTTGAAGATGATATAGGGAAAGACGTTGGGGATAGATATGGCGCACGATCTGCAAAAATTATTGGTGGACTAGAAGAGGATGAGTGGGCAAATATTGTAGAACGAACAACTTCAAAAAAGCCATCTCTTCTACTAGCAGAGTATAATACATTTGCCTCTCCTACAAATGAGAACGTTCGTAAACAGGTGACTAAGCATTTAGGAATCGAATGGAAAGGTTGGAATGGAAGGTATTTTGACAATCTTGATTATCGAGAAAATAAGGAAATACCACAGTGGGTAATTGATGAATACGAGGGAGAATGGGCATATACTGGTGGTGGTTTCTTGCTCGTCAATGACTTGGATGGTTCAGTCGTTGTCCTTGAGGATGACAAGCATTTAAATGAAGATAGCGTCACTATGACATTTACGGAAAAAGGTGAGCAACGGTTAGGTGTAAAAGGATCACACAAGTATACGTATTGGTTTGATATTGTTACTGCTAGACCTGGAGCAGACGTGCTTGCAACCTATGATTGGTCCTTAACGGATGAAGGAAAGCGCGTGTTAATTGAACATGGGATTCCAAATGAATTTGCAGCTGTTGTCAGAAAAGCAGAGGGAACATCTGAAAGTATCTATTTTGCAGGTGATTATAACGATGTGCCAACTGTTCCGAAAGTCTATCAGTTGAAAGGTTTGCCTCATCTATATAAAGCTTTATATGCATTTTCAAATGAATCATTTTTTTGGTCTGCATATGTCCCTATGATGAAAGGTGCTTTAGATGGATTTGGTATGAATAAGGATTTGACTGTTAAAATGGATAATGAAAATACGATTCAAATGACTTCACGCATTAACAATGAACGGATGGAAATAAAAGTAGACGGTACTTGGCAGCCAATCACTGTGAAAGGCGTTAATATTGGAATGGCGAAACCTGGAACATTCCCTGGGGAAGCTGGTATTGAAGAAGGGGAATACTACAGGTGGTTTGAACATATTGGGAAGATGAATGCAAATACGATTCGAGTATACACGTTACATCCACCAGCATTTTATCGAGCACTTAAAGCGTACAATGAAACGCAGGAGCAACCTATTCATGTCATGCATGGCGTATGGATAAATGAAGAATCGCTTGTCGAATCACTCGATGCTTTTGAGGAAACTAACCTAGAGGATTTCCGTAATGAAATGAAACGATTGACAGACGTTATTCATGGGAATGCAGACTTGGAAGCTCGTCCCGGGCATGCATCAGGTGTATACGATGCAGACATTTCCCAATGGGTAAGTGCTTGGATGATTGGTGTGGAATGGTATCCATTTATGGTTGAAGGAACGAATAACACACATGCTGGCATTGGTGAGTATACTGGTACGTATTTTGAGACGAAAAATGCAAATCCATTTGAATACTGGCTTGCAGAACAGATGGATTACCTCGTGACCTATGAACTGGAAACCTACCAGTCGATACGGTCGATGAGTTTCACGAACTGGGTAACAACAGATTTATTAGAGCATCCTGCTGATTCTTCAGAAGGAGAAGACTTAGTAACGGTCGATCCGAACAATATCTATGTGAAAAATGAAATGGAGAAAGCGGGTCAGTTTGCATCCTACCATGTGTATCCCTACTATCCTGATTTTCTGAATTACGAAAAAAAGTACTTGGAATATACGGATTTTAGAGGCGAGAAAAACAGCTATGCGGCTTATTTGAATGAGCTTCATAATGCCCACCGTCTTCCAATCTTAATTGCTGAGTTTGGCATCCCAGCCTCTCGTGGGAAAACGCACGAAAATCCGTTTGGGTTCAATCAAGGATTCATGTCTGAAACGGAACAGGGTGAAGCTTTAAAACATCTTTATGAAGATATCCTTCACGAAGGCTTAATGGGAGGATTAGTCTTTACTTGGCAGGATGAATGGTTTAAACGGACATGGAATACGATGGAATATGACAATCCAGACCGTAGACCGTATTGGTCAAATGCTCAAACAAATGAACAACAATTTGGATTGCTTAGTTTTGATAGGCTGAAGATCAAAGTAGATGGCACGATTGATGATTGGAAAACAGAGGCTTTTTATGACAAGAACGACGGGATTATGAAAAAAATGTTTGTCGACTTTGATGAACGCTATTTGTATATTCGTCTTGATCTAGATGAAAGTCAAGTGGCCAATGGAGATTATCCAATCATTACACTTGATACCGTCCCAGCTCAAGGGAATCATAAAATTACAAGTATCCAAGACATAAGCTTTGAGAATGGGATGGAGTTCATTGCTAAAATAAATGGAAATCAGTCTAGACTTATGATTGATCCTTTTTATGATCTGTACCATTACTTATATGGTAAGAAACTTGAATTGATAGAGGATGTTGTCCGAAGGAATGATACAGGTGAATTTATTCAGATTGAATATGTCCTTAACAAACCGTATTTTATTCCAAATGAAAACCGGACTGTTCCTTACTCATCTTATGAAGCAGGGAAATTAAAAGAGGGGAACGGTAATCCGGAGTCAAAAGAATACAATTCTTTGTCGGACTATTCGTTTGTGGAAGGCAAACTGGAGTTAAGAATTCCATGGTTACTTATCCAATCAAAAGATCCGAGCCAAAAAGAGTTTTTCGGAAACATTGCTGCACAAGGTGAACAAGCAAGCATTATTGTGGAGGATATAGGAATTGGAGCTATTATGGTAGATGCTTCGAATCGGGTGATAGATTCGTTTCCACAAAAAACGGGCAATAGGATTGGACAGTTCAAGCGGTTTACATGGGACAATTGGGAAACTCCGCTTTATAAAGAACGTTTAAAACAATCCTACTATATTATGCAGGAAGTTTTTAAGGAGTAATGAAGCTTAACATTTACCTTATATGAATTATGATTGAAGGAGGCTATCATGACCAAACACAAAATCTACACAATGCCATTTGCTGAAGTCTATCCGCATTACATTGCAAAAGCGGAGAGAAAAGGGCGGACAAAGGCTGAAGTGGATGAAATTATCTGTTGGTTAACGGGCTACCAGCAGAAAGAAATGAATGAACATCTAGAGAAAAGAACGGACTTTGAGACGTTCTTTGCGGAAGCTACACAAATGAACCCATCTCGTGAATTGATAAAAGGTGTTGTTTGTGGCATACGTGTAGAAGAAGTAGAAGAGCCGACGATGCGGGAAATCCGGTACTTGGACAAACTGATTGATGAGTTGGCGAAAGGGAAGAAGATGGAGAAGATTTTACGTAGTTAATGGAATAACCGATTCAACAACAATCACTTTTCTTGTTACGCCCGAGGAAAGTGATTGTTTTTTTGTTACTATCAATCAAGACTTATTCTCCGGTTAGGAGGTATAGTTAATGAGCTATATAAATGGATGCTTAAGTTTTACGACATGATCCGCAGGGTAGTTGAATAGTTAACTGATATGAACGGGGGGAGCGTTAATGGGAGAACGAAAATTGGTCATTGCCATTGCGGGAGCTAGCGGATACATTGGCAGGAATTTAGTAAAACAATTAAAAGGTCACGCAAAGGTCATTGCATTGTCTCGTACTGACAATCACCATAAAAATACAGAAGATGTGGAATGGCGTTGTTGCGATTTGTTTTCGATGAAAGATGCGGAGAAAGGTTTAGCGGGAGCGGATATTGCTGTCTATCTTGTACATTCAATGTTGAAGTCTGCCCGACTCACACAAGGGTCATTTGAAGATATGGATGTCATTTTAGCTGATAACTTTGCACAAGCGGCAAAGAGACAAGGAGTTCAGGAGATTGTTTACTTAAGTGGCATCATTCCAAATGAAGATGAGAAGCATCTGTCGAGGCATTTGAAAAGTAGGCTAGAATGCGAAAGGATATTACACGCATATGGTGTTCCCGTAACAGCTTTGCGAGCAGGATTAATAATCGGGCCAAAAGGATCTTCATTCCCAATCCTTTTAAAATTAGTCAAGCGCTTACCGTTAATGATTCTGCCGAAATGGACAAGGTCACAAACACAACCTGTTGCATTGGATGATGTCCTCAGAGCGTTACGTTCAATACTTCTTGACTTTGAACCGAAGGAAAGAACAATTGACATTGGTGGTCCAGAAGTGATGACGTATAAGTCGATGATGGAACAAACAGCTGCAGTCCTAGGAGTGAAGCGTAAATTTGTCGATGTCCCCTTCTTTTCGTTAAATCTTTCTCGCTTATGGCTCACGCTTATTACACAGTCGTCAAAGGAAATGGTATATCCGTTAGTTGAAAGTTTAAAACATCCGATGGTTGTGAGTCCGAGAAATAAAGTTGACTGCATCAGTGAAGGGGACTTCACATTTATGGAAGCGGCAGCAGCTGCTTTACAAGGTGAAGCGTCCGAAAGGAAACATAATATGAAATCACCTAAATTTGGTCCTTTGAAACAAGATGTCCGTTCTGTACAGCGGATTGAGTTGCCCGATGGATGGTCAGCTGACCGTGTTGCACGCTACTATGTAAGATGGTTGGAAACGTTCCTAAACCCGTGGGTATTGACTTCTGTAGACGAGAATTTGAATTGCAAAATTGGATTCATTGGCAATCGGACATTACTTGAACTGAATTATTCACAAGAGCGGAGTACGGAAGAACGCGCATTGTACTATATAACGGGTGGCTTTCTAATGGATCCCAATGTCAACCAAAGAGGACGAATGGAATTTCGGAAAATTCCAGGTGCTCAAGAAGTAATCATTGCCATTCATGATTATTTGCCATCGTTGCCTTGGTTTATTTATTATATTACGCAAGCAAACATGCACGCTTTCGTTATGTGGCGTTTTCAACGTCATATGCATGCATTGTGCAACAGTCAACGTGCCATTGAAGGGACCAAAGATGTATTGATGATTGAATAGGATAGCGTTGAAATGCAAATTCATAATGTGACAGATAGTAAAATGCATTATCGAGTCTTACCCTAAAAATAGAAGCCGATGACCAAACAAGTGAAAAGGCTTGGTCATCGGCTTCTTTCAATATCGGGCTTGTTGTAACCGAAGGACGTCGGCTTTTGTCTCTAACAGTTCATTCGATAGGATGGTCACTTTGCCGTCTACTTTACGAATCTTTTCACTTAGATGATCTTCCACGGTGTCAATGCGTCCCATAACTTCAAGGTGATTCGACTCAACGACAGTACGTAATTCTTTCAAGTCGGATTGGTTTTCCTTTACAAGATAAGACAATTCCGTAATGGCTTGAAGAATGACTTCATTGCTAATAGATTGATTCAATTTTTTCACCTCTTTTACAATGAATGGTTCTTTGAATAGCATACCACAGTTCGACAAGAAAGTTCGAAGTAAATTGTTGTAAGTTATAAACGTAGAGTGCGGTCTTCTAAACGATTAAGTTTAACATCCTTCATATGTGATCATTGTTGGCGTGAAATGATACATAAAACTCGAGTTGTTCGTTACAACCAGTATGTTTCTCCAATGCGTAATGTCAATAAATCTTTATCATCCAGTTTCAATCTCTTCCACTCTGCTTTTAGCCGTTCAAGCGCTTCTGGACCGGTGTCGTCTGCTAAATGGTAGGTTCCGTAATGCATAGGGATGAAAGTTTTAGCTTCTACTTGTAAAAAAGCTTTCACTGCTTCTTCTGGATTCATATGACTTTCTTTCATAAACCATTCGGGCTCGTAAGCTCCAATCGGCATTAATACGGTTTGGATCGAAAATTTTTGAGCAATGTCGGAGAAACCTTTAAAATACCCTGTATCCCCAACGAAATAGATCGATTGAGTTTCGTTTTCAATGATCCAGCCACCCCAATGAGAGGTGTTCGTGTCTGTCAAAGTTCTTTTCGTCCAATGTTGTGCAGGGACAAACGAAAACGTTAGTCCATGATACTGAAATGCATTATACCAATTTCCTTCAATGAAATGATCATAACCGCGCTTGGAAAAAGCATGTCCGAGTCCAATTGGTACATAGAAAATCGGATTGCCTTTCAATTGTTTGATTGTATGAAAATCTAAATGATCATAATGGCCATGGGAAATGAACACGCAATCTATGTTGGGTAAATCTTTTATATCCATCCCTGGCGCAGTTAAACGTTTTTGAAACCCCATGCGATTTGCCCAAACCGGATCCGTTAAGAAATTCAAACCGTTCATTTGAATTAAAAATGTTGAATGGCCAATCCACGTAATGGATGTTTCTGATTGATTGGCATGGAGTTCTTCAAGCTGCACTGGAACATGTTCGATATGAATACTTAAATCTTTCTTCTTTTGTCTCCGTTCCTTTTGCCAACGCCGAAAGTCATTAAACGTTTTTGTCGTATTTACTTCATCTAAATTTGTATAGCGATGCTTACGAAACATGTAAATACCCCCTATGGTCAAACAATGGAGATTACTAGAGTAGGAAAATATAGTCTTATGAGTATCGGCGTCTTGTGCAGTATTCGTTTTAATAGGCAATGCCGACTCGACACATTATCCACTTATCTTGAGTAACTACATCATATGCGAAATGAGCTGTATCCCCAACAGTTATCTCCTTGCCTCCTATAGGCAACAGATTTTCTTCAACACGATAGTTTCCTCTGGCGGCACCATCAGGTAAATAAGTGGGGCAGACGATCGTCCAGTCAAGTCCAGAAGCACGTAGCATCTCATATACTTGACGGTGCTGATCCGCAGCGAACGTTAAACGACGTTTCGATTCACTCGTCTCATAGCGGAATTTTCCAGGCTCGGTGCGACTAGTTAAGATACCAGCGGTCCCAATTGTCACGATCCGTCGAATAGCTGCATGTTCCATTGTTTGAATTATGTGCGGCAATGCATCCGTTAATGTTGTTGTCTTATCCGTGGAGAGTGCACTAACGACTACATCTGCTCCCTTTATAGTTTGCTCAACTGCTTGGAAATCCCTTGCATCGCCTTGAATAGTCGTCACTTGTTCATGTTTATCCAACTTACTTGGATTGCGAACAAGTGCGGTTATCGTATGGCCATTATGGATTGCTAATTGTAAAATTTGTTGACCGACTCTCCCCGTAGCTCCGAATAAAGCAATTTTCATTGCAATTCCCCCTGTTTATTTATAATAAGTTAATAAAGATAGATCTCCACGACAACTTTTTCGGAAATATGACACCGTCTTACATTTCCCGGGAAATGTTTACACGATTAGCTAAATTGTTTTAGAATCCCTTATAACAAAAGACAATAACAAGCCAAAAACAGCGATATATCCGGCTACATGAAACGCAACATTAACGCCTTGAATGGCTCCTGAAATTGAATCGCCTGTAGCTGCTGTTATGGTGATGGCTACAAGGACAGCAGTCCCAACTGCTCCTGCAATCTGACGGAACGTATTGTTCATAGCCGTTCCGTGTGCTATTAAATGATTCGGCAACTGATTTAAGCCAAGCGTTGTAGAAGGCATCATTACCATGGAGATACCAATCATACGGATTGCATTTAACACAGCTAAATAGGTAAAGGTTGTGTCTGCCGATAAGTTCCCAAACATAAACGTTGTCACAGCTAAAATGGCGAAACCGATACGCAATAACCACTTTGCACCGAATTTGTCAAACAACGAACCTGATACAGGATTCATGATCCCCATAACAATAGCGCCGGGTAATAGCATTAAGCCTGAATGAAAGGCGTTAAATCCAAGTAAGTTTTGCATGAATATCGGTAAAATTACGGTAGCTGCAATCATGGAAGCAAATACAATCATACCAAGTGCTGTCGCCAAGCTGAATATCGGATATTTAAATACGCGGAATTCTAAAATGGGTTGTTCCAAATGTAATTGCCGTCGGATGAATACAACGAGTGCGATTGTTCCTACTGCAAGGGAGATACCGACGTTCAAATGTAGCCAACCCGTATTCCCAGCAACACTAAATCCGTATAACAAACCACCGAAACCGAGTGTAGAGAGCAAGATCGACAAGCTATCCATCTTTGGGTTCGTTAATTTTGTAACATTCTTTAATAAGAAATAGGCAGCAATAATAATGAGAAGCGTAATGGGAATGACAACATAGAAAACACTTCTCCAAGCGAAATGATCAACAAGATACCCAGATAAACTAGGCCCGATCGCAGGTGCAAAAGCAATGACAAGCCCATACATCCCCATTGCCTTTCCGCGTTGTTCAATCGGGAATAGAAGGAACATGATTGTTTGTAGAAGTGGCATCATAATACCGGCGCCTGCACCTTGAAAAATCCGACCAATTAATAAAAATTGGAAGCTCGGTGCAATGGCAGCGATAACGGTACCTGCAGCAAAGATACTCATCGCTGTTAAAAACAGCTTACGTGTCGTAAACTTTCCGATTAAAAAAGCAGTCACAGGAATCATAATGCCATTGACGAGCATGAAAATAGATTGTAACCATTGGACCGTACTTTCTGACACGTTAAGATCTCTCATAATCGGCGGCAATGCAGTTGCCAAAAGCGTTTGATTTAATATCGTAATGAATGCACCCGATAATAAGACGGCTAACAAAGGAATGTTCTTTTTGAAATCGAATGCTTGAGTGTTCTCCATAATTGATAAGCCACCTAACAATTTTTTCTTTTGCTTCTTCCGTAGTAGACGTAATTTTACTAGACCTCCATGTGGTTGTCTATTTATGTGGCAGTTTAGTCACTACAGGTACTATAAACACCTTTGAATCGAAATACGTTTTTCGAACCAAGTATTGGGCATGCTTGAAGTAATAAAAATGAAGGTGAGTGATAGGATGAACAAAGCTGTATTCCTGGACCGTGATGGGGTTATCAATGAAGTGTTGACAGATCGTGTGAAATTCGTGACTCGCTCAGACCAAATGTATTTTTTGCCAGGTGTAGCCGAGGCTATACGACTATTCAATCAAACATTTGACTATGTGTTTGTTGTCACCAATCAAGGAGGCGTTAGTCTTGGTTTTATGAAAGAGGCACAATTGCAGGCAATTCATAGCGATATGATTACGTCATTGCAAAAAGAAGGGGCACTCATTCAAGAGGTAGTCTATTGTCCACATAAACCAAAATCAGGTTGTGCATGTAGAAAACCGAACAGTAAGCTCATTGAGGACTTAGCTCGAAAATATGATGTGGATGTAAAGTCCTCTTACATGGTAGGTGATACGGATACAGATATTATTGCAGGAAAGAAAGCCGGGACTAAAACGGTGTTCATTGGTAAAAGCGATCCTTTGGCAGACGCAGTATACCCGGATTTATTACAAGCAGCTCACTGGATTGTTGACGATGCTACTTAATAACGTATCATTACGCAAACATAAAAGTATGGGTACTGATAAAATGCCTATTGGGTGGAGTTAAACTCCTACTTACTATTTAACAGTAAAGGGAGGAGTTTCGCAGTTGTTGTTGAATGTTTATACATGTGTGGTACACAAATCATGACGTGTATAGAGAGGATGTATATTATGTCACAAAAAGAGCTAGCAGTGACCTTTCTCCAACAAATTGTTAGCGGAAAGATTAAAGAAGCATTTGACGATGCAATTCACACCGAGTTTATTCATCATAATGCCTATTTTGAGGCCGGCGCGCAGTCATTAATGAAAGCAATGATGGACAATGCTGAGTTAAGTCCAAACAAACAATGGACGGTTGTCCAAGTAATTGAAGAAGAGGATCGAGTCGTGATTCATTCACATATACAACAGAATACCGAAGATCTTGGTGCAGCTGTAGTACATATTTTCCGATTTCAAGAAGGAAGGATTATCGAAATGTGGGATGTCGGCCAATCCGTTGTAAGTAATTCACCGAATGAACAGGGCATGTTTTAATTGTAATTAGAAAAGGAATCAAGCGATAACAGTTGCTCGATTCCTTTTGCTTTTGTTTACACCTCATTTAATCTTTAGGCGTCACTAGTTTTTCTTTCGCAGCGTCACCTTCTTTACCTCTTAGAAACATATAGAAAGACGCACCGAAAATGATGATATATCCGATGATGCTATAGACATCCGGTAGTTGTCCGAGAAAAGCAAAACCAAATAAAGCGGTGAAAACGACAGTAAAATAGTTGAATACGGAAATTTCTTTTGCTGGGGCAAATTTGTAAGCTAATGTAATGCCAAATTGGCCGATTGTAGCGGCTAGTCCAGCGAGTAATAGGTATGCAGTCTGCTGCCAGGTCATGGGCTCATAATGATAAATTACGAAAGGCAACAAGATGATTGTCGTGAAACCTGAGAAGTAAAATACGACCGTGTAAAACTGCTCTCGATTGCCTAGTGCTCGTAATACGGTGTACGCTCCTCCGGCGAATATAGCGGAAAGAATGCCCGCTGCATAGGGCACGATATCAAGCGAGAATGAGGGCTTAATAATAAACAACGTACCGAGAAAGGCGACAAGTATGCTATACACTTGAAATGGTTTCACGCGTTCTTGTAAGAAGATTGCTGCAAAAACGATCGTGAAAAATGGGCTCATTTTGTTCAACATATCTGCATCCGCTAACACAAGATGATCGATTGCATAAAAGAGTAAGATGATGCCAATTGCACCTAAAACTGAACGTAATAATAGCAATGGTTGGTTCTCACGTTTCCCTATTAGTCTTTCTTTAAAATGTAGGACGAAGAATAGCGATATGAACATTGATACGCCATTTCTGAAAATGGTTTTTTGTAAAGTTGGTACATCACCTGACAGCTTGACGAACAATGTCATAAGAGAAAAGCCGAATGCGGATGCCAATAATAGTAGAATACCTTTGTTTTGGTTTGTCATAAGAAGCCTCCGGTATTTGAATACATACGAATTGTATGTTACCACAATCCATTCTTCAAGAGCAGGTACATGCTTCATTTGCTTCGAGTTGACGATTTCATCACACCAACGTGAATGTAAAGGGAAGAGGAACTCAGTGATTGTTGGAAAAAAGTCAGACCATTCCCCTGACTTGTCAAACTCTTTATCTATGTTATAGTGAAGTTGAAAACTAAAAAGAGTTAACCACTGGGGGAGTCTTTGTGAAAGACTGAGACGTGTATGAATATGCGGACCCTTAGAACCTGATCTGGCTCATACCAGCGTAGGGAAGTGGACCGCACGTCTTCCATGGTTATTCTACGCCGATTTGCGAGCCGCTTTTTCAACGTATGTGTTGAGGGAGCGGTTTTTTGGTTTTCTACAAAAACTAGAGGAGTGGGTAAGATGACGTTGTGTAAAGAGTTACGAGTAGAGTGTGACGCAATTTTTGAAGCCAATTTCAATCATCCGTTTATTGAGGAGCTTGCTACAGGCACATTATCGGAAGATATTTTCAAAGAGTACATCCTTCAAGATTCCTATTATTTACAGCATTACGCAAAGGTACATGCATTAGCAGCCGCACAAGCAACAGATATGCACACCGTAAGACGGTTTGCACAGCATGCAGAAGGGACATGTGGAGCTGAAATCGATCTACATGAAAGTTATTTCAGCTTATTGGGCGTGACAGAACAGGATTTAGCAAAATTCAAACCAGCACCAACTGCTTATGCCTATACTTCCCACCTCTATAGAGCTGCAATGGAAGGGGATTTAGCTGCAACATTAGCCGCATTATTACCATGCTATTGGGTCTATTATGAGATTGGCGAACGGTTAAAAGAGGCAACTCCGAATCATCCGATTTACGACAAATGGATTGCGATGTATAGCTCTGAGTGGTTTGAACAATCCACGAACGAACAAATTGAACGACTAAACGAACTCACAAAAGATTTATCTCAAAAACGTCGTGCAGAAATTAAAGCACATTTCATAAAAAGCTGTCACTATGAATTACAGTTTTGGGAGATGGCCTATACAAAGCAAAATTGGGATTTAGAGAAAGTGGAATTGCAAGTGTAGACAGTCGATTTTGCCAATCCTATTCGGACGATTGTTCACTAGCTGGAAAACTTTTAGTCCTTGTACACTTACTTAGATAGGTAATGAAAGGGAGAGACGATACGACTGGATCTTCTCCCTTTCATTCTCTACGAATCAGCACAATGGAATTTGCGCTACATATACTGTAAGAACCGCGAAAAGGAGGAAAGGAAGCTGTATTATTGGTATCATCCTTATTTCGTTCATATCGCTTATCCCCAACTGCAACAAGTTGCCCGTTCAATCTTAGAGGCAAACAACTTGACGGGAATCCCGAACGATTCAAATCCTTATCCGCCTGTCGATCCTACACGATTGCACCAGTCGGCAACGTATTCCATGGAGTTAACAAAGCACGCAAACCAACTTGTTACTAAAATTTCTCAGTCAACCACATTTGCAAAGGAACTCATGACGGCTGCACAAAAATCTGATCAGCGTAAAGTTGACGAAATGATTGCGTCAGTTGGAATTCCTTCGAAAGTGACTACAAAGTACACGCCGAGTGGAATCCGATTCGTACTCCATAAAGAAGTCGATGGCGCTGTTTGTTGCGAAGTATCAATGATTCTTAATTGGTAGGCATATGAAAAAGAATAAGGAGGCTGGGACAAAACTCTAAATAGACCGTTCCTCTGCGCTCCAAAAGGCACGCTTTCCGCGGGGCGCGCTTGAGCCTCCTCGTCCTCTGCGCTTCCTGCGGGGTCTCAACATTCGCGCTACAATCCCGCAGGAGTCGGCCTTTTTCCGCTCCGTTTCACTCAAGAATTCGAAAAGAAACATTGGGAAAATATAAAAAAACTGCATGACGGCGAATTAGCCATAATGCAGCTTTTTTATGATATGTCCCAGCCTCGCTTTTTTGTTGCTTCTATTTACTGTATTGCATGAACCTGTTTGATAGGTGTTGCATCAGGTTTTCCGAATAAGTACCCTTGAAAAAGATCATAGCCCATTTCTTGCAAATAGCGTAAATCGCTAGCTTGCTCAATTCCTTCAGCAAGTGCAAGTGCGCCAACCTTATGTGCTAACCGCATCACATTTCTAGCGACTTTTTGCTTCTCGGCATCTACACTTACGCCATCAGCAAACTCTCTTGCAAGTTTGACGAAATCGGGTTGCATGCGAGCTAACAACTCTAAATCATTGAAACCAGTTCCTACATCATCTAGTGCATATTTTACTCCGTGCGTACGATAATAATCCAAGATGGACAGCAAGTGTGCCATATCATCGACTTTATCTGTCTCCACAACTTCAAATACGACATGCTCAGGACGAATGCCTGCTCGTTGAATTGCTGCAAACGTCGTTGCCAAACAATGTTCAGGCACATAAATGGAAGTTGGTATGAAATTGATGAAAATTAGTCTGTCTGCAACAGGTGCTGCATTTTTAATGGACTCCAATCTACATAGTCGATCAAGTGCAAACAATCGATTGCGTTTTCTCGCGGCTTCAAAAAGGTGGAACGGAGCAATCAATTGACCTTGGTCATCAATCCCTCTACTCAACAGCTCATTTCCAACAATATGAACTTCATGATCGAGCATCTTGACGATCGGTTGGTAATGTGTACGAATTGATTTTTTCTGAATGATTGCATCAATCCAACTGGCCTCACGTTCAGATTGAAATGACTTGATTGGTTTTAATTTGTTTAAGTCTCGCATCGGATCTTCTTTGTCTGCTTTTACTGCATAAATTGCCTCGGCATCCATGTGAGTTTGAACATAATCCATTAAGTCAAATAAAACAGGTTCAAGCGCCCAAAACATCCGTTCATTCAGCTTTTGCCACGTAGTTTTCGGATAGTCTGTAAAATACTTCACTAACAAATCCATGCGTTGTTCATTTGAAAAATAGATGGTATAGCCAACGGTCTTAGGATTGCAAAGTTCACATGTCATTCGAGATCTCCTTTTTAGTTACCGACTTGCCACTGTGTCGTTTGTTACGAAACGTGGCTTTTTTTGTTTCAAGCTCATCAAAGCACTCAAATTGTGAATAGCTAAATGTGCTTGTATGATGTTGCTAATATGTACAAGCCATGTGTTTCAGTATACGTGTATGCCAGTTAAGATTCTATTAATAAGACAAGATTTGTAGCAGATGGAGAAAGATTTGTGTGAAGGCGTGTAGATGCAAGTTATGTAATTCGCTAATCGTTAATGAGCCATGCGTGAATTTTGAAAAGTAGGGTATTCTAACAACAAAACAAGAATGGAAGGATGGTACGATGAAGAAAATCAGTTCTGTATTTTTATCACTTTTACTACTCGTAGGTTTGGCAGCGTGTAATGTTAAAGAAAATCGAAACCAAATGGGCGGCGTTGATAAATCCCCGGAAATATTGAAAGAGCCAGGTCAACAAGATGAAGATAAAGTAGAAGATACTACAGACGAAGATGCAACCGAAAAACAGGACGAAGATGCAACCGACAGTGAAGCAGATGAAAACGCTGAAGATGATGGTGAAAGCGATTCAAAATAAAATGGGCACATGTAACCGCCCCGCAATAAAAAAGGAATCCAGTCCCGCATAATGAGGATTGGATTCCTTTTATGTGTCAATCCACGTCTTCTTTCAGCAAATAGTTTGCGCTTATCCATGAAGTAATCGGGATGACGACAGCGATGCCCGTCCCAGCGCAAAAGATAAGCATCATCTCTGAACTAAAGATTTTGGAGTTTACAATTTCACCAACGGAATACGATAAATCCTTGAACCAGATGAGTAACGCTAAGTAACCACCAAAAAATGCGAAAAATAACGTATTCGTGTCTGTGCTTAAAAGATCTCTTCCAATATCGATACCTGAGTGATAGAGCTCAGTTTTTTTGATCAAAGGATATTGTTTGCGCATCTCTTGCAACGAAGCTGCAATCGAAATTGCGACATCCATGATCGCGCCGATTGTGCTCATGATGATGACTGACACACCGATTTTCATAAAGTCGATACCAATGTAAAGTGAGTAGCCACTAATCGCTTCTGTTTCTTCCTCCCCAAAACCTTGTATCATTAATGTGTTAGATACAAATACGATGAATACAAGCAGCAAACTAATCGTAATCATCGTTGAGATGAAAGCGATGACCGTTGTCCGGTTCACTTCATTAATGAAAAACAAACTGATACAGCCTATTAATGCACTCGCAATAAACGTTAGGATAATTGGGTCAAAGTCCGGATTTAGCATTAAGGCTAATGTAAAAAAGAAAACGCCGAAGTTCATGAATAATGATAGAAAGGAACGCAATCCTTGTTTGCCGCCAATCCAAACCATTAAAACTAATAAAATTAAAGCAAGCAAAATGAGCACATTCATAAGCGAGCCTTCTTTCGTGTAATGAAAAATAATGTCGTATACACACCGATTGGTATGGTAAGAACGATGCCGATGCCACCAGCTAATGCTCGAGCAATTTCTAGTGAAAGGTTCATGGAAAAGGTAAATCCTAACGGTGTTGCATTTTTAAAAGATAAGATGAGCATAGGGAGAGCACCACTAATATACGCGAAAAACAAAATGTTTGTAATCGTTCCCATAATCTCCCGACCAATTGCCATGCCTGAACTTCGTAACGTTTTCAATGATATTGTTGGGTTTTTATCATACAATGCGAAAATGGACGATGACATTGTAATGGCAATATCCATGATTGCACCTAAAGAACCGATGAATAGACCTCCCATGAAAACAAGTTCATAGGGACGCGTCAGAAATTGCATTTCTTCATATCGTAAACCATTCCCAGATGTCACCGAAATGACGACGTACGTAATTGCTAGTGATAAGAACGTGCTTAGTAATGTTGCTACGATCGCTGCATACGTCTTATCTGTAAACCCACTTACAAATACTAACGAAATACATGTAAACAAAAGTATGCAGACACCGCAAATGAGCAATAAGTTAATAGAAGAATGTTTGATGTAAACATCTAATGCAAAAGATAAAATGAATACATTGATGACAAAACTACAAATTGCAAAGAATCCACTCCGTCTGCCGATAAGGAGTAAGGCAAAAATGAAAATCCAAGCAATGAGTAATACGTGCTTGTCCCGTTTCAAGTCAGTAATTGTTCCTGTTAACGTTGGGACATCTCGTGTAGTTGTTTCTAACTGAATGAATACCTCGTGTCCCACTCGATACGCTTGGTCAAATGCGCCTGAATAAGAATATTCATTGGTCAATTGGACATGTTGTCCTTTCTCAATGCCGTTTTTTACGATAGCCTCAATCTGTTGCACAACGAGCAAATCTTCATTGCCATGCCGATCTGTCATCGGTGTCTCTTCTTCAATCGATATTGCGGTAATTTCAGCAATGGAACGATTGTATAAAGAATAATTATGATTGACGAATAGTACTGAGGTGATAAAACAAAAAGCAAGGAGGGTATAGTAAACCATTTGTTTACGTGTGAATTTTTTAAACATAAATTAATCACCTCGACAGAGTAAATAGATCGTAAGGGAAAGATCGCATAATGATTGTATGACCGCCAAAACACGGACAATAAGCTAGTATCACTTTACAGAAAGCGAAGCAGTTATGCAAAGGATAATAGTGGGGGTTAATGCGAGTAGAACGGGTATAGAAAGAAAGGAGATTTGCCAATCGCTTTCATTGAAATCTTATGGAGGTTTGGTAAAATCGGTGATATTATTCATAAACAAACAAGTGATGAGGTGGTTGAGGATGAATATTGCGGTAGCGGTAGATGGTTCTGAAAGTGCTATTCGGGCAACGTATCATGCGCTTATGCTCGTCAAGCATTTGCCGGATACAAAGTTAGAAATCATTTTTGTGACAGACTTTAATAAAGTCGAAGACGAGCGTCTGTTGACACAAAGCCCTGAGAATTTAGCGGCTTATCAACGAAAAAATGTAAATCCGATTGTGAAAGTTGCTCAAGAAGCAGGCGTTGAACCGACCGTTACCTTGTTGAAAGGCCAAACAGGTCCAACAATCATCAAGTACGTCAACGCACATGAAGTGGATCAGCTTGTTATCGGAAGCAACAGTTTACATGCTTTTAAAGGCTCTGTTTTTGGAGACTTTAACCAAAAAGCAGTAAAGCGTATGAAATGTCCAGTGACGATTGTAAAGTAAAGCTGTATGTGGCTCGACTGATGAAGTGCAACAGTATTTTCGATACTCAAAAACAATATTATGGAGTGACTGAACTAGATGAAATTACTAGATGAATTAGTAGACATTTATTTGCAAGGGCCGCAGGCGGAAATGATGTCCGTATTGGATACTCGCACTGGAGATATTTTATTGGACGCACCAGAGTCGCTAACAGGTGAGCCTCCAATTGATTGGGATGACGAAGAGTCTTGCTTTTTAGTTGAGATTCCGACCGCTTCTTCTGCGGAAATGTTCGAAGTCATGGTTGTGTTTACGAAGCAACAACCTGAACGTATTGCTGAATTGTTATTCACAGCATTAGACGGAAGAAAACCTTTTAGACGTTTCAAGGATGCTATAAATAACGTTGGAATTGATCAACAATGGTATGATTTTGAACAACTTTATGCCACAGAAAAGATGCAGGACTGGCTATCAGCAGTATCCATGCAGGAGAATCACTGAAACTTTTTCCCCGTAATTGACGTATAGAGGGAAAAGATCAGTGAGGAGGCGGCACGTGTTCACTGTCATTCTAGCATTTATATTACTAAGTCCACTCTATTTGTTTTTGATCCTTCAATTCAACTATCCAAAAGATATGATGATTTGGGCAGAGCGTTGGAAGTACGATACGGAACCTGACTTCTCGGATGAATCGATTAAAATTGTAAAAATAAAAGCGATTGTAGGCATTATTTTACTCTCTTTACTATTTATTTTTTGGTTTATAAGTGAACTGTAGTAGGTGGAGTGAAAAGAAGTATGGCGGCAAAATAACGAGAGATGCCACAAAATAGTACGAGGAGGAATTTGGAATGAAGCTATTTAAGTGGATTGGATCTAAGCAAGAGGCACATGCGATTTTGAAGGATTCACGTACGCAAGAGGTCGTTTGCTTACAAAATAACGAAGAAATGCTGCTTTTACAAGAAACAATGGAGGCGAGTATTCCTGTTACTGAAACCTATGAGATATTGGATCGTACAGGAGCTTTGCAAAATAACTGTTTTGCAGTGTTAAACAATATCCCTGTCACGGAAGAAGGAAGGGCACAGTTTGAAGAACGATTCCGCAACCGAGCGGGTTTGATTGAGGAGGAACCGGGCTTTATTGCGATTCGTGTCCTTCGTCCATTGCAATCAGATACGTATGTCATTTTAACCCTATGGGAAAATGAAGAATCGTTTGCGAACTGGCAGCAATCGAAAGCCTATTCAAAGGCACATGCGAAACGGGGGACTGAGCAAGGGATCGATAAGCGTCCCAATCTATTTCCACGCCCTTCATTCGTCACGACCTATCAATAATTCTCTCAAAAGAATGATGGCCATCAACGCATTGGCCGCTTGAACGAAAAGTGTATGCTAAAGAAACAGTCTATCTTGAACCACGTCACTAAAACGTCTAGTTAAAACAGAATATAGAAAAAGAGCTGATCAAACGCCTATCTGATCGGCTCTTTCTCATGCAAACATTATCTTCTTTTCTTACGATCATCTTTCCCTGGCACCTTGCTTTTTTCCACGATTTTTTCAAATTCTACATGTACAAAATACTTACTATCAGACACTTGTTCAATACTTAACACTTTTCCATTTCGCCCTTTAATCCTTATCGCTTCGTTCACTTCAGGTATTCTTCGTAAAACTTGGTTCAGAACAGCGATGTTATTTTCAACAAAATGAATAGCAAACATAGACTCGTCCCCTTTAAGTATGAATGTTGGTATACACTCATCTTATGATGGTGGCGACGATTTAGAACATTTGATATGAATAAAGAAAAAGTTGCAATCACATTGATTTATCATCTATTCCCATCGGAAAAGCTGAAAAAATTGAATAAACGAGTACTAAATAAAATATGCGTCAACGTTGGTTTTCAGGATTGTTGACGCGGTGTGTACAGTTATAAAATTTTATTTTAAAACAATCAATCCATATTTCTAGCTTTCTGTGTATCTCGTACATTCTTTTGAACAGTGATTGCAGCAAAAATACTCAACACAAAAGCCATACCATAAAAACCTTTTTCACTTAAGACGATACTGCCTGCATTATATAAGCCAATCCCCATTAACAAAATCGCGATAAGGAGTGCGAACCAGCTGAGTCCATAATAGATGTTGGTCACAGGGACACCTTCCTCTTTATCTCGAACTGCCTTTTGTAAAGAGACTGACGCATAAAGACCAAAAATCAATACAACAAAGTAATAGCCTTTTTCATTCAGCTCCATCGTTGCGTTAAACAAGCCGATGAAGTAAGCCAGTACCCCAATTAACAATGCAGCAATGGATGCGCCCTTAAACGCTACAGTTGGCTCGCCTTCTCTTTTTTCAACTTTTATTTTCAAATCAGCGTCTTTTTCTTTTGCAACGGCTTCTTCTTTTAAATTCGTCACGTGACTCCCTCCCTTTAAAAATATCATATCCAAACGATTCGCCATCGGCAACCTTTTCATAATTATTAGTCTTTTATCATTAGGACAAGACTATGATTATATAAAGAGACTGATCGCTAGTACGTATAAAACCCTATCTTGAGTTTATGAATTAAAAAGTTGCTGTAGAATCATTGCTACTGCGAATCTTTCCGATCACGCTAAAAGGATGACCTTCCACTCCTTAAACAGAGGTTCCGTCTAAAGCAGGACTACTTTCGGCAAAAGCAGAGGTTGTCTACACACTATGTCCTCATGCTCAAAGCTATATTTGTAAAGCGCAAAACAGAGCCGTCGCCCGCGTGGAAAAGCACTAGTATAATGAACGGAATTCATCAAAAAGTAAAATATTGCGCTAAATTTACGTATAGATGTTATAGTTAGAAAGTAAATTCTACAAGTGAGCAGGTGACAGCATGATCGAGATAAAATCATCCTCGGTAAGTGATGGGGAATTCAATAGAGGCGTATTTGCAACATGCGACATTAAAAAAGGTACGTTGTTACACGAAGCACCGGTGCTAGCGTATCCAAATGCTGAGCATGAACATATTGAAAAAACATTGTTGGCTGATTATGCCTTTGAGTATGGTGTGAATCATTCCGCACTTTTGCTTGGTTATGGCATGTTGTTCAATCATTCCTATGAGCCCAACGCAACATATTCAATCAGTTTTGAGAAACACACTTTTGACTTTTTTGCCTATAAAGACATTGCTGCAGGAGAAGAGATCCTTATTAATTATAATGGCGATGAGGATGACAAAGAGTTGCTTTGGTTTGATAAAGAGCAGCCAGACTAAGCAGCATGAAGGTTACAACTAAACGCTATGGATAGGCAGAGATGCCTGTCCATAGCGTTTTTCAGTAGGAGATCATATGTTTACTTTCTAGAGGATAGGGAATAGATAGAAGGTAGTGTGAAACAGAAAGTAGGTGATGGATATGACGAAACTATGGAACTTTATTATGGATAATAAGCTTATTACCGTTTCAGGCATTAATAAGAAAATGGCTGAAGAAGAAGCCCGTAAGATTTACGAAGAATTAAAACAAAATGCCTCCTAACATGCACCGGCCAACCAAAGGGCTGGTGTATTTTTCTTTGGAATTATGCTGGCATTCATAATTTTTCTTTGAACTGATCAAGACACCCTTTGCAAATACACTTTTTGTATAAATCCTCCTCTTCAATTGCTTCAAAAATCGCATGTGGAAAAGTCTCTTCGGTGCACCAGCACTCTCCCAACGACTTCTCTCTACCGTAACAACAATTATTTCCTTGACCACATATCGGACAATGTTCGTTCGTCATGAAAAATGCACCTCATTTTTCTTTTATTATAGCAGTCTGGACGTAAGCTTGCTTTGCATTTCTTTTCGGACTCAGCTGTCATTCGAGCGTCCTGATTTCTTACAATGCGAAACATCCTCTTGCGCAAGTTGGTTGCCAACATTCTTCACTTACAAAATTGTAATGTCATTTATCGATAATTATTTATTGTTATTCGATAAAACTTATGGTAAATTCAAGTGACATTAACTAGATGAGGTGCTTAAATGAAACGTGAAACGCTCTTTCTTAAATTAATCGTAATTTTAATGGGACTCCCAGTGCTTGCTTTATGTATATTAGTTGTCCCAAAAATCGGTAGTTTTGCGGCAGAGTTAGTTCCATCTATGCCAGTTATGAAATTACTCGTGCTTATTGTCATGTATGCTGCTGCCATTCCATTTTTCCTCGCGCTGTATCAAACGTTTAAGTTGCTCAACTTCATTGATAACAATGAAGCGTTTTCCGACAAATCTGCTAAAGCTTTGCGCAACATTAAACACTGTGCATTGTCAATTAGCGGTTTCTATGTACTTGGCATGCCTCTCTTTTACGTAATGGGAGAATTGGACGACGCGCCAGGCATTATTTTAATTGGCTTACTTATATTATTTGGCGCACTTGTCATTGCAGTTTTTGCAGCAGTGTTAGAGAAACTAGTAACGAGTGCGATTGAAATGTAATCCGAAAATGATTTGACGGTTTGAGGTGACTACATTGGCAATTATGATTTCAATAGATGTAATGCTAGCTAAACGTAAAATGAGTGTAACCGAACTATCAGAGAAAGTCGGCATTACAATGGCAAACCTTTCAATTTTAAAAAATGGCAAGGCAAAGGCAATCCGATTTTCTACGTTGGAAGGGATATGCAAAGCTTTGGACTGCCAGCCTGGAGATATTTTGGTGTACCAAGCGGATGAGGAGTAACGGAAAATAGATTGTTGCGGATTAAAAGACTGTAATCCCTTTAGTAGATAAGGATTAGGAAAGAACGGTGATTGTAATGAAAATCTTAACGAATTACGGGAAATTAAGTGAACAACCTCCTAAACTGACTATCAAACATTGGTGGGAACAACTTGTCCGCTTTGGTTGGATTCAAGCGCAATCCTGTCTATTTCCGGTTGTTATATTCGCTTCTTTAGCAATTACAAAGTTTCTACCACTTCCGTTACTGCCTCGTTACGATGGGCTGCTCATCCTATTTCTTCTCATGCAATGGTGGATGGTGCGTGCGGGACTCGAAACGAGAGATGAGTTAAAAGTTATCACACTTTTTCATGTCATCGGACTCTGTTTAGAAATTTTCAAAGTCCATATGGGGTCGTGGGCATATCCAGAAGAAGGCTACTCTAAACTATTAGGTGTCCCGCTATACAGCGGTTTCATGTATGCAAGTGTAGCCAGTTATCTCTGTCAAGCATGGCGGAGGATGAAAGTAGATCTTATTAATTGGCCGAAGTTCTATTTCGTTGCGCCTCTTGCTCTCGCAATTTACTTGAATTTTTTCACTCATCACTATTGGTGGGATGTTAGATGGTGGTTAGCAAGTTTCGTGTTAATGGTCTTTTGGCGAAGTTGGGTGAGCTATGAAGTAGGAGGGATTCGTTACCGCATGCCTCTCTCCATCTCCTTTGTACTCATCGGGTTTTTTATCTGGATTGCAGAAAATATTGCAACGTTCTTTGGAGCATGGAAATACCCAAATCAAGCAGAGGTATGGCGTTTAGTCCATGTCGGCAAAGTGAGCTCATGGCTCTTATTAGTCATCGTCAGTTTCCTAATTGTAGCGACATTAAAGCGAATAAAAGGGAAAAATCCAATTAGATAGTAGAGTTTTGATTAATTTTTCAGTATACTATAAGAGGAATTGTTCTAATAGGGAACTACATAAAGCTTTTTGAGAATAAACGATGAGGCTGCCTATTCTATTTTCGGGGGGCAATGGATGATGAATTTCTTGAAAATGAAATTGTATATCGAGTTGCTTGCCCTTTCCTTTGGGATAGTAGGGATTGTATATATCGTTCCGATGCAGGTCTTTGTAGAAGGAAAGCCAAGAATTCTAACACTCTGTATTCTGATGTTTCTTTGGTTTGTAATTGTAACGCACAACATGACGTTTCATGAGTTGTGGGACAAGTGGTTTAGGAAAAATAATAGGCGATAAAAAACAACGACTGTCTGAAGGAACTACACCTTAAGACAGCCGTTGTTTTTATTTTATTCATAAACCGTTTGCTTTTGGGCTTTTCTGCTGCGTGTTTTTTCCACTGCAATGGACAACGAAATCGCAGCACAAATGAACGCGATGAGCACAATAACTCCACCGACAGAAGGCATAACGGTCACACTGCCTGTCTGATTATATACGACACCGCCAACACCCGAACCGAGTGCAATACCGACTTGAAGCGCTGAATTGTTAAAGCTTTGATGGATATCGGATGAAGCAGGATCACTTTGGATAATGTAATCTTGTTGTGGTGGAGCTAAACTCCAACTTAACGCGCCCCAAATGACCATGATGATGAGAAAGACAGGAGTTGAGAACGTCATGTAAGGTAGAATGAACAGGCTAAGTGCAAATGCTCCAAGGATGAACAAGATACTCTTCGTTGATCCAATTCGAGAAGCTAAACTGCCACCGAATGCTCCGCCACTCACTGCGGCTAACCCAAAGATAAAGTAGAAAATACTAATCCAGTACGGACTAAGTTGCATTGTTTCTTCTAAAAAAGGCGTAAAATAGGCATATACTGTATAATGCCCCGCAAGCATGAACATCGTTGCCAAATGTGCAAAGATGATCTTTTTATTGCCAAGAGCTTTCACTTGCTCAGAAAGCGGTTGGACATGCCCAGTAGGAATTTCGTCAAGAAACTTGCTGATTAAAGCAATCGATCCGAGTGACAGGATAGCGATGCCTAAAAAGACAGAACGCCAACCAAAAGCATTGGTTAATACAATCCCAATAGGTACACCAAGAACTAAAGACGAACTGATCCCCATATAAATATATCCTAACGCTTTCGCCCGTTTTTCAGGCAGTGAAATGCGCGCGGTAATTGTTAAGGATAAAACAATTACAAGAGCCGCACTCGCAGCTGTAAGTACCCGAGCCACCATCATCAATGTGAAAGTAGGGCTGAAATAGGTAAAGACATTGCCGATAAAGAACACTGACAAGGCAATCAAATAAAGTTTTTTTCGTTCCATTTTGGCAGTAAGCGACAGTAATACGGGACCCGCTACTGCATAAACGAGCGCAAAAATCGTAATCAGTTGACCTGCTGTCGCAATGGAAACATGTAAATCATCTGCAATCACTGGTAAAATACCGCCTACAACCAACTCGACTAAGCCAACCGTAATCGCAGCAATCGCCAGCAAGAATACGCGAATATCCAAAAATATCTCCTCCAACTACACATATAAACCTATATTTTGGCAATAAAAAATCCCCTGATTACAAAAAATAAATTTTGTAATCAGGAGATATCGGTTCCTGGTAGAGACCCTCGAACCATCTTATCGAGGTTATACATGCAAATGCTATTAAAATTTTCTATTGACCAATTTAACATGAATAAAGAAAAATAACAAGAGGCTATTCATCCAACCACCGCATAACCAAGCGAAAAGCGGCAAACTTTATCCAAACGAGGCATAACCGGGCCAAACGCGGCATAAACGCCGCATAGCCAGTCTCGTTAAATAAAATCCTTAGTTTGTCAAATGCATTTAGCGCGACACCAACTCCACCAACAAAAAAATCCCGCGCTCACAAGTAATTAAAGCAGGGAAATTTCTCTGTAACTGCTCATGATACTCTTAAGTACGCAAACTTCGTTCAAACTCCGCATAACCGAGCCGAACGCAGCAAACTTCGTCCAAACGCCGCAAACTTCGTTCAAACGGGGCATAACCAAGCAAAACGCCGCATAACTCAGCGCCGCCTCTTCTCCTGCTTGTCGACCAATACCGTTCCAACTAAATCACCTGTTACATTTAATGCGGTTGCACCCATACCAATCAGCGCGTCAATAGCTGTCAGCAGAGCGACCGCTTCCATTGGTAAACCAAGCTGAATAAAAACCGTTGAAATCATAACAATTCCTGCTCCAGGCACACCTGCTGTACCAATAGAAGAAAGCGTACCAATCAAGACAATTAGGATCATATCCGTTAAATCTAACGGCTTACCAACGATATTTGCTGCGAAAATGGCAGAAACCGCAATGCGTATCGCAGCGCCATCCATATTAATCGTTGCACCGAGAGGCAAGCTGAAACCGTACAAACTTTTCCGAATACCCATGTTTTTTGCTGCATCCAATGTAAGCGGCAGCGTACCTGTACTACTTTGTGTAACAAATGCCGTCAATATGGGCGTACGTACAAACTTAAAAAAGTGAAGTGGTTTTACACGGAAGAGAATGAGAACAATGACATAGAGAATGATGTGAACAAACAATGCAATATAAAACACGCCAATCATACCCCCAAGTGAGAAAAGGGTATTCAGTCCTTGATTACCGACAGTTTGAGCAATAATCGCGAAAATCCCAATCGGAATATATTGCAGAATGGCTTTCAAAATTACTAATGTGGCCTCATTTAATGCTGAAATCGTACCTAATAGCGATTCGCCAGCATCCCGAAGTTCTTCTGATGAACGCATGACAGAAATGGCAATACCGAACGTTAAAGCGATAAAAATAATTCCCAATAAGTTCATTTCGGTGAAAGCTTGTACAAGATTGGAAGGGACGATGTTAAGAAAAACGCTGATAATCCCAGGGTGTTCAGGTGTGTCAAACACTGCATTTTCAGTGAGCTGCATACCGGAGCCGGGTTTAAAAATACTTCCAACAACCAGTCCGACGACGATTGCCAATGCCGAGCTTACTGTGTAGTAAATGAAGACCTTGCTGCCCATACGACCAAGGTTTGTGACGTTTGTTTGATTGACTCCGACGATGAGTGTTAACAAAATGAGCGGGATCATAATAAAAGTGAGCAACCGTAGTAGTAAATCACCAAGTGGCGCAAGGACACTTGCTTGTTCTCCGAAAAGGATACCAACGAGAATCCCTAAAATTAACGCTGTACTAATTTTTGTAATTAATGAAATACGAAGGTAGGAATGGAGCATTCTTTTCAAATCTTCACCTCCTTGATATAAGGAATTATTTATTTTAATACTTAAAACTTTTGAGTCACATACTATAACCGTTTAATTCAAAGTACAACACCTTTGACATTCATCAAAGGTGTTAGGTATTCAATTAATTCATCATTTCAGCAATGATTTCAAACGAACGAAGTCGATCTTCTTGATAATAGACTGGCGAACTTAGAATGAATTCATTCGCTTTGGTCTGATTTAAAAAGGCTTCCAACTTTTTCTTTACAGTATCAGGACTTCCGATAATCGTTGCAGGGGACTCAATCATCTTAGCCGCTGATGCTTGTTCGTGAGGCGTCCATACAGCAGTCGGATTATCAATGGGTGGCTTGAATTGTGTTGGCATGCCTTTTCCTAAACTAATAAATTGTTGCTGAAGTGAAGTGGCTAACCAATGCGCGCGTTCATCCGTATCTGCTGCAACGATGCTTACTCCCATCATTGCATAGGGTTGTTGCAAGTCTTTTGATGGTCTAAAGTTTTGGTGATACAGTTGCAATGCTTGCATCGCATAGGCAGGCGCAAAATGGCTTGCAAATGAAAATGGCAAACCGAGTTGTGCTGCAAGTTGTGCGCTGAAGCCACTTGAACCTAACAGCCAAATTGGAATATCTTGCCCTTCACCTGGAAATGCACGAACTCGCGCACCTGGTTCTGGATGAAAATAAGATCTGAGCTCAGCTACTTGTTGCGGAAAGTCTTCACCTGTACTTTGAAGAGTTCGGCGTAATGCGTAAGCTGTCGCTTGATCACTTCCTGGTGCACGACCTAACCCAAGGTCAATTCGACCTGGATGCAGTGCCTCAAGTGTGCCGAATTGCTCAGCAATCACGAGCGGCGCATGATTCGGTAACATGATACCACCTGCACCTACACGTATATGTTTTGTTGCGCCCGCGATATGCCCAATCAGAACCGAAGTAGCCGAACTTGCCACGCCAGGCATGTTATGGTGTTCGGCTAACCAATAACGGTTAAAACCTAACTTTTCTACATACTGTGCAAGTTGGACACTATTTTTAAACGTTTGTGTCGGATTACCGCCTTCATTAATGGGTGCCAGGTCAAGAACAGAAAGAGGGATGCCATTAAATCGTTTTGTCGTTGCCATCAAACGTGTTCACTCCTTTGTATATGAAAAAGAAACAAGCTTACTATTAGTAACCTTGTTTCTTAAACTACTATTGTTTGGTGTGGAAATCAATCTTGTTGCTTGAGGAGGCTGGGAGAAGGGGAGTCTCATTGAAAAGTGTTTTGTTTCGCAACACAACGTAACTCGGTCGCATCACACGTAACCCGTTCGCATCACAACATAACGCGCTCGCAACACAACGCTCGCTGCGCATCGCAACGTTAACTCGTCGCATCGCAACGTTAACTCGTCGCATCGCAACGTAACCCGGTCGTATCACAACATAACGCGTTCGCATCACAACGCTCGCTGCGCATCGCAACGTTAACTCGTCGCATCGCAACGTAACCCGGTCGTATCACAACATAACGCGTTCGCAACACAACGCTCGCTGCGCATCGCAACGTAACCTCGTCGCATCGCAACGTAACCCGTTCGTATCGCAACATAACGCGCTCGCAACACAACGCTCGCTGCGCATCGCAACGTAACCTCGTCGCATCACAACGTAACCCGTTCGTATCGCAACATAACGCGCTCGCAACACAACGCTCGCTGCGCATCGCAACGTAACCTCGTCGCATCACAACGTAACCCGTTCGTATCACAACATAACGCGCTCGCAACACAACGCTCGCTGCGCATCACAACGTAACCTCGTCACATCGCAACGTAACCCGTTCGTATCACAACATAACGCGCTCGCAACACAACGCTCGCTGCGCATCACAACGTAACCTCGTCGCATCACAACGTAACCCGGTCGTATCGCAACATAACGCGCTCGCATCACAACGCTCGCTGCGCATCACTTCACTTCACTTCACAATATATATAACCCCTTCACATTCAAAAACAAAAAAACTGCATAAAACCAAGGTAACAAACCTTGATTCCAAGCAGTCTCAAAACGGCACAGTACAAAATAGTAAACAAATTTATCTAATCAACGTCACCTATGCTGTCATTATGCCTTGTGATGCCCTTTCAACCATTCAATTGCAACACTTGCATGTAAAGCAGCCCCGTATTTAAAGATGCTTTCGTCTTGCTTCATGCGTGGATTGTGGACAGGCGCATCGCCTTCTTTTCCAGTGCCTAAAACGACAAATGCAGAAGGGACAAGCTGAGAAATATACGAAAAATCTTCTGATCCGCTCATTGGCCCGTTGTCTATCAGATTATCTAGACCCACCACATCTTGTAAAGCCGCGCTAATCTCATCAATGAACCCGGGATCGTTGTACGTTGTCGGAGTGTGGAATTCTGTTGTGCTATACTCACCACGCCAAGCTTTCACCGTGTGGTCTATCATTTCAGGAATGCGACTACACAGATGATCACGTGTTGTTTGATCATAACTCCGCATATTTCCACTCAATACAGCTTTATCGGGAATGACATTCGTCACTGTCCCACTGTTCATTGAACCGATTGAAAACGTCACATTATGATTCGGAGGAACTTCACGTGTGAATAAAAGATTTAAACTCGTGTATAGCTGATTCATGATCATATTGGCGTCAATTGTCTTATGGGGTTGCGAACTATGACCGCCAGAACCTTTAATATCCACAATGTACGTGTCCATCGCTTGTGTCAGTGTACCCTTTGTCACGGATAACGTGCCCGCTTCCTGGTCAGGCATAATGTGTATCCCGAACGCAGCATCCACTTTTGGGTTTTCAAGAGCGCCATCGTCAATCATTAGTTTTGAACCGTATCCCCATTCTTCACCGGGTTGGAAAAATAATTTTACAGTTCCTTGTAATTCATTTTCACGATTCTTCAAAATTTGAGCAGCGCCTAACAACATGGCGACATGCGAATCATGTCCGCATGCATGCATGAGACCAGGTTTTGTCGACTTAAACGTCGTTTCTACTTCTTCTTCAATCGGTAATGCATCCATATCGGCACGAAGTAGAATGCAAGGAGTGCCTTGACCGATTGTTGCGATTACACCTGTACAATTTGCTTGTTCCGCAAATCCAGCACGGGCATATTTTTCACGCACTTCAGGAGGAACAACACCGCACGTTTTGTGTGCAATCCCCATTTCATCAAGACGTTGTTGAATGAACTTTTGCGTATTTGGAAGGTCGAAACCTAACTCGGGATGTTGATGCAAATAACGGCGGTCATTAATAATCTGCTCTTCATAGCGCTTTGCTTCTTCAAGAATAGTAGTCATCTATCGTTCTCTCCTTTATTCGTAAAATAATTGAGGATCTAGTAGAAATAGTGAGAGGCGTCGTGCTCACATTCTAGCACGTCCGCCTTTCTCAAATTACGGCATTACAATGAATAATCGCACCGATTAGTGTGGTCCTAATCCAAGATAATTTGCAATGACAATTAATAAAAATGCAGCGAAATGTAGTAACAGGAATAACTTCATTGAAAACTTAACCCATGCTGAATAACTTACGTTGGACATTCCTAGAGCAGCCATTAATCCACCAGATGTCGGCCATAAGTAGTTTGTAAAGCCGTCCCCAAACTGATAAACGACAACCATTACTTGTTGATTGATACCTAAAATCTTTCCTAATGGCCCCATAATCGGCATAAGAATGACGGCTTTTCCGCTTCCTGAGACGACAAAGAAATTAAAGAAGATGACGACTAGGAATAACACGAGTAACGTAATGACAGAGCCTGTATTGCTCAATAATCCTGATAATGCATGGACAGCCGTATCAATGATTTGCGCTTGTGTCATTAATATCATGACCGAACGTGCAAAACCAATTGCAAGTGCAGTAGGGAGAAGTCTAGCAGCGCCTGTCCCGAAAGTCGTCGCAGCTTCACTCGGATTAATACGCAAAATGATGACTAAGAATACGGCGTAAATTGCATAGACAGCAGATAATTGAGGCATGCCCCATCCAAGTTGGATCGCACCGAAGGCACTACCGACTAAGACGCCTACTAGTCCTAACAATGCAATTTTGCGAGGGAGGGTAAAAGCTTCCTCTTCGTACTCCGCAGATTTTGCTTGCTCCAATTGCTCGCTATATTCTTCTGCAACAATACTCTTTGTTGGATCGGCTTTTGTTTTATTCGCATAGCGAAGAATGTAGACAACCGATATGGCGATAAAAATGACCAATGCGATGATTCTGAAAATTAATCCCGAGTAAATCGGCAAACCAACGATAGATTGGCTGACGCCCGTCGTGTAAAAGTTAACGGCTCCAGCAGTGAAACCGATCGCTAAACCGACTGTTGACGTAGCAAAGGCGGTAATTCGGTCATAGCCCATTCCCATGACAACCGCCATAGCGAGGGGGATGAAAGGAATTCCACCTTCACCAAATCCAATCGTACCCATAATTGCAAACACTGTTAGTAAGACAAAAATAATTAGTTTCTCTTTACCTTCAGCTACTCGCAATAATTTATGAATACCCGCTGCAATGGCACCCGACTTCTCTAGAATGTAAAGTGCACCACTTGCAAACAACAGCATGACGATAATATCAGCGGATTGGACGACACCGTTATGGAGCGCAGTAAAGAAGTCCATAAATCCAATAGGATCTGATTTCTCGACGTAATTAAACACGTCCGTGTTCAATTTTACTGCTCCTGTCACAGGATCTTCTACACGCTCATATTGTCCGCTCGGTACAATCCAAGATAAAGCGACAACAAGAAGCATAACGATTAGAAACATAATATACACGTGTGGAAAGTTAAATCCTTTACGTTTTTTCTCTTGCTTCATTCAAAATTCCCCCTAAACCCTTTTCGTATTGGTTGATCCCTTACATTTCTGCTAATCCTTTAAAAAGTTCAACACCTGATTCAATTAGTTCATCACGGAAATCATACTCGCTTGTATGGACATTCGGGTACTCTTCTCCGTTTCCGATGAAGCAATAGGCACCTTTTGTTAATTTCGTAAAGTGGCCAAAGTCTTCCGATCCGCGGAAAGCTTCTTGTAGTTCCACAACATCCATCCCTTTGTTAGTCGCCACGGTGCGAATTTTGTCTGCACTTTCTTTATGGTTAACTGTTTCTGGGAATTCATCGTTATAGTCGAACCGTACAGTAAGACCAAATTCTTCTGCTTGTGTTTTTGCAAAGTTTTCCAAGTTGTCTTGTAGTCGGTCTAATTCCTTCTCGTAAAGCGCACGAATCGTCATGCGAAGTGCACCTTTAGAAGCGGAGAGTCCAAAAGCAGGTTCACCAACGTCAATTTGAACAACTGTACAGAGCACAAGGCCTTCATTGTTTGCCGGTGAAATGAACGAAGGGATTTCTCGAACAATATTGGCAATAGCAAGAGAAGGATTTACTCCATGTTCAGGTTGGCTGGCATGTGCTGGAGAACCTTCCATATGGATTGTCATTCCTTTAGATGCACACAATGCTGTGCCGTCAATAATAGCAACTGATTTGTAAGGAAGCCCACTCATATTATGATAAGCAAAAATTTCATCGATGCTATGTTCATGAATGAAATCTACACACTGGATTGCGCCATCTCCTGTTTCTTCTGCAGGTTGGAAGAGGCAAAAGATATTTTTGTCTGCTCCGTTTTGGTCGACTTCAAGTGCAAACGCTGCCAAAGTTGCAGAGTGTCCATCATGTCCACATTTATGCGCTTTTCCCGGGAATTTAGAAGCCCAAGGGAGATCAATCACTTCGTCCATTGGAAGCGCATCAAAATCCGCGCGAAATGCGATATTCGGCTTGTTTTCACCTGCACGGTAAATCGTGTAAAACCAATTTCCTCTGTCGACGATCTCAAGGTTTGATGTATGCGTTTTCAAAAAGTCTATTAAATACTGTTTGGTCCATACTTCTTCGTTAGAAAGTTCAGGGTGCTGATGCAAGTCGTGACGTAAACGTTGTGCTAATTCATAATTTTGACAATTCAAGATAGAGAACCTCCATACAATCCAAATCATTTTGTATCGCATAATAATACTTACTTTTAAATATATTGTATATTGTACATTATATTTGATTGATTTCAATAAAAAAATTCTGTTCAGAACAGAATTTTTTGGTGATTGCCTATTTTATAAAGGTAAAAGTGCCGCTTTTTCAGGATTCCAATGTACTTCTTTCATAAACACTTCCAACTCTGATGTCTTACCCGTGCGAAACAATTCTAACATGTGGCGATGTTCATTGTTCGTTTCAGTTAGTTTAATTGCAGTCCACTCATGGTCTTCCATCCACTCAAAGTTTTTCAAGAATTTCTTTTCTAATTTCAGTAATAGATTTACGAGACTCTGATTGGGACAGAGAGATAAATACACATGATGAAAGGCCTCCTGCATTTTGTGATACATTGCAAAGTTGCCTGTGTTAATTGCTAAATCAATGCTTTCAATATAAAATTCCATCTCTTTCAGGTGCTTCTCCTTTAGCAATGGGGTTGAAAGGGAAGCAGCCAATCCATCTAATGCACCAATAATAAAATACGTTTCCATTGCTTCTTCTTTCGAAAGACTTTTAATAAAAAAACCTTTTCTCGGAACATTCTCTAGCAAACCTTCCGAGGCAAGTTGTATGAGTGCTTCTCTCACAGGTGTCCTACTGACATTCAGAGCCTCACTCACGACGTTCTCATTAATTTTCTTGTTAGACTGCAGCGTACCACTGTTTATTTGCTCCACAATGTAATTGTATACATGATCCGTCAACGAAAGATAAGTCGTCATACAAATACTCCCATCTCTTTTTCTCCATTATATATAATATATTTTAAAACTACAACGGTGCCAGTCCCCGACACAATTCTGAATTGTGTCGGGGACTGGTACCCGTTTTATCGATGTTGGTCGACGAGTATGGGGTTTCCGTCTGGGTCTTCAATCATGAAGTGTGCAGGGCCGGAAGTGGATTCGTCGGCTTCTGCGATGAAGGTAATGCCTTTAGATTTAAGATCATTTTGTAATGCTCTTATGTCTGTAAACGTATCAAGATTTTCTGCATTTTCATTCCAACCTGGATTGAAGGTGAGCATATTCTTTTCAAACATTCCTTGAAACAAACCAATGATGCAACTGCCGTTCTTTAAGATAATCCAACCACCTGTAGCGTCTCCGCCCATAGCTTGAAATCCTAATTTTTCGTAAAAAACGATTGATCTGTTGAGGTCTTTTACAGTTAAACTAATTGAAAATGCACCAAGTTCCATGGATGTCACTCCTTTTTATTTGATAATTAAATCATTTCTTTTTTTAGTATACAAAAGTCTTTACTAGCAATCCAGATATACTAATTTGTTTTATCAAAGCATAGAAGGATTTTGAAGAACGGTTGGAGAATTGTATTGTAGACGGGAAGAGGGGGATATGGAAGATGCTTGCGGATGAATATGGTGCTCTAAAAATTCCTGAAGATGTAGTAAAACTAGTGCGTTTGGAAAAAGAATTGCGAAAGAAGAATATGACATTAGATTTAATTGGTTTGATCCCAATCGAGACGCAATATGCGTATGCAATTACACCGATTGACGTTATTCCATTTGCCAATACAGGTGGGGATGGCATACATTTTGGCTTTCTAACTGACTTTGGAAGGATTTCCAATTTAGCAGAAGCACCAATCGTATGCGTCACGCCTACTGATGATTCACCCATTCGATTAATGGCGCGTTCGCTGGATGAATTTTTACAAATGGCGACTTCTGTTCCGCATGTAGAACTACTTGAACGTTTTTGGCCAGGTACAGATGAAGAAAAAATCACAAACGAGATGGAAGAGTTTCTTACTGATGAATTTGATCGAGTACGGGAACCGATAAGAAGTCGGTTAAGAGAGACGTTTCAAAAGGAAGCTGTCGACGTTGCGTCATGCATTAGACAAGCAATGGACGAGCGGCAACAAGCAATTGCATTGCCAACTATAGATGGGTTAGGCGTTGTTGCTTATCAGGATGAAGTAGCAGAAAAGCGCTACACGTTCAATCCGAACCGGAGTCAAGATGAGCAGGAACTTGCAAGCATGCGGGCTTTTCTTGAAGGTGCCAATGTGACAGAAAAACTAGCTTTCGTCCGTGATGCTTCTTATTGGTATATCCTCGCACCAGATTATGACGATAAAATCTTACAACTCATCCGTGAAATACTGCACACACTGCAACTGGAAGATGAACTCAAAAGAATCGAGTTCAGAAATAATTGAGTGCCAGTCCCCGGCACAATTCAGAATTGTGTTGGGGACTGGCACCTAAAAAACAAGGGAGGCGTAGAAAATAGGTAGAGTCATTCATTTTGAAATCCATGTTTCGGACATGGAGCGTGCAAAAGCTTTTTATGGAGAAGTCTTTGGGTGGGAATTTCAAGACTGGAGCGATTACGCAGGAATGCCGTATTTCGGTGTTGTCACAGGCGACGATAGTGAACCGGGCATAAATGGGGCATTGATGCTTCGATTAAGCGGGGAGCCAGATTTGAGTAATGGATTCCATGCTTACGCCTGTACAATAGGAATCGATCACTATGATGAGACAGAAGAAAAAATTCTCCAAAATGGCGGGAAAGTGGCGAAACCGAAAGGGGCATTGCCTGGTATGGCGTGGCAAGGCTATTATGTAGACACGGAAGGCAATATTTTCGGTATCCATCAACCTGACGAAAACGCTAAATAAGCAAACAGAAAAAAGGTGCCAGTCCCCCGAACAATTCGGAATTGTTTTGGGGACTGGCACCACATTTATTATTCGATTTTGCCGTCGCGCATTGTGATCATGCGGTTTGCGTATGGGAGCATTTCGTCATCGTGTGTGACCATGAGTGTTGTTAAGCCGAGTGATGTAGTGAGTTGCTTGATTAGCTCCATCACTTCTTTTTTACGCTTCGTATCTAAGCTTGCAGTCGGTTCATCGGCAAATAAGATTTTCGGTTTGTGGATGAAGGCACGTGCGATGGCAACGCGTTGTTTTTCCCCACCGGATAACGAAGGGGGATAGGCGTCTTTTCGATGCTCCATGCCAACGAGTTTAAGAATGTTAACAATCTCTTCCTTTTGTTGTTTTCTCTCCATCTTCATTTCAGATACGTCGAGCATCAGTTCCAATTGTTCTTCGACAGTCAAGAAAGGCACGAGGTGTGATGCTTGAAAGACGAAACCGAATTCGCTGGACCGTATTTTACGGATGTCCTCTTGGCTCATCGTTGTCAAATCTTTGCCTTCAAACAAAATTTGGCCGCCTGACGCTTTTTGCAAGCCAGCTGCAATTGTCAAAATCGTGGACTTGCCAGAACCAGAAGGACCGACAAGAGCTGTAATTTCACCTTCCTGCAATGCTAAACTGACCCCTTTTAAAACTTTCTCTTCAATTTCACCGTTTGGAAAGGACTTCGTAACGTCTTCAATTTTGAATGCTGACATTTTACATCTCTCCTTGTTGAATCGCTTGAAGTGGTTCGATCTTTTTAATTTGCAAGCCTGATATTGTCGCGCCTATGAACCCGACAACTAAAAATACAGCTGACAAGATGAGTATGGTGTCCACAGTCAACGCAAAAGGCATTCCTTCCGGCGCTAACAAATTGAATCCTTGGCTGAAAACAATGGAAAGTAGCAATGCAACGGCTGTAATCGCAAGCATTTGATACCAGATCATTTGAAACAGTGAGATGGTTTTCATGCCGATTGCTTTTAGAATCCCGTATAAGCCAATCTTCTGGACATTCATCATATAGAAGAAAATTGCAAAGAGCATTCCGCTAATGATGACAAGAAACCAAATAATCATGTTCAATGACATTTGCTCTGCGTTATAGCTTGGAATCGTGTTCAAGAACCCTTTATTCGTAAATGAATCAAGGCCATTAATTACTGGTGCATCTTGACCGGGAATAAACAACGTCTGCATTTCCATGACACGATACATTTCTTGATAGTTTGTCATATGAATATAAGCGACAGGGGCATGACTATATTTCTTTTGATCGACAAACCTAGCAACAGTAAATGAGCCGTTAAATTGATTATTCGTCAATACATCTCCAACATGAATACCTTCTTTTTCAAGTGAGCGATCGAGGACAATTTCTCCGTCTTTCACGCCCTCAAACAAATCCGAATCAGTCGATGTAACGAAAGCAACACTATGTTGTTTATCTTCCGCATCGTTGACAAATCCCATTTGAATGGAAAATGCAGTCGCCTCTGGATGTTCTTTAAGTACGTTTGCCTGCACGTCTTCATCAATTTTAGATAAATTATACGTACCATCGGCAGCTTCATCTAAGTAAAAGTGGCCGCTCGGTAGGTCTTTAATGAGCGCTGCGTTGTCTTGCGATAGCCCGTTCGCAAGTCCTGAGATGATGAATGTTAAAAAACTTACTAAGAAAATAATTGAGCCGAGAATAAGGAATTTTGATTTACTTTTTTTCATTTCCTTCCAAGCTAACTTCATGAACATCGCCTCCGTAATCTTTTGTTGTCTTTATAGTAATCCTCCAACATGAACGGAGAATGAACAGCAGGTTACAGATCAAAAAGGTGCCAGTCCCCAAAACAATTCGGAATTGTTTTGGGGACTGGCACCGTTCTTTTTGAAAGTTAAACGTCATAAATTAAAATAATATTGACAGTAAACTATCAGTTTAGTAGAATCAGATTAATGAAATTTGAAAACGTTTTCAATGGAGGGAGATGACGAGGCGAGCTACTTGTTTCATTCGTAAGACAGACTAGTTGTTTCACGTAACAAACAATACATGTAAAGGTGAGGGGAAGAGAAGATGAAAAAGGGACTTGCAAAATTTGGGGCATCACTCGTACTGCTGTTAGGACTCGCTGCTTGTTCGGATGAAGGGGATTCGGGTAGCACAAGTAAAGGGGATGCCAAGGAATCTTATGAATTGAAGTTTGGAATGGTAGCAGGCAATCAGCAAAATGAGTACAAAGCTGCTGAAAAATTAGCAGAGTATGTTGACAAAGAAAGTGATGGACGTTTGACGATTAAGTTGTTCCCGAATTCTCAGTTAGGGGATGATCGAGCGATGCTGGAGCAAGTTCAAGCAGGTAGCCTGGATCTTACTTTTGCTGAAACTGGACGATTCGGAACTTGGGTACCACGCGCGTCGTTAATGAATTTACCGTATATTGTTGATGATTTTGACCATGCACTTCAAGCAGTTTATGAAACAGAGTACGGAAAAGATTTGCATGAAGAACTCCTTACAAATTACAACTGGAAAATTATGAAGACTGCATATAATGGAACGCGTCAAACGACTTCCAACCGTGCAATTGAATCGTTGGAAGATATGAAAGGGCTAAAATTGCGCGTGCCTGAAGTGGATACATTGCTGGACTATGCGAAATACACGGGAGCCTCTCCAACGCCAATGGCTTTCACGGAAGTGTATTTAGCTTTACAAACGAATGCGGTAGATGCACAGGAAAATCCTTTATCTACAATTAACGCCCAGAAGTTCTACGAAGTGCAGGAATATTTAGCGTTGACGAACCATGTAGTGAACGATGCAAACTATGTGATGAGCAATAAAAAATGGGAAAGTCTACCGGAAGACTTACAAAGCATTTTAGAAAAAGGCATTGAAGAAGCAGCGGAATATCACACAAGCCTTTTCATGGATGAAGAAGAAACATTGGTCTCGAAGTTTGAAGATGCAGGCGTTACTGTAACGAAACCGGATTTAGAGCCATTCAAAAAAGCTGTTGCAGAAGCATACCCGAATTACTTAAAAGCCATCGGTGATGAGGGAGAACAGTACTTACAACAAATCCAAGATGCAAATAAATAAAAAATTAGGTGAAAAGAATGAAAAAGTTTATGCGTAACTTGGAAGAGATCGTTGGCGGAATTCTTTTCATCATTATGTTAGTCGTTTTGGCATTACAAATCTTCTCTCGTCAAGTAGTAGACAACCCACTAACTTGGTCAGAAGGACTTGCAAAATTTATCTTTGTGTATGTCGGTTACTTATCCGTTTCCATTGGTATTAAAGAAAATGGTCATGTGTTCATTGATTATTTTGTGAAGAAATTCCCAAAACGTATCCAAACGATTATTAACTATTTATTTCAAGCGACCATTGCGATTGTCATAATCGCAATGGGCTACATCGGATACGAAATGGCAATGCGTAAAGTACCTGTCCAAATCGTTTCGCTCGGTATATCCTATGCGTACATGTATATGGCATTACCGCTATTGTCCGTCCTGATGTTATATCGTTTACTTGAACGGAATATCCAAGAAATTAGAAACAAAAACGAGGTGAAGTAAGTGAGTGTATTATTCATATTCATTGGCTGGCTCCTCCTATTGTTTTTAGGAATGCCGGTAGGTTTCACACTAATCGTTGCTGCACTCGCTTATTTCGTCGTCACGGATTGGTCGTTAGTATTCTTTTCTGGAGCTAGACTTATTGACAGTATCGATAGTTTTGCGTTATTAGCGGTTCCGTTTTTTATCCTAACAGGTACACTAATGAATTCTTCAGGCATTACACAACGCATTTTTGCTTTTGCAAAATCCCTCGTTGGCCATTTTACCGGTGGACTTGGGCATGTAAACATCTTAGCAAGTTTGATGTTTTCAGGAATGTCTGGTTCGGCGTTAGCGGACGCTGGAGGATTAGGTCAATTAGAAATCAAGTCGATGAGAGATGAGAAATACGATGATGACTATTCCGGTGGTTTGACAGCAGCTTCAGCCATTATCGGACCGATTATTCCACCGAGTATCCCGCTAATTATTTATGGGGTTATTTCCGATCAATCCATTACAAAGTTGTTTTTAGCAGGTGTTTTGCCCGGACTGCTCATGACATTTTCGTTGATGGTTGTTGCGTATACCTTTGCAAAAAAGAGAGGCTATGCAAAAGCGCCTAAAGCGACAGCGAAAGAAAGATGGTTTTATTTTAAACGGGCCATTTGGGCGTTGCTGACACCAGTTATTATTATTGGTGGTATTTTTTCAGGGCAATTCACACCGACTGAAGCAGCAGTTATTGCGACATTGTATGCAATGTTCTTAGGGTTTTTTGTGTATAAAGAACTGACATTAAAGAAGTTCTTCCTTAACGTAGTAGATTCCATGAAGCTAACAGGTGTTGCCGTATTAATGATTATAGGTGTTGAATTTTTTGGCCAAATGATTGTGCATGAACAAGTGGCAATAACGGTTGCAAATTTCTTCTTATCTATATCGGACAATCCGCTCATGCTTTTGTTGCTCATTAATCTGTTGCTAATCTTTTTAGGGATGTTCATCGAATCGTTAGCATTATTAATCTTGCTCGTCCCTATATTAATACCCGTCATACTGACAGCGGGTATTGATCCAATCCATTTTGGCATTATCGTCATCTTAAACTTAATGATCGGCATCCTAACCCCTCCGATGGGGATGGCTCTGTTTGTGGTTTCGAGAGTAGGAAACATACCCGTTTCGGTCATTACGCGTGGTGTAATTCCGTTTATCGTTCCATTACTAGTCTGTTTGGTACTCATTACACTGTTTCCGCAAATCGTTCTATTTCTACCAAACTTACTGAGTAAATAAAGGAAACATGTAGAGGAGAAGTTATATGCTGATAGCTGTTTTCGATATTGGAGGCACATCAATAAAATATGGTGTAGTAGATGAACAGGGGGAAATCCTATTTTCCTCCTCTTTACATACACATGCTCATTTAGGCGGCTTACAAGTTGTTCGAAATGTCATCGCGACTGCTAAAGAGCTACAGAAGGATTGGCCGATTGTTGGTGTATCTGTCAGTACTGCTGGACAAGTCGATGACCGAGGCAGGGTAATTTATGCCTCCGATAATATACCAGCGTACACAGGTTTACACGTGCAAGAAATGATTGCCGAACACTTGAATTTGCCAGTAGTTGTTGAAAACGATGCAAATTGTGCAGCGATTGGAGAGCATTGGAAAGGAGCCGCTCAAGGGATTGATAATTTTATTTGCATCACGTTAGGTACTGGTATTGGCGGAGCGATTTCATTAAACGGTAAAGTCTATACAGGAAGTGCATACTCTGCTGGTGAAATTGGACACATGAACCTCTATCCAAATGGCAAGCCCTGTTCTTGTGGAATGAATGGATGCTATGAACAATATGCTTCGAGTCGGGCACTACAAATGCTTGTATCTGATAGGTTGAATGAACCTCTCTCCTTAACGGAATTTTTTCAAAGGGTTCATGCAAAAGATGCACAAAGTTTACAAGTATATGAGAGATGGTTAGACGATCTGACCATCGGTTTGAAATCAATTATTCACTTTTTAGATCCACAGTTGGTCGTTATCGGCGGTGGCATCTCTGAACAAGGGGATCGTTTTCTAGAAGCGATTAAGGATGCACTTTATCCTAAACTCATGATGAGTCATGCGAGGAATGTACAGATAAAGCTTGCAGAACAAGGAAATCGTGCCCAGTTATTAGGGGCGGCACAAAATTTCTTTCAGTTCAAATTCGAATGAGGGGGAGTATTGAACATGTCTACAAGTTATTTTGAGAATGGAAATGCACGCAAACCTTCTATTCTGATGGAACAATATAAACCTACTTTTACGAAGTCTGAATTGAAGATTTATGACTATATACAAGAGCATCCCGATCAAGTTCTTTATTGCTCATTGACGGAGTTATCAGAGGCGTGTGAAGTGGCAGAGGCGACAATTTTACGATTCTTTCGCAAGCTGCAGTTAAAAGGGTTTCAGGAGTTTAAATTACTGTTTGCACAAGAAGTGTCTTCCGCTTCTCAAGACAACAGTGGAGATACGTATATTGGTAAGATTAAAAACAGTGCAATCCAAGCAATTTCCGATTCATCAGAGATTGTAAGTAAAAAATCGTTAGATGAAGCGATTGAACGGATTGCAAGTTCAAATGATGTTGTGTTGTTTGGTATTGGTTCTTCGGGCATTGCTGGCTTGGACATGCACAATCGTCTAATGCGTATTGGGAAAAATGTTGAGGTCATTACGGATTCTCATTTCCAAGTGATGCGTGCAGCTTCGATGACCAACAATACGGTTGTTGTGGCAATTAGTTTGACAGGGAGTACAAAAGATATCGTAGATGCAGTAAGAGCAGCAAAAGAAAATGGCGCGACAATTATTGCATTGACAAGTTATGCAAAATCACCGCTAACAAAATTTGCAGATGTCGTACTGTTATCTTCCGCAAAGGAAAGTCCGTTAGATAGCGGGTCGCTCGTATCGAAAATATCGCAGTTATACCTAATTGACCTTGTATGTACAGGATTGGCAATGAAAAATGTGGAAGAAGCAAAATCAATTAAGATGAAGATTTCAGAAAATACCTCCAGCAAACTGTATTAACAAATGGAGTGAAATATTCGTTGTAAGGGAGTTAGCAGATGGACAATTACAAACTGATAGAAGAACTTAGAGGAGGCCTGGTTGTTTCTTGTCAAGCTTTAGCAGACGAGCCGTTACACAGTTCATTTATCATGTCCAAAATGGCTCTTGCAGCAAAACGTGGTGGGGCTGTTGGTATAAGGGCAAATGGATTTGAAGATATTACTGCCATTCGACAAGAAGTTGAACTTCCGGTCATTGGAATCGTGAAAAAGGATTACCCGGATAGTCCAATCTATATTACTGCCACGATGAAGGAAGTGCAAGAAGTTGTTGAGGCAGGTGCAGAGATTGTTGCAATTGACGGAACAAATCGGGAAAGACCAAATGGCCAATCGCTTGAAGAATTCTATGTGGACATTAGAAATACGTATCCTGACGTGTTGATCATGGCGGACATATCTACATTTGAAGAAGGAAAAAAAGCAAGTGAACTAGGGGTTGATTTGATTGCTACGACACTTTGTGGCTACACCGATTACACGAAAAACGTCGCCTTGCCAAATACTGAACTAGTTAAGTCCCTAAGTGATCAATTGCCTACACCCGTTATGGCAGAAGGTGGATATTGGACGCTTGAGGATGTTGAACAAGCAATGATGGCAGGTGCACACGGTTGTATTATTGGATCGGCCATTACGCGACCAATGGAGATTACAAAACGTTTTGTCGGAAAAATAGCAGAACTGAAATTAATGGAGTAGGGGGAGAGGCATCTTGAAGGGTTTATTTACTGCACTAATGGTATCTTACGACCAAGATGGCAACATTAACGAAAAAGGGTTACGTGAAATCATCCGCTATAATGTGGATGTCAATAAAGTTGACGGATTGTATGTTAACGGGAGTACCGGAGAAAATTTCATGATCTCTACAGAAGAGAAAAAAGAGATTTTCCGAATCACAAAAGATGAAGTAAAGGATCAAGTGCAATTGATTGCCCAAGTAGGTTCAGTGAATGTAAAGGAAGCGATTGAACTTGCAAAATATGCAACCGATTTAGGGTATGATGCGCTGTCGGCTGTTACGCCGTTTTACTATAAATTTGATTTTGAAGAGATTAAACAATATTACAACAGTATTATCAATGCCGTTGATAATAAAATGATCATCTACTCCATCCCGTTTTTGACAGGCGTCAACATGAGTTTGAGTCAGTTTGAAGAACTATTTGAAAATGAAAAAATCATCGGTGTGAAATTTACAGCAGGCGACTTTTATTTATTGGAAAGAATGCGCAAGACATTCCCCGATAAACTGATTTATGCAGGTTTTGATGAAATGCTTTTATCTGCGACAGTCCTTGGTGTAGACGGAGCGATCGGAAGCACATTCAATGTGAATGGAAAGAGAGCTAGGCAAATTTTTGAACTTGCCCAGCAAGGGAAAATCGAGGAAGCGAGAGCAATTCAACATGTTACAAATGACTTGATAACAGCTGTTCTAGACAACGGGTTGTATCAGACATTAAAAGAAATCTTAAAAGATAAAGGTGTGGACGCTGGGTATTGCCGTCAACCGATGAAAGAGTTATCGAGCGAAAAAATAGCTGTTGCGAAAGAGATTTCCAATCAATTTTTATAAGAATCGTTGAAGGTGTAATGTGAGTCAGCTGAATCCGTTAACATTTGCACGAGTAGAGTTTATCCAGACACAGGTCATTGTCCATTTGACGACTGTGTTTTTTTGTAGACTGTGAGATGAGAAAGGATAGAAAAGATGACTGTAAAAGACAATAAGATCTTGTTGAAGGGTGCGCAGCTATATGTAAACGGAGAATTTGAAGCAAATGGCTACGTAAAGGTTGAAGGGGATAAAATTGTTGATTTAGGTATATGGGATGAAAGTTTTCACGATAACCGTTACCAAGTGTTTGAACTTATGTCGAATGATAAAATTATACCTGGATTTATAGATATTCATATTCACGGTGCGGCAGATGCAGATACAATGGATGCCACGGTAGAAGCGTTAGAAACGATTGCAAATGTACTACCGTCAGAAGGAACGACAAGCTTTTTGGCGACAACAATCACTTCATCAAACGAACATATTGAAAAAGCGTTGGTCAATGTAAAGGATTTTATAGAGGGTACTCAACGAGAAGGTCAAGCTGAAATAGTAGGTATACATTTGGAAGGTCCATTCATTAATCCTGAACGAGCTGGAGCCCAACCGCTGGAACACATACGCCCTCATGATTGGCATCAACTGAAGGAGTGGTTATCGCTTGCCGGTGGTCATATTAAACAAGTGACATTAGCACCCGAACAAACAGGTGGGCTGCCTGTCGTAGAGCTATTAACTCGCCACGGTGTGAACACTTCCATCGGTCATTCGGATGCAACTTATGAAGAAGTTCGTGCTGCTGTGGAGGTAGGTGCGACATGTGTAACACATCTCTTTAACCAAATGAGGGGACTGCATCATCGGGAACCCGGAACAGTTGGAGCAGCATTCTTATTCGATGAAATGCGAGCGGAAATCATCGTAGATGGTATTCATGTAAGACCTGAAATGGTGCAACTCACTTTCAAACAGAAAGGGAAAGAAGGGCTAATCTTAATAACGGATGCGATGCGTGCAAAATATTTAGGGGATGGCGTATACGACTTGGGCGGACAGCAAGTAACAGTGACTGGTGAAACAGCTATGTTAGAAGATGGTGCGTTAGCAGGAAGTGTACTCAAAATGGTGAACGCTGTGAAGAATATGATGACGTATACAGGTTGTAGCTTAGCGGATGCTATTATGATGGCTTCAGAAAACCCTGCGAGACAAGTGAATGTTTTTGATCGAAAAGGAAGCCTTGCGATTGGGAAGGATGCAGATATTGTCATACTAAATGAAAGCAATCAGGTAGTTATGACGTTTTGTCGGGGACTGCTTGCTTATACTGCAAAAGGAGAGTGCCATGAAAATCATTGAGCTAGAAACATACGAAGAAATGAGTCAATTGGCAGCGCAAATCATTATTCAAAAGGTACGAGAGCATCCTACTACAGTGCTCGGACTTGCGACGGGAAGTACACCAAGTGGATTATACGAAAAGCTCGTTCAAGATCATGTTCATAACAGGACTTCTTATAAGGAAGTGACCACATTTAATTTGGATGAATACATCGGCTTAGCTGAGACGCATGAACAAAGCTACCACACATATATGGACAAAAACTTGTTTAGTAAGATCAATCTACGAAAAGAACAAACACATATCCCAAAAGGAGATGCCGTTGATCATCTTATAGAAGCTCAAAAATACGAAGAACGCATACAACAAGCTGGGGGTATTGATTTGCAAGTTCTTGGGATAGGGAAAAATGGGCATATTGGTTTTAATGAGCCTGGAACTTCTTTTTCTTCCAGAACACATGTTGTTGACTTGACCCCATCGACAAGGGAAGCCAATCAACTTTTCTTCAATTCACTTGACGAAGTTCCAAAAAAGGCGATATCAATGGGCATTGGAACCATTATGGAAAGCAAGGAAATCCTCTTGCTTATCTCAGGTCCATCCAAAAACGATGCATACAAACGTCTCTTACACGGTGCAATCGACGAACAATTTCCAGCATCCATCCTTAAAAACCACCCTAAAGTTACGATAATACGGTGCCAGTCCCTGAAATAATTCTGAATTGTTTTGGGGACTGGCACCTTAAAATTAGTTATTTCTTCCTGCCTGTGGTCATTTGATAGATGAATACGCTCGTAAAAACGAGGAATTCTGATGCAGGGATAGCCAGCCATATGCCGTTGAGTCCAAAGAGGGGCGGCAATATGAGAAGGAAGATGAGCATTACGATGATTTCTCGTGATGCGGTCATCATAGTTGCAATACGGACATTGCCGACGGATTGGTAATAAGTCATCATAACGAAGTTTGTGCCCGTAAATAGATAGGCAATGAAAAATAATTGGATGCCCGTGACAGCAAGCGAAGTGACTGCTTCAGGGAAGTCACCAAAAATCGAAACGATTGGTTCTGCGGCAAATTGACCAATAGAGAAAAATACAATGCCTGCAACAATGACAGTTGCTGTAGCATAGAGGACTGTCGAACGCATTCGTTTGACGTTTTCAGCTCCATGGTAATAACTGATGAGCGGCTGAATTGCTCCGCCCATTCCAAGAAAGAGCATGAGCATGACGCCGTGAACATAGTTCAATATGGAGAAGGCGGCGACACCTTCTGTTCCGGCCGCCCGTTCAAAGGCGATATTATGAGAAATGGTGAAAACCGAAATGCCGACTTCGGCTAGAAAGCTTGGAAAACCAATTACGATAATAGCTACAAATAGCTTTTTATTGAACGCACATCGTACGAGTTTCAAGTTATTCGATTTTCTGAAAAATTGCGTAGCCAAAACGAGCATTCCTAAAAACGATGCAAGAATTGTTGCAAATGCAGCTCCACTGACACCAAAATCGAATACATATAAAAAGATGTAATTCAGCACGATGTTGACGACAGAAGTGACGACTAACCCTGTCATGGCCAGAGTTGGTGCACCATCGTTTCTGATGAACACGCTAAAAGTGTTTTCAACCGTGAATATAAAACCGAACAGCAAAATGACGTGTAAATAATCGGCGACATACGGAAGCGTTGAAGCATTTGCCCCAAGTGCAAATGCAAGGGGATTTCGGAAAGTAAATGCTAACAACCCAATAACAATTGTAAAGACAAAAATGGAGAGCAGAGCATGTGTAAAGACAATACGGCTTTCTCGAATTTTCTTTTCACCCATTGCATGAGAATATTTTGTCGCAGCGCCAATCCCAATCCATAACGAAATGGCAAAAAAGAGCGTGTAGACGGGAGATGCGATACCTACACCTGCAAGTGCTTCTGCACCTAATCGATTCCCAACCATAATGCCATCCGCGACAATATTCGCCGCCATTAACGCCATTCCAATCATGGAAGGAATTAAATAGCGTAAAAATATCCGACCAACTGGTTCAGTATCCAGTCGATTCAGTTTGTTTGAGGTCGTGCTCATGTTGTCGTGCTCCTTTGTATGACTAGTTCCATGATGAGACAAGGGAATTCCCCGACATCGTCAATTTTTCCGTTTAACGTAAAGCCTAGTTGCTCATATACATGTTTCGCCTTTTCGTTTCCAGGAGAGACGCTAAGAAAAATCACTTCTGGTTGATAACTTCTTTTCATTTCCTCAAGAAGAAGCATAAGGAATCGTTTTGCATAGCCTTGACCTTGGCACGACTGGTCAATCATGAAACGGTCTAACCATACCTCACCATTTACCCGATCCCTTCCATGCATTGCATACCCAACAAGTTTTTGACCATCATATAAGCCGACAGACTGCCATTCCGGTTCAAATTTTGATTGTGCCAATGAAAACAAATTGCTTTCAATAAAATCTTTCTGATTGTCATTCACTGATAAGGAAGCGATTTGCATCCAATTTTCAGCGGTAACCTCGCATATGCGGAGGTCCATAATTCCATCTCACTTTCTATATAATGTTGAAACGATAAAACTAATTTTGTTTTATTGGTTTCCTATGGCGGCAAAAAAAACCGCTCATTTCGTCGGTCTTTTACTACACGTTCTTTCTAATGATACCGTTTAGCAGCACATCCACTATAGCATCCAAAGCTTCTGAAACGGTAATACGATTTTCAAAGAAAAATTGTCGGTCAAGCGTCGAATTCGTTGCGTCAATGATCAACTTCATGAGGAGAGGCACATTTTGGTCGACAATTTCTCCTTGTCGAATGCCTTCTTCAATTAACTCCCGCAATGCATCCCATTCATTAATTGCGGTATGGACGCGTTGCCATTGGGCAGGATGTGACTTTTTCATTTGCTCAAGAATTTGCCAATTGTAAAAGTCATTGTATTTTGGAACAACTGTAATGGCGCATTTTATCTTTTCAATGAGCGTCAAGTGGGGGTCCTGAACGATTGCAGCTGTTTTCTCGTCAAATTCCTGTAGTGTTGAATCAATGATCGCGTCAAGAATTTCAGTTTTAGACGAAAAATGCTCGTATAATGTCCGTTTACTAATCCCGAGCCGTTTTGCCAAATCATCCATTGTGAACTTCATGCTTTTCTCATGAATTTCCTCCAGGAAAGCTTTCATAATTCGAGCTTTCATGTATCCTCCTCCTATGCAATAAAACTAAATAAACAGTTTTGGTTTTCAAAGTATAATTGTAGTATAATGATTTTCTTGTTGAAATGCAATTGGTATCACTTAGTACAAAAATTCACAAGTGGCTAACAATAGACTAAAAAGAGACAGGTGAAAGCTACAATACTGTCGCTTTTACCTGTCTCCAATATTCAGTTTAGTAGGGGGATTAGCTAAACTGTTTTAGGAATTTCTGTTAGAGTTGTTGTTATTGGAATTATAGTTATTGTTCTGTTCCGCGCGAGCTTCTCCGCCTTTTTGACCAATCTCTTCATAGAACGAACGATCATGGTTTTGGGCAGTTGCCTCGCCACCTTTTTTACCGATTTCTTCGTAAAAACTACTGTCATGATTTTGTGCAGTTGCTTCTCCGCCTTTGCGGCCGATCTCTTCGTAAAATCCGCGATCATGGTTTTGAGCTGTTACTTCTCCACCTTTGCGACCTGCTTCTTCAAGGGACATTTTGCTACGGTTGTTTTGATTGTTGTTGTTTTGTGCCATAATACAAATCTCTCCTTGTTTAGTAGTTTTGATCTTACATCCACTGTATAGCCGCTAGACATTTTTTAAAACATCTATAAATATTTATTTTCATCAAAGATAATTAAAAACGTTGATTTAATAGTGTTTAGCGGTTTGAAAATATTTTTTAATTCCTATTTAAGGAATAAATATAATTCATAAATACATAATTATTCTCAATATTTTTATTAATTTAAGTAAAAAAACCTTCCATTTCTACATAATGGAAGGTGTGAATTCACTGTTGCAACTTACCTAATATTTACCGAAGTTCTTCATTGCTTCTTCTCTACGCTCGTTCTTTTCTTGAATCGCAGCAAGCTCAGCACCTTCTGCGTATTTCATCGCCTCTTCCGCTTTCCGCTTATTATCAATGGTTTTCTTCAACCGTTCCACGTCATTTGCGGAGTCGTCGGGTGTCGGTAAAATTCTAGACAATGTTTTGCGCCACCTTTCTACTGTAATGGGTACACGTTGTAGTGTGTGCGAGTGGTAGGTAATTACTTATGCATAAATACAACAATTTCTTATAGCGATTTTAAAAATAAAACATAGGAACAGTATTTGTGGACATTCTAAGTGAAATCGTTAGTGGACAAATGATAACAATTGCTGAGGGGATGTTTATGTTAATTGTACGATCGTCTGAATGGAAAGATCAGTTTAGTGAACGGTTGGTGAATGGAGCAAAATCAGATAGCTGGACCCTATACAAAATGGCATATAATGTTGTTAAAACATCGCTAATAAAGGACTTTCATGGTTTGCAATGTCCAAAATTCTTGCCACATCTACAACCGTTTAAACATCAATTGGAAGTAGCTGAAACCGTTATCGAACGGATGAATGGAAAAGCGATTTTGGCAGATGAAGTCGGACTTGGGAAGACAATTGAAGCCGGTCTCATTTTAAAAGAGTACTTAGTGCGGGGACTTGTGAAAAAAGCACTTATATTAGCGCCTGCGTCACTTGTAAACCAATGGATTGATGAATTGAATCGGAAATTTCATATCCCAGCTATGCAATACAATAAAAAATATGACTTAAGCTTATGTGATATTGTTGTCACTAGTATTGATATGGCAAAAAGGAGTCCACATAAAGAAAAGATTTATGAACAAAACTTTGATTTAATCATTGTTGATGAAGCACATAAATTAAAAAATCATCAAACAAAGAATTATGAATTTGTTCAACAACTAAAGAAAAAGTTTTGCTTGCTATTAACAGCTACCCCTATTCAAAATGATGTGTTTGAACTGTTCTATTTAATCACGTTATTGAAACCTGGCCACCTGGGGAATTATGAAACATTTCGAACCGCTTTTTCAGCAAGCAAACATGATGTAGAGCATGAAGAGTTCTTAAAAGAATTGGTCAATCAGGTGATGGTGCGAAATACAAGAGAGGCAACAGGGATTGCGTGGCCAGACCGACATGTTGCCATTATTCCAATAACGTTTTCGGACATCGAAAAAGACATTTACAGTATGATTACGCACTTAAAGACGAATTCATCTTTGTTCTCTGACGCCTTTTCAATTATTACACTCCAACGAGAAATGTGTAGTAGTAAGGAAGCCGTTCAATACACGTTAATGAAAATGCGTGAAAAATGTACACGCCATGAAGACTTGCAAGCAATCGATCAAATTGTTGAAAAGCTAGCAGCTCTTCAATTACATGCGAAAGCAGAAAAGACGTTTGAACTCATTCAACAAGCAAATGATAAAGTGATCATTTTTACTGAATACCGAGCGACGCAAAATTTCTTGCAAGCTTATTTATATGAAAAAGGGATTACGAGTGTTTTATTCAACGGGAAGTTCAGTAAAAGTAAACGGGACTGGATGAAACAGCTGTTTCAACAGAATGCCCAAGTGTTGATTGCTACGGAATCAGGAAGTGAAGGCATCAACTTGCAATTTTGCCGATACGTCATTAACTACGACTTGCCGTGGAATCCGATGAAATTGGAACAACGTATTGGCCGTGTTCATCGGTTGGGACAGGCGAATGATGTCCATATTTATAACTTAGCAATTCAGGATACAATTGATGATCATATTGTAGACTTATTGCATACGAAAATTGACGTGTTCGAAAAAGTTGTAGGAGAATTAGATGCAATTCTTACTTCATACAAACTATCCATTTGAAACGGAGGCTCTCCATGTACCCTCAGCAAATCCATGCATACTTGCATCGATTTTTCCAAGAAAACCAATGTGTGATTACCGAGGATGCGGGGAATTTTATGCGTGTTCAATTGACAATTGAAATGGATAAAAAAATGATGAATCGTCCATTTTACTGGCAATATGTTGAGACAACGGGTGCAGTCCCTTGTCCAGCACAACTCACATTTATTACGGATACGACAAATGTACGTGAAGATGTACGAGGGGAAGTTGTTCATTTCGGTTCCTATCGGCTCAATCAAGTATTCAATGTGACTAAGCAGCAAGGTTCGATTGTACATCTCTTTGAGAAAGTTCGGGTTAACGACAGGACAAAAACAATTTTAACACCATGGCTAGGCGTGAATTTTAAAGTTACATACGCCAGCGACCAAACGAAAGAAACCCTTTTTTCGTTAGGAATGAACTTAATGACAGGACAAATAATTGATGGTTTTCAAGAAAGTGTAGAGAACAGGGAATTCGATGTAGAAATGTCTGCGCATACATTCAACTTGCCGTATACGATTAAGCCACTTCGTGCATTAGGCCGTCTCGAAGGAATGATTATTGATTTAATCAAGCAGGATGATCATCAATGGATTGACGAAGCAACTAATCGTTGGAAGAAGGATCAACGGGTGCTTGAGTATTTTTATGAAGGTGTAGAACATCGCCCTGAAAGCTACGAAGTAGAGAAAAAAGCAATGGAGGAGCAATATAGTCCGAAAATAGTAATTGAAATTATAAATGGCGGGCTCTTTTATGTGACAGCTATTCATGCTAACTAACGGTTAATTTATGAAAGGTGATGAAAATTTGTGAGGCGATGTACATTGGCGTTCAAATCGTACATCTTGTCATGAATTTCATGACCGAAAACAAGAAAACTCATCCCCTAGATCTTTCGGAGGATGAGTTTCATTTTTTATTCAGTTTCTACTGGTTGCATAGCTGGTGTTGTAAAGTCAAAATCGATTTCATTTATTCCATCAATTTCAATTTTGCCTTTTTTCCCTTCCAAAGAACTGTTAACAGAAAATTCAATCGTCAATGTAATACGATCTGCAGATAGAGAGCTATCAACTTTTTCTAATTCCTTTACTGAACCATCTTTAAAATACGCTTCGATGTAGAACATATCAGCAATGTCAGCAGCAGTTAATTCTTTAGGTGCCGCTTCTTCCATTTTAATCTCTAAAGTTGTTGGACTCAAAATAGTTGCTGATTCAGCAAATGGCAAATAGATGGAAAACAAGATGGTGTTGTAAAGAAGGTTAGCGAACTCACCACGTTTGATATTATCATTCGTACCAAATGTAGTTGGCGTCTTCCCGTTTGTGATTCCTGTACCATATAAAGCTTCAATATGAGGTGTGAATACCCCTACTGCATCTGTAAAAGGTGTTGTTTCAGCATAATTTTCTAAACCGAATCCAAGGTTCAAGAATTTGGCCATCGCTCCACGGCTTAGTAGAAGATCCGGACGGAACTCGTCTTTCGTAACTCCAGAAATAATTTTTGCTTCTGTTAGTGCGTTTACTGCACCTTTGACACGTGAGTTTAAATCTTTAAAACCAGCGGAAGGTGCATTTTCCACATCTAGTCCAAGCACGTTTGCTAAGATGACCGCAGCATCTCCTCTAGTTAGGTTTAAATCTGTACCAAACGAAGTAGTTGTTTTCCCTTTGATTAAATCAAATTCAAATAAGAAACTTACGGCCTCATCATAATTTGAATTTACATCGGTAAATTGGTGTTCCGCGGCTGATGCGGAGGGGGCAATGGCAGATAAAGCCAAAATTGCTACTAAGCTAGTAACAAAAAACTTCTTAAAACTCTTAAACATTTACTTTTCCTCCTGTTACTAATCAAACTTATAATTTAGTACATCTCAATTTACCACGAATGTTTTTTTGAAAATACAAGTAAAAAGTGGGAAAAAATAAGGTGGAGAAGTATGGGAAAGTCGCTACCGTATGTAGATAGTGGCCTTATTTGCATTTTGGTATTTTTGCTCCAATTTCTATGTACTTGCCCTAAAAAGGACATGCTATTGGTTGGCTTGATGACTGAAATGGAGAAGCGGTCCAAGATTTCTATGTTGCGAAATGAGACGAGAAAGAGAAAACTGTTAAAGAGTGTAACGTTGCGATGCGCCTGCATTATGTAGTGAAGTAAAGAATTTTTTCATACGCCTTTTATTCAAATTGCAATAAACATAAAAATGTACCGTATGTGCACAAGATTGGATGATATGTGCAACTGCTATTGTAGAATCGCCTAATTGCCTATAATCTAAAAATTAGTACATCGACATATGAAATTGAGCGAATGTAAGTCATTACTAAATGGAGGGTCCTCATGACAGTGTTTACAAATGTGACACCTGAGAACTTTGAAAAAGAGGTACTTCAGTGCGATTTGCCTGTTGTTCTACTCTTCTCAATTGACGACTGTGAACCTTGGACGGTCATGGAGCCAGTTTGTTTGAAATTGGCCGAGGAGTATAAGGGAAAAATCGCCTTTAAAAACTATCATGTAGAGATAGAAGATGTGTTTAGTGGAACGAACGAGCTATTAAAAAAATATGATGTCATCGGATTTCCGACGACCATGCTATTTGTTCCAGGCAAACCGCCAATCGCAAGTTTAGGGAACATGGATCGCGAATTATTCGTCGCATTCATTTCAAAAATTGAATGCTAGCTTAGCAAGGAAGGGACTCGTGCTCCCCTTTACGAGTTCTTTCCAGTTCTTTATCTAATAAATTAACAGAAAAGTAAAATAAGTAGATGTGGCAAAACGTTTTTATACATAGGAATGTACTTTAAGGAGGGACCGAAATGGTATCGAAATCTGATAAAACAGATGCAATCTTTGCGAAAGGTCAAGATGAAGAACGCGGAATTTGGAAATCTTATTTTAAACTAATCTTTAAAGCGAAAATTCCATGGGTATGGATGCTAATCGTCATTGCCGTTTGGATCGGGCAAGCACAACTAACGCTTATGCTACCAGGGTATTCATCAAAAATAATGACTGGGGTTATTGAACCTGATGTAGTGTATGGGGCAGTAGCAGTTATCGTATTAGGGACGATCATGGGGGGAGTCGTCCGGTATATGAATAACTTGCTGAACTTCAAAATTGACGTCCGTTACCGTTCGTTAATTTGGAGACGTCTCATGAAATCCCCAATGGGCATGTTCGACAATGTAAAACCAACTGAGATGATTAGCCGGATCACAACAGATTCAGCGACAATCAGTTCAGTGCTTGGCACATGGTTGCCGTCCACTTTGGCAACCGTTTACACGACAGTTGGTGTCATTGCAGTTTTGTTTACATATGATTGGCGATTGTCCGTTGCAGTTTTACTTTACATACCGATTAATATCCTGTTTACGGTTTATTACGGAAAGTGGAGCTATCGCGTCAATCGAATGACATTTAACAGACTTTCGAAGCTAACATCGTTTTTATCAGAATTGCTAATGAGTGTACCGTTAATTAAAACATTTGTCACAGAATCAAAAGAGGATTTGCGTGGACAACAAAATTTACAGTATTACTATAAAGCAAACTTAAAACGCTCAATTGTCAATTGGATTGAAAACCCGGTAAATGGAGTTTTAGGGATTCTTCAAAACTTAATTGTGATTGGCTATGGTGTCTATCTACTAAAAGCTGGCATGATTGAAATGACAGAATGGGTTGGATTTTTCTTGTATGTCGGCATGCTTTCCGGAACGATTGGTGTCTACTTCATGGTGTATATTGAACTGAAAAATAGCCAAGGGGCTACGACACGAATTGCACAACTTATGGATAATGAGCTGGAAGAGTACGACCATGGTATTCCAACGGATAAGCTTACAGGTGATATCACATTTACTGACGTCGCGTTTGGCTATGGGGAAAAAGAGGTTTTTACTGAACTGAATTTTACCATTCCTAAAGGTAAAAAGACGGCAATTGTTGGACCGAGTGGTAGTGGTAAATCAACAGTGTTGGCATTGTTGCAACAATTTTACTCCCCTCAAAAAGGTTCCATACAAGTTGGTGAAACGCCTGTTTCAGAATACACACTTCATAGCTGGCGTAATCTGTTTTCTGTTGTTGACCAAGACAGTTCGATGATTTCAGGAACTGTGCGAGAAAATATGTTGTATGGTGTCAAACGTAAAGTGAGCGACAAAGAAATTGTTGAAGCGGCTGAGAAAGCAAATGCCCTGCAATTCATTGAAGAATTGGAGTTTGGTTTTGATACGTATGTAGGAGAAGCGGGTTCCAACTTGTCTGGAGGACAACGGCAACGAATCGCGATTGCGAGAGCATTTTTGCGGGATGCTGAAATTCTTCTATTGGATGAAGCGACCGCGAGTTTAGATAGTAAAGCAGAAAAATTCGTACAAGAAGCGATTGATAAATTAGCGTCGCAATGCACTGCTGTTATCATTTCGCATGATTTGTCCAATGTAAAAGATGCTGATCAAATCATTCTCATTAATGAAGGAAAAGTAGATGGAACAGGAACGCATGAACAACTTTTGCAAACGAATGAGCTGTATCAAGAATTTGTCCGCTTGCATCAAAAGCCATCTGCGCAATAATCATGTAAACGAGAAGGAGGAAATTTCATGGACGAACAGAATCAGCGCGGATGGAAACCGTTTTTTAGACTTGTTAAAAAGTCGAAATTGCCATGGGGACTCTATATTATCGGTTTAGTCATCGGGTTTGGAGGAGCAGGAATTGGCCTCATCCTACCTCAATACACAATGGAAATTATCGATGGAAACATCTTTGATAATAAAATTGTAACGACTTATATCCTAATTGGGGTAGCGGGTGTTATCCTCGCAGCAGGATCGGCATTGATGGGTGCGATAGCAGGACCAATCGCTAAAAGAAATATCCAGAAAACCGTTTGGACAAAGCTCATGCATATGACAATACCTCGTTATCATAAACAACCGTCACAACAATTAATTAGTCGAATTACCGTTGACCCGGGGTATATAGATGTTGTGGTTCGTAACTTGAAAACGGCGATTCTCGCGACATTTACATTGATTTCATCAATTGTCATTATGTATAACATGAACGTTAAATTGACGCTAGCTCTACTTCCTGTTATCCCATATATGTTAATTGTTACTGCTGTCGTCGGGCATTACACGCAAAAAACGCAACTCGGTGTGCAAGCAAGATTCGCAGGAATTACAGCATTTTTTGCGGAAAGACTACAAAGAATGCGTCTTGTGAAATCATTCGGAAAAGAAGAGGAAGAAATTGAGCAAGGCGAAGAAGTTTTATTAAAACATTATACAGCGGAAAAGAAACGAGCAATTGTCGACTTGTTTGCAGAACCGCTCATGCAAAGCACGCAAGCAATTGTTGTCGGAACCGTTTTAATTTACGGAGGAATACTCGTACAAAACGGTGAATTACGCGTAAGTAGTTTAATTGGCTTTTATATGTATGTAAATTTCATTCATAACAACGTTTTAAAATACGGGATTTTGTGGCAATCACTTAAACAAGCAAGAGGGGCCACAGAAAACATTGCTCACATTGTAGAAGGTGAAGACGAAGAGCTGAAAAGGCAACAGTCAATGGCAAATGATGTACACAATGATCTGAGTCTGCAAAATGTCTCTTTCGGTTACAGTGAGCGAACAATCCTGAACAACTTGAATGTAACCATTCCGGCAGGTAAAGTGACTGCATTAGTGGGGCCGAGTGGATGTGGGAAGTCGACAATTCTTAATTTACTGGAGCGCTTTTATGAGCCGCGTGTGGGTCGGATTATGATAGGCAATACGCCAGCGGAGAACATTCACGTAGATGAGTGGCGTGAAGCGATTGCTTATGTCTCTCAAGCAAGTCCATTGTTGTCTGGGACGATACGAGACAATATCACGTATGGTTTGCCATTTGAAGCAAGTGAGGAAGATATCCGTCAAGCAGCCGTTCAAGCAAACGCATTAGATTTCATCGAACAGTTTCCAGATGGATTTGAAACAGAAGTCGGGGAATTTGGCACGAAACTTTCAGGTGGCCAAAGACAACGGATTGCCATTGCACGCGCGTTCATCAAAAATGCACCCATTCTTTTACTTGATGAAGCAACAGCTAGCTTGGACGCGCGTTCAGAACATGCAGTCGTGAAGGCATTAAAACAATTAATGAAAGATCGAACGACTGTCATCGTTGCCCATGACATGGATCTCATTAAGGATGCAGATCAGATAATTGTTATTGATCGAGGGGCTGTATCTGATGCCGGTACGCATAAAGAGCTCTATAAGCATAATGAATTGTACAAACAGTTAGTAGAAATCCAAGATGAAAAAGAGAGTAGGCTATCTGTGCAATTTTAAAGGCGAAGATAAGTCTTCAATGGGAATCATGTACGTTGTGATTAATTGAATACAGGATGTTGGAAAAGCTATACAAATTCAAGGAATGAACACTTGGTTTGTATGGTTTTTTCTTGAGGCAGACGAGTACTTAATCAGTCGTCTTTCGAGTAATCAAGTCTTCAAGTCTTCAATCTGTTTTTAATGCCTATTAGCTAAATCACTAAATAGTGTATGATATGATGTAAAGATGATTAATTTCCGATTCATCGCAATCGTTCTATTTTCACTCGGATTAGGAATCTAATAAAACTTGTCGGGACACGGTCGTTCGGTTGAGGAGGAATTACATTGGTAAAAGATAAAGTGCTTTTTATAACAGGAGCAGCACAAGGGATAGGATTTGAAATCTCAAAAGCGTTTTCTGAAGCAGGTGCACATGTCGTATTGACTGATTTGAATGAGGAAAAGGTAAAGGCGTCTGCATCGATGTTAGGTGAACATGCAATTGGCATAAAGTGTGATGTTACGAAAGAAGAGGAGATCCAGCAAGCAATAAATGAAGCGATTGAGCATTTTGGTAGAATTGATATTCTCATAAATAACGCAGGTTTACAGCACGTAGCGATGCTGGAAGACTTCCCAACTGAGAAATTCGAGTTGCTCGTGAAGATTATGCTAACTGCTCCGTTTGTTGCAACGAAATTGGTGTTACCGCATATGAAAAAGCAGCAATTTGGACGGATCTTGAACATGGCGTCTATTAACGGACTTGTAGGATTCGCAGGAAAAGCAGCTTATAATTCATCCAAACATGGGGTAATTGGTTTAACGAAAGTTGCGGCATTGGAAACAGCATCTGACGGAATTACGGTGAATGCCATCTGTCCGGGTTATGTTGATACGCCACTTGTAAGGAACCAGTTAGAAGATTTAGCAAAAGTAAGGAATGTTCCACTATCGTCTGTTTTAGAAGAAGTCATTTATCCGTTAGTTCCTCAAAAGCGTTTGCTCGACGTAAGTGAAATTGCCGATCTTGCTTTGTATTTAGCGAGTGACAGTGCAAAAGGAATAACAGGGCAAGCGGTTGTGTTGGATGGCGGGTATACGGTGCAATAAATAAGGGATGAAAAAGCATGAGACCGTTTCTTTTTGACGGGATCATGCTTTTTATATTGAAATTCTTAATTAGTCATGACAACAAGTACTGCCTTCTACACTGCAGTTGCATGACGGCATGCCGGGTACGTCACCGCTTGTAGGAAATAACCGTTTTTGACGGCATTGTTCTTGAAGTGCAGCAAGAAGAAGTGGTTGTAACACCAACGATTCAGGAGTTTGAAAGGCGGGATTGGCAAGATTCTTTTCTTCAAATGGGTCTCTCGTTAGGTTATACATTTCAAATTCATCAGGCAGCGGACACCGTTTTGTCGTTGTCACACAGACTGCACTTTCTGTCTTTGTTCCTGATTGAACAGGCGAACTTTGTACAGTTACAGTATCTTCACAGCCGGGATTACTCCAAAATTGTGGATTATCGTAGTACCTTGAAAACTTCCATATCTCGTCTGCCTTATCCTTACCAGTAGGCAATCGCGTAATGATGGCTTCGATATGATTAGGTTGAATGACTGCTTCGTAGGGTTGCCCTGAAACTGTAACTTGGTTCAGTCCTTTTGTGACGTCATCATCTGTCATGAAGTATAGGGGTTCATTTGCACGAAAGAATTCCTCCTCACCTCGTAATAGAGGAGATAGATTCCTTCCAACGAAAGGGTGTACTTCAGTGAAACTAGAACGCAATTGCTTTTGGACTTCTTCTGCATGAATGCCCGCAAGTCCTAACATTGTCGGTAACACATCGACATGACTCGTCAGCATATCGGTGGTTTTCCGTTTGTTGAACAACTGTGGTGAATGGATGATGAACGGGACATGAATGGATTCTTCATATGTGTTGTACCATTTCTGAAAGAGGCCGCCATGTGCGCCTAATAATTCTCCATGATCGGACAAAAATAGTACAATCGTGTTTTCGTAGAACGAAGATCTCCGCAATGCATTGAAAACTTTCAACATTTCTTGGTCGACTTGCTTTTGAAGTGAATAATACAATTGGCGATAAAATAATGTATCGCGTAAAGGTTGGAATGCTTGTTGGTAAACAATACGGTAGCTCGCTTGGGCTGATGGTTTTGTGTCAAGAGATTCTGTAGCTGTTGGAGCAGGGGGGATAAAAGGGACGGAAGGATCGACGGTAAACTTAAATAACGGACTTTGTTCGGTAAATGCACCAAATAACGCAATGTCGTGTGGATTTACAAATGAAGACATGATGAACCATGGTGATGCATCAGACTCATCCTCGTGCGATTGTTTTTCTAGTGACTGGATAAGTTGAACAGTTTCTGCTGCATAGACAACATCCCGACCGCTTAGACCGATTGCAGCTGAGGATGCGGAGTTGCGCGGAGCAGATCCATGTGGTTCGGGCCCGACCCACCCGTCGAAACCGTAAGCGCCTAAGCGATTCGCTTGAAGATAGTAGTTGACGTTCTCTTTGTCGGGCAAACCTGTTGACGTGTAGCTAGGCAAAGAGTTTTTTGTACCGGGAATAAGAATATCTTCTTCTGAAGCATGCCATTTACCTTTCCAAAATGTTTGATAGCCTGCTGCCTTGAAATAGTCTCCCATTGTCGGCACACTGTTTTGATCCAACCAAAACATGTCAGGGTCAAAACTTGTTTTTGCAGCTCCACTCGTTTGTGATACACCGTGAAGAGAAGGATATTGTCCCGTGTAAAGGGTCGTCCGGCTCGGTGAACAAGCTGAACTACCAGCATAATGATTCAGAAACTCCATTCCATTACGAAGCAGTAGCCGTTCAGTTCGTAAATTCTCTCTTCTCCATCTCTTTAGTTCGTTGTTGTCATAGGCAGAAGGAAACCTTTGTTGGTCCACCATCAATATGAGAAAATTGGGCTTGCTTTTTCTATTCGTGTTCTTGTCCATTTCTTAACCTCCTGTTGAAAATCTGTATAGTTGGTGTACGCTATGTTAATTTGTAAACCCTTATTGTAACGTATGGAAAAATTGATGAAGTGACTGGAGGTAATACCTACTTATCAATGAAATGAAAAAGAACACTCTGCCTGTCAGCGAGAGTGTTCAATCTAGCGTTACATCGATACTTTGGATGGCGATGCAGCGCTCATCTTTTTACGTCTTCCATTAAAGAACGTCTGCATTTGATCAAATACGAACGGATGATTTGGAAGCGAGTTTGACTTTTGGAGCATGACTTGCATTTTATTTAGAACACTAATACATTTATTGCGCTGGATTTCCGTCATGATGAACTGTACACCGTAATAGTGCAGGTCGTTATTGAAAGTATGATGCGCAATCGTTCCTCGAAGTGAGTGGATTTCATCCAAAATCTTTACATCAAATTGGAAGACAAAATCTACTTCTGTCGGCAACTTAATGTCTGATACGAATAACAATCCGCCAGCTCCGATATTTTTCACTAATATTGTTGCCTTACTTACTTCAACTTTTTTGCCGTTCATTTCCGATATTGTCATTTGGGCTTCTAAAGGATATGCAAAATCTAATCTGAAATATTTTCTATTTTCACGGCCTGAATGTTGGGTTTCTTCAGGTTTCCATTGCCGCTCCAATAATTTTTCTACGTTACTGCTTGTAACAGGTCTGCTGAATAGGAAGCCTTGTAAATAATCACAATGTAAGTCAATTAGGATATCCTTTTGTTCCTCTGTTTCAATACCTTCTGCAATTACAACAACGTCGAGCTCTTTTGCCATTTGCATGACTGAAGAGATAATGCTTTTTGAACCTTTATTCGTAAGCAGCTCTTTAATGAATAGTTGGTCAAGTTTAATTTTGTTCGGTTTAATCGCTTGCAGGTTACTTAACGAATTATACCCCGTTCCGAAATCATCAAGGGACAATGAGAAACCGTTTCTTTGTAATTCAATTAATCGTTGAAGTGTTTCTTCATCATCTAGCTTGTAGTTTTCTGTTATTTCAATATCAATCCACTTTGCATCCAAATCTGCTTCTTGAAGTTGTGAATGAATTGCCTGGAGAAAAGCAGGATTTTTCAATTGCTTGAGTGAAACATTAATCGAAGCTCTTACGAAGAATCCTTTATTGTGCCAACGAGCCAAATCACGAATCACTGTTTGTATCGTCCAAGCGCCAATCTCATCAATAAGTTCATAATGCTCTGCTAAGTATATGAACTCATTGGGCGTTATGTAACCATGCTCGGGATGTTCCCACCTGATGAGGGCTTCCACACATTCGATGAGATTTGTATTTGTATGATAAATCGGTTGATAAAACACTTTAAATTGGTCTCTCTTAAGCGCGAATTGTAAGTCATTGCGTAACGCATATAGCTTATGTAACGCATTGAGATCAGCTGTCGAAGAAATGCGATACTGATCTGTCCCAGTTTTGTCGGCTAAGAATAGCGCGGATTTTGCATTCATGATCAGTTCGTTCGTATTTTGTCCAGTATGAGGGAAGACGCTAATGCCAACTTTAGGCGTAAGGTAGAGACAATAGGTATTAAATTCAAAGGGACGTTTTAAAAATTGAATGATCTTTTCCGCTAGATCTGCTATGGAAGCAGGATTTGATAAGTTTTTAGTAAGAATGAAGAACCCATTTTCATTGGCCACTGAGAGTAGTTCAATATGACGGTTAAATTCATTCTTTAAACGCACAGCAACTTCTTGGATAAATGTTTCACCAAGACGATGATCGACCACATTTGTTATAAACTCATGACCTTCAAGGTTAAGAGACAAAACGGCAAATGAAGTATTAAATGTAGTCGCGAGTTTAATCTCTAAATCGACGCGCTCTTCAAATGCTCTTCTGTTTGGAAGTCCTGTATTCGTATCGTGTGCCGACAAGTACTGAATTTTCGCTTGCTGTTTTTTATACTCCGTAATTTCCCGGCAGTTATAGAGGATACCGGCTACTTCCTCATTATGTAAGAAATTAGTAAACGTGACTTCGTAGTCATGCCAGTCTCCTTTATTGTCTACAAAAAGAAGTTCTAAAGTCGTTGGGCATTCTGGTTTTTGCAGGACATCCTTCAATACTTTTGCAAAGTCATTACGGTTATTTTCATGTATAAACTGAACGAATTCCTCCCCAATTACATGTTCTACTTCGTAACCAAGTAAATGTTGAGTGGATTGGCTTTCATACATAATGACACCCTCTTCGTCCAGCAATCCGATAATCTCTTTAGAATTACTGTTAAAAGGACTAATTTTATTGTATGAAATGAGAGGTGTAGCTTTAGGTACAGCGATTTGTTTCACTACACAACATACACCTTGAATCGTTTGATCGTCCGAGGTAATTGGAAAAAAAGATAAGTTCAATTGCATGACATCTGCGTAAACGAGTGAGAAATTTTCAGCAAGTTGGATGTGCCCGTTAAGAACTTGCTTAAACACATTTTCAAAACGATCAATATCATCATGATGAATAAAATCTTTAAAAGACTTACCGATTAAAGTGTGATAATCATAAGACGGATTTGCTTTTAATATTCCTTTGACGGAGTTGATCTCTCCACTTTCATTTATTTCCATGACTAGGGAATCGGAAGGTGCGCCGACTAACAAATCGACTATGCTGGCAGTACTTGATAAGTAGTTCGAATTCTTTTTCTTTAAAAAGTTCCTTAACATGACCTCTTACCCACTTCCTATTTTTGTATATTAATAAAGACTATCTGAGTTGCTTTTTTAATAGTACATTAGTAATTGTTTTTGAACAAGTACTTTTTGCTTATTTTGGGTTTAGAAGTAACAGTTAAACAAGTACTTTTGGTGCAAGTTTATGGAATGGTAATAAAATTTTTGAAGTGGCTTATTTTACTGGATTACTTTGAAATTTTTGTTTGGATAAACTCTATCTATAATCGAGAAGGTGGGAAGGATGTGACAAACAACGATATCAATGCAAAAAACCGTATGAAACTGGCGTAGATTTCATACGGTTTACACGAGTATAGTGTCAATTACTGATTAACGAATTCTATTATTTTAATAAACCTTTTGCATGGAGAAACTTTCGTGCTACTTCTTCCGCACTTGCCCCTTCGACGTTCACTTTGTAATTCATCTCTCTCATTTCATCATCTGTAACGACGCCAGCCAATTTGTTTAAGATGCCTTCCAACTCAGGATGCTGTTCGAGCGTATCTTTGCGTAGTAGAGGGGCCCCTTGATAAGGCGGGAACAATTCTTTATCGTCTTCGAGGACGACCATTTCATATTCTTGTAATTCGCTATCTGTTGAATAGGCATCCATGACGTTGATAGCACCCGTTTCAATTGCTTGGTAGCGAAGTTTTGGTTCCATCGTTTGAATGGATGGAAAATCGAGACCGTACAATTTCTTAATGCCTCTGTAGCCATCTTCCCGGTCGTTGAACTCGAGCGTAAAGCCAGCTTTGACAGCATTTTGTACGGCTTGTAAGCCAGAAATGCTTGTTACGCCATACTGCTCTTGGAATGCCTTGGAGACAGCGAGTGTATACGTATTGTTAAATTCCATGGGTTCTAGAAGGCGTAGATTGAATTGATCTTCCAACCCTGAACGTGCTTGTTCATAAACTTCCTTGCGGTCATTGCTAACGGCGTCTTCTTTTAGAAATTCAGCGATTGCTGTTCCGGTAAATTCAGGGTAGATATCGATGCTTTTTGATTGCAATGCGTTAAAAACAAATGAGGTCTTTCCGAGTCCAGGTTTTAATTCAACCGTTAAATCTGACTCCTCTTCAATAAGTAGTTTGTACATATTAATGAGAATTTCAGGTTCTGCGCCTAACTTTGCACCTATGACAAGGTGATTGTTTGATTTTCCTGAAAGTAACGGGAATAAAAGAATGAGCAAAGCAGCGGCGGAAAATGTAGCCACTGCAACAGCAACACGCTTAAAGGACATCCCTTCAAACTTCTTCAATAAAAAATCAAACGCAAGGGCTAGCAATGCAGCTGGAACTGCTCCTAGTACAATTAAGGATGTATTATTTCTGTCAATCCCTAGTAGTATCAGATCACCAAGCCCACCTGCCCCGATGAGTGCAGCAAGCGTAGTCGTTCCAACGATTAGCACCATCGATGTGCGGATACCCGCCATTATGACAGGTGATGCAAGCGGAAGCTCAACTTTTACTAAACGTTTCCACTGATTCATGCCCATTGCGGTGGCAGCTTCCTTCAAGGATGGGTCGACTTCTTTTATACCTGTGTATGTATTGCGCAAGATTGGCAGGAGGGCGTACGCCACAAGTGCAATAATTGCAGGGACTTTCCCGATTCCGAAAAGAGGGATTAATAAGCCGAGCAAAGCAAGTGATGGAATGGTTTGCAACACCGCGCTTGCCCCAATGACTGCTTCAGCGATTCGCTCTTTATGCGTCAAATAAATGCCAATCGGAATTGAAAGCAGTACCGCAAAGAAAAGCGCAATTAAGGAGATTTGAATATGCTCAATGAAAGCCGTTAATAAGTCTTCTTTTCGATCTTGAAACACGGTAATTAGCGTATTCATCATAGGCCCACCTTTTCTTTAGCTTCCGTCGCTAAAAATTGGAGTACCGCTTCTCTAGTAAGTGTTCCGACGATTTGATTTCCTTGTTGAACGGCGACACGGTCAGAGGTGACCATCAATTCCAGCACTTCACTCCATGTTGCATCTATCTGGAGAATCTGTAATTGTGACATCTCAACTGGAATTGGACCAAGATGATCAGAGACGTTAAATGAGGGCGCGCTACCACTTTCGATGAATTGTTGCACAAATGGCGTCGCAGGTGAATTGACAATTTCTTCAGGCGTTCCAATTTGCTCAATTCCACCCTCATTCAACACGCAAATACGGTCACCTAGCTTCAAGGCTTCTTGGATATCGTGTGTAACGAACACAATCGTTTTTTGAATCGTTTTCTGAAGCTGGAGTAAATCTTCTTGAAACTTGGATCGACTAATCGGGTCAAGTGCACTAAATGGTTCATCCATCAAGATAATATCTGGATCTGCTGCAAGCGCTCGGATGACGCCAACTCTTTGTTGTTGCCCACCAGACAATTCGCTTGGTTTGCGGTGCCTGTATGTTTCAGGCTCCAAACCGACCATTTCGAGCAATTCTCCTACACGTGCTTGAATTCGATCTTTCTTCCATTGCTTTAACTCCGGCACAATTGCGATATTTTCCTCAATCGACATATGTGGAAATAGTGCAATCTGTTGAAGTACATAACCAATGCGCCATCGGAGTTCATGGATTGGATAGTCACTAATTTTTTTACCATCGATCGTAATGAATCCTTCTGTCAAAGGGATTAATCTGTTAATCATTTTCAACGTCGTCGTTTTCCCACATCCACTCGGTCCAATTAAAACGAAAAACTCACCTCGTGAAATTTCAAAATTCACAGCGTCGACGACAAATGTATTGCCATCATAGGACTTGGTTACATTCTCAAAACGGATCACTCATTTTCTCCCCCTTAATGATACAAACTTACAGAAATCCTTAATGAAAGGAAATGTATGCTAGTAATCTTCTTTAGCCTAAATAACTAGGTGGAAAACCTCTTATCTTAAATTTAGATTGCTTCTTTTCTTGGATGAGAATAGGTTATGTTCTGAGTATGGTAGTTTATGTTTATTATGACGTAGCGAGAGCGTTTCGATACGAGAGGGTAACGTTGTGATACGAGGCGTTTATGTTGCGATGCGCAGGTTTTACGTTGTGATACGAGACGTTTATGTTGCGATGCAAAGGGTTTACGTTGTGATACGCCGCGAGCGTTGTGATACGAGAGGATAGCGTTGCGTTGCGAAGCGTTTATGTTGTGATGCGAAGGGTTTACGTTGTGATACGGCGTGAGCGTTTCGATACGAGAGGGTAGCGTTGTGATGCGAGGAGTTTATGTTGCGATGCGCAGGTTTTACGTTGTGATACGCCGCGAGCGTTGCGATACGAGAGGGTAACGTTGTGATACGAGACGTTTATGTTGCGATGCCAAGGGTTTACGTTGTGATACGGCGTGAGCGTTGCGATACGAGAGGGTAACGTTGTGATACGAGACGTTTATGTTGTGATGCAAAGGTTTTACGTTGTGATACGCCGCGAGCGTTGTGATACGAGAGGATAGCGTTGTGATGCGAGGCGTTTATGTTGTGATACGGCGTGAGCGTTTCGATACGAGAGGGTAACGTTGTGATGCGAGGCGTTTATGTTGCGATGCGAAGGTTTTACGTTGTGATACGCCTCGATTGTATCGATGCAAAGTATAAACGTCGTATTATGGGTTAACCAAAAAAAGTGTGCAAGCTCAACGTATTTTGAGTTTGCACACCGCAAGATAAAGATCCTATATTTTATTCACTCAGGAAGCGTTTCGTAAGCTAATTTCTTAATAATTTCTTCGTGCTGAGGGTATTTCGCTAACAATTCAGCTTGTGTGAACAGTTCGAAGTCGGTGAATTCAAACCCTGGAGATACCATGCAGCCGACAAGAGAGCATGTGTCTTCTTCCATTACAGATGAACCGAAAATCGAGTTCTTTGGGACTAGCGCTTGTGGCACTTCGCCGTTCTCTAAGTCCATTCCGAGTTTTATTTCACGGTAAGTGCCGTCTTCTTCGATTACATGGACAGTTAACGAACTGCCGGCATGATAGTACCATAGTTCATCCGATTTTAGTCGATGGAAGTGAGAGACGTTATCTGACGTCAAAAGGAAATAAATGCTCGTGTACAGTTTTCGTGTCCCTTCAAAATTGACCGATAACTCCTTGTCGGTTGTCTGTTCTTCAGATTTAAACGTGTTTTTATAAAAACCGCCTTCCGGGTGAGGAAGGAGTCCGAGTTTTTCTACCCAATATTGTGCAGTTCCATTTTTCAATTCGTAACACTCCTATTCATTACCAAACAAATAATCCTACAATCATTGCTGTTAAACTCGAAACAAGTATACCACTTAGCATCAACAGCCATGTATATTTTGCGATGAATTTAGCTTTCATGTCACCAAATAGGGACTGTACGCTACCTAAAATAATACCGATTGTCGCGAAATTACAGAACGATACGAGGAATGTTGTTGCTACTGCTTCTGTATGTGGATTAAAACCGGACAGTAATTCACTCAAATTTGTCATCGCAACAAATTCATTTAATACGATTTTCACACCCATCAACTGGCCGACTGCAAGGATTTGAGAAAACTCAACACCCATTAACAGACTAAGTGGTGAGAAGAGAATGCCGAAGATATTTTCAAGTGCAAGGTCATCGTGTAGTAACCCTAAGAAGCTGTTTGCAGCAGTTATTAATGACACAAAACCAATGAGCATGACCGCAATAATTAACGCAAGTCTTCCACCTGTCATCATACTCGTGGAAATCATATCGAAAAAGTTGCCGCGCTCTTCTTTCGCTGGCTTGTAAACAATATCCTCTTCTTTTGTTACTTTGTATGGATTAATTAACGAAGTAATGATTAGCGTCCCTAACGCATTTAAAGGAATGGCTGTTAAAACGTATTTAGGATCCAACAATTGCAAATAGCCACCGAGCATTCCCGCACTCACACAAGACATGCTAATCATCGCAATCGTTAAGAGCCGTTTGTCATCCATTTTGTTCAGTTGCTCGCGTGTTACTGCCAACGCTTCGTTATTCCCTAAAAACATCACTTGTACAGCATAAAAACTCTCAAAACGAGGCATTTTAGTAATTTTGGAAAAGACCCATCCAAAGCCGTTGATAATCATTGGCAAGATGCCGAAATACGTTAAAATGTCAAAGAACGTAACGACGAAAATGATCGGCATGAGCACATTCATGAAAAATGTAAACGTTGAGCCATCAAGCGGTGCAAAATCACCAAATACAAAATTGATGCCGGACATGGAACTGCTTATTAGCCAAAGAAAGAAATCTGAAACGAGCGTAATCACTTTGCCGCCGATAGAGGTCGACAACATGAACCAAGTCGTGATTGCCTGTAAGACAAGTAGAATGAGTATTGGTTTGAAAGCAATTTCCCGTTTGTTGAAAGATAGGAAATAGGCTAAACCAAGTACTACTAAAATTCCGATACTATTAATCAATACATACATTTACTTATTCTCCTTTATACAACTGTCTGTGAAATATTTGTTTGAAAATAATAAAAACCCAAGAAGAATTGCGCACCAGTAATGAGTGAACAATGCTTCTTGGGTCGTCAAAAGGTCCTCCTATCACAAGTGGATAGGAAGTTAAACGCCAATTTGTATTGGTTCACTCATAGTCAATCCTTTACGGGGATCGGTAGAAACTTGCAAGCCATATTCTTGCAATTATATGAGTGGAATATTATTTTCAAAAAAAATCACTTTACGAGTATAACAACTATACGAGTGAATGAAAAGAGGAAATTTAAGAGAGCTAACTGGTTGGAAAATGAATTCTTTTGTAAAAAATGTAATCCTGTAGTATTGTAAAATAAATGAGAGAGTTTGCGAACTATTACTTTCTTAAAAGATAGCTGTAAAAATAGAGTTGAATAGAGGAGGAGACCCCTATGAAGCTAGCTGAAGCATTAATTGCACGTGCAGATTATCAAAAGAGAATTCAACAATTGAAAAAGAGGATTAGTGTGAACGTGAAAACGCAGGAAGGGGAAGAGCCTGCAGAAAATCCAAATGCCTTGTTAACGGAGCTAAGTGAGATTATGAGTGAATTGACTGATCTTATTAAGCGGATTAATAAGACCAATTGTGCAATCCAATTTGATGAAAACCGGACACTTGCGGATGCGCTAACCGAACGTGATCAAATTTGGGAGAAACGCTTAATTCTCGCGAGGGTTGCGGAAGAAGCTTCTGTACGGAATGATCGATATAGCAGAACTGAAATTAAGATGATCAGTACAGTGGATGTCGCAACTATCCAAAAACAGGTCGATCAATTGTCGAAAGCTTTTCGTGAAATGGATACGACCATCCAAGGGTTGAATTGGACAACTGATCTACAGTAAAACGAAATGTAAACAATTTAGTCGGTAGCTGTATTAAGCAAAGGTGAGTACGAACCCGCCAACAGGGCAAGTTGGATTTAATGGTGGTATTGGGGCAATACCGAGCGGTTCAAAGCCGTTACAAATGACGCCCAGTACTGTAACATGTGTACAAATAGATTGTAATTGTAACGACCGTGTACTAATTTGCTGAAACAGTGAGGGTGGGTTCGGGGACTAAAAAAGGAACGTATGCATTCAATTGCACACGTTCCTTTTTGATACTGTTGATAAGTAAGTTTGAAAAGTTTAGTTAGCGTCCGTCTTATTGGTAGGCATTGAAAAACCTGAGGATTGAAACGGCATATTCTGCTCTTGTAATTTTATTATCTGGATAAAAAGATGCATGAATAGTTGGTTTTAAGTCAAAAGGACCTTGTGTCACTGAAAACTTAGCATTTAAGATATTAAGATCTAAAGCAACTTGTACATACCCTTTAAGGTGTGGAGGGATTTTAGAGCTATCTTCAATTGTTAATCTTTGATTGTTGTATTGGACAGTTACCTCACCGTTGTGGGCTTTAGCAAGTTCTTCTAAACCTAAACTTTGGACGAGAGTGTAAGCTAGTTCAGTACGAGTTACAGCATCATTGGGGCCAAACTTATTTGGTGTCTTTGCAATTTGAACGCCTTGTTGGGTTTGAGAGATCTTTTAACGCTGCACCATTAGCAGTGGTTGCTTCTACATACGGTCGTAAATTAGCATTTACATCTGTGTAAACTTTTTGGTTACTTAGTGATTGTCTTACACCAGTACCCATTACTAAGAACTGCGCCAATTCGCCTCGTGTTAATTTGTCATCAGGTTTGAAGTAACCGCCTTGTCTAGCATCCACTAGACGTTCCTTCACCGCCATTTTAATGGCACTCTCTGCACTGTGTCCTGTAATATCATTTAATCCTGAGAAGCCTGACACAGAAGAAAGTATAATGGTTCCTTGTACATTTTCCGGCAAACCAATTGCGAAGGGATTTTCCTCACTACCCCTTAAGCCTCGAACCTCAACCTCCCACATACCAGCTTTAGGTGAGTTCACTGAAACTGTCCGATCAGTATACAAAGGAAAGAGAAGACTGACACCGGAGCTGTACTCTTCACCATCAGGAGAAGTAAGAATAAGGTTCACTGGGTTTCCAGTTTCTCCTAAAAGACCTTTTCCATTAACTTTAGCGACTATTCCGGTTGTTCCAGAAGGCACTTCAAATTCGTATTTATTAGATGAAATTAAGGTAAGTGGATTGTAATCCACTGCAAAGCTAGATCTCGTTTCATTCGAGTTCACATTACTATTAAATGTACCATTCATATTTAACGTCGTTCCATAGTCTTTATTGTTTAGGATGCTATCAATAGCAGCGTAAGCGTTTACATATCCGGCGCCTACTTCCCAATTTTCGTACCCAGGCATATTTGTTGCGGTCGTTTGAAGGATTTCTTTTATGTCATTAGGACTAAGTGTTGGATTTGCTTCCAACATTAGCGCGACGATTCCTGCTACGTGAGGAGTTGCCATCGATGTTCCACTCATTGTTGTATAGAAAGGCAGATAACCGGGTTCAATTAACTCTGCGTCTTTATCAAGTCCAAGGGCTGACAATGGAGACACAACGCGTGTAGAGATAATATCAACGCCAGGCGCTGTAATTGTTGGACGATCTTCCCACGTCCAAGACTGTCCATTTAATTCGAAGGTTCCCCCTGAATGTTTTGTGCCTCTAGAAGAGAAGTCTGCTAAACGTCCGTTTTTCTCACCTGCAGCGACAGAGATTACCCATGGTGCTTTAGCATAAGGATTATGCGTATCTTCTGAAGGACCTTCATTCCCAGCAGCAAATAGAACGGTAATCCCACGATCGTATGCTTTTTTACTAGCAATATTGACAGGGTGGAGAGGATCGAAGCCGCCTGAAGACCCCCAAGAATTAGTAATAACTCTTATATTATACTGTCTTTGGTGGGTTATTGCGTAATCAAAACCGCCAATTGCATCAAGGATGAATAATGCTGCTCCCGAACCATAACCGATTAAATCAGCTCCAGGTGCTGCACCTTCATATTTACCACCTGACATGACACCCGTACCACCAACCGTACCCGCTACATGTGTACCATGTCCCGAGTTTGTATCTGTATTCGCGATATTCTCTAAATATGTGACAGGGAGTAAGTTGTTGTTCACTCCGTTTAAGTTTGTTGTTCCCATAACATTTTGCACTAAATTCTTACCAAGTTCATGGTCTTTATGGGTTCCATCTACACCGCTATCGTTTACCACTACACCGACTCCATGTCCCGTAAATGGATAGCCGTTGTTTGCTTTTATCATATCTTGGTTAGTTCGGACTTTATTGACACCTGTAATGTCTTTAGCATCTGCATTGTAATAGGTAAGCCTTTCATTTAAGTAAAGGGAAGCCACTTGTTCATTTCTTGAAAGGTCTTCAATTTGTTTCTTTGTAGCGAGAACACCTGCTACTGGCAAAGAGTGCATGCTCATACCTTTTGCAATCCCGATCTCCCTGAGTAATTCAAGCTGTGCATCGGAAGGAGCTCCATCCCCATTAAAAGTAACTATAACTTGCAATAATCCTGTCGTAGATTCCATTGCTTTTACCAATTTCTCATCCAGTTTCGCTACAGGCTCTGGTTGATCCATTGCTGAGGTGAAGGTATAGTTTCCGATTAGCAACATCCCCATTAAAATAAATAAAGCAAAACGACGCATCAATGTCTTCATCAAATTCCCTCCTCATTCTATTTACTAGTACTATTATCAGTAAGATTCAGTATTTTTTCTATTCAGCAAAAGGCGTAATTATGAATCCTAACGAACTAGCATCGTATACATAATAAGTAGTACGGGAACTAGTGCTTTTTAAGACTACACGTAATTGAGAAGACTTTGTGCAAGAACAATATTAATCTTTACTAACATGGGAGATTTCAAATAGGTTATAGTGGCAGAATCCTATTTTGTATCGTGTATATGACCGCTTGTGACCGGCTTTTGACATCTAACTTCTTAAAAATTTTGCTGACGTGTATCTTAACTGTTTTGTCACTAATAAAAAGTTTCTTTGCAATTTCTTTATTGCTTAACCCTTCCAGTAGACAAAACAGTACTTCTTTTTCTCTCTCTGTTAAATCTTCGTGTTTTGGGGTGAATTGCTTTTGTTGGTGGAAATCGAATAGCTTTTTAGTCATTGTAGGATGAATGACAGATTCACCCTGTGCGACACTGCGAATCGCGTCTACGACCTGGTGGGAAGGTGCGTCCTTTAATAGATAGCCGTCTGCGCCTGATCGGATAGCCGATAGAAAGTATTCGTCATGATTATGCATCGTTAAGATGATTACTTTGATGTCTGGATAGACGGCTTTTATTTCAGAAACTACTTCAATACCGTTTTTGTGTGGCATATTAATATCCATCAAAACAACATGAGGTGTAAGATCATTAATCTTTTCAAGAACATCAATGCCTGAAAGTGATTCACCTATTACAACAATATCTTCTTCCAGTCCAATGAGACTCTTAAGGCCGTCAATTAATATTGTATGGTCATCCACTAACAAAACTTTGATCATGTATATGGCCTCCTCTGTCTTCCAGTTTCGGGATTGTGAGCGTAATCTCTGTTCCTTGGCCAGGCTTGCTGTCAAATTGTAATGTCGCTTTAATTTTTGATGCTGCTTCATTCATATTAATTATGCCAAAATGAGGTTCATGTCGTGCTTTTAACATTGCATCCATTAACGAAAAGCCACACCCGTCATCTTTTACTTTGAGTAATATTTGTTCTGATTGGTAACTGATTAAAATTTGGATGACTTTTGCATTCGCATGTTTGCTAATATTCTGCATACTTTCTTTGAAAATATCAAATATTACTTTTTCAACCATAGGACTAAGCGGTATTTTTTGTCCTCTTTCCTCAAGAGAAATTTGCATCTGGTTGTTATTCTGCATTTCTCTTATTACTTTATCAATTGACTGCGAGAGACCGGATTGCTCAGTTGGATAGGGTCGTAAAGCGTAAATGGATTCTCTGACTTCACGAAGGCCTCCTCTTAATTTTTCAATACTATCGGTCATCAGTTCCAAAGCTTGAATGGGGTGATTTTGTTGCTTCTTTGTAGCTGTTTCCAATTTCATGATAGCTCCCGCTAAAGTTTGTGCAATTCCGTCGTGAATATCCCGAGCGATTCTGTTCCTTTCCTCAAGTATCAGTCTTCTTTCTTGCTCATCTAAAAGTGAGCGCGTTTTAAAAGCGATGGCTAATTGATTGGAAAGGGTAGCCACTGACCGTACATCATCTTCCGTAAAGCTTTTAGGTCGAATGCGCCCAACGATGAGCAATCCAATTGTTCGATTTTCAAGTAATAATGGTGTATAGATGAGACATCGGATACTGGGCGGAAAACAAGAGTTAAATGGGACTTGCATGTTCTTACGATTATTGACCAGCGTCGGTTGTAGGACTCCGTGGATTTTCTGAAAATCCTCATTTGGGATTTGATGATCGGCTATTAATTCACCTGCTTCGAAGACACGCTCCCATGCGCCATTATTATTTATCCACAAAATAGCGGAGTCAAAATCTATGAATTGCTTCAAGCTTTTGAGTGCATTGAAAACTTCTCCTGAAAGGATCAGACGATTAAGTTCAGACGTTATATTAAATAAGGACTTAAGGCGATTTTTCTCTGTTTTAATTCTTACAATTATGGAAGTTAGTAATGCTAATCCTATTAAAGGTGAGAAAAAGAAAAAGAATGAAAACGTATCAATAATTCCTCTGTTTTGACTTCCTAATACTAACAATAAAGTACTATAAAGTAGTGAAATGAAGAGACTTCCAATTTCCGATAAAGTTTTTTGTTTCCAATTAACAAAGTCATACTTTTGAGGTCGTAATAATAAGACACCATCTACAATTATGTTGTTTGTAAGATAATAAATCGATGTTAGTAGGAACATCTCTAGGAGTTTTACTGGTAATTCTTCAATAGGTGTGAATAGTGAAGCTTGCATGATGGAATTGGTTATGGTAACAGCTAAAGAAAGACTAATTGCCAGTTGTGCAGGATTAAAGAATATGATTCTTAAAGGTCTTCTTTTTACAATGCTTATTAAACAAGTAATTCCAGCTATAATAACGATTGCTAAGGAAGTGCCGTAAATAAGATGAATTGCGTATAAGAGTGGAAAACTAATACTACTAAAACCTTTCCATACAGGCATTGGAAAATATTCTGCAATGGCTATGAACAAAATAAATAATAAAAGTGTAAGAATATCTCCACGAATAGTCATGGTGAGACTACTATGTAATATAATTGAACAACCAATAATGGAGATCATGATTATGAATACGTTTGCTTTAAACTCTTTACTTCGTGCAATGCTTTTCATCTAAATCTCCCCCAACTTCACATCCTTTCTTATAGTTTACTATAAATTCAAAATAAATAAATTGGAACTTTTTAATCATTATGTTTTCAAAGAAGTGATAAAGACGAGGGATTTAGGTAATTAGTTCTGTGGCATGTTGTCGTATTCGTCTCAAGAAGGCTTTACTTTAAAGCTGATGAATTGCTGGAATTGAGAGGGATAGTATCTAGTAGGACGAGGCTGGGACAAAACAAAAAAATGCATGAAGGCAAATTTCGCCGGCATGCATTTTTTCTGCTTTTACAATGTTTCTTTTTTATATTCATGAGTGGAGCGCAGAGAAACGGTTTACTTAAAGTTTTGTCCCAGCCTCGTATGTTCGGTTTTACTTACACAAACGTCGCAATCTTCTCCAAAGGTAACCGCGTGGAACCATAAGCTGGAGAAGCGGCCTTACCTAAAGCGATGAGGACGAGCGGAACATACCGGTTGTCCAAATTAAACGCTTCTGCGAATTGGCCTTTATCGAATCCACCCATCGGAACTGTGTCGTAACCTTTCGCTTTTGCGATCAACATCAGTTGCATGGAGATGAGTCCTGCGTCGAATGCTGCGATGTTCAGTCTTGCGTCATATGGAGCGTTCGGATATAAAGCTTTCGCATTATTTGCGAGTCTTTCCATACTTTCTTTGTCCATATTGCCTGCCTCATAATTGGACTGATAAATTTCATCGATATTGTGATAGGCTTCGGTATCGCCAATCACTGCGATGATGGCAGAAGCTGTTTCTAATTGTTGTTGATTGAAACCGAAGCCTTTAATTTTCATTTTCGTCTCTTGGTCTTGGATGACGATGAAACGCCAAGGTTGAAGGTTACTGGATGAAGGCGCTTGTGTGGCTTCAACTAACATCGCTTCGAGTTCTTCTTTTGCAATTGTATAAGTTGGGTCGTAATTTCGTACGGATTTACGTTCGTGAATTACTTCGGAAAGTATTGAGTATTTCTCGGTCATTGGTGAACACTCCTAATTAGATAATGTACTTACTATTAGTAAGCTAAGATATAAGGTTACTATTAGTAAGCTTGTTTGTCAATAATGTGTATGGTAAAGTGAATGTATTATGAAAATGGGGTTTTGTTAATGAAAAAAAGCGAAGAAGTCATTCAAGCGAAGCAGCAAAGTGCTTGTGACAGTTTTCATGAAATGATTGAATTTATTGGGAAAAGATGGACGGGTATTATTGTCTATCGATTGTTAGACGGGCCAAAAAGGTATCACGAATTATTGGCGGAAATCCAAGGTATATCGGATCGTCTGTTAACGGAAAGGTTACGGGATCTGGAGGCACATGGAATTGTTCGTAAAAACGTTTTAGACCAAGCAGTTCGAAAAGTCGAGTATGAGTTAACTGAGAGTGGGAAAGAACTTGAAGACATTATAAAAGCCATTATGAAGTGGGTTAAGGTAAATGGTTGTTTAACACGTATCGCAAATAGTTGATCTTGCTTGTGACAGAACAAGTGGTACGCCACCTCAAAAATGAATGTTTGTATAAACCAATACGCAAGAGAGTAGATAAAGTTTAAATGGACTTTGTCTACTCTCTTTTTTCTGTCGACCTCATAAGGATGTATTTTTGTGCAATGTACACACATGCTAATCAATGCTTATAAAACTTGTTGTTTTTGTCGAAGCTAGCGATATAAAAACGTTAGAGGGTTTTTCGATGAATAAAGTTGGAACAGTCAGTATCTTACATGTCATTTTCCTATCGATGACTGTTGTTGGATTAAAAAATCATGTGACCATATTACCTCCCTTACTCTCTGTCGGCGGAAGAGATGGATGGATGTCTGTTATAGCTGCAGCCGTTCTTGTTTTCCCGTGGCTCTATTTGCTAATGTACATTCATAAAACGACCAACCAAGAGCCGCTTATGGATTACCTTGAAACCCATATTGGGAAAAAAACTACTTTAATTATTCGGTACGTGGTAGCAATTTACCTCTTGCTTATCGCGGCGTTTACACTCGCAGAAACTTTGCAATGGATTACTGGTACCTTTTTACCTGAATCGCCAATGTTGCTGATGTTATTTATCTATACAGGTCTCTGTGTTTTTTTTGCCTCAAGCAATTTGCAGACAATCGTAATGGTTAATGTACTCGTATTATTTTGGGTTGTGGTTCTTGGCTTTTTTGTTGCTTTCACAAATATTCAAGTGAAAGAGTATGAATTGCTCTTGCCAATGTTAGAACACGGGGTAAAGCCCGTTGCTACTGCATTAGTCTACCCTGCCTCTGGATTTGTCGAGTTACTCATGCTCTTGTTTTTACAACACCGGTTCAAGAGTAAAATCCGTTGGTATCATTATGGGATCATGTTGTTCATCCTTATGGGACTAACAGTCGGCCCGCTTATCGGGGCCATTACGGAATTTGGTCCAGATGAAGCGGCGAAACAACGTTATCCAGCATACGAGGAATGGGGACTTGTTGCCATTGGACGGTTTATCGAGCATCTTGACTTTTTATCAATTTACCAATGGCTTACAGGGGCTTTTGTTAGAGTCGGTTTTATTTTATATATTGTAACGGACTTGTTAAAGATGACAGGAGACAAAGTGAGAATTTGGAGAGTGATCGCACCTCCTTTCTTCTTCTTTTGTGCCTCTTTGTTTTTAATTAATGACCATGTTTTCTTAACGATAAAAGGTAAAGTACTATTAACAAGCACATTTTTGTTTTTTTTATTGTTGTCTTTGTTATTGGCTTTACTCGTACGCATTTCAAGTGCATCAAAAAAGAATGCGAATTCCAAACTATCTTAATAGAAAATGGTGAGTGCAATTGGATGAGAATACTATTGATTTGACATCACTGAAGCAACTGTTCGAGAAGTCTGCAGACGTCCAATTTCAACCATATTCGTTCGGAAATCAGCATGTCGTACTCGTTACTTGTGAGGCGATGATTGATCAGCAAATGTTGAACGAAGTGGTTGTCGCTCGTGTACAACAGTTGTTGAAAAATGAAAATGAAGAACCAATTGAACGTCGCATTGTGAATGAATTACACGTTCCAGGTTTAACGAAAGTTTTCGATAAAAGTGAGATTATTTCACTCGTCTATACGGGAAATGTACTGATGTATTTTGCGAGTGATTGTATTTTTGCAAGCAATATTTCAAAAAAGCCGAACAGGAGCCCCGAAGAAACAAAGTTAGGCGTACCTGTAAAAGGACCACGCGATAACTTCATTGAGGATATTGCGGTAAATATAGCTCTTGTAAGGAAGCGATTGCCAACCAATTCGTTAGTCGTTGAAAAATTCGAGTTAGGAAGACGTTCAAAAACGACAGTCGCTCTTCTTTACTTTGATGACATTGCAAGTAAGGAAACATTGTATAGTTTAAAAAAACAATTACGAAAAGTTGATACCGATATCGTATTTAGCGGTGATTTGCTTATGGAAAATATTAATAAGGGAGGGTATTTATTCCCGAGAGCTGATTATACAGGTCGAGCGGATAATGCAATTCAAGCACTAGTCAGAGGACGTTTTCTTTTATTTATTGATGGCGTAGCCTATGCCGTTATAACCCCCGTAAACCTTTTCTTACTCGTCAAAACGAGCGAAGATAATGAATACCCATCACTTTTTAGTTCTCTCGCAAGGTTGTTACGGATATTCGGTATGACGATTGGTATTATCCTCCCGGCATTTTGGCTAGCTTTAACAACGTTTCATCAAAATCAATTACCGTTGCAGCTATTAGCAACTGTCGTCCAGTCAAATACAGGTCTACCATTTCCTTCATTTTTAGAAATGCTCCTCATGCTACTTATGTTTGAGTTGTTCCGTGAAGCTGGTCTACGTTTACCGTCTGCACTAGGAGGGACAATTGGTGTCGTCGGAGGGCTTATTATTGGTGATGCCGCCATTCGTGCCGGCATTACGAGCCCAGCGATGATTGTCATTATCGCTACGTCAACAATAGCCACATTTACACTTGTCAATCAATCCCTCGTAACCGCGGTAAGTATTTTGCGTATTAGTTTCATTTTGTTGACAGCGTTATTAGGATTGTTTGGCTTCTTAATGTCTGCATATTTCACACTGCTCTTTTTAGCGAACATCAGGATATTTGGTGTGCCTTATATGAGTGTGACAGCAGACTTAAGTTGGACTTCCATTAAACAAAGTCTATTTCGCTTACCAGCTAATCAATATAAGACCAGACCAAACATGTTAAGTCCTATTGATACGACGAGGGGCAATCAGGATGAGAATGATAAAGAACAACAAAAGTAAAATATCCCTTCTATTTGGTCTACTGCTTATGGGAATCCTTTCAGGCTGTTGGGATGACAATCAACCCGAGAGAATGCTCTATATTAATGGAATCGGAGTGGATTACAAGGATGGCCAGTATGAGGTGTATGCGCAAATTATCACTTTCGGTAACATAGCCAAATCAGATCAACCACCTGGCGATGAACCACAGGCTGAAGTCGGATATGCAAAAGGCGCCACAATGGATGAAGCAATTTATGAATTGTATCATTCTGTCGATCAAAAAGTGTATTGGGGACACTTTTCATATATCGTCATATCAGAAGAAGTAATGAAGAAGGAAAAACTGAATCCAATTATTGATAGTTTTATTCGCTATCGAGACACACGGTACCAAATTTGGGTATACACGACGAAAGACCCTGTGCAAGAAGTGCTGTTAGTAAGGCCGGTTATTAATCGAGCTATAACTTTATCGAAGCTTGGGGATCCTGAAAATTCCTTCCAACAAGAGTCGTTCATCCAGCCATTGAATATCAGGAAGTTGATTATTCAGCTAAACGAACCTAGCCATGAAGCGCTAATTCCACTAATTGCTGTGGAGGAGAATTGGCGTTCAAAGGATGGGAGAATAAAAGCTCCTGTCTTAGCCGGTGTTGGTGGAGTGACAGATAAGGGATTTAATGGATTTCTTGAGAAAAATGATGTTCGAGGAATTCAATGGATGTCGAATGAAATGAAAAGAGGAGAAGTTACATTTGAGGCGAATGGCGGAGACTTTCTAACAATCATAGTTGACCATGTAAACGTACAAATCAAGCCGTTTGTGAAAACCGGTCAAGTGAAAGTCGATATTGAAGTAAAACTGGATGCCACTGTCTATCTTGTTGAAGGAAACCCAACAATTTTTGAGATAGAGGAAGGAATTAAAAAGGAGATTAAAAAGGAAATCATGGATACGTACTTGGCTGCAATGGAAAAAGGAATCGACGTTTATCGTTTCTCTGAAAAATTGTACCGTACAGACCTAAAAGCATGGCAGCAAGTGCAACATGAAGGTGAAGTCGAATTGACTGAAGACACAATACGTAAATTGACTGTGAAATTAGAGAAGCTTGATTCGGAAAGGAAATCTTTCCGAGAGACAATCGAACAATAAACTATTTGAGGCATGCTAGCAAGCCGGTATGGGAGAGAGATCGAATGAAGAGCAAAATATTATTGAGTATAATGCTAGTAGTGTCTCTCCTCTCGGGTTGTTGGGACTCAAATGAACCGGAAAGAATGCTCTATATCAATGGTGTTGGCGTAGATTTTATAGATGGTGAATATGAGTTATACGCGCAGATTATTGACTTCACAAATGTTGCAAAAACAGAACAACCCCCATCCGATCAACCTCAAATGGAAGTCGGGTTTGCAACGGGTGAAACAGTGGATGAAGCAATTTTTAACTTGTATCACTCGATAGACCAAAGGGTGTTTTGGGGGAATATGAGCTACCTTGTTGTTTCTGAAGAAGTAATGAAAAATGTGGAGTTAAGTCCTATTATTGATTTATTCATTAGATACAGGGAGACACGCTATCAAATATGGGTCTACACAACAAAGGATCCAGTGGATGAACTCTTACTCGTACGTCCGGTCATTAACCGGGCAATTACATTATCTAAACTTGGAGACCCTGAAAATTCATTTAAACAGGAATCGTTCATTGACCCGATAAACATTCGTCAATTGATCATTGATATGAATGAGCCTCCCCACGAGGCGAGGGTTCCGCTAATCAGAATAGATGAGAATTGGGAATCCATAAAAGAAACCATTAAAGCGCCTGTAATCGCTGGTGTCGGGATTGCTACTCCAAATGGTTTCAAAGGGTTTATTGAAGGGAATCAGGCACGTGGAATGCAGTGGATGTCGAATGAGACGGCTAGAGGACAGATTACGTTCAAAACAGACAAGGACCATGGTATCACTGTAAATGTTGAAAAGGTGGAAGTGAAAATAGAGCCTGTCGTAAGCAAAAAAGAAATAGTCTTTGACGTTGATGTTGAATTGGAAGCGACGATTAGCGTTATCGAAGGGGACATTACTATTGATGAAATCCGATCTCATGTAATCGCTAAAGTGGAAAAAGAGATTAAAAAAACGTATGAAGAAGCGTTAAAGAAGGACATTGATATTTATCGTTTATCTGAGCAATTGTATCGAAAAGATGTGAAAGCTTGGGAGCGCATGCATAAAGATGGTAAACTTGAGTTGAAAGAAGATTCGATACGGAAGCTCCATGTGAAGTTGGCTAGACTGGACGCAAAACGGAAGTCTTTCAAAGAAACAATTGAACAGTGAACTGATGTTGAATCCGAGCACAAGTGTTTGGAAAGTGTTTCTCAGCCGCTTTTGTACATGTGAGGAGGAATCACATGAACAATCGTAAGGAAATCGATAAGTTATGGAGTCGAGAAAAATACAAAGTGATGTTTTACAGCCAAAAACATTACAATGAGATTCGTTCTGTTCTTAAAAGTGGGGTAGATGTCGAGCGAGTGAAAACACTCATAGAAGAAGCTTTTACGCTACGTCCTTCTATCGGTTCAGTGTTGAATGCCTATCAGCATATGTGGGGCTATTTTAAAAAGTACGCGTCTGCTCAAGAAAGACAAGCATATGTATTAAAGGCAAATGCGTTCAGTACAGGTGAAGGGGAAGCGAGAGAACTGCTGATGCTTATTCGAGAGCTCGCTTTGAAATATGAAGTAGATTATTTGCTACAAAGTACAATTCTGCAATTAAATGAAATGGAAAACGGGCCTCTATCATAAGGCCCGTTTTTGTTTATTGATATTGTACAGATTGCACAAGTTCATTTTCCACTAATACATATGGATGCGTTTCAAGTAGAATCTGCAGAAGGTGATCGGGCATTTTATCTGAAGCATATGCACAAATCAACGGAAAAGCATAGTCGTTTACCGCTCCATCCACAATCTTCTCGAAGTCCTTGATAAGATAATGAGGCTCCGTCATAGTTGCCCACTCGACATGAGCCCATGAGCGAAACTTTACACCGTTCGTGACGTAAGGTTCAACCGTCTTCGTAAAGTATTCTGCAATGGCTGGGGGATGGTAGCTCCCGCTCGAACGGTAAAAATGCAAGCTGTTAATGAGATGGACAAACTCCAATTGTTCTGCAGAAAATCGTTTGCGTAATTCGTTCATGATGCTTAGTGAAAGACGTTCGTTTTCTACAAGTAATACATATTCTTCTAGAACAATTCCCTCTTCAATAAAGCTTAGAACTTGTTTCAAATAGTTTTGCATCGTCTGATAAGAATAAAGAACGTGGACCTTTCGATGTTCGATGAATAATTCATTCATTTCTTGAGTCATCTGATGAATCCCCCTTTGCATTATTCGTACGATTGATAGGTAAGTCTAAATGCTACATCCGTTGTTAAGAGCGATTATGCACTTTCTCACCTTGTACCCAAACTTGACGGATGTTTTCTGGACGTGTCAAATAAATGATCTTCTCAAACGTATCCATTAAACTACCTTCATCTCCGTAAATCGGTAAGCGTGCAGTGGCAATTGTCGTATCAATTATTTGTGCATCCCATGCATATCCTTCTTCAATTCGACCAATTGGAAGACTTAAACTTTCTCCACCTCCTGCTGTTACAAGATAGAATGCTTCATTTATCGTAATCCGGGAATTTGGTACACCGCGCTGATCTGCTGGAAGACTTGTGTCTACGCCGTCTTCCAACATTCTTGAAGAGATGACGGCTTGTCTCGTATTGTCGTATAAGCTAGGAGAGAAGCCCCCGGAAATGTCCGAACCTAAACCGATTTCCACGCCCATCGCCATGAAACGGGCAATCGGTATGACGCTATTGGCAAAATAAGCATTTGAAACGGGACAGTGAGCAATTGCGCTGCCTGTTTCCGCAAATAATTGTGCATCTTCATCATTCAAAAAATTCGAATGAGCCATGACCGATTTCTCTTGCAATAAACCGAAGTCATGTAGCGCTTGTGCATCATTTTTACCGAACCGTTCTTGTACATAACCATGCGCCCAATCGCTTTCACTACAATGTGATTGAATATGTGTATCATATTTAGCAGCCAATTCACCGAGTCCTTGTAATGCTTCGTCTGTACAACTAGGGATGAACCGAGGGGTGACAACTGGATAGACACCTTGTTTCGTCTTCTTCGCTAGTTCTTTAACGGCAACGATAAATTCCTCTGTTTCTGCGAGAGCAGTTGCTGTGTTTTCATCTTTATAAAATGAGGGTGTCTGTTCAGGGTCATCCATGACGACTTTCCCGACTAATCCACGTTGCCCTTTCTCGGCACATAATTCGGCCAAGATGATACTCGCTTCTTTATGGATAGTCGCAAAGTATAGAGCTGTTGTTGTACCGTTTGCTAGTAGTGTATCGACGACATCACTATAGACCGTCTTTGCGAACGTTGTATCAGCAAATTTCGCTTCGGTTGGGAAAGTATACGTGTTTAGCCAATCATTTAAAGGGATATCGAGTGCAGTTCCTGCTTGAATCCATTGCGGGGCATGTACATGCAAGTCGACGAAGCCAGGAAGAATGTATGTGCCTTTCTCGAAACGGTGGAAAGCGTCTGTGTTTTTGTATTCCTGTAGGATTTCGTTATAAGCGTCGTCTTCTGGATGAACGATTTTCGCAATAATGCCCGCTTCATCAATGCAGAAGAGGCATTCTTGTAAAACGGTCACTTCTTTAGGGGAAGCGCTTGTAAATGCTGTTCCTTGAAAAACTTTTGTAAATGAATTCATCGTATGTTCTCCTCTATGGAATATTGTTATAATTGTTAGAAATCTATTTAATTTCTACAAATCAGTATGTACGGATCCTTTTATTTATAGTAACAATAAATGGACGTTGGGTAAATCTTACACGGTAAAAAAATCAGTTGAACAACAAAAGGAGATGATGGCAGTGAAGAAGGAATGGACGATAGCAGGGATTGTTGAAAAGTTTGAAGCGAACCGGGATGAGGTGCAAGCAGAACAGATGGCAGCATATATGAAAGGGCATTTTACGTTTATAGGCATTAGGAGTCCATTGCGTAAAACGTTAATACGTGAACAATTTCTTACGTATGCACTTCCAAAACCGGAACAGCTCTTTAAAGAAGTAGCAAAGCTTTATACATTACCTGAGCGAGAGTATCAATACGCAGCAATAGCATTGATTGAAAAAATGAAGAAACAGTTGACGGTTGAGGACTATGATCAGCTCCTTCAATTAATTGAAGCAAAGTCGTGGTGGGATACGATTGACGCGATCGCTCCGCATTTTGTCGGACATATTGTCAAGCAAGATCGCCCCTACGGTGAGAAAGTCATGCTTGAATGGTCACAATCAAACAATATGTGGACAAACCGTTCTGCCATTTTGCATCAATTAAAATTCAAGAAAGAGACCGATGTCGATTTACTTTTTCGCATCATTCAACAACATGTGGATTCGAAAGAGTTTTTCATCCAGAAAGCGATTGGATGGGCGTTAAGGGAGTATGCCAAGACGGACGCGGCAATTGTGAAGCAGTTTGTAGAAGACACGCCATTGAAGCCGTTAAGTCGACGGGAAGCGTTGAAGCATATTGGATAATAGCAAGACAAAAAGAATTCTGCTTTCTTCTAGCAGGGACCTCTTCGACAAAAATTGCAGTGTCGGAAGGGAAAAGCCACGTTTTTGACGAATATAGCTAGAGAACTGAGAGTTGGGTAGGCGGAAAGGAAAACTTTCGACTTGCAAAGGGGATGGGTACATGAGTGAGACAATAGCAGTGAAAGCTTATGAGCAATATGCAGCTGATTTTATGGAACAACAGATGATTCCAGGGGCAATGGTCGGCATCTCTGAAAATGGAAATAGGGTGTATGAGAAGGTTTTTGGTTATCGACAAGTGGCACAGCAGCTGCCCATTGACGGGGATACAGTGTTTGGCATTGCATCGATGACAAAGTCCTTTACATGCGTGGGGATTATGAAACTACAAGAGGCAGGAAAGTTGTCCGTCAGTGATCCAATCGTACAGTATTTGCCGGAGTTACGGACAAATGCGCATGTCGAGAACATTACGATTCATCATTTGATGACCCATACGGCTGGGTATCCGCCGTTAGCGACGCATGTCTATGCACGGAAAAATAGTATTGAACAAGATCCTTCTGCGAAAGATTATGGATTGGATTTATTGAACAACCCTGGTCCGCATATTGAAACGTATGATGAGATGCTCGCATTTATGGCGAACGAGGACGTGGCTTGGTTAGGGGAACCGGGCGAGTATTACAGTTACTCTAATGACTCCTATGGTTTGCTTGGTGTCATTATTAGTCGAGTGAGCGGGGAGCCTTACGAGTCGTTTATGGAAGCGAATGTCTTAAAACCCGCAAGGTTGACGAGAAGCTTCTTTGAAATGGAAGTCTTGGAACAGTTTGAAAATGTTACGACGTTATATATGAAAGCGAAAGATGGAACGCAAGTGTATGAAGCACCGCTTTGGTGGGATGCCCCATCCATGCGTGCAGTCGGCTATTTGAAGTCAACTGTGAACGATATCATCCGTTATTTGGAACTTTATTGGAATGAAGGAGTCATTGAGGGGACGAGGATTTTATCCAAAGAAAGTGTCGAGCAGATGATGACGCCACATATTGAGTATGAACCAGGGAAATGTTATGGTTATGGCTTGCGCATCATTCCGGACTACTTTGGCTCCAAGCTAATCAGCCACGGAGGCGGGCTAAAAGGGGTTTCATCCTTTATGTGTGCCATCCCTGAAAAGAAACTTGCGGGTGTCATTTTGACGAATGTAGCGGATGTCTCAGCAGGGGACGTACTCATGGCGGCAATGAATGTTTTGGAAGGACGACCATATGACGCTTCTACTGGAACCTATGAAATCATGAAGGTAGACAGTACTGCTGTTGAACAGTTGCTTGGTGTCTATACGTCAAGTGAAGGAATGCATGTTACCGTAGAGCTCCAGGATGGTTTGTTTGGGATTGTTTCGAACGGTCAATTCAAGCAGCTTTGGTCGATTGGAGACAATCACTATGTGGACAATCAAGACAACGGGGATGTATTGCAGTTTATTGGAAATGAAAATGGAGCTATCGACCGGATTGTGTATGGTGGTAGACACATTCTAAAAAATAAATCATAATCCTTTTCAGCAACATTGGCTATATGCATTGGCCGATGTTGCTTATTTTTTGTCTCCTGAATGAACAAGGATTTGTACAAAATGAGTAGAAACGGGGTCTAGGTGTGCTGAAAATGTTGTATTGAAAATAGCGAGACAGTACACTGTGAGTAGATTCAGAATGTTGGAATGAGCACGCGATGGAGGGGTATGCACGAAACGCGCCACGATGAAGACGTGCGGAAAGTTTAAGAGGGAGGAATGTAACATGGAAGCAAACGGTAAGAACACGTTATTGATAAATGGCATGCATGTTCATATTATGCCGAGTAAAAAGTTTAAGACAAATACAGTAGAAGTGAAGTTTCAAACAAAAGTAAATCGGGAGACGATCACTCGATTAGCACTCTTGCCTACTGTGCTAAGAAGAGGATGTTCGGCTTACCCAACAAAAGCGGCTATCCAAGAACGTCTTGATGACTTGTATGGTGCGGCAATTGGGATTGGTGGATGGAAGTCCGGAACGAGTCATATTTTAAACTTCCAAATGGATATGGCGAATGAGAAATTCATTCCAAATGAAAATACATTAGCGGCAGATGTGTTCGCATTTTTAAATGAAATGATCTTCCATCCGAATGTACATAATGGTGCTTTTGATGAAGCTGTTGTAAAACAAGAAAAAGAAACGCTCCGTCGTCATTTGGAAGCGATGAAAGATAATAAGATGTCCTATGCTAATGTCCGTTTAATCGATGAGATGGCGAAAGGTGAAGTATACGCAATCCATGGACAAGGCTATGCTGAAGATTTACAAGCGATCAATGGACAGAATTTGTATGAAGCATACGAGCAGGTGGTAAATTCAGCAAGGGTTGACGTTTTCATCACAGGAGATTTCAATCCTACTGTAATGGAGGAGACAATTCGTACATCACTCGTTGGTTTATCGGAAAGAAATGCGGTAGAACTGCACGATGAAATGACGATATTTGAGGACTTTAAAAGTGTATCCGCTGTAAAGGAAGTCATTGAACACGAAGACATTCAACAAGCAAAACTACATATCGGCTACCGCACGCATACAAACCTTAGCAAAGCTGATTGTGTGCCAATGTTAGTCGGTTCGATGCTGTTAGGCGGCTATATGGGTTCTTTGTTGTTCATGAATGTGCGTGAAAAACATAGTTTAGCATATTATGTAAGTGCGAGTTTGGATGCGTTTAGTGATAAATTATTCATCTACAGTGGAATTGCTGGAGAGAATTATGAAAAGACGATGCAAATTGTTGATGAGCAAATCATTGCCTTACAAACTGGCGAATTTAGTGACAATGCATTGGAAGAGGCGAAGTCATTGCTTATCAATGACTTGAAAGGTTCTCAAGATAGTGCAATCGGTCTGATTGATGACGTGTACAAGCAGATCTTAACAGGTACGTCGAAGTCTTCGATCGATTACATTGAAGAAGTAGCAGCAGTCGATAAGGCTGCCGTCATGCAAGCGGCAAGTAAATTGGAGAAAGATACGATCTTCTTCTTGACGAACAAGGAGGCAAACTGATGAAGGCCATTCAATTTGAGAATATAGATGAAACTGTTTACAAAGAGACGTTAGCCAATGGGTTAGAAGTGATCCTTATCCCAAAACCGGCGATGAACAATGTGTTTGCGACATTTACAACTGATTTTGGCGCTGCAGATCTCCGTTTTGTGCCATTAGGTGAAAAGGATCCAATTGAAGCTCCTGATGGCGTTGCGCATTTCCTTGAACACAAGTTGTTCGACAAAGGGGAAGGACGGGACATCGTTGCAGAATTTAGCAGGCTTGGTGCGCAGTCGAATGCTTATACGAATGCAACAGAGACCGCTTATTATTTCTCAGCAACAGACCATGCGTATGACAACATGAAGCTTTTAATCGATTTCGTACAAGATTCATTTTTTACTGATGAAACAGTGGAAAGTGAAAAAGGAATCATTGTTCAAGAGTCACAGATGTATGCCGACGAGCCCGCACAACGGATGTATTTCCTTATGTTAAAATCATTGTTTAGTCAGCACCCGGTGAAAAATGAAGTGCTTGGTTCCATCGAATCAATTAATAGTATGACGAAAGAAGATTTGTATACGTCTTTCCGCACATTCTATCATCCCTCCAATATGAAACTATGCGTGACAGGGAACTTCGATTTGGAAAAGATGTTGGACGTGATTAAAACGGATCAAGAAAATCGTACATTCGCACAACCTGAACCAATTGTCCGTATTCATACGGAGGAGCCAGGGGAAGTTGCAAGCAAAGAAACGACAATTACCATGCCGATTGGAACACCGAAATGCAGTATCGGAATTAAAGAATATGAATCTGCAATCGCCCCAGAAGTCTTGTCCAAGCGAACGCGATTAACTGAAATGACACTCGAATACTTCTTCGGTTTGAGCGGAGAGTTTTACAAAGAATTGTATGATGCGGAACTGATTGATAGTACGTACAACTACTCTTATACACTTGATAAGGACTTCGGCTTTACAATGATTACGAGCAATACAGACAACCCTGAAGCACTTGCAAACAAGGTAAAAGCACAGCTACATTCCTTACAAGCATACGAAGCAGATGAGGAACAGTTTGAACGATTGAAGAAACGGACAATTGGACGTACTTTGCGGAAGATGAATTCGATCGAAGCGAACGCAGAAGAATATGTATGGCATGCCAATAGAGGCATCGAATACTTCGACATCATCCCGACGATCCAATCATTAACGGTCAGTGACTGGTCAACATTCCTTCAATCGTGGATCAAAGAAGAACGCATTGCAGTATGCAACATACTACCTGAAGGATAAAACAGTGCCAGGCACCGACATAATTCAAAATTGTTCGGGTGCCTGGCACCTTTTTGCGTAAAAATAGCCAATAATGGCGGCGATGAACGATGGAACTAACCAACCAATTCCTTCTTCATATAATGGCAAATAATTTAGCACACTTGTAATGGGTCCAATTATAAAGCCGAATGCCTTTAACATATCAAAAAATCCAATAACGCCTGCTGCAACGAGTGCAAATAGGTAGACTGCCCGATAGCCTTTAAAGAGACGATGAAAAAAGCTAATCGTTATTAACACAATTGCCAAAGGGTAAATTCCAATAAGGATAGGCAAAGTGATTGCTATTAGTTGAGTGAGTCCAATATTTGCAATCCCAATACTAAATATGCAGATGACGAGCACAACTGCTTGATAGGAAAATCGTTTAAACGTATTGGAAAAGAAGGTGGCACATGCAGAAACGAGGCCGACAGACGTTGTAAGACATGCTAACAAAACCGCAATGCCAAGCAATAGTTGCCCCCATGTTCCCATAAGCTTGTAAGCCAGTGCAGTTAGTATGATTCCGCCATTTTCGGCATTTGGCGCAACTGTGCGGCTAGTCGTTCCGAGGTATGCAAGACCGACATAAACGAGACAAAGCCCGATGACAGCAATCATCCCTGATTTGATTGTAACTTTCGTAAGAATCTTCTGATCGGTGATGCCTTTTGCTTTAATGGCGTTAATGACGATGATGCCAAATACGAGTGCTGCGATTGCATCTAATGTCAAATACCCTTCAATAAAACCGCTCGTAAATGGATGCTGTGCGTAAGCTTCCTTTGGTTGGCCATTCTCTCCGGAAGGGTTAACGAATCCGACAATAACGATTGTCGCAACAATCAACAATAGAATCGGTGTTAACACATTGCCAAATCGATCCATAATTTTGTTAGGCTTTAACGCGAGCCAAGCAGTCACAGCAAAAAAAAGTAGTGTGAAAAGCAACAAGGCTAGTCCTGTGCTAGAAGTTGGCACAAATGGGGATGCCCCAATTTCAAATGCAACTGTTGCCGTACGCGGTACACCAAAAAACGGACCTATCGCTAAATAGACAAGTATCGTAAACACGATACCAAACACAGGATGGGCTTTTCCTGCTAAATCCCTCAACTGGTTGCCGCTCCTCGCTACAGCTACTACCCCAAGAAACGGAAGTCCGACACCTGTAATGAGAAAACCCGCTATCGTTAACCAAGTATTCGTCCCGGCTTGTTGACCAACTAACGGAGGGAAAATCATATTACCAGCACCGAAAAACAATGCAAACATTAACAAACCGAGTTTAACGGTATCTCTCCGTGAGAAATCATTCATATAGGAACCTCCAATAATTCAAAACAATTCGTGTGCGAGTCTTACCTTTTCATAGTAACAAGAGCTCGGAACGTTGTGAGTATGCGAAACTGTAAGAATTAACAGGCAGTATGCACTCTATCAACTATAACATGTTCTGTCCACCACTGTGGAGTAAGAGGGTAGATCAGGAAGGCTTTCTAATCATTATAGTTTGCTACAACCTATGAAGAGATTGTCTACTCACGCTCTTCTCTAGGGATTTGTCATGTGTGAAGCTGCGAATGGAACATAGAATAGCATCATAAAGTTCAATGGAGGTGTTAAGTGATGTCAGGAAATGTGGGGGGCAAATGTGGCCACTACGGTAACGGATTTACGTTAATCGTAGTATTATTCATTTTATTAATTATCGTTGGCGCATCTTATTTAGGTGACGGCTACTGTTAATGTTTATTAAAGTTCTGGATTAGGGGATAGCTTTAGTGATGACCACATGCAAACAAGGAAGGTCCTTGTTGTATGTGGTTTTTTATTGGTTTGATAAGCAGACTTCTTATGAACTGACTTACATATACTGCAGACCTTTATTTACTGCTGAAATATTGTTAGAATTATTATGAAAATACTAAAGGGGTGAAGTTATTGTGGGAGCTGAACAGGAACAATTGACTGAGGTAACGGACGAGAGAACGTATATTGAAACACCAATCAAAACAATTTTTACAAAGTTTGCAAGAAATCGAGATGTGTCGCTTGCTTATGGCGAGCCCATTGAAATGGGTTTAAAGAAAGTCTTACCGGTTGCCAAAGTGAAATATGCAGTCGGAGGAGGCGGAGATGGATCTGGAGGAGAAGGAGGGGGTGGAGCGATTTCGATTGATCCAATTGGTGTCTTTGAAATAACGCCAGATGATGTCCGGTATAAATCGACGAAGCGTCCGACTATAATTCTCTTAAGTACCATTGTAGCAATGGGCTTTTTCTATTTGTTGAAAAGAAATAACAGCTAGTAAGATATGTGTTTTTGTGTTTTATTTCTGAAAATTATACTTTTTTATCTTAGTTATCTATGATAAGATTCAGAATAGAAGTGCTTTTTGAAGCATGCTATTTTAAACGGAAGGGGAATGGCAATGTTAAATGTCACGGAGAACAGATTTGCGAATTATCCGCAACAACCGCATGGGGGGAAATTAGTGGACAAGGTTGTAACGGGTACAGAACGCGATGAAGAAATGGTGCGGGCTAAGCAGTTACCAACAATTATGGTGGACATGGAGGCGGTCATTACACTTGAGATGATTGCGACTGGGGTATTGTCACCAAATGAAGGGTTTATGAATGAAGAGGATTATAAGTCTGTGTTGGAAAAAGGCCGTTTGGCGAACGGGACAGTTTGGCCAGTGCCGTTAAGTTTTGCACCAACAGGATCTAGAAACAGTGAAATCATTGCAACACTTTCAGTTGGGGATGAAGTGACACTTGCAAATGAAAACAACGAACCTGTCGCGATTTTGTCAATTAGCGATATTTTTGAATACGATAAAGCATACCGCGCATCTCATCTATTCGGAACGACAGATCGCAATCATCCTGGGGTAGATGCGATTTATAGAAGAATGGGGAACACGGCTTTAGGGGGGCCGATTCGGTTATTGCAACGTGTCGATTGGGGACCTTTTGAGAAATTGAGGCTAGAACCGAAAGATACGTGGCATGAGTTTTACGAAGAAAAGAAGTTCCGTTCGGCTGCTGGATTCATCACGGGGGCTAATCCATTGCATCGTGGCCATGAATATATTCATAAAAATGCCTTGGAAGAAATTGATGGTTTGCTCTTACAGCCATTAGTCGAAATGGCAAAGCGGGAGTATACGCGACATGAATTTCGGATGTTGTCCTACCGCAGTGTTTTGGAAACATATTATCCAAAGGGAAGGTCAATCCTTGCACCATTGCGCGTAACGTATATTTTTGCAGGACCGAGGGAAACGGTGCTCCATGCATTGATCATGAAAAACTATGGGTGTACACATGCGCTAATTGGTCGTGATCATGCGGGCATTGGGGATTATTACGATAAATATGCGAGCCATAGCATTTTTGATCAGTTCAAGCCGGAAGAACTCGGTATTGATATCCGCTTGTTCCATGAAGTGTTTTATTGTACAAGGTGTGATGCACAGGCAACTGAACAGTCCTGTCCTCATGATGCAAAATACCGCATTAACATTTCGGGGACAGGTATTCGTGAGATGTTGCGTCATGGAATTATGCCCCCGAAAGAGATTGTCCGCCCTGAATCGGCACGAATCGCAATGCAAGGTGTTCAACCAAAGGGGCTGGATGAAAGTGAAGTTGCCATTTCGCCAGTAGGTAAAACGATAAAAAGCATGTTCCCGTTCTATTTAGAAAGGACAAGACTTGGTGGTCCGAAACGACTAGAACCGCTAACGGTCGAAGAACTGACGAATCGTGATTTGGAAGCGGTTAATCTCGATGTACGAGCGAATGCAAATCGGATTTATCAAGACATTTTTAACGAGTATACAAGTGTAGGGGACACAAACCGCAACTTGCAACCTGAATGGGTCATGGATGCACGTGAATCGCTACACAACCAACAACAAATGGTCGTCCAGGACTTGAAAGAGAAAGTACAGCAAGCGCCGACAGTTGCATCGGACGAATTCATGTACCAAGACAAGGAAGAAGCTGAAAAGGAATTGAACGTCGCGACGAAAATCCTTGAAGACATTCCAAAAGTATTACGTCCTCATGATTTTGACTATCGTACTTGGAACGTCCTACCTTATAAACGCTACCGAGGCAGCGACGAAGAGTAAGGGATTGGTGTGCCGGGGGACTCGGTGCAGGAGATATATATGAAAAAAGCCGTCATTAAACTTTATTCAGTTTAATGGCGGCGTTTGTCATTCATTCAAAAACGCATCAATTCGGTCCTGCAACTTTTTCTCGAATTGCTTCCCAGGAATTAATTCATAAATAACTACAGAATTAGCCCCTGCGGATAAATAATAAATCTTTTTATCTTCCATTCGCAGTGTATGAGATGAATAGTAAGCCGCTTGCTCATGAGGCTCTCTCACTGCACCTAATACTGTCCCATCCTTATTAATAACATACACATGAAATTCTGCCATGATTTTATGTGTATCGGCCACTTCTGTTTTTTCAAAGATAAGTTGATTAGATCGAATATCGAGCATCTTGATGCCGCCAGTAGTGTGATCGAAGGATACAGTTATTTTTTTCACACTACCGTCTTCTTGTATAGAGATTTCTTCTGTTTCCATGTTTTTATGGAGTACATCGACGATGATATCATCTTGTTCAAATGAATGAGGGAATTTTATAGTTTCTCCAGTCATGAGATTCTCCATAAGCGGTCTTGCATCCCGTACAATTATCTCTTTTTGCTCATTTACGAACAATGAAGTGGGATTTAGCATATCCGTTAAAATTGGATATTGTTCTTTTAGCTCACCATCTTTATTGTACATAATGACTTTTCTATTTGTTGAATCAAGTACATAAACATTGTTATCATCATCCACAAAAATATCTCTATACCATTCGGCTTTTTCCGTATCATTTAATTGGATGGTATAGAGGTAACCATTCACTTGTGTAACCACTATCTTACGTGCCGCGTTGTCTAATACATAAAACACGTTATCTTTAACAAAGAAACTCTCGGTTGTACGATCGCTGCCCCCTGGTCTTTTTTCTGGCATCCCAATTTCAGACCTTGCTTCTCCATACGGGATCTCCAATAGAATCCTTGCCTCTTCTTGGTCAGCAATGGGTATCTCGTCTTCGGAAAGATTCTCTTTAGATTTTGTTTTGTCCATTGTTTCTGTGTTATCGAAGACAAGGGGATTCTCACTTGAAGGTTGATTGAAAAAAAGGAAAGTCACTGCAAGAAAAGTTATCAGCGTAAAGGAAGTGATTGTAATCGGGACAAGAGCAAACCTTTTTTTACGCGTCGGTTGAATGAGTCGCCTTTGTAGTTGAGCGACGAACTCTTTGTTTGGATCCTTATCCGGTCGATTGCGAAGACTTTCTAGAAATTCCATGTCTTTTTCACTAGGATCGATCATAGCTCTCCCACCCCTCTTTGAGACGTATATCCTTTTTCAATTCTAGAAGTGCTCGGTGGAAATCCACTCGCACCTTTCCTTCACTGCATTGTAATACTTCTGCCGTTTCTTTTATACTCAATTCGTTCAATCCACGTAAAATGATGACACTACGGAAATGAGGTTTAAGTTTTATAAGCGCTCGTTGAAGGTCTTCCCAGTTTTCTTTGCCAATTACACTACGGCTATTCATATCAGCTTCATAAGATTTATTCGATAAAGCTTTTGTAAACACTCTTCTTAGGTGTTGCTTTCGTATCCAATCAACTGCTGTAAATCGTGTTATGGATAGAATCCATGTTTTCACCTTTTGGGAATCCTTCAATTGATGTAGATTCTTCATTACCTTCAAAAATGTTTCTTGTGTAATATCTTCTGCATCTTGTTGGTTATTTGTAAAATACAAAGCAAAATGATACACATCTTTATGGAACTGGTTAAACAGTTCAGAGATATGTACTGATTTCTCATTCAAGAAGTCTGGCCTCCTTTCAGATGTATCAATAAGTCGATTGAAAACATAGTTTGTTACAAGAATTCAAGAAATTTGTATGGGGAAAATCGCACAGAACTTTCAAGTGAAGATGCGTACCAAAATGTTAAAAAAAGTTAGCAACCCGACTTTTTAAGCATACTTTTCTAGTAATTATACCAGGCGTCTTGGATAACTAATTTATAGGTTGCCCATTTCATAACAAGTTTTCTTCTACGAACCCATTGGCTTACGCTCCAACGCACGCTTTCCGCGGGGCACAGGTGAGCCGATCGAACAAACAAGTGATATACTGCAGGAATGGTAAGGAGTGAAGCTAGCATCAAACACTACACTATAAAATTTTAAAGATACCATCCAAATAAGAGATTTGTTTAGGTGCTTGGCGCTCTTTATACATATAGGCTGCTGATCGGACATAAGCTGAAATGGTGAATGAATAATGAGGAGTGAGATAGCCATTTCAGCTTTCGTGATGCGTTCATTAGAGGAAATTCGTTTTTGGTCAAGAATAATGAAAGAGCATGCTTTCTTTTTGAGTCTCGGATTTACTGTTGATCAGACACAGCTTATTCAAGAGGCAAAACACTTCATTGCGGTTTTTGAACGAATTGAGGAGCAGATTGCTGATTATAATGAAAAAACAGATCCAGCAGTGATTAGAGAACTTAATCGCCAAGTGTATCAGGCTGCAGCGTCAATATGGGCATACAAACGAAAAGTGTTAGGTTTACAATTGCGATGTGAAATTGTAACGAACAACTTACCCTTACTTGTTGATCATACGAGTCGTGAAGCTGCATACTTTGCTAAGCGATTAAAGGAACTAAATGAAGGAAAGTTAAGACCTTTACCTGAGGCAATTATAAAAGAAAATGTTTTTTTCCTAAAAATCATGGCAGATCACTCGAAATTTATTGGGCACTTAATGGATCCATCAGAAAGAAAACTTGTTGACCAAGCGAGAGAATTTAGTCATGATTTTGATCAATTGCTATTTCAAGCACAAGATCTTGATCATATGCGACCGCAATCTGAAACGGTTCCTTTGCTAGACCAATTCCTTGATCAAAATCGCGTTTCGGTCGTTTCTTTAAGGGACTTTAAAAAGACAGCAAGAGATTTGATTGAAGCCTGTAGGATTAAAAGTAACATTCCAGCCCTCCTAGCTGATCATGTTTACCGAGAAGCGGATCATTTCTTGGAGATCATCGATGCATTTGACGAGCACCTAATGGCTGTTAAGCATGAAGAGTATAAATAAAACGTAAAAAACGGCTACTGGATAGTCGTTTTTTTATGTTGTTTCTGTTATTTTCGATACAGTAGGTGCAAGGCATCAGAGAATTATGGAGGTGGTAACGTGTATGATCCGACGGTTTTTGATAATTTGAAAGTGGCGATTGAAAATCGAGTGTATGATTTGGATAATTTGGATCGGAAAATAAGGATTGTTAACCGAAAAGATCAGATGGATTTTGCCGTGTTGGCAAGACATTTTGCAATTCAATTTAGTCTCGTGCAGGAGCCGGAGTTGATGGCAGAAGTTGTATTGGAGGCTTCATTAGCTGAATTGGCCACTGAAATCTTGGAAACACCGGGTGGAAATCCGGGTTGTGTACTCAAGGTGCGCTTTTTAAAAACGATAGAACAGGTGGATCGACAGTGCCGAGCGATTGAAGAGACGATTCAAGCGATTTGGGAAGAGGATGTCCTGCTACATCAAACGCTAAGTTTTTCCTATAAGGATGAGGCAACGACTTATGCAAATCAAATAGAATTGACGTTCAAAACGAAAATTACTGAAGAACATATGAATGCCCTAGATGATTTTCTCGATCATGTATTAGGTACAATGCAAGTGCTATTGGATCAATAAAAGTATTTTCTATGATGATTGGGCTTAACACTATATAATATAGAAAAAACATGTATAGGTTTGACCTATACTGAAGGTAAAGGTGTACCACTATGGGTTTATTAACAGTGAAAAATTTAAGTCACGGTTTTGGTGATCGTGCAATATTTGACGATGTGTCTTTCCGGTTGTTACAAGGCGAACACATTGGGCTAATTGGTGCGAACGGGGAAGGGAAGTCCACGTTCATGAATATCATTACACGGAAACTAGAGCCAGATGCCGGGACTGTTACTTGGGCAAAACGTGTGCGTGTCGGCTATTTGGACCAGCATGTCGTGTTGAAGCAAGGCTTGAGTATCCGTGATGTATTACGGACAGCATTCCAGTACTTGTACGATGTTGAAGCGGAAATGAACAACCTTTTTGCAAAAATGGCCGAAGTAGACGCGGACGAATTGGAAAAATTGCTTGAAGAAACAGGCCAAATGCAAGATGAGCTGACAAACAATGATTTTTATATTATCGATTCCAAAGTGGATGAAGTAGCGAACGGGCTAGGTCTAGATGAATTCGGTCTAGATCGTGACGTAAACGATTTAAGCGGTGGACAACGTACGAAAGTGTTGCTCGGTAAATTGTTACTAGAAAAGCCGGACATCCTTTTACTGGACGAGCCTACAAACTACTTGGATGTCGAGCATATCGAGTGGCTTCGTAATTATTTATTGAACTATGATAATGCGTTCATTCTGATCTCGCATGATATTCCGTTTTTAAATAGTGTCATTAACTTAATTTATCATATGGAAAATCAGCAAATTACACGTTATCCAGGCGATTATGACGAATTTTTACGTGTGCATGAGATGAAAAAGCAACAAGTGGAAGCGGCATTTAAAAAGCAACAAAAGGAAATCGCCAATTTAAAAGACTTTGTTGCGCGTAACAAAGCAAACGCTGCAACGAGCCGGATGGCGATGTCCCGTCAGAAGAAGCTTGATAAGATGGAGATTATTGAACTCGATGCGGAAAAGCCGAAACCACAATTCGATTTTAAGCAAGCGCGGACGCCAGGCAGATATTTATTCCAAACGAAAGGGCTTGTTATTGGCTACGATGAACCATTGTCCAAAGAATTGGATCTCACGATGGAACGCGGACAAAAGATTGCGTTATCTGGTGCGAATGGAATCGGAAAAACGACACTACTCAAAAGTATACTTGGCGAAATTCCATCACTGGCGGGTTCTGTCGAGCTCGGTGAGCACTTGGAAATCGGGTATTTTGAACAGGAAAGCAATGCGGACAATAACCATACATGTCTAGAGGAAGTGTGGGAGGAATTTCCGCATTACACGCAATATGAAGTACGTGCAGCGTTGGCTAGATGCGGGCTGACGACGAAACATATTGAGAGTAAAGTGAAGGTATTAAGTGGTGGAGAACGAGCGAAAGTCCGGTTATGTAAATTAATGAACCGCGAAACAAACTTGCTCGTGTTGGACGAACCGACCAATCACCTTGACGTTGATGCGAAAACAGAATTAAAACGTGCACTAAAAGAATACAAAGGTAGTATTTTATTGATCTCACATGAACCGGATTTCTATGAAGGCGTCGTCACCGACATTTGGAACGGTGAGCAGTGGACGACTAAAATGTTTTAATAATGGATCGAGGCTGGGACATAACATAAAAAACTGCATTATGGCTAATTCGCCGTCATGCAGTTTTTTTTATTTTTCCAATGTTTCTTTTCAAATTCATCAGTGAATCGGAGCGGAAAAAGGCCGACTCCTGCGGGATTGTAGCGCGAATGTTGAGACCCCGCAGGGAAAGCCGTTACGCAGAACGGCTTTTGCGAGCAAAAGCGTAGCGTTGGGAGCAAGGATGCCTTAATTTCCGCAAAGTACGCAGAAATACGGCAAATCGAACTCTTCGTTGTTCGATTGGCTCAAGCGCGCCCCGCGGAAAGCGTGCCTTTTGGAGCGCAGAGTAACGGTCTATTTGAGTTTTGTCCAGCCTCATTTCTTACAATTAGTCAACCTTTTTAAAAGATTTATTTATACTTTCTAGGATGGTTAAGAGGGGCGGGATATCCCACCCCTCTTAACCGTCCTTTTTAGATACGCCAAAAAGACCTGACGATTTTAATTTTTTTCGAAAGGTCATTGTGGTATAGTTCTAGGTAAGTGATTACGATTTCTGAGCTGGTAGTGCGGACTCATAATCGTATAGAATGCCACACGTCAGTAACTGAAATGTCACTTTCAGAAACTTATTGATGCAGGCGATGATCGCAACCTTATGGGGCTTCCTCTGAGGTTGCTTTTTTAATTTGTAGTAATAATCCACAAAATGATTCGGCTTTCTTTTAGCCATAAGCATAGCGCATATCATAAAATATAGAATCTTCCGCAGATGTTTGTTTCCTCTTTTATTAATACGATCTCTATATTGTGTATTGCCCGACTGGTATCGCATAATATCGATGCCTGCGTAAGCGTTCAATTGTTTCGCATTCTTAAAGCGGCGAATATCTCCAATTTCTCCGATTAATCGGCATGCCGTCGAATCGCCTATACCCGGTATCGAGCGGTAAACAAGATATTCTTTTCGGCCTTCTGATAACTTTTTCATTTGTTTTATCAGTGTATCTTTCTTCTCCTTCAAGTCGGCAATTCGGGACGCGTAATCACGAACCTGGTCGCATCGAATATCATTCGGTTTGATGGCTGGATAGCTGTTTCGCGCTGCTTCCAATAGAACGGATGCTTTCGCTTCAGCTCGTGCCAACGAAAGGTTCTTTCTTGTATTAGCTTTTAAACGATTCTTAATGACCGTCTTTGAATGATCCAGTAAAAGTGCAGGATGCGGATAGAGCTGAACAATATTTAAGAACAGAGCTGAACTTGGTGTAATGAGCTTTTCTAATTCCGGGAAGCTAAGATGTAAAATAGAATGCATTCTGCTTTTCAGTAAAATCATTTCTTCATCAATTTCATCGTAATAACGCGTCAAGGCACGCATCTGTTCATAATAATCATCTTGGATATATGTATGTTTACGCGCCGCTTGGAAATGGGTCTTCGCAAGTTCATGGGCATCACTAAGATCTGTTTTATGCCGCCGCATCTTCGCCATCTGTAAATTGGCTTCAAGTGGATTCATGCGGCAATACGCATAGCCAAAATCTTTGAGAAATGTTTCGATAGGTTTTGAATAGACGCCGGTTGCTTCAAACACGATATCTGGTGCCTGGCCATCTACCTTTGTGATCTCTGCCATTCTTTCGTGCAATCGTTCAAATTCAACACGTGTATGATGAAATTCGCCTTCAAATTCACATTGGCGATAACCATCATAAATCGCAATCGTACTTTTTCCTTTACTCACATCTAAAGCTACGACATGTTTCATGTTCATTTCTCCTTCTTGACCAATCATAGAAGCCTCCACACTACCTTATCGATTCCACTTTCTTATACACGATCTCTATGGACCCAACATACTAAACTGATTCATATAAGGGCGTGAAGTTAGCCGGTTTTAAATACGGACTCAAAAGGTCCAAGAGGCTGGTCGGCTTTTCTTCACTTCTACTATAAAAAAATAGTAGCACAAACCATGGCCTTGGTTTGTACTACTAATGTTAGTATGTTTTTTTCGTCGCTATTCTAGTCATCCTCTAGTATAATACCCGTATAGGTATATGGAGGTGAGGAAAATGAAGGAACAATCTTATGCGAAACATACGAAATACCAGCCTCTTCAACATTTTGTCTGGTTACCGCTAAGTGTGATGCTGTTGCTTGGGACGCTTACATACTTCATTTATAGCACGATGAAAAGTGGCTTTATGGTCGAAAATTTGCTGTTGCTCGGGATTGTCGTTCTTGCGATCATTCCAGGCATGCTTGCTCGCATGTACGCAATACGCTTACAAGACCGACTCATACGAACAGAAGAGCAATTGAGGTATTTCATGTTGACGAATAAGCGACTTGACTCTCGCATAACGATGCAACAACTCATTGCTCTTCGATTTGCACAAGATGATCAGTTTGTAGAATTGGCGGAAAGAACAATTGCAGAAAACCTTTCACCTGCAACGATAAAAAGGGAAGTACAAACTTGGCGCGCCGACCATTTTCGTGTGTAAGTGTGCTATATTCAACATAAAGGGGGGGAGTGGCGTTGAGAAAAAGAAGTTCAGTTGACCTATCCTATTATGTGAACTCTGCAGAAGCACAACGCAAGCTGTATAAGCAATCATTGTTTGTAGTTGTAATGTCGCAAATATTTGGCGGCGCAGGACTCGCAGCAGGGATTACGGTAGGGGCGCTCATTGCGAAAGACATGCTCGGATCTGCAGGTTTTGCGGGTGTCCCGTCTGCATTGTTCACGTTAGGTTCTGCCCTAGCCGCATTACTCGTCGGCCGCATATCGCAACGGTTTGGTAGAAGATACGGATTGTCATTCGGGTTTATTGCCGGAGGAGTTGGTGCAATCGGTGTCATTGTTGCCACGACAATGAATAGCATAGTGTTATTATTTCTTTCATTATTTATCTATGGAGCAGGTACAGCGACCAATCTACAAGCACGTTACGCAGGTACTGATTTAGCTAGCGAGAAACAACGCGCGACAGCAATCAGCATCGCCATGGTTTCCACTACTCTTGGTGCGGTAGCTGGTCCAAACTTAGTAACTCCACTTGGTGAGTTTGCACAAATTTTTGGGATTCCTCCATTAGCGGGACCGTTCATGCTTGCTGCAACAGCCTATTTGTTAGCAGGCTTAACATTCTTGCTTTATTTACGACCTGATCCTTTTTTAGTTGCTAAAGCAATCGCCGCAGAGCAGGAGAAACAGGCAGCACGTGTCGCGAATGAAGGGCTCAAAGCAATGCAAAACAACGTAAATCGACTCGGCGTTGTTGTAGGGGCTATCATTCTCGTTCTATCACATATGATTATGGTAGCGATTATGACCATGACGCCTATCCATATGCAGAATCATGGAAGTGGATTATCGGCAGTTGGTATGATCATTGGCATGCACATTGCAGCAATGTATTTGCCGTCACTAGGGACTGGAATGCTTGTCGATAAAGTCGGCCGAACATTCATGGCCGTTGCTTCAGCGATTACGTTATCCATTGCAGGACTTACAGCAGCATATGCCCCAGGCGATTCGTTTGTTTGGTTAGCCATTGCCCTCATTTTGCTTGGGTTAGGATGGAACTTTGGTTTGATTAGTGGAACTGCCATCATCATCGACTCAACTAATCTAAAAACACGCGCCAAGACACAAGGCTCCGTCGATGTATACGTTGCTTTAGGCGGTTCAGCGGGAAGTGTATTATCGGGTATCGTTGTCGCCTACTCCAGCTACGCAGTGTTAGGATTAATCGGCATGTATCTATCAATATTACTTATTCCGCTCGTGTTATGGGCACGCTATAAAAGCCAGGTCCGCAAAAAGGTACTTGCTTCGTAAAGCATACAGTTTTAGTGAAGTTTGCAGTTTTCAACAATTGGTTTGGCAATGAATTGAATTGCCGATACAATTGTAAGAAAGAGCAGGCGTGTTGATTAACCAATTTGTGGGCTATAAGAATATCGAATTTTCCCTGTAATCCTTGATAAACACCGGATTTCTGCTTCAGCCTCGGTGAACAGCTGCTCTAACGCTACGCTTTTACTCGCAAAAGCTGTTCTGTGTGACAGCTCTCGCCGCCTTCTGCTCCAATCCTGATGAACGCTTTTTAAGTTGAAAGACAAATAAGTTGTCCCGCATAAGCTAGTTGGCTGGAGTGCAGGCGCCGACTCCTGCGGGGGAATAGCACGAATGGTGAGACCCCGCAGGGAGCAAAGCGGACGAGGAGGCTCACCCGTGCCCCGCGGAAAGCGTGCGCCGGAACGCAAGCCAACGGGTTCGAAGAAATCTACTTGTGAATAATTGGTTAATTAACACACCTGAAGAAAGAGATAAGGAAAGCTGGATTGACGGTGTTCAATTCAGCTTTCCTCTATTTTGTCGACCTAACTAATAATCTCCAAGACTTCCTCATCAACTGAAAAAACGCGTAAAAACAAGTTCAACAGCGAACTCGTTTCACGCGATTTCAACAAGCGTATACGATTCAGTTTAATCCCGTACTCAATCTTCAAGAATTGCAGCAACCGTAGATTCAACTTCTGTCCGGTTCATCTTTTCCCGACCGCTCTGTAATGCGGTTAACGTGCTCTTTGCAAGCGCTAACGGAATCTTACAGAACACTAAAATATTCTTCGTGTTAATCGACTTAATATATTCGTCAGCTTTAGCCAAATTTGTCTCTGCGTAGGCAAACATATCATCTCGCGTCCATCCGTCAGGGATAAAACGCACACCTCGATCCGCATCTTCCTCTTGATTGCGCAACATATTGACGGCTTGTAGACCGCGCCCGTAGCCAATTGCCAACTCACGATCCGTTTTTGTTCCGTCAAAAGCTTCCCATATGTCAGAAAGCATAACACCGACTAGACCTGCAACATAATATGTATAGTCGTCCAAGTCCTCTTTTGTTTTAATGTCAAATCCTTTACCGACCCACTGCGCCATGCCGTCTGCCATAATTCGTGTAGACTCTTTCACTTTTTCGAGCACTTCTACGGGACAGACTGTCAACCAATCACCGAGTCGTACTGTTACTTCAGGCAAGAGGGAACGGTAGGGTTGCAATAGTTTTTGGTAAGCTTCTTCGTTAAAAGGTCCCTCTAGCAGTTTACTCGTCGATTCAAGCAAATGTTGTTTCGCGTCAGGGTGCAGTTCCTCGTGATCTTCAATTTCATCAATTGCTCGCATACAAAGATAGGCTGATCCGACGGACTTCCGTAACGTAGGATTCAATAATTTTATGGGAATGTAAAAGGTGCGACTCGTTAATTTCAAAACATGCATGGCTTCTTTTTGTAATTTAGCTTCGTTCGTCAATGGAGATCCTCCTTCACTTTCTCGAAGTGCAAGTAATAAAGTACAGAACCGAGTGTTATTAGTATAATCATACACTAAACACAGAATGACGTGCCATTTTTTCGTTACAGAACAATGAAAATACCATTTTGTTCGCTAAACTCAAATTTGAGTGGTGGCAACTCAAGCAACGATTGATGGTAAAGTACATTTGCTCATCCATCGCTAGATCCTCTAGTCTAAAGTGTTTGCCTATGACATACAATTTGAATAACATTATATGTTGAGTTGATTTAGAAAAATAGTAAAAAAACCATTGACATGTACGATATGGTAATGGTATCCTCTAGAAGATAGATATTCTAACTCAGGAAGAGGAGGTACGGAACATGTTGAACTTCATTACAAGCAAACAAAACATCATAGATAATCCGTGCCGCAAAGCATCCTCTTTATAATATAAAGACTGCATAGAATGGCATGGTATGCCGTTCTTTTATATGAGCACACGCTTATGCAAAAGGCGTGTGCTTTTTTGTGTCTTTATTTTAATGAATATTCGATGTTCTCACGCAAATTGCGTGTAACATAAATACGATTTGAAAGGAGCGTTCAATATGATTGAACAACAAAGGAAGATTTTGACGAAAGAGTCTCTAGAAGGCGGATAGGTGAAGGAATTCCCTAACAATGTAAGAAAAATTAATGATAAGGAGGAAGCGAAAAATGATTTTTACAATTTTGCAAGCAGTAGAGAACAGGACCACAAAAACTAATAACCAGTGGGAATCGATAACAATGATGAGGTTTGAGAGACATGCACGACAGGTGGTATTCAGGCTGTAATCACGTTCTTTGATTTCTCACAATTGAGGAGAAATTGAATATGTATACAATAGACAGAGAAGTCATTCATAGACATATTGAAGAGATGAAAACTGAAATCGAACAATATCGTTTAGAAAAACGTTCAGTTGAAAAGAAAAAGAAGGAACGAAGAAAAGTTCCTTTCTGGACACTATTTTTTAGTTTTATGAATTGAATAAAGAGCTAGAACACCACTAGCGGCAATTATGGAAAAAGTGAAATTGAGCATGCTCAATTCACTTTTTTCTTTTTACGCTATTCAATGTCCAAAGCAAACCAGCCAACGCCCTAATCGGAAGTCTATTTCCTTAAGCAATCACTTCCGCTAGCGAACCATTTATGAGAATATAGAAAGACAAGGAAGTAGACAGAAAGAGGTGTATTGGATGGGGCAAACTACATTGTATTGGACGCTTTTACAACATAAGCAATGGGCGTTATATATGGCTGCCACCGATCAAGGACTTTGTTACATCGGTTCTCAAGGGGCTACGTTTGATGAATTGGCCAATTGGTCAAAACGACATTTTGAGGGCGTGAAGTGGGTTGAGGATGAAGCTGCATGTCATACGAGTGAAGTGATCGAGTATTTAGATGGTCAAAGAACAACGTTTGACCTACCTATTGACTTAAAAGGAACTACATTCCAACAGCAAGTTTGGAAAGTTGTACAAGATGTACCGTTTGGAGAGATTGTTTCGTACTCCGACATTGCACAGCGATTAGGTCGACCGTCTGCTGTTCGAGCTGTCGGGAGAGCAATTGGAGCAAATCCTGTCCTTTTCATCGTACCTTGTCATCGAATTCTCGCGAAGAACGGAAGTTTAACAGGGTTTCGTGGCGGTTTACCAATGAAAGAGCAGTTACTTCGTCTAGAAGGAATTGTACAATACTCTTCTTACATGTGATAGTATCTTTTTGTGTACTATGGTACTTTAAAGTGCGTACTTCAAAATCTAATCGACATACTCCATAATAAGAGTATACCTCTAGAGGAAGCGGAGATGCTAAGGAGAGGTACACTTAAAATTAAAGGAGAGTGTCATCATGACAATTACAGTTAAAGCAATTATCGGGAGCACAAGCTCGACATCATACAACTTGAAGTTAGTTGAATACTTACGTAAGAAATACGCGGGGGAAATGGATATCATTCCGGTTTTCATTAACGATGTGGAAATGTTTTCAGTGGATAGTGAACAAAATCCTCCAGCTAATGTTAAGCAATTCATGGAGAACGTGAGAGACGCAGACGCATTATTATTTGCCGTACCTGAATACAACTTCTCTATTCCAGGTGCATTAAAAAATGCAGTAGATTGGCTTTCTCGCAGTAATTTTGCGATTAAAGACAAACCGACATTCATCATTGGTTCTTCAATGGGGGTATTAGGCAGTGTCCGCGCACAAATCCATTTGCGTGAAATTCTTTCTAATCCAATGCTTTCTCCAAATATTTTACCGAATAATGAAGTATATATTGGATCGGTTCACGAGAAAATGAACGCAGAAGGTGAATTGACAGACCAACCGACGATTGATTTCCTTGATCTTGTCGTTAACAATTTCTTGGCTTTTTATAATAAAACAACTGTTTCTGCATAATGCTATGAAACAAAAGGAAAGGCTACCTCATCGATTAAGAGGTAGCCTTTTGTTGGCTTTTCGCTAATTGTTCTTTTCGAAGTGCATGGGCAGTACCCCATTCATTCATTGTCAACAATACGGACTGTAAGCTTTTTCCGTATTCGGAAATGGAATATTCCACTTTAGGTGGTACTTGTGGATAGACGACACGTTCAATGATATCTTCCTCTTCCAGTTCCCTCAGTTGCTTCGTTAACATTTTTTGTGTAATGCCAGGCATCAATCGCTTCAGTTCACTAAAACGTAAAGTGCCTTCCGAAAACAAATGTAGAAGAATAACCGGTTTCCACTTTCCAACGAGGATGCCTATTGCTTCTTCCACTTTGCACTGTTCTGCAGACATCGTATTCCCTCCAATGTTGTAGTATCTTTTTAATCTGTACTCCTATTATAATGCGCTATATGCATTTTTGCTATGGATGGAAATGGGTGAAACCGCGATTGGAGCGGATTTTTCCATCTTGAAAAAAAACTGTACCAAATTAGACGATGTGTGGGACAATGTGAAAAAGGAGGCATTCAGATGATCAATTTATTAAACGCAAGATACGATGAATTATATGATGAGTTGGTTCAAATCCGCAGACATTTCCACATGCATCCGGAGTTGTCAAATGAGGAAGTGGAGACACCTAAAAAAGTGGCAGAGTTTTTACGGAACCTCGGTATGGAAGTTCGAACAGAAGTAGGTGGAAGGGGCGTCGTCGGAATCCTAAAAGGTGCAAAACCGGGAAAGACTGTAGCGCTAAGGGCAGACTTTGACGCATTGCCGATTCAAGATGAAAAAAACGTCAGCTATAAATCAACAGTACCTGGGGTCATGCATGCGTGCGGACACGATTTACATACAGCAGCGTTACTAGGAGTTGCAAAAGTGTTGTCGGAGGTAAGAGAACAGCTACGAGGAACAATTATTTTCCTACACCAATTCGCAGAAGAAACGACACCTGGTGGAGCTCAATTTATGATTGAAGATGGGTGTCTTGACGGAGTGGATGTGATTTACGGAGCGCATGTCATGTCTACAATCCCGGTTGGTAAAGTAGAAGTCATGGAAGGCTATGCTTCATCAGCACAAGATGATTTTACAATTGAGATTTTTGGTAAAGGAGGACATGGCTCTTCGCCACATGAAACGATTGATCCGTTAGTGACAGGCAGTCAATTAGTCGTTAACCTTCAGCAAATCGTCAGTCGAAGGGTGAATCCTCAAAGGGCGGCAGCTGTTACAGTCGGCTCATTCCAAAGTGGACATGCAAACAATGTCATCCCTGATCGAGCGGTAATAAAAGGGACAGTTCGGACGTATGACGAGCAAGTGCGTGAAATGATTGAAGAGGCAATGAAACTTATTACGAAAACAACTTGTGAAGCTGCTGGTGCCACGTATTCCATTCACTATGAAAAAGATTGCCCTTCCATTTGGAACGATCCATCTGAAACGAAGCGTGTCGCACAAGTAGCTAAAGAATTGTTTGGTGAAGACCATGTCAGCTATGGAGAACCGATGATGGGAAGCGAAGATTTTGCTTACTATCAAAAGGTTGTAAAAGGAAGTTATTTTCTAGTTGGCGGACGTAACCCAGAGCTACATGCAACCTATCCTCACCACCATCCGATGTTTGACGTGGATGAGCGGTCAATGGCGTATATCGGAAAAGTATTCATCGGAACGGTTCTAAATTTTATGAATGATGACCTCAATGGTTGAACGATAGATTCGTGTAAATTGCGTTTTTATCCAACGTGTGGTTTTGTTTGAAGAGCATTCAGAACATATCTTGTGATTCTAAAGCCCTGAAATGTTCATTAGAATTGTGAAAGTGATTGATAGAACTCTCGAAGTGATTGATAGAATTTTTAAAGTGATTGATAGAACTCTCAAAGTGATCGATAGAACTACCGTAGTGATGAATAAAAGAAACAGAATCATGAGGCTTGAAACACATCAAGTGGACATCGAATAGTATTCTTTCTCCTATATAACTAGACACATTCCAAAAAAACACAAAAAACCGCATGGATCAAGTTACATCACTTAATCCATGCGGCTTTTTCTGTTCGATCTTTCAACCATGAAGACGAATTCGTTTACCGTCGATCGCTCTTCGGGTCGAATGCATCCCTTAATCCATCCCCGATAAAGTTAATGCTAAGAACGGTAAGAAGAATGGCTAGACCCGGAGGAATCCAAGCTTCAGGATGATAACGTAAAATTCGTAAGCCTTGTGCTTCTGAGATGATATTCCCCCATGTTGGTGTCGGTTGAGGGATTCCCATTCCGATAAAGCTTAAACCGGATTCGACGATAATCATGGCTGCCATTAACAAGGTGGCGTTTACAATGATTGGGCCGATTGCGTTCGGTAAGAAGTGACGGAAGATAATTCTAAAATCACTTGCACCAATCGCCCTCGCTCCAAGAACAAATTCCTGTTCACGTAACGAGAGGAATGTTCCTCGAATGATTCTGGATAACGTCGGCCAACTTGTAACGGCGATAATGACAACAAACAGGCCGATCGTCACTTTCTTTAGAAGGGCTATGATTGTCAAAGCCAAAACAAGAAACGGTAGTGCAAGAAACAAATCGGTAATCCGCATGATAATATTATCGATTTTGCCTCCATAGTAACCGCTTAATGTACCAAAAATCATGCCAAGTAATACGGTGAACACCATTGTGCTAATGCCGATTGTCAGTGACACCCGTGCGCCGTACAATAATCTAGCGAAATTATCTCGCCCAGAGCTATCTGTCCCGAGAATATGTTCTTTACTTGGCTTTTGCTCCACCTTTAGCAAATTATGCTCTTTCGGATCATGGTCGGTTAACAGCGGCGCGAAAACAGCAGATCCAATAATAATGGTTAACACAATCATCCCGGCAATCGCCAATTTATTTTTCAAAAATCGTTGTAAGGATAATTGGAATGGACTTCGATGTTTTCGTGTATTTCCAATCGAGACATCCTGTTCATTTACTGATTGCATATTCTCTCACCACCTTAGTCATAGCGAATCCTCGGATCTACGATGCTATAAAAGATATCTGCTAACAAATTCCCGACTAATATGGCAACACCAAGCAACAATGTAATTGCCATGACGACAGGATAGTCCCGGTTAATGACAGAGCCAATGAAAAGCGTGCCAATGCCAGGGAAGTTGAAAACTTGTTCCGTTATAATGGCGCCACCAAGCAACGGACCTAGTTCCATACCAAGTAATGTAATGACCGGAATGAGTGCATTGCGAAGTGTGTGCTTATACAAAACGTTATTAGGCGACATCCCTTTCGCTTTTGCTGTCCGGATAAAATCGCTACCAAGAACGTCCATCACTTCAGAACGCATATAACGCATATAGCTCGCTGTACTTGCTAACCCAAGTGTCAATCCGGGTAAAATCATATGATGGATGCGGTCTTTGAATTCAGCAAATCCTGTTAACTTATTGGAAGAGAGTGTTCCTTGAGCAGGAAACCATCCGAGTTTAATCGAAAATAAATAAATGACGACGAGACCGAAGAAGAAGTTCGGTACAGCAAGACCAAAAAATCCAAACGTCGTCGATCCATAATCCAACAAGGAGTATGGGTGGCGTGCAGAGTAAATCCCTATTGGAATTGCAACGAGTAGAGTGATGAACAGTGCGAAAAGCCCTAAGTAAACGGTATTTAAAAAGCGCTCTTGTATGAGGCTTTCCACAGAACGTCCTTTATACGCGATTGACTCACCAAAACTACCTTGCAAGATTTTACCCGCCCACATCGCATATTGTACGGGTATAGGTTTGTCCAAACCAAGCTCAGCACGTTGTTTTTCATATACTTCCATACCGACTTCAGGGTCTAAAATCTTACCAGAGAAAGGATCCCCAGGAGCAGCTTTTGCCAAGCCGAAAACGATGATGGACAATGCAAGTAACATCGGGATGAATTGTAAGAAACGTCTAATGATATATTGATACATTCGATTTCCCCCTAGGAAGGAAGAGAGTATACAATTTGCGTATACTCTCCAATTCCATTCATGTTATTCCGCGTCGTTTACCCACCATTCATGAGAATCTTGATACATGGATTGTGGAAGAACTTTAATTCCTTGAATGCGGTCATTGTAAGCCCATAGGCTGTTTTGTGCATAGAGGAGTAACGCAGGCAATTCTTCAGAGAAATGTTTTTGCCATTCAGCATAGACTTCCGTTCTGAACGCTTGATCGAAAGCTTCAGGTGCTTTAACAGCTTTTTGCATAAGTTCCTCTGATGTAGGGCTGTTCCAACGAGAGAAGTTATAGCCAGCTCTTGTAGCCCATAGACCTGATGGATCTGGATCGGTACTGCTCAAGCTCCAACCAATTAGGTAAAGATCCCAATCTGTATTGTCGTTTGTTAAGCCAGGAACGTATACGGACATTTCTGCTGGTTGACGCAAGTTCACTTTAATACCAGCTTTCTCTAAATCAGATTGGATAATTGGTGCAGAACGCTCACGCAATTCATTACCTGTTGGGTAGTCAAGATTTAACACCCACTCGTTGCCATCCGGATCCTCACGGAAACCGTCTCCGTTTGCATCTACATAACCTAGCTCATCCAAGATGGATTTTGCTTTTTCTACATCGTAATCATAGGATGTTGCTGCGGATTCATCGTACGCCCACATTTGTTGAGCGATTGGCGAATTGATCGGTTGACCGCGTCCGTGTAGTAAACCTTCACCATGCCCACTTCCGACAAGACCTTGGCGGTTGACAGCATGAGCAATCGCTTGACGCACTTTCGGGTCAGCCAACTTTTTGTTCGGTACCCAATTGTCTGGATTTATTGTTCCAGATTCAACGTCAGCAGTCGTTCTGTGATTCAACTTGAAGCCCATCAGTTGGTAACCAAAATCGGCTTGTTCAATGATTTCGATATTCCCGAAATCAGCAACAATATCATGGTCAGCTGGAGCGATTCCTCCTGGGCTTGCAACGAAATCGATTTCACCTTTCTCGAGCAATCCAATCATGACGGACTGTGCAATAACTTTCCAGACAATGCTATCAAGGTGAGGTGCACCTTGCCAGTAGTCATCGTTGCGATCAAGGATATATTGTTCACGCTCTACCATATCCGTGAATTTAAATGGTCCAGTACCAATTACTTTGCCAGGCTCTTTAGACTCAGCAGCTTCAGGGATATCTTTTACAGCCATTGAGCCGAAAATATGCTCAGGGATGATTGGGAAACTTGCATAGTAAAGTGGAGATACGTTTGGCTCAGCAAACTTAAATGTTACTTTATAGTCTCCATCTGCAACTACCCCTTCAAAAGTATCTGTTTCCCCAGATTGGTAGGCTTCGTAGCCAAGTAATGGAGCGACATAATTGACACGTACTCCACCTGCGTTTTCGTATTCAGGATCGGACATCGCTTTGTATGTGTAGACGACATCATCAGCTGTGAAATCCTCACCATCGTGCCATTTAACGCCTTCTTTTAAGAAGAACGTAATTTCTGTTTGGTCATCATTTAATTCCCATTTCTCTGCAAGACTTGGAATGAACTCAAGTTTATCGTTTTGTGTTACTAATCCTTCGTGTGTGAAATCTAGAATGTTTGCTTCATAAGCTTCTTCATAGAAAATTGGATTGAACATGCCCGTAGGTGCCGAGTACATAGCCCCGGTAATTGTTCCACCTTTTTTGGGACCGTCATCCGTTGCTTCATCTCCATCCTTATTCTCATCCACTTCCGTTGAATCTGGCTCATTATTATCAGTTGGTTTGGCATCACCGTCTTTGTTACATGCAGCAAGAATCATTCCTACCATCAACACTAAAATGAGTAGCGCAAATCGGTGTTTAAAATGTTTCAACAAATTAGTATCCCCCTTTGTTTTCGATAGTTGTAAAACGAATGAAACCTTGAAACTTTGTCGCGGCCATCACCCCCCTAAATTTTCATGCTGTTAATGAATTAGATACTTCTCCACAAAGACACAGATGCTTCAGTATATATATTGCTCACTATATAAATGACAAGCGACAAAATGGTCCTTTTCCACTTCCATTAGTTCTGGCCTGTCAATGGCACATCGGTCATGCGCTTTTGGGCACCTTGTTCTGAACGTGCAGCCCGAAGGCGGGTTTGCTGGACTCGGTAAATCCCCGGATAGCTTTATTTTCTCCCGTACGGATGATGGATCTGCATGCAAGTCGATAACCGGAATGGAAGATAGTAGAGCTTGTGTGTAAGGATGCAATGCGTTTTCGTATAGTTGCTTTTTGGGCGCAATTTCAGTGAAACGCCCTAAATACATGACAGCGACCCGATCACTAATATGCTTGACGACACTCAAGTCATGGGCAATAAACAAATACGTGAGACCTAAGTCGTCTTGTAAATCTTTCATCAAGTTCAGTACTTGGGCTTGAATGGATACATCCAATGCGGATACCGGTTCGTCACAAATAACAAACTTCGGATTTAACACAAGCGCTCGAGCAATACTGATTCGTTGACGTTGTCCACCAGAAAATTCATGCGGATACTTTTGTAAATCATCTTTCCGCAAACCTACCTTCTGGATGACCTCAACAACTTTTTGTTTCCTTGCAGACTTGGCTAACTTTCCTTGTACAATCAAAGGTTCTTCAATGAGTTGTTCTACACTCATTTTGGAATTCAATGACGCAAAAGGATCTTGAAACACCATTTGCATATCTTCCCGAAACGGTCGTATTTGTCGTTGACTTAACGTAGTAATATCAGTTTGATTAAAAATAATTTGTCCCTCTGTTGGATCCAGCAACCTGATAAGAACACGACCAAGCGTAGACTTACCTGAACCAGATTCGCCAACGATCCCGAGTGTTTCACCTTTACGAATTGTGAAGGATACATCATCCACTGCCTTCAACTGACCAATGGTCTTCTTTATTACACCACCCTTGATCGGAAAATATTTTTTCACATTGTGTACTTCCACCAAATTGTCTTCAGAAAGTAATTGCTGTCCATCTCCAACCGAATGCTGTTTTGTCACCATTGTCATTTGCTGTTCACCTCTTCTTCGTAAAGATGGCATCGGACATAATGATCCTTCGCATATTCCAACAACTCTGGGTTTGTCTGCCTGCATTTATCCATTACAAATGGACATCGGGTAGAAAAACGACAGCCGACAGGAAAATTATAGGCTGCAGGGACGGTGCCTTTAATTGTTCCTAATCGTTCAACATCTTCATCAAGCTTCGGCAAACTACTTAATAGCCCTTGTGTATAAGGGTGTTTCGTCAATGACAGCAATTGCTTCGTTGGTGCTTGTTCCACAATTTGTCCACCATACATGACGATGACCCGATCAGAATACTCATATACGACGCCTAAATCATGTGTGATTAAGAGAAGTGCCATATTGTACTTTTTTTGCATTTCAAACAGTAAATCTAGTATTTGCGCTTGAATGGTGACATCTAAAGCGGTTGTCGGTTCGTCTGCGATAATTAGCTCCGGTTCACATGAAATTGCCATCGCAATCATGACACGCTGTCGCATTCCGCCTGACAGTTGATGTGGATATTCTTTGATGATTTCCTCGGGGCGGGGGATACCGACGATTCGTAACAACTCAATCGCCTTTTGTTGCGCGATTTGCTTAGACACTTTCTTGTGCTTTCGGATCATCTCAGTGATTTGATTGCCAATTGTAAAAACAGGATTCAACGCAGTCATCGGTTCCTGAAAAATCATGCCGATATGATTTCCACGAATTGACGTCATCTGCTTCTGTTTCAACGTGAGGAGATTCCGATCTTTTACGTGAATACTCCCGTCTACTATACGACCAGGTTTGTTAATGAGCTGCATAATGGAAAGTGCAGTAATACTCTTCCCACTGCCTGACTCACCAACAATCGCAACGGTTTCTCCAGGAAATACAGAAAAACTGACATCATCGACGGCTTTTGCAACCAAATCTTGATCTAAATAAAAATACGTTTTTAACTTCTGGACATCCAATACCGGCTCACTACTCATACAGACACTCCATTCCAGTTCCTTTTAGTCATGCTCTTCAGTCTAGGAAACAAGAGATTTACAAATCTATCAATAAATTAATCAGATAATTATATACAATGCTAATGATAAGAAACAGAATTGTCAATGTTTTATTTAGTAAAATATTGTAAGGTGTAGTAAAACGCTGTCGATTTTTGTAGTTTTAGGAATTTGTTTCGCGAGAGGTAATTTACGAGTGGCGAAATAGATTGAGTAGTTCATGGAGTTTTTTTAGAATCACATTTTTTTGAATCGCGACAGAAGGAGTGCTGCAAGCAAAAAAACGTATGCCCGCAGAATAATCAAGCGGCTACAGGCTCCTATATAGCAGGGAATATAGGAAACGGGGAAATAATAAAACCGCATACCTCAGAAATGGTACATCTCTGATGCATGCGGTATTAATAGTGACGGAGCTTTGTTAAATTATAAGGAGTAGCCTAATTTATACAGGTTGGCTTATGTTCCGACCGCTTATACTATTGACTAACTGTATTAAGGCAAAATCGCAAAAGAGCGGACAGGGAATCCAGATGCTTTTTCTGGTTTTGGAACAATATTAAAAATGACTGCACCTTTCGCTGGTACTTTATCCAAGTTCGTCAATAATTCAATTTGGTACGTGTCTTGTTCTAATACATAATATTCACCTTCAAGACTACCTTTTTCACGGAAATCTGCTGCCGAATCCGTATCAAATGTTTCGTGTCCAATCGCTTTTACGTTCCGTTCTTCAAAAAGGAACTTCAGTGCATCGAGTCCCCAACCCGGGATGCGATTATTGCCATTAGCGTCTTTGTTGTTAAAGGCTACATGATCCGGCCAACGTTTACTCCAATCCGTACGTAACGCTACAAATGTTCCTCCTTCAATTCTTCCATATGTTGCTTCAAAATCAAGGATATCTTGAACACTGCAGGTGAAATCATGATCAGCCTCAGCTTTCTTTGATTGATCGATGACGACTAGCGGCAAGACGAGTTCTTTTAATCCAAGTTCATCTAAATAGCGAGTATCGCGTACGAAGTGTATGGGTGCGTCGATATGAGTCCCGTACTGCCCAGGAAATGAGAATTTTTGCGCGAAAAAGCCGTCATCATGCGTAAAAAGAGTTTCAAATTTCGCATCCTCAAACATGAAAAAATGAGGGGAGTCAGGACCGAAAGAGTGGGTTAGATCCACCCATTCTTTGCTCTTAAGAAGTTGAAGTGCAGCTTGGAGTTCATTTGTCGTTTGTACAGTCATTTCAATCACTCTCTCTCATTAGGTAGTCAAAATAGGTACTAATCGGGAAGCGGTCTTCAGTGCTTGTTTAAAATCGGCAATCAAGTCCTCTGCCTCTTCCAGTCCAACAGAAAAACGCAACAAACTCTTGTCAACGCCCCGTTTCTCCCGTTCTTCCTCAGGAATATCAGCGTGCGTCTGGGTTGTCGGATAGGTAATGAAACTCTCTACACCTCCTAAACTTTCAGCAAACGTAATTAGACGTAAGTTTTCCAAAAACGGTCCCACCCAACTACTTTCTTGTAGACGGAATGATAGCATGCCACCTTTACCTGCATACAAGACGTCAGTTACCAATGGCTCGTTTTGCAAATACGTTACAAGTGCTTTTGCATTCGCATCATGTTGCTTCATCCGGACATGTAACGTTTTTAGCCCACGGACGACGAGCCAAGAATCGAATGGAGAAAGCGTTGCACCGATAGCATTATGATTCTCCCCTAACCGTTGGCAAAGAGATTCTCCTTTAGCGACAACAAGACCGGCAAGAACATCATTATGTCCACCGATATATTTTGTTGCGCTATGAATGACGATATCGGCACCCAGGTCAATCGGCTTTTGGTAATAAGGCGTTAAGAATGTATTATCCACAATTAGCAATAAGTTGTGTTTTCGAGCGAGTTTTGCATAATGTTCAATGTTAATTTCTACCATCAGTGGATTTGTCGGTGTTTCAATGAACAACGCTTTTGTTTGACTGGTTACTAGTTTCTCCGTTTCTTCAACTGAGGCAAATGCCGTGTACGTCGTTTGGATTCCGTACAATTTTTCATACTGGTCAAATAGACGGTATGTGCCTCCGTATAGATCATCTGGAGCAATAATCGCATCTCCAGATTTGAATAACGAGAGGACGAGTTGAATAGCAGCCATCCCTGAACTGCATGCAAAACCTGCATCCCCGTTTTCCAGGTCAGCAATCCCTTCCTCCAGTATCGTCCGTGTAGGGTTCTTTGTGCGGGTGTAGTCATAACCGGTCGACTGTCCAAGACCATCATGTTTGTAAGCAGTCGATAAATAGATCGGAGGGTTAATCGCGCCAGTTTTCTTATCACTTCCATTCCCTAATTGCACAAGTTTTGTATGTATACTTTGTTCTGTCAACATGCCCATCTCCTCTGTTTTTTTGTCTAAGTTTTGTTTTACGAGTTGAATGAAATCCACTAGTCTGCTAGCAATACATTGCATACCAGCACAAGCTCGTTCATTAAAAAAAGACCTCATCCGTAATAAGAAGAGGCCTTCAACAAAGTTGAAATCAATCTTCTTATCTTCAAGACGTATACGCCTTTTGGAATTAGCACCATACCAAAGTCGGGCTGGTTGCTGAGACGTCAACGGGCCAATCCCTCGGTCTCTCTTGATAAGAATAAAAAATATGGAATTGTTTTAAAAATTACATAACTAAAGTTATCATGATTTTAACGAGATTGCAAGCAGGAATATCAAAACCATAGCGACTGTTTGCTATAATGGATGGACTTAATAGAATGAAGAGGAGGCCATCCAATGGCTTGGCTATATGTATTGCTCGCTGCTGTTGTGGAGATTTTTTGGGTAATCGGACTACGCTATTCTGATTCTACACTCGAATGGATTGGAACTGTCGTTGCAATTATCATCAGCTTTTATGCGATTATTAAAGCGTGTGAGAAATTGCCTGCCGGTACAGTATATGCAGTTTTTACGGGATCAGGTGCAGCTGCAATTGTCATCATTGATTTCGTAATGTTTCATGCGGAGTTTACGATGATGAAGGTGCTTTTTATCGCGATTATCATCACCGGGGTTATTGGTATTAAAATGACGACCGGTGAAAAAGAGACGGCTGAAGGAGGCGAATAATGTGGCATGGCTTTATTTAGTTGTAGCAAGTTTGGGAGAAATACTAGGCGTATTCAGCATTAACTTGTTTCTCAAAAAAAAGAGTTGGCAACGCTTATTGCTCATTATTGTCAGCTTTTCCTTAGGTTTTCTATTCCTGTCCTTAGCAATGCGGGATATTCCGATGGGGACGGCGTATGCGATTTGGACGGGCTTGGGCGCTGCGGGAGCTGTTCTGATGGGCATCGTATTTTTCAAAGAGGCGGCAGGGTGGAAACGAATTTTTTTCCTTAGTTTAATTATTGGCGGTGCAGTCGGATTAAAGCTGTTTAGTTGAATACATGAACGGAAGACGTGTGGTACCAAGTAGCATGATTGGTTCCACACGTCTATTTGTTGTTCGTATAATCTTACTGTTCCGGTTGATGTGTAAGATGGCCTTCTCTCATAGAACCGAGGCCTTTTCCAAGCTTAACAGTTATGAAGATTGTTAAAAGTGTACTAACTACAAGCATTATACTAATCGGTAATGCTTTGCCGGTAATATCTTCTTTCGACAAGATTAAAACACTCTCCAGCCAGTCGGTAGGTACAAAACTTAGAACGACTGCGATCGTATTGTTCAGGATGTGCATCATGATTGGGAGCAGTAAATTTCCTGTCCGTAAATAGAGTAAGCATGCAATGACGCCGAAGAAAAATGCGCCGATAATGTCACTATGCAAGATGCCGAACAGTAAACTGGAAATGAGAATGCCACCCCACATAGATGTTTTTAACATGATGCGATGTAAAATAACCCCTCTAAAAAAGAACTCCTCTACAATCGGAGCAAGAACGGAAATGACAAGAATTTCAAAAAAGAGATAGAAAGGATTTGTTGGAAAAGGCACTTCTTCCATTAATAAATCGACTAAAATGGGAAGAATGGGTTCGATTGTAAAGAGCGTCAACCAAAAAGTGCTTAAAGAAAAGCTGATTGCTACCACAACGATTGCACATATTGGGAGAACCCATTGTGCACTTCTGCTAAAAAATACTACTTGTTTAAGAGAAAATGGTTCTTTTCGATAGTAATGATAAAAGAAAATGAAAGGCACAACAATGTACATGATGATGGATAAACAAGTTGTTATGAAGCCTTCATCTGCACCATAGAAAGTGGAGAAGATAGCGATCACAACAAACCCAATGAATCCGATAATACTGAGGCCAAGTAATAGCCGAATTTTCATATGATTAAACAAAATCACACCTCCTATCGTTAATCGTATTGTAAAATGCATCCAAAATACAAGAATGTACCTTTTTAATCTAGTTGTGCGAATTATGATACGATAGTGTGAATGACGAACGGCAAGTGTTGGAGGTGTTTCGTAGCAATGAATTTGCCTGTTAAAGAGATTTTAGCATTTCCGATACTTCGGAGCGCTACTGTCAAAACTGGTCAGCGTGTGTTAACAGATCGAGTTGTCGAATGGGTTTCGGTCATTGAAAACCCGGTTGAGAATTTTGTACGGGAAAATGAGTTCGTTTTGACGACAGGTATTGGTTGTAACCAGGATGAAGAGCAGCTGTTACGGTTTGTTGAAGATGTTTATGAATCTGGTGCATCAGCGTTAGCAATCGCGACGGGCAGACACGTTTTTGACATACCGCCAATTGTGTCTAGGTTTGCTGAGGACCGCAATTTCATTCTCATTGAAATCCCGTGGGAAATACGATTTGCTGATATTGTGCATGAGATTATGCGGCATTTAATGGATGACCGAATTGAGCAAGACGAGCGCCCCAAAGATATACAGCAGCAATTGATTCAAATGATATTGGAAGGGCGCACGATACAAGTGATTGCAGCATTCATAGAAGCTGAAATCGACAAACAGGTGTTAATTGTGAATGACAAAGGTGAAATGGTAGCCGGTTCAGCAAACGTGACAGCTGTCCAATCATTATGGAATGAGATGAAACAAAACGCCGTACACGTGCAAGAATCCCATCATCCACGGTATTCAGAGTTGCGTAAAGTAGGAAGAAGCGGGCAACAACTCTATCAGTTTGCCATTAAGTCAAATGGTCAGTTCAAAGGGGATTTCTTCATCTTATCGACAGATGAAAATCCGTTGAAGCGTCATGAATTGACGATTGCTGAACAGGCTGTCGTCGCTACTTCTTTATGGTTTTCAAGAAATAGTGCGGTCATGGAAGCGGAAGGGCGCATGCAAAATGAGTTTCTGTTAAGTTTGGCCATCGGAAAAAATATGACGACGGAACATATTCAAGCGCACGCGGATTTGTTTAAATATGATCTCGAACTCCCATACGTGTGCATCGTTGGGTTTCCCGAAAACTTAGGCAGCTTAATCTTCCAACAATCGACTCAATCCGTATCTCGAAAGACCGACTTGGAGTATATGAATTCGTATATTAAAGATGGGATATTCTATGCGGCTGATAGTATAAACAGAAGAGTATTATATGCATTTAAAGACGATATCATTCTCATTTTTCTAGAGACATCCGTTGCCACAACGGCCGATACGGTCAATCAATTTTTAGACTTGGTAGAGAGACGATTCCTTCATCTATTACCTGGTGTTCAGTTTTCATGGGGCATCGGTAAACGAGTAGAAGGGACTGCAAACTTTAAAAATAGCTACCAAAAAGCAAAAGCGGCTTTAGATATGGGAAGGGGACAAGTAGGGATTGGCAAGCGAACTCATTTTGATGATACGCAGTTGAGTAGTCTCTTTGTCCATTTAATAGCAAATGAAGAAGTGAAACAAATTTTACTGTCGGTCATTTCGCCATTGCTAGCATATGATGAAGGGAAAGGGATGGACTTGATTCAAACGTTTTCAGTCTATCGCAAGACGAGCGGAAATGTTAGTAAAACAGCACGTGAACTTAATTTGCATAGGCAATCACTGTTATATCGCCTACGCAAAATTGAGTCACTTACAGGCAAATCTTTAGTCAACCCTGATGACTTATTTTTACTAGAGTTCGCTGTGAAACTATGGTCAACCGGCTTGGTGGATAAAACCGAGTGACGTATCAGCTAGAGGGGGCGGTGAAAGTGTTCAATCTTCCAAACTACAAAATTTTACTTGTCTCTAAGGATCAACTTGGTCATTATTTGAAAGTGCGTATTGAATTGCAAGATGGTCCAATTCATATCCGTTGGGATGTTGATGAATTGACGTACGGAGAAATCCGTTCCATTACGCGGAACAATTACTTTGATTCGTTGGCGAAAGATTATTACTTTGAGTTGTTGCCCTTTGCCTCTGCCTACAAGGATGAATTGAACAAACCTACGTACGAAGGAACGATCCGTTGTGTGCAAGGAGATCGAGCAAAGCGAATCGACTTTATCTGTTCTGAGCAGTTTGCCGGGAATTTGGAGTGGTTGCGCCAACAAGAGCGGACTGTAAATGATTTGGCGATTGTCAGATGGAATGAAGATAAATGTGTATGAGGAATTAAAGACGTAATAGGACTACATTGCGATGTGAAAAATGTACCGTGAGGGCTAAGTTTACTAAACTTGGCTTCTTACGTTTTTTTATTTAATGAAGAGGGCTGTTGCATAGTGACGCCAACTGTTATCGTTCCATCACATCAGTTTTGCAGTTTGTTTTTGTTGACTCGTACAAATCGTTCGTCGCGGGCCAAAAGTGGAGCATCCTCACTTCTTCCAAAGTTCTATCAATCACTTTCGGGTTCCTAACAATCATTTTTTCACTACTATCAAACACTTTTTCGATTCTATCGTTCACTTTTGCGAAAATTATTTCAATCATCAACTTAACGACCGTCTTAAAGAGGGATTGTTAACAGGTATGTTGATAAAATCATTTGCACCATAGATGACTTACTAGAAGTTGTCTATGGTTTTTTACGTATTCTTTTAGCATTTAAACAAACTGAACGTAAAATAAAAACACAAGCATGATAACTAGGGATTTTTTTCAATGTTATTTCGCATTGAAGTTCGGGTAAATAGTGTATACTGGAAGCATTAATGTGGAAGAAGGGATTTAGAATGAGCTCGATTTACACAGATGATAGCTTGGCATTACATACAGATCTTTATCAAATTAATATGACCGAATCGTATTGGGCAGATGGCATGCACGAACGGAAAGCGGTGTTTGAAGTGTTTTTCCGGAACTTGCCGTTCGGGAATGGCTATGCAATTTTTGCAGGACTGGAGCGAATTCTTGCCTATTTAAAAGATTTTCACTTCAGTGAAAGCGATTTGGCATACTTGAAGAATGAGCTTGATTTTCAAGATGACTTTTTGGAGTATTTGAAAGGCATCCGATTCACTGGAGACGTCTATTCAATGGTTGAAGGAGAGCTCGTCTTTGCAAACGAGCCGATTATCCGAGTGGAAACAACGTTAGCGGAAGCACAGCTAATTGAAACGGCACTGTTGAACATCGTTAATTATCAAACGTTGATTGCTACGAAAGCTAGTCGCATTAAACAAGTCGTCAAAGATGAAGTTGTAATGGAATTCGGTAGCCGGCGCGCCCATGAAATGGATGCAGCTATTTGGGGAGCTCGTGCAGCGGTCATTGGTGGCATCGAGGCAACTAGCAACGTACGTGCCGGTAAGCTATTTGGTATCCCGGTAGCAGGAACACATGCTCATGCAATGGTCCAAGCGTATAAAAGCGAATACGAAGCATTTCATGCATATGCGAAAAGACATAAAAATTGCGTTTTCCTTGTCGATACATACAATACGTTAAAAATCGGCATTCCAACTGCGATTCAAGTGGCAAAAGAGTTAGGCGATCAAATCAATTTCGTTGGCATCCGATTGGACAGTGGGGATATTGCTTTCCTTTCAAAAGAAGCACGTAAAATGTTGGATGAAGCTGGATTCACAGATGTGAAAATTGTCGTGTCCAACGACTTGGATGAATATACAATCCTAAACTTGAAAGCCCAAGGAGCTAAGGTTGATGTGTGGGGAATTGGGACGAAGCTTATTACGGCATATGACCAGCCAGCACTCGGCGCAGTTTACAAAATCGTTTCGATTGAAAATGAACATGGTGAAATGGAAGATACGATTAAAATATCGTCTAACGTTGAGAAAGTGACAACACCAGGACAGAAAAAGCTGTATCGAATCATCGACAGGGAAAATGGACGTGCAGAGGGAGACTACATTACCATGCACGATGAAGACCCGACAACTGAAAAGCGCATTAAAATGTTCCATCCTGTCCATACGTTCGTCTCCAAATTTGTAACGAATTTTGATGCGGTTAATTTGCATGTAAAAGTAGTGGAAAACGGAGAAATCATCTATAAAAATCCAACGTTGAATGAAATGCGGCAATATGCGCATGACAACTTGGACTTGTTGTGGGATGAATATAAACGCTCCCTGAATCCTGAAGAATACCCTGTAGATTTAAGCCAAAAATGCTGGGACAACAAAATGCGTAATATCCATAATATACAAGACAAAGTGGACGAGTTTTCATCAAAATAAGGAGGTACGATGATGACAATCCAAGACCAAATCATTGAAGAATTGAAAAGCAAACCAAGCATCGATCCGCAAGAGGAAATTCGAAAGTCCATTGACTTCATGAAGGAGTATGCCATTAAGAACCCATTTGTGAATGGATTTGTTCTTGGGATTTCCGGTGGACAAGATTCTACGCTTGTTGGAAAGCTAGCCCAAATGGCCATTGATGAATTGAATGAAGAAAACGGAACGGATCAGTATCAATTTATTGCAGTCCGACTCCCTTATGGCAAGCAATTCGACGAAGAAGATTGCCAAGATGCATTGGCATTCATTCAGCCTTCAAAAATTTACACAGTCGATATTAAAGCGGCTGTTGATGCGAGTGAACGTGCATTAGCTAATGCGGGTATCCACATTTCCGATTATACGAAAGGCAATGAAAAAGCTCGGGAACGGATGAAGGTTCAATATTCCATTGCTGCGACACATAGTTGCATCGTTCTCGGCTCGGACCACGCAGCAGAAGCGATAACAGGCTTTTATACAAAATTCGGAGACGGTGGAGCGGATTTAATGCCCCTCTATCGGTTAAATAAAAGGCAAGGCAGACAAATGCTACAAGCGCTAGGTGCTCCAGAACACTTGTACAATAAAGTACCGACAGCCGATTTGGAAGAGGAAAAACCTGCTTTACCCGACGAAGTAGCATTAGGCGTCTCATATGAAGCGATTGATGATTATTTGGAAGGGAAAGAAGTTTCCGAACAGGCACGGGAAACAATTGAAAAGCATTACAAACGATCGGCCCATAAACGCCATATGCCTATTACACTATTCGATGACTTTTGGAAGTGAAGTATTGTTCGAACGCATAACGTCTAAATACTGATTCTTGAACCGCATTTTACTAAGGAGTTGTAACTTAGTAAGATGCGGTTCTTTACTTTTTTCCGGTAATGAATGTAAACAGGCGAGTTTAGGAGTTACCAGAAAAGATGATGATAAAGTATGAAGTTTGTATGTCTAAGGTTGTAGCGTTCAGTTAATTACGGTATTATGAAGTTAGATTTTGTAAATTTTCGGACAGGTTAGAGAGAAGTTGGGATTGGAGGAAATGAAATGATGCATGCTCAAGCAATTAATAAAGTATTGGAGAATATTGACCATGTAATGATTGGTAAGCGGAACATTTCCGAGTTAAGTGTAACCGCTTTATTGGCCGGTGGACATGTTCTACTTGAGGACGTTCCAGGGGTCGGGAAAACGATGATGGTGAAAGCACTTGCAAAGTCTGTCGGTGCAAGTTTCAAACGGATTCAATTTACACCTGATTTATTGCCGTCAGATGTTTTAGGTGTTTCAATTTATAACCCGAAAGAAATGGAATTTGAGTTTCGACCTGGACCAATTGTCGGCAATATTGTATTAGCGGATGAAATCAATCGAACGTCACCAAAAACGCAAGCTGCGCTGTTAGAAAGTATGGAAGAAGCTTCGTTGACCGTGGATGGCGTAACAATTCGGATTCCACAACCATTTTTCGTTATGGCTACCCAAAATCCAATTGAATATGAAGGAACTTATCCTTTACCGGAAGCCCAATTAGATCGTTTTCTATTCAAATTACGCATGGGGTATCCAAAGCGAGTTGAGGAAGTGGACGTGTTGGCAAGGGCTGAAAAGTCAGTACCGATCGATGCACTTGAAACGGTTCTCACGGTAGAGGAATTGCGTGCACTACAAGAAGCAGTAAAAACTGTTGAAGTGGATGCGTCTATTAAATATTACATCGTGGATTGTGTAGCAGAAACCCGCGACAATCCGTATGTCTATTTAGGCGTGAGTCCACGTGGTTCACTTGCGCTCATGAAAGCTTGCCAAGCATATGCATTGCTAAAAGGAAGAACGTATGTGACGCCAGATGACGTAAAGTATCTAGCTCCATTTGTTTTCGATCATAGGCTTATCTTGAAACCTGAGGCTAAATATGAAGGCATCACAACAAAAGAAATTATCGAAAGGATTCTTGCGAAAGTTAGTGTTCCAATCGATAGGATTCATGCGAAATGAAGAGAAGTGGTAAATACTTATCACTGACAACTCGCCTCGTATTCATCGTCAGCCTCTTCTTTTCAATGTATGTATTTGCGATGTTTCAAGGTGGTACAGTGAGCTGGACGATTTTCTATATGGTGACTCCATTTTTACTCTATTCTATCGCTCTATTTCTGTATCCTCTGTCAGTGTTAAAAGTCAAACGCAGCATACGCTCCAAAACGATTGAAAAAGGTGGGAAATTACACGTTACACTACACATTACACGTTCTTTTCCTTTCCCCTTGCTCTATACGACAATTTCTGAAAAATGGGATGATGCGCGAGTCATTGAAAGTGTTCCACAAACAAAGCAATTTTTCATTTTTGGTTTTAAAAAAGAGATTGAGTGGTCCTATGAAGTGGACAAACTTCCCAGAGGACAATACACGATTGAAGGCCTCGAGGTGGAAATAGCAGATTTTTTCGGTTGGATCCAAAAAAGAAGTTTTATTGAACTAAAAGACAGCATTTTAGTGTTTCCAAATACAACATCCATGCATTATGTTCCGATAGATGCGCAATATGATCGAGGATCTTTGTTGTCACCTTACTCCTTAGTAAAAGATACAACAATGGCGACAGGTGTACGCGATTACCAGGCAGGTGACCGTGTTACTTGGATTCATTGGAAATCGTTTGCACGAACACAAAACTTGATGACAAAAGAATTTGAAGATCGTCAATCTGAAGACTTAGTTGTCTTGTTGGATGGAAGGGTATCCGATACATTTGAGGAACAAGTAGAACTGACCGCCTCGCTTATAGAGGAAGCTTCAAGTCAACAGGCATCTATTGCGTTCGTATCTACTGGTGAAGAGATAACTGTGTTCCCTTTCATTCATTCAGCGGAACAGTTAAATGAAGTGTTTGTTCATTTAGCAAAAATAAAACCTGTATCCGTTAACGATATGAAGTTGATTGCTCGGTCTACTTTTTCAGCATTGGCAGGAAGTGTTATCGTTGTGACAGGAAAACCAGACGCAGCATTCATCCAAACCGTCAATCATGTCACGACTTCCATGAAATCTGTCATTTGTTTTGTAGTGGTTGATAAGTTACAAGCAGTCTCCACAGAATTACAGCAGCAAGTTGCGTACGCCAAGTCAAAAGGGATTGCTGTGCATTTGTTAAGTAGGAAGCAATTTTCGGATGCTTTCAAGGAGGTGTCTTCGTTGTGAGTCACCGTAAAATGGATGTTCGTCTCCTTCTCATTTTGTACGTACTTGCCTTTGTTTTACTTTTAGAGTGGCTTTTACCTGTTATCGAACTGACCGACACGAATTATTTAGGCGTTTTTCTACTATTTATTGCACTATCCTTTTTGTTAGGTTTACTCCGTTTGCGTTGGTGGTTTTCCTTACCAATCAAAGGCTTATATTTGTTCATCGCTTTACACTATGTCTTCTTTAAAACTATCGTTTTTTCTAGAGAAACAATGGTCTTGTTAATGAACGACTTGTTGTCGAATTTCCCAATTATGCTAGCTGGAGACTGGGAGAATATCACAAACCCGTTTCGAACGATCCTGTTTTTCATTCTCTTGTGGATGACGATATACTTAATAAGGCATTGGATTGAAGTCAGAAAGAGCATCATGCTGTTTTATGCTATGACCGTCATCTTTATAGCTGTAATTGATACGTTTAGTCCCTATGAAGCTGATGGAGCGATATTTAGGGTTATGGTCATTGGCCTGCTTTTAATCGGCCTCCTTACCATTTCAAGAATAGCGGAAAGACATAGTCAGAAAATACATGCTGGCACATTCGCCGCGTTTTCTTTACCACTCCTGTTTGCGGTTATTGGAAGTGGGATGGTGGCAAGTTTCTTACCTGCTCAAGAGCCTGTTTGGGCAGACCCGGTTCCTTTTATCAAGTCTTTTGTAAACGGTGAAGGTTCCGGTGTTGGAGGGACAACTTCGAAAAGTGGGTACGGTCTAGATGACTCCAAACTGGGCGGTGCTTTTGTCCAAGATGACACAGTAATTTTTAGAGCAACTGTCCCTCGGAAACAATACTGGAAAATTGAAACAAAGAATACGTATACGTCAAAAGGGTGGGAACAAAACGGAGAAATTAGCACGCCTGTTAATATTTTGTCAGGCGCGTTGCTAGCCGATGCGCCTCTCCAGGATGAAGAGACGGAAAAGCTGCAAGCAGAAATAAAAATGCTAGAGCCTTTGCCTTTTCTTGTTTATCCGTACGGCGCTACGGAGATGCATACAAATTTATCTGGCGTAAACTTGAAGTACCAACCAGAAACAGGTCAATATTGGGCTTTAAAAGGTACACAGGAAGTTGAGTTGGATGCTTATCGTGTTGAATTAGTGGAAATGCCTCCCTATAGCTTAAAAGCGCTACGGGAGACATCGAACGAAGATTACGATGGTAGTGGAGATGAACTAGCGCAATATCTCCAGTTACCTGAACAATTACCTGATCGGGTTCGGGAATTGGCTTTTAGCATTACTGATCAAGAAGGCAGTGTCTATGAAAAGGCAAAAGCAATTGAGCGCTACTTTTCTAGAAGTGGATTTACGTATGATCAACAAACTGTTGCAATTCCAAAAGCGAACGAAGATTACGTCGATCAGTTTTTATTCGATACAAAAAGAGGGTATTGCGATAACTTCTCGACATCAATGGTTGTCATGCTAAGAGCAATTGACATTCCGGCTAGATGGGCGAAAGGATTTGCACCTGGTGAAGGAAAAACAAATTCACTTGGTAAAACCGAATATACAATTACAAATAATGAAGCCCATTCCTGGGTGGAGGCTTATATGCCAGGATTCGGTTGGATGCCTTTTGAACCGACAATCGGTTTCTCCAATCCAACCAATATTGAATACGATATTGAAACGGATATGAGTGAACCACAAATACCTGAAATGGAAGAAAGAGAACGTCCAGAAATTGAGAAAGACGAGACGCCTGCACTAGGGAAAGATCATAAGGATGGTTCTTCATTCGTTAAGAAGGCAATGGATTTTATTCAGAAATATGTATGGATAATAATTGGTATCTTCATCCTTATTTTACTAGTCGTTTGGATTGTTCATTCACGACGTAAAAAGTGGCTACCAAAAGTTTATATACACACATTCCGCAACCAACCAACAAATTGGACGATGTTCGCTAAGCAATACCTGCTTCTACTTAAACAGCTGGAACGTGTCGGATTCAAGAGGGCGGACAGTATGACGTTATCTGAATTTGCTACAAGTGTGGATAGCTATTTTGGTGGTAAACAGATGCAAAAACTCACAGAAGTCTATGAGCAAGGTGTGTATGGAGGGTATACAATCGACCAAGAATGGGCAAGCTTAAAAGAAATATGGGAAGATTTAATCATTAGGGCTTCGGGTTGATTTTTGTACATCAAAAGAGTAAGATATGAAAAATAGAACGACCGATTAGCCCTCATATATGTCTGATAATATGGTTCAGACGTTTCTACAAAGTCACCGGAAATGACTTGTCTATGGAGGTAGGGATAATAGTTTTATTCCTGGCCCCATTGTAGGATGTTGAGACGCGTGGAAAGAAGTACTTTCTTACGCGTCTTTACTGATTTATGAGAGAATCGGAAACTAAATGGAAGAGGTGGATCAATTGTCAACAGCTCCTTTATTGATCGAACAGGAAAAAATCGTCGTGCTGGATTTCGGAAGCACATATAACCAACTACTCACACGTTCAATTCGTGAGTTAGGCGTATACAGTGAATTGCATCCGCATACTGTAACGGCTGAAGAAGTGAAAAACATGAACGCTGTCGGCATCATTCTTTCTGGAGGCGACAAATCAGCGGAGGATGAAGAATTTAGCCTCGATGCTGGAATTTTCGACTTAGGGATCCCTGTCCTTGGCATTTCGTACGGTGCTCAATTAATTGCTAAGCAATTCGGTGGCGCGTTAGGTACGCGTAATGAAGAAGCTGATGTTCAAGAGATCACTGTAGAACCATCTTCAACTTTATTCTCAGATTTCGATGTGAAGCAATCAGTGCTTCTAAGTAAAGGCAATGCAGTAACAGAGCTTCCAGCTAGTTTTTCAACAATTGCTACAGGTTCAAACGGTATTGTAGGATTTGCTAATGAGGAAAAGCAAGTATATGGTCTTCAATTTCATCCGGAAGTTGATCATACTATAAACGGTAAAGAAATGCTAAGTAAATTTATGTTTTCAATCTGTAAAGCTGAAGCTAGCTGGACGATGAAAAGCTTCATCGACATTGAAGTAGAAAAAATCCGTTCACAAGTCGGTGACAGAAAAGTCCTTTGTGCACTTAGTGGTGGAGTTGACTCATCCGTCGTTGCGACTTTGATTCACCGTGCGATTGGTGATCAGTTAACATGTATTTTCGTTGACCACGGTTTACTTCGTAAGTATGAAGTAGAAAGTGTCGTTGAAACGTTTAGCAATAAATTTAACATGAACTTCATTAAAGTAGACGCTCGTAAACGTTTCTTGGACAAGCTAAAAGGCGTTACCGATCCGGAAGTGAAACGTAAAACAATCGGTAATGAATTCATCTATGTATTTGATGAAGAAGCGGCGAAACTTGAAGGCATCGACTTCCTTGCACAAGGAACAATCTACGCAGACATCATCGAAAGTGGAACTGCAACAAACGAAGTGATTAAATCACATCACAACGTTGGCGGTCTTCCTGAAGATATGGATTTCGAATTGATCGAGCCTTTAAAAGCACTCTTCAAAGATGAAGTTCGTGCAGTTGGAGCGGAGCTTGGTTTGCCAAGTGACATCGTCAACCGCCAACCATTCCCTGGTCCTGGCCTAGGCGTTCGTGTTCTTGGTGAAATTACGGAAGCGAAACTTGATATCGTTCGTGAAGCAGACTGGATTTTACGCGATGAAATCGCAAAAGCGGGCCTTGATCGTGAAATTTGGCAGTACTTTGCAATTTTACCTGATATCCGCAGTGTAGGTGTGCGCAATGAAAAACGTTCATATGATTACGCAGTAGGGATCCGTGCTGTTCATTCAGTAGACGGAATGACAGCGGACTGGGCAAGAATCCCTTGGGATATTCTTGAGAAAATTAGTACGCGTATCACTGCAGAAGTTGAACACGTCAACAGAGTAGTATATGATATTACTGCAAAACCACCAGGCACAATCGAGTGGGAATAATTAACTGAATAACGATATCGTATAATCTTGAGAATATGGCTCGAGAGTCTCTACCGAACACCTTAAATGTTCGACTACGATAATTAATTTAAAGGGGATTCTTTAATTGATTGTCAATGGGGAAGTATACGAGTATGACGTCGTATACTTCCTCTTTTTATTTTATAAATGATGTTGAAAGAGCTAGAGAATTACATACTAATTACGTTAAGGGCGGTTATTATGAAGAAATACTTTGAGTTCGACAAATTAGGAACGAACTATCGTCGCGAAATTATTGGTGGTCTCACGACTTTCCTTGCAATGGCCTATATACTTGCCGTCAATCCTCTTATGTTGTCACTTGACGCTGTACCGGATTTACCGGATGCAATGCGAATGGACAAAGGAGCCGTATTCGTTGCAACAGCGCTTGCTGCAGCAGTCGGTTCAATATTCATGGGACTTATCGCGAGATACCCAATCGGTCTTGCGCCAGGTATGGGATTAAATGCATTCTTCGCATTTTCTGTTGTTCTTGGTTATGGAATACCGTGGCAAACAGCACTGACTGGTGTATTGTTTTCAGGACTTATATTTATTGTTCTTTCTTTAACAGGATTACGCGAAATGATTATCAACGCCATACCGGCACAATTGAAATATGCAGTTGGGGCAGGAATTGGCTTATTCATTACATTTCTAGGTTTGCAAAATGCAAAAATTATTGTTGCTGATCCGAACACGCTTGTAACACTTGGAAACTTAGCAGCAGGACCTACACTCCTTGCGATTTTCGGTTTAGTTGTAACGGTCATTATGATGGTTCGTCAAATTAAAGGCGCAATCTTCTATGGCATGATTATGACAACAGTTCTTGGAATGGTTGTTCATTTAATTGAAGTTCCATCACAAGTTGTTTCTAAAGTACCAAGTGTTGAGTCTACTTTTGGTGTAGCATTTGATGCAATCTTTCAAGACCCTGCCTCATTGTTCACAACGCAGTTTTTAGTCATCGTCATTACATTCTTGTTTGTAGACTTTTTTGATACAGCTGGAACACTTGTGGCAGTAGCTAACCAAGCGGGGCTAATGAAAGACGATAAACTGCCACGCGCCGGGAAAGCATTGCTAGCAGATTCATTAGCAACTGTTACGGGTTCAATTTTTGGAACGTCAACAACAACGTCCTATATTGAATCAACTGCAGGTGTGGCCGCTGGAGCAAGAACCGGTTTTGCTTCTATTGTAGTTGGTATTTTGTTTTTACTATCACTGTTCTTCTCACCATTGTTGTTCGTCATCACACCTGAAGTAACAGCGCCAGCTTTAATTATTGTTGGTGTGTTGATGGTGTCGACATTAGGCAATATCGAATGGACGAAATTTGAAATTGCTGTACCGGCATTTTTTACAATTATTGCAATGCCATTGACGTATAGTATTGCGACCGGAATAGCAATTGGTTTCGTATTTTACCCGATAACAATGTTGTTAAGCGGAAGAAGAAAAGAAATTCATCCAATTATGTACGGGTTGTTTGTGATCTTCATTCTTTACTTCATCTTTATAAAATAAAATAGACGTACGCCGTTCTGGGAGAGTGAGGATAGACTCATTTCTTTCGGAACGGTTTTTTTGTATGAGATTATTTCAATGATAATAGGTGCATCAGATGCGGAGGATTACATGAAGATATTTGGAGTCAATCTGAAGCGAATATTAACCTTAATGAGGGAAGCAGAGTAAGAAATATCAAAGAAATAGGGAATCATTTCGTTTAAAGAAAGGACGAAATAATGCCTTTTTAGATTTCAGAGTGCCTTGAGAAATAAAAAAACGTAGGTTTTTCAGTGGCCATGATACGGAGTAGAGTCATTTTTTTTATGTGAAATAAAAAAGGATAGTAAAAGTGTTGACAGGTTAAATGTCATTTGGTATAGTAATAAAGCAGTCGGGAGCACAACAAAAACCGACAGCGAAAGACAAACAATGAACCTTGAAAACTGAACAGCAAAACGTCAACAAATAAAGTTCTGAAGCCGACTTGTCGGTGAACGAACAACTCGAATCTTCGGATTCAAAATTGACATCTTAAATGATGCCAGCAAGAAATGAGCTATTCATTTTCTTCTTTTATGGAGAGTTTGATCCTGGCTCAGGACGAACGCTGGCGGCGTGCCTAATACATGCAAGTCGAGCGGATTGAAGGGAGCTTGCTCCCTGATATTAGCGGCGGACGGGTGAGTAACACGTGGGCAACCTGCCCTGCAGATGGGGATAACTCCGGGAAACCGGGGCTAATACCGAATAATCGGTTCTTCCGCATGGAAGAACTCTGAAAGACGGTTTCGGCTGTCACTGCAGGATGGGCCCGCGGCGCATTAGCTAGTTGGTGGGGTAACGGCCTACCAAGGCGACGATGCGTAGCCGACCTGAGAGGGTGATCGGCCACACTGGGACTGAGACACGGCCCAGACTCCTACGGGAGGCAGCAGTAGGGAATCTTCCACAATGGACGAAAGTCTGATGGAGCAACGCCGCGTGAGCGAAGAAGGTTTTCGGATCGTAAAGCTCTGTTGCGAGGGAAGAACAAGTACGAGAGTAACTGCTCGTACCTTGACGGTACCTCGTTAGAAAGCCACGGCTAACTACGTGCCAGCAGCCGCGGTAATACGTAGGTGGCAAGCGTTGTCCGGAATTATTGGGCGTAAAGCGCGCGCAGGCGGTCCTTTAAGTCTGATGTGAAAGCCCACGGCTCAACCGTGGAGGGTCATTGGAAACTGGAGGACTTGAGTACAGAAGAGGAAAGCGGAATTCCACGTGTAGCGGTGAAATGCGTAGAGATGTGGAGGAACACCAGTGGCGAAGGCGGCTTTCTGGTCTGTAACTGACGCTGAGGCGCGAAAGCGTGGGGAGCAAACAGGATTAGATACCCTGGTAGTCCACGCCGTAAACGATGAGTGCTAAGTGTTAGGGGGTTTCCGCCCCTTAGTGCTGCAGCTAACGCATTAAGCACTCCGCCTGGGGAGTACGGCCGCAAGGCTGAAACTCAAAGGAATTGACGGGGACCCGCACAAGCGGTGGAGCATGTGGTTTAATTCGAAGCAACGCGAAGAACCTTACCAGGTCTTGACATCCCAGTGACCGACATGGAGACATGTCTTTCCCTTCGGGGACAATGGTGACAGGTGGTGCATGGTTGTCGTCAGCTCGTGTCGTGAGATGTTGGGTTAAGTCCCGCAACGAGCGCAACCCTTGATCTTAGTTGCCATCATTTAGTTGGGCACTCTAAGGTGACTGCCGGTGACAAACCGGAGGAAGGTGGGGATGACGTCAAATCATCATGCCCCTTATGACCTGGGCTACACACGTGCTACAATGGACGGTACAAAGGGCTGCAAACCCGCGAGGGCAAGCCAATCCCATAAAACCGTTCCCAGTTCGGATTGCAGGCTGCAACTCGCCTGCATGAAGCCGGAATCGCTAGTAATCGTGGATCAGCATGCCACGGTGAATACGTTCCCGGGTCTTGTACACACCGCCCGTCACACCACGAGAGTTTGTAACACCCGAAGTCGGTGGGGTAACCCTTACGGGAGCCAGCCGCCGAAGGTGGGACAGATGATTGGGGTGAAGTCGTAACAAGGTAGCCGTATCGGAAGGTGCGGCTGGATCACCTCCTTTCTAAGGATAATTACGGAATATGAATCTTGGATCCATAAGTTGACGTTTTGCGTTCAGTTTTGAAGGTTCATTCTTTTGAATGAGACTTTCAAAACTTGTTCTTTGAAAACTGGATAAAACGACATTGAAAGCAACAAAACATCAAGTAATCAACCGAGTCAATCACTTAGTGATTGAACACATGCAATACTTTTTTAACGAGTAATTATTACTTATCGCTAAGTAATACTACTCACCCGAGGATTGCGAGAAGCAAGCAGGACGAGGAAGCGACCGAACGAGGACCGGAACGTGCTTAGGCACGTGAGGACCAGAGTGACCGAGCTGACGAAGTAATGCGAAGCTTATCGAAATCCGTATAAAGGTTAAGTTAGAAAGGGCGCACGGCGGATGCCTTGGCACTAGGAGCCTATGAAGGACGGCACTAACACCGATATGCTTCGGGGAGCTGTAAGTAAGCTTTGATCCGAAGATTTCCGAATGGGGAAACCCACTGCCCGTAATGGGGTAGTACGTTTACGTGAATACATAGCGTAAACGAGGCACACCCGGAGAACTGAAACATCTAAGTACCCGGAGGAAGAGAAAGAAACATCGATTCCCTTAGTAGCGGCGAGCGAAACGGGAAGAGCCCAAACCAGGAAGCTTGCTTCCTGGGGTTGTAGGACACTCTATACGGAGTTACAAAGGGCTGGATTAGACGAAGCGACCTGGAAAGGTCCGCCATAGCGGGTAAAAGCCCTGTAGTCGAAAGTCCAGCCCCTCCAGAGTGGATCCTGAGTACGGCGGAACACGTGAAATTCCGTCGGAATCCGGGAGGACCATCTCCCAAGGCTAAATACTCCCTAGTGACCGATAGTGAACCAGTACCGTGAGGGAAAGGTGAAAAGCACCCCGGAAGGGGAGTGAAAGAGAACCTGAAACCGTGTGCCTACAAGTTGTCAGAGCCCGTTAATGGGTGATGGCGTGCCTTTTGTAGAATGAACCGGCGAGTTACGATTCCATGCAAGGTTAAGCAGCGAATGCGGAGCCGCAGCGAAAGCGAGTCTGAATAGGGCGAATGAGTATGGGGTCGTAGACCCGAAACCAGGTGATCTACCCATGTCCAGGGTGAAGGTAAGGTAACACTTACTGGAGGCCCGAACCCACGTACGTTGAAAAGTGCGGGGATGAGGTGTGGGTAGCGGTGAAATTCCAATCGAACCTGGAGATAGCTGGTTCTCTCCGAAATAGCTTTAGGGCTAGCCTCAAACGAAAGAATCTCGGAGGTAGAGCACTGTTTGGACTAGGGGCCCATCCCGGGTTACCGAATTCAGACAAACTCCGAATGCCGATGATTTATGTTTGGGAGTCAGACTGCGGGTGATAAGATCCGTAGTCGAGAGGGAAACAGCCCAGACCGCCAGTTAAGGTCCCCAAGTATCCGTTAAGTGGAAAAGGATGTGGCGCTGCCCAGACAACCAGGATGTTGGCTTAGAAGCAGCCACCATTTAAAGAGTGCGTAATAGCTCACTGGTCGAGTGGCGCTGCGCCGAAAATGTACCGGGGCTAAACGGATCACCGAAACTGCGGATTGACATCTTAGATGTCAGTGGTAGGAGAGCGTTCCAAGGGCGTTGAAGCTAGATCGTAAGGACTGGTGGAGCGCTTGGAAGTGAGAATGCCGGTATGAGTAGCGAAAGAAGGGTGAGAATCCCTTCCACCGAATGCCTAAGGTTTCCTGAGGAAGGCTCGTCCGCTCAGGGTTAGTCGGGACCTAAGTCGAGGCCGAAAGGCGTAGACGATGGAGAACAGGTTGATATTCCTGTACCACCTCCCCGCCGTTTGAGCAATGGGGGGACGCAGTAGGATAGGGTGAGCGCGCTGTTGGTTATGCGCGTCTAAGCAGTGAGGTGTGGAACGAGGCAAATCCCGTTCCTATAACATTGAGCTGTGATGGCAAGGGGAATTATTCCCTGGAGTCCCTGATTTCACACTGCCAAGAAAAGCCTCTAGCGAGGCGGGAGGTGCCCGTACCGCAAACCGACACAGGTAGGCGAGGAGAGAATCCTAAGGTGATCGAGAGAACTCTCGTTAAGGAACTCGGCAAAATGACCCCGTAACTTCGGGAGAAGGGGTGCTCTGGTAGGGTGAATAGCCCGAGAGAGCCGCAGTGAATAGGCCCAGGCGACTGTTTAGCAAAAACACAGGTCTCTGCAAAACCGTAAGGTGACGTATAGGGGCTGACGCCTGCCCGGTGCTGGAAGGTTAAGAGGAGAGGTCAGCGAAAGCGAAGCTTTGAATTGAAGCCCCAGTAAACGGCGGCCGTAACTATAACGGTCCTAAGGTAGCGAAATTCCTTGTCGGGTAAGTTCCGACCCGCACGAAAGGCGTAACGATCTGGGCACTGTCTCAACGAGAGACTCGGTGAAATTATAATATGCGTGAAGATGCGCATTACCCGCGACAGGACGGAAAGACCCCGTGGAGCTTTACTGTAGCCTGATATTGAATTCCGGTGCAGCCTGTACAGGATAGGTAGGAGCCTTGGAATCCGGAGCGCCAGCTTCGGAGGAGGCAATGGTGGGATACTACCCTGGCTGTATTGGAATTCTAACCCTTACCCGTGATCCGGGTAGGAGACAGTGTCAGGTGGGCAGTTTGACTGGGGCGGTCGCCTCCTAAAGTGTAACGGAGGCGCCCAAAGGTTCCCTCAGAATGGTTGGACATCATTCGTAGAGTGCAAAGGCATAAGGGAGCTTGACTGCGAGACCTACAAGTCGAGCAGGGTCGAAAGACGGGCTTAGTGATCCGGTGGTTCCGCATGGAAGGGCCATCGCTCAACGGATAAAAGCTACCCCGGGGATAACAGGCTTATCTCCCCCAAGAGTCCACATCGACGGGGAGGTTTGGCACCTCGATGTCGGCTCATCGCATCCTGGGGCTGTAGTCGGTCCCAAGGGTTGGGCTGTTCGCCCATTAAAGCGGTACGCGAGCTGGGTTCAGAACGTCGTGAGACAGTTCGGTCCCTATCCGTCGCGGGCGTAGGAAATTTGAGAGGAGCTGTCCTTAGTACGAGAGGACCGGGATGGACATACCGCTGGTGTACCAGTTGTCTTGCCAAAGGCATCGCTGGGTAGCTATGTATGGACGGGATAAATGCTGAAAGCATCTAAGCATGAAGCCCCCCTCAAGATGAGATTTCCCATTACGCAAGTAAGTAAGATCCTCAAAGATGATGAGGTAGATAGGTCCGGGGTGGAAGCGTGGCGACACGTGCAGCTGACGGATACTAATCGATCGAGGACTTATCCTTTATGTTAATTAAGTATGGTTGAACTTGTGTTTAGCGACAATGTTGGTTTTATTCAGTTTTGAACGAACAAGTATCGTTCAATTGTCTGGTGACGATGGCGAAGAGGTCACACCCGTTCCCATACCGAACACGGAAGTTAAGCTCTTCAGCGCCGATGGTAGTAGGGGGCTTCCCCCTGTGAGAGTAGGACGTCGCCGGGCAAAGGCCATCCCCAATTGGGGGTGGTTTTTTTGTGTATTCATGAGATTTTAGAATGAGATGAACAAACTTGCGAAGTGTAGAATGGAACAGGGAGCTGTTTCAGAGGAATTCAGTTAGAAGTATACAAAGATTGCCTTGTACCGCGGAGGGCTTTCCGTTGTTGGCATGCTTGTCGCGCTGCATGCACTTGACAAACTAAGGGGGAATTTTAGGTGAGATATTGTGTTTAATGTGGTTATTCGAGTTCTTGGTATTTATGCGGCGTTTGGGGAGAATATGCCGCGAATGAAGCGTTAATGAACCGTTTACGGGGAGTATGCGCCGTTTTGGAGAAGTATGCTGCGATTGAAAAGTTTATGCGGCGTATGGCCGAAGTATGCGTTGTTAAGAGTACATATCATATTCGCTTTACGACAATTGGCTACCGATCTACAGTCTCCCTCCACAAGCACCCCGTTAAAGTGTCAAAACCCATTTGGCGCGAATTAGAATCAAATAAATAAACTTAGCTCCCCGCGAAATTTAAATCAGTTAGAAGAAATTGATTCCCCACTCTTAATTAAACTCTTATTACAACAAATAATGTTACCAATGCCGCATAACGAATCGAAACGCAGCAAAAGTTGGCCAAACGCAGCATAATCGCTTCAAACGCCGCAAACTTTGGTCAAACGCAGCATAATCGCTTCAAACGCCGCAAACTTCTCTCAAACGCCGCATAATCGCCTCAAACACGGCAAACTTTGGCCAAAAGCCGCATAATCACCTAATTCAGCGCATATAAACGATTCCCTTCGGGTACATAGTAAAATATATTGATGAACAATAAGAAACTGTTTGTATGGAACTAATTCCTCTAAAATTAACAAGCAATCTCTTGAATTCTTTTCCTGTGAACGATACGATGGAAGTCATCCTAGTGAAAAGGAATGATGTAAATTGACGATGTTTATGATAATTCTTGTCATTAATATTGTGTATGTATCGTTTTTTACGATTCGGATGATACTTACGCTTAAAGGCTATCGGTATATTGCGGCGCTCGTCAGTATGGTAGAAGTGGTCATTTATATTGTGGGTCTTGGTTTAGTGCTGGATAATTTGAATGAAATACAAAATATTGTTGCGTATGCGGTTGGGTATGGTATTGGAATTATTATTGGTACGAAAATTGAAGAGAAAATGGCGTTAGGGTATATTACTGTAAACGTCATCACTGCTGATATCGATCATACGATGCCGAAATTGCTGCGTGATAAAGGATATGGTGTGACAGATTGGTCTGCGAATGGACTAGAAGGGAATCGTTCGGCGATGCAAATTTTGACACCGCGTAAGGATGAATTGAAATTGTATGATACGATAAAACAGATTGACCCAAAAGCATTTATTATTGCGTATGAGCCAAAGACGATTCATGGTGGGTTCTGGGTGAAGACTGTTCGGAAAGGGAAATTGTTTAAATGAGTGCAAAGAAAAAGACCGTATGGTTTGAAGTGGAAGAAGGAGAAGGGATTACGGATTGTTTGCAACGATTGGCAGATGCAGGCTATTCGGTCGCAGGACGTAAAGAGGAACCGATTTTTGAAGAAGTGGATGGGCAGTATATTCCGATTCGACAAGTCATTAAATTTAAAGGTGTACTTAGTGAGTAATAGTGAATACACGAACGTTATTAAAATATATCGTTTTAATCGTTCGTATTTTTATTGACGAGCTTATTATCTATTGGTACTATAAAGAAGTGATAGAGGAACCCGCATATATGTTGGAGGATTGGCTTCAACGTTTCTACCAGGACACCGTAATGTCCGGACTATGAGGGAAAGCGATTTTTTGGATTCAGCGAAAGGTGTGCCATGGCGAATGGATACAATCATCTTAACGCTTATTATTAATCCTTGAATGAACTGCTTTCCATGTATGTGGAACGCGGCTTATTCAAGGGTTTTTTTGTAGAAAAGAAACGAGCAAAGGAGTCGATTGTCGGTGCAACCAAAAGTGGGTGTCATTATGGGAAGTAAAAGTGATTGGGACACGATGAAGCATGCTTGTGACATTCTCGAAGAGTTAGAAGTGCCTTTTGAAAAAAAGGTGGTTTCTGCACATCGTACGCCGGATTTAATGTTTGCGTATGCTGAGGAGGCTCAAGCGAGAGGGATTGAAGTCATTATTGCAGGTGCTGGTGGAGCAGCACATTTACCAGGCATGGTAGCAGCGAAGACATTAGTACCTGTGATTGGTGTGCCTGTTCAATCAAAAGCCTTGAATGGGATGGACTCATTACTTTCAATCGTTCAGATGCCTGGTGGCGTTCCAGTTGCAACTGTATCGATTGGAAACGCTGGTGCAACGAATGCAGGTTTATTAGCTGCACAATTTCTAGCGGTACATGATGAAAAACTATTGGAACGACTTGCGCTTCGTCGAGAGAAGATGCGTGTACTGTCAATGGAAAGCAGTGGTGAGCTAATGTGAAGACGATATTGCCTGGTCAAACAATTGGTATCATCGGGGGAGGACAGCTCGGTCGAATGATGGGGCTTGCGGCTAAGGAAGCTGGGTTTAAAATTGCAGTGCTTGATCCGACTATGGATTCACCGTGTGGACAAATTGCAGATATCCAAATCGTTGCACCTTACAATGACGAAGCGGCATTAGAAGAGTTAGGGGAAGTTAGCGATGTCATTACATATGAATTTGAGAACATTGACTACGAAGGGTTAGATCGTTTATCTCAAATTGCTTATGTTCCTCAAGGTGCTGAGTTAGTAAGAATTACACAAAACAGGATTGCTGAGAAAGCGGAGATTGTGGAAGCGGGTGCACCAGTTGCAACGTATGCCACTGCGGCTAGTTTTGAAGAGTTGAAAGAGAAGATTGAGAATGTCGGATATCCTTGTATCGTGAAAACGGCTTTTGGTGGGTACGATGGAAAAGGGCAAGTAAAACTGGATTCCTCAGCGCAGCTAGATGATGCTTACCCACTGTTTGCACATTCCGCATGTATTGCAGAAGCTTTCGTTCCGTTCAAAACGGAGATTTCGGTTATTATCCAGCGGAATATGGCAGGTGAATCTTATTGTTTGCCAGTATCTGAAAATATTCATAAACATCATATTTTACATGAGTCAATCGTTCCAGCTCGTGTAAGTGCAACTGTCATAGAGAAAGCAGAAAAAGCGGCGAAACAAATAGCCGACCATTTGAAGTTGGTCGGGACGTTAGCGGTAGAGATGTTTGTACTGGATGATGGAGAAATTCTTATAAATGAGTTAGCTCCGCGTCCGCACAATTCAGGACATTATTCAATCGAAGCGTGTAACGTGTCACAGTTCCATCAGCATATTCGAGCAATTTGCGGTTGGCCGTTACGTAAACCAAAGCTATGGGGTTCGTGCATCATGGTGAATGTGTTAGGAGAGCATGTAGCCCCTCTAAAGAAGATTGTAACGAGCTATCCTGATTGGTCTATCCATCTTTATGGGAAACAAGAGGCGAAAGAAAAACGGAAGATGGGGCACGTGACGATTATGACGGAGTCGATTGAAGAAACGTTGCAAGAAATTGAAGCAACGGGCATTTGGGAGTAAAGAAGACAAGCGATAGGAGTAGGAATCATTTCATTACCACATAAATCGATTACAAACTAATTTGATCCGGGAGGAAACAAACATGACAAAAGTACAAGTATTCGTTTCATTACGCGAGAGTGTTGTAGATCCACAAGGTATTGCTACGAAGGATGCTCTGCATAAGTTAGGTTTCGATGAAGTTGGAAATGTCCGCATTGGAAAGATGATTGAACTTGATTTGGCAGGTACAAATTCGGAGATTGAAACACGTGTACATGAAATGTGCAATGCCCTTCTTGTCAATAAAGTAATCGAAAACTATCGCTTCGAAATTGAGGAGGTTGCGGGCAAATGAAGTTCGCTATACTAAGCTTTCCAGGCTCCAATTGTGATGAAGATATGAAGTATGCGCTGACAGATATCATCGGTGCACATGCAGAGATTGTGCAGCATTATGAAGCGGACTTGCAACACTATGACGGAGTTGTCATTCCGACAGGAGCTTCCTATGGAGACTACTTACGACCAGGTGCGCTTGCATTAAGCTCAGCTGCAATTGCTAGTTTACAAGCGTTTGCTGCTACAGGAAAACCAGTACTTGGTGTTGGAAACGGTTTTCAAATTCTCGTGGAAGCGGGGTTATTGCCAGGTGCTTTCTTGAGAAATAAAGGATTGAAGTTTAGAAGTGGTAAAACATCTGTGAAGGTTGAAAATGCAACCTCATTGTTTACGAGTGCTTATGAACAAGATCAGCACATAACACTTCCTTTCGCGCACGAATATGGGAATTATTACGTTGATGTTGAAACGGCAGCATCATTAAAGAAAAATGGCCGGGTTGCTTTTACGTATGCGGATGGCAATGAAGATGGTAGTGTTGCAGCCATTGCAGGTGTTTTGAATGAACAAGGAAATGTTTTAGGGATGATGCCATTGCCTGAACGCGCTGTGGAAGTACTCATTGGTGGAACAGATGGTCTAGCATTATTTCAATCAATCTTGAAGAACGGGAGTGAACGTCATGCATGAACCGACAGCTCAGCAAATCAAAGATGAGAAATTGTATCGCCAAATGGGGATGACCGATGAGGAGTTTGATCGGGCAGTCAGTATGCTGGGACGGCTTCCGAATTATACAGAAACAGGACTTTTCTCTGCTATGTGGTCTGAGCATTGCTCCTATAAAAGTTCAAAACCGGTCCTACGCAAGTTTCCAACTGAAGGAGCACGTGTCCTACAAGGACCGGGTGAAGGTGCTGGGATTGTTGATATCGGTGATAATCAAGCAGCTGTGTTTAAACTTGAATCCCATAACTCCCCTTCTGCAATCGAACCTTTCATCGGAGCAGCAACAGGAGCAGGTGGAATCATTCGTGATGTGTTTTCGATGGGAGCACGTCCAGTTGCTCTCGTGAACTCCATGCGCTTTGGAGATTTAACGGAAGCACGTGATCGTTATTTGTTTGAAGAAGCGGTAGCGGGTATTGCGAGCTACGGAAATACGATTGGAATCCCAACAATTGCAGGAGAAGTGCAATTTGATAATTGCTATTCAAAACGCCCGCTTGTCAATGCGATGGCTGTTGGTTTACTGAACCATGAAGATATTCAAAAAGGGCTTGCTTCCGGTGTTGGCAATACCGTTATGTATGTCGGGGCAAAGACAGGACGTGATGGCATTCACGGTGCAACGATGTCTTCAGCGGAAGTGGCTGTCGATAAAGAAGAGGAACTGCCGGTCATGCAAGCAGGTGATCCATATCTTGAGAAGCTCCTTATGGAGGCATGTCTAGAACTCGTGAAATCAGATGCGTTAATTGGTATTCAAGATATGGGGGCAGCCGGACTGACGTCTTCATCAGCTGAAATGGCTTCAAAAGCGGGCTATGGTGTGGAGATGAACTTGGACCTAGTTCCACAACGTGAAGAAGGTATGACTGCGTACGAAATGATGTTATCTGAATCCCAAGAGCGTATGCTCGTTGTCGTGAAGCAAGGTCGCGAACAGGAAATCATCGATTTATTCTCAAAATATGGGCTTGAAGCAGTTGCAATCGGTAAAGTGACGGATGATAAGATGTTAAGGCTTTACCATAAAGGGGAAGTAGTAGCGGAAGTATTAGCAGACACACTTGCTGAAGATGCACCTGTTTACTATAAAAAATCAGAAGAGCCTGCGTATTATAAGGAATTCCAAGCGATGGCCAATGAAGAGCCAAACGTTGAAGACTTGAAGGAGACGTTAGTAGCGTTATTGAAACGACCGACCATTGCGTCCAAGGAATGGGTGTACAACCAGTTTGATACACAAGCACGTGCAAATACTGTTGTGGCTCCAGGCTCTTCAGCGGGTGTCATTCGGGTAAGAGGGACGAATAAAGGCCTTGCCATGACGGCAGATTGCAATTCCCGGTTCATATACCTTGATCCGGAAACCGGCGGGAAAATTGCTGTAGCTGAAGCGACGCGCAATCTGATCTGTTCAGGTGCTGAGCCAATTGCTGCAACGGATTGTTTGAATTTCGGTAGTCCGGACAAACCAGAAGTGTTTTGGCAAATTGAGAAATCTGCGGATGGAATTGCAGAAGCATGCCGTAAATTAAATACACCCATTATTGGTGGGAATGTTTCAATGTCCAATGAAGTGAATGGAGTACCTGTGTACCCGACGCCAACGATGGGGTTAGTAGGGATTGTCCACGATTTGGCGCAAGTGACGACTACATCGTTTAAACAAGCTGGTGATGCGATTTACGTCATTGGGGAAGCGGCTACGGAATTCGGTGGCAGTGAATTGCAACAAATGATTGAAGGGAAGATTTTCGGGAAAGTGCCTGCAATCGATTTAGACGTGGAAGTACACCGTCAAAAAGGATTGCTTACTGCGATTCAGAATGGCCTTATCCAATCAGCTACTGATCTTTCAGAAGGTGGTTTTGCTGTAGCACTTTGTGAAAAGGCGTTTGATGCGAAAGGTCTCGGTGCAGAAGTGACGCTTTCTGGCTCACCAGTGACAGCGCTTTTCAGTGAAACACAGTCACGTTTCATCGTGACGGTAAAAGAAGAACATGCACATGCATTTGAGCAATTGAATGAGGACGCTGTACGAATCGGTACTGTGACCGATCGAGAGGAAATCAGGATTACGGGTGAAGAGGATTCCGTGTTGATAGATGGGACGGTGGAAGAGTTCCGTTCTGCATGGAAAGGAGCAATTGCATGCTTGCTGAGCTCAGAGGCTTAAACGAAGAGTGTGGAGTGTTTGGGATATGGGGTCATGAAGATGCGGCGCAGATCAGTTATTATGGTCTGCACGCATTGCAACATCGTGGTCAAGAAGGTGCTGGAATCGCGACGAAAGATCACAAAGGTCTTCATGTTGTGAAAGGGGAAGGCCTTGTCAATGACGTATTTTCAGGCGACGCGATACGAAGTTTGACAGGTCGCAGTGCGATCGGTCAAGTCCGGTATACGACAGAGGATGGGCGTGGTGCAGAAAACGTACAACCCCTCGTTTTTCGTTCAACGACAGGTAGTATGGCCATTGCACATAACGGGAACTTGATCAATGCAAAAGATTTAAAGGAAAGCTTAGAGAGACAGGGGAGCATTTTTCAAACGACTTCGGATACAGAAGTGTTAGCGCATTTGATTAAGCGAAGTAGCAGTGGGTCCTTGACACAGCGGGACCGTGTGAAAAAAGCGTTGTCCATGTTGAAAGGGGCTTTTGCTTTTGTTGTGTTGACGGAAGAAGGTTTAATGGTTGCTCAAGACCCGAACGGTTTACGACCGTTGTCGTTGGGGAAATTAGGGGATGCATGGGTCGTTTCTTCAGAGACATGTGCGTTTGACTTAATTGGCGCGGAATGCATTCGTTCTGTCGAACCGGGAGAATTGGTCATTATTAATGAAAGAGGTTTGCAGTCGGATCGTTTTGCTGAGCCAGCTGAACGGGCAATGTGTTCGATGGAGTATGTCTATTTCTCCCGACCGGATTCAGATATTGACGGCATTAATATTCATATGGCGCGCAAACGTTGCGGCAAGCAATTGGCTCGGGAAGTGAAAATTGAGGCAGACGTAGTGACGGGTGTACCTGATTCAAGTATTTCTGCAGCAATCGGCTTTTCAGAGGAAAGTGGCATTCCTTATGAATTAGGACTCATCAAAAATCGATATGTGGGCAGAACGTTCATCCAACCGACGCAGTCGATGCGTGAGCGTGGCGTGAAGATGAAACTGTCTCCAGTGCATCAAGTCGTTGCCGGGAAACGTGTCGTCATGGTCGATGATTCGATTGTGCGAGGAACGACGTCAAAACGGATTGTCAGTATGTTGAGGGATGCCGGTGCTACTGAAGTCCATGTCGTCATTGGTGCACCGCCTCTAGTGAGCCCTTGTTTTTATGGCGTCGATATTAGTACGGACTCGGAGCTAATTGCAACCGGACGTTCAGTCGAGGAAGTGCGTGAGCTGATTGGAGCCGATTCACTTACATTCCTTTCTGCTGAAGGGATGCTGAAAGCGATTGGCAGGTCACCTGAGATGAAAAATTGTGGCCAATGTCTTGCTTGCTTCACAGGTGAATATCCGACAGACATTTATGCGGATACGGTATTGCCGCATGAGAAGGAAATCGGACGGTAAGTGATTGTCAGACGCACAAATACCTATCCGTTCGATCTTTTAGCTTGCGTCGTTGATTGTCCATGTAGACGCACTCATACGTAGTTGATGACGTATAAGCGGTTCTGTTTGGTTTACCTCAAAGGTGTTACGTATCCAGTAGGTTGGTAATTCGTCATTGTGATGGATAGTTGTACATATTTGCTCAAAGGAGGAAATTCCATGTCGAAGGCTTACGAAAAAGCGGGTGTCAACATTGAAGCGGGTTATGAGTCCGTAGAACGCATGAAATCACATGTTGCACGGACAGCACGTAAAGGGGTTGCGGGGGCATTTGGTGGTTTCGGTGGAATGTTCGATCTTTCTGCGCTCGGGTATAAAGAGCCTGTGCTCGTTTCCGGTACAGATGGAGTCGGAACAAAACTGAAAGTGGCATTCATGGCTGATCAGCATGATACAATTGGCATTGACTGTGTTGCGATGTGTGTAAATGACATTGTTGCTCAAGGGGCAGAACCGCTTTATTTCTTAGATTATATCGCACTCGGAAAAGCAGTTCCTGAAAAAGTGGAAGCGATTGTCAAAGGAATTGCGGATGGTTGTGTACAAGCCGGTGCTGCGTTAATCGGTGGCGAGACAGCTGAAATGCCAGGACTTTACGAAGTCGATGAGTACGATGTAGCAGGATTTGCTGTCGGTGCTTGTGAAAAAAGCAACATTGTGACAGGTGAGTATGTACAAGAAGGCGATGTGTTAGTCGGTCTCGCTTCTAGCGGAATTCATTCAAATGGTTTTTCGTTAGTACGTCAAATTGTTTTTGAAGAGCAAGGCTATATGATGGATGAATACATTGCTGGTTATGAAGAACTTGGACGAATTGGTCACGCGTTGTTGGAACCAACGAAGATTTATGCAAAACCCGTCCTTCAAATACATGAAGAGTTAGACGTACATGCAATGGGGCATATTACAGGTGGTGGTTTCTTTGAAAACCTTCCTCGGATGTTCCCACAAGGTTTTGGTGTGGAAGTGAAGCTCGGCTCTTGGCCGGTACTCCCTATCTTCAACATGTTAAAACATAAAGGGGAATTACTTGATAAAGACCTGTATAGTGTCTTTAATATGGGAATCGGATTTGTGATCGCCCTTCCTGCTGAACAGGCGAAACGCGCTATTCAAATTGCAGCTTTGCACGGGGAAGATGCATACGAAATTGGTCGTGTCGTTAAGTCGGAAGGCATTACGTTCATTGGTAAGCACGATGGGAGTTTAACGCAATGAAAGAAAAGGTGAAGATTGCGGTCTTTGCTTCAGGGAGCGGCAGCAATTTTGCCGCTCTTGAAAATGCATGCCGTGAAGGGGAATTGAACGCAGAGATTGCGCTTGTCATGACGGATAAACCGGCTGCCTTCGTTGTTGAACGTGCCAAGCAAGCTGCAGTTCGCGTCGTAGCAGTTGAGCCTAAAGCGTTCCCAACTAAGAAAGCATTTGAAAAAACGGTAATTGACATACTCCGCCAAGCTGAAGTGGAATGGATTGTATTAGCCGGTTATATGCGTTTGATCGGTCCTGATTTGTTGGCCGCTTTTCCATCACGCATTGTTAACATCCACCCTTCCTTATTACCATCGTTTCCAGGTAAGGACGCAATCGGACAAGCGATTGCGCATGGCGTGAAAGTGACAGGCATCACCGTACATCTTGTAGATGAAGGAATGGATACAGGCCCGATTCTTGCGCAAGAAGCTGTTCGGGTTGTGGATGGGAATACTGAAATGACTGCACAATCCATTCATGCCATTGAGCATGTCATTTACAAAGAAACGTTGCAAAAATTATTTGTCGCTAACGCAATTAACTAGTAATCGGAGGATATAAATCATGAAAAAACGCGCATTGCTCAGTGTGTCGGACAAAGCTGGGATTTTAGAATTTGCACAAGCGCTTGTCGCATTGGATTACGAAATTCTGTCAACAGGCGGAACGATGAAACATTTAAAAGACAATGGAGTAGCAGTCACAGCTGTCGATGAAGTGACAGGTTTCCCGGAAATTATGGAAGGGCGCGTAAAAACATTAAATCCGATGATCCATGGTGGTTTGCTTGCTAAACAAGATGATAGCTCCCACATAGCACAAATGAAGGAACACGGGATACAACCAATCCATATCGTATGTGTGAATTTGTATCCATTCAAAGAAACGATCGCCAAACCCGACACAACAATTGAGGATGCAATAGAGAACATTGACATTGGCGGACCAGCAATGTTACGTGCATCGGCTAAAAACCATGCTTATGTTACGGTCATCGTGGATGCAGGAGACTATGAGCAAGTGTTAAAAGAATTAACATCTGCTGGTGAAACGACACTGGAAACTCGTCGCCGTCTTGCAGCAAAAGTATTCCGGCATACCGCGGCGTATGATGCCCTTATTTCGAGCTATTTGACAGATCTTGCTGGTGAACAATTCCCGGAGCAAGTGACCTATACATACGAATTGAAACAACCGCTCCGTTATGGTGAAAATCCACATCAGAAAGCGGCATTTTATAGCCGTCCGCTCGGCTCGGATTTCTCAATTGCTTATGCAACGCAATTGCACGGAAAAGAACTATCCTATAATAATATTCAAGATGCGAATGCTGCCATTCAAATCGTCAAGGAGTTCCAACAACCGGCTGCTGTCGCAGTAAAGCATATGAATCCTTGTGGAGTTGGTACTGGAGCAACAATTGCTGAAGCGTTCAATAAAGCATATGAAGCAGATGCTACCTCGATTTTTGGAGGGATTGTGGCACTAAATCGTGAAGTGGATGCGAAAACTGCAGAGCAATTATCGTCAATCTTCCTGGAAATCATTATCGCACCATCGTTTACAGATGAAGCAATGGAGCTGTTGACACAGAAGAAAAACATCCGTTTATTGACCATTTCGTTCACCCAGCAGAAAAAAGATCAGTGGAACACGGTTTCTGTAGAAGGTGGGTTGCTCATACAACAACCGGATACATATGGGTTCGATGATGCGGACATTCGTGTTGCTACAGATCGAAAGCCGACAGAAGCAGAGTGGGAAGCGTTGAAACTCGGTTGGTCCGTTGTCAAACACGTGAAGTCTAATGCAATTGTCGTATCAGATGCGAAAATGACGTTAGGTGTAGGTGCAGGGCAAATGAATCGAGTAGGTGCAGCAACTATTGCATTGGCACAAGCGGGGGAACGGGCTAAAGGTGCTGCGTTGGCATCGGATGCATTCTTCCCGATGGATGATACCGTTGAAGCTGCAGCACTAGCAGGTATTACAGCGATCATTCAGCCAGGTGGATCAGTGAAGGACGAAGATTCCATTAAGAAAGCGAATGAATACGGAATTGCGATGGTATTCACGGGCGTGCGTCATTTCAAGCATTAATACAAGGGGGATCTATTCATGAAAGTTCTCGTAGTCGGAAGTGGGGGACGGGAGCATGCGATTGCAAGGCAATTTAAGCAGTCTCCTTCTGTCTCTGAAGTGTTTGTTGCGCCTGGGAATGATGGCATGAAAGAAGACGCTGAATGTGTACAAATACGCGCCAACGATTTTGCAGCGCTCGCAGAGTTTGTCGAAAAAAATGCGATTGACCTGACTTTTGTAGGTCCTGAGCAACCGTTAGCGGAGGGAATTGTTGATTACTTCCAAACACGAAATTTACGGATTTTCGGTCCGACGCAAGCCGCAGCACAAATTGAAGGTAGCAAATCATTCGCCAAAGAATTAATGAAGAAGTACAACATTCCAACTGCAGCTTACGGCACCTTCACGGATGTGGACGAAGCAAAAGCATTCATCCGTCAACAAGGCGCACCTATTGTTGTAAAAGCCGATGGACTTGCTGCAGGTAAAGGCGTCGTCGTGGCAATGACAATGGAGGAAGCAGTCGATGCAGTGGATGAAATGATTGGCAATCAAAAATTTGGTGATTCATCATCACGCGTCGTCATTGAGGAATACCTCGAAGGTGAAGAGTTTTCTTATATGTCGTTTGTCCATGCTGGGCGTATCTATCCAATGGTCATCGCGCAAGATCATAAGCGTGCATTCGATGGCGATACAGGGCCTAATACCGGCGGCATGGGAGCATACTCGCCTGTTCCTCAAATTTCAGAACACGTCATCCAAGAAGCGTATAATCGGGTTGTCGTACCGACTGTTGAGGCAATGGCATCAGTTGGTCTGCCTTTCACTGGGATCTTATACGCCGGACTCATTTTGACAGCTGAGGGACCAAAAGTGATTGAATTTAACGCTCGTTTCGGTGACCCGGAAACACAAGTCGTATTACCACGGATGGCATCTGACTTGGGAGAATTCATGATGGCGCTCATGACAGGCAAACCATATCAATTGAAATGGCATGATGATGCTGTGTTAGGGGTCGTCGTTGCTGCAGACGGTTATCCGGGAGATGTAGTAAAAGGAAATGCATTGCCAGAGTTAGATGTTTTAAAGAACATCGGTTTGGAAGTGTTCCATGCGGGCACAAAGATAGAAGGTGAAGGGTTTATCGGGAATGGAGGCCGTGTCCTCCTCGTTACATCGAAGGCTTCTTCATTGAAAGAGGCGCAGGAACATGTCTACAAAGGCTTAAATAACTTGGAGTGGAAGGATTTCTTCTACCGTACAGATATCGGCTGGCGCACCTTTGAGTAATTAATTCAAGTAGTTGATCGAATACTATTAGCGTGTGAAACCATTATTGTTTGATGGTTTCACACGCTATTGTTTTCAATAGAAGTATAATGAGGTGTGGCAAGTCGATTTAAGGACAGTGACGCTTCAATTTCGTCGCAAGTTCATTGCTCAATACTACTTCTTGTCTCAACTCAATTTGCCCGTAGCTCTTTTTAAACGACTAGGCAAACTTCACTCGATCGCCCCCGTACTCTTTAATTGAACATCCACGTTTAAATCAATAGGGAGAGATGGATAAGCTTCTTTCCATTTTTCGAATAATCCTTCTTCATTTAATCGGGTTGCACGGTAGTGCAATCCGAATCCGGGGTCTAACTTTTCTTCTTGAAGTAACTTCAAAAAATCCAATAACTTTTTCTCAATTGTTTTCGATGAAATTTTATTGTATTCATCTAACTTGTCGATCGATAAAATCTTATTTGATTGTCCAATGATTCCGATCATCTTGACATCGACTTTTATTGAAACAGGTTCATTGCCATCTGTAATAATTTTATATGACGTATGAATGTTATCGATATTTAACATGAGAACTAAATCTTCACTTTTTACTTTGTAGTCAAACCCGCTTTTTTCATTGAAGACCGTATTGTAATATTTGGTTTGAATAGAGGAGAGAACGAGAAATTTATCATTTAGTCCAGTAACAATAGCTTTATTGACACGTAGTTCGGTTTTATCTTCATTTGTCTCCATTAACGGAATGAATGAATCGATTCCCTTTCCGTAATAATCTCGTCTAAATTGGAACAGAAAAGCTGTCGTGATAAAAGGACTTTCCGTACCTGTCTGATCAAAAAAGTTAAAAAGCGAAACCGTTGAAGCGGCTTCAGTACTCGGTTCAGTTTTTAAGACATCTTCAGCGGTTGGACGGGCAGCGATTATATATGCAATGAGCTGGATATCGCCTCTACGAGTGAAATAATCCATATATTCTTTCACGCCATCTGCTAGCAATTTTTCATGGATGACAATTGCTTTCATATGACCGAATTCGAGCACTTTGTCAGTATGTGTTTCAAGGGTGCGTAAAGATTCACCAATTGTCTCACCCTCTTTTGAAAAATAGGCATATTTAGCACCTGAAGCATCTTTAACAGAACCAATTGGTAACGCAATCTTCAAAGTTACTTTAAATCCTTCGCCATTTTCACTTGGATCAATGCCAATTGCTGATATGAATACTCGTTTATCAATATCTTTAAAGCCACAACCTGAAAGAAACGTGCTTATCAAACAAAGCGAAATAATTAACAAATGTAATTGTTTCATCCCTTCACACCTCGCTTAATGACAAAAAAGACTATTATTAAAACTGTGAAAAACAAGGGCAGTAAGTTAAAGAAATAGCTTGTAAAAATAAATAACTGATGCTCGGTTAAGTAAGAGACCATGTAAATTCCTACACTCCAAAACAGTATAAGGATGAGCACAGGTGATAGTGGTTTATCCTTCCACTTCAGCTTCTTGAATGTGAACACCGTGTAAAAGAATTTCACAGCAACGTGCCAATGAATAACAATGCTGAGCACAGCAATTGCTAAAAAGATTAATAAAAAAATGAAAAGTAAGCGCTCGACAATACCAAAGCGCATTCGGATGGAATCACTTGTGGAAATCCAAGGATAAATTAATCGATCGATCTCATCAAACCCAGCAATACCAATCGGTACGAAATATGTTGTTAATAAAACGAAAGCGCCAACCACTCCAATAATGATGATCTGTTTTGCACCAAAACGGATTTTCTCCGTAAGATAGCGATTAAAGACAACTAGATTGACAATACCGATATATAAGTAAGTGGAAGCTGTATAGGCGGAATAACTTGGCCATTCATTTGCATGCATTAGAGCGACCTTGACAAAATCCATATTAAACACGTCATTCACATATGATTTTACGATGAGTAAGAAGACAAAAGGGCTAAATAGGACGACTGTTAATTCAGTCATGTATAATACACTTTTTGTTTTAGCTAGGACCCCATAAGAGATGATGACCAAAAAACTTAACACATACATGAAGATAGAAGTTTCTGGTGACAAAAAACGAATGAGTATGAAAGTGAATGTTACTAAGGTAATGAGGCCTGCTATAAACCAGTTCAGCGCGAAATAGAGCAGAACAGGCACGGAAAACCACTTTGGAGTCCTGGTTTTAAGTAACTCAATGAGGTCCTGACCTGGAAAATTGTTAAAACATTTGACCGTGATGAACGTAATAATAACACCTGAAATTGCTGCAAGCCCCATAGAAAACAGCACCCCATTTTTACTCTCCACAACGAGTATTCTAGGAACTGTCGCAACTAAATTCGCAATCATGTTTATAAAAATTAAATAATAAACGTATCTATTCATCCGCTTTCACCTTCAGTTCATCATTGCGGTTTTTCCAATACATTTTTAAATACGGTTTTCCGAAACTTTCTTTATTCGTTAAATACATCATAATGCCAAGCATGCCGATAATGACCCCCGCCAAGCCAAATAAAGAGGCATACAGCAATAAAAAAAATCTTGAAATGCGAATAGAAAAACTCATTTCGTTGATGGGGATAACGAATGTTGAAATTGCAACGAGTGACACGACGATAATCATAATATTGGAAGCAAGGGCAGCCTCGACGACTGCTGTCCCAAGTATTAAACCACCGACAGTTGTTGCTGTTGCACTAACCGCCTTCGGTAATCGAATACTTGCTTCCGTGAGCAATTCAATAAAGACGAGCATGAAAAGCACTTCAATATAAGAAGGATAAGGAACTCCTATTCTGCTCCCAGCAACTGTAAGGGCAAGCTCTGTACGGATGACATCTGGATTGAAAGATATGATGGCTACATACAGTGCAGGCAAAATGATACAGGTTAGTAATCCTGCGTAGCGCAGGATGAGCGTCGACAATGAAATCCAAAAAGAGTGATAATGATCTTCCATTGAAACCATAAAATCAAAGAAGACAGCAGGTGCCACTGTTGCTTGAGGACTGCCATCTACTAGTAGCACAACTTTGCCCGCAGCTAAATTATAGACAATCCGATCAGGTCGCTCCGTTAATAACGTATCAGGAAACAATGTTAGTTTTTGATTGTTTAAGTACAGCTCTAAGTCACCGGTTGATTGGACAAGGGGTGTTTTAATCTTTTTCAGTCTTTCTTTAACAAGGTCGAGTACATGTTGATCGACATTTTTTTCATCATACAAAATAGCAATAGGACGATTAGATTCGTCTTCCAAATTGGATACTTCTACTACGAGTGAAGACGTATAGTATCTATGTCGAATGATATTTAAATTCACTTCTAGATTTTCACTTAAACCAAACTGGGGCCCATGGACAGTAGGCTCTAAAGCCGTTTCTAAGACGGTGTTTGTTACATTCTTTTTGATGTCCAATAATAGGGTTCTTTGTCCAACGACAATTAAGACATGGCCTTTCGTCAACTCTACGAGTAGTTGTCTTTCAGCAGGAACGTCCACTTTGTTTGGCAACGAAGAGAGGTATTGTACAAAAGTATCTGCCGCACGTAATTCAAAAAAAGGTTTAATAATCGTTGTTTGAAGGATTTGACCATCTACTACACTTTTTACATAAAATAAATACGCTTTTGTCCCTTCTGCGTGTAAAGGCGTTTGAATGATGTCATCGGATGGTTTTAGATGACTGGCGAGACGATGAAATAGAATAGGGGTTTTATCATCGTTGTGTGAATTCATCTTTGTAACCCTCCTTAACCCTTAATCTTTGTTCTTAGAGTAACCGAGAACAAAGCAGTTCATTCTTCTATTGGAGGTTTGCGTGTATGACGGAACATTCTCTCTTCGCGCATATTGGCTCTATATTTCCAACGATTGCTATGCTACGATAAAACCATAGAAAGATAAAAGAGGAGTCAATATTATGTGGGACCAACATACAATAGATAGACAACTTCAAATTATTAACGGTAAAGCTTCGCCTGATATGGTTATCCAGAATGCTACTTACCTCCATTCTGTTTTAAAGCAGTGGGTAACAGGAAACATTTGGATTCATGGTGATCGTATTGTGTATACAGGCAGTCGAATGCCTGTCTTGATGGAGGAGACGGAAGTGGTTGACGCGACAGGGAAAAAAATCGTTCCCGGCTATATTGAACCGCATGTTCACCCATTTCAGTTGTACAACCCTGAATCATTTGCATCTTTTGCAGGGAAACGAGGCACGACGACATTCATTGCAGATAATTTGACGTTCTTCTTGCTCTTAGGGAATGAAAAGGCTTTCAAATTGGTTGACCAATTACACCAATTGCCATTTTCGTTTTATTGGTGGGCGCGGTTTGACTCGCAAACCGTGTTGCACAACGAGAGAGAAATGTTCACTCCAGCAGCAGTTGCTGAATGGATAAAGCGTAGCGATGTGCTGATGGGGGGAGAGCTGACAGGTTGGCCAAGACTTCTGAACGGCGATGCAGAGATGATGACCAATTTGTTTGCTGCCAAGGCTGCAGGCAAAAAGATTGAAGGGCATTTTCCGGGTGCCTCTGAACGAACGTTGGCTAGAATGAAGCTAATTGGCGCAGATGGGGATCATGAAGCGATGACTGTGGAAGAAGTGGAATCACGCTTACTTCATGGCTATGCGGTGACGCTTCGCCATTCTTCCATTCGTCCTGATTTACCGCATTTGTTAAGAGGTATTGTGGACAAAGAATTACATGTTTTTGATCATTTAATGATGACGACGGATGGATCTACACCTTCATTCCACACAGATGGGGTCATGGATAAATGTATCCAAGTTGCATTGGATGCCGGTGTTAAACCAATTGATGCCTATGCAATGGCCTCCTATAACATAGCAAGATATTACGGAATGGATGATTTGCATGGACTCATTGCAACGGGTCGATATGCTACGCTGAACTTCCTTGACGACGAATGGCATCCGGTACCTACAGATGTCTTATCAAAAGGAAAATGGCTAAAGAGGGACAATGAATCCACTGGAACTTTTCAGCACGTGGATTGGTCCATCATTCCGGATTGTACACTCGATTTTGATTTGAGTGAACAAGATTTTGACTTTACACATCCTGTCGGAATTGGAATGGTTAATGATGTCATTACGAAACCATATGAAGTAACGATCGATTTATCAGTGGACAAGTTAGCGGAAGAACATGATGAAAGTTTTCTTCTACTCGTCGATCGACATGGGAAGTGGCGTGTGAACACAGTCATAAAAGGCTTTGCCAATCAAGTTCAAGGATTGGCCTCGTCGTATTCAAATACAGGTGATCTCATTTTGATTGGCAAAGATAAGGGCGCGATGAAGCAAGCATTTGATGAGATGAAACGGATGAACGGTGGAATGGTGCTTGTCGAAGATGGCGAAGTTGTTGCTTCCATCGCTCTACCAATTGGTGGGGGATTATCTGCTTCCTCTGTAGAGCGTTTAATTGAAGAAGAAGTGGCGTTAAAAGAAGCTTTAGCGACTCGAGGTTACCAACATGGAGATGCGGTCTACACCTTTTTGTTTTTACAATCGACGCATTTGCCTTATGTTCGAGCTACGCAGCTAGGACTTTATCATGTAATGAAAAATGAAGTGATCATTCCGTCAGTGGAAAGATAGGGGGAAAAGATGGAAGGGAAAAACAGGGGATGGCTAGTCGGACTGGCGATCGTGTTGTTGCTGTTGTCGGCGTGTTCAAAAAATGAGAAAGCGGGTGCGGAAGAAGTTGACCACACACAAGAAAAACCCGAAATCATTGAAGTTGAGGATGAGCAGGAGGGAATGGATGACGAGCGAGCACTGTTTCCAACATTGTTTACAGGTGTAAAAGGTGAAACTGAAGTGGGCGATCGTGCAGTCCTCGCTACGATTAATAATCATCCTCAAGCTAGACCACAATCAGGTCTCAGTGCAGCGGATATCGTGTATGAGTTTGTGGCGGAAGGCAATGTCACTCGGTTTTTGGCACTCTTTCAAAGTGAGCTGCCAGAATCGATTGGACCCGTTCGAAGTGCCAGGGATTATTTTATAGAACTTGCTAAGGGGATGGATGCTTTTTATGTTGCGCATGGGTATAGCCCGGATGCGAAGGCATTATTAGACAAACGGTATGTCGATCATGTGAATGGCATGCAGTATGATGGCATTCTATTTAAAAGATCGGTTGAGCGTAAAGCGCCACATAATTCCTATATTAGTAATGAAAATGTTCGTAAAGCGATTGAAATGACAAAATCGCAAGCTGTTGTCACAAAGATTCCTCCGTTTACGTTCCATGAATCGCTTGAGGATGCTAAAATAGAAGATATCGCCTCAATGCTTGTTGTCCGTTTCAGTAACAACAAAGAATTCATCAGTACGTTTGCTTACAACCCAGACAACGGGACTTATCAGCGTATGGTGAATGACGTCTTGACAGTCGATAAAGAAAACAATTTACCGGTTGAAGTGGCAAATGTTGTTGTCATAGAGACTGCCCACCGGACAATTGACAACGAGGGTAGACAAGCGGTAGATATTGAAAGTGGCGGCAAGGCAATGCTTTTTCAAGCGGGTGCTGTAAAAGAAATTGAGTGGAAGAACATTGATGGATTTATCGTCCCGGTGGAAGACGGCGTACCTGTAAAATTGGTACCAGGGAAGACGTGGTTCCATGTCATCCCAACGTCACTTGGTTTGGCGAAATCCGTTTCCTATACTCCTTGACACGAATAGAAAGAGGGGGAACATATATGCAAATTGATAAAATTCGTAGTGAGCAAACGGACCAACTATTTAAAGCGATTTTGGAACTGAAGAATATTGAGGAATGCTATTCGTTCTTCGATGATCTGGCAACAATGAGTGAGCTGCAATCGATGACCCAGCGTCTAGAAGTTGCACATGCATTGAGACAAAAGAAGACGTATGACCGGATTCAAAATGAAACCGGTGCAAGTACAGCGACTATTTCTCGGGTAAGACGATGTGTCGATTACGGATCTGGCGGTTACAATATGGTACTCAACCGTTTGTATCCTGAACTAGAAGAGAATACGGAAAAGAAGTAAATCGGGCGGAGAATCTTTCCGCTCGTTTTTTTGGTATACTGTTGGATAGAGTTTACCTCAACATGTAGACGTAAAATGATAACTTTACAAAATAGGTGGTCATACAATGGATATAAAAAATTGGCGTCACGCCTTTAAAGTGGACCCTGCAAAAAACATTACAGACAATGCGTTGGAACGGCTTGCTGAATCAGGGACAGACGGCTTGATCATAGGGGGGTCAGACGGCGTGACATTGGAGAACGTACTCGATCTTCTGGCACGAATCCGTCGCTATTCGGTTCCGGTCGCTCTTGAAGTATCGACTGTCGATTCGGTGACACCTGGATTTGACTTTTATTTCATTCCAACTGTGTTGAATGCGTCCAAGACAGAGTGGATCAACGGAATCCATCATGCTGCGTTAAAAGAATACGGTCATATGATGAATTGGGAAGAAGTCATTGCTGAAGGGTATTGTATCGTAAATATAGATTGTAAAGCTGCAAAATTGACAGGTGTCGATAAAGTACCTGATGAAGAGGATGTCATCGCGTATGCGCGCATGGCGGAGCATTTGTTCAAGTTACCTGTCTTTTACTTAGAATACAGTGGGATGTTTGGGGATCCAGCGATTGTCAAAGCGGCTGCGCGCGTGCTTGAGAACACGAAACTGTTCTATGGTGGCGGCATTCGGAATGCTGAGGACGCAAGGGAAATGGCACGCCTAGCCGATACGGTAATAGTAGGTAATGTCATCTATGAAGATTTTGAAGCGGCGTTAACGACCGTACAAGCTGTGAAAACGATGTCCCATTGATGAGGAATATCATGTATAATAAAGAACAAACGTTCTAAGAAAGGCGGAATTCCTTATGAATGAACTAAGCGAAAACCTACTTGCCGGCATGAATCCGGAACAAGCGAAAGCAGTTAAAAAAACGGAAGGTCCATTGCTTATCATGGCAGGAGCAGGATCTGGGAAGACCAGAGTGTTGACACATAGAATTGCATATTTAATTGTTGAAAAAAACGTGTATCCTTCTAATGTTCTGGCAATCACCTTTACAAATAAAGCAGCACGTGAAATGCGGGAACGGATTGACGGCCTGTTAGGACCAGGTACGGGTGAGCGCATGTGGGTGTCAACGTTCCACTCGATGTGTGTCCGGATTTTACGAAGAAATATTGATCGGATTGGTATGTCAAAGAACTTCACAATCTTAGACTCATCAGATCAATTGACAGCGATTAAAAATGTTTTAAAAGAACGTAACATCGATTCGAAACAATACGATCCACGTACGATGCTAGGAACGATTAGTTCTGCGAAAAACGAATGTATCGATGCGGAGAAATTCAAAGCACAAATCAATATGCAAAACCCTTATGAAAAAACGGTTGCAACTGTCTATGAAGGGTACACAAAGAAATTACGTCAAAACCAATCCCTCGACTTTGACGACCTCATCATGATGACACTCACATTGTTCGAACGGGTCCCTGATGTCCTCGACTATTATCAGAACAAATTCCAATACATTCACGTTGATGAGTACCAAGATACGAACAACGCTCAATACCGACTTGTTAAAATGTTAGCGGCGAAGTTCCGTAATATTTGTGTTGTCGGGGATTCAGACCAATCCATTTATAGATGGCGTGGTGCTGATATCGGTAATATCCTTTCGTTTGAAAAAGACTATACGGATGCGACAGTTATCATGCTGGAACAAAACTATCGTTCAACAAAGACGATTTTACAAGCGGCGAATGACGTCATTCAAAACAACGAAAGTCGATACGATAAAAAACTGCGTACCGAAAACGAAGACGGGAATGCCATCACTGTTTATAAAGCAGCCGACGAGAAAGATGAGTCACAATACATTGTGCAAAAGATTATTGAGCTGAAAGAGGAAGAGAATTTGTCGCTCGATCAGTTTGCTGTCCTTTATCGCACGAACGCTCAATCCCGGATGATTGAGGAATATTTAGTGAAGTCCAATTTGGATTACACAATCGTCGGGGGTACAAAGTTCTACGATCGTAAAGAAATTAAAGACTTACTCGCATACTTGCGGTTAATTGCCAATCCTGACGATGATTTAGCACTGGCACGTATTATTAATGAACCAAAACGTAGCATTGGCGCGACGTCATTTGAGCGGATGGCAATGTTTGCACTTGAAAACGATCGCTCCATTTTCGACGCACTACAGGAAGTCCACTTCATGGGGCTTACTGCAAAAGCGGCCAATGAAGCGGTCAAGTTCAGAGACATGATCGAAGGCTTTGCTAAAATGCAGGAATATTTACCGGTTACGGAATTGGTTGAACAAGTACTCGAAAAAACGGGTTATCGTGCGATGTTAGAACGCGAAAAGTCGATTGAAGCGGAAAGTCGTCTTGAAAATATTGATGAGTTCTTATCCGTAACGGAAGCATTTGAGAAGCGTGCAGAAGAGGATGATAGTGACCGTTCACTCGTTGCCTTCTTAACAGACTTGGCGCTTATTGCGGATATTGACTCGTTGGATAAAGAGACGAACCAATCGACGGAGAAAATCGTCCTTATGACCATGCACGCTGCAAAGGGATTGGAGTTCCCGGTCGTCTTTGTCATTGGTATGGAAGAGAATATTTTTCCGCATTCCCGTTCAATTGGTGACAGTGCAGAAATGGAAGAGGAACGTCGACTTGCATACGTGGCGATCACGCGCGCAGAAAAAAGATTGTTTTTAACTTGTGCTGCCTATCGAACGATTTTTGGTCGTACTAGTTACAATAACCCGTCTCGTTTCTTGCATGAAATCTCTGAAGACATTTTGGAAGTGGCGTCTACGAATTCATATGGATTCTCTTCGGGCGTTTTTGGTCGCTCATCTGCACCAGTACGTCCAGCCGTCAAAAAACCTGTTTACAAAACGAGTGGCGGAGAGAAGCTAGGATGGAAAGCTGGCGATAAAGCGGTTCACAAAACATGGGGGACCGGTATGGTCGTCAGCGTGAAAGGGAAAGAGGACGATGTCGAACTGGATATCGCTTTTCCGAATCCAATCGGCGTGAAGCGGCTACTCGCCAAATTCGCTCCAATAGAAAAAGCATAGGGAGAGGAACAAATGGAACGAAAAGAAGCTGAAAAGCGCGTGCAAGAACTAAACGATTTGCTGAAAAAGTATGGACATGCCTATTACGTAATGGACGAGCCACTTGTCTCGGATTCCGTTTATGATGCCCATTTGCAGGAGCTAATTGCCATTGAAGCACAGTTCCCAGAGTTGATACATCCCAATTCCCCTACGCAAAGAGTCGGCGGTGACGTTTTAGCTGGATTTAGTAAAGTCGTCCATGCGTACCCGATGTTAAGTCTCTCTAATGTGTTTAACGAAGAGGATATCCGTGACTTCGATCGACGTGTACAAGCGGGCAATGGGCAACCGCTCAGTTATATTTGTGAATTAAAAATAGACGGCTTAGCCGTTTCATTAAGATATGAAAATGGAGAATTTGTACAAGGCTCCACACGTGGGGATGGAACGATTGGTGAGGACATTACAGCCAATCTAAAGACCATTCATGCCATTCCGTTAGAACTTGCTGAACCGGTAACCATTGAGGTTCGTGGTGAAGCATACATGCCGAAAAAATCATTTATGCGGTTGAATGAACGACGGGATGAAAACGGCGAAGAACCTTTTGCGAATCCGCGAAATGCAGCTGCCGGTTCACTCCGTCAATTGGATCCTAAAATTGCGGCAAGCCGGAACCTGTCTGTATTTATATATGGAATCGGCGGCGATGGCGGTGCTTACGGTCAAGATACGCATGCAGATTCACTGGACTATTTAGCTTCTCTCGGTTTTCAGACGAATCCGTTCAGTAAACGATGCAAAACGATTGAAGACGTGCTCGCTTTCATTGAATCATGGCAAAATCGTAGACAGGATTTGGACTATGAAATCGATGGAATCGTCATTAAAGTCGATAGCTACGAAGAGCAGGAGCAATTGGGATTTACAGCAAAAAGTCCACGTTGGGCAACTGCTTATAAATTCCCGGCAGAGGAAGTCCTTACGAAACTACGCGATATTGAGTTAAGCGTCGGCCGTACAGGAGTTGTCACACCCACTGCACTACTAGACCCGGTAAAAGTTGCCGGTACGACTGTTTCTAGAGCTTCATTGCACAATGAAGACCTCATCCGAGAAAAGGATATCCGCATCGGCGATACAGTCATCATCCGTAAGGCAGGCGATATCATTCCTGAAGTTGTAAGTGTCGTGATGGACCAGCGTAATGGAGATGAAGTGCCCTATCATATGCCCGAAAACTGTCCTGTATGTGATTCTGATCTGGTCAGAATTGAAGGAGAAGTCGCTTTACGTTGTGTGAATCCACAATGCCCAGCTCAAATGAAAGAAGCACTTATCCATTTTGTCTCTCGAAATGCGATGAACATTGAAGGTGTTGGGGAACGTGTTGTGGACCAACTTTATACGACAGGTCTTGTGAAAGATGTAGCCGATTTGTACGCTCTTACGAAAGAGCAACTGCTGTCGTTAGAAAGAATGGGTGAAAAATCTGCGACCAATCTCGTAAATGCAATTGCCGCTTCGAAAGAGAATTCTATGGAAAAGCTCCTGTTTGGCCTTGGAATCCGACATGTCGGCGCAAGAGCAGCTACTTTGTTGTCTGAAGAATTCGGTACGATAGATGCCTTAGCTGTGGCTGACGTAGAACGACTCATTGCAATTCATGAAGTTGGTGAGAAGGTTGCTGACTCCGTCGTTACATTTTTCGCAAATGAAGATGTCCAGGAAGTCCTTGACAAACTAAAGACTTTTGGTGTGAATATGACTTATAAAGGTCGTACCCGCCAGGAAGTACCGACTGAAGGTCCTTTTGCAGGAAAAACAATCGTCCTGACAGGAAAATTATCCATTTTAACGCGTAATGAAGCAAAAGAGCAAATTGAAGCGTTAGGTGGCAAAATCAGTGGGAGCGTAAGCAAAAAGACGGATCTCGTCATCGCAGGAGAAGACGCGGGTTCAAAACTGGCCAAAGCTGAAGAACTTGGTATTCCTGTATGGAACGAAACCGAGCTTGTCAATGCACTCGGTGAAAAGGAGTAATTCGTAATGAAAAGGTTATTACTAATACCGGTTGCGGCGACTGCTATTTTCTTAAGTGGTTGTTTACCATCAATCGGTCCTAAAAAAGAGGAAGTCATACAAGAAAACGATGAAAAAGTGGAAGAGACCGTCATTATTCCAGAAGCACAATTAAAAGATGACTATTATCCAACGCTACTCCCTTTTAAGAAAAGTGCCAGTCGTGGACTTGTCGTAAATAATATTTACACAAAATACGATATTGAGGAAGCTGAACAAGGCCTTTTGCGGTTATCCACACAGCATTTTGATACAAAAAAATACTATTTTCAAGAAGGGCAATATATTGATACTGATACTACAAGAGCTTGGTTATCTAGAAGCTCAACAAACGCTGAAGGACTGAACCCACCAGCAGCACAAGGGGAATCGGAGGAAGAGCAGCCGATATTTTTAGCCCATATTATTGAACAGAACTATTTGACGTTGACCGATGATAAAAAATTACGGTTATCAGGCATTTCAATCGGACTCGCGTTAAACTCCGTTTATTATGGCAAAAATGGTAAAGAAACGACGATTCCGGACAAAGAACTTGAACAGCAAGGCATGAAAGCTGCAGAAGAAATTGTTAAAAGAATGCGGGCAAAAGAAGGGTTTCAAGATATTCCGATTGTCGTAGGCTTATTTAAACAACAAAAACGGAATTCGATTGTGCCTGGTTCTTACTTTGCAACAACTCTTTTTGATAAAGGGAAAACGACACCAAATGGATGGAAAGAAGTGAACGAACAGTACGTTTTGCTTCCAGCGTCGTCTTCAATTGAAAATTACCGGGATATTAACACGACGTACAACAATTTCAAACAGGACATCGATAAGTACTTTCCAAGTTTTGTGAACGTCGTTGCAACAGGACATTTCATAGACAATCGGATGCAGTCGCTAACAATTACTATTCCAATCCAGTTTTTCGGTAAAAGCGAAACGATTGGTTTTACGCAATTTGTGACGTCAAAAGTGAAAGATTATTATAAGGATATTGATGTGGAAGTGAGCATTACATCTGTGAATGGTCCTGAAGCGCTTATTGTCAAAAAGGCAGCGGATGAGGAGCCATTTGTTCATATTTATGGCTACTGACTATAAATGTTAAGAAGTATAATGGGTTTGTTAAGAATAAATACGATGTAAACTACTGAAATACATTCGAGTTAAATCTTAACAATCCCTCTTATTCGTAGCGGTTTGTTCCTGGAACAGTTACTTTTCAACATACCTGTTAGGTGGTATGATTAGTCGTACAATTGCAATAGGGAGGAACGAAAATGACGAAGTTTACACAAGATGATGTGCGGTACTATGCAAATTTTGCTAGAATTGCTGTCTCGGATCAAGACACAGAGCTCTATTCAACAATCATTTCCGAGTTAGTTGAATTTGCAGAAGAACTGCAAGAAGTCGACACAACTGACATAGAACCGATGACACATCCATTGCAACTATTCAATGTTCTCCGTGAAGATCATCCGGAAGATATTCTGGACCGCGATGACATGTTGAAAAGTGTAAAAGAGCATGAAAACGGAATGATAAAAGTTCCGAATATCCTGTAAGAAGGAACTTTAGGAGGATGTAAGATGACGTTAATGAAAAAGACGGCAACAGAACTTCAAGCACTATTACATAACCGAGAAGTTTCTGTCAAAGAAGTAACCGAAGATGCATTCAAACAAATTGCTCACTTGGATGACAAAGTACAAGCCTTCCTTACAGTGACAGAAGATGAGGCACTTACAAGAGCAGAAAAACTGGATAACGAACCAATGGAGAACCGTGGGACTCTATTCGGTTTACCGATTGGCATTAAAGATAACATCATTACAAAAGGGACAGTTACGACTTGTGCGAGCAAAATGCTCGAAAACTTTGTACCTGTCTATGACGCAACTGTAATGGAGAAAATTAACCAAGCTGGTATGATCAGTGTCGGTAAATTGAACATGGATGAATTTGCGATGGGTTCTACGACTGAACGGTCTGCATTCAAGGTCACACGGAATCCTTGGAACTTGGACTGTGTACCTGGTGGTTCGTCGGGTGGATCAGCAGCTGCTGTAGCAGCAGGCGAAGTATTATTCTCTCTAGGGACGGATACAGGTGGATCGGTTCGTCAACCGGCCGCTTTTTGTGGAATTGTTGGGATGAAACCGACATACGGCCGAATTTCCCGTAACGGTCTTGTTGCATTTGCTTCTTCTTTAGATCAAATCGGACCGCTTACGCGTACGGTAGAAGACAATGCCCTATTGCTGAGTGCAATTGCAGGACTCGATCACCGTGATTCGTCTTCGTCGTCTAAAGAAGTACCTGACTTTAGAGCTGGTTTAACGGGCGATATTAAAGGGTTGCGGATTGCTGTTCCGAAAGAATACATGGGTGAAGGGGTTGCGGAAGACGTAAAAGCATCCGTTAGACAAGCCCTTGACGTCCTTGAATCCATGGGTGCAACATGGGAAGAAGTATCACTTCCACATGCTCGTTATGCATCACCGACTTACTATGCAATTGCAACTGCTGAAGCTTCTTCAAACCTTGCACGATTTGATGGTATTCGCTATGGCTACCGTCCTGATGATGCAAAGAACTTGGAAGAGATCTATTTGCGTTCACGTGCTGAAGGTTTCGGCACTGAAGTGAAAAAACGTATTCTCTACGGTACATACGCGTTAAGCGATGGGCACCATGATGAATTATACGTAAAAGCACAAAAAGTACGTACACTGATTGCGCAAGATTTTGCGAACCTCTATGAGAACTACGATATTGTCGTTGGCCCAACGAGCGCTACAACCGCTTATGAGATCGGTGGTATCGTCAGAGATCAGCTGACACTTTATACGAACGATATTTTAACAGTTTCAGTCAACTTAGCTGGCCTACCTGCCATCTCCGTTCCTTGTGGTTTCTCTGATGGCTTACCGATCGGATTGCAAATGATCGGTAAACATTTTGACGAAGCGACTCTATATAGAGTGGCACACGCATTCGAACAAGCGACTGAATTTCATAAACGTACTCCATCTATTGGGGAGGGACATGAATAATGAACTTTGAAACAATTGTCGGACTTGAAGTCCACGTCGAGTTAAAGACGGATACGAAAATCTTTTCACCAGCTCCAGCGCATTTCGGTGCAGCACCAAACATGAACATTCACGTGACAGACTTAGCTTACCCAGGTACATTGCCTACATTGAACAGAAGAGCTGTTGAATTCGGCATGAAAGCCTCTATGGCATTGAACTGTGAAGTTGCACGTGTCATGAACTTTGACCGTAAACACTATTTCTACCCAGATAACCCGAAAGCGTATCAAATCTCACAAGACGACCGTCCAGTAGGCTCAAACGGTTGGATTGAAATTGAGGTGAATGGCAAAAAGAAAAAAATCCGCATTGAACGTGTTCATCTTGAAGAAGATGCAGGGAAATTGACACACTCTGATAACGGCTATTCACTTGTCGATTTGAACCGACAAGGTACACCACTCATTGAAATCGTTACAGAAGCAGATATTCGTTCACCTGAAGAAGCGTATGCTTTCCTGGAGAAACTGAAAGCAATTATTCAATATACAGGCGTTTCTGACGTACGAATGGAAGAAGGATCTCTCCGTTGTGATGCGAACATATCGTTACGACCAATCGGTGAAGAGAAATTTGGCACGAAGACCGAATTAAAGAACTTGAACTCTTTCAACTTTGTACGCAGAGGGATTGCGAATGAAGTGGAGCGCCAAGAGAAAATCCTCTTAGCTGGCGGTAAAATTGTGCAAGAAACACGCCGTTATGACGAAGCGACAGGGCAAACTGTTCTTATGCGGGTTAAAGGAAGCGCGAATGACTATCGTTTCATCAACGATCCGGATCTTTCCGAAATCCATATCGACCAAGAGTGGATGGATCGTGTCCGTGCAGAAATTCCTGAGTTACCAGACGCACGAAAAGCACGATATGTACAAGAACTGGACTTGCCGGAATACGACGCACACGTCCTAACATTGACGAAAGAGATGTCGGATTTCTTCGATGCGACCGTTGCTGCAGGCGCGGATGCAAAACTAGCCTCCAACTGGTTGATGGGCGAAGTGTCTGCTTATTTGAACGCAGAACAAAAAGAATTGCATGATACTGCTTTGACACCAGAAGGACTGGCAAGCATGATTAAATTGATTGCAGACGGAACAATATCTTCTAAAATCGCTAAAAAAGTCTTTAAAGAACTCATTGACAACGGCGGCAATGCAGCTGACATCGTCAAAGCGAAAGGTCTTGTTCAAATATCCGATGAAGGCACACTTCGTACAATTGTAACGGAAATATTGGATGCCAACGAACAATCGATCGAAGACTATAAAAACGGTAAGGACCGCGCTGTCGGTTTCCTCGTCGGACAAGTGATGAAAGCAACAAAAGGGCAAGCAAACCCACCACTTGTCAATAAAATACTTCTCGAAGAAATTAATAAGCGATAACGTATTTCTGAATAATCCTATACGAGTCTTTCATAAGTCTCTGTATAGGATTGTTTTTTGTGTTTCTTTAGTGGCATCCTATTTGATTCGCATTACGAATAGCTATACACTAAAGAAAAGGGAGTGTGAGAGGGATTGAAAACCGAGCAGCAATATTTTGAAGAAGCCATTACACTTACAGCATACATGGATCAAATGGAAAAGCATAAAGAGAATAGTTTCGATGTGTACGAAAAATTTGATGTACCGAAAGATGATGAGTTCATCGGTTTATTAAAAGAAAAAAGTCCAAGAATTCTTGTCATCACCGAAGATTGGTGTGGCGATGCAATGATGAACAATGCGATACTCCGTAAGATTGCAGAGGCTGCTTTATTGGACGTACGCGTCGTCTACCGTGATGCAGATACAGATTTGATAGACCGGTATTTGACGAACGGTGGCCGTTCCATTCCGATCTACTTGTTATTGGACGATGAAGGCAATGTATTAGCGAAATGGGGCCCACGTGCGGCTTCTATTCAAGAAGACGTCTTGGCACGTAAAAGCCAGTTGCCAGACAAGGATGCTCCAGATTTTGAAGAACAACAACAAGCCTTTATTGAACAACTAATGAAAGAATATACGACGCAACATGAATTATGGTTGACTGTCTATGAAGACATTCGCAAAACGTTTATGCCGGTGTTACAACAATCAAAATGAGAAATCGGTTGCAAATTCAAATGGATATTTTCGGCACACGTTTGTGCTTAGCGTGTTAGAATTTGTATGAATTGAGAGGGAATTAGGATGAAGCGTGCACGTATCATTTATAATCCGACAGCAGGTCGTGAAATTTTTCGGAAGCATCTTGCAGAGGTGCTAGAAAAGATGGAGAAGGCGGGTTATGAAACATCCGTTCATGCAACGACAGGAGAAGGCGATGCGACGGAAGCAGCGAGATTGGCGGTTGAACGGAACTTCGACTTAATCGTCGCTTCAGGTGGTGACGGTACTTTAAACGAAGTGGTGGCGGGGGTTTCACCGTTTGAGAAGAAACCTAAAATCGGACTCATTCCTACGGGGACGACGAACGATTTTGCCCGTGCTTTGCGCATACCGAGAGATATTGACGATGCCCTTGAAATTATTTTAAAAGGGGATACGATTCCAGTCGATGTCGGATTGATGAATAATCGTTATTTCATCAACATCGCAGGTGGCGGAAGAATGACGGAGTTGACGTATGAAGTACCGAGTCGATTGAAAACCGTCCTTGGTCAATTAGCATACTACTTAAAAGGAATTGAGATGCTCCCTTCCATCCATTCATCAAACGTTCGTATCGAATACGATGATAACGTCTTTGAAGGAGAGGTTATGTTATTTCTCGTTGGGCTTACGAACTCAGTCGGTGGATTAGAAAAATTAGCACCCAACTCGAGTGTTAACGACGGGAAATTTACATTGCTTGTTCTGAAAAAGTGTAATATAGCAGAATTTATTAGAGTCGTCAGTTTAGCCTTACGTGGAGAACATTTGGATGATCCTTTAGTGATCTCCTCGCAAGCAGAGAAAGTAACAATCACTTCTTCTGAGGAAGTGTTGTTAAATTTGGATGGAGAATATGGAGGTACATTACCTGCCACTTTCCAAAACTTGTATCGTCACATTGAGATGTTTGTTCCGATAGATGCGATTCGCGATCAAGACCGTATTGCACATGAAGATAAAAAAACTGCATTGGATTGAACAATCCAATGCAGTTTTTGCAATTTCACATAATAAACTCGATTTCGTCCCCTTGACCAGCTGCAAGTGCTGGTAATTCGTGAACAGGGATCCATTTACAATGAAATACCATTCCGTTATCTTTGCCCGTGCTGTTTACACAATTATCCCACTCTACATCACAATCCCCAATATACGTCAGATGAAAGATATTGCGTTCATGGACAGTATCTTGCTGGTGCGTTGGAAAGTAATTGCGCTTATTCACTTTTCCTTTTAGCTCCAGTTGGTCGCGTCGAATACCTGTTTCTTCTTCGATTTCACGATACAGTGCATCGATCAGCAACTCGTTATCTTCAATCGTTCCGCCAGGTACTTGAATGCCTGCGTCAGGATTGTCTTTTTGCTCAAACACAAGGATTTTACGCTCTGTGTTTTCTCCCTTTGTAATGTACGCTAACACTTTTCTCTTTACTTTCATTTTGTTCACCCCATTATGATTTCTTTAGTATACGAAAGATTCTAATTATTGTCAAGCTGATTTGCTTGTCGAAAACTCTTCACAAAAATACCGCCCTACACAGTTTTTTAGGCGTAAAATAGGGAATGAATAGGTAGATAGCTGTTTTATAATGTGGAGGGATTCCTCGTGTATAAAAAACATGAAAAAAGATTGATGTGGTTGGCATTTATTGTAGCAGGCATCATGCTAGTTTCGATTCTTGGAAGAATTTTTGGAAGCTGAGGAGGGGACGAGATGGGGAACGAAGAAGCTGTATTTTATTCGCGTGTATTAACGGAGTTGACGCTTTCCTTCCACATTCTCTATGCAACCATCGGGGTGGGTGTACCGCTCATGATTATGATTGCACAGTGGGTCGGGATTCGAAAAAACGACGAGCACTATATTCTACTTGCACGTAGATGGGCACGCGGTTTTGTCATTACTGTAGCAGTCGGTGTTGTAACCGGTACTGCAATCGGTTTGCAGTTGTCATTGCTCTGGCCGAACTTTATGGAGCTTGCAGGGAATGTCATCGCACTTCCGTTGTTCATGGAAACGTTCGCATTCTTTTTTGAAGCGATATTCTTAGGAATTTACTTATATACGTGGGACCGATTTGAAAACCAGAAGAAGCATTTACTGTTGCTAGTCCCTGTTGCGATTGGCGCTTCTTTCTCTGCTGTATTCATTACAATGGTGAATGCATTTATGAATGCTCCACAAGGGTTTGATATTGTAGATGGGGAACTTGTGAATATTAACCCAATCATCGCGATGTTCAACCCTGCAATGCCAACGAAAGTTGCGCATGTCGTCATTACAGCTTACATGACGGCAGCTTTCGTACTTGCTGCCATTGCAGCGTTCCGTCTATTAAAAGGCTCAGATCATATTTATCATAAAAAAGCACTATTTCTTACGATGAAAGTCGGTCTCATTTTTGCAATTGGAACGGCTATGATCGGAGACTTCTCGGGAAAATACTTGGCGGAATACCAACCAGAGAAGTTAGCAGCTGCCGAATGGCATTTTGAAACACAAGAAAATGCACCACTCCTATTATTAGGTATCATGGATGATGGAGAAGTAAAGTACGCCATTAAAGTCCCATTTGGATTGTCTTTACTCGCGCATAACAACCCAACAGCAGAAGTGATCGGGTTGGACCAATTCCCAGAAGATGAAGTCCCGCCGTTATATATCCACTACTTATTTAACATCATGGTATTAATCGGCATGTGGATGGTCTTCTTGGCAGCTTGGTTCTGGATCGGCATTAAACGCGGTTGGAAGAGTGTTACAACGCGGTGGTTCCGTTGGTTGATCGTTTTAGGCGGTCCGTTGTCATTCATTGCCATTGAATCAGGATGGTGGCTAGCAGAAGTTGGTCGCCAGCCGTGGATATTACGCCACATCATGCGGGTTGAAGATGCCGCAACGACAAGTGGGCATGTGGATCTCATGCTCATCCTGTTCGCTTTATTGTATTTAGTTCTTGGTATCGGAAGTATCGTTGTGTTAAGAAGGATGTTCCGTAATAATCCAGTAGAACGTGAGCTGGAAGATCGCCATACCGAAAAAGGCGGTGACGTACATTGAACTTAGAAATCTTAGGAATCTCTGTTTTATGGACGTTTTTATTCGGCTATATTGTCGTCGGTGCCATCGACTTTGGGGCAGGTTTTTTTAACGCCTACAGTTTGATGACTGGAAAGCAACGGATTTTAACGAAAGTTATCCAACGTTATTTATCACCTGTGTGGGAAGTGACAAATGTATTTCTCGTGTTCTTCTTCGTAGGCATTATCGGGTTTTTCCCGAAAACGGCTTTCTATTATGGGACGACACTTTTAGTACCAGTCAGTTTCGGGGTTATCTTACTCGCCATTCGTGGCTCGTATTATGCGTTTGAAACGTATGGTGCAAGAGGACATAAAGGTTACTCATTCATGTATGGGCTTGCGGGATTACTCATTCCCGCATCCCTCTCCATTGTCTTAACGATTTCAGAAGGCGGCTTCATCGAAATGGTCAACGGCAATCCTGTGCTTGACTACTGGGAGCTGTTCACGAGTCCCTTGACGTGGTCGATTGTCGTACTAAGTATTGCAGCAACACTCTATATATCTGCGGTCTTTTTGACATGGTATGCAAACAAAGCAGGCGACAGGGAAGCGACGAAACTGCTTCGGAAATATGCATTGATATGGTCGTTGCCAACAATCGTTACAGCGGGCGGAATTATTTTTGAACTTCGAAAACATAATCCCGACCACTATGCAAATATCCAGACATTCTGGCCAATGTTCCTCATATCGTTCATCCTGTTTGTTGGAACGGTATACCTGCTATTGAAGAAACAGCAATACGGATGGGCGTTTGCATTGTTAGTAGGTCAATTCGCATTTGCCTTTTTCGGATACGGGGCATCGCATTATCCATACTTGCTCTATCCATATTTGACGATTTACGATAGTTTCACGAATCCGGCAATGGCAATCTCACTCGTAGTAGCGTTTATTCTAGGGCTTTGTTTGTTAATCCCATCACTCTTCTTGCTGTTACGCCTGTTTTTGTTCAATAAAGACTATGTGCGTGGAAAAGAAGATCACCACGCGTAAGGAGGAAACAACATGGCAGAATTCTTATCCGAGTTTATCATTTTCTACGCGCCATTCGTCGTTCTCATACTTGCAATTATCGTTGCATTTCTCGTTGCCCCCCTTGATAGTGCGGTGACGAAGAGTCGAACGAAAAAGTGAAGAATGCAAAACTGATAATCGTACAAAAAGTAGCGGGGGACGCATGAAGTTCCTCCGCTCTTTTTCATTAGAAAGATGTACATTTTCCGTTAAGATTACGCGAAACATGCTAAACTGGGTACATACGAAATTTGGAGGAAGTAAACATGTCTTTTATTGTCAATCAAAATGATCGTCTGACCGTGTATGTGGAGGATTTGACGCATGACGGATCAGGCGTTGCGAAAGTGGAAGGCTATCCACTTTTTATACATGGTGCGTTGCCTGGGGAAGAAGTAGAAGTACAAGTGGGCAAAACGTTGAAGAATTATGGGTTTGCACGACTGTTGAACGTGGTGACTTCTTCTCCTGAACGAGTAGATGCCCCGTGTCACGTGTTTGAACAATGTGGTGGTTGCCAACTGCAACACTTGTCGTACGAAGGCCAACTGCTGCAAAAGCAGAAACAAGTCCGAGATGTGATGGACCGCATTGCAAAACTGCCTGAAGTGCCTGTATATCCTGTAAAAGGCATGCAAGACCCTTGGCGCTATCGCAATAAATCTCAAATTCCTTTCAGCGAACGAAACGGAGAAGTGGTTGCCGGTTTTTATCGATCCCGCTCCCATCATATTGTCGATACGGACGTCTGTATCATCCAAAGTGAAGAAGCAGACGAATTAATGGCTACGTTGAAACGGGAAATGCTCATCCACGGCGTGGACGCATACAATGAGCGCACACATCGGGGAATGCTGCGCCATCTAGTCGTAAGAAAAGGACAAGCGACAGGCGAAATCATGGTGGTTCTCGTAACAAGCAAAAAGAAGTTTCCACAGCGTGATGCAATAGTAGAAGTCATTAAACGCGTACTACCGGAAGTAACGTCTATCATGCAAAATGTAAACGGTGAAAAGACTAACGTCATCTTCGGAAACGAAACGATTTGCTTGTACGGAAAATCGGTTATCATCGACACGATCGGCGATATCCAATTTGAAATCTCTGCCCGTTCCTTCTACCAAGTGAACCCTGCACAAACGGAAGTGCTCTACCGTCAAGCACTCGAATATGCAGAGCTATCGGGCAATGAAACGGTAATTGACGCTTACTGTGGTATTGGTACCATTTCTCTATTTCTCGCTCAACAAGCAAAAGAAGTATACGGCGTTGAAATCGTCCCGCAAGCAATCGAGGATGCAAAACGAAATGCTGAACTAAATGGAATCACAAATGCCAACTTCGAAGCAGGCGCATCGGAAGACGTCATTCCAAAATGGTACGAGCAAGGGAAACGATTTGATGTATTAGTCGTCGATCCACCGCGTAAAGGCTGCGACGAGAAGCTGTTGCAAACAATCTTAAAGTACAAGCCGAAGCGTGTTGTGTATGTATCGTGTAACCCTGGAACCTTGGCCCGTGACTTGCGCATGTTGGAGGATGGGGGCTACCGGACGAAAGAAGTGCAGCCGGTGGATATGTTCCCGCAAAGTAGTCATGTGGAGTGTGTGGCGTTGATAGAGTTGGAATAGCCTTGGTAGCAAGGTGTGGATCAATACCAAAAGGGAATATTACGTTAAGGTTTTCTTGGTAAAATAGTATAATGGGCTACCTAAAAAAAGAATATTAATGCGATTCATCAAGAAGACCACCTTATTGGATAAAGGTGGTTTTTCTTAAACATAGTGAAAAAAAGGGGGAGATGGAGATAGAAATTTTAGAGTTGTATTATAAAAAATATACTGACACAGTAGAAGCATCAGACTATATAGAGTGGGCAAAAAATCATATATATATGGATATAATTGAAATGAAGAAGTTAGCTAGTATGAGAGAGCCTTTAAATTTCTTTGAGATTGAAGAAATGTTTGCAAATACTATGAAGGTAATGAAAAGAAAAGCTCCTTCTGAAAAAGAATGTGTAAATTATCATTTAAAGAACTTACACTCACAACTATTAATTCCCATTAAAAATGCTAAATCGATTGTGAAAGAGATATACAGGTGCACAATCAAACATGACTTATTCGAGGAACAAATGAATTGGCGGGAAATCAGTAATGTGATTAATAATTATCAGGATGGAGATAAGCAGCATGGCTATACAGAAGAGAAGATAAATGAAATGATCATCACACTTGCACGTAGACTATGGCATACAAAAATAAGTAATGTCACTTTTCATGATATGATTGGAGAAAAAGTCACTGCTATTGATTCAGAAGTTCACTTCATTATTCAATTGGGAAAAGGTGCAATTATTATTGAATGTCCTTGGAGAATTCGGGATACAAGTGGAATATTACTAGGCGAAACTGATATCCAATCTAATCATAAGGAGTGGAAATCAATTGAAGAGTTATTGGTTGGTAAAACAATTAAAGACATTCAGTTATTAGAACAATGTCCACTTCTAATCTTACAATTTGACAATATTTTTGTAGATTTGTTTCATGCGAGTTCTTTCTTTGATGGCTGGACATTAACAGATGGATCGGAATTCTATATGTTTTCCATGCATGGTGGGGATATTGCTTAAAAGTGGTTTGTGTGACTTGAATCTCCAAGAAAACGTATTTTGGTAAATATCGGATTTTTTAATCACGCAAAATATTTTACATACTCGGTCTAAATGTTTCTTGATGTTTCATATAATAGATGTTTACTGACAGAATAGATATGATCGAATGGTTAGGAAAGGGGAGCAGAGGATTGAAAAACTCTATATGTAAAAATCAGGTATTCCGCTTAGGGAGCAGTCGTAATATTATGCAGCTCATCATAGCTGCACTGCTATTGGTGTTTGCACTATTACTCACGGCGTGTAGTCCATCTAGCAAAAATTCGGGGGAATCGTCACTACCTGATTCATCTAAAGACAATGAGCAATCAACAGGGGTAGAAGACGTGTCGAAGCAAGAACCGCAGGAGGCAAATGAAGAGGAATTAGAGGAAGAAGTCCAGGAAGAGCAATCCCTGCTAGAATGCAAAGGAATTATTCTTGAATCGAATGCGGTAATTGAGGGTGGGAAATTAGCCGATTGTATCGTGGCAGCGATGTTAGCTGCGGGCACAGGAACCCATCGAGTGGAATCTTCAGCTGCACCTCCGACTGTTGTTGATTTTTTATGGGACCCCGATTTCTCGATGAATGTGAGAGAAGGACAAAATAGTGTCATTATTAAAGGGAATACAGGGTGGTATAAAGGAGATAATGGAAAATGGATTCAGGAAGAAGATCATTCATCTGACCCTGACGTCAATTTAGCAAATGGAATTATTAAATTGACTAGAGTTTTTTCTAACCCTCTCGTACTCCGGGATTATTTTGCTTCATCGCCGACATGGATTGTTGTTGGAGAAGAGTCCGTTCCAGCAGATGATGCAGTGAGCGATATTGCATGGCATCTTGTTCCAGAAGCTCCTATCAATTATAATGGCGTCATGTTGACAGACGTTGGAATATGGCTGACAAGCAATTATTTGACAGCATATTATGTCTCGACTGCTACTATGATGGGGGTAACGGATACGACGAGTAATACCTTCCTACAATGGGGAGAAAAAGTTGAAATACCTGACCCGAGTTAACTAGCTAGAGATTGCATGGTTGAAGGTAATTTGGTGGAATGAAAAAAGCTGTAATGAAAATCCAATCGACTTTAGGATTTTCATCACAGCTTTTCAAATTGTAATTAAACATACTACAAATAGCGCGTTTACGATTTTATAGTTTTATTTTTCATTCTAGGATAACCGATTAGGATTGCGATGACTCCGCATACGCCGACTAAAAGCGAGTAGTAGGAGTATTGCATGATTAATATCGGAGAAATGCCAGCGATACTAGCAGCGGCTAGAAATTGTGCGCCGTACGGAATGATTCCTTGAACCACACATGAGAAAATGTCGATAAGGCTTGCTGATTTACGTGGCTCAATCGCGTATTGGTCGGCAATGTTTTTGGCTAGTGGTCCAACAATCATAATGGCTATCGTATTATTGGCGGTTGAAAGGTCGGTTAAACCAACTAAACCTGCTATTGCAAATTGGGCATCCTTTTGTGACTTAATTTTACGCGTGACAATATGTACGATAAAATCAATACCGCCATTATGCTTAATGACCTCAACCATACCGGCAATTAACATTGCTAAAAAGGCCATCTCAAACATATTGCTCATGCCGTCACCGATTGCACCGATAAATGTCATCACTTCATAACTGCCATCCAGTAAGCCGATCGTTCCAGCGAGGATGATTCCGCTTGCTAATACGGTAAAGACATTGACGCCGATTAAAGCAAAAACAATAACGAATACATAAGGAATTAACTTGTACCATTCAAAACTCGCATGTGTCACGTTGGCTGAGGAATTCAGCGTCAAAAAGGCTAACAGAACACAAGTGACAATTGCTGCAGGCATAACGATAAGAAAGTTTACTTTAAATTTGTCTTTCATTTCGGCGCCTTGTGAGCGCACCGATGCAATCGTTGTATCCGAAATGAATGATAAGTTATCACCAAACATCGCCCCACCAATAACAGTTGCCATTAATAGGGGTATTGAAAGTCCTGTTTGCTCCCCAATCGCTAAACCAATTGGAGCGAGGGCAACGATCGTTCCAACTGAAGTGCCCATTGCTAAAGAGATAAAACAAGCAATGATAAACAGGCCAACAACTAATAAGTTTTGTGGCAAGATAGATAGTGCAAAGTTGACCGTTGCTTCAATCGCGCCCATTCCTTTGGCGGATTCCGAGAATGCCCCGGCTAGTAAGAAAATGATGACCATTAACATGACACTCGAATTCCCAGCGCCAGTCGTAAAGGCTTCAATTTTTTTGGTCATCGTTTCTTTATGGTTCATGAAGAGGGCGACAGCACTAGCAATTGAAATGGCAACCGTTACAGGAAATGCATAAAAGTCATTTAATACAATTCCCGAGCCGATAAATAATAATAGAAAAACAACAAATGGAATCAATGCCCACGGATTTCGTTTTTGCATTTCTTCCTCCTTTCCTCAGCTAACTTACAAATAAAGGCCTCTTCTACAATGAACAAGAAGAGGCACCACATATACTAGCGTGCATAATAATTATCTGGATTATTTGTGGGTCAGAGCATGATACGTATCACTTCATTGTAGAGTGTTCATTTTGCCCAACCCTCAGTAATATTTTATGAAATAAACTTTAGGATATATGAAAAATCATGTTGAGTCAATTTGATTGTTAATTCAGGATGATATAAAAATAATGTATTTTGGAAGTCTCATATGAATGTATATGTATTGTGTAGGTGTAAGATTTTCCTACTCTACTTAAGTATGTGAGCATGAATGAAAAAGTATTGGGAATGTGTCCGTTTTTGAATGCAATCTGGAACCTTTTTGTGTTTTTTTCAACTGTGAACGGTGAATTAGTAATAGTAAATTGCGCCTAAACTATTTTTTTAAAAAATCCAATCTTAGTCAGTTGTATTGGAAGGCTATGTTAATAATTAATAGTAGAGATTTAAAATTAGAGTAAAAACTTGTCGAACGAAGACCAATATCTGAAATTCTTTTGGGAAAATTCGCTAGGTATAAAGATTGGTAGATTGGAAATGTTATAATTTCGTAATGGATTTAATGCTTTTTACCTAATGAAAATAGTGTTGACATCGTAAATACCTTGTATCTATAATTGTGTTATAAATAATCAGAATTTAAGTTATTTTCGTTTATATTAACTTCTCTTGAGAGTTCTTCATGTATGATTCGTCAAAGTAATAAGAAAAGAGGTTTTACGAATGCCACTAATCGAATTACAACAAATATCTGTGGTGAAAAAAGACAGAACCATTTTGGATTTAAAAAACGTTGATATCTCGATTGAAAAAGGAGATAAAATCGGCATTATTGGAAGCAACGGATCAGGGAAGACGACAATGGTTCGAGTAATTCTGAACTTAATTCATTACAATGGCAACGTGCATCGGCATATTCAAACGAAAGACGTCGGTATACAAATGCAACACAATCAGTTCTCCGATTTAATGAAAGTTAAAGAGATCATTTCGCTCGTGTGTAATTGTTCTTTAGCAGATTCACGCATTCAAGAAGGGTTACAGCGATTTAATCTACAGAAGCTTGTAGATAAAAGACTCTCTTATTTGTCTGGAGGGGAAAAACAGAGACTGACGATTTTTCTAGTAATTTTCCACAATCCCGCTCTATTAATATTCGATGAAATCACATCTGGCTTAGACTTCGATAGTCGAAATTCAATTATTAAGCTCATCCAATCACTCACCTCTGAGAAAACACTCCTAATTGTATCCCATTACTTTGAAGAAATCGAAAAATTGGCAGATAAGCTATTGATCTTAGATGATGGTAAATTGCTAGCCTTCGATACAATCGAGAATTTATGTGCGACCCATCAATTTTTCTCAGCAATCAGCATCGATCGTGATGTGTCATTTGAGAATTTGTCACTCCGTTTTGTACAAACAGATACCCAGAAGATCTTTATGACAAAAAATCAGGAGGAAGAAGAAAAAGTCATGGAGAAGTTGCGACATGACAATATTCCTTTCACGTATAAACCGAAAGATATTAAGACGCTTTATACGTATATACGACAACAGACGGAGAGAGAGATCGTATGAGGTATTTACGCTATATAGGGATTGAGTTGAAGGTCATTTTGCTGCGAATCCCGATCGTATTATTTTTTAGTATACTATTTCCCCTTATGATGATGGTTATCGTAGTAGGAAGTGTTGGAAACATTGAAATCGGAGACGGTTATCATCTTTCTGATAAATACATCATGATCGCTTCAGGTATTGGGTTAATTCCTTTATGTTTGGTTTCACTTCCTGTCTCAATTACAGCTGAAAGAGAGTCAGGCGTGATGGAAAGGTACCTTCTTTTTGGCATCAATCCATTTGCAATCCTTGGTTCAAAAGTTGTCGTACACATGATGATCGCGATCATCCAGTTTGTACTCGTCTGTTTGTTTGCAAAAATTGTTTTCTCGCTCAACATACCAGGGGGCTTGGCCATCATCAGTTTCATCTCACACTATTTGCTTGCAGCCATATTTACTTTGTCGTTAGGCGTGATGTTGGGACTCCTGACCGAAAGAGTACAAATCGTACAAGTTGCTGGGTTAGCGCTTATGTTTTCCATACTTGCTCTATCAGGCGGATTCAATGAATTTAACACGTTACCGGAAGGTGTCCAAAATGCGATGAACTATTTTCCGGTGAAATATTTGATGAATGATTTTATCAATATCTGGTTTACTACTGACCTTTTTTTAGGAGAGTTTGTTCGATTGACGCTGATCTATTTAGTTGTTATAGGGATAGTGATTTATATGCTTATCCGAAAAACGTTTAAATTCCATTATAGTTTTCAATCATTAGGAAAATAGATAAGTACAAGGTTGAGAGTGAATTTAAAGGAGGTGAGGTAAGTGGATGTGAAAGTTAGCACGATTCAGTCGCATAGTTTTCTAAGCACCGAAGAACAGACGCAAGCACTGAACTACGCTGCAGGATCTTGTAGTTGTAGCTGTTCATGCTCTTGTTGCTGTAGCTCATCGTCTTAATTCTTCATCATGAGTAATTTTTGTCAGAGGGGTATCAGGGCCCTTGACCCTCTTTCTATAGAAAAGGGTCAAGGGAATTATTACATTGAAAAAAGAGGTGCAACCTATGAATATGAAACGCATTTCAATTTCTTTTGTGTTGGCCATTATTATAACGATGGTTGGTTTTTACTTTCTCATTACTTATGGTTACCAACAGGTCGATGTACAGAAACTCGAAACAGATAAATCGTTAAAAATCCTAGGTTTGGAATATTTCAGATTTGAACCAGTTGAAGGTGCTGCGGCACGAGGTGTCCCGAATAACTTTAATATGGCGCTTGTCGGAATGGGCATGGGAATTCTTCTGTTTTTCTTCTTGGAAATTTGGAGTAGTCGCCGAAGTGGGGGAGGTGCCAAGAGATGAATAAAGGATTGATGAATCTTCACAGCCTTGTTTATGAGGACAGGAATAACATTGCCAACCTATCCAATACGAAGTTATTTGCCAATATCGTAAAAGGCTATTCAGATTCGAATGCTTTTAATTACTTACTTGGCATGACCAATATAGGAATTAGTGATATCCGTTCTTTGAACTTTTATAATGAAACAGGATTAGCAGATACGATTAATGCCCATAGAAGTATGGAAGAAGTTGAAGACGATTCATCCATGATTGCATTGCCTAAGCCGAAAAACGTAAGGGGATCGCTCAGCCAGGCTTTAAAATCACGCCAAAGTACGAGAGCGTTCAGCAATTACAGAATGAATTTGGATGAATTATCTACACTGCTCACCTATTCAGTTGGGATTAGTAATCGATATTCAAAAGATGCGGAGGGGAATCGTTCCTTCCGTCGTTACCATGGGTCTGGAGGAGGAATCTATCCAATCTCCGTCTATTGTGTTGTGAATGCAATTGAAGGCTTGCGAAATGGTATCTATTTATATCGTCCTTATACCCATGCGCTAAAAAAGATCACCTATACGGGTAATCTTGAGGAACTGTATCAGAATGCCCCAATAGACACACAGAATGCTAATATGAGCTTGTTATTTTCGTACGAGCTTAACAGGAATTATTTAAAGTATGGAGAACTTGGGATGTTGTTGGCTTTTGTAGAAACAGGCATGATGGCACAAAATATTCATCTTGTTGCAAATAGTGTAGGATATAGCTCTTGCGATGTAGCAGGATTTGATAAGAAATACGCTGAAAAAACAATCGGTCTAGATGGTGTGGTTTCACATATCATCTATTCCATTATGGTTGGAAAGGAGCAGTAAAAAACATGACAAGCATCCAAACTGAAGTACGTACAGGAATTACGTACAAGAAAACGAAGGGCGTCCAACTAACGAAAAATGGTACAGAGATTATTTTGAGAAAAGGTGCTCTCCATCAGACAGAGTTGGTCATCGATAAAGAGAGTAGTTCTCCAACGTTTATCAAACTTCTTGAAGCGATATTGGATGGTGAAGAAGTAACAATTGAATCCAATCATATCCATCAAAATGATTTCAAAACGTTATACAATTATGGAATCATCCGTAACAAGATTCAATCAGGCGCAACACTCGTCATGGTTGAAGACCAACAGGTGTTTGACATGGTCAAAAATAGCGTGCCGGGCAGTAACGTTTTCAAAAGATCTGAAATCATCTCAGATGCTGATATGGATTTGCTTAGCGCTGGTACAAATTTTTTAAAGGTAGATGCTTCTATGGAAACGGCACGAGAAGTCTTTTCGTCGTATTCCTCGGTGTATTATATAGCTACTCTAAATGAACGCCGTAATGTACAAACAGTTAATAAACTGATGGTTGCTTTAGATCAGAGCTTTTTTATGGCACTATTTGATAATGAAAACTTTTTGTTGTTCGGAGTCGAACCTAAATTGACGGGCTGTTACGAGTGCCTAGAAAAGAAAATATTGTCTCGTCTTCACTATCAAGCAGAAACCCAATTTGTCTATGATGATTTTGAAGTGACCAGTGCAGAATTGCTAGTTGGTTTAGGGTTAATCATGAAAAATATCGAGCAAACAGAAGTAAATGGCATGTCTATGCTCACGGGAGCTGTCCTCTATTATTATTTCCCTAACTTTGAGTATTCCTTTGACTTTAATCGAAGAACAATCCTATGTAATACGTGCGCTGGTATTCATCAAGTAGATTTTGATGAACAGAATGTAGCTTCAGTCAATATTACGAAGGAGTTACTTGCAAATGAAAGTTAAATTGACTGATCAACATATTGATGATCGTATGCGCCATTTTGACGGAAAAATTGCCGGACTATGGAAATCTCCAGATAAGTTTTATCGACTACGTTCATTTCCATTGCCGGATTTTCATTTTATCACTTCTAATTATCCAAGCTTCGAAAAATTTGTATACGACCAAGATATCCATTTTACCTATCACTTGAGCGGTTATGGCAAGTTATATAATGAAACAAGAATGTCGTTTTTAGGGGAATCAGCCGAAAGGTTTGCTTATGCTTCACAATTTAGAGGGCTTCAGCATTTAGTTGTAAAGAGAGATTATGAAACGCTTCAAAAAGAAGTGGATACTGGGGATCTCATATGTCCACTTGAATATGTGAACTTGCTCTATGACGATCAAGATTGTCGTTATATACAGCCTACAGATGAGCTATCATGGGTAAAAATGAACGCTCTAAACGAACCAGGCAAGTTTGTGTATATCCCCATGCAATTAATGGTATCAGGCACTCACTTTTTAAAGAAAGATGAAAAGATTGCAGCTCCGAATGCAGTCTCGACAGGAACTGCCTCTCATGAGACATTTGAACAAAGCCTTGAAGCTGCAATTATTGAAATCTATCAATTGGACTCCTACAATTTGTATTGGTTTGGGGGATTGCGGTGTGAAGATATTACAGATGATTGGAGAGGGCTAATCGATAAGATACTTGGCGATTCATCTTTTTATGATTATTTTGATGTCACGATCATTGATATAACACTGGACAAACCTATTCCGATTGTCATGTGTGAAATAACATCTAATTGTCCCTATATGCCTCGGTATACAGTTGGAATCCAAGGGTCCTATTCGCTAGAACGTGCAGTATATCGATCATTGATGGAGACGCTTGCCATCGTTGAATATAATATGAATGCGAGTTGGACGCATGCAGAGACATTCCACTCGGTTTTGAATCAAACAGTTTTTGATAACCTTGATGACAATGTTCTTTTTTATGCTCGAAAGGGAAAGCCGGAAAATCTAGCCTTCCGAGAAAGTACATTACCAGCAAGCCAAAGGAGCGAAAATCTTAAAGACTTAGTAAAGAGCGTTCCATCCTTCAGTCAATATGCAGCATTTTTAAACATTACACCTTCTGACTTCTTAGGGTCTCAACAAGTAATTACCCGAGTTGTTATACCAGAATTACTTCCTTTGTGTACACCGAGTTTTCCACAAAAATATCATCCAAGATACAATGGCATCGGAGGCATTTTAAATGATCTGGTCCATCCTCTTCCATAGAATTGTTACCATTCTCATCTTTTTTCCAGGCATTTTTTATTTACTGTTTGATAAAACAAACATTGCACGAAAAGGGACAACCGACAAATTTGTATATGCGTTACTAAGTTCGATTTTTCTTAGTTTTTTATTTGTCCGGGATCTAAGTATTCTTCTATTTTTATTTTTGTGTATCGCGATTCCATCAGTGCAAGCAATCCTTGAACTGAAAAGCGCGAAGCACTTTTTCAAAGCCTGTAAAGAGAAGAAGTTCCTTTTGCAAACGCTGATCCTTATTCCGATATTAGAAGAGTATATTTTTCGTTTTGTGATGTATGAGTTGCTTACAGCTCACGAAATTCCGACCCTATTTTATATAACCTTTTCGTCTTTGGCATTCACATTTATTCATTACTTTCAGCTTAAAGCAAAAAGTTATTACAAATTAGTATTAGGAATTATGTTGGCAATCGTCTATGTATACACAGCGAATCTTTTTGTTGTTATTCTCATGCATGTACTCTTTAATGTACTCGTTTATTTGTTGAAATACACCAATCATTACAGAGGCTATCAGACGTAATCAGGATGCTCTGTATGAATGCAATACCATTATTCGCAGGCATTGTCAGTATTCCTATTAACCTTCACTACAATTGAAGCGTCATCAAGACTGTAGTGGAAATTTGGAATGTGGACAAGCCTGTTTTAAAGTGTATTTTTTTAAAAACGCAGTACTTCTCATATGGAATATACATAGCGGGGGAGTTAGATACATCTTTTATTCAGCATAAAGGTATTTGACTATTCCCTTATGAATGAAATTCACGTAGACTTATCTCCATATGCTTATGGAAAAGAAGGGTAATCAATGAAAAACGAAACGAATAAATATCAAGACCAATCTTTGTTTAGTATTACGTGGCCGCTTTTTATTGAGATATCTCTCCATATGAGCGTTGGGATTATCGCGACATTAATCCTAAGTGGTTATTCAGATAAGGCTGTTGCGGGTGTTGGGGTTGCCAATCAGATTGTTAACATCTTTATTCTTATTTTCAACGTAACTGTAATAGGAGCAATGATATTAATTGGGCAAAAGTTAGGTGGAAACCAATTAGACCGAGCTCGTCAGCTTGCACGTTCAGCAGTTGGAATAAACTTTTGGATTGGACTAACGATGACTGCAGTTGTTGTATTGTTTGGTGGGGTATTTTTAAAGTTTTACGGACTGAGTGGAGAGATATATGATTTTGCTCTCACGTTTCTAACCATCACAGGTTTTTCACTCATTCTTGAAGCAATTTCTCTTGCGTTAAGTGCAATATTACGTAGCTATGGTCATACAAAAGAAGCGATGTACATGACGGTAATTATGAATGTAATCAGTGCTACAGGATACTTCATTGCAATAAAAGGATTGTTTGGCCTTCCTGTCACAGGAGTAGTCGGTGTTTCGTATTCGATTATTGTTGCGAGGGTATTTCTAATTCTTGCACTTTTATACTTTGTCTATAAAATATTACATTTAAAGTTCTCGATAAAAGATTTTGTATCTCTTCAAAAATCCGATATGAAGGAAATCTTTCACATTGGGCTCCCTTCAGCTGGAGAAAATCTTTCTTACCAGCTTTCACAAATCGTAATTACGAGTTTCGTTGCAATGATTGGGGATGAAGCATTAGCAGCCCGAGTGTATATCCTTAATATCTCAATGCTTTGCTTCCTATTTACAATGGCGATTGCTCAAGGGACGCAACTATTGATTGCACGTTATATTGGGGCTAAGGATTATGATCGAACGTTGAAGCGTGGCATTAAGACGTTGAAAATTTCGATGGCTGTTTCATTGGCTGTATCGCTAGCGATAGCTCTTACTGGGGAACCAGTGCTGGCTGTATTTACATCAGAACCTAGTATTATTGCAATCGGACTTCCGGTATTATGGGCCATTGTATTTATTGAACCAGGTCGTGCGATGAACATTGTTTTAATGGGGTCTCTTAAATCTGTTGGCGATGTTCGTTTCCCGGTTATTATTGGAGTGATTTGCATGTGGGGCGTTGCAGTTGTATTCAGCTACCTATTTGGAATCGTCTTTGGGCTCGGGTTGCTTGGAATTTGGATTGCGCAAGGATTAGATGAATGGATTCGTGGAACCTTTGCATTAAGAAGATGGTTATCTAAGCCTTGGATGAAGAAAAAAGTAGAGAAGCAAGCAATAGCAAGTTAACGAGTACTTGATTTTGGGATAAATAATTTCGATCTGTTTCCTACTCAATGGCTGTCGTAGTCAAAGTTCATAATGAAGACCAGGCAATCCCAAATAGGAAAGCCTGGTCTTTTATCGTTTGCTTGAATTACAATTTAAACTGTCCAACCATTCGATTAAGTTCTTCTGCCAATTCGGCAAGGTGTTCTGAACTTCCTGCAACTTCTTCCATTGAACTGCTTGCTTGTTGGGAAGAGGCGGTTACTTGTTCTACACCTGCTGCTGATTCTTCGGATAGCGCAGCGATTTCTTCAATTGATTCGTTCATGTCCTGACAACTTACAGCCGTTTTTGCTAAGTTGGTTGAAACGACTTTAATGTTGTCGACCATTTCTATGAGTGCTTCGCTAATTTCGTTAAATGTTTTGCCAGTTGCTTCGATTTCAGTTGTGCCGTGTTCGACTTCTTTGTATCCAATCGTTAACGATTCGGCAACTGAGCTTGATTCGGTTTGAATATCCGTTACAATCTCTGTTATATCGCTGACGGATAGGGCTACTTGTTCGGCAAGCTTTCTTACCTCGTCTGCTACGACGGCAAACCCTTTGCCGTGTTCTCCAGCTCTAGCTGCTTCAATCGCTGCGTTAAGTGCTAAAAGGTTCGTTTGATCTGCAACATCTTTAATAACGGTGACGAGTTGTGAAATTCGTTTTGATTGATTGTCTAAGTCTTGTACTTTTGTGACGGCTTCTTTTACGATATGGTTGATTTTTACCATTTGCTCCGTAGAAGCATTCATGAGCTGACTTCCATTCGTCGTTAGCTGCAATACTTTTTCTGAGTTTGTTTGGATTTTTTCGCCGCTGTCGTTTGCTTCATCGACCATTTCAGTAAGTGATCCCATATTTCCCGCTAAATCACTTGCATTGTTCGCTTGAGTCTCAGAACCCGTTGCAAGTTCAACCATTGTAATTGCAACTTGTTCGGTGCCTGCTTTTACTTCGCCTGCAACTTGTGTTAACTCTTCACTTTGACTCGAAACTGCCTCAGACACTGTATTCATTTTTCGAATCATATCACGCATGCTGTCGTTCATATCGTTTGTAGCATCCACTAATTGACCAACTTCGTCTCGTGAATGGATGAGTAATCTTTCGTTGCTCAAATCACCTTCCGCTATCGATTTCATTCGTAGCATGACCAAACGTATCGGCTTTGCAATCGTGTTTGCTGTAAATAGGCCGATAATGATGCTAAGAACGATCGACAAAATGACGATGACCGTCGTGATCACGATGGTTGTTTTACCGCTTGAAATAATGGATTGCCCTTGTTGATTAATGCTCGCTTCTCCGTTTTGAGCTAATTCTAAATAGCTTGTTTGGAGCTCTTGTGCAATGATTAGCATTTGCCCCATATTTTCTTTTGCAGATTCTTTGTTTCCTCGTTTGTATTCCTCAAAAATATTTTGGGAGATGAAGTCTGCCCAATCATCTGTTTTGGTTGCTAAAGCAGAGAATTCTTCTGTATGGTTCAGCTCTTGTACAACCGCTGCATATTCCTTGCCGTTTTCGTTGTATTGATTGAATCGGTCAATGAACTTTTCTTCTCCGTCTATGAAGAAGGCTCTCGTTGCAGAAACTCTATCGGAAACGGAAGCTACTAATCGCTCATTAGCGATGAGCAACTGCACTTCCTTATCAATGATGTCTTGTGTTCGCTTATTGACGGTGTTGGCGGATAAAAGGCTATACACGCCTAAACCTAGGACGAGTACAACAACGATTGAAAATCCGAATAACACTTTGGCTTTAATACTTTTGAAACCTAGTCGTTTTTCATTTCCATAATCTTCTGTCTGCTACTATTTTCTAACAAATAAAATCATTATTAGTTCTAAAGTTCTGTAACGATTCACCTAACTAATATCGGTATCGTTTAGGACATGTTAAGTAATTTGTATATTTTATTTTGAAATGTTTTCTCATTTTCTTGCTAGATAGGTTTAGCAACAAAATGAGGTCGGATCAAAAGCAAAAATGATAGCGAAAGGTACATCAAAATATAGAAGGTGCACAATATTATTTAGAATTTTAGAGAACTTAATTGAGAATAGTTTTCAATTGATGTATAGTAAGTAGTGAGAATTGCTATCAATGAAAAGGGGAATCGATTATGCAAATTTATTGGACGAAAATAAATAAAATTATTGATGAAACACCTGAGGTGAAAACTTTTTTATTAGACTGCCCACAAGATTTCACATGGGAAGAAGGGGCTCATACCCATTTTGCGTTGAAAGGATTTAATGCAGAAGAAAAGCCAAACCGTAGTTTGATTCGACATATGTCGATATCGACTTTGCCTCATGAGCAGTCAATCGGCATTACAACGAGAATTCGTGAAAAGTGTTCGGAGTTTAAAACGATATTAAAGACAATCAACGTTGGGGATGAAGTGGCGATTTTTAAAACGAGCTCGAATGTACCGCTAAAGAGGGAAGGGAAAAAGGTATACTTATTGTCATCGGGTGTCGGTCTAGCAACATTTAGACCACTCGTGCTCGACTATTTTAAGCGTGCGGATGATGTAAGTGGCGTGCACTCTTTAAATATAGATTCCTCAACAGACTATTTGTTTACCGATATTTTCACATCGGCTGCTGACAAAGAATTCACTGCAATGTTTGTGAATAATCGTAAAGACTACTATGAAGAAGTGAAAAAACTAGCAGCAGACAAAGAAGGGATTTTCTATGTCGTCGGTAGCGATGAGTTCCTTTTACAAAATATTGAGTTGTTGCGTCATGAAGGCATCCCAGATGAGCAAATGATGTTGGACAAACATGAGTGGCAACTGACGGAGTTCTTTTCTTTAGTGCAGACAAATTAAGAAGCGTGAATGCTTCTATACACACGTAAAAAATTAAGTAGTACTTTACATTGAAATTAATAGACCGATGCACGATCCCCTCGTTAACGAGCTCGAGGGGCTATTTATGTTGAAGAAATTACTTGAAATTATGTATAGAAATCAGAGTGAAATCCTTTTAGTATAAATACAAAATACAAAGGCAAGCATGAACGAAGAGACTTTCTAGCCACATGTCGATAAATGAGGTGTTTTGGTGGAACATGCTTTTCAAATCGTGAAAATCTTAGGGAGGATTGTAACGATCCTGCCACTCGCATTGTTTGCTACGATCTATATGGGAAAACGTTCAATCGGTGAATTACCGGTATTTGATTTTTTAGTCATTCTAACGTTAGGAGCCGTTGTCGGAGCTGATATTGCTGATCCAAAGATTAATCATATTTATACGGCTGTCGCAATTGTTGCCATTGCATTGCTACAGAAGTTTACCGCTAAAGTGAAGATGAAACATCGTAGGATTGGCCGTATGTTGACATTTGAACCGACAATTGTCATCTACCAAGGGCAGTTTTTAGTGGAGAAAATGAAAAAAATACAGTTTCCAATTGATACAATCTTACAAATGCTAAGGGAGCAGCAAGTGTACAATGTGAAGGACGTGGAGCTAGCCATCATAGAGGCAAATGGGAGTTTGTCTGTGAAGTTAGTAGCAGAGAAAGAATCTGTACGAGTCGAACACGTTCATCCAAACACATACACAAGCAAGGGAATTGACGTACCAGTTATCATTGAAGGGAAGATTTACACGGAAGTTTTGTTAGCAAGAAACTTAAATGATGCATGGCTCTATAAAGAATTAGAGCAAAAAGAAATTCATGACGTAAATGGTGTATTTTATGCAGCTGTTAACAACTTGAACGAACTACATGTCAGTATGATAAAAACAGAGGAACCAAAAAACCTTCCACCTATTCTGCATTAATAGGGGAAGGTTTTTTGCGTACAACTTTCCTCGATTTTGAACGATACGTACCATTCGGTGATGGCATGCTAAAATACAAGCATATATATTGCTTGGAGAGGGGTTGGAGATTTGACTAGCTTGCAAATACACTCTCAGGTTGATACGACAGTTGAGATTGAGCAGAAATTGATTCGCCAAAGGAATGGGAAGTTGTTAGTGGATATTCAAGGAAAGTTGGAAATCCTGGTGAACGGCAAGTGTTTCTTTTTAGAACCAGCACTTGCATTGCTTGAATTTGGAGTGGCATTGTCAAAATGGGACAGGATGAACGATTTTTACTATTACACGATGGAACATGACGAAAGAGAAGGTCCGATTATTGCATTCCTTCATGATGATAGAGGGTGGCGATTGGACTCGATATGGAGAGAATTTGATTGTGAAGAGCGACTGCCGGACTACACAATTACAGAGGCTATCGATCATTTCTTAGCGAATGTAGATGGTGCATTCATGCGCTATTACGGCATAAATACACGCGATTTTATCTAAACAAAAGCCTGTGCGGGGAGTGTTACACATTTCCTGCACAGGCTTTTTACATGTTAGGAAGCTACAACTTCATGAATTGTTAAGACTTGTTGCAAAGTACGTAGCTGTTCATTTGTCAATGGAACCATTGGTAAACGCACGCCGCCTACAGGAACCCCGTTTATGTTCAATGCGGCTTTTACAGCAGTTGGATTTGGAGCTGAGAATAAGGCTTTCATGATTGGTAATAATTTGCGGTGTTCTCTTGCGGCAACATCGGTGTTGCCACATTTAAAGTTTTTAATCATCGTTTGCATTTCATTGCCAACAATATGAGAAGCAACAGAAACGACACCTGCTCCACCAATCGATAGGATGGGAATCGTCAATCCATCGTCACCACTATAAAGAGCAAAGTTCTTTGGAGTGCGTTCAATAATTTCAACCATTGCATCTAGATTGCCGCTTGCTTCTTTAATGGCAACGATATTCGGTATTTTTGCCAGACGAACGATCGTATCAACAGACATGTTGACGACGCTGCGGCCAGGGATATTGTAAAGCATTACGGGTAAAGATGTCGCTGCAGCAATTGCTTTAAAGTGTTGATAAAGTCCTTCTTGGCAAGGGTTATTGTAGTAAGGCGTGACGAGCATGACGGCATCTACACCTACATCCTCTGCAAGCAAAGTCAGTTCTATTGACTCTTTTGTGTTGAACGAACCTGTTCCCGCAATCACCGGTACTCTGCCATTTACAACGTCCACTGTAAACTTGAATAACAGCACTTTTTCTTTCTCTGATAATGTCGGGGATTCTCCTGTCGTTCCTGAAACGACTAATGCCTCTGTCCCATTTGCTAGCAGATGGTTAATTAAGTTCCTTGTCGCTGGGAAATCAATCTCTCCGTGTTCATTAAAAGGTGTCACCATAGCAGTTACAATTTGTCCGAAATTCATCTTTCTCCACATCCTATCATTTTTTAATAAAAAAGAGGGAGAAGGGCAGTTGTAAATGAACGCAAAAAGCAACAACGAGGGCTCGTTGTTGCAGTGAAATAATAAATTATTTCTTTTGCATAAGATAGCCCTCCATATAGTTTCCTATATGACAATTCTGTGTTTGTTCAACCCAGAACCAGCTTCGAGACTTATGAGCATCTCTCCACTTCGGCAAATTCCCCTTTCCACAATTTTCGTCGGATCTCATATTCCTCGAATTGTGTACTGATGGTCTTTGCGCCTCTATCCTTACTTCAAAACTTTCGAAATAAGTAAATTTTTAATTACTCCTACCATACCTCTTCTTAAAACAGAATGCAAGTGAAATATGTGAAAATTATTTTATTACGCAAGAATAAAAGATGTTAAACGGTAACAATTCCAACATTCGTCCATAACATAGTTACTAAAAGTATGCATGAAAAGGGGAGTATGATGAATTATCAAGTTAATTCACCAAAGCATCATCCAATGGTAGTGGCGTTCGCTCAAGGGGATGTGAATGGGGATCGTGTAATGGACCAAGTGTATTTGACGGGTACGAAAACGCCGGACAGTCCCTTTACACAAAATATTGTATTGCACATTCGAGACGGAAGAACAGGAATAATCGGCTCTATCCCATTACCGGAAAATACAGGTTACAATCCGACACTTTTCTTAGGTGATTTTACGGGAAATGGTGTGGATGAAATTCTGATCAGCATCGCAACCGGTGGGAGTGGCGGAATTATGAATGCTTACATTGTCTCTTATATTGGAAATCAAGCAAGGTTTATCTTTGACTCAAGTGTGTATAACAACCGGTACACATACAGCGTAAATTATTTGGATCAGTATAAAGTGGAACTCATTAGTGATGCAAATAACGAGAAATATTTAATCGACCTTTCTCTCAGGGATAAATCATATTTGAACGAAATTTATGCTGCAAACGGCAAATTAAAGCAACCAATTACTGGATTTGTAAATCCCTTAAGTGGCATATATCCTGTAGACTTCGATTTGAATGGTGTAGACGATCTCCTGATTTATCAAAAGATTGCCGGACGGTATAATGCAGATTCTTTAGGGTATTTCTTAAATACTTTAGTTTGGAAAAACAATCGTTTTGTTTTACAAAATCAGTATGTCGCTATATATGGCACGGAAATGTAATCGTTCGCTTTAATCCAATTAACATGGAAAAAGTAGTTAGGTGAAAATAGATTTACCTGACTTTCGAAATTACTAGAACTTTTATGCTACTCCAACTTTGGTTTTCCGTAAATTTCTTGTAGAAAAGCACGAATTGCTTTGTTACAATAAGAAAAAAATAATTGCTCTTTAATTCGGTCCAGAGAGGCTGATAAGGCTGCTGATATAGTTGAGTTCGCGTAACTCGGTTTTTTCATGCCCTTTTGTCCTCTGTGAGACGATAGGGTTTTTATTTTTGCTTTTTTTGTAAGTCCTCTTTTAATACAAGTCCTGTGAGGCTTAAAAGGAGAATGGAATCACATAAATTAGATCCATTCCTTTGGAAGTGAAAGAGTGTAAGCCATAAGAAAACTGGAGGAATGGTACATGGATTATCGTAAAAAGACCGTTGTCGCGTCTGTCGCAGGTTTAACATTGGAAGGAATGGATATTATGTTCATCTCTTTTGCCATGACAATGATTATTTCAGAGTTTAACATTGACCTGGCTACAGGGGGGATGATTTCATCCATTACAAATATCGGGATGTTAATCGGCGGAATTGTTTTTGGGATTTTAGCAGATAAATACGGACGTGTAAAAGTATTTACGTATACAGTGATATTATTTGCAATCGGTACGGCGTTAACAGGTTTGGCAACAAGTATTGAGCAAGTTTATTTGTTCAGATTCATAGCAGGGATCGGTGCAGGTGGGGAATATGGAATCGGTATGGCGCTTGTCGCTGAAGCGTGGCCGAAGAACAAACAAGGACGAGCTTCTTCTTATGTAAGTGTCGGCGCACAATACGGTGTCATTTTAGCCGCGTTGCTAAGTGCGATCATTCTTCCAACGCTAGGTTGGAGAGCATTATTTTTCGTCGGCATTTTACCAGTCATTTTTGCCTTCATTGTACGTAAGAATTTAGATGAATCACCTGAGTGGCTAGCAGCACAGAAAGTTAAAAAAGCAAACAAAGTTGTAGAAAAAGGAAAACTGGTCCAATTATTCGAAACACCTCGTGTGACATTCACGACGATTGCGTTAATGATTATGGCGACTGTTCAAATTGCAGGATACAACGGGTTGATGATTTGGCTGCCGTCTATGTTGCAACAATCACAAGGATTATCTGTTTCTAGCTCTGCGCTTTGGACAATTAGTACGGCAGCTGGGATGATCATTGGAATGCTGACATTTGGTCGATTCTTGGACCGCTTTGGTACGAAACGTGCTTTTGGTGCCTTTCTGATTGCATCGGCATGTGCAGTGTTTTTATACGCCTATGCAACGGGAAGTGCTGGGGTATTAATTGGGGGAGCAATTGTTGGTTTCTTCTCCAACGGGATGTTTGCAGGCTATGGTGCGCTAATCGGCAATCTGTACCCTGTTCAAATTAGAAGTACAGCGACGAATACGATTTTCAATTTTGGTCGGCAGTCGGTGGATTCTCACCCATCCTCGTCGGTTATCTTCTACAAAATTATGATATGAAAGTTGCAATGCTGTACTTGGCAGCATTGTATACACTCTCCTTCATTGTCATGCTGACATTGAAAAAGAGTGAATCTCAACATGTAACAGAAGCAGTATACAACTAACGAATTGCCATCCGATGACGTCTTGTAAATCGGATGGCTTTTTTTGATAGGTAAGTCTTTTCATGTGGTACTCTGTAAGTGAACATTCATGTGCTTACATGCGTTTTTGCTCAAAAAAGGGGGACTTGTTTTGAAAAGACTCGTCATATTGACTGTGGGAAAAACACATAGTGGAAAAACGACTTTTGCGCAAATGCTTGAGAAGGCTCTTGATCATTCGATTGTCATTGACCAAGATAACCATGCCGCATTCATCAATACGTATTACAAAACACTTCAACCGACAACGGGACCGAATACATTGAAGCATGCCATTTCTCAGCTCATGGTAGAGTATGCGAAAGAACATAGTGATTGTCATTTAATTATTTGTAATGCCAACCGTAATCGAAAGGGCCGTGAAGATTTATTGGAAAATGTGTTTCCACGTAGTGCGTTTTTGCAAATCATTGTCCATTTTGACTTGCCGGATGCAGTGCTTGAATCACGTGTCGCGAGGAGCACACGTAATAAAAATATCTTCAGAAGTGCTTCGACTTTTGAAGAAGTGCTCAAAAGACAACAAACGGATTCAAGTCTTAAAGACATAAGCGATCCAGATGAACGGGAAGCGGATCACTTGTTTGTCATTCGGGATTGTGCTCAAGTCGATGAGGTTATTGAACAAATCGTCCGGTTAGCTATAAGTACTAATCAACCAAATGGATAACTGTCCAACTTGACAATGGAAGAGGAGTGTAGAATTTCTTTGCATATACCTGTTTGTCCCTTCTCGTGTTAAGAGAACAATATGCCCACGTGAAGCATAGACTATTTAGGCAAAGGCGGAGTCAATGGAGGGAGGATATCTCAATGAATTTCATGTCATTTAGTGGGACAGTAACAATGATCAATGATTTTTTTATCATGCAAAATGATCCTAATGTAGGGTGCTATAAGTTATTCACGGTGGAAAATGGAAATGGGGCGATTGTAAATTTTGTCGTGGAACCGTCTACGTACTTCGTGGATCATGTAACTGTAAAAGTAGGGGATGCTGTAACGGGTTTTTATGATGCCGATGTACCTGTACCGCTCATTTATCCACCGCAATATCGAGCGGTCGTGATGGCAAAGAACCGCTCAAATGAGTTTGTGAAAGTGGACTTCTTCAATCGTCAATTAGTGAGCAGTGACGGTAGTTTGCAGTTGAACATTTCGCCACAAACGAAAGTGCTTTTGGAAAACGATCAAACATTTACAGGTAGCCCAGTCAATCGATACTTAATCGTCACGTATTCAGCGACGACAAGAAGCATTCCTGCACAGACGACCCCTCGTCAAGTAATTGTCATGTGTGAATGAATAGTTAACGAACTGTGTAGACAAAAGCAATTTGGGCTTTGTCTACATTTTCATTATTAAATCGGAAAACTATGAAGATGTAATCATATGATTTTTATATGGAAATTTGAGAAAACAACGATAGTTTATCCTGCAATCATCTAATGATATTATAGAAAAGGAAAACAAATTTTTTAAGGAAGTGTGTTTGTATGGTAGGCCGTAATGATAAGTGCCCATGTGGTAGTGGAAAGAAATATAAGAAGTGTTGCGAATCGAAGGAAGCAGTTTCGGTTGCGGAAGTTACTTCAGAAGAACTTGAGCGGGTTTTACAATCGTTTTATGATGAGTACCCGGAGCGTAAAGATATCCGAGAGTATTTGAATTTGGCGAACGAATGGAAACAAAATTTACAACAAAACTTTTCTGAAGAGATGATTGAAGCAATTGTACTGGATGAATTCTTCTTCCATCACCGTGAAGATATATGGCAAGGCTATTTAGAGAAGCAAAAGAAGAAACTTATTCGCCCAGCCGTCTTAAAGGTTATCGACCAATGGACAAGTCCACAAGCTATTATTGGTGAGGTATTGGGAGTTGACGAAGAGTACTTGACGGTAAAAATAACTTTAACAGATGAAGTGATTCAATTGAGAAGAGAGGTTGACAAACCGGTACCTGTCGGTGTGCATTTGTATTGCTTTATTTTACCGGACGGTACAGAGAATGAAAATCATTTCTTAGCGGTATCGAGCCTCATCTTCTTCCCGACAGATCACCAACAAGTGTTTACGGAATTCATCAAGCTATTTGAAAAGACAGATGGCCAAACGACTGAGCAATTTATGAAAGAACAAGGGATGTCGTTTTGGAAGATGCTTGCAAATGATAACTACGATGGCAGTGAATTCACCAACTTCGAAGCAGGTGTTTTACAGTCCATCATGGCATTTTTGGATAAGCATGAACAGGAATCAGACAAGCTGTTAGAGATTGTTGAAGACTTCCTCGTGGAACAACAACCGAATGCACGGAAAGAAGTTGCCATTGCTGCTGGTGCGATTCGTTTCGGACAAGAAAAAGGTCTTTTTGATTCGATTCAGATGACCGTAAAAGAGATCGCTGAATCGTTTGAAGTATCCCCTTCATCCATGAATAAGTATTATAAAGATCTGCTTGCGTATGAGGAACAGAAAGTCTGAGTTGAATAACGAGGGGAAGTGAAGTGAATCTAGCAAGCAAAGGGGTTTTGATTGGTGAGTAAGAATAACAAAAAGAAGTATTCGGATGACCAGTTGTTTGGGCAAGACGAGTATTTCTATTTTATCGCAGGCTACACAGAGTCCGGTTTTGCATATGGAAGAGGCAATTGCAGATGGTCGCGTAGATGAAAATAGAAAACCGAAAAAAAAGAAATTGTTGTGGATGAATTGTATCCATTTTGAATGAGAAATGTATATCTAGCTATGACAACGGTAAGGAAACTGTTTTATCAATATTTTATCTCCCACCAAAGTACGAGTTTGCAAGAATACATTTACAAATTCGCAAACTTCCACTATACTGGGCTCAACATAAAAAAGTGATGAATGACAATCCATTCCATCTAACTACATACCGTTTTCTACACTAGGGGTGCCCACTATGGCTGTGATGCGAGCAACTGCTCCGATTCCTTATTACCCGATCAAGATAATACTTGCGTGGGGAAGTGTAGTGACTTTCCGCGTTTTTTTACGATTGGACAAGTGGCTACATCTTCCGGGATGTAGTTTTTTTATGTAAAAAAATCGAGGAGGTTTTACAAATGAAGTGTGGCGTCAGTCCAATTATCGGATTCCGTTTCTCGTTGTATCCGATGGCGGCGAATTTTGTGGAAGTTATTAAGGGAGCACTTGAACAGACAGATACTTCAAACGTTTGGATGCATACCGATGATGTATCGACAGTGATCAGAGGGAAGCAGGTTCATGTATTCAATGTTGCGAAAGCGATTTGTTTACATGCAGCGAAAACGGGTGAACATGTTGCCATGTCAGGTACTTTTTCCGCTGGGTGTCCAGGAGATACAGCAGGCGACGCCTATTTGGATAAAGGGGATGAGGTGGCAAACACCGATGCTACGAAACAATACGTGTCATCCCAATTCGCGCTGTATCCGATGAATAACCCGGATTACATGGATGTCATTTATCGAGAGGTGGATCGTGCGAAGGAGCGTGGTGTGTTCAATGAATCCATGCACTATGCAAGCGGAATCCACGGAGATATTCATGATGTGTTTGCTTTTTATGAGGAATCCTTTACGCATGCGCGTTCTGAACAGCATAAGCATTTAGTGATGACGGTGTCGATGAGTATAAATAGCCCTTCACATGGAGGTCGATGAATATGTTGAAATCTTGGAAGTTAAAAGAAGTCGTTCTCATGTCTCTATTTTCTGTTGTGTTTGGCATTGTCTATTTACTGTTTTTACATGTCGGAAATATATGGGCTGGTTTTATTGGCCCAATTGCATATGAGTGGATTTTTGGTATTTGGTTCATTGTATCGATTATTTGTATGTACATTATTCGAAAACCCGGGGCTGCGGTCGTGTCAGAAACAATTGCTGCTGCGATAGAAGTATTGCTAGGGAATGCGGTTGGACCGAGATTGATTTTGGCAGGTTTGATTCAAGGATTAGGAGCAGAAGCGGCATTTGCAGCAACAGGTTATAAGCGATTTAACGTGTGGGTGCTCATGCTGGCAGGAATTGGCGCAGCTGTTTTCAGTTTTGTCTATGGGTATTTACTCGGAGGATTTGCTGTTTTCAGTACGGGCTATGTTGTGTTGATGTTGGCTATCCGGATTGTGAGTGGTGCAATGATTGCAGGTGTTGGCGGTAAAATGGTCGTTGATGGTTTATTGGCAACAGGATCCCTTAGAGGATATGCGATAACGAGATCCGTTAAAGGTGATGCCCGTGCCTGAAGTGATCGAGTTTGAAGATGTCTGTTTTCGTTATCCTGATGAAGAGAAATGGATCTTAGATAAGGTTTCATTATCTATAAAGCTTGGTGAAAAGGTAGTCATCACTGGACCGAGTGGAAGTGGGAAGACGACATTACTGTACGTATGCAATCGGTTGTATCCTGATAACTGTGATGGCATTATGACGGGTTCGGTGAAGTTGTTTGGTAGGGAAAGTAGTTCATATGCCCAAGGAGAAGTGAATCATCGTGTAGCAACTGTTTTTCAAGATCCAGATGCACAGTTTTGTATGTTGACGGTAGAGGAAGAGCTTGCCTTCACATTGGAGAATCTCGATGTTGACCTTAGTGTAATGGCTGAGAAGATAGATGCTGTGTTAACGATGACAGGATTAATTGAGTTTCGGCATGCTGTCATTCAGCAATTGTCTGGGGGAGAAAAGCAGCGGATTGCTACAGCTTGCGCATTGATTATGGAGCCGGATGTATTATTACTGGACGAGCCGATTTCCCATTTGGATCCGTATACGGCTAGAAAGTTTATTGCTTGGTTGGATGAATTGCAAAACCAAAAAGGATTTACAGTTGTGGCAATTGAGCACCGGCTGGATCTATGGGGGACGTTTTTTGATCGCGCGATTGAATTGCAAAGCATGGATCAAGTACCTCGACTGGAAAAGCGAAAAAGTAGTAGGCAAGTGGAACAATCTTTGCTCGTACAAGATGTGTCTACCCCTTATTTGAAGAAGACTTCATTTCATTTACAAAAAGGGGAAGTGGCAGTGCTTGCAGGTCCGAACGGAAGTGGTAAATCCACTTTACTTAAAGCGCTCTGTCAACTTATCCCTGCAAAAGGATCGGTTGTTCCAGAACAATTAGGGTATGTTCCGCAGTCTCCGGAATTTCTATTTGTTACGAAAAGTGTAGAGGATGAGGTGGCATTCGGCGGAGGAGCTGATGTGCAGGATATGTTGGAACGCCTGCATTTGAAGCCGGTAGCTGAAGCCCATCCGTTTGCTGTTAGCCATGGGCAAAAACGAAGAGTTGCGATTGCGGCTATGCTGTGTGACGGACGGGAAGTGATCTTGATGGATGAACCGACATCTGGGCAAGATGCCGCTGCCTTATTCGAACTTTTTCAGTTGATTGATGAACGGGTTCGTAACGGGGCAACGTTTGTAATTGTGACGCATGATATGGAGTTTGCTTATGCGATTGCAGACTCCGTGCTGCTTATGGATCAAGGGGAATTGACAGGGAAATTTGAAGCGGACAGAGTTTGGTCTAATGAAGGATTGTTACTAGCACATCATTTGTTGCAGCCGAAAGGGTGTGTAGACAATGAAGTCAGCTATGCATGAAATGAATCCTTCGGTGAAATGTATCCTCGTGACCGTTTGCATGTTTACGCTAGCATTCTTTTTCGATCCATGGACGCCGTTTTTCGTATGGGTTGGCGTGTTGCTTATACAAGTTCTGTTCAGTCGCATCGAGTGGAAGCGGTGGCTGTTGTTCATGATTCCCTTCTTCATCATGGCATTTGGGTATTTTTGGACGACGATCGTATTTGCAGAAGATCGTTCAGGGGCGGTTGTATGGACATTGTGGAATTATCCAGTTACGGAAGTACAGCTACATCACGCTTTGTCATTGAGTTTTCGTGTATTAGCTTTTTCGGGTCTGTCCTTGCTGTTTGCATTGACGACAAAACCTGTTTCATTCATTTTAAGTTTAATGCAGCAAATGAAGCTTTCACCCAAGATTGCTTATAGCATTTTAGTCGGTTATCAATTTTTACCTGTATTGAAAGAGGAGTTTGTTCAGATTCAACAAGCGCATCGATTACGAGGGGCCAGCAAGGAAAATAATGTTGTTATGCGTTTGTGGAACATGCGGAAAATACTCCTTCCAATGCTTGCAGGAGCTGTTCGTAAATCGGAACGAGCGGCTTTTGCGATGGAAGCTAAAGGATTTACGGGTGAAAAGAGAAAGCATTTCTACTATGTTGTAGGTGTTGGTAAAGTAGATGGACTGATGGGGCTGCTTTTTGTTATTTTGTTGGTTGCTAGTTGTACGAGTTCGATTTGGATTGGATGATTGGGGGCGGGGTATGCGGCGTTTTCGGGGAATATGCGGCGTTTGGCGCGAGTATGCGGCGAAACCTGGGATAATGCTGAGTTCTGGGAGGTTATGAGCTGTTTTCAGGAGTTATGCGGCGTTTTGACTGAATATGCGGTGTTTGGTAAGAGTATGCGGCGAAACCTGGGATAATGCTGAGTTCTGGGCGGTTATGAGCCGTTTTCAGGAGTTATGCGGCGTTTTGACTGAATATGCGGTGAATGATCGAGTTATGCTGGAATCCTCTGAGAAATAGTTTATATAACAGATTCTAAAATACTACAACCAATACTCAAACCTTCACTATGCTTCTAAAATAGTGAAGGTTTTTTCTTGAAGTGAAAAGTAAGGACTTGTTTCAATATAAAGAATAAATTATAATATATTAAAATGTAAATCTAGTAAGAGGAGGTGAATAAATTTGAAAGTATTTGATTTGCATTCAGATTTATTTACAGATATAGCATTCCGCCGAAGTAAAGGAGAGCGAAATGTATTTGATCGAATTCATTATCCGAAATTGAAAAAGGGTTTAGTTGACGCGGTTGTTTGTGTCTTTTGGATAGAGCCGGCGTTTCGTGACAATCCGTATGGGCGATTATGCATGTTGCGGGAGAGCGTGTTAGATGATTTACGGACGGCACAGCATGTAAATCTTTGTACGACAACGAAGGATTTCGTTGATGCGCAAAAGGTTGGAAAAATAAATGTTCTTCTCGGTTTGGAAGGGCTGACGTTTATGGAGCATTGGGGGGAGGCATCCATTCAGGGAAATGTTGAAAGCGCTTTCCATGAATTGCATGAGGGAGGTGTTCGCCATGCGATTTATGCGTGGAACGAAAATAACTTTCTTGCAAGTGGTACAGGAGCTTATAATGAAAGAATACATACTGGCCTTACGCAATATGGGCGACAAGCGACAAAGCTTGCGAATGATTATCGTTGGCTTCTAGATGCTTCTCATCTCGATGAACCTTCGTTTTGGAATTTGTATGAGGCGAGTGAGCGGCCGATCATTTCTTCCCATAGTAATGCAAGAGCACTTTGCGACCATGAACGTAATCTTACGGATGAGCAGATAAAAGCGATTGCTTCTAAAGGCGGTATTATTGGGCTCAATGCGCATTATGCGTTTATCGACAAAGTGAATCCTACGGTTGATACATTTATCGATCACGCTGTTTATATGGCGGATTTAGTAGGACCCGAGCATGTTGCATTCGGGTTTGATTTTCTAGACTTTTTAGATGGTCATCAGCTTGGTTCGGATGTCGAAGAAGGGACAACAGTTGGGTTGGAATGTGTTGAGAAGGTGCCTGAACTACTTATGAAAATGGAGCAGCGTGGGTTTTCGAGTAAGGAAGTGGAACGCATCAGTTATACAAATGCGTTTGGTTTTATTAGTAAACAATTGAAGGGTTAAGAATGGGGGAAGAGAAATGGAAAACACATTAATTAAGGCAGATGATATGATCACCTTATGGGGAATCATCGTTGTCTGGGCGGCGGTTAGTATTTATTTGGAACAACGGTTTAGTTGGGCGAGTAAGATTTCAGGAGCGATTATTGCGTTAGTCGGAGCAATTATCTTATCCAATACGGGTGTTATTCCGACAGAATCGCCTGTTTATGATGCGGTTTGGACGTTCATTATTCCACTAGCGATTCCGTTATTATTGTTCCATGTGAACTTTAAGAAGATTTGGCAGGAAAGCGGAAGGATGTTGCTCATTTTCTTAATTAGTTCAATCGGAACAGTAGCTGGTACGATTATTAGCTTTTTCTTATTGAAAGATCATATACCGTACTTGGATAAAATCGGTGGGATGATGAGTGCTTCCTATGTTGGGGGTGGTGTCAACTTTGCGGCGATGGCGGGGAAGTTTGAAACGCCGGGTGAAATGGTATCCTCTACAATTGTTGCGGATAATTTAATGATGGCGCTCTATTTTGTCGTATTGATGATCATACCAACGATGGCATTTTTCCGTAAACGGTATTCCCATCCACACGTACTGGAAGTGGAAGCGAATAAAGGAAAAAGCGATGGCAAGACGTTAGCAGAAAGCTTTTGGGCACGTAAAGATATTTCACTAAAAGATATGGCTTTATCTGTTGGAACAGCATTTTTCCTCGTTATTGTTGCGTTTAAACTTGCTGCGTTTTTAGATGGTGTGATTCCTTCCGGTGAAGACGTATCGTTCTTCATGAATTTATTGAACGGACTCTTCGGGGATAAATACTTGATTTTGACAACCATTACTTTCCTTGCACTTGCATTATTTCCGAAGTACTTTGAAAGTATTAATGGAAGTCAGGAGATTGGGACATTACTTATTTACCTATTCTTTGTTGTAATTGGTGTTCCTGCTTCCATTCCGATGATTATTCAGAACGCTCCATTGTTGTTAGTGTTCGTGGCAGTCATTGTGCTTGTGAACATGCTTGTTTCATTGACGGCGGGGAAACTGTTAAAGTACAACTTGGAAGAAATATTGCTAGTTAGTAATGCGAACATTGGAGGACCAACGACAGCCGCTGCAATGGCAATTGCAAAAGGATGGAAAAACCTCATTGGGCCAATATTAGTAGTTGGTACACTCGGTTACATTATTGGGAACTATATTGGAACGACATTAGGTTTATGGTTTTCAACAATGCTATAAAAAAAGACTTGCCTGGTAGTTTTTGGACTACCAGGTTTTCTTATGGTATGATGGAGGAATAAAAGAAATAAACGGGGTAGGTTTCATGTTTGATGGTCAAAAGATAAAAAAACTACGTATCGAACAGAGTTTGTCATTGAAAGATTTATCAGATCGTTCTGGGGTTAGCATTAGTATGATCAGTCAGATTGAGCGCAGGAATACAGACCCAACATTAACGACATTGTATAAATTGTGTAGAGGATTAGATGTATCGATTTCTACGTTGCTCGGTACGGATGAACAAGCTTTGCAATTAGTACGGAAAGCTGAACGAAAGACGATCAGTTTCCCGCAATCCAATTCAAAGTATCAATTGTTGACGCCTATTAATGAAGGAACAATCGAGATGATCATGATTCATTTAGAACCGGGGCAAGAAGATCAGCAACTTGTTGAGCATACAGGGGAAGAATGCGGGTATGTATTGCAAGGAGAATTGACAATTGTTCTAGGAGATAATGAGCATATTTTGTACGAAGGAGACAGTATCCGTTTCAAAAGTACAACCCCACATCGATTTTTTAATCATACAAATAAAACTTCGATTTCTGTCTGGGCAATGACGGGGAGAGTGCTGTAGTGACTAGAAGACTGTGAAGTTTGCAGTCTTTTTCTTACGGATATCGTCTGGATGTCTGTCATATGAATAAATAGAGCGATAGCTTTTTGTAAAAGGAGGCACCATGGGGTTAATTAGTACATACGCGATGAATATGCTTGGATACATGATCGCGGCATTGCCACTTTATGTGCTCGTGCGTGTAATCATCTTGAAGAAAAGAAGAAAACGAGTCAACAAATTACGTGAATGTCTATTAGCAATTTTCATCTTATACAGTATCGGTTTAGCTTCCCAAACGATCATCCCGAAATGGAGTATCGGTGTCGATTCGGTAACTGGAGAATTATATTTTGACGTAATGGTTGCAAATGAGATGGCGAGTGTCAATGTCACGCCATTTCAGACGATGCATCTTTATTTACAAACGAACAGCTATGCAGATGATTGGGGTAGCCTGTCCATCATGAATTTACTCGGCAATATGTTCTTGTTCTCGCCAATCGGATTGTTCATTCCAATGTTGTGGAGGAAGTTGGCTTCATTTTGGAAAATTGCATTCATTGGATTAGGCGTCACTTTTTTCATTGAAGGCGTTCAGTTTTTCATAGGACGAAGTACAGATATTGATGACATCATTTTAAATGCAATCGGCGTTATGTTTGGGTATTTCGTGTTTTGGTTGATGAGGAAGATTGTAAGGCGTTAAGTGAATTGAATACTAGTTTGAGCGCAAGGGGGATAATCCTTGTGCTTTTTACTCCAAGTGTTTTTTGAGTAGACGTTTGCTTTTTTTATTATGTGATACGCCGATAGCAAGTGTAAGATATTTACAATCTTCATCGTGCAATATTAGTTTGGATTCTCCGTGCTTATTAGAAGTATTAATTGACGAATCGGGAATTGCTTGGTACGATTATTGTATCTTTCAGAAAGTAGGTGATGTTTTATGGCGACAATTAATATGGCTATTGTATATATGATCGGACCCATACTCTCACCTGCCATACCTAAGTAATAGGCATGTCTATTCTGTTATGCGCGTGAAAGCATGGTGTCCGATCTGGGACCATGCTTTTTTATATGCATATAACAGGAGGAATTTAAATTGATAAATTTACAAGCATACGGTTGGAATTCATTTCATCAAAACAATTGGGATGAAACAATCGCTGATATGAAAAGTGGAAATTATAAAGCAGGACGTGTAACACTTGAACATAAACGGATGTATCGCGTGCTAACCGAAGAAGGGGAATGGCTATCTGTTTGCTCAGGTTCGTTTCAACATGAAGCAGTTGAAAGACGAGATTTCCCGGCGGTAGGTGATTGGGTTGTCGTCGAAAGGATGCCGGGTGAAGAACGAGGGATCATTCATGCTGTACTTCCGAGAACGTCTTTATTCTCAAGGAAGGCGGCGGGGGCGACGATTGCGGAACAACTCATCGCTGTGAATGTCGATATTGTCTATTTGGTCATGTCGATGAATGATGACTTTAATAGCCGACGACTTGAACGTTATCTTGTGGCAGCATACGATTCGGGTGCGACACCTGTAGTTGTCCTGACGAAGAAGGATTTGTGCGATCATCCGGAAATATATATAGAAGAAGCTCGGGGGATTGCTTTAGGAGCTGACGTCTATGCCATCAGTAGTGTGACGGGCGAGGGAATTGAGCAAGTTACGGAGCTTATAAAAGGCGGTAAAACAGCAGCGTTATTAGGGTCTTCGGGTGTCGGCAAGTCTTCACTTGTCAATGCGATTTGCGGAGAAGGTACCATGGCTGTACAAGGTATTCGTGAAGATGACGCGAAAGGTCGGCATACAACGACCCATCGTGAACTCATTAAAATCCCTTCAGGTGGAGTACTTATCGACACACCAGGGATGAGAGAGTTTCAATTGTGGAATGAAAGTGAGAGTCTCGACGATGGATTCAAAGATATCGAGGAACTGGCAACAAGTTGTCGATTCTCGGACTGCGGTCATGCTAGTGAACCAGGATGCGCGATCCAAGAGGCATTACAGTCGGGGGCTTTGCCGGAAGACCGCTATGCCAGCTATGTGAAACTACAAAAAGAGATTGCATTTCTCGAACGAAAAACAAACCGGCAGGCGGCAGTAGCCGAACGGGACAAATGGAAGAAAGTGACGAAAAGTATGCGGAAGCATCCGTCAAAGAAGAAGTAAGATCAAAAAGACAAGCCCATCTAACAGGGGCTTGTCTTTTTACAATCACTGACATACTTATTTATTTACCTTGATACGATACGCAAGACATTCATTGAGTGATACGAGTGAAGAATAGTTCCATTCATCGTAATCCATTGCGCCACCAGGGAAAATCGCAACGATCTTCAAGCCAGCCTTTTGGCACAGCTTGCTAATTTCTTCTACAGTATAACAACGGAGTGACTGTGTGACAGCGTCTTCGGGGTGATCGGTATGCCACCATGTATCAAGCATGCGTTCATTCTCTTCATCATATCCATATTTTCGAAACGCTTCATCAATCTGCATTTCTTGGCCGTTCACTTTACGCCAATAGGAAGGTTGGTATAAATCAATCAATGCACAACCGTCTTCCTTCATCCAACCTGCTATTCTTTTTAGTAAAAAGAGTTGTTCCTCATCAGTTCCTACACCGAAACCGTCCATGTAACTGACAACATCAAATTGCTGCTGCAATTGTATTGTGTAAAAATCCCCACAATGTATGGTAATGGAATCAGGAGAGCATGATTTAGCATATTCAACGAGTTCAGGCACCAACTCTACAGTTGTCATTTCGGTTCCGTTTTTGGCCATAGCTCGTGCTAATATGCCGCTACCTGCACCGATATCCAACATCGTAGTAAACGGTTTACCAACTTGTTCGTGGATTTGCTTTACTTGAAGAGCTAAGTCGTCTTCCATTCTGAATTCTATTTGCGGATCCATTAGTTCAAATTGCTTCTTATAAAAGGGAAGTACCCAAGATTGTTTTGTCAAATTAATTCCTCCTGTATTTGTTTTATCAAATAAAAGTCGGAGTTAGATAGAGTAATGTCAAAGCATCCACCACCTTCTATCTCATTATAGCGTATAATTAGATAATTAAGTAGATGATGGAGGGATTATTATGATAAAGGCAGTGATCTTTGATTTGGACGGTACTTTATTGAATCGTGATGCCTCAGTGATTAGTTTTGTGTCGAATCAGTATGATCGATATCGAGATGTTTTTGGTCACATTCCAAAACAGCAATACATGTCGAAGTTCATTGAATACGATTGTCGAGGATATGTATGGAAGGATAAAGTCTATCAGCAACTCGTTGAAGAATATCAAATCCAAGTGCCATGGGAAACATTGCTCCAGGATTATATGGAGAACTTTAAATTCCACAGTGTCCCGTTTCCACATCTTGAGAGTATGTTGGATTCATTAAAGAATAGGTCTTTGAAGTTAGGCATCATTTCGAATGGTAGGGAACCGTTTCAATCGGATAATATCGCGGCTCTTGGAATCGGACATTTTTTTGATGCGATTCTCATTTCAGAGTCAGAGGGTATTAGAAAACCTGATCCCCTTATTTTTCAACGAGCTTTGGAAAGACTGAACGTTCAAGCGTTCGAAAGTATGTATGTCGGTGATCATCCGATGAACGATGTGAAAGCAGCCCGTTTGGTTGGAATGCTCAGTGTTTGGAAAAAGGACAACCAGTGGGAAGATGTAAATGCTGATTATTGTATCGATGAATTGAGTGAACTGCCAGGGATTATTGAGAAACTGACATTTGGTTAAACAAACAACTACTAGAGTGGATAGACTATTACTAAATCGATAGATCCGCTTTCGGACGAGTATACAGTCTAATCTGTTCTGTCAAACAAAAGCGGGTAATGCACGAATTTGAGGAGTGGAAGAATGAATGATTTTTATGAAGCATTAGCTTATGTAAGTAAAGTGATATACGAGCCGAATCGCATACCTGTAAAGTCAATTAAAGAAGAAAAGCAAAATGCTAAATATGGTGGTGGATTCTTTCAATTGTCTTCTAGAACTGTTCGTTTTCGAGTTGCAAAAATAACTCCAAACAAAGTAGGGCAGTTTGTTGTATGTTGGGAAAAAGGTGGGAATGATAAAAAACAACCTTATTCATATGACGAAGCACCTGATTTATTCGTTATTACTACTTTTAGAAATGACAGCGAGTTTGGACAGTTTATTATTCCGAAAGATGTTCTACTAAAACAGAATATTCTTAGGTCAAGTTCGACGAAAGGGAAGATGGGAATAAGGGTTTATCCTAGTTGGGATAGTCCGACAAGTAAGCAAGCGATGAAAACTCAAAAAGAGCAGTTGCCTTATTTTGTTGATATGAGTAACGCTAATGAATTACCCATGGACAAGATACTAGAACTGTATTCGTTGTAATTATTGCGGAAGCTTGGCGCACACATCGTACATAACCGGGGGGACTTGAATGATACACGTAAATGTTAGAGGGATAATTGAAAGAAATGGTCCTAAAGGAACTGAAATTGTTATTCAAAAAAGGGTTAAAGCGAATGAGAAAAATACACCTTATGAGTTGCCGGGGGGAAGGCTGGAGGAATTCGAGTCATTTTTTGAAGGGTTAAAAAGAGAAGTGCATGAAGAGACAGGACTTCACATTACAAAGATTTTTGGGGAAGAAACCAAAATTGAAACGCATGATAAAAATTCGAATGTTGAAGCTGTGAGGCCTTTTGCGATTTATCAAACGACAAATGGTCCTGTTGATTCATTAGGTGCTTATTTTCGATGTCAGGCTAATGGGGTTCTAAATGATAAAGGGGATGATACTGAAGATATAAAGTGGATTTCAGTAGATGATTTACGTCAATTAATTGATGATCAATTAATTGAATTTAGTTGGGTAGATAAGTCGGGCATACTGTATTATTTGAAATGGCATTATACACAGAAGGTACATTGAGTTGATACATACATAGGGGCGAGCTGTCCTTACTTATAGTTGAATAAAGAGCAAAAAGGCTGTCACAGAAAGTCAGTTTTCACGGACTCTCTGGACAGTCTTTATTTGCTTAGCGAGACTTTCTGCTAGCGAGTTTTACGTCACCTTACTCATTAATTAGATTCTACATTAATGAATAGCTTTCCATCTGCTACTTTTCTAGCTTCATTTCCGAAGTTATCGACTACTTTTACTTCAATTCTTGCGCCATCAGCTGTAACGCCTAATGGTGCAGTCCAGTAGCCGACATATTTACCAGGTGCTACTTCGCTTACTGGCAATTCGGTAGCATTTGTCACTTCGTTGCGTCCACCGACATTTGTCAATGGCATATGAATCATGAAGCTTCCTTTTAGTCCTTCATCACTTGTAAATTCGATTTTTACGGACTTACCAGTGACTAAATGAACATCTTCAGCAGGTGTTAGGTTTGAAATTTCTGGTGCGTTGTAGTGCGCTGTAATGGAGACTTTTTGCGTCTTTTTATTACCAGCTGCGTCTTTTGCTACGACTTTGATGTCATTAACCCCTTGTTCAAGGAGAATTCGTTTTGAATACGTGCCGTTTGTAACGGCAGCCTTTTGTCCGTTAACTGTGACGGATTCAAGATTTGCGTCCGATACTTTTCCGGTGACTGTCACTGTTTCGCGATTTGTTTTTTCGCCATTTGCAGGACTGTCGATTGTCAATTCAGGTTTCAGTGTGTCCAGAAGGACTGTAACCGGACTTGAAGTACCTGTGACGCGACCGTCTAATGAAGAAACAGCTGTGAATTCATTTTCACCTTCAGTAAGTGTTGTGTTAAATGAAAACTTGCCGTCATCACCAACAACAACTGAATCGACTTCGGTGCCATTGTTTTGCAAAGTGATTGTAGTTGTTGGAGTTGCCTTGCCGTCAATCGTGATTGCTTGTTTGTTTGTCACTGTTCCGGACTGAGGGGAAGTGATAACTGGTTCGAACACTTCGTAGTTGACGCGTGCTCGAATCATGTAATTCCCTTCATTCGTCGGAGCTGGAGCCCATGCACCGCCGACGTACTGATAACTTCTACCAGCGTTCGGTCCGTTTTCATCTGTCGCTAAGCCTGGTGCGTAAGGGTTTGGCGCTGACTGGACATAGACCATGTAGAAATCGCCGTTAACTGCGATGTTGTGTTCTGCTAAATCTACAACTGTCCACTCGCCATTTCGTTTTGCTTGCGCATCAATTGGACCAGCAAGCTTTTTGCCAGGTGTTCCATCTGCGCCCGTTGCATCCCAAACTTCTACAGTAAATGCAGTACCACCAGGAACTGGCCATTCTGTATCCCAGAAACGGAAAATTCCTTCAGAGACGATTCCGGAATCTTTTCCTTCAGGTAGTGACATTTTCACACCCCAGCCGTTTCCAGCATCGTAAAATGCTCGTGCGTTTTCAGCTGTTCCATCATCGTACCCGATTTCACCGCCAGGATATGTGAAGAAAGGTTCTAATGCAAAGTCGTATGTGGATTGGTCACCGATCGAAACTGCTGCTTCTTGACCGTGGTATCCACGTGCTACGACTTTCAACGTGTAATCTCCTTCGTAAGCAGTAATTGCGTATTGACCAGATGCATCCGTTTCGACAGGCGTAATGTTAGCGTCTTCTATGAGTAGAAGGGTTGCACCTGCAATCGGTTCACCTGTTGATTGATCAGTCACTGTGCCGCTTAGTGTAGCTTGCGCTAATTCTTCTAACGTGAAGTTTGCAGTTGTCGTCTCGTCTGCATTGATTGTGACGGATTGTTCTGCTGATTGATAACCATATGCTTCAGCTTTCGCTGTAAATGTTCCTGTACCGTGAGTCAGTTTATACTTTCCGTTTGCAGGATTCGTATAGACAGAACGATTTGTTTCTAAAATGCTCACTTGAGCACCTAGCGGTAGAAGTACAGGACCGACATGCCCGTCATTTGTCGGTGGTGTTAATACGTCATCTTTAGGGAGTACTGGCTTAATGGATTTAGGGTCAATCGGTTTTTCAAGCGCATCTTTCCCTTTCTCCACAATAACACCTAGTTTATTATTGTTCTTCATACCACTTAATCCGCTTTGGGAGCCGAAAGTGTTCTTAATCGGCTGGATTGAAACATTCCCAGTTTGAGAAGTGCCGCTTAAAGCAACGTCGTCAATATACCAGCCTTCACGAACAACGCTACCATCTGAAAACGCATTGAAGCCGATGTAAATACGTTGACCACTATAAGCTGACAAATCTACTTCAGCGTCTAACCATCCATTGGAAGCCCCTTGGACCATAAGAAGTTGCGTCCACTCGACCATGTCTGTTGAAATGAACACATGTCCATAATCCCAAGCTCTTCCGGAAGAAGATTGTTCGAAGTTATGCCAGTGTTTGAATTGAAGGTAACTATTTCCTTCAGGCAAGTCGATTGGAGGCATTACGAGTGTTGCATTCATTCGACTATCGTAATTCCCAGCGAGGTTCGTGGCGTATACTTTTTCTCCAGATGCAGCATTGCCAGGTCCAGAAGTCGGAACGCCCCATTGCCAGCTGTTCATGTCTCCGAAAGATACCCAGCCATTTGGTGTTTGTTCGAAGTCTTCAAAGTAACCAGTTGTAATACCAGCTTTTACTTGGACAGTATACTCAGGGCTAGTTACTTCGTTATTACCAAAATCATTGATCGTCCATTTGTAGATAAATTCACTGCCAGAGATTTTATCTCCCGGAACTGTAACGTTGTATTGACCAGCTAGATAATCACCAGAAGAACGAACGGCCTCTAGTGCAGCCCATTGACCGTTTCCATCCAAGTAATGCATCATTACTGAAGATACGCTTACATTATCTGCAACTTGAATGGATAGCTGTAAATCCATACCTTCATACGTTTCAACAGGGGCAGTGTGATCGAATGTTGGTGGTTCGCTATCATCCCCTTGGATTGTCACTTGTCCTTCTAACGTACCAAGTCCTGTCACAATAGAAGAAACTGCTTCATAAGCATCGACAAGTCCGTAACCATAGCCATGGTTTGGAGAAGTCGGATATTCGTTGTCTGTCAGCGCTGTTGCAGTATTTAGTAATACTTGCTCCATTTCATCAACAGAAATATTCGCGTTCACTTGGCGAAGCATTGCTGCGACTGCCGATACAGCTGGCCCGGCCATCGACGTACCATTCCATCCACCTTCATAGCCGCCACCCGGAACAGAAGAACGAATGTTTACGCCGGGAGCAGAAATATCCGGTTTAATCTCCCCGTAAGGTGATGGACCACGTAGCGAGAAGCCTCCTACCTTATTATTAATGTCTGTTGCACCTGTAGCAAAAGACTCAGGATAGTTTGCTGGATTTGCAACTGATCCTGGGCCGCCTGGGTTGGATAAAGTCGTATTCCCTGCAGAGAATTCAGGGAATATTTCTGCTGCACGCCAGTTTCTCACAACGTCACGGTACCACTCATCTAAACCGCGGCCGCCACCCCATGAGTTGTTAACAACGTCAGGTGCTAAATCGACACGCGCATTCCCATTTGCATCAGTTGGAGCGAGGATCCATTGCGCTGCTGCTAATAGATCAGTATCAGTTCCACCATTGGCTGTAAATGCTTTTACTGCAATCCATTTCGCACCAGGAGCTACTCCGACTTGGTTTGAACCATTTGGCTCGCTACCTACCATTGTGCCCGTTACATGCGTTCCGTGCCCATGATCGTCATACGCAGCCGAACGTCCTGCGGTGGCGTCGAACCAGTTGAAGTCATGATTCACTTCACCTGTTGCTGCATTATACCCGCGATATTTTTCTTTAAGTGCAGGGTGATCCCATTGAACCCCTGTATCGATACTTGCGACAACTGTTCCAGAACCATCAATGCCCATACCCCAAACTTGTGGTGCATTGACTCGCTCAACGTTCCATTCTACGTTTGCGATGCCCGAAGTAGGAGTCGTTGCATTTTCAGTTTTCGTTGTGAAAAGTTGACGTGTTTCGTTTGGAAGTATTTTTTCAACTTCTGCGAAAGTTGCAACCTTCTCAGCAATATCTTTCGTTGCGGTTACTGCCAAACCGTTAACGATATAGTAAGATGTAAGGTCTTTTGCATTTCCTGCTTCAACTTCTGCTTCAAGAAATTGCAAAACATTTTGCTGTGATTCCAATGAAGTGGCTTTCAATTCAGAAACGACAGCAGATCTTGTCAGTAAGACCGATTGTTTGCCAGTTAGTTTTTGTTTGCTTGCTTGTTCTTTTGCTGCAGATGCAATTTTTTCTGAATCTGCTTGTTCTTTGAATTTGACGAGAAACGTAACCATTTCTTCGTCTTTAAAACTTTGAAGGAGTCGATCGCTTACTTTGTTTTGTGCAATGGCATTTGAGTCTTTCATTGCATGATGTATTTGCTTATTCACTTTTGAAGTGCTAGCAGCAAATCCAGGTGACATCAACGAAAATACCATTAGAAATGTAGCGACAATACTAAATAGCCTTATTCGTCTGCGATTCTTCAATTTTCTTCCTCCCTTTTTTTTTAGAACCCACCCCTTTGACATAGAAAAAACACCTTCTCTCCTCTCCTGAAATTTGCGCAGGTTCTCGATGGTGTTTAAAGTAGCTTGTCTAGTTGTCTAGCTTTAATTATACATATATAAAACATTAATAAAAGATTGAATTTATGTATTATTGCAAAATTGATAGTATGTTACTAGGGGTTATGATTTTTAGCAGGAGTTTAGCTGTATGTTCTTGCAGAAGATGAATTGCTGTATTGTTCGTTAAATGCTTATGCAATAAGGTTTCTACATGTGTTTTTTATAGCGTGATATCCAGAGTATCCTTTGCGTTTTTTAAGAAATAGTTAAAAACACCTATGTTAGCAAAATGTAGTTGGTTATTTTTATATTAATGTTTTTGTGTTTAGTAGTATGGAATGAGTTTTTTGGAAATGCAGTTGGGGAGAAGGGTATACGAAATTTGCCCAATATGAAAAAAGCCGGCATATGCCGGCTTTTAATTGACTGTCAGGGACGCGGGTTTTTGTGGATACGCTCTTTCCGTAAATCTTCCTTCATATTATCCAAATGAATTGTATCGACAGTTTGCATATCTTCATGCATATCAAATAAACTCATTCGATTAGAAGCGATTTTCTCGGGATGTTCCAAATACAACAGTTTATTGTACGTTGAGTCTTTCACATCATTGCGGTTACCATCCGCGCTCATTTGCATGACCTCCCTATTCGTCATAACTAGTATTCACATATGTGTAAAATCTTATGCGAAGATGCCAAGCCATACAGAATCCAACGATATAAAAAGCATGAAGGTGAAATGTCCTTCATGCTTTTTGAAGTGTGTCCTAACTTTTGCGTTATGAGCGTTTGCTAAGTGGGAGTCTCGATTGATTCTTTTTTGACATGAATTTGCGCACAAATGGATAAACAACAGGTGCCCATTTAATGGCTGTTTTTATCAACTTTCCAATTTTCATTACAAATGCACCTCGGTTCATCGTTTTTACTACTTTGCCCTTTCTTGTGCAATGTAAACCTCAATTGACTCTCTTACACTGACAGATTGCCAGTTGTTTTCGAAAGATCTGTCTCTTTTTGTGTAGTTGATGTTTGATTTTGAAAGTTTTTGGACAATACTGTGAGAAATTGTAAGAGAGGAGCAATACTTGTTTATGAAAAGGAAGTTACTAATCGCTACAGCAGTTTTGTTGTTCTCATATAGTATGAGTACACATGCCGCAGTTATTGACATGGATGATTCAGAGAGAAGTATGATGGAAGTGATTTTTGAACAACTATCCCCGATAGAAGAATATGTAGAGAATACTGTTATAAAAGAGGTTCCGTTTGATAAGGAAATGATTGGAACGATGCCTCATCTTTATCCACCGTTGGAACTGCTCAAGCCGGAACCAATCACATATGTTGTGGAGAATGGGGATAATCTGTATCGGATTGCCTTGAATCATGGCATTCCATTAGAAACGTTAATGAGTATGAATGGATTGACGAGTGAATTAATACATCCGGGAGATGAACTTGTCATTTCCGATGAAGGCGTAGAGGATAACCTCAAGGTGCCAGAGAAGAAGGCGGTGACGGTTGCTTCTACTGTTCCTAAACCTGTCCAAAAGCAACCTGTTGCTAAACAAGTTGCTGCGAATCCACCTGCTACTGAAGGGAAAGAAATGACCGTTACTGCGACCGCTTATACTGCATATTGCACGGGATGTTCGGGGACCACAGCCACTGGCATAGATTTACGCTCTAATCCAAATCAGAAAGTAATTGCCGTCGATCCATCCATCATTCCTTTAGGTACGAAAGTGTGGGTTGAGGGCTATGGAGAAGCAATTGCAGGTGATGTAGGTGGCGCAATCAAAGGAAATAAAATTGATGTTTTTATTCCATCGTATGAAAGTGCAATGGAGTGGGGCGTAAAAAAAGTGAAAATTAAAGTCCTGAATTAATCGAGATTGAACGGATATTCCAACATGGGATATCCGTTTTTATCCTTTTTATATGGTACAATACAAAATAACGATGTTTGTGGTAGTACGGAGGAGGGGATTTGGTGTCAGAAAACACACAGAAATTGTTTGATTTTTTACATGCGCACATCAATGGAATAACGGATGAGTGGTTAGCCGCGCGCAAGCCAATTAAAGGGTCGATCTATTCAAAAGATGCTGGTGACGAAACCGAAAAGATGCTGCGGGAACAAAACAAATGGACGAATATTACGATTGCAAGCAGCTTGTTGACGAGTCGAGAAACATTTGATGAAAACAAGAAAAGTTGGGCGATTCATGTTGCGCATAGTAGAGTCATCAGTCGGACGCCTATTTACGAAGTGCAGGAAGCGCTGAGTAAAGTCCGCCATATCTTTTGGAATTATGTGAATGAATTTGTCGATCGAGAAGGTGAACAGATCCTTCGCTCAGATATTATGTATTGGAGCAACGCAATCAATCTTGCATTTGATGAATTGATGATTGAATTTTCAAATAAATACGATGAGCTCATGCATACAAGGCTGACTGCGCAGCAAAGTTTGATTGAAGAATTGAATGCCCCGGTTATCAAGTTAACGAACAGAATTGGTGTGTTACCAATTATTGGTGACGTGGATACGACCCGGGTACAATCAATTTTGGATTATGTACCTCGTAAATGTGTTGAATTGGATGTCGAGCACTTATATATTGATTTGTCAGGTGTTACATTAATTGATACGATGGTTGCAAACCACATTTATCAATTGACGCAAATTGTTGACTTGCTTGGAATTGAATCGACATTGACAGGAATTCGTCCTGAAATTGCTCAAACGAGTGTCCAGTTAGGATTGGATTTTACCGCTATTCAAACGTACAGTTCTTTGCAACAAGCTTTGCAAATCCAAGTTTAAAAAAATGGCCACTAAGGAACCTCTCCTTAATGGCCATTTTTTATAATAAACTTTTTTCTACTTTGCCGTCCTTCATGACAAGTTGAATCGAATCGTTACTACTTAAAGAGTGGATATCTTCAAGTGGATTGCCTTTTACAACAATGATGTCAGCTAATTTACCTGTTACAAGTGTTCCGACTTGCTGTTCCCAACCTAAGCACTCCGCAGCGCTTTTTGTCGAAGTAATAATCGCATCCATTGGTGTCATGCCTGCATCGACCATTAAGCCAAGTTCCCGTAGGTTTGTTCCATGTTTCATCACACCAGCATCGGTACCCATCGCAATTTTAACACCCGCATTATACGCTTTTCTAAAGCTTTCTACATGATGCTGAATGACTTCTTTAGACTTTTGAACAGCTGTATCTGGCATGCCGGTTTGTGCTGCTGTTTCTAACACCGCAACGGGTGCAAGTAATGTAGGGACAAGGAATGTTCCGTTTTCCAACATCAATTCAATCGCTTCATCGTCAATGAAAATTCCATGTTCGATGGAATGCACGCCAGCTCGGACCGCATTTTTAATGCCTTCCGCACCTTGTGCATGCGCCATTACTTTCACGCCTTTTCTAAACTGGCCCTCTTCTACGATGACTTTTAATTCCTCCAAAGAGAATTGCGTGAATTCTGGATGATCTGTTGCGCTTAACACACCGCCTGTTGCATGGACTTTAATGACTTCTGCACCTGCACGGAGCATTTCGCGTGTCTTTTTCCGCACTTCTTCCACTCCGTCGCAAAGACCGTGTGGCATTCCTGGATAATTGGAAGGTAAAATATCTAACGTATTCCCGGAAACTGTGTAGCCGTCTCCATGTCCACCGGTAATGGTGAGTGCGTTAATGCTTAGTTGTAATCGCGGTCCAGGAATCAAACCGTCATCAACTGCTTTTTTCACGCCTAAATCCGTACCGAGTGCATCGCGAACAGAGGTTACGCCTGCATCTAAAGTTGCTTTCAAGTACTGTGCAGCTTTGTAATACATGTACGAGAAAGGGGTCGCTAACCGTTCTGCAATCGGTGAAAATTCCATCATCATATGAACGTGTGTGTCGATGAACCCTGGAAGAATTGCTCCTCCTTGCGCATCAATGATAACCTCTTCACCCGTCGCTTGAAACGACGCCTCTTCACCAACGTATCGGATTGTATTGCCCTCAATAACCACTATGTGATGTTGTTTAGGCTCACCCCCATTGCCGTCAATGAGTAATCCGTTTCGAATAATTGTTTGTTTCATACATATCCCTCCATTATAGCGTTTGAATCAATAGCCCTGCAATGACAACAGAGGCAACAGTCACCGTTGTAAACCCACCAATTAACATCGGAGCTAGTAATTCATTAAAAATGATTTTTTCTTCTTCTTCGTTCCGAGCGATGCTTCTACTCACTTCTTCGCAAAGGATATAATCCCCTGGAAAACCGAATAGTGCAGTTAACGCAACAGGAATTCCTTTGTATGGATGCCATTTCATCAGTTTTGACATGACATATCCTCCGATGACCATACCAACAGTTCCAATAACAAGGATAAGCAAAATGCTTGGTAAATTACTAAGTACTTGAGAAGGTGTGACGCCGCCCATTGTTCCGATGACGACGAATACGATCCCAATCATTGTAATGGTGAATGAATTCGCTTTTTCCAACATTTTTGGTTCTAACAAACCTACTTTTAATCCAATAATCCCAATTGCGAGACACCACAAACTATAGTGAATGGGTGTTACAGTGCCAAGTGCAACGCCAATGGAAGCTCCTAGAAATACATAAAACAGTTTAAGTGTCGTGGTTGATTTGATTTTTTTCTTTGTAGAGTCTTTTTTCTCTGCATCTTGTTCGTCTGCATCTGTCTGACTAGGAGTAAAGCTTCCGTTATCCATACCTTTTTGCATGACAAGTGCGTATTTGCGCATAAAATTCAACGCTAACGGCATGCCCATTACGCCTTGAAAGGCAACGATGAGTGCAGGAATTACAATTAAACTTGTCATTCCAAGTTCAGTCAATTTATCGGAAGTGATGATCAAAGCGATAATTCCACCGCTGATTGGACCAACACCTGCTACAGCAGTTGGATAATCGAAGATGAGAGGAACAATGAGTAAAATGAGCACTCCTGCAAAAATGACGCCACCTAATGCAATCATTACGGCTTTTATTTGGCTTTTTAACAACGAAAATGGAATCATGGTCCCCATGTGTAAAATAGCTGGCCCGATGAGGATTGCTCCTAAAGCGGGGAATTGCGATTTATCGAGAATATCGTTTGGGAAAATTCCAGTCCAGACGAGAACTAGGAAGCCGACCATTGCTGTAAGAAGCATTGGGATCCTTGCTTTGGATAGGATAGAAAGCCATTCCCCAAGTGCGATGAGTGCGAATAATAATGTCGTAGCAATGATAGGGTTGCTTAACATATGATAACCTCCTAATTCTATAAAAACAAATAATTTTCAGATAAAAAGCGGTGGAAAGGTGCTCTTTCACTAGCTTCCTCTGAATTGATATACAATATATCACGCGTAAAAATGATTTGTAAATAGTATTTTGATGATTTGTATAATGTTTTTTCGTGAAAGCGCATACAACTTTATTTCGTAGAATGTAGATTTAATCAACTTTCCGATAAGTTAGTTGAAAGTGAGTAGTTTAAAAAATATAATAAAATACTATTTATTAAGGAATATGCGGAAATATCTTTATGACAAATTGCATATAGATAAGTAGAGGGTATTCAAGACTATGTTTCTGTGTTAAAATAATTTATAGATAATTCGGATTTTATACAGGAATTGGGGAATTGAGGGGATGTATATGAGGAAATATGCTGTCTTGGTTATCGTAATGGTCGGTTCATGCCTTTTGTTTCTCACGGGTTATAATCAGCAAGATAAAAAGGTCCATATGCCAGATATGCTGAGCTTTGCACATCGAGGCGCTTCGAGTGTCGCGCCAGAAAATACACGTGCCGCTTTTGCAAAAGGTGTCGAACTTCAGGCAGACTTTTTAGAGTGTGATGTTCATTTATCGAAAGATGGTGAACTGGTTATCATGCATGATGATCGGGTTGATCGTACGACAAATGCAAGCGGTTACATAAGTGATTTTACATTGGCTGAATTACGTCAATTAGATGTTGGGAGTACATATAGTAAAGAGTTTGCTGGCGAGTCAATTATGACGCTAGATGAATTGTTAGAGGAATTTTACCATCAAGTCGGTTTATTAATTGAATTGAAAAATCCGCAGGCATATCCAGGTATAGAAGAGAAAGTCGCCACGTTACTGTTGGGATATGAAGATGTCAGCTCGATTATACTTCAATCTTTTGATGTTGAATCGATGAGAAAAATGCATGAGCTGTTGCCGGACTTGCAAGTGGGTGTATTGATTCGTCCGACGGATTCATTTTTGTCTGCAAAAAGTATTGAGGACCTTACCTCATTTGCAACATTTATCAATTTTAATGTTTCATTTATAAACAAAAGAATGGTTGATAAAATCCATGCCCAAGGTGGAAAAGTGCTCGTATGGTCCAAAAAGGACAAAAGGCTTTTAGCTAAAGCCCATAAATATGGTGTGGATGGCGTCATTACGGATTTCTCAAATTGGCCAACCAATGACCCGATTTATCTTGTGCAAGAGTGATATGCGCACTAGGGTGTTTGAGCATTCATTGCGCTGCTGAAATTGAACGGTACATCAGGTTTATTGACATCGAAAAACAGGAACTCTACACTAAGTATGAGAAAAGGTTTTGGAGGAAATCATGGAAAATCACCCATTCATCCCGATTATCGTCGGAACAGATATTAATGCATACAATATGGCCATATCTTTTCATGAAGCATATGGCATCAACCCGATACTTGTTGGAAAAGAACCGCTTTCGTTTACAACATTGAGCACAATCCCTGGAGCGATTGAACTGAATGCAAAGTTAGGCGAGCGTGATGTGTTTGCAAGTTTCCTGAAAGAAGTGGCTAAAAAGTATAAAACCCCTGATAAGCAGTTGCTGTTAGTCGGTACGAACGACTTGTATGTACGGTTGATCATTGAAAACCGTGAAGCGTTACAAGAGGATTTTGTGTTCAATTATATTGATGAGCCGTTAATGAACAACTTGCTCGTGAAAAAGAATTTTTATGAATTATGTGCAGAACACGGAATTGATACACCGGCAACGTACTTTTATTCTTGCTTGTCTACGGAACCGTTCGCTGATGAAGTGAGGTTTCCCGTCATTATTAAGCCGAGTAATGGAGTTCAGTATTACAAACACCCATTTGAAGGCATGCAAAAGGTGTACAAAGTCGATTCATATGAAGAAATCAATTCTGTTATCGAGACGATTAAGAGAAGTGGTTACACGGATGACTTAATCATTCAAGACTTCATTCCTGGTGACGATACATACATGTGGGATTCAGTATTTTACGTGAATAGTAAAGGGAATACCGAGTTAATTACTTTTGGTCAAGTCGTTTTGCAGGAGCATACCGTGACGGCAATCGGTAATTATACAGCTGTCATTACGCGCTACAACGAAGAGATGATGTTAAAGCTCAAAGGGTTTTTAGAAGCGTTAAATTATGTGGGGTATGCGAACTTTGATTTGAAATATGATCATCGTGACGGGAAGTTTAAAGTATTTGAAGTGAACATCCGTCAAGGTCGCTCAAGTTATTACATTACATCTTGCGGACACAATATGGCGAAGAATTTTGTTGACGATCTTATCTATAAAGTGGAAAAGCCATTGACTTTGCTTGACGAGAAGTTCCTCTTTACTGTTGTTCCGAAAATCGTCTTAAAGAAATTCGTAGGAAATGAAAAAATCCGTCAAGAAATCAAGCAATTGTTACGGGCAGGTAAGTATGCAAATCCACTCTTTTATAAGAGGGACGAGCATTTGAAACGTAAACTATACCTCTTCATGCGACAAGTGAATTATTATCGAAAATATAAAAATAATAATTGGTGAGGATAGGGAAGTTCGTCGCGACTATAGATGGGAATTCGTTAATTGTTAACGGGTTCTCATCTTTTTTATGTTCGGAAACTGAGTTGCAAAATAGGCAGTTTTTCAACAATTACTTCCTCGTATGAAAGTGTTTATGGAGCTTCGTAAAGTGGAATAGATAGGGGGAAGATATAGGAGGAAAACAACATGAGAAAAGTAGAGTATCCTCAATTGGATGACAAACGAAATAAGATTATTGAACAACTTGTCAATGACGGCATCTATAAAATCCATGGCAAACAATTATATGAGCTTTCCTATTATGAATTAATGAAACAGTTTACAACATATACGACAGGACAAATGCATCTGGGGGGATTCGATTGAACGATTATTTGAAAGCACTTCAAAAAGAATGGCTAGAAGAAGCGACGATACGAGACATGCAACACAAAATGGATGCTGGCGAACTTTGTGCTGAAGATTTGGTCATGATGTATCTCGCGGCAATCGCAGAAAAAGACCCAAATATCCATGCAGTTCTTGAAGTGAATCCGCATGCGCTCCAAATTGCGAAAGGTTTGGATGAAGAACGTCGAAATGGGAAAGTGCGCTCACTGTTGCACGGTATTCCTGTGCTTTTAAAAGATAATATGGATACAGCGGATTGCATGCACACGAGTTGTGGTTCAATTGCCTTGCAACACCATTATGCACAGCAGGATGCGTTCCTCGTTCAAAAGTTACGTGAAGCAGGAGCTGTCATTCTTGGAAAAAGTAATATGACTGAGTGGGCAAATTTCATGTCTGATAAGATGAAAAACGGTTGGAGCTCACGTGGAGGACAGGTGAATAACCCATACGGTTTATTTGATGTTGGCGGTTCAAGCTCGGGAGCGGCGGCAGCTGTGGCAGCAAATTTGACCGCTGTTTCTATCGGCACGGAGACGACAGGATCGATCATCAATCCTGCTGTTCAGAATTCCTTAGTGGGTATAAAGCCGACTGTTGGAGCGATTAGTAGAACAGGGATTATACCTTTATCCATTACACAAGATACGCCCGGACCACTTGCGAGAACAGTGGAAGACGCAACAATCACTTTCAGCTTGATGATTGGGCAAGATGAGGCGGATTCGGTTACCAAAAGTGCAACTCGGTTTGTAGGAATTGATTGGTTAGCGCGATTGGATAAAGATGCTCTAATCGGGAAAAGGATTGGGGTCGCACGTTCAATCTTTACTCGAGAGATTTCGAGTGAACGGGAAGCGCAATTTCGTGAAGCGTTAAGGGCAATCCAGAAGCTCGGTGCAGAAATAGTGGACGATATAGAGCTCGGTACGATGGAAGATGATTTAGGGTATAATGTCTTGCTGTACGAATTCAAAGCTGCTCTTAATGAATACTTGGGCACTTCATCACCGACAAATCCAATCCGTCATCTAGGTGATCTTATCGAGTTCAATAAAGAGCACCCAGAAGAAACGCTCAAATATGGACAAGTGTTATTGGAAAAAGTGGAACGGACAAGTGGAACACTAACGGAACCGGAGTATATTGAAGCATTATTACGAAATAGGCACTTAGCTGGCGAGGTGGCGCTCAATCGTGCTTTTAAGGAGCAACGAATTGACGCACTCGTTTTCCCGCAAGATCATGGATGCAGTTTCAGTGCAGCAGCGGGATATCCGGCAATTACAGTGCCGGCTGATTTTACAATTGACGGTGAACCGTTTGGAATCACGTTTTGTGGAAAAGCCTTTTCAGAACCAGCATTAATCGGCTATGCATACGCTTTTGAACAAGCAACTCGTGCAAGACGTAAGCCTTATTGATGAAAATAGTTGAAATGAAATAGAAACCAGTCCATTATTAAATAAGGAATAATGGAAAGTAGGGATGTATATGTCCTTCTTGGATAAAATGGACGATGTACTAAAAGATAAATGGAAATTTGATAGCGAAACACCAATTCAAGCACAAATGATACCTGAAATGCTTTCTGGCAAAGATGTTGTAGCGGAATCTCCTACAGGAACAGGAAAAACGTTAGCGTATGTCCTACCGATTTTACAACGAGTAGATGGGAAGAAACAGCAAACGCAAGCACTAATCATGGCGCCATCTCAAGAGTTATCCATGCAAATTGTGAATGTCATACGCGAGTGGGTGGAAGGGACTGACATTACAGTTACCCAGCTGATTGGTGGAGCGAATATGCAACGTCAGATCGAAAAGTTAAAGAAAAAACCGACAATCGTTGTCGGTACACCTGGCCGCTTAGTGGAACTTGTCAAAGCGAAACGCCTAAAATTGCACGATATTCGCTATATCGTACTAGATGAAGGCGATCAACTACTAGCACGAGAGTACCGTGTCATTGTGAAAAATTTAATCGACGGGGCACATGAAGATCGTCAAGTTGTCGTTGTTTCTGCAACGATTACGGACGAAATCGAACGAGTTGCCCAACAGATGATGGACAACCCGATCCGTTTAAAAGTATCACTTGAAGATATGCCATCTTCAGGCAAAGTGGTGCATTCATTCGTAAAGACAGAAGCGAGAGATAAGACAGACCTTCTCCGCGGCTTGTCGCATTTGCCAGCTATTCGAGCGCTCGCATTCATGAACAATGTCGACCAACTACGTATGAAGGAAATGAAATTGCAGTACAATAACGCGCCAATTGCTGTTTTGTATTCATCCATGACAAAATTTGAACGCCAGCAAACGTTGGAGGACTTCCGGAAAGGAGAAATCCGAATCCTAATCGCCACTGATCTCGCGGCTAGAGGATTGGATATCCAAGGATTGACACACGTCATCCATGTTGATGTGCCGCATACGACAGAACAATATGTACACAGATCAGGTAGAACGGGAAGAGCGGGAGAAGATGGCGAAGTACTCACCTTATTATCCTATCATGAAGAACGGACTTATAAGAAATTGGCAAAGCCATTCAAACCTGTACAAAAAGTGTGGTTTAAAGGTAAATTGACCGAAGGAAATTCAAAGACAGTCAGCGGCCAAAAAGATTCGAATAAGAAAGATGCAAAGAAGAGCCAACCAAAAAAGAAATAAGAAAAAGGCAATGTGCTTCAGTCTTTACTGAACGCATTGCCTTTTGTAATTCTTTACAGTTGTGTCAAGATAATTGGTTTGTCTTTTGTTACGATAATCGTATGTTCAATTTGGGCGACAAGGGATTTATCCGGTGTGACAAATGTCCATCCATCGCCTAGTTCAACAATGTTTTCCGCTTTTTCGGATACGAATGGTTCTACTGCCAATACCATACCATCGACCATTAATGTTTTATCCCAAGCGTCATAATAGTTGAGGATGTGCTGTGGTTCTTCGTGCAATGAAGTACCGATTCCGTGACCCGTCAAATTCCGGATGACTGCCAATCCGTGTTCTTTCGCTTCGCGTTCGACTGCTTTCCCGATCTGGTTCAATTTTGAACCGGCTTTCACTTTTGTCATTGCACGATCAAATGCCAATTTGGCAACGTCACAAAGTTTTTGCTTTTTCTCGTCAGGTGTACCGACGACGAATGAAATGCCTGTGTCCGCAAAGAATCCTTCATATGAACCAGACACATCAATATTGACAAGATCTCCGTCTTGTAGAACGGTTGATCCTGGAATGCCGTGTGCTACCTCATGGTTGACACTAATACATGTATAGCCAGGGAAATCATATTGGTCGATTGGGGCAGAAACGGCACCACGCTCAGCAAATAGACGTCCACCGAGTTCGTCAAGTTCTTTTGTTGAAATTCCAGGGACGGCCGCTTCTTTCATCGCTTCGCGAATTTCAGCGACCATTCGTCCGATTTTTTTCAACGCTTCAATTTCTTCATTTGTTTTAACAATCATTATTTACAGGTCCCTTCTCAAAACGTACTTTTCCATTTTACTATATCATAATTCCATTCGTGAAGAGGGGTGCGGGCTTGCTGAAAATACTATCGGTCATTTTAGCACTTTAACCCCTTGGTACACATTCCAGATAACAACAACTAAAAATAATAAGCCATAGATGAGCATGAATAAGAATGGGGCTAGCCCCCAGAAATCAAATTGTCCATTCATCATCGTCGTTAATCGAGACTCATAGGAAACCATTGAAAAAGTAAACAATATAAAACCTGCAATGAGCAATACAACAGGTGCGAGATGTGAAATGAGCGATCGTTTTGCATGACCTTTCACTTCCGCATCGTCCGTAATGAAGAAGACAATTGCGGGCAGTAGAAGAGGGGAAAAGAAAATACTGAAATAGCATAAGGCTGATAAGATTTTGTTATTCGACATGTGTACCTCCTGATAAATAGAAGAAGTTTTTAAAATCATCTTGCTTATATGTACTGTACCATATACAATGGTAACGACAATTGAATTACACGACCACAAGGGGTGCCGACTTGGCTGAGATTGGACGGATGTCCTGACCCTTCGAACCTGTAAGTTCATACTTGCGTAGGGATGTGGATGGAAACTGACATATACGATACGATGTCTCGGTTCTATCCGGGATGTCGTTTTTTGTTACATAAGTTTAGTGAGTGATGAGCTTTATGTAAAGTATAATACAGAATCTGGTCATACGTCTTTGTTGACACGTTGACTTTTCTTCCGTATCCCTCCGAAAACAAAAGAGGAGGAATTCGAATTGGATCGTAGTCGTTTGCAGTTTTTATTGGAAGTAGCAATATTAGGGGCAATGTCATTTGTTTTGGATAACTTAACAGTATTTAAAATGCCTCAAGGTGGTTCCGTCACCTTATCGATGCTGCCAATTATCTTAATGGCATTCCGTTGGGGCCTTAGTGGAGGTTTATTAACGGGATTGATTTCCGGTTTACTCCAAGCAGTCATCGGCGGTTACATTATTCACCCTGTACAAGGTGCGTTGGATTATTTCATCGCGTATACGGTTGTCGGTTTGGCGGCAGTAACACTTAGATGGCTTCTGAAAAGTAAAGCGGAAGGTAAAAAAGGTTCCATGGCAACGGCCATTATTGTAGGAAGCGTTTTAGGTGGATCATTGCGCTTTTTAGCACATTTTATCGGTGGAATGGTGTTCTTCGCGGAATTTGCAGGTGACCAACCGGCTTGGTTGTACTCTTTAGGATACAATGCTTCTTATATGATTCCTTCCATAGTGTTATGTGCAATTGTAGCAGTGTTGTTATTCACATCCGCCCCACGGTTGATTCAAAGAAATTAAAATAGAGCAAGTGCATGTAGTGTGCACTTTGCTCTATTTTTTTTGTACACCTTTGCCTGAAAAAAGAAACATGCATGTAATGATGACTGCAGTCAAAAAGAGTGCAGCAGAAGTAATGAACAACTCTTCAATCCCGTTTCGAATCGCAATGCCAATGAATGTCCAAACAAAAACAAGATTCATCACATAATCCCGGTGATGGTACATAAAATGTAAAGCGAACGCAGTGGAAATCGTTAAGTAAAAGACTGTCCATAAAGGATCGCTTAGACCGAAACCTTCCCATTCATGATACATGAGTGTGTAACTGATGTTAGAAATGGAGGAGATGAATACCCAGCCCGTAAGGATACTAAAAGGTACTCTTCCATACAAACGATTTTCTTTCTTCGGAAACGTAAAATAATAGGTAAGTACGACACCGAGAAGAGCGAGTTCAGTTATAACTGCCCAGTTGAACAAGCTGTAATGCCATAGGAACAGCCAAATTGTATTTAACGCACAGCTCACTACGAACAGGAAAGTGATTCGATTTTTATGTTTGTTGCTCATTTGCTCGGTGATCTTATTGAAATTTACTATCCACATGAACAACAAAATGAAGATGACAATCCATATAATAAAAACATAATTTGCAGGATTAAAGAGCACAGGCAAACGGTTAACAATTTCAACGGTTGTTTGATGATTGAGGGTGAAAAAACTAGCGGCTATATTCGTAACGATGACCGTCAGAAGTGAAAGAGCCATCAAGATCATTCTAGACATAATAAAATCCTCCCATGAACAGTATACATAGGAAAAGCCCTACATGCGAATGAAAGTATGAAGTTTCCGTCACAAATCAAATATTTCGTATACCGAAAATTCGTGCTATAATTAATACAGGTTTTTATAGCAATTTTCCAAACAACGAGGGGGATGAACATGACGACAAAACTGTACAGTGAAGTATGGGATTTAGATGTGTTTTTTAAAGGGGGAAGCCATTCACCTGAGCTAAACGAACATTTGGAAAAGGTGAAAACGCAAATTGTCGCACTTGAAAACCGTATTGAGGCATTTTCTGTACCAACGAAAGTAGAAGATGCAAAAGAAGTACATGACTTACTAGAAAGCATAACAGCGACAGCGCTTAATCTTAGAGAAGCATCTGCAGTGATTGGCTGTTTTGTTGCAGCAAATACAAAAGACAAGCAAGCGTTATTGCTTCAATCAGATGTGAGTACAATCCAAGCTCGGTTTTCGACGGTTCGACTAAAGGTTGAACAAACGATCGCAAAAACGGAAGAAGATGTATGGGGAGCGTTGTTGGAAACGAAAGAGCTCTCCCAATTTACTTTTGTTTTAAATGAATGGCGGGAAAATGTTCAACTTCAACTTTCTGAAGCTGAAGAGAGCCTTATTACATCATTGAGTGTAGATGGTTACCAAGCATGGGGACAGCTATATAACCAACTTGTTGGTGATATGGAAATTGAAATGACTGTTGATGGTATGACGAAGAAATTATCTGTAGGACAGGCTAACAACTTGGCGTCTCATCCAGATGCTGCTGTCCGGAAAGAAGTATTCGAGAAACTTGAAGCTGCATGGAAAGAAAAAGAAGACTTCTTTGCTTCAGCTCTTAATCACCTCGCAGGATTCCGTTTAGCCGTATACAACAAGCGTGGATGGGATTCTGTCCTACAAGAACCGCTCATGCGCAATCGAATGAGCCAAGAAACGCTTGACGCGATGTGGGGAGCGATTCAAGCGAATAAACAACCATTCATCGATTACTTAACTACAAAAGCGAAAATGATTGGCGCTGAAAAGATGAATTGGTATGATTTAAATGCTCCGATCACTTCTCAAACGACAAAAATGTCCTACCAGGAAGGTGCTGCCTTCATATTAGCGCATTTCGGAAAGTTTGGACCTGAACTCGAAGCATTTTCTAGACAAGCGTTTGAAGAAGGATGGATTGAGGCGGAAGACCGTCCAAACAAACGGCCAGGCGGCTTTTGTACCGGTATGCCAGCTTCACAGCAATCAAGGATCTTCATGACATACAGTGGTTCCATGTCTAACGTCGCAACACTTGCACATGAACTCGGTCATGCATTTCACTCCTATGCATTGCGCCCAGTCCATTATTTGAATCGTCAATATGCAATGGGGGTTGCTGAAACGGCTTCGACTTTTGCAGAAATGATTGTGGCGGATGCCGCGCTTAAATCTGCGCAAACAGAAGATGAAAAACTTGCGTTATTGGAGGATAAAATTAAAAGAAGTGCTACATTCTTTATGAATATACATGCGCGCTTTTTATTTGAGACAAGATTTTATGAGGAACGAAAAGAAGGAGTCGTATCGGCTGCACGGCTGAATGAGCTGACTGAAGAAGCTCAAAAGGAAGCGTACGGTGATGCGCTTGACGTGGTCCACCCTCATTTCTGGGCTTCCAAACTGCACTTTTATATTACCGGAACACCGTTTTACAATTTCCCATACACGTTCGGTTATTTGTTCTCTTTGAGCATTTATGCGAAAGCGTTAACTGAAGGGGAAGGATTTGAGAAGAAGTATATCGATCTACTTCGAGATACAGCTGTCATGTCCGTTGAGGATCTTGCGATGAAACATTTAGGAGAAGACATTACGAAAGAAGACTTCTGGGCGAAGGGAGTCGCGTTATGTGTAAAAGATGTAGAGGAGTTTTTGAAAATAGCTTCCAAAGAAAGGTGAAGAAGCGTTGATTTTGCTTGAAGGGCACACTTGTTATTTGCGAATATTAACAGAAGAAGATGCGAGGGCTTTTACTGATCTCCTCATAGCGAACAAAGCGTATTGGACAGTATTTGAGCCGCGACACGAAGCGAGTTATTATACTGTTTCAGTTCAGAGGGATAAAATTAGGGAATCCCTTTATCAAATGAGGAATCGACGGGAATATAACTTCGGTATATTCGACGCGGAGACGAGTAGGCTAATTGGTCATATCTCGCTATACAGCATTAAGAGACTTCCCTTTTCGAGCGGTTTTATCGGGTATTCGATTGACGAACGGGAGACAGGAAGAGGAATTGCAACGGAAGCGGTCCGGATCATTACCCGTTTTGCTTTTGAAACAGTGTCCTTACATCGTGTGGAAGCTTTTGTTTCTCCTCGAAACATAGGGTCGGTTAAAGTACTGGAAAATGCCGAATTTGTCCGTGAAGGCCTTCTACGGCAATTACTCTACATCAATGGTGTATGGGAAGATCATTATATGTATGCGATGATAGCGGAAGATTTTTGAAAGGGTAAGGCCGCTTGGCGGAAATACTTTGCATTAATAAAAAACCGATTCTTCAATTAGAGGAATCGGTTTTTGTCTATTTCCCGGGAAATTTGTAGTCAATTGTCTTCGTTTGCTTCGTACCCGTTTACAATTGTCTCCAATTGACCTGTAGCAGGATGAACAACAAGACCGTGAACTGGAACTTTCTTGTCCATTAACGGGTGATTGCGCACTTGGTTTACGCTGCTTTTTACGCTTTCTGTTACATCGTTAAAACCGCGTAACCAATCTTCCAAGTCGACACCAGAGTACTTTAAGGTAGAGAAGATGCTTTCGTCTACACCACGATCAATCATACTGCCGAATGTCTTTTTCGTATCAATGGAGCTCATGCCACAGTCATGATGGCCAATAATATATACTTCATCTGCGCGTAATTCATACACAGCAATTAAGATGCTACGCATAATCCCGCCAAACGGGTGAGCAACAATTGCTCCGGCACTTTTAATAATCTTCGCATCGCCATTACGCAAGTTCATCGCTTTAGGCAATAACTCCGTCAATCTTGTATCCATACAAGTTAAAATAACAATTCGTTTGTCAGGGAATTTCGTCGTTGCATATTTCTCATATTCTTTTTCTTCAACAAATGTTTTATTGAATTCAATGATTTCGGATAATATTGTCATAGGAAGTCCCTCCATCTATTTGTAATGAGATAAGTTTACAATATAAATAAAAGAGCTGCCAAGTGGCAACTCTTTTGGTGAAGCTGGTATTTTATTTTACTTCCGGCTTTGGATCGATTCTTTCTGCATCCGAAGAATCAAGCGCCTTGCCAAGATAGTGCATTGTAAATAAAGCAGCGAGGCCAAGGACAATTGAATATCCTATGACTGTAGTGAACATTAAGCCCATTATAAGACTCCTCTCTACAATAAATGATTATTATACAACCATTATACTATAGTTTTGTAAAATTAAAAGGCTTGTTCAATATGTTTTCGTAAATTGTGACTGAAATCAGAATGCCCAGTTCCCGTTGCGGAAGACCGGTTCTACTGTTCCGTCTTCTAAGATTCCATCAATATCCATTTCAGCTGAACCAATCATGAAGTCGACATGCGTAATACTCTGATTGAGACCATGTTCTTCAAGTTCGTTGGAAGACATCGTTTTTCCACCTTCTAAACAGAACGAGTATGCGCTTCCGATTGCGAGGTGATTAGACGCATTTTCATCAAACAATGTGTTGTAAAATAGTAGACCTGATTCTGAAATCGGTGAGGCGTGAGGGACGAGGGCAACTTCTCCAAGTCGTTTTGCACCTTCGTCCGTGTCAATAAGACGTTGAAGTACTTCTGCACCTTGACCGGCTGAAACATCCGTAATTTTGCCATCCGTAAATGTTAATGTGAAATCGTCAATGATATTGCCACCGTAACTTAACGGTTTCGTGTTTTTAACATAGCCGTTTACACCTGCCATATGTGGGACCGTGAACACTTCTTCAGTCGGCATGTTCGCCATGAAAGGATTTCCGTCTACATTCACGCTACCGCCGCCACACCAAATATGCCCTTTAGGCAACTCAATTGTGAGATCTGTTCCAGGTGCTTTGTAATGAAGCTTACTATACGCTTTTTCATTCAAATGATCTGCTTTGTCATTCAGTGTTGCGTCAAGTTCTTTCCATGCTTTGACCGGATCAGCGACATCTGCACGGACCGCTTTGAAAATAGCTTCCCAAAGTGCTGGGACTTGCTCTTCACGCGGCAATTCAGGGAACATCTTCGCAGCCCAATCATGAGAAGGAGCAGCAATGACTGACCAGCTGAATCGGTCTGCTTGAAGCATTTTCCGATAGTTGCTCAGAGCTTGTCCTGACGCTTTTTGAGCATCCGCAATGCGAGATGGATCAATATCTTTTAACAAATCAGGACTTTGGGAAACGATACTGACAAACGCAGCGCCTCCTTCTGCTAACCGCTCACGCTCCATTACTTTCCATTCCGGGAAGTCTGAAAACGAATCCGCAGGGGCTTTTTCATAGCGCATTTTTGTTAACACGTCATCCGCCCAATCAACGATTACCTGACGTGCACCCGCATCATATGCTTTGTCTGCAATTTTTCTCACAAGCGCTTGCGCATCAATGGAAGCACTAACGTAAAGTACTTGATCCTTTTGTATGTTTGCGCCAACCTCAACTACTAAACTTGCGTAATTTTCTAACTTTTGTTCGAATGAGTACAAAGTGGAAACCTCCTTAACATGTATATATTCATAGTACTAAAGTGCATGCGTTCAAGCAAAATAAATCATTCATCATTCAGACAAATAATCCGTATTAATTATCCGTTCTATCTAAAGAATGATAGGAAAATGTCGAAATAAGAAGAAGTAGATTGGAACACATGGAGGTACTCGAATGGATTTATCAACCGTAGTTGGACTTGTTATTGGTATCGTTGCGCTGTTTGTTGGGATGATGTTAAAAGGTGTAACCCCTGATACCCTTTTTAATATGGCAGCATTACTCATCATTGTATTAGGAACGATTGCATCCGTCGTCATTGCCTTTCCAATGAGGGAAATTAAACGCGTTCCCAAGTTATTTGGTGTGATTTTTAAAGAACAACAGTTAACATCAGACGCAGAGTTAATTAAAATCTTTTCAGGTTGGGCAGATGTCGCAAGACGGGAAGGTTTACTGTCCTTGGAAGCAAAGACGGACGATATTGCAGACCCTTTCTTAAAGAATGGCCTTGGGTTAGCGATTGACGGTCAAAATGCCGATTACATTCGGGATGTGCTCACGGAAGAAGTTGACGCAATGGAAGACCGCCACACAGCAGGGGCTCAAATCTTCACACAGGCAGGCACTTATGCTCCGACACTCGGGGTATTAGGAGCGGTTGTCGGGCTAATCGCCGCATTAAAAGATATGAACAATATTGACGCATTAGGACATGCAATCTCAGCGGCATTCGTTGCGACATTATTGGGGATTTTTACAGGGTATGTACTCTGGCACCCTTTTGCCAACAAGTTACAGCGAAAGTCAAAAGAAGAAGTACGCCAAAAAATGATGATGATTGAAGGCATCTTATCTGTACTTGAAGGCGAAGCACCACGTGTAATTGAACAAAAGCTTGCATCCTACTTGTCTCTTGAAGAACGTCGAAAGCTCGGTGCTGAAAAAGTGACGAGTGAGAAGGGGCGGGCCAGGTTGTCGAGGAAGCGTAAGAAAAAAAATCATGACTCTGGCCATGTGAATGAGTCCTGGCTCCTACCATATGCAGATCTTCTTACGTTATTGTTAGCCATGTTCATCGTATTGTTTGCATCCAGTTCATTGGATGAAGCGAAGTTTAGCCAAATCTCTTCCGTGTTCAATCAAATCTTTGATGGTGGAACAGGGGTGATGGATAGTTCATCACCAACTGCTGTTCCGGTTCCAAAAGATTCGGCAGGGGAAGAAAACGAGAACTCTTCTTATTTGGAAGATCAACAATCATTGGAAGCAACACAACAAAAACTTGAAGAGTATATTGCGGTACATGAGTTGGAGAATCAGTTCGAGACGAAGTTAACAGAGGAAGGCTTACTTATTACAATTCGTGATAACATATTATTTGAAACAGGCAAAGCAACGATAAAACCGGAGTATGCCAATACCGCAAAGGATATAGCACAGCTGCTGATTTTTGATAAGCCGAGACAGATTGTCGTAGCGGGTCATACCGATAATGTCCCCATCAATAGTAGTGAGTTCCCTTCAAACTGGGAATTGAGTATGATGCGGGCAATTAATTTCTTAAAAACAATCGTGTCAACGGATCAGTTGGATCCGCATCTGTTCAGTGTAAAGGGCTACGGGGAAAATAAACCAATTGCTTCAAATGAAACAGCTGAAGGCCGTAGTAAAAATCGACGTGTGGAAGTGCTTATCCAACCTCTTGTGTTAAAGGATGGAACGTCAGTTGAATAGTACAAAACGTGAAGCGTGTGTCAATCGCTTCACGTTTTTTGTCTGTACAATAAAAGCCGACGGAGGGGTTGTATCCTTTCCGTCGGCTTTAAAACTATTTACGTAATGAGCCAAGTTCCGCAGCAATGGCTTGCATTTCATTCGGAGTAATCGTCTCGCGCTTCATGACCATTTCGTACATGTACACTAAGTCTTCGTACTGTTCTGTGTTGAAATGTTCCGCTTTCATTGCGTCCACGTTGACCATACGCAGTTTTTCCTTGATCTTTTCAATCATATACAAAACATTTTCTTCGGTAGGTTTTGATAAATCCATAGTTTCGTCCGCCCTTCATTAGCATCGGACTAATCATCACATTATTTAGACGAGCTGTCAACAGCTGCTGATTGTGCAAGCTTTGCTGCTTCTTTCTCTTCTTCGATTTTCTTTTTGAAACGCTTCGTCTCCATCACTATGACACCAGACAACCCTAGAAGACCGATTAAGTTCGGAATGGCCATGAGACCATTAAGAACATCCGCCAATAACCAGACGATATCAAGTGAAACAAGTGGACCGACGATGATAAATGCTACGAAAAAGATTCGGTATGCGAGTACTGCTTGTTTCTTAGGGAACAAGTATTGGAAACACTTTTCTCCATAATAACTCCACCCTAAAATTGTTGATGTTGCAAAGAATACCAATCCGATTGCGACGATGATTGGACCTGCTCCACCTAGGAATGAGCCGAATGCTTCAGCGGTCAATGCCCCTGCATCAATGTCTTTATTCTTCCATTGACCTGACATGACAATCGTTACGCCTGTAATTGAACAGATAATAAGTGTATCAAACAATACTTGAGTCATTGAAATGAGTGCTTGTCGACCTGGCATGTCAGTTTTTGCAGCAGCAGCGGCGATTGGAGCAGATCCCATACCTGCTTCATTGGAGAATAGTCCACGTGCTACACCAAATCGGATTACTGCACCAATTGCACCACCCGCCGCAGCTTCGCCTGAGAACGCATCACTGAAAATCAAACCGAATGCTTCAGGTACGAGATGGATGTTCATAATCATGATGATTGCACCAGCAATGAAATAGAATAGCGCCATAATTGGAACGAAAAATGCTGTAACCCTTCCGATGGATTTAATACCACCGAGAATAACGAGAGCTCCGAATATAACGAGTGCTATGCCCGTTAGTAAGTGCGGTACATTGAAAGTACTATTCATAACATCTGCAACTGCTTTTGATTGAGTTCCATTTCCAATTCCAAATGCAGCTAAAGCACCGAATATTGCGAAAATTACACCTAACCACTTTTGCTTTAATCCATACTCAAGGTAATACATCGGACCACCAGCCATTTGGCCGTTCGCATCCTTTGTACGATACTTTACTGCAAGAATGGCCTCACCATATTTAGTCGCCATTCCAAAAAAGCCTGCAAGCCACATCCAGAAAATTGCCCCAGGACCTCCTAAAAATACGGCAGTTGCAACTCCGACGATGTTACCGACGCCGACAGTCGCAGCCATCGCGGTCATCAAAGCCTGGAATTGAGAGATATCTCCGTCCTCTTTTTTACTGTGCTTACGAGAAAAAACCTGCTTTAACGAATACGGTAGTAAACGTAGTTGAATGAATCCTAATCTGAAAGTTAAAAATATACCGGTTCCTACAAGTAGGATTAGTAGGGGTGGCCCCCAAATAAGTCCGCTCGCTTTGTCTAGAAAATTGTACACTGCATCCATTGTCAATACCCCCTCGTTTCATTATGTCAATACAGTTACAGCGAGATAAGTTATTTTATATCGACTCCTCTCATTGAATCAAGTAGAAAAACTACTTAGAATACTTAATAGTTGTTATTGATAATATTCCGAAATTTTAGAGCGATAGTCAAGCACTTTTTTTGAAATACAGTAAGATTGTTTGTTTTTCCTCTCTACGGGTATAATGTTATATGCATATAAGTCAATATTGGAGGGGTTTGTAGTGGGTAATAGTAAATTTGGTAAATTTATTTTGATTGGGGCATTAACTGGAGCGGCTGTTAGTTTGTTCGATAAAAGTACGCGTAGGCAAGTCATGAATACTTCCAATCACATGGCGAACCAAGTAAAATTCTACGCGAGTAACCCGGATGTATTAAAAGAAAAATTTCAGCAAACTAAAGAAAAATATATGTCCTTATATGATCAGTTTTCTGGAGACGCAGCATACATTAAAACACAAGTAGACGAGTTGAAGACGCTGACACCACAAGTGAAAGAACTGGTAGTAGGAACGAAGGAAGCGTTTGTCGATTCAAAGGAAGAGTATAAAGAGCTCATAACAGAAACGAAAGAAACTGGAGATGTAAAAAAGTCGTAAGCTTTGAAAGGAGTGAGCCAGATGTGAGCCAGAAAGAACAAGTGACTCATCAACAGGAAAGCTTACACCCTAAGAGCAAAAAAAGTGGGATTCTAAAGGATTCGGAAATCATGAAGTTCATCGATGATGTAAAAGAAGGTGAAATGGAGCGATTTGATGTTACGACCACAAAAGGCTTTTGGAAAGAATTAATTATTCGGATTAAAAATGTCGATATAACGGGTTTAGGCTCTCAACTAGCGTTCTTTTTCCTGTTATCGCTTTTTCCGCTATTAATCTTTATGATGACGCTGTTGCCATTTTTGAATATTGATGAATCCCAAATATTTCTCTTCATTCGTGATTACGCTCCTGATAGTGTTTATAGTCTAATTCATGACACACTTGAAGACATATTGAGAAACCGGAACGGTGGTTTGTTATCAGTTGGTGCATTAGCAACCATTTGGTCTGCTTCCAAAGGGATGAATGCGATTACAAAAGCGTTAAATCAGTCCTATTATGTGGAAGAGTCAAGGTCATTCATTGTAGCGAGAGCAATGTCTGTTGTATTTACAGTTGCACTCATCGGTGTGCTAGTTGTTGCTCTCCTACTACCTGTATTTGGACAACAAATCGGATCCCTTGCATTTTCTTACTTTGGCATGGAAGAGGACTTCATGACCATTTGGGAGAATCTACGTTGGATTTTACCACCAATTTTATTGTTTACCGTTTTTCTAGCATTGTATTGGATTGTACCAAATAAAAAGATTCATATAACAAGTGCGATGCCAGGTGCTTTATTTGCCACGGCAGGGTGGATTATCACTTCACTAGCATTCTCTTATTATGTAGGGAACTTCGCTAGCTATTCGAATACGTATGGCAGTATTGGAGGCATCATCGTACTTATGATGTGGTTGTATTTTTCGGCCATTATCTTAATGCTAGGTGGGCAGTTAAACGCGGTGATGACGGAACGAAAACAGGCAAAGCTGGCAAAACAAAAGAGCAATGCAGTCGTTTGACTGGCATTGCTCTCAGCCTGTTGACAAACGCTCGCATCCGTTGTTGCTTGTCTCACTCGTCCGCTCATGAACTTAAGTTCTATTCGCGTCTTCGCTCGACTTCGCGCGGGCCTGCACGACGCAGGTCATGCAGGCGTTGGGACAGGACGTCCCGAACTTAGACTGCCTTCCACCTGACAAGCGTTTTCAATCAGGCTGAAGAACTTTCTATGTATAACAAATTTCATTAAAAAAGTGTAGACAAAGTAAAAATCGACTTTGTCTACACTCTGGGGGCAATGCAGTCTTATGACGGGCATTGCTCTTTTCTGTTTAGTTGATGCGATTTAACAAGCGTAAACCGTTTAAGATGACGAGAATTGTACTTCCTTCATGACCGATTACCCCTAACGGTAAGTCGACAACTTGCATGAAGTTGGACATGATTAAAATAGCGATGACGGAAACAGAAAAGAATACGTTTTGTTTTACAACGCGTTGCATTTTTTTAGAAACTTTTACCGCATAAGAGATTTTCGTCAAATCATTTTGCATGAGGATGACATCTGCTGTTTCGAGTGCAACATCTGTCCCTTCCCCCATGGCAATCCCTGATGTAGCTGTTGCTAAAGCAGGCGCATCGTTAATGCCGTCCCCGACCATCCCGACATTACCGTATTCTTTTAGTAGCCCTTTCATCTGTTCGACTTTCATCTCTGGCAGACAGTTTGCGACGTAACGGTCAAGGCCAGCTTCCTTAGCGATGGCATGAGCTGTTTTTTCATTATCTCCTGTCAACATGATTGACTGGATACCTAACTGCCTTAAGTCTTGAATTGCTTGAACTGCTTCAGGTCGGAGTGTATCTTTCAATGCGACAGCCGCAAGAATCCCTTGTGAATCCTTGATGAAAACGACGGTCTTTCCATCTTCATAGAGTTCGTGAATGATACCTTGGTGGAAGTCTTTCGTTTCTTGGGCACCGACAAAACGAGGATTTCCTACTAGGATCTCTTGCTCGTCTACAACCGCACGAATGCCAAAGCCAGGGACATCTTCAATATGTTCAATTCCTCTTGTCGTAAGGCCATGCTCTTGCGCGTAGTTTACAATAGCGAGAGCGAGCGGATGATTGGATTGGGCTTCAATGCTCGCTAGAAGTGATAATGCTTGTGTACGATCTGCTTTGCTTCGTACGAAAAAGTCCGTAACAACAGGCTTCCCGGTTGTAAGTGTCCCTGTTTTGTCAAATGCGATTGCTTGCAATGTACCTAAGTGCTCTAAATGGACACCACCTTTAAACAATATCCCTCTCTTTGCTCCGTTGGAAACAGCTGCCAATGTCGCTGGCATAATCGAAGCAACGAGTGCGCAAGGAGAAGCGACAACTAATAGAACGATTGCTCTGTAAAATGTCGTCGTCCAATCCCAACCAAACAGGAAGTGGGGGAGGAACATCATAACAAGGACAGTTAAAATAACAATCTTTACATACGTACCTTCGAATTTCTCGATGAATTGCTGTGATGGCGATTTTTCACTTTGTGCGTTTTGAACGAGTGTAATTATTTTTTGAAATAATGTATCTGAACTTGGTTTTGTCATTTCCATGTGAATGACGCCACTAATGTTCATGGTTCCTGCGAACAACTCATCGTTCTTTTCCTTCGTAACCGGAACAGACTCTCCGTTAATGGCGGACATATCAATGGAAGTCGTTCCTTGGAGAATGATACCGTCCACCGGAATGCGCTCGCCAGGTCGAACAACTATCGCAGCACCGACGGAAAGGGAAGAAGTGGGGACGCTTTTTGTTGATCCATCACCTTGTAGTAGCCAAGCCTCTTCCGGTTGCATGTTCATTAACGCCGAGATTTCTTTATGGCTTTTGTTCAACGTATACGTTTCTAACGCACCGCTCACTGCGAATATGAAGATTAATATTGCGCCTTCAGCCCAATAACCGATAATTGCTGAACCGATAGCAGCAAAGACCATTAGCATTTCTACGTTCAATTGCTTATCTGCAATTGTTTCTTCAATGCCTTCTTTCGCTTTAGCAAATCCACCGATTAGAAAGGCAATTATATAAAGCGCGATGGATAAAGATTCGTTACCATCTTTGCCGATCAACCAAGCTGAGACTATTAATAGTCCTGAAAGAAGTGCAGCAATCAATTCGATGTGCGCCGTCCAGTGACGAGGCGTTTGTTGCGCTTCTGTTGTTTCTGTTGTCATTTAAACCCCTCCTAATTGAGAATGACTATCGTTTGCAAGTGACGAACTTACATGTATTATCTTTAAAACAATTGATATAATTGGATATAGAGAGCTGTTCGATAATCATTTCTTGTTTATAATTATTATAAATAAGAGTATAGCATACTCCTACTGAAAAATGATAGTGGGTTGTTTGAAAAGTTTTTTGAGCGAAATTGATTTGTGCAAAGAGGAGAGCTGCATGTCTAAAGCATGTTGCTCCACGCGGAAAGAGGGGAGTCGTGTGCCCAAAGCAAGTCGCTCCACACAGTACGAACCTCGCCGCTTACTTCTACAGTCGCAAAAAAGCCCTGCAGTATGTACATGCTGCAGGGCTTTCCAAGCTATTTAGCTAAATACTTTCTCTTTAAATGTTGCGAGTTTTTCTAACGATGATTTGTCTACGTCGGCGTGAAGGCTGTTTCCGTGTGAGTCCATTGTGACGACCGCAGTAAAGTCTTCGACGCGTAAATGCCACATTGCTTCAGGAATGCCGAATTGAAGTAAGTCGACGCCTTCTACTTCTTTGATGCAGTCTGCATAATATTGGGCTGCCCCACCGATTGCGTTTAAGTAGACACCGCCGTGTTCTTGTAAGGCTGCGAGCGTTTTAGGACCCATGCCGCCTTTTCCGATGACTGCGCGAATGCCGAATTTTTTCATAATATCGCCTTGGTAAGGTTCTTCCCGAATGGAAGTGGTAGGTCCGGCTGCTTTGATTTCATACGATCCGTCTTCGTTTTTCAATACGACCGGACCGCAGTGGTAGATGATATGTCCATCTAAGTCGACAGGTGCATCGTTTTCCGTAAGGTGCTTATGAATTGCATCGCGTCCTGTATACATTCTTCCGCTAATTTTGACGACATCTCCAACTTGTAATTCACGGATTTGCTCTTCTGTAATAGGAGCAGTTAGTTCGACGACACGTGATGATTGTGTGTCATTCGTTTCCGTCGTAGCAGCAAAAGCTAGTTTGTCACCCTCATTGTAATGCCATTTTGTCACATCACCTGTCGTTGCATCAATATCGACGGCCATACGGCGGTATGCCCAACAATTATAAGCTACGGAGACATAGAAACTTGCAGGGATACGGTGCATGACGCCGATTTTACAACCTAATAATGTTGCTTCACCGCCGAAGCCCATTGTTCCGATACCGAGTTGGTTTGCAGTATCCAAGATGTAACTTTCCAGTGCTGCAAGATCAGGATGCGGATTCACGTCATCCACTTCGCGGAAAAGTTGTTCTTTTGCTAAATCATAACCAGAAGCGCGATCGCCTCCGATTCCGACGCCGATGAAGCCGGCAGAACAGCCTTGTCCTTGCGCTTGGTAAACGGAGTGGAGAATGCATTTACGAATTCCGTCTAAATCACGTCCAGCCCGGCCAAGTCCTTCGAGTTCAGTTGGTAAGCTGTACTGGATGTTTTTGTTTTCACAGCCGCCACCTTTTAAGATGAGCTTCACTTCAATATAATCTTTTTCCCATTGCTCGAATTTCACAACAGGGAGACCGAGGCCTAAATTTGTCCCGCTATTTTCGCCAGTAAGCGAATCAACTGCATTTGGACGCAATTTACCGTCCTTCGTCGCTTGTACCATAGCACGCGTAATGGCGTCTTTTATCTCCAACTGGTTAACGCCGATTGGTGTTTTGATTTTGAAAGTTGGTAAACCCGTATCTTGGCAAATCGGTGATAGTTTGTCGTCAGCCATGTTGATGTTGTTCGCGATTGTATCAAGACTCATTGCTGCCCGTGTACCGGCATTCTCTTTTTCCCTTGCAGCCTTTACAGCTCTACGGACATCTTTCGGTAAATTCGTAGATGTATCGCAAATGAGATCATACATACTTTTTTCGAGTTGCTCTATGTACATTCTTATTTCCCCCTAAGGAATCATTGGTCTGTTTTTAGTTTATTCATTTGTTGTTCCAATTCGTCAATTAAACTGATGAGCTGATCAATCTCTTGTAAATCAGTGTTTTCTGGCTCAATCGCTTCAAGCTTTTCCAAAAATAAATGAAGACGGTTTTTTAACTCATCTACTTGTCCACTTTGTCTTTGTTCCAACACATACACCTCTTTTCATCATTGTAATCGTATATGAAATGGCAATAGAATTCAATGTAACGCGAATCAGTTTAACTATATAGAAAATTCTACTTAACAAAATGTTTACAATACATAATCAAAGTGGTATACTACTAATAATCTAATTCGTAAAGGAGGCTGTAGAGTAGAGACGAATCGAATCCGATGTCAAAGGAGGGGATCCGTTACCGTTTGACGGCTACTGCCGATAGACGCCTACGAATTTTATGCAAATTGAAAGTGAGAGTTCTATTCATACGTAAGGCCCAGCCATCATCTTTTACAGATATGGACCGGGCCTTTTTTAGTTTACAAATTCATAGGTCTTGACGACTTCGATACAGTTTTTAACGGATTGATACATTGAACAGTTGTTGTCTGTTACTTGCATAATCTTATCCATCTTCTCATTCGTCATCTCGATGCCTTCAATCAGGAAATGCAAATGGACTCTTTCAACCCGACTCGCTTCTTCCTCATTGCGATATACATCTTTAACTTCAATCGTAATGGAAGTCGCAGGCATTCTTTTGCGTTCAAGTACTTTCCGCATGACGCCTCCCGTACAAACGGCAATTGAAGAAATGAGTAGTTGATACGGCCTGAAGCCAAACTCCTCATTGCCGGAGATTTGTAACGTACCGAAAGATGTTTCTGTTTGGAATCCGTTCTCTGTCATTTCAAATTTCATGTTTTTAACCTCCTCATTCTTCTATTATAAAAGGACGGTTCTGAAATAAGGAGATTTTTGCTTCATATAGTAACTAGCGCAAAATCGAATCGACATTTTCGTATTCCATGACAAGATCATCCAATGTACGGAACTCGTAACCGGCTTTTTTTGCATCGCGAATAAAATCCGGTAATGCTTCCGCGTTATCAGGTGATACTGTATGCATTAAGATGACAGCACCTGGGTGCAGTTGCTTCATCAGTTCATTATATGCATAATCGCGTCCACGAGGTTTATCGGCATGCCAATCAATGAAAGCGACAGACCAGAAAATGTGTCGATACCCTAATTCATTTCCTTTCGCCAATAATGCATCATTGAAAATGCCTTCAGGTGGCCGTGCGTAAATGGTCCGTTCTACACCTGCTGTTTTCAACAACAACTCGTCAAATTTTTTCCATTCTTTCTCCATGCCGTCTTCTGTCAAGTTTGCCATATTCGGATGATCATATGAGTGGTTGCCGATGTCGTGACCTTCCTCGACCATCCGTTTGACAAGCGGTGCAGCGCTCTTTAAATAATGACCCGTAAGGAAGAAAGTTGCAGGTGCATCTTCCTTTTTCAGTGTATCTAAAATGGATTCTGTATAACCGTTTTCGTAGCCATTGTCGAACGTCAAATAGGCAATTTTTTCATCTGGTTTTCCTTTATAGATTGCACCGTGTCTGTCGAGCAACGATTCCAATGCAGCTCCAGCATTAGGAGGAACGCCATTTGCAGATTTTTTGAAACCCCAATGGAATTCTTCGGCACTTGCAGCGAATGGATTGAACAAGATGCCGACAATAATGATGAATGCAGCCATGAGAATACCAGGTCCATGTTCTTCCACCATGATTACACAACTCCTTTTTCCGTAGGATGTGCGCAACGATGGAAAGTATACCTTATTTAAGCAAATCGTTCAGTGCGTCCGCTAAAACAGGAAAATCAAAATCGAACCCTGCTGTTACAATCTTTTCAGACGAAACATATTGGCCTTCCAGCACTAGTGCACTCTTTTGACCAAGCGCGCTCTTCATAAGAAAGGCAGGAGCAGGTAACCAATGTGGCCGATGAAGAACATTGCCGATTGTCTTGCCGAAATCATTCATGCGCAATGGGAAAGGTGCGGTAATATTAAATACGCCTTGGGCACTTGCATGCTCTAACAAAAAAACAGCTGCGTTCGCTACATCTTGGACATGCACCCATGAAACCCATTGTCGACCGGAACCGACTTTTCCACCGACGAATAGCTTATAGGGCATACTCATGAGCGGTAGTGCGCCTTCATCTTTTCCGAGAACGACGCCAAACCGAATGATTGCTGTTCGTATACCTTGCGCTTGCAATGTAGCTGCTTTTTGCTCCCAGTCATGGACGGTCTTACCAAGAAAGTCATCAGCGACGTCGCGCGATGCTTCACTGTAGATAGTCGTTTCAGAAGCTGGATATATGCCGATTGCACTTGCATTTAAAAAGATAGTAGGTTTACTTTGCAATGCCGAAATAATGCGGATCAGTTCGTCCGTCGCAACCATCCGACTGTCGTAGATTTGCTGTTGGTGGTCTGGAGTCCAGCGCCCATCGTTAATGGATACGCCTGCTAAGTTTATGAATGCATCTGCTGAAAGAATCTCTTCTTCGGGTTTGGATCCGTCCGTTAACCATTGCACATATTCGATGTTTTTTTCGTTCGGTCGTTTAGAACGAGTCAGAATCACAATGTCATGACCTTTCTCCTTTAGTAACGATGTGATTTTTTGTCCAATGAAACCTGTACCGCCTGCAATGACAACTTTCAACTTGAACACCTCCGTTAGTCTTGTAACCTCGCAAGCTGACCTTCCGGAATAGAACATGTATACTGATAGGAAAGGGAGGTCGAGCCGGTTTGCCTATACTTACGAAAATAACACAACAAAAACGTGATAGCGAACGTTATAATCTATTCATAGATGAAAAATATGCGTTCAGTGTCCATGAATCCATCTTAGTAAAGTTTGGTCTCACAAAAGGGATGCAGTTGGATGATTGGGCAATGGACGAAATTACATATGAAGATGAAATCGAAAAGGCGTTTAACAAAGCGTTGCATTTCCTATCCTTTAGAATGCGGACAGAATTCGAAGTGAAGAAAAAATTGCTGGATCTTGAATTTGGTGAAGCGGTCATCCTAGAAGCGATTGTGAAGTTAAGAAGACTAGGCTTTCTTGATGATGCAGCATTCTCTGAAGCATTTGTGCGAACGCAAAAAAATGCATCGAGTAAAGGACCGAAGGCGATTAAGCAAGAGTTGCACAAAAAGGGAGTCACGAAGGAGCTACAAGAAGAAGTGCTTCAAGCGTATCCGGAAGAGGAGCAATTTGCGATTGCACAAAAGCTTGCTAAAAAAGCGGCAACGTCTAACCGAACGATTCCCCCAGCACAATTGAAACAGAAAATCCAAAATGCTTTAGCGCGAAAAGGTTTTTCATTTGGTCTTATTAGTGATGTGTTGGAGTCCATTGACTTTGAACGTGAAGAAGATGAATGGGATGCTATTTGTACGTCAGTTGGTGAAAAGGCTTGGCGACGTTATGCAGCAAAGTATTCAGGTTATGATTTAAGGAATCGAGTGAAGCAATCGATGTATCAAAAGGGCATCCCCCTTGAGAAAATCGACCGTTTCATTGAAATGAAGGAGAATGAGGAAAATGGAAACTGAAAAGAAATATAGTGAAATGAATGAGCACGAATTACGGTCAGAAATCGGGCGCCTGATGGAGAAAGCGCGCAAAGCGGAACAGATGGGAATGATCAATGAATTTGCCGTTTACCAACGTAAAGCGTTAATGGCGAAGTCGTACATGATCGACCCTGCAACAATCGTTCCGGGTGAAATTTACCGAATTGACGGCGATGAGGGTGTGTTTTTCCATGTCGATTATCTAAAAGGGCGTTTTGCTTGGGGGTATCGTCTTGGTGGTGAGCGGGCAACGGAAGCCTTGCCGATAGCGATGCTCGAATCTGTGAAAAGTGGTAAGTGATAAGAGCTTGTCCCTTACTCGACCGGGGACAAGCTCTTGGTATTAAGAGTTCGGGATGAAATTTAACTTCTTCCGTAATTTATCTTCGGAGAAAATCCATCCTGTATAGGAGTTGACGACTTCCATGTCTTCATTAATATGAGCAACAGCTACAAAAGGGTAATAATCTTTGCTTCGGTAGCGGAGGTCAATTAGTCGGACTTCATATAAGTCGTTAACATGAGCAACTGACCATCGATAAATCGGTGAAAAAGAAACGAACGCCTCGATGTTTTTATCTTGCATGGCTGCATCGATGTAAGGGGACTTCGGCATTTTTTCCCGTTCAAATCGGTCGTAGATATTGACGGACCGTCCATATGCGCGTCCAACAAAATGACAATCCTTATTTGTCGCGGCCACTCTCCATTGAAAGAAGTTAATGGTAGGTGCAATGAAAATGTGGTCGGCATCTGGCACCGTATTCATAACTGCTTTCTTCACGGCTGCTTTAACAGCAAAGCGGAGTAGGTAGTAAACGAATACGACGCAATATAATACGATGAAAGTTGGAACAGGTTCTGTACCGAATAGCCAGAAAGCAAGGGCGATGACATGTAATGCAAAGATAATCGGGTCGAATGTATTAATGACCCCAATCGCTACCCATTTATTAGAAAAGGGTCGTAACGCTTGTGTGCCATACGCATTAAAGATATCAACGAAGACGTGCAAGAACACAGCTAGAAATGTCCATGCCCAGACGTGGAAAAAGGCTGAAGCAGGGAACATGAACGATAGTAGAATTGACAGAACGAGTGGCCATAATAGAACCGCGGGTATTGAATGCGTTATGCCTCGATGATTACGTATATAGACTGCGTTATTTCTCAATTTAAGGACAGTATCGACGTCTGGTATTAAAGAGCCGGATACAACGCCGATAAACACGGCAGTCATCGTTACAGAATCTGTGGCAACGACTGGGTCCGCCATTGCGAGTCCGCATATCGCGCCGCCCATGACAATATGTGTGCCTGTATCCAAGTGATCACTCCTTGTGTGAATATGCATCGGTTCTTTCATTAGTATATACCCTTTTATCGTTGAACAAAAAACATTCAGTTTTTACAATTTCATTTCATTAACGAAAAGCATATGCAGTGCGGAGGTCTTCATGCAATTAATTGAACAAAAAAGAGAATTTCAATCAGCATTGATCCAATGGTATTTGAGGGAAAAGCGCGATTTACCGTGGAGACGAACGACAAATCCTTATTATATTTGGGTGTCCGAAGTGATGTTACAGCAGACCCGTGTCGATACCGTCATTCCGTATTATGAACGTTTCATCAAAAAGTTTCCCACGCTTGCTCATTTGGCGGAAGCGGATGAAGCAGACGTATTGAAAATGTGGGAAGGTCTTGGCTATTATTCGCGTGTAAGGAATTTGCAAGCGGGTGTGAAGGAAGTCGTAACGCAGTACAATAGTCAAATTCCAAAAACCCGTAAAGAAATTTCACAGTTAAAAGGTGTTGGACCATACACGGCTGGTGCTGTGTTAAGTATTGCTTATGGAATACCAGAGCATGCGGTGGATGGAAATGTCATGCGTGTCATGTCGCGTTTACTGCTCATTGATGAAGATATTGCTATCCCGCGGAATAAAAAGATTTTTGAAGAAGTTGTCATGCACCTAATTGATAAAGAAGATCCATCTTCATTTAACCAGGCAGTTATGGAGTTAGGTGCAACGATTTGTACGCCAAATCCGAAATGCCTGCTTTGTCCGGTCCGTGAATTTTGTGGTGCTTTCCATGAGGGACGGCAGCAGGAGCTACCGATAAAATCTAAAAAAGTGAAAATGAAAACCATACCCGTCCTGATGGTGGTCATTCGAAACTTAGATGGCAAATGGTTGTTAAGGCAAAGACCTGCGACAGGTTTGTTGGCGAATATGTGGGAATTTCCGTTGGTTGAAAATTATCCATCCCAAGCAATTGAACAGCTCATGCAGCAACAATACAAAATGCAAGTCGAGCAGCCTACGCCGTTACTGCATTTTAAGCATATCTTTTCCCATTTGACGTGGGACATAACGAGTCATCTCGTTGTCACTGATGATGTTGCACCTGAAGGATTCCAGTTTTTTTCGACAGAAGAAGTCGAAGCACTACCGAAAGCAGTTCCTGTCATTAAAATATGGCAAGCAGTTAACGAAAAAGAAAAAAATTCCTAAGGATAATAAATCGGCCGTTGGACATCATATTGGTTACGGAGGTGAATATCCATTGACAAAGAAAAATCGTAACCAAAACCAAACACAAAACCAAGGTCAGTTTAACCAACAAAACATGCAAGAAGAGTTTGGGATGGAAACAGATGTGAATCATGTAAAGCAACAAAACATGAAAGCAGAGCAAAACAAGCGTAACGCTTCTGGTGCTCGTGCGAACAGTTACGAAGATCAGTCGAAGTAATGGATAATTATCACCGGCCGGCAGCTTAAAACGCTGCCGGTTTTTTGATTGGTTATACATAATTTGGGGTAACATTATGTAAGGATTGACAGGAAGGGCTTTCGTTTTCTATTTGTTTGTTCGGTTGGTATACTATAGAAATAGTAATGGGGTCGAACATAAAGGTGGTTTTCGAAAATGACAATACCTAAAGAAGGGGAAACGATACAAGTACACAGTTATAAGCATGATGGGAACATCCATAGGGTTTGGCAGGAAACGACGGTTTTAAAGGGCACGCGTAATATTGTCATTGGTGCGAATGAACGCACGCTTGTCACCGAAGCAGACGGGCGGACGTGGCTGACGAGAGAGCCTTCCATCTGTTATTTCCATGCTGAACATTGGTTCAACATCATTTGTATGCTGCGGGAAGACGGCGTATATTATTACGTCAATATGAGTTCACCGTTTGTCTATGACCATCATTCATTGAAGTATATCGATTATGATTTGGATGTAAAAGTGTTTCCGGATATGAGTTATTTAATACTGGATGAAGATGAGTATGCTGAGCATAAGCGGAAGATGAATTATCCAGAAGTGATCGATCAGATTTTACGTCGCAACCTCGATAAGTTACTGTTGTGGATTAAACAACGGAAAGGTCCGTTTGCGCCTGACTTCATTGAAGTATGGACATCGCGTTATCAGTTTTATAAACAAGTGAAGAAAAGCAACCAATAACAGCCTGTCTGCATAAACGCAGGGAGGCTTTTATTCATTGGATGAGCTGTAGGAGGATGTACATGGGTGACAGTATGAAAAGGTATATGAAGTTTGTAAAGCCATATAACTGGCTAATCGTGTTAACGGTTCTTATAGGTGTCGTCAAATTTGCAATCCCGTTATTTATTCCCTACCTTATAAAAATTGTCATTGACGATATCATTAATGGACCGGACTTATCGGATGTGGAAAAGACGCGTCAATTATTTTATTGGTTAGGCGGGACGGCGTTATTGTTTTTCATCATTCGACCGCCCGTTGAATATTACCGCCAATATTTTGCGCAATATGTAAGCAATAAAATCCTTTTTGACATTCGGGAAAACTTGTTTCATCATCTGCAAAGGCTTGGTCTACGCTATTATTCCAATACACGAGCGGGTGAAGTCATCTCGCGCGTCATTAATGATGTGGAGCAGACGAAGAACTTTGTTGTGATCGGTTTAATGAATGTTTGGTTAGACGTAGCGACTATTCTGATTGCTATAGCGATTATGCTATCGATGGATGTCCCGCTAACACTTGTGACGTTGCTGGCGTTTCCGTTTTACGCGTATAGTGTGAAGCATTTCTTTGGGAAATTGCGCGATTTGACGAGAAAACGATCGCAAGCTCTTGCGAATGTGCAAAGTTACTTACACGAGCGGATTTCTGGCATTAGCGTCATTAAAAGCTTTGCATTGGAAGACAAAGAACAACGGCGATTTGACGAAACGAATGGTGAATTCCTGGACAAGGCAATAGACCATACACGTTGGAATGCGAAAGCGTTTGCCGTCGTGAATACAATTACAGATGTCGCGCCTTTACTTGTCATCGCCTATGCAGGGTATCAAGTAATTAATGGTGATTTGTCTGTTGGGGTAATGGTTGCGTTCATTGCTTATATTGATCGTCTCTATAATCCGCTCCGACGATTGGTGAATGCGTCTACAACACTTACACAGTCTTTTGCGTCGATGGATCGGGTATTTGAATTAATGGAAGAACCGTATGATATTCGAGATAAAACAGGGGCAAATAAATTGCCGGAGATCAGTGGAGAAATTTCGTTTGATAATGTGAGCTTTACGTATGAAGAAAAAGATGAGCATGTGTTGAAAAACGTTTCATTCAATGTCAAGCCAGGAGAAACGGTTGCGCTTGTCGGGATGAGTGGTGGTGGCAAGTCGACGATCGTCAGCCTCATTCCCCGTTTTTACGATGTCACATCAGGCGCGATCCGAATTGACGGGCATGATGTTCGCGATGTGCAACTGAAAACGTTGCGCGATCAGATTGGGCTAGTGCTACAAGATAGCATCTTATTTAGTGATTCCGTTAAAAGCAATATACGAATGGGCAATCCGGATGCGACGGAAGAAGACGTGATTGCTGCAGCTAAAGCGGCGAACGCGCATGACTTTATCGAATCATTGCCGGACGGGTATGATACAAAAGTTGGCGAACGAGGTGTGAAATTATCGGGAGGTCAAAAACAACGTATCGCCATTGCACGCGTATTTTTAAAAAATCCACCTTTGCTCATTTTGGATGAAGCGACGTCTGCACTGGATTTAGAAAGTGAAGCACTTATTCAAGATTCACTCGAACGACTTGCCAGTGATCGGACGACATTCATCGTTGCCCATCGTCTGTCAACCATTACCCATGCGGATAAGATTCTCGTCATTGATCATGGTACGCTAAAGGAAATGGGCACACATCAATCGTTAATGGAGAAGAAAGGCATTTACTACGATTTGTATCAGGTGCAAGGGATTTGAAGATATAGTGAGCGGCATGTGCTAATCGCTGCCGTTCATGAGAAATAGTAGAACCGTATGAAACCGCGAGTATTTGGTTTTATACGGTTTTTTATTGATGGAAAGGGATTTGTAAACGGTGGTTGTAAAAGAATGAGAAATCAACATACGTACTCGGAGGGATGTATATGCCTCGCTGTTTTTGGTCGTAGCTGGAAAACTAGTATTGAATTTTATTGAATTGAAAGTATAATAGGTATAATCAGATGTTTCCGTTAAATATGCCATAGAAAAAGGTGATGCTTAATGAGTGGACCGAATCGTGTGTTAGAGGTGAACGATTTACAAACGACATTTTTTACAGATTCAGGAGAGATTCCAGCAGTGGATCACATCCATTTTCATCTGCAAGACGGAGAGATTTTAGGAATTGTAGGTGAGTCGGGATGTGGAAAAAGTGTCACGTCATTATCTGTCATGGGGCTCGTTCCCTCGCCTCCTGGAAAAATTGTCGGTGGTGAAGTTTTGTATAAAAATCGCGATTTGACCCTTTTGTCTGAGAAAGAGATGCGACAAATACGAGGCAATGAGATCGCGATGATTTTTCAAGAACCGATGACATCTTTAAATCCACTGTTTACAATCGGTAACCAAATGATTGAAGCCATTCGGATACATGAAAAGAGCTGGTCCAAAAAGCAAACCAAAGCGCGGGCAATTGAAATGCTGAAACTAGTCGGTTTACCAAGAGCGGAAGAGTTATTAAGTGATTATCCCCATCAATTATCAGGTGGTATGCGACAACGCGTTATGATTGCAATGGCATTGGTGTGCGATCCGAAAATACTAATTGCGGATGAACCGACTACTGCGCTTGATGTAACAATCCAAGCGCAGATCTTAAAGCTAATGAAGTCTTTGAATGAACGACTTGGGACTGCCATCTTGTTAATCACACATGACTTAGGCGTTGTAGCAGATGTATGTGAGCGGGTTATCGTCATGTATGCAGGGCAAGTCATTGAAGAAGCACCGACGAAACAACTGTTTGAAGATCCTCAACATCCATATACAAAAGGACTTATCCAGTCTGTACCGGATATGCGGTTTAAAAAAGAAAGACTCTATTCAATTCCAGGGAATGTCCCTAAACCAGGTTCGATTACGAAAGGATGCCGGTTTGCAGCTCGATGTGCGTTTGCATTCGAACGTTGTCAAGTAGAGGATCCTGAACTGATTCAAACTTCCGAACAGCATCAAACACGTTGTTTTTTATATGCAACAGAGGGGGTGGAGCGAGTTGGAGACAACGCCTTTGTTGAACGTTAAAAACTTAAAGAAACACTTTCCTGTTAAGAAAGGGATGTTCGGCAAGACAGTTGGTTATGTGAAAGCGGTCGATGATATCACATTTCATGTAAATGAAGGGGAAACACTTGGAATTGTTGGAGAGAGTGGCTGTGGAAAGTCGACAACTGGCCGTGTACTCATGCGGCTATTGGAACCAACGAGTGGCGTAATAGAATTTAACGGGAAGACACTTACATCGCTAGGTGACGAAGAGATGAGAAAAGTACGTCGGGATATTCAGATGGTGTTTCAAGATCCGTATGCCTCGTTGAATCCACGGCATACAATTGGAAAGATCTTAGAGGAACCGTTACTTGTTCATACTGATTTGGATACGAAGGAAAGAAAGCAGAAGGTCCATCGTTTTTTGGAAATCGTCGGTTTGCATCCATTTCATGCAAAACGTTATCCTCATCAATTTAGTGGAGGACAGCGACAGCGTATTGGGATTGCACGGGCTCTTATGACGAATCCAAAGTTAATTATTGCAGATGAGCCCGTATCCGCCTTAGATGTGTCGATTCAAGCGCAAGTACTGAATCTTATGCAAGATCTTCAAAAAGAATTTAACCTTACGTACATCTTCATTGCGCATGATTTAGGTGTCGTCCGGCATATTAGTGATCGTGTAGGTGTTATGTATTTAGGGAGAATCGTGGAACTCGCGACGAGTGAAAGTCTGTATGAAAAACCGCTGCACCCCTATACTCAAGCGTTATTATCAGCTGTGCCGATACCTGATCCGAACTATTCAAAAGAACAACTCATCATAGAAGGAGATATCCCGAATCCGGCGGAACCACCAACTGGATGTGCATTCCACACACGTTGTCCATTTAAGATGGATATTTGCACAAAGGTAGCTCCACAGCTCCAAGAACAACTCGATGGTCATTCTGTCGCTTGCCATCTTTATGAGCAGCAAGTCGACAATGATATAAAACAATTGGAGGGGTCTCTATGAGGAAAACGAGAATGTGGTCTGTTGCGTTCGTATTATTACTAGTACTGTCTACTGTACTTGTTGCTTGTAACGAAGGCGGATCGCAAAGTAGCGGAAGTCAAGAGGATACATTAGTGTTTGGCCGTGGTGGGGATTCAACTTCCCTGGATCCGTCGCGTGTAACTGAAGGAGAAACCTTTAAGGTGACGGTCAATATTTTTGAAACGTTATTGAACTTTGGAGAAGACGATACAACCATCCAGCCAGGTTTGGCGAAAGAATGGAAGACAGATGATGGATTGACGTATACATTCACATTGGAAGAAGGCGTGAAATTTCATGACGGCACAGATTTCAATGCAGATGCCGTTGTGAAAAACTTTGAACGATGGGCGAATGGAGATGCGGATAAATTCCCATATTATAATTCCATGTTTGGTGGTTTTAAAGGGGATGAAGGTCATGTCATCGAGTCGGTGACGGCCGATGGAGATTATAAGGTCGTCATCACGTTGAAGAGACCGCAAGCACCATTTTTGAAAAACATTGCAATGAGTATGTTTGCCATTGCAAGTCCAGATGCGTTTGAAAAGGGTGACGATCAATTCGAAAGAAATCCAGTTGGAACAGGGCCATTTAAATTTGTTGAGTGGAGACCGAACGAAACGATTACAATTGAGAAATTTGATGGGTATTGGCAAGAAGGTTTACCGAAGTTAAATAAAGTCATTTTCAAATCAATTCCTGATAACTCGACACGTCTTAATGCATTAATGACAGGTGAAATTGATCTTGCGGACGGCATTAACCCGGCAGATGGTGAGAAGATTGAACAAAATGAAGAACTTCAATTGATTGAAAGACCGTCCATGAATGTCGGTTATCTAGGGTTAACAGTTACGCGACCACCGTTTGATAAGAAGGAAGTACGCCAAGCGATGAACTATGCAATTGATAAAGAAACAATTATTAATTCATTCTTCGAGGGGCGTGCAAACATCGCGAAAAATCCGATGCCACCTTCTATTTCGGGTTATAACGAAGACATAGAACCATACGAATACAATCCAGAAAAAGCGAAAGAATTACTTGCGCAAGCAGGTTATCCAGACGGGTTTGAAATGGAACTTTGGGCAATGCCAGTTCCACGCCCGTATATGCCAGATGGCGCTAAAGTGGCTGAAGTCATTCAAAGTAACTTGGCAGATATTGGCGTGAAAGCAAAAATTGTTTCATACGAATGGCCAACGTATCTTGATAAGGCGAGTAAAGGAGAAGCGGATGCTTTCATGCTAGGTTGGACTGGGGATAACGGAGATGCTGATAATTTCCTCTATGTCCTTCTTGATGAAGACAATATCGGCAGCAATAACTACACGTACTTTAAAAATACGGATATGCATGATTTGCTCATTGAAGCACAAACAGAAGTGGATGAAAACAAGCGGATTGAACTTTATAAGAGTGCACAAGAAATTATCCATGAAGAAGCACCATGGGTTCCAATTGCTCACTCTACACCTTTGCTAGCAGCAGCTAAAGGATTGAAAGGGTTCAAACCACACCCGACAGGATCAGACATCTTATCAAAAGTAGAGCTGACGAAGTAAGGTTTTATAAAAGTACAAGGGGAGGTCATTGATTTCCCCTTGTTTTAGATAATTCCTATTGGCAAGAAACACGAGCAGGCATCGAATGAACGAGACTCTGTGAGGTGAAAAGCATGCTGAGTTACATAGGAAGAAGGTTGTTGCAACTCATACCCGTTTTGCTTGGTATGGTATTTATCGTATTTATGATGATCCGTGCAATTCCAGGAAATCCTGCACAAGTAATATTAGGCCAACAAGCGACACCTGAGGCGGTTGCGGCTATGAATGCAAAACTAGGATTGGACCAGCCTTGGTATATTCAATTCTTCAAATATCTGGGTGGTATTTTGCAGGGGGATCTTGGCGAGTCGATGCGAACGCGTTTGCCCGTAGCCGATGAAATATGGCCCCATCTTGCGGCAACGATTGAACTCGCTTTTTTTGCAATGCTTATTGCTATTATTGTTGGGATTAATGCTGGAGTCATTTCAGCTTGGTTCCAAAATTCTTGGTTCGATTACATTGCAATGGTGTTAGCGCTTGTCGGTGTTTCCATGCCAATTTTTTGGCTTGGGTTACTTGGTCAATGGGCGTTTGCAATTGAGTTTAGTTGGCTTCCGACGACCGGTCGCGAACAAGTGCGCGATCCAGTCAATGCAATCACTCATCTGTATATTGTGGATACAATCATTCAAGGACGGTTCGACCAGTTGTTACAAGTACTTCGTCACCTCATCTTACCAGGGATGGCGTTAGCGACAATCCCGATGGCAATCATTGCGAGAATGACACGTTCAAGCATGTTGGAAGTGATGCGTTCCGATTATATTCGAACGGCAAGAGCGAAAGGGCAGAAAATGTTTTGGGTTGTTTACAAACATGCGTTTAAAAATGCATTGATCCCTGTGTTGACAATTATCGGCTTGCAAACAGGGTTGTTACTCGGTGGAGCGATTTTGACGGAAACAATTTTTGCATGGCCTGGTATCGGTCGTTATATATACGATGCAATCAATTTTAGGGACTATCCTGTCATACAATCTGGCATATTAGTAGTCGCTTTCATTTTTGTCATGATTAATCTAATCGTCGATCTCCTTTATAGTTTGATTGATTCGAGGATTAAATATGATTAAAGAAAGGGGACGGTAAACATGTCAGAGTTTATGCCTAAAGTAGATGGGATTGCAAATGCTGAATTAGAAAAAACAGTAGGACCTTGGGGAGAAGCATGGCGTAACTTCAGAAAAAGTAAAACGGCAGTTATTGGAATGGTCATTATACTCTTTTTTATAGCTCTAGCTCTATTCGGGCCGATTTTTGCCAAAGAAGGTATCAATGAGCAAATGGCAGCTGACCGTCTACAACCCCCTTCAGCAGAATATTGGCTCGGCACAGACGATTTTGGAAGAGATATTTTGTCGCGTATTATCCATGGAGCGCGAATTTCAATGTCAGTAGGCTTTTTGTCGGTCATTCTATCGGTCATTGTCGGCAGCTTTTTAGGAATTATTGCGGGGTATTACGGTCGGTGGATTGATACGATTATTTCGAGGATATTTGATATTATGCTTGCATTTCCATCCATCCTACTTGCCATTGCCATCGTTTCGGTGTTAGGACCTGGCTTGGAAAATGCCTTGATTGCTATCGCGATTATTAATATACCGAACTTTGGACGGTTGATTCGCTCGAAAGTATTAAGTATTAAGGAAGATGAATACATTATGGCCGCCAAAGGGATAGGTATGAAGGATGCAAGAATCCTGTTTTCGCATATCCTTCCGAACTCGATGGCCCCTGTCATTGTACAAGGGACACTTGCGGTTGCAACAGCTATTTTGGAAGCGGCAGCATTAGGGTTTTTAGGGTTGGGAGCACAAGCCCCTCAACCTGAATGGGGAAAAATGTTAGCAGATTCCAAATCCTATTTGCAATCCGCCCCATGGACAATGATCTTCCCTGGACTTTCTATTATGCTGACCGTTTTAGGCTTCAACCTGATGGGTGATGGTTTGCGAGATGCATTGGATCCCAAAATGAAAAATTAATGTCATTGGACAGCAAATTTATAAGAAAAACCGCGTGAAGCCCATACTCATTGGACTTCACGCGGTTTTTCAGTTGAATGCGTTCGATTCATTAATAAATCTCATCCTGCAATTCCGTACTCACTTCGTGTCCATGACGACGTTGGCTTGAAATAATGAGCCGGTCTAAATGCTCCAGCTGCTCTTCGTAGTTCAATATGGAAGATAGGACATGGAGCAAGTGATAGGCGGAAAATTCCTCTTCCTCTTTCGTAATCGCGATTTCCTTTGCGAAAATGTCCATCACTTCTTGTCGTTGAATGAATTCTCCACTCATCTTGTCAATCATTTTATCCGACTTCAGTTTTCCAACGAACTTCAGATGGATTTGCTCGTGATAAGTAAGTAAGGCATCGAGGCGTTCTTGTATCATCATTCTGAAATGCTCTGGTAAACTGCTCAGTTCATTTTCAAATTTATGGAGTCGTGATAGCACTTCGTGACTGCTTTTGGAAGTTGCAATCATTTGTCTGTAAATGACCAACTTCCTTGCTTTTGCCACCGTATTTTTCTTAAAGTAACTACGCTCTTCTTTAAATAATGAGTACAACAGGTCGACTTGTGTCAAACGCTCACTCAATTTATCTAAAGATTTCTTTGTGGCAATATGTTCAGATGCCTGTCTGCCAGCTAACCGAATCCACCTGATGATTTCATCTTGTGCTTGGTGGATGGCCTGGAACAATTTTGTTTCATATTTAGGTGGCACAAATAGCAAGTTGACGATGAAGGCTGAAAGGACACCTATCACAATGGTTACTAACCGAAGCAGGGCGAAGGAGAGGAATTCATCTCCTTTAATTTCCATAATGGCAATCATAGTTACAAGTGCCAGAGAAATCGACTTTTCTAACCCTAATTTCAACATTATCAAAATGATAATAACAGCTGCTAGACCGACAGTTACAATTTGATGGCCGAACACTAACACGAATGTGACAGCTGTGATGGCACCGATCAGATTTCCTTGAATTTGTTCAATAATTGTTAAATACGAACGATATAAGGTTGGTTGGATTGCAAAGATGGCGGCAATGCCAGCAAACACGGCATTTGGTAACTGCAGCATTTCTGCTACAAACAATGCGACAACAATCGCTATACCCGTTTTAAAGATGCGGGCACCAAGTTTCATAGGATTTTCCTTTCCACAAACGGTTTTTCAATATACACAAACATGCTTTTTCCGCTACTGTACCGTATCTCGGCGAGCTGGTCAACTGTTCAAGAGCTGTGCAAGTTCTTGGAATGAACGGTCGACTGCCTCTAATGTATGAATGACGTCTTCCTCTTTATGCGCAATTGTTAAGAACCACGCTTCGTATTTGGAAGGGGCAAGGTTTATGCCTTTCTCTAACATCAAATTGAAGAACTTCCCGAAAATCTCTCCATCGCTCTCCTCGGCTTGCTCATAGTTCTCAACTTTGCAGTCCGTGAAGTAGAGTGTAAGGGCTCCGCCAAGTCGATTGACAGTCATCGTAATGCCGTTTTTCTTCGCAGATTCTAAAATGCCATTTTCTAACATCGCTCCAAGACGGTCCATCTCTTCATAGATACCCGGTTGTTGCAACACTTCTAAACAAGCGATTCCAGAAAGCATCGATGCAGGATTTCCTGCCATTGTTCCAGCTTGGTATGCCGGTCCTAATGGCGCGACAGTTTCCATAATTTCTTTTCTGCCACCGTAAGCGCCAATTGGGAGTCCACCACCGATGATTTTTCCAAACGCTGTTAAGTCAGGTGTTGTTCCGAAAAGCGTTTGAGCTGCTCCGTAATGGAAACGGAATGCCGTGATGACTTCATCGTAAATGATGAGTGCGCCCTTCTCTTTCGCAAGGTCATGCACAAGTGGTAAAAAGCCTTCGTTCGGTTCAACGATTCCAAAGTTCCCCACAATCGGTTCGACTAATATACAAGCTAACTCGTCACCCCATTTGTCCATCGCTTCTTTATAGGCTGCTGGATCATTGAATGGAATCGTAATCACTTCTTGTGCAATGGATGCAGGAACGCCTGCAGAATCAGGTGTCCCTAACGTAGCAGGGCCTGAACCGGCTGCGACAAGCACTAAATCGGAATGTCCGTGGTAGCAACCTGCAAATTTCATGATTTTCGTTCTTCCTGTATATGCTCGAGCTACGCGGATTGTCGTCATGACTGCTTCTGTTCCTGAATTAACGAAGCGGACTTTATCCATGGATGGGATTGCTTCTTTCAACATCTTCGCAAACTTCACTTCATGCGCAGTAGGTGTACCATACAAAACACCTGATGTCGCCGCTTTTGTAATTGCTTCTGCAATATGGGGATGTGCATGGCCCGTAATGATGGGTCCATATGCACCGAGGTAGTCGATATATTTATTCCCATCGACATCCCAAAAATAAGCACCTTCTGCACGCTCCATTACAGTTGGCGCTCCGCCACCGACGGCTTTATATCCACGTGAAGGGCTATTGACGCCTCCTACGATATGTTCACATGCTTCTTTGTAGATTTCTTCTGACTTTGTTCTAATCATTTTAATTCCTCCGTTCAAATGAGTACCGTCTCTATTCTAAACAAAAAAGTGCTCGTACGCCAAAGAAATTGAAACTCCCACCGTAGTTCGGTACGATGAAAGAAACGATTGTGGGAGGAATCTGCATGGAGAAACTAGAAGGATTACACGCACCTCAATTTTCATTGCCAAATGAAAAAGGGGAAACCGTTTCATTAAGCGATTACCAAGGGAAGAAATACGTCATTCTTTATTTCTATCCGAAAGATGCAACGCCGGGTTGTACGACACAAGCTTGTGATTTTAGAGATGCTTTTCAAAACTTTACCGAATTAAACGCGGTCATTTTAGGTGTCAGTCCAGATAATGAGAAGTCCCATCAACGGTTCATTGAAAAACAAGGCTTACCATTCTCGCTACTCGTCGATGAAGACCATGAAGTAGCTGAAGCCTATGGTGTTTGGAAGCTGAAGAAAATGTTTGGCAAGGAGTACATGGGAATTGAGCGATCAACATTCTTAATTGATCCGACAGGGACGGTTGTAAAAGAATGGCGTAAAGTGAAAGTGGATGGGCATATTCAAGATGCTTTGGCGACGTTGGAACAATTGACAAAAGGGTAATGGGGGAATGGCGTATGAACGTTTTATTCACATTTAAGATTAAGGATCATCAATTAGAAGCTTTGACGAATGATTTTCCTGACATTCAATTTTCCTTTACGAAAGATTTGGCAAATGAACCGATTGCCCAATATGAAGTCATTGTTACATATGGAGAGGACATTACATCTGAAGTGCTTGACAGCGCAACAGCACTTAAATGGCTAATGGTTGCATCGGCAGGTGTGGAAAAAATGCCGCTTGCTGAAATTGCTGAGCGCGGAATTGTGATGAGTAACGTTCGTGGGATTCATAAAACACCGATGGCGGAATCCGTATTAGCGCACATATTATCAGAAGGTCGTGCATTGCCCGTGCTACATGCACAACAAAAACGGAAAGAGTGGAACATGAAAGTCCGACAAACGGAATTGCGTGGTTCTACCGCACTGATTTTAGGACCAGGAGCAATCGGTTCTGAAATCGGAAGGTTGTTGCAAGCGTTCGGCGTAGAAACAATCGGTTGTAACCGGTCGGGGGCAATTGCTGATTTCATGGATAAGACGGTTCAATTCAATGAGCTGTTGAACGTCCTTCCGCATGCAGACTTTGTAATTTCAGTCTTGCCAAGCACGAGCGAAACAAGAGGTTTATTGAATGAAAGTCATTTCGCTGCAATGAAAAACACGGCAATGTTCATGAACTTCGGTCGCGGTGACCTTGTTAAAGAATCCATACTAGTAGATGCATTGCGGAATGGTGAAATTCGCCACGCAGTGTTAGATGTATTTGAACAAGAACCGTTGCCGGCAGAAAGTAAGCTGTGGGAATTAGACAATGTCACGGTTTCACCACATGTATCCAGTCACTCTGGTAAATATGTAGAGCGGGCATTGGAGTTCTTCACCCGGAACTTAGTAAAATGGCAACAAGGAGATAGGGATTTACTCAACATCATTGAACCAAAAAGAGGCTACTAGTACGAGAGAGTGCGGCTGCTCCTCAGCTTCTTGATTGACAACTACGCCACTTCTTCAGTAAACTAATTATAATGATTATAAAGAAGTAATCCTTATGGAATGGAGTGTTGGCGATGTCTGAGGTCTATCTTAAAGACGCGCTTGTCACATTAAAGGAAAGCGGAGTACGTATTACACCGCAAAGACATGCAATTTTAGAGTACCTGATTTCTTCTGAAATGCATCCAACCGCTGATGAAATATATAGAGCACTCGAGAATGATTTTCCGAACATGAGTGTTGCCACTGTCTACAATAATTTACGTGTTTTCCGCAATGCGGGATTAGTAAAAGAGCTCACATACGGAGATGCCTCAAGCCGATTCGATTTTGTCACCCACGATCACTACCATATCATTTGTGATGGATGCGGCAAAATCGTTGACTTTCATCACCCGGGGCTTGAAGAAGTGGAACATTTGGCTTCTCATGTGACAGGATTCCAAGTCAACTCGCATCGACTCGAAGTATATGGAACGTGTCCTGAATGTGCATCAAGTGCTATGGAAGTAAAATAAGAAAACCGGTTCCGCATTTAATCGGGAACCGGTTTTTTCTTATTTCTTATCCGTTTGCTCGTTTTGACGATTAGGTCGGTTGTATGATTCATCAAACTCTTTGCCTTCTAAAGATGGATCTAGTGTAAGCGGCTCTCTACAATGACCGCACATATCGACTCTGCCTAACATCTTTGTCGCTTTCCCGCAATTTGGGCATACGATTTGAACGGCTTTTGTCGATAAAGTACCAATCCATGCATAAACGACGGTGCTCCCTAAAATAGCAAGTAGTCCAAGAACCATAAAAATCAGCATAATGATTTCGTTGCTTCGGAAGAATATGCCGAGATACATAATGACAACGCCGATGAAAATAAGGGATAGCGCAAAAGAACGGATGCGGTTAATTTTATTTTTATAAGGTTTCACGAATAATCCTCCTTCGTAAATAGTGATGGTCGTAGGTACGATTGCCTTCCACAGTGCGAAAAGGACTGTGTATAGGCTCCTCAACTAATATAGCATAAAAAAACAAGTCACATCCTATTTTTGAAATATACCTAGAAGGATTTTCATGAAAGACCGTCGAAAAGAATACTATGGAGGTGTTTACTATGGAACAAGTGCTTAGACCGATCTATCAGGAACGTGCAAGTTCTCCTGAAACGCTTGGCGTTATTCTCGTAGAAAAGAGAGGCGCGGGCGATCCGATTACTGATACGTTCGATGAAATTATGTTAATCATTACATCTAATGAAGAAACACCTATATATACGAAGCATTATACAGATGGTACAGGAAAAGCTGCGATGCATGTCATCAGTGA
>NZ_CM142738.1:1552500-1905000 GCF_054901285.1 Sporosarcina saromensis
AGGTCTCTGCAAAACCGTAAGGTGACGTATAGGGGCTGACGCCTGCCCGGTGCTGGAAGGTTAAGAGGAGAGGTCAGCGCAAGCGAAGCTTTGAATTGAAGCCCCAGTAAACGGCGGCCGTAACTATAACGGTCCTAAGGTAGCGAAATTCCTTGTCGGGTAAGTTCCGACCCGCACGAAAGGCGTAACGATCTGGGCACTGTCTCAACGAGAGACTCGGTGAAATTATAATATGCGTGAAGATGCGCATTACCCGCGACAGGACGGAAAGACCCCGTGGAGCTTTACTGTAGCCTGATATTGAATTCCGGTGCAGCCTGTACAGGATAGGTAGGAGCCTTGGAATCCGGAGCGCCAGCTTCGGAGGAGGCAATGGTGGGATACTACCCTGGCTGTATTGGAATTCTAACCCTTACCCGTGATCCGGGTAGGAGACAGTGTCAGGTGGGCAGTTTGACTGGGGCGGTCGCCTCCTAAAGTGTAACGGAGGCGCCCAAAGGTTCCCTCAGAATGGTTGGACATCATTCGTAGAGTGCAAAGGCATAAGGGAGCTTGACTGCGAGACCTACAAGTCGAGCAGGGTCGAAAGACGGGCTTAGTGATCCGGTGGTTCCGCATGGAAGGGCCATCGCTCAACGGATAAAAGCTACCCCGGGGATAACAGGCTTATCTCCCCCAAGAGTCCACATCGACGGGGAGGTTTGGCACCTCGATGTCGGCTCATCGCATCCTGGGGCTGTAGTCGGTCCCAAGGGTTGGGCTGTTCGCCCATTAAAGCGGTACGCGAGCTGGGTTCAGAACGTCGTGAGACAGTTCGGTCCCTATCCGTCGCGGGCGTAGGAAATTTGAGAGGAGCTGTCCTTAGTACGAGAGGACCGGGATGGACATACCGCTGGTGTACCAGTTGTCTTGCCAAAGGCATCGCTGGGTAGCTATGTATGGACGGGATAAATGCTGAAAGCATCTAAGCATGAAGCCCCCCTCAAGATGAGATTTCCCATTACGCAAGTAAGTAAGATCCTCAAAGATGATGAGGTAGATAGGTCCGGGGTGGAAGCGTGGCGACACGTGCAGCTGACGGATACTAATCGATCGAGGACTTATCCTTTAAGAAAAGCGGAGACGACCGCATAGGCGCGACAAGCATAAGACGGCCTGCAAGGAGTGGCATAGCCACGGGAGCAGGATGGCTTATGACCTCGAGCGACTGGGAGTCGAAGCTGGACAATGTTAATTTAGTATAGTTGAACTTGTGTTTAGCAACAATGTTGGTTTTATCCGGTTTTGAGCGAATAAAAATAAATTATTTTAAAAAAAACGCTTGCAATATTGACCAGATTTGATATAATAAATCTTGTCCTGTGAAAAACAGTCTAGTGACGATAGCGAAGAGGTCACACCCGTTCCCATACCGAACACGGAAGTTAAGTTCTTCAGCGCCGATGGTAGTAGGGGGCTTCCCCCTGTGAGAGTAGGACGTCGCTGGGCAGTCATTTACAAGATGACTGAATGTAACAACCGTAAATTAGTTGTTACTGATTATTCCGCAGTAGCTCAGTGGTAGAGCAATCGGCTGTTAACCGATCGGTCGTAGGTTCGAGTCCTACCTGCGGAGCCAATTGGAGAGCTGTCCGAGTGGCCGAAGGAGCACGATTGGAAATCGTGTAGACGGTTAACGCTGTCTCAAGGGTTCAAATCCCTTGCTCTCCGCCAGTTTACTTTACTTATTATATGGCCCCTTGGTCAAGCGGTTAAGACACCGCCCTTTCACGGCGGTAACACGGGTTCGAATCCCGTAGGGGTCACCATTTACTACTTAGCATTACAAAGCAAAAGAAGGAACGTACAACAGTACGTGACCGAGTGACCGAGTGAGTGAAAGAAGCTGACAAAGAGATGCGCAGCTTATCACGCTTTAAACTTGGAGGATTAGCTCAGCTGGGAGAGCACCTGCCTTACAAGCAGGGGGTCGGCGGTTCGAACCCGTCATCCTCCACCATTAACTTAAACGCAACATGTGATTTGTATAATTTCCTAAAAGGAAATTATAACAACATCTTATGAAACACTGAAAGCGTAGGATTTAAAATTCCTACAACTATTATTATCGCGGGGTGGAGCAGTGGTAGCTCGTCGGGCTCATAACCCGAAGGTCACAGGTTCAAATCCTGTCCCCGCAACCAAATGGTCCCGTGGTGTAGCGGTTAACATGCCTGCCTGTCACGCAGGAGATCGCCGGTTCGATCCCGGTCGGGACCGCCATATGTGGCTCAGTAGCTCAGTCGGTAGAGCAAAGGACTGAAAATCCTTGTGTCGGCGGTTCGATTCCGTCCTGAGCCACCATTTTTATATAGTGATGCCGGTGTAGCTCAGTTGGTAGAGCAACTGACTTGTAATCAGTAGGTCGTGGGTTCGACTCCTATCGCCGGCACCATTTTTCCCTTGGTGGGGTAGCGAAGTGGCTAAACGCGGCGGACTGTAAATCCGCTCCCTCCGGGTTCGGCGGTTCGAATCCGTCCCCCACCACCATTATACAGGGGCATAGTTTAACGGTAGAATAGAGGTCTCCAAAACCTTTGGTGTGGGTTCGATTCCTACTGCCCCTGCCATTACTGTTTAATTCAATATGATGGCGGTCGTGGCGAAGTGGTTAACGCATCGGATTGTGGTTCCGACATTCGGGGGTTCGATTCCCCTCGTCCGCCCCATTCACAGCAATTATCCAAAATGAATATAGTTCTATTATGGCGGTCGTGGCGAAGTGGTTAACGCATCGGATTGTGGTTCCGACATTCGGGGGTTCGATTCCCCTCGTCCGCCCCATTTACTTTTTGGGGTATAGCCAAGCGGTAAGGCAACGGACTTTGACTCCGTCATTCGTTGGTTCGAATCCAGCTACCCCAGTTTCGCGGAAGTAGTTCAGTGGTAGAATACGACCTTGCCAAGGTCGGGGTCGCGGGTTCGAATCCCGTCTTCCGCTCCACTTTTCATACGGCGGCATAGCCAAGCGGTAAGGCACGGGTCTGCAACACCCTTACCACCGGTTCGATTCCGGTTGCCGCCTCCAGTTTTATGAACGCTGTGTATTCTGAATATGCCCGAGTGGTGGAATGGCAGACACGTCGCACTCAAAATGCGATGCCGCGAGGCGTGCCGGTTCAAGTCCGGCCTCGGGTATCCACACTTACGAGATACAACCCAGGTTGTATCTTTTTTTATTGGGGAACCATCCTGAAAAACGCTTCTCTCTGTCTTTATGAAGAGGAAGCGTTTTATGCTAGGGGCCTATCTAAGTTTAGTTCATAATGAACTTAAGCCTGATCATTCTCTAATGCAATAGAAGTTTGACCTGCATGCAGCACAAAAGACTCAGCTTCTCCGCCACTCATGCTCGTAAACATCTTGCCGCTCGCTTGAAGAAGTTGAAGGGCTTCTGTTGTGTCCATAGATGGCCGTATAAAGAAAATCTGTATCGCTTCAGTCGTTTCTGCTGTCACTGCTGTTCTGACAGAGTCCACATAAGGACTACCAAAAGGACTGTAATCGTCTTTCAGTAAGAGAAGACGATTTAATGAATTGGGACGACCGTTTAAGCCATCATAGCTGTCGTCTTCATTACCTTGTGTCAGTTGAATATCACCTACAATTTTCGCCAAATCGTAAATGCCGATCGGTATTTCATATTGAAGAGAGAAGAATGTATTTAAATCGACAGCGGTATGCACTGATTGAAGAAACTCTTGTTTCTTTATTCTTCTAAAAAGGGATTCTACTGAAGGACGATAGCGGTTTGGATCCGCGCCAAGAGCTTTCCAAACCGCTCGACATTCTTGTATGTTTGCAAACTCAGTTAATGGTTTAGTGTCCAGCTCGAAATAAAGCTGTTCTTGAAATAATTGGAGCCTACCTTTTAACATTTGAGGAGATTCTGATACCGTAATTTTGGTATAATGGTTAATGCCGATTTTTACATGTGGTAGGATGGTTAAGAGTTCTTTGTCTATTTGAATGTTCAAGCCGATCACCCTTGTTATCTTTTTGTCAATCATATCATAAAGGAGGCGAAACGTTGTGAAGGTCGCTCAGCTTCAACAATCGATAAGAGAGTATGCACATGCAATCGGAATTGATAAAATTGGCTTTACGACGGCAGCCCCTTTTCTTGAATTGAAGAACCGATTAAAAAGACAACAGGAATTGGGGTATCAATCCGGTTTTGAAGAAAGTGACGTTGAAAAACGGACGGAACCGACGTTATTGCTCGATCAGGCTGAGAGTATCATCGCCATAGCAGTAGCTTATCCATCAAAAATGGATGCTTCTCCGAAAGGAAAGAAAGGAGAGCGTCGTGGAATTTTTTGTAGAGCTTCATGGGGGATGGATTATCATGTAGTGCTCCGTGAGAAGCTACAATTGTTGGAAACGTTTATTGCTACACAAGTACCCGACGCCAAGATGCGTTCTATGGTCGATACGGGTGAATTGGTGGACCGTGCGGTAGCGGAACGAGCAGGAATTGGCTGGTCTGCGAAAAACTGCTCCATTATTACACCGGAATTCGGTTCATACGTCTATTTAGGTGAGATGATCACGAACATTCCATTTGCACCGGATACCCCAATGGAAGATGAATGCAAAGATTGTACGCTTTGCTTGGATGCCTGTCCGACGGGAGCACTCATTCAAGGAGGGCAATTGAATGCACAACGTTGCATTGCATTTTTGACTCAATCTAAAAAGCCGATTCCCGAAGAGTTCCGTGCGAAAATTGGAAACCGTATTTACGGTTGTGATACGTGCCAGACGATTTGTCCGAAAAATAAAGGGAAATACAATTTGCATCAGGAAGCATTTACGCCAGAACCTCAGTTGACCAAGCCGCTATTAACACCGATGTTAAAGTTGACGAATCGTCAATTCAAAGAGTCCTTCGGTCATATGTCTGGTTCGTGGCGAGGGAAAAATCCGATACAACGGAATGCAATCCTTGCGCTTGCCCATTTTAAGGAAGAAGCATCAGTTCCTTTATTAGCGGAGCTTCTTGTAAGTGATCCTCGCCCTCTTATTCGAGGAACGACTGCTTGGGCGTTAGGGGAGATTGCTACTGCAGAAGCGATTGAGGCAGTCCAACAAGCATTGCAAACCGAAGAGGATACTGGTGTACGTATAGAGTTGAATAATGTACTTGAATCTGAACAAAGGAAGTGCTGAAATGGCGATACATGTCGCGCTATTTGAACCGCTCATACCAGCGAATACAGGAAATATTGCACGAACATGTGCAGGAACAGGAACGAAGCTTCATTTAATTGAGCCGCTTGGCTTCTCAACCGACGATAAAATGTTGAAACGGGCAGGGCTTGATTACTGGGAGCATGTTGAGATTACGTATCATGCAGGCATCCAACAACTATTTGATGCTTTTCCGGAAGGGGAGTTTTACTTCATTACAAAGTTTGGTGAAAAGACGTATTCGAACTTTGACTTTACCTCTCCAACAAAAGATATTTTCTTCGTTTTCGGGAAAGAAACGACTGGGTTGCCTCCGGAAATCATTGAGCAAAATAAAGAGACATGCCTCCGGATACCGATGAATGAACATATTCGTTCGTTGAACTTATCAAATACAGCTGCCATCCTTATTTATGAGGCGTTACGACAACAATCATTTTTGGATTTACAATAAAAAACGGGACAGCCTTATGTAAGGCGTCCCGTTTTTTAGTACTTATTTCTTTACTTTACCAGGCTTGTCTTCGTACCCACCTGTAAAGATTGCAGATAGGAACGCGAAGCATACGGCCATGATTAGAATTAGGTTCATGAAATGTACCTCCTGTAAAAAAATCATTAGTCCTTTGTATAGTATACCCTAAAGTAACTGGAAAAGAAATGACCGCGATATGAAATTGTGACAATCTCCTTAACAATCAAATCGATTGTTCGCAATATCGTTTTTTTATCGTTACAATTAAGGAAATTAGTGGCGAAGGAGTGTGACATGCAATGAGCTATTTTGCCGGCAACATTGTGTTGAATAATGGGATCGCCATGCCGCAACTCGGTCTTGGTGTCTATAAGATGACAAATGCTGAAGAAACAGTTAAAGCGATTCAGACAGCTTTGCAATATGGCTATCGGGCAATTGATACTGCTTCCATTTATGAGAACGAAGTGGAAACTGGTGAAGCGATTCGTCTATCAGGCATCCCTCGAGAAGAGTTGTTCATTACCTCAAAAGTTTGGAATGCGGAGCAAGGATATGACGAGACTTTACGTGCTTTTGAACAATCGCTTAAGAGAATAGGCGTAGACTACTTGGATCTCTATTTGACGCATTGGCCGGTCGCTGATAAGTACGTAGATACGTACCGTGCGATTGAACGCTTATATGAAGAAAAGCTTATCCGTGCAACAGGAGTTTCCAATCATCATATTCATCATTTAAAGCGTGTGTTTGAAGTGGCGAATGTGAAACCGATGGTCAATCAAATTGAGTTGCACCCGAAGCTTACACAAGAACCGTTACGTCGTTTTTGTAACGATCACGACATTACTGTGACGTCTTGGTCTCCATTGGCAAGAGGACAGCTTCTCGATGATCCTGTGCTTACCCAAATAGGCTTGTCGTACGGAAAAACACCGGCACAAGTCATTATCCGTTGGCATTTGCAACATGGATTGGTCGTCATTCCGAAGTCTGTTACGCCTGAGAGAATCCGCTTGAACATTGACGTTGGTGATTTTCAATTGACGAAAGCGGATATGATGAAGATTGACGCGCTTAATCGAGATGAACGGACGGGCACGAATCCAGATTCGTATGATAATGAATAGATGTTAAAGAAAAGGACAACATCCCGAGCGGTAAGATGTTGTCCTTTTTCACTATTCTATTGTTATGGACTCGCTTGTGAAGGGGTGTACAAAGGAAACTTGTTTAGCGGTTAAACGATATTGGCTGTCAGGTGTTTCGCTCGCCCCGTACAATGTATCCCCGACAACTGGATGGCTGATATGGGCAAAATGGACGCGAATCTGATGCGTACGACCGGTCTCAAGCGTTGCTTCCACTTTTGTCGACTGCTCCAAACGTTCAAGCACTTTGAAGCGTGTAATTGCATCTTGGCCATTTGGAGAGACTCTGCGTCGAGTTGGGTGATGGCGATCGCGTCCGATTGGATACTGAAGCGTGCCTTTGACGCGATTCAAACGACCTTCGACCTCTGCTTCATACATCCGTGTAATTTTACGCTCTTCAATCATTCGATCGAATAGAGCCTTGGCAATTGGGTGTTTGGCTACAAGCACGATACCTGCTGTTCCTTTGTCCAAACGGTGTATATGCTCTGCGTAATATCCATCGTTTTGACTGACGTGGTCCATGATTGCGTTCATGAATGTGCCACCGGTATCAGCTTTGTCAGGATGGACGGCGATGCCTGCTGGCTTATAGGCTGCAAGTAGATGCTCGTCTTCAAAGAGAATTTTAACAGTGTCTATTTTCTCTTTCGTATATGTCGATTGTGCATCACTGAAACGGATGACGAGCTTCGTACCAGCTTCAAGCGGGAGACGCCAGTCCAAAGGTTCCCCGGAAAGATCCGTCACAGCTTTGTCCATCCGTAGCTGGTGTACGGTCTTTTTACCTGCTTGCCATTGATTGCGTAGCAAGTCTTCAATTGTCGTCTGGTCCTGCTGGATTGTGAATTGGATGTTTAACATGTTTTCCTCATTTTTCTTCATCGTAGGCGTCAAAGAACGCTTGGATGTCTTGTTCTGGATTTTTAGGGAGACCGACTGAGCGGGCAACTTCTTTTCCGTCTTTGTAATGAATCAACGCTGGCCAAGATGTAATGCCATATGGCTGCGCTTCATTTTTGAACTCTAGCATATTGTATTGATAAACGTGAATGTCATTTTTTTCTGCAATCGGCATCAGAATAGGTGTCATCTCCATACAATACGGGCACTCAGGTGAGAAGAAATATGCAGTGACAGACTCACCGGAAGTGACTTTTTCATATAATTCGTCTGGTAGAACAATGTTGCTATAATTTTCATTACCGAGTAAGCCAATTGTCGATTGCTCCAAGTCTTCTTTGCCGTATGGATTGTCTTTCAGCTTTGTTTCATTCGATTGGTTGTTCAAAAAGATGATCAGACCGAAGATCACGACAATAATTCCACCGATGATTAGTAGTTTTTTCAATTTACTTAGACTCCTTTTGCCATTTCATTAAAAATAGGCTTGTGATAAAAATCAGTACGAATGCCACGAGTGCCATGAACGGGATGGTGATAAAACCCAAGTAGTTGACGTATTGGCCTGTACAAGGTACATCTCCACATGCAGGTGCATTAGCTTGTAGAAAGCTCAGTTTCTGTAAGCTGTAATGATAGAGAGAAATCGATCCACCGACGAGAGCGAATACTGCGGTCGTCAACGCGATCTTGGCATTTTTCTCAAACAACCCGATTGCAGAAATCAGGACAAGTGGGTACATCAGGATCCGCTGATACCAACAAAACGTACACGGCGTAAAACCACGAACTTCCGAAAAGTACAAGGAGCCGAGCGTAGCGATGAGGGCTATTGTAAAAATAAAAATTAGACCGTTTTCCAACCGTTTATCCATCGTGTCAACTCCTGTTCTACAGACTACCTTTGATTATAAAGTGTCGAATGAAACATGTAAAATAATCGGTACGACAGGATTCGAAGGCTAGGTTGGTGGGTAACTATAAAAGAAGAGGTGAAAAATGTGAGTGAAGAATTTAATGATGTCTCCCCGTTTGAGATGAGTATGGTCGTCCGTCAATTGGAACGGTCAGATATTGCCAAAATCCTGGCGATGCAAAAAGTCTGTTTTCCCGGCATGGAGCCGTGGGAGGAAAGTCAATTACTTAGTCATCTGGCGATCTTTCCAGAGGGACAATTTGTGGCGGAACTGGATGGGGAGATTATCGGGTCTTGTTCAAGCCTAATCGTCAATTTTGACGAATACGATGACCGCCATACGTGGGATGATATTTCTGCGGAAGGCTATATTACGAATCACAATCCTGAGGGGTATAATTTGTACGGCATCGAAGTGATGGTGCATCCGGATTATCGGAGAATGAAAGTCGGACAACGCTTGTACGATGCCCGGAAAGAATTAGCTCAACGTTTGAACTTGAAATCTATTATTATTGGTGGGCGTATTCCGAACTATCATCGGTTTGCGCATGAAATGACGGCAAGGGAGTATGTGTCCGCGGTTTCCCGGCATAAGATTTATGACCCTGTTTTGACGTTCCAAATTATGAATGATTTTACACTCATGCGGGTGAACCCCAATTATTTGCCTGATGATAAAGCATCAAAGAAGTATGCAACATTAATGGAATGGAACAATGTTGATTACAAAGCAACGACGAAACGCCATTACAAAACAAGTTATCCTGTGCGGATTTGTGTTGTTCAATATTTGATGCGCAAAATTTCTTCGTTCGAAGATTTAGCCCATCAATGCGAGTACTTTGTCGATGTAGCGTCTGATGCAAATTCGGATTTTGTTGTGTTCCCGGAAATTTTTACGACTCAACTTATGTCCTTTTTGGATGAACCCTCTCCAAGTCGAGCTGTGCGCAAAATGACGGAATATACGCCTCAATACATTGAACTGTTTACGAATTTAGCTGTTCGTTACAATGTGAACATTATCGGCGGTTCGCATTTTGTAGAGGAAGACGATGAAGAGATTTATAACATTGCGTATTTATTCAGACGGGATGGGTCAATTGAGAAGCAATATAAGATTCATATTACGCCAAATGAACGAAAATGGTGGGGGATTAGTGCGGGTGATTCGGTCAGGGTATTTGATACGGATTGCGGGAAGATTGCGATTCAGATCTGTTACGATATCGAGTTTCCTGAACTTGCACGAATTGCGACGGACAAAGGTGCGATGATCATCTTTACTCCGTTTTGTACCGAAGACCGCCAAGGCTATTTGCGTGTGCGTTATTGTGCGCAAGCCCGCGCTGTTGAGAATCAAATCTATACGGTCATTTCGGGTACAGTTGGAAACTTGCCACAAACGGAAAATATGGACATTCAATACGCACAATCCGCAATTTTTGCGCCTTCTGATTTTGAGTTTGCGCGTGATGGCATTGTAGGCGAGACGAATGCAAACTTGGAAATGGTGTTAATAGGGGACGTGGATTTAGAAATTTTACGCCGCCAACGACAAGATGGTACAGTGAAACAGTTAAAAGACCGTCGTCATGATGTGTACCGAGTGGAGTATAAAAAGGAATAATTATCTAGTCGGAGAGGTATGGAACGAAATCGCTCCATACGAAAAGCATTGATTGACACTTATGTGTCCTAACGCATGTTAGGATAGTACCATGTCTGAGTGGATAGCTTAAATACGATATAAAAAAGGACTGTCTGAGAAAATCTAGACAGTCCTTTTATCATTACGATTCAACCGACAAGTCGGCTGTGTTGTTCATTTCTTCTTCTGTTTCGTGTTTCATCGCTTCCAAGTAAAGGATGTGATGACCTTCGACGTCTTTTACGGTAAATTCGTAGCCTTGTTCAATGATTTTCTCACCTGGCACGGCTTCAAAGCGTTCGGACATGAACCATCCGCCAATTGTGTCGATGTCTTCCTCTACAATGTCGATATTTAACACTTCATTGACGTTTTCGATTAACATCTTCGCGTCAAAAATATAATGGTTTTCGTTGATCATTTGTACTTCAGGTACTTCATCTATGTCAAATTCGTCTTGGATTTCTCCAACAATTTCTTCTAAAATATCTTCAATGGTGACGAGTCCAGCAGTTCCACCATATTCATCCATGAGGACTGCCATGTGAATACGTTCACGTTGAATCTTCAGTAGCAGATCTCCGATAGCCATCGTTTCGATGACGCGAATAATCGGCTGCATGTATTCACTGACGGGCTGATCGCCCGTGGAAGGGTCTTTAATGAAAGCTGTTAACAGGTTTTTCATATTGACCAAACCGATGACGTGGTCTTTGTCTCCGTCTGTGACCGGATATCTTGTAAACTGTTCGACACCTAACATTTCAAACATTTCACGCAACGTCGTATCTTTTTCGACGGTAATCATTTCTGTACGTGGCACCATGATTTCTTTTGCGACACGGTCGTCAAATTCGAAGATTTTATTCACAAATTTATATTCTGATTGGTTAATTTCCCCACCTTTTAAGCTGTCTGAAAGAATGAGACGTAATTCATCTTCAGAGTGGGCGACATCCGATTCTGACACTGTCTTGTATCCGAATAGGCGCGTAATGAGTCGCGCTGATCCATTCATCCCTTTAATGACAGGGTACATGATCATGTAAAATCCGATGAGGGGTTTGGCGAATGCTAGCGTAATGGCTTCCGCCCGTTGAATTGCGATTGTTTTTGGTGCCAATTCACCTACAACAACGTGTAGGAATGTCACGATTGTAAAAGCGACAATGAAAGAAATGAACGTTGCGATATTCGGTGCTAATTCAAAATGGGCGAATATCGGTTTCAAAAGGAGTTTTACTGTCGGTTCTCCTAACATACCAAGACCTAAGGCAGTAATTGTAATCCCTAATTGACAAGCCGATAAATACTCATCTAAATTACTCACTACTTTTTTAGCAGTGACCGCTCTTCGGTTCCCTTCTGCTACAAGCTGATTAATACGCGTTGTTCGTACTTTCACGATTGCAAATTCACTCGCAACAAAAAATGCGGTGAGTGCGATCAAGGCAGCAAATGCTGCCAATCGTATGGCAATTTCCAAATAAGTTTACTTTGTTCCTAACCCGAATGAGGGGTAGAACAAAGTGCACACCTCCTGTAAGGTTAAAATTCGTTAGATGATATAATGATAATTTATTTACAAGAAAAAAACAAATGGTTTTGCATGAATTTTGTATGCTGCATAAAAAAACTGGTGGATGGACAAAGAACGGACAAATTCTCGAGCATAGTGTTTACTGGAACAACATAAAGTAAGATGCCAGCGTGCTGAACGTGGCATCTTACTTAAACAGACATATGGCAGTTCCATTCGTCGATCAGTTGAACATCGGAAAGACATAGTTCAGCAAGAACCAGAGGAAACCGAAGAATATGATGATGTAGGCGGCGTATTTGATGAAGGTTGCGCCTACTAAACTGTTATCGGTTTTTTCTTCGCGTTTCACTTCAATTTGTTTCTTTTCCTCCATTGTAAACATCCCCAGTCCAGTGGAATTTATTGCTTTTTGAATACCCATTCTTTGTGGAATTAAACAATTTGTCTAAATTATATTGACAGATGGAAAAAGGTAGTGGTACTGTATAATTATTCGAAAAACGAAATAGTGAGGAGGCGTGCAAAATGAAAAAGAATGTATGTGCTACACAATTCAATAATTTTTGCGTGCCGACTGTTCTTACTGCATAAATTCATTTTATGGGAACGGCACGTATTGCCGTTCTTTTATACTAAGCACACGCTTATGTTAAGGGCGTGTGCTTTTTCGTTTTTAATGACATGAAAGGCCGGTGTTTTCACGCTTTGCGTGTAACATATAAAAAATGAGGAAAGGAGTGCTGAACATGAACAACATTATTCAGCAACGGAAACTATACCAACAGGAGTCTCTAGAAAGTGATTAGCTAATGTTCAAGGAAGAAGGTTGAAAGCATGTTTTCTGTTTTATTTAAATTAAAGTGGTTTTTTAAAGAAAATCGTAAACGGTATACGATTGCACTTGTTTTGCTAATGTTCGCAAACATTCTTGTCATTTTACCGCCATGGCTCATCGGTAAGGCAATCGATGCAATTCATACACAAACGATGACGGCGAATACATTAGCCCTTTTCATTGGTGCGATGTTTCTCATTATGTTTGTGGCGTACATTGGAAATTTTGTTTGGCAATATCAATTGTTTGGCGGCGCCTATGTAATTGAACGGCAATTACGGACGCGGTTAATGCGCCATTTTTTAAAGATGACCCCGACGTTTTATGAGAAGAACAAGACGGGAGATTTAATGGCTCGATCGACAAATGATTTACGGGCCATTTCAGAGACTGCGGGATTTGGTATTATGACGCTTGTCGATTCGACTGTCTATCTAGGGACACTGATTGTTACGATGGGATTTGTCGTCTCTTGGAAATTGACGTTGGCGGCGATTATTCCATTGCCGATTTTAGCATTCATTTTACAAGTATTAGGGAAGAAAATTCACGAGCGGTATATGACGGCACAGCAAGCGTTCGGGGATTTGAACGATAATGTCCTTGAAGCGGTGGCGGGTGTTCGTGTCGTTCGTGCGTATGTACAAGAACGTGCTTCTGAACAGCGTTTTGCTGAGATGACAGAAGATGTGTACAAGAAAAATATGCACGTTGAAAAGATCGATGCACTGTTTATGCCGTTCTCAAAAGTATTAACGGCGCTGACGTACATGGTTGGTCTAGGGTACGGGGCATTTTTAGTATCGACTGGGGAAATTACACTCGGAAATCTTGTGACGTTTAACGTTTACCTCGGTATGATTGTTTGGCCAATGTTTGCAATCGGTGAGCTAATCAACGTGTTACAGCGCGGGAACGCTTCGTTAGATCGTGTCATGGAGACGTTGAACTATGAAGAGGACGTGAAAGACCCTGAAAATCCGCAAGCAATTGATAAGCCTGAGAGTGTCGGGTTTGCGGATGTTAGCTTCACGTATCCGATGTCCCATGCGGTGAACTTGGATCGCATTGATTTGTCGTTGCAACGTGGGCAGACATTAGGGATTGTCGGCAAAACGGGAAGTGGGAAAACGACTTTCGTGAAGCAATTGTTACGGGAATACCCTGCTGGCGATGGGGACATTGCATTCTCGGATATTTCTCTTCATTCATTGAAGAAAGATCAGGTTCGTGACTGGATTGGCTATGTCCCTCAAGATCATGTCCTGTTCTCACGTTCTGTACGGGACAATATTTTGTTTGGACGTCCTGAAGCAACGGAGGATGATATCGCTGAATCAATTCGCTTGTCACATTTCGAGAAAGACTTGCAAATGCTCCCAGCCGGGTTAGACACACTTGTGGGGGAAAAAGGGGTTGCCCTTTCAGGTGGACAGAAGCAACGGATTTCCATTGCACGTGCACTCGTGAAAAATCCTGAAATCCTTATTTTGGATGACTCGCTTTCTGCTGTCGATGCAAAGACGGAAGCGAAGATCATCGAGAATATCCAATCGGAACGGTCAGGTAAAACGACAATCATTACAACGCATCGTCTCTCTGCGATTCAACATGCGGATTGGATCATTGTGCTGGATGATGGACGTGTTATTGAAGAAGGACGACATGAAGACTTGCTAGCGAACAACGGTTGGTACAAAGAGCAATTCGACCGCCAGCAGATTGGAGGGGTTGAATAATGGGGACAGGAAAACGTCTGTTGGATTATGCATTACAATATAAGAAACTACTTGCGACCGGTTTGGTTTTATTAGCATTTGCGGTCGGAGCGGATTTGATGGGGCCACTCATTGCAAAACGGATTATCGATAATCATATTGCGACTTCAATTGATCAATCCATTAACTTCACACCCATTGCAAAATTACTAGCCGTCTTTTTCGGGTTAGCAGTTGTAACGGCAATTTTACGGTATTTCCAATATTTATTGCTCCAAAATGCAGCCAATCGGATTATCCAGAAAATGCGTAACGAATTATACGGGCATATCCAAACATTGCCGATTCGCTACTTTGATAATTTACCGGCTGGTAAAGTCGTCGCGCGGATTACGAACGACACGGAGGCAATCCGTAATTTGTATGTAACGGTCGTATCGCAATTTGCGATTAGTGGAATGTATATGCTCGGAATTTTCATTGCTTTATTCTACTTGGACCCGAAAATGGGCGCTATTACATTGTTCGTCTTACCTGTTTTGTATGTGTGGATGAAGTTATATAGAAGGTTTGCGTCGAAGGTGAATCATATTATCCGTAGTAAAAACAGTGAGATGAATGCGATGATCAATGAGTCGATTAACGGCATGACGATCATTCAGGCATTCCGTCGTGAAAAGCAGATGGACGGCGAATTTAATGCGTTGAACGAAGAGCATTATACGTATCAAAGTAAGTTATTGAAAGTAGAAGCGGCGACGTCCCATAACCTTGTGGACATTATTCGGTCACTAGCTTTCGTATTTCTGATCTGGTACTTCGGTGGGGCGTCACTCACAGCTGAAAGTGTCGTATCCGTAGGTATGCTTTACGCATTCGTCGATTACATTACTCGTTTGTTCAATCCGATTACGGGTGTCGTCAATCAATTTGCGCGGTTGGAGCATTCACTTGTTGCGGCAGAGCGTGTATTCGATTTGATGGATCGACAAGGCGAACCGGTAAGCGATGATAAAATTGTAAGATACCGAGGGAATGTGCGGTTCGAAGATGTTTGGTTTGCGTATAAGGATGAAGAGTATGTATTGAAGGATATTTCATTCGAAGCGAAACAAGGTGAAACGATTGCCCTTGTTGGTCATACGGGATCAGGGAAAAGCTCAATCATGAATTTGTTGTTCCGCTTTTATGACGTGTCCAAAGGGAAAATTACAATTGACGGAATGAACATCGGGGATCTATCTCGTCAGACAATCCGTGATCATATGGGCATCGTCTTGCAAGACCCGTATTTATTCAGCGGAACGGTTGAGTCGAATATTAGTTTAGGAGATGCACGGATTTCACGGGAGAAGGTCCAACAAGCATTGGATGCTGTAGGTGGCGAACGTGTGTTAAAGCATCTGCCAGGCGGTATTGACGAACCGGTTGTTGAGAAGGGGAGTACGCTTTCTTCAGGGCAGCGACAACTCATTTCATTCGCACGTGCATTGGCATTTGATCCGGCGATATTAATATTAGATGAAGCGACTTCCAACATCGATACAGAGACGGAAGAAATCATTCAGCATGCGATGGATGTGTTGAAAAAAGGGCGGACGACGTTCATTATCGCGCACCGTTTGTCGACGATTAAAAATGCAGACAAAATTCTAGTGTTGGACCGTGGCGAAATTGTGGAACAAGGGAATCACGATGAATTGCTACAGCTAGATGGACAATATGCTCAAATGTATAAACTACAGGCGGGGAATAACTCGAATGTAGGATAAGGTAGAAGCGGCTTGGAAAGTATTCTTTCTGAGCCGTTTTCTTTTGTGAAAATTTACAAGGAGCCGTTCTTTCTAAGTGGATATGATAGGATGAATAGTAGGATAATGAATCGGAAATTGGAGGTGACGTACGAATGAACGAGGAAATTGCTTTGTCGATTTTAGTTGAAGTGAAAGGGTTGAAATCAGAGTTAAATGGTGTCAAACAAGAAATGCACGGGTTTAGGACAGAGTTGAACGATATCATGCTAGAAATTGAAGGTGTGAAAAGAGAACAGCAACTTACAAATGAACGGTTAGTGACGATTGAGGCTAAACAACAGCTCATTTATGAACAAACAGCACACTTAACAGATTTTCGATCGGAGACGCTGGCTCGGATGGAACAGCTTGCGACGAAAGAAGATTTGCGGTTTTTTGATTTGAAAATCGTAGAACATGAACGTGCAATTTTTACAATGCAGCATCGTAGCTAAGTAGAGATAGGTGAGGTAAATGAATAGATGATTTGATTGAAGTCACTATAATCGTAGAGACTTCTTTTTTGTTTCTTGAAATAGTTTGAAAAATGCATTGCATAATAGTTCAGCAACCCGTATATTTAGTGTATCGAAATAGTAGTGTACGGAAAGTTGGAGAATTGAATGAAATGGTTCATTGAGTGGAAAAGACAAGTAACCGCCTTCAATCGGAATGTAAAGTTGTTCATGCTAGGAAACGTGCTTGTTCAAATTGGCATGGGTGTTTTCATGGTCATGTACAATTTGTACATTCGGGAGTTAGGGATGCCGGAAACAGTGAATGGAAAAGTGATTTCCATGACCGCATTGGCGTTGGCAATCATTCTTGTGCCAGCAGGTTTTGTCAGTGATCGACTGGGGCGTAAGTGGCTCATTTTTGGTGGAACATTGTTAACTGCGGGGACATTGTTCTATCGAAGTATCGCTGTGATGGAAACACCGATTGTCGTCGCTGCGTTACTGACGGGTTTATTCATGGCATTCGTTCAAGTGTCAGGCATTCCGTTCTTAGCGGAAAACTCCACACCCGGTGAACGCGTGCATCTGTTTAGTATCAATTTTGCGATTGTAACCGTTGCAAACGTCGTTGGCAGTTTGTCTGGCGGGATGATTGCAGATTTGTTGGAAACTGCTCTAGCCCTTTCAACCGTAGAAGCAATCCGGTCGTCGTTGCTTATCGGCGCAAGTATCTTCACAATTGGATTAATTCCTTTCTTCCGCTTACAAGAGAAGCCGACTGAACCTGTGAAAACAAAACGGATTGAGGGTGTATCAACAGGTGAGGACAGTCTGAAACGGAACCTTCTTGTCATCTTCCATTTTTCCTTTGCCAGCTTGTTGATCGGCTTTGGTTCTGGCTTGGTCGTACCGTATTTGAATTTGTATTTTGCGAACCGTTTTGGGGCATCCAACAGTTATATCGGCTTCGTTTTATCACTTGGCTCAGCAATGACAGCAGTGGCGGTTATGATTGGCCCTGCGTTGTCGAGGCGGGTGGGGAAAGTGAAGGCACTCATCCTGTTTCAATTGCTGTCTATCCCTTTCCTTTTATTGACCGCTTATTCAACTTCGCTTTGGCTTGCTTCGTTAGGGTTTCTGTTGAGGCAGGCTTTGATGAATGCCGGAGGTCCCTTGCAAAGTGCAGTGGCAATGGAAGTTGTAGCGGATAAATACAAAGGGCTCGCAAATTCAATGAACCAAACCGTCTTTAACATTGGCTGGGCGACGATGGGTCCAGTTGCGACAGGATTAGTCGTTGCACAAGGGAGTTATTGGGGGTATGCGTATGCATTCACAATTACAGCTGCTTTGTACGTTATTTCTTCGCTGTATTACTATTTCATCTTCGGTAGAAGGAAATTGCAAGATGAATGAAAAGAGCTGGGACAAAACTCTAAATAGACCGTTCCTCTGCGCTCCAAAAGGCACGCTTTCCGCGGGGCGCGCTTGAGCCTCCTCGTCCGCTGCGCTTCCTGCGGGGTCTCAACATTCGCGCTACAATCCCGCAGGAGTCGGCCTTTTTCCGCTCCGACTCACTCAAGAATTTGAAAAGAAATATTGGAAAAATATAAAAAAACTGCATGACGGCGAATTAGTCATAATGCAGTTTTTTATGTTATGTCCCAGCCTCTTTCGTTGTTCATTGACCTCTTTTATACTGGGTTTCCTTCCAAGCATTTTGTTCATCTGGGACGCGGCTTTTATCCTCAAACACATTCTCGGTTTTTTGGTTCTCAATCTTCATCTGGTCTTTCTCTTTTTTCAATTGTTCAGGTGTTTTTTCTTTATCCACACGAATCGCCTCCTTCATATCGGAGCTTAGTATATGCGGAAAAGCGCCTTTCATTCGTATACGTGGAAAGTCATGAGTTCGTGAATCATTTTTTTGACATTTTCTTCATCAGAAGGCACATCACTTGTCCACTTTATCGTACCGTCAGGCATATACTCCCCTGTGAAGCGTTCTTGTTGATAAAAAAACGAAAACGTCCATCCAGGTAAATTGCCCCCTGCAAACATTGGCGTAAAACGAAAATGCTGTAACATTGACCTGCTCCTTTCATATGACAGTCCTTGCGCGCATAAGGTGAATAAAACATGCGAAAGGGTGCTGACGTGTTTGTCGATCAATTAAAACAAGCGATTCAGAACGAATACAAAGACTATCACTTTTACAAGTCCATGTATGAACAGACAAAAGACCCGCTTTGGCGTGATTTCATCCAACATATGATTGAAGATGAAAAGAGCCATTATGAAATGTTCCAACAACTCTATTATATGTTGACGGGGACATTTGTTCAAAACCCGAAGAAGCCGATTCCATGCTACAATTTCAAAGAATGCGTAAAGAAAGCATTAGTGGATGAGCTTGAAGCGGTAGAAATGTACAAAGAAATGTTGTTGACGATTCCGATTCAACAAGCATACAATCCGCTCTTCATCGCGATGCATGATGAAATGGAGCATGCAATTCGGATGTCCACGATTTACAATTCATTAAGATGAAGCTAAACACGAGACCATCTACTTAGATGCTCCCGTGTTTTTTTTGGATATTTTTTCAGCAAGATAGTGTGCAGCTTCTAGCATTCTCGGGCCATACCAAAACATTTCACCGTCGACGAGTTCAATTTGGACGTCTGGAAGAAAAGCGTTGAATTCCGGGATATGTTTTTCCGTGTAAGGAAATGGTTCCGAAGCGAGCAGTAACACATCCAGATTCGCTTGTTGAAAGTCTTCGATTGTGACGGCGGGATACCTGCCTTCGTGTTGGACGAAGGGATTGGTGAACCCGAGTCTGTCCAGCAACGATTGAATGTACGTATCTTTTCCGACGACCATATACGGCTTGCGCCAAATGACATACGCTGCCCGTTTTCCAGCTCCCAGCGGCAATTTCTCAAAAGCATTGCGCGTAGTTTGAATAAGGGAAGTTGCGGCATTTTCTCGGTCCGTCAATTCACCCATTTCCTCGATCATCGCATACGCTTCCTCAATCGTTTGCACTTCTGCGACATAGACAGGGAAGTATTGTTCAAGTTCTTCAACGATTTCTTTCGTATTTTCCTCTTTTTCTACGATAATTAAATCAGGTGCAACGTCCTGAATGGCGGCTAGCTTCACATTTTTTGTTCCGCCGACAACAGGGACTTCTTCAACTTTCCCTTTCGGATAAATACAATACTTCGTTCGACCGACAATTTCTTGTTCAAGGTTAAGCGCAAAAAGTGTATCTGTGATGCCGGGGCATAACGAAACGATTCGTTTAGGTGGATACGTATACGTGACAGTTCGTCCTACGTGGTCGACTACTGTTTTATTCAAAATAGATTTACTTCCCTTCTATGAAAAAACGCTGCACTTCCTTCGTCACCTGTTCAGGGACTTTTAGTGAAAGTGGCTCTGCATGTAAATAGTTAAACACATTGCAGTCACTCGATTCAAGCATACCAACTGTCATGCGAGGGAGCAGGCGTAGATGAACGGTTTCAGCTTCGCTCGCTTGAATCGGGATACAGAGCGTAAGGTTGAAACTTCCGATTCCGACAGCAGTGAAATACGTGAAGAAACGAAGGAGACTGTCGGCTAAATCTTCATAATCCTCATCCGTAAGATGCTGAAGAGAAGCAGCTTTCGTCATGCCGATGAAATCCATATGACTTTTCGGTGCATATGCATGAACCCAACGAATTGTGCCTGTTTCTCCTATCCAACGTTCCCCGAGAGACTGTTCTTTTTCCGCAAGTGCCAAGTAGTAGTTTTCACCGTTTTTCGCATAATACTCTTTGTTTTTTTCCGTAATGACTGCTTGGTAATTCGTCGGTTGTTCGGAAGCCAGGACATGGATATGCGGGTGAACAATACTGCCTCCAGATGGGGGCATATAGTTCCAGTTGACGGACACATATTTTGTTTGCGGATCAAACTCTACAATGTTTTCAATGTATTGATGAGCAGCTTTACATGCATTGGTTATCAAATCGTCTGTAAATTGTTCAAGCGTTACATAATGCTGATCGGTCATCCGGACAACAGCATTATGTTTACTATATGGAAACAAATTCGGGAAAACGACCGCTTGATCGTGAATGAAACGCCCACCTTCAACGAGTTCATCCGGAAAACGGGGCGTGCTGGTCAATACATTTGGGGTGCAAAACGGACACTTCTCACCTTCTGTCAATTTTGCGAGCTCTGCATAGTCCTTTGGAACAAAGGGTGCACCCATATCATAAATAATGCGTGACGACTCGCCCGTTAACGGATCAAACCGGATTTCCGTCTTCCGGTCAATCAGTTCGCCATTTTGTAAAGGGTCATGAAAGGTGAAAAATTCTTCGTGTGAATGGAATGAAATGGTCAATTTTCTAGTCCTCCTTTAGAAAGTCTAACTAAAACGGATCTCAACTTGTCCTTTCCCATGCGCAACAGTTACAACACCATATGCACCATTCACAAATGTAATTTGCGGCGGTACATGTCCGACATCAGCATCATAAATAATTGGCAAACCTGTCAACTCTTGAATTCTTTCCATAGAATCAAAAACAGTAAAACCTTTAACTTCTTGACCAGCAGGGGAGCGTCCAAATACGATTCCTGCCGCATTGGCAAACCAGCCAGCGTAGTGTAATTGAAGAAGTGACCGATGGAAATCGGTACTGTTCAGTTCACAATTCTCTAGGTACCAAATAATTGGCTCATCGTTCCCATAATTCTTTTGGAATGAAGCGACGTCTCCGTAGGGCGTACCTACTAAGTGACGAATTGTATCGATACAACCTCCTAAAAAACGGCCTTTCATGTGAACCGTATCCTCACCAATTACCTTCCACTTTGTATCGGTATTCAGTTTGTACACATAAGGATCATTCGGAGCATCATGTTGCCATTGGGACTGGTATTTCGTAGAGGACGTTTGGTAAATAGTCGCGCCAGGAGCAGCATGGAGTACGTCCAAAAACTTACGTGCGACGGGTTCCCATTCATCACTTCTCATTTCGACTAAATTGGGTCCATGTGCAGTAGCAATCCCAGTTTTAATCGTAAGAGAGAATAACAAAGTACTTGAATCCGAGTAACCTAGGAGCCATTTCGGTTCAACTTCATCCCAATCCAAAAGAGGGAGGATTTCCATCAGCAGTTCCCCACCCCAAGGAGGGATGATTGCTGCAATCGATGGATCTTTAAGCATTGCCATAAGTTCGGCCGCACGCACCTCTTTAGAAGCTGAAGCTGCTTTCTGTTGAGTCCAAACAGTATCACCAACTTCTACAGAGTATCCACGATTTTCGAACTGCTGTTTAGCATCATGAACTAACTGATGGAGGGCTTCATCTACGCCAGAAGATGGTGCAGTTACACCAATCGTATTTCCTTTTTGCAATGGTTTTGGATAGCGAATCAATACAAACACTCCTTTTTCGTATGTAGAATATGGTAAGATAATTGTATAGTAGTTTACCAATAATTCTTGAAACTGTCACGACTATTTGAAAAGGATGATTGAAATGAGGAGTGCTGTGAAACGATTTGTCTTGTGGGTAGGCTGCATGTCTATCTTTCTGACGGGGTGCGCAAATAGCGAAACAAATGCAATCTACTTAATACCTGAAGCGTACACAGGCTATGCAATTGCAGTTTACAATGTGAAGAATGCGCCGCCCCTCACATACGAAAAAGGATTCGCGGTACATACAATGAATGAGGATGGATACTTTGCAACATCACAACCAGATATGCAATACGGGACTGTGACAGATCAATATTATTATGTGGGTCAAGGAGGAAACCGAACTCCGATCGATCCAACTTGTATTCATACTTTTGGAACAGGCGGCCTACAATCAGATAAGGTAAATGTTTTGTATACAGGCATTGAGGTGACGGATAACTGCTCGGAGGCATTTGCTCATAGCAGTGAGAACTTTGATGATGCGGAGCTAAGGACGATAATGAATAAAGTGACGAAGCAGTATTATGATGTTGAAGCTTATCCGTAAAGTACAAATCGTATTTACTAATGAACGATCTTTTGGTTGAGCAATGTTGTTAGTACGCATATGACTAACGTTTCGGATAAAGAGCAAATAGAAAACAGAGACAGGGGAAAATAGGGATGATTAAATCAGCGACATTATATACAAATCAGTTGAAAGCACTCAAGCGTTTTTATGGGAACTTGCTGGAGCTAGATATTACAGAATCGACTACTGAACAATTCACAGTCAGAGTCGGGACATCACATCTGACATTCAAACAAACAGAGCAACCTGCATTTTATCACTTTGCCATTAACATTCCAGGCAACCAATTTTCCATGATGAAATATTGGATGCAAGATCGCGTGACATTTAACCGGGAAGAGGGAAGAGACGAAGTATATTTCCCAAGTTTTGATGCGGACTCGATGTATTTTGAAGACCCAGCGGGCAATATCGTAGAATTAATCGGGCGAAGAAAGCGGGATTTATTTGGTGATTTAACGAAGGAATCATTTTTGAGTTTAAGTGAAGTTGGTGTCGTGACACCGTACGTCGCGGAAGTAGGAGACGAGTTGCAAGATGTTGGGATTCCGCTTCGTAGCGGAACGGAAGTAGATCCAGATGAGTTGAACTTTCTAGGGCGTAATGACACATTTATCGTCCTCGTGCCAACAGGACGTCGTTGGTATTTTTCCAAAAAGACTTCTGAGACGTTCCCACTGGCGTTTACATGGAATGACACACACATACAAATCGATGCAGACGGAAAGTGTACATGGGGTGAAGAAGGATGAATTGTTGAAGGTGACGTGGTGCACACGTCACTTTTTCTTTTGGGTTCGTTTGAATCGCGATGATCAGTAGACGAAGTATTTGAAGCATGCCCGCATGACTGGGAAAAGTGGGGCGGTTTTCTAACGATTGTGCGTTGGAATACAAAGTTGGCTGCTTAACGCGACATAGAGGGTTCGCATCACAACGTAACCCGTTCGTATCACAACGTAAAGGCTTCGCATCGCAACGTACCGAGGTCGTATCACAATGCTCGCGTCGCATCACAATATAACCCGTTCGTATCACAACGTAAAGGCTGCGCATCACAACGTATCGCGTTCGTATCACAATGCTCGCGTCGCATCACAACATAACCCGTTCGTATCACAATACAAAGGCGTCGTATCACAACGCTCGCTTCACAAAACTCTCCATTTAACTCATGCACATAACCTTTCAAACAAAAAACCGGCTATATCGTAATAGCCGGCCACTTATTAATAGATGAAATCTATCGTTAACCTTTATTCATGAGGAAACAAAGGTAGTTTCTCCAAGAAGAGTATGTCGTCACGTTCTGCTGCATCGCCTTCGGCTAATATAGCCGCTTTTGCTATGACGTGTGCACCAGCTGCTTCAACCAATTCGCCTAATGCACGGAGCGATTCGCCTGTACTGATGACGTCATCGACTAATGCAATCCGTTTGCCTTTCATGAAATCTGCGTCTTTGCGGTCGAGGCATAGGACTTGTTCTTTTTGTGTCGTAATGGATACGACTTCATTCACAAGAGGATCTTCCATGTAAGGTTTGACCGTTTTACGGGCGACGACGTAGCGTGGCATGTCGAGCTGCTTTGAGAGCTCATATATGAGTGGAATTCCTTTCGCTTCTGCAGTTACAAGTACATCCACTTCAGGTAGTTTCGCTGCTAACAACGGTGCAGCTTTACGCACCACTTCTGTATCGCCTAAAATGACAAAACTTGCAATGCTCAATGCATCAGAAATTGGGAGTATTGGTAACTCCCTTTCAATCCCAGCTAGTTGTAATGTATATGTTTTCAACTGTTACCCCTCCAATTAAAATCCGAATACGGTCATAAGAAATTGAACGATGATTCCCGCTAACATGCCTAAAAATGGATCTGTAATCGCCGTGACAATCATTGTCACGCCACCAACTATTCCGTTGCCAGCTCCTTCACCAGTTAACGCAGAAATTGCGTTGCCAGGCAATGTGACAATCGCGCCTAAAACGAAAAGGAATCCAGCGATTGAAGCACTTGGTACAAACTTTCCAATCTTAGGAAGAAGTTTTGCAAATAAAATGATTGCCATCAAGACCATCATTAATACACCAGACCAAACGGCGTGTGGTGCACTTGCTGTTGCAGAAATGACGATTTCAACGGGTGCTCCACCAAAAAAGGAAGAAGCCATATCTGCCAAACTACTAATAATCGTTAACGTATCAACGTTTACATCAGTGTTTGCGATTTCCCCATTTATTTTACCGAAGGCAATATTTGCTCCGATATTTAAACAAACCATCGCTAGCGCACCTCTAATGACAGAAGGGTTTACGACAAGTTTTTGTCTGAACATGCCCTCTTTCATAAGATGGTTAGCGGGATTTGTCACATCTTTTTTCTTTATGAAGGTGTAAACGATACTTGAAAGAAGTACAGAAGCAGTAATTGTATAAACTAAATCTTTTGTTGCGAAATAGGTTACGAGTGCGCTCACCATCGATGTAATACCGATGATGCGATCATTCTTGGCCATATCCCAAGCCACTTTTGTCAGCATGATACCGACACCGGCCATCATCCCGGTTGTAATAATTGGACCAATCCAATCAATAAGGAATTCTAAAAAACCGAAAAGGCCAATCACTAATAAAATCGCCGCTCCGAAGAAAATCATCGAGAGTCGTTCGCGCATATTTTTCCCCATTGTTCCCGCTAACGTAATCGTCTCCGCTTGATAGGAAATGACTGCCACATTACTTGTTGCAGCACTCCCGACCGCACCGACAACGAAGGCTAATGCTGTTGGAACGGATGCGAACCCAAACGTCATCGCGAGCAAACCTTGGGGAAGGGCGTTTAAAACCCCACTTAAAGCAGCCAAAATATCTTTCCAAATGTCCATGTTGTTCTCCTTCCATCACTCCATCTCTCTACGGAAAACAACTGGTTCGTTTGCACGGATAAATGAAAAAACACTTTTGTTCTACAAAAGCACTTTAGAAATCTGTCCGAACGACCATCCATAGTAGGGCAATTAAGGTTGCCCCGTAGAGACTCCCGAACCAAATTATCGGGATTATATGGGTGTGTCTAATGTCTTTGGCTGTTCAAAAATAACACAAATCAAACTATTGCACAATAGCACATTATTTGTAAAAAGGGTGTCATTTTCGTTTGCGCTAGCGAATGCTTTTTCCATTGAACATCGTTCTGTTATAATGAAACGGAACGAACTAGAAAAAGGTGAAGCGATTGAATTTCATATGGACATTGTTATTCATGGCAATGATTGGTGCGTTAATTGGTGGTTTTACAAATCACCTTGCCATTAAGATGCTTTTTCGACCGCATGAAGCGAAGTATATTGGGAAGTGGCGGCTTCCGTTCACGCCGGGGTTAATTCCAAAACGTCGGGATGAATTGGCTGTACAACTCGGGAAGACGGTCACGAATTATTTAGTGACGCCTGATATGTTCAGAAAAAAGTTGCTGACGCCAGAAATGGAAAAGAAGGCGGAGCAATTCCTTCAACGGAAGCTTGACGAGCATATTTTGCATTCTGACAAATCATTGAATGATTGGTTGCAAACAGCTGGTGCGACAACGTTTGCTGCAAAAACAGAAGAAAAAATCATTGAAACGGTAGATGCGCAGCTGTTCAAAGTGAAGCACAAACTGACGACAGGTACGATTGAAGAAGTCGTTCCAGTGGCATGGCAACAACAGTTGAAAAACAAAATTCCTACTGTCACATCCTATTTACTCGAACAATCGGCATCCTATGTCGATTCGTATGAAGGTAAAGTGATGTTTCAAAAGTTGATCAACGACTTTTTGGAGTCAAAAGGAACATTTGGTGGCATGCTCAATATGTTTTTCGGAGATTCCAATTCACTCGTTGAAAAAGTGCAAAAGGAAGCATTGATATTCATTCAAGCACCTGGGACCGCGAACATGCTCACAACGTTGCTCGAAAAGGAGTTTCTCAAACTGCAGCAACGACCGATGGAAGAATTGTTAGCGGATTTCAATTGGGATGGATTGTTTACGTCGATTCGAGCATATGTTAAAAAGGAATTGGCGGTTGACGTACGATTGAATAAGACGCTGCACGATTACTGGCCGGATGGTTCGAAGTGGACGGCTGAAAATGTGACACCAAAGCTCGTTGAATTTGGATTTATGCAAGCGGAGAAACAATTGGATTTGTCACTGCAGAAATTGAAGCTCGATGAAATCGTTAAAGAACAAGTCGATTCATTTCCAGTCGCTGTGCTGGAAGACTTAGTATTAGGTATTTCAAGACGTGAATTTAAAATGATCACCGTACTTGGCGCACTATTAGGTGGAGTCATCGGGATTGTCCAAGGATTGATCGTCTTTTTTACACTATAATATAGGGGGAATTAATAATGACCGTAAACATTTATGATGACTTGAACAGATTGGAAGCGACGTTCCGTAAAACGAACGAATTTGCAGAAGTGACAACAGCGATTGAAGCTGTTAAAGCTGATGAGCAAGCGTTGGAATTGTTCAAGAGCTTCCGTCAAATCCAAATGACGTTGCAAGAAAAACAAATGCGTGGCGAAGAAATTGCACCGGAAGAATTGGAGTATGCTCAGAAAACGGCTCAATTAGCGCAACAAAACGAAAAAATCATGGAAATGCTTCAAGCGGAAATGAAACTAAGTGGTTTGCTAGAAGAAGTAAACCGCGTTCTCATGAAACCTGTCCAAGATTTGTATGAAACGATGTAATGAATAAAAAGAAAAACAGAAAAAATGCATGATGGCAAATTCGCCGTCATGCATTTTTCTGTTTGTACGATGTTTCTTGTTATTTCAAAGTTCTTCTATTACATTTGTGATAACGCATGTGCAGATGCACTGATTTCCTCAGAGCTTTCTTGGAAAGACTTGATGGACGTGAAAATCTTCTCAACGTCCTTATGTAGTTGAGCGTTGCGCGTTTGCAACTTCGACATCGAGTCGACGATTGAAGCAAACGAATTACTGGAAAGTACAATTTGCTTATGTTCTTCATCAATTAACGTCTGTAACGCACCGACTTCTTTTACAATCGTTGTCGTTTTGGAATCCGTTTCTTCTAAAATCATCCCGATTTCCTCAACAGAAGCTTTCGTATTCGCAGCAAGTTTTCCTACCTCTCCAGCTACGACGGCAAATCCTTTTCCGTGTTCACCCGCACGCGCCGCTTCAATGGACGCATTCAATGACAACAGGTTCGTCTGGTTTGCAATATCGGTAACAATTTGCGCGATGGATGCGATTTTTACAGTCAATGTACGTAGTTCTTCAGCACGTACACGGATAGAATCCATGTTGGACTGGATTTCGATACTCTGTCCTTCTGTCTTTTGCAATGCAGTGCGTTCCGTTTCGGAAGCGCTTGTGATTTCATCTGCTAACACCGTATTTTCATCCGCCAAATGATGGAGGTTATCAAGCACTTCTGTCATCTGCTGCACTTCAGTCGTTGTCTTGTCGATGACTTCATACAGGACAGAAGAACTTTGTTGGATCTCGTCCATTAAGGCCGTTTTCTTTTCATTTTCATCCACAAGTTTTTGTTCATGCGCTTGCTCATATACTTCTAACACGAGTTGTTGTTCAAAGTTTAAGATTTTGGAAATGCAGTGGATGGCGGTCACTTTGTCATTCCCCGCTAAGTCGGATTGTTCAATAATGGTAAAGAAGCTGTTCAGTAAGTCTTGAAATGCAGCTAAATACCATTTAGGCTCAAGACCAATTCTTGCATGGATAACCGCGATTTTATGACGTGTTTGTACATAATCGTTGTCGATTTTCCCGTTAAACATTTCAGAGATGTGCTTTTCGAGTGTAATGCGCAGTCGCTCAACGCTACTATTGTTTGCAATGATGGTTTTGAGCGCTACTTCGTTTTCGAGATTTGCGTAAAATTTTGATACAATAGTGGACGCATTCTCTTTGACATACGGAATGAGAATACGTAAAACAGCTAAGTCGATTTCACGGATATTACTCATGCACAGTTGAGATTGTATATCTGCATCTAAGTCTTGGGAAATATGCACATGTTGTAATTCATGTTGTGCCTGTTCGAGCAGTGATGACGATACGGTTGTTTTTTTCTTTGTGAATAAAGCCAATGAAGTTCCCCCTAGAAAGTTGTAAAATGAAAACAATGATAAATGAAAGTTGGAGCGTGCATGCAAAAGATTATCCTATCAAAACCATTTGAACAAGACTGGATTCGAATGTTCACACATCTTGCCAACCTTTTCTTTGAAGAGACAAAGATCAGTTTCGATACGGAAGAGGATGGCATCTATGTTGATGTTCATGTAGAGCAAGATTCGAACAACCGATTTTCAGGAAGTGCCCAGCTTAGACAGAACGACAAAGCGTATTGGGCATCGTTTGAAGAGCAAGTCGAAATGAACGTCACTGAAAAAGAAAGAGCTCGTCAGTTGAAGCGGGTGTATTCCCACGTATTCTTAGATGTGCTGGAACAACTTACGGGCACAACGCAGTCTTGGGGAATACTGACAGGAATACGTCCGATGAAGCTCTACCATAAGTATCGTCAACTTGGACATAATTGTGAAGAGGTTAAAAAGATTTTAATGGAAAACCATCGGATTGCTGAGGAAAAATGTACACTTTTAGAACAGATTGAGAAAGTACAGATACAGGCCATCCCTGATTTACACGCTATTAAAGATGAAGTGAGTATTTACATTGGTATTCCTTTCTGTCCAACGAAGTGTGCGTATTGTACGTTTCCTGCGTATGCCATTCATCGGAAAAACGGTCGTGTCGAGTCGTTTTTGGATGGCCTTCATGAAGAAATCCGTGAAATTGGCAAATGGTTGACGCAAAGGGATAAAAAGATTACGACGATCTATTTTGGGGGTGGGACGCCGACTTCTATTGAAGCGGATGAAATGGACGCTCTTTATCAAACGATGTATGACTCTTTTCCGTATATGGACGAAGTGCGTGAAATAACGGTTGAAGCAGGACGTCCGGATACGATTACACCTGCGAAAATTGACGTATTGAAAAAGTGGGGCATCGATCGGATCAGTGTCAATCCACAATCCTATACGGATGAAACGTTGAAAGCGATCGGTCGGCACCATTCTGTGCAAGAGACGATCGACAAGTTCTGGTTGTCGCGCAATATGGGCATGAACAACATTAATATGGATCTGATTATCGGCTTACCGAATGAAGGCGTAGAAGAGTTCCAGCATTCATTGACAGAAACTGAGAAAATGCAACCGGAATCTTTGACTGTGCATACATTATCCTTTAAACGTGCGTCTGAACTGACGAGGAACAAAGAGAAGTACAAAGTGGCGGACCGTGAAACAGTGGAACGGATGATGCAATTGGGGGAACAATGGACGAAGGAAAATGGCTATGTTCCATACTATTTGTATCGCCAGAAGAACATTCTCGGCAACTTGGAAAATGTCGGGTATGCAAAACCGGGCGAAGAGAGCCTTTATAATATCATCATAATGGAGGAAGTCCAAACGATCATTGGTATTGGGTGTGGTGCTTCGAGTAAGTTCATGGACCCAGTGACAGAGAAAATCACTCAATTCCAAAATCCAAAAGATCCTGCAGCGTACATTTTGACGTTTGAAGATTATATTGACAAGAAAATTGAACACCTTGAACGCATTTTCCCTGAGAAGGTCACAGTTGAGCTGGATCGCTGATGGGCACGAAATCGTAAACGATAAGCAGTACGCTGCTTAACCGGTTACGATTTTCTTTTTGACGGAAAGAAGGAGTTCCACAACATTCCTCGAATATGTACTAATGAATGGTTATTCATTATTGGAGGGATGGAGCATGTTTACGACAATAGAACTAACAAAAGAGGGGCGTTTAGCGCGTTTAGTACTTAATCGACCTGAAGCGATGAATGCGATGGACGATCGGATGATGAAGGAGTTAGCGGATGCTTTTGAAGCTTTGCAAAATGATGAGGAAGTCCAGGTGCTCATTATTGAAGGGGCAGGAAGGGCTTTCTCAGCAGGCGGAGATATTAAAAAGATGGTAGACCCGGATTCGCCGATGGACATCGCGAGTGTAATGGTCGATGTATCACGTTTGGCGAAAGCGCTCTATTCGTTGCCGCAAATTACGATTGCATCGATTCATGGGGCTGCGGCAGGATTAGGTTGCAGTGTTGCACTTGGCTGTGATGTCATTGTTGCGGAAGAATCGAGCAAATTGGCAATGAATTTTATTGGCATCGGGTTAGTGCCTGACGGGGCAGGACACTTCTTCTTAAAAGAACGCGTCGGCATCAATACGGCAAAACAGCTCATTTGGTCCGGTGAAGTGATGGCGGCTGAAAAAGCGAAAGCACTTGCGTTGGTTGATGAAATCGTTCCGGACGGACAAGCTTCGGGTGTATCGACTGCACTCGCGCAAAAGTTTCTCAACGCACCAATCGCAGCCATGCTAGCGTCGAAAAACATATTACACGCACAAAAGATGGATGAATTAGAGAAAGTAGTAGCAATGGAAAGTGAGCAACAAGTGCGTATGCGTCAAACGGAAGATCATTTGGAAGGCATTCAAGCGTTCGTACAAAAACGCAAACCACAATTTAAAGGGAAATAAACCCAGAAGCTGCCGACTCGTCAAATCGGCAGCTTTTCGTATATAGTAATTTTGAATACATTGAGGTTTAACGTCTATACATAACGGTTATGTAAAGATACGGGATTAGAACCTAGGGGGGGACTTAGATGGACTTTGTAATTGCTAACAAAGAAATTAACGACTATTTTCAAGGGAATAAACAATGCTTTGAAGCCGAATTGTTATCGCAAGCTGTCACGGTAAAAGACAAAATAACCGAGATTTTAGAAGTGGGTAATATTGATTTGATCAATAACGCTCACAAATTGGTCAATTGTGTGCTTGAAGGGAAAGGCGAAGAGTTGCAAGATTTCGCAAAGCAGGAAGGAATTTTATGGGCGACGCATGCATTGACGCTGTCGTTTAAGTTGGAATGGGTGCAAGCAATTAGGCGGACACTTTGGATTTTTATTGAACGCTATTTACATGAAAAACAATTGGACATCAATTTTTTCACACTTGAAAAACACATTAATAATCATATCGACCAATTCCTCAATGCGTTCTTCATCAACTACTCTACCTATAAAGATGCATTGCTAAAAGCACAGAGAGAGTTGGTTGAAGATTTGTCTGTACCAATCATTCCGATTACACCGACTGTCTGCATTTTGCCGATCATTGGTGAAGTGGATTATTTCAGGGCGAAAGTGATGGAAGAAAAGGTTCTGATGGAAGTGAGTAGGCTACATATTCAAACGTTGCTCATTGACTTATCTGGTATTGCTGAAATGGAAGAGGAAGTTGTCGACCAACTCATGAAAATAATTGACGGGGCTGCGATGATGGGCTGTAATACGGTCATAACAGGTTTACGACCAGATGTCGTCCGCAGTGTCATCAAACTAGGCGTTCGTTTTGATACAAATACGAAAACCGTAGGCTCCTTGCAACAAGCATTGAAGCTGTATTTGAAGTAAAAGAAAAGGACTCAATCCGCTTAGGAATTGAGTCCTTTTGTTTTGTATTTATCAGCTGTATCACGCCAAGAGAAGTACCCTTTTTCAACAGCAAGAATCAGTAATTCAGCCGTTGCGATATTAGTTGCAAGTGGAATGCCGTATACGTCACATAGACGAAGCAATGCACTGACGTCCGGTTCATGCGGTTGTGCAGTCAATGGATCACGGAAAAATAAAATTAAATCCAATTCACCTGTCGCGATCATCGAACCGATCTGCTGGTCACCGCCGAGTGGACCAGACATCATCCGGTGGACGGTTAGCCCAGTTTCATTCATGATAAGTTTGCCGGTCGTTCCTGTCGCAAATAGGTTGTAATTTGCAAAGATATGTTTATACGCAATGGCGAAGTTCACCATTTCCTCTTTCTTCTGATCATGTGCAATTAGTGCAATATTCAAAGGAGCACCTCCAACTGTAGCTTTCAGCTTTAGTGTACCATTGCACGAGACGAACAGCCAAACAGAAAGATTATTCAGGAATCTATCAAATTAGACATGGAACAAAAGGAGTTTTCCTGCTGGTGAGGCTAAACGATGTGTTTGGTCGAGTAGATTTTGTTCTTCTAACAACGTCCTGCCTTTTTCTTTTGCTGCATCATCCGTTTCAGCGGTGAATGTCTCTTCCGTTAGTAATTTCCCCGTTTTTTCATATGCGGTTAACTTGTACGTTCTCATGTTGTTCATCCTCCCATCCTTTTTATTAGTATACTACGAATGTTCATAGAATGAATAGTAATTCATTTAGATGAAATCTGACTTTCGCATGTAAAGTTTCCTTGACAATACGCATATAGTAAAGTAACCTTTACGTAAAGCGACCTTTACAAAAGAAAGGGGGAGCATGTCACTGGACAATTTAATACGGGAAAAGCGGACGGCAATGGGACTGACCCAAGATGATTTAGCAGAGAAGTTGGAAGTTTCAAGGCAGACGATCATCTCGTTGGAAAAAGGCCGATACAATCCGTCTTTACTGTTAGCGTTTAAAATTGCAAAGCTGTTTCATTGCCAAATCGAAGAGATTTTTTATCCGGAGGAGGAGTGAAGATGTACGAAGGGTTTGATTTCTGGACATTTATGGCCGGATTGCCACTTGGATTGGCCATTTGGGGCGTCGTCTATTATTTTGTCAGGAAAAAAGGGAAGAAGGAGCGCTTGTTTGATGAAAGGTATAAAAACATTCATCGACAAGCGAGAGCTTTTTCATGGATGGTCATGACGGGTGCAATCTTAATTGCTTGGATTATTGTCATGGTTGTAGAGGGTGCAAAATTAGCGTTCTTCATCATGACTGCGTTATGGGTCATTCATATGATGTCGTGGCTAGTGGGCGCGGTGATTGCGAATAGGGAACATTAAGGGAAAGGGGGAAGTTTATGATTCCCACAATGGAAAGTATTGCAGGATTTATTACAGGATTTGGTGTTGTTTCTTTAATCGCATTTATTTATTTTAAAAATGGCAATAAACACCGTCGTTTCGATGAAAGATACAAGGAGATTCATACAAAAGCTAGAACGATATCGTGGTCGATCACGCTCATTGTTCTTGTATGTATGTGGTTGGGGGCATTGCTAATAGAAGGACCTAAGCTTGCATTTTTCCTAGCGGTATTTGCATATGCTGTCATGCTAATTTCGTATGGGGTTAGTGTCCTTGTATTCAGTAAAAGAATGTAACTGAAACCATTAACATAGTTGTTCGTACTGTACAAAGTGGAAACAGGAAAGGGGAAATATTGTGCTACAAATTGAACAAGTGACGAAAAGGTTTGGGGATTTTACAGCTGTTGATCAGCTATCGCTCTCAGTTGAACAAGGAACGATGTATGGGTTCCTTGGAGCGAATGGAGCTGGCAAAACGACAACTTTTAGAATGATCTTAGGGTTATTGAATGCAAATGAAGGGCGGATTTCGTGGAATGGCAAGTCGATTTCTTATGCAACGAGTCCTGAAATCGGCTACTTGCCGGAAGAACGGGGTTTGTATCCGAAAATGAAAGTGGATGAACAGCTGCTGTTCCTTGGTGAGCTACGTGGGATGCGTAAAGCGAATGCCAAAAAGGCCATTCAGTATTGGCTTGACCGCTTTGAAGTGCCCCACTATGTGAATAAAAAAGTGGAGGAGCTGTCTAAAGGGAATCAGCAAAAAATCCAAGTGATTGCTGCGTTGATGCATGATCCGAAGCTTATCATCCTCGACGAACCGTTTTCAGGACTCGATCCGGTCAACGTGGAAATGTTAAAACGTGCAATTATCGACTCGAGAAACAATGGAGCGACGATATTATTTTCTAGCCATCGGATGGATCACGTGGAAGAACTGTGTGAACAACTGAGTATTATCCATCGAGGAAAACAGATTGTCAGTGGTTCATTGCGGGATGTGAAGCGATCATTCGGGCGACAAAATGTGCGGATTCGGTCGGATTATGATTTGACGGCGCTCGATCAATTACAAGGTGTACTAAACGTGAATCATTCGATCGAAGGGGCAGTATTTCAAATTGAAGATGAAACCGTCGCTGCGGAACTGTTAACAGCTGCGTTACAAGCGGGGCCGATTCGTCATTTTGAAATCGAAGAGCCTTCTTTACAAGACATCTTCATTGCAAAGGTGGGGAAAGAGCATGCGTGAGTTTTGGATTGTTTTCAAGCACGCCTTTTTATCAAAAGCAAAGGCGAAATCGTTTTACATTACGACTGCAATCATGGTGGCGGCAATCTTTTTAATTGCAAACTTCTCGAAAATCATTGATACGGTACAAACAATAACAGGTGGGGACGAAACCGAAAATCGTCTCTATGTAGTCGACGAAAGCGGAGAGCTTGTCGGAAAGTTGCAAGCGCAATTGGAAGTTGTCGGCAGTGACCTGAAAGTTGAACAAGCTGAAGACGCAGAGCAAGTACTGATGGAGAAAGTGACCTCAGAAGAAATTGACGCTTTTCTAACTGTGTCTGTGGATGAGCAGAACACGATTCAAGCGACCTATACAACGATGAGTTTACTAGATTTCTCAATGCCGCAACGCATTCAGGAAGCGCTACAATCGATTCAGACTGAAATGAAGGCTGAACAATTGTCATTGACGGGCGAACAAGTTCAAACACTCTTTACGCCTATCCAGTTTGAACAGAAAAATGTGTCTCCTTCGGCTAAGTCTGAAGAAGAGTTAAATCAGGCGAGAGTGCTCGTATATGTGCTGATGTTTGTAATCTACTTCTCTGTCATTATGTATTCAAGTATGATAGCGATGGATGTCGCCACGGAAAAATCGTCAAGGGTGATGGAAATTCTCATTTCAAGTGTGTCACCTGTCAAGCATATGTTTGCGAAGGTGCTTGGCATCGGCTCACTCGGCATCGTGCAGATTATCATTTATGGAATCGCTGGTTTCATCGCGCTGCAGACGTCTGCAACCGAAGTGCCGGGCGGTGTGTCTGACTTCTTCAGTTTGTCGGACATAAATGGAATGACGTTAGCGTATGCGGCGATATTCTTTCTATTAGGCTATTTCTTGTATGCAACACTTGCTGCATTACTCGGTTCATTAGTAAGCCGTACGGAAGATGTGCAACAGATGATTATGCCGATGACGTTACTCATTGTCGCTGCATTTTTAATTGCTGCAACAGGGCTAGGTAATCCGGAAATAGGTTATTTGAAATATGCTTCTTACTTCCCGTTTTTCGCTCCACTCGTTATGTTTCTGCGCGTTGGTATGCTCGATTTGCCAATGTGGGAACCGTTGCTTTCCATTGCGATTATGGTGGCGACAATTTTCTTATTAGGATGGTTCGGTGCGCGCGTGTACCGCGGTGGTGTGTTAATGTATGGCCCATCCCGTTCCTTAAAAGATCTAAAAAAAGCAATTCAATTAGGGAAAGAATAAAAGACGACCACTTCATCATTGGTTTCATTAATGATGAAGTGGTTTTCTTCTATTTCCTTACCATTTTAAGAGAGAATGTGGTAAAATTAGAACAAATATTCGATTTTAGGAAGGGGGCGTCGGGTGTGTTATCGATCCGATTCATTCACACGGCTGATTTGCATTTAGATAGTCCATTTAAAGGGATGACGGGCTTATCCACTGCAGCGTTGCAAACCGTACGGAATAGTACATTCGCCGCTTTTCATCGCCTCATAGAACACGCGGTGGCAAGTAAACCTGATTTTGTCGTCATCGTCGGTGATGTATACGACGGGGAGGACAGAAGTTTGCGTGCGCAGCTCAAATTTCAGCAAGGGATGGAGCGATTACAGGAAGCGGGCATTCCAGTCATTCTATCGTATGGGAACCACGATCATTTAAGTGGCAATTGGACACGGTTTAAATTGCCGCCGAATGTTTATGAATGCAAGGAACACGTTGATAAGGTCACACTTACGGTCCGTGGACAGGAAGTTAATCTGTACGGCTTCAGTTACCCACAACGCCATATTCGACAAGAGATGGTCAGTCAATTCCCTGTCGCAACCGAGCGGAATGCTTTTCATATCGGGCTGCTACATGGCAGTCAATCGGGCAATGAAACGCATGACGTTTATGCGCCGTTCACAATTGATGAATTGCTCGCAAAGCAATACGATTACTGGGCACTCGGACACATCCATTTACGGCAGCACCTTCATGAAGATCCTCCGATTGTCTATCCGGGCAATTTGCAAGGGAGGCACCGCAACGAGGCAGGCGAGAAAGGCTTTTATGAAGTGGAGTTATCGAAAACGGAAGCGGCGTTCACGTTTGTCCCGACATCGACCATTCAATTTGCGACATTACGCATACCTTGTCAACAACTCCGTCATGTGAATGAATTGCTGGAGACGATTCAACAAGCGATTGAAGCGTTCCTGACAGAAAACGGTGCTGCAATTCTCGATTTGGAATTGCAGCAGTTCGATGCAAACTCTGCTTCGTTGGTCGAGCAAAATGGGGAAGAGTTGTTAATGGAAATGCTTGCGGAACAATTGGAAGGACACGAGACGTTTGTTTCAGTGCAACGTCTAACGAGTGTAAATAACTACCGAGCCACGGGGGAACAGGATGCGCTTGTGACGTCCATCCTTGCGCAAATGGATAGCTGGGAACTAGACGAGTGGCACGAACGATTGGAAGACGTGTATAGCAATGTTCGTACACGCCGCTATGTGGAACGATTGACAGAAGAACAAGTCCAAACGATTCGACAACGTGCAGAACAGCTTTTGTTGAATGAACTGCAAGCAGAGAAATGAGGTGAATACGTGAAGCTAAGGAAAATTGTCATTTATGGGTTCGGGAAACATGAAGATAAGACGATTGAGTTCACGGATGGCGTCAATGTCCTATACGGGCATAACGAAGCAGGCAAGACGACAATCCAACAATTCGTTCTCCAGGTGTTGTTTGGTTTTCCAAAAAAACAGAGTGTGTATGTACGGTACGAGCCGAAATCCGGTGGCAAGTATGGCGGACAAGTCCATCTAGAGGATAACACGTACGGGACGTGTGTCGTCGAGCGTGTCCGTGGAAAAGCGACAGGGGAAGTGACCGTCTATTTGCCGGATGGCCGTCAAGGCGGTGAAGAACTGTTACAACGAATCATGCGCCACTATGATCGGGCTTCCTTTGAAGCAATATTTTCCTTTTCAGTCTTGCAGTTACAAGGCTTTGAGCGGATGAATGAAAGTGAATTGAGTCGAACGTTGCTCGCATCTGGAACGACGGGAGTCGATTCGTTAGTTGCGCTGGAAAAGAAGATGGACAAGGAAGCGGGCGATTTATTCAAAAAAGCGGGTCGTGTCCCGGAGATGAATGTCCGTTTGCAACAACTGAAGGAATTGGAAGATGAACTGAAACGAGCAAGAGAGCGTCAGTCGACGTATGCACCAAAAGTGGCTCGCATCCGCGAAATTGAGCAAGAATTGCAAGCGGTCAAGGACCAATATGAGGGTATCCGTGCACGCAACCTCACAATCGATAAGCAGTTACAATTGTTGCCGTTGCATGAACGGAAAAGGTTGCTTCTGGCGAAAAGGAGCGCATTGCGAGAAGGTGGTTTCCCATCGGATGGCATTAGGCGGTATGAAACAATAAACAGTCGGTTGTTGGAAGCTGAAGCGAAACGGCAAGGCTTGGACAATGAAACGAATATGCTGAAAGAACAACTCGAGCGAAATATACAAGCGGAAGATTTGGCAGCGCTAGAAAGTCTGTTAGCTCGGGAACCTGAGTGGCACGAGTGGCGATCGAGTTTAGTCACGATCCAAGATTCTGAACGCCAACTGTTTGCAAAAAAACATCAGTTGCTCGACCGTCTCGGCTTGCAGGATGCAGAAGAGATGTTGCAAGCGGACGTTTCGATCCATCAGGAAGAGCACTTGTATACGGAATTACAGCAAGTTGCTGAACTGGATCGTCAGCTTGAATACATCGATCGCCAGCTTTCACAACTGGAAGCGGAGCTGAAGGAGCTCAAACTGGAATGGCAGCACGTCCAAGAGAAGGGACCGACAGAGGAAGAACTGAAAAAAGCAGATGAGTGGCCGTCCATACGAAGTAAACTGGCAGAAGCGAAAGCCTTTGTGCAGTTGAATGAAAATCGTGTACGCGGAGAGCATCCAGCGGTTTTAATTATACTCCTCCTCGCTTCTGTAGTTGCGATTGGCTTCGGCTTCATCGAACAGCAATGGCTCATTTTGCTTTCTGGTCTTTGCATTGCAGGCGTTGCAGTACTACGGGAAGTCGGAAAACGCAAACAGTCACATGCAGCGTCTCAACAGGAGATGCAACGGCTCATTGAACAATACGGTGGACAAGAAGCGGATGCCGAACTACTTCTCGACGATGTCCGGTTGTATCGTGACAAAACAAAGCAGCTAACGGACGCAATTCAATCCATGGAACGAAAAATAGGGCATTTGGAAACTGATTATGCTAAATCTTCTCAGGAGAAAGAGAGAAAAGAACGCGCTTTACAACAATTTTTCTTGAACTATGGGATGACGAGCATTCCAAATGCGAGTATTGTGCATCAGTTTTTCAGTATGGCACGTTCGTTACAGGAGATTCACCGGGAGCTCAACGACAGTAAACGACGACAGCAATCGCTGAGTGAATACGTCGATTTGCGAGCGTCGGCTATTCGTGCATTCGTCGGTGCAGATTGTCTTGAAGATGTTTTATATGAAAAATTGCGCACAAAGTTTGTTGCTTTGCAAAGCGAGCTGAAGGAGCGGGCGCATGTAGAGGCGCGTCTCGCTACGATTGAACAGCAGCAGAAAGAAATGGATGGACTTATTGCATCATTACGTCAACAGCAGGAAGCGCTGTTCGACGAAGCATCAGTAGAGACGGAAGCAGACTATTACGAAGCATACGAAGCGCATGCGCAACGGTTACAACTCTCTCGGCAATTGGCTGATATCGATGCGCAATTGGATCTACAACCAGTCCTGGAAGTAGATGTGTCAGAGGAAATTGTGCAGGATGAGTTGGTACGCAACGAAAAGGAGCTAAATATACTTACAGCCCGACTAGATGACCTTGTACAAGAGAAAGCGAATTTGCAAGCTGAAACGGATCAGTTATTGACGGACGATGCCTACCAAGTGAAACAACAACAGATTGAAATGAAGAAGACGGAACTCGAGCAATTAGCGATGCGCTGGGCGACTAGGCAAGCGATTGTGCAAGCAATTAGAAGTATGATGACGGAGTTGAAAGACCGGAAGTTGCCACATGTTTTAGAACGGGCACAACAGCTTTTCAGTACACTGACAGCCGGTGCCTATGTAGCATTGGAAATAACGGAAGAAGGGCTGTTCAGAGCGGTTGCAAACAATGCAGTCCGCTATCCAATTATCGAACTGAGTCAAGCGACAAAAGAACAAGCGTACATTTCGTTACGTCTCGCGTTAGCGATGGAAATGAAGGCACAGGCACCATTTCCAGTTTTACTCGATGATCCATTCGTGCATTTTGACGGTGAGCGTTTAAAACGGATGTTGCAGCTGATTGACGAAATAAGTAGTAAACATCAGTTCATCTACATGACGTGCCATGATAAGATAATAGAAGAGTGGACAAATGCAACGATCATAAATGTTTCCACAGTCGGAAACGATAAGGGGGCGGTTTCTATATGAAGAAAGTATTGGAACACCAAGTCGGAGAGTCGGTAGATCTGTTTTTGCTTATTAAACAATCAACGAAAGGGATCACGCAACAAGGAAGTCCTTTCATGACATTGATTTTGCAAGACAAAAGCGGTGACATCGAAGCGAAACTGTGGGATACAAACGAAGAACACGAACAACAATACGCTGCGGCCACTATCGTGAAAGTCGGAGGGGAAATCCATGAGTATCGTGGAAAAAACCAACTGCGTATTAAGAGCATCCGACCTGTAAGGGAAGACGAAACGGTCTCCATTTCGGATTTGGTCCCTTCAGCGGAAAAGAGCAAAGAAGTGTTGTACGAAGAGCTTATGCAATATTTCTTTGAGATGAAAAACCCGCATATCCAACGAATTACGCGTCATTTATTGAAAAAGCACCAACAGGCATTTCTTGTCTATCCGGCTGCCACACGAAACCATCACGACTACGTATCGGGCTTGCTCGACCATGTCGTGTCGATGCTGAAACTCGGAAAAGCGATTGCAGAATTATATCCTTCCTTAAATAAGGACCTGCTCTATGCCGGCATTATTTTGCATGATGTCGGGAAGGTGATCGAATTGTCAGGACCGGTCGGCACACAGTATACGATCGAAGGAAACCTGCTCGGACACATTACCATTATGGTGAATGAAATCGCAAAGGCTGCGGATGAGCTGGAAATCCAAGGCGAAGAAGTGATGTTGCTGCAACATCTCGTCTTGTCCCACCACGGAAAAGAGGAATGGGGCAGTCCGAAACGGCCGATGTTGATGGAAGCGGAAATCCTGCATTACATCGACAACATTGACGCGAAAATGAACATGCTGAACCGTGCAATGGCGAAAACCGGTAACGGAGAATTCACAGAAAGAATTTTCCCACTCGACAACCGTTCGTTTTACAAGCCCAATATTGAATAGGTTGGTTTGGTGAAACAAGAAAAACTGCGTGAACGAAGGAGCCAATGTCCTCGCGTTCACGCAGTTTTTTAAATGAGAAGTTGCTTACTTTTCGTCTTTTTTGTCAGCGTCGTCTTCTTTAGCTGGCATGTACTTGTCCAAAACAGTTTTGTATTCATCGACTTTAATGTCGACATCCGCTGCTTTAATCAATTCTTGCAATTTCGCTTCAAAAAGAACACCTTTTAGGCTGTTTTCGATTTCCGCTTTCAACTCTTCTTCAGTCTTTTCAGATTCAGCTTTACGCGTATCAAGCAACTCGATGACGTGGTAACCGTAGCTCGTTTTTACCGGCTCACTCAGTTCACCTTTTTTCAACGCATACGCTGCATCTTCAAATTCTTGAAGCATTTTACCAGGACCGAACCAACCTAAGTCACCGCCTGTTTCTTGTGCAACGGGTTCAGTGGAATATTCTTTCGCTAGCGCTTCGAAATCCCCACCGTCTTTAATCTTCTGAATGACTTCTTTTGCAGTCTCTTCATCAGGAACAACGATATGACGTGCATGCAATTCCGTCTTCGCACGCTCTAATCCTTTAGCAACATCTTCTTCGGACACTTCTAATGATTCAACCATTTTCTTTTGAAGCATTTGAGACTTAACGTTCTTTTCGAAGAATGCTTCCGTAATACCGTTTTGTTCTAGATACATATCAAAGTTGTCGCCGTACACTTCTTTTTGTTTCTTAATTTCTTCTTCTACTTCTTTATCTGTAATTTTGTATTCATTTTCCAACGCTTGTTGAAGAAGCATATTTTCAATGACTTGAGGGCCAATCGCGTCTTTCATTTCTTCATATAAATCTTGTTTCGTAATTTCACCAGACTTGGTTGTTGCAATCACTTCATCGTCTGAAGCTTTTTGATCGTTACTACATGCAGCAAGGGCTAATACCGAAGCTGCCATTGTCATTGCAAGGACTGTTTTTTTCATGATTATTCTCCCCTAACTTTTGTGTACAACAGTTGATACTATACCATAAAAACGTATAGAAAACAAAAAGGTTCCATCTCGTGAATCGCCTAAATCATCTTTTCACCATCGCATACGATACAAAGAGAGAGGAGGTGCTCTAAATGAGTGGATACAGCCATGGTAATTCCGGCTTCGCGTTGATTGTTGTATTGTTCATTCTTTTGATCATCGTCGGTGCAGCATACTTGTATTAATAACAAAGGTCCAACGCCCTCGTCTTGGGTGTTGGACCTTCTCTTATTTACACGTTCAATAGAACTTCAAGGTAGAAAGACAATATCAGGATCGTAATGAGGATATTGACTGTACGATAGATTTTAGGTTGCTTTTCTTCAGGGATTTCCCGAGATTGGCATAACGCATATGTCATTTTGTTTATCTGAAATAAATAAAATAATGAAAACATCACCGTAACAATAAGGATCATGTCCATTCCTCCTCTTTAACACATACATGTATCATAGCAGACCAAAAGAGAAAAAGACATTATTTTTCTTTCGATGCAGGAACAGGGACAGGCTGTCTTTGCGGTTTTGAGAGGTTGACGGACACCAATTCACCGTCTTCTTCTTCAAAAGCATGATCGATTCTTTTGAAGCCACGCTCAAAAATTTCCATGAAATCTTCCCCATAAATATTCCGCAGCACCGACATGACTTCCAAAAACTCCGGGAACTTCCCGTAAATGCTTTTAATCGGCAACGAGCCTTCCAGAATGCCGTGATTGGAGTTGTAGTAGTTTTCATTCATGCCTTGTAACAGTTGCTCGCCTTCTTCCGTCACAGAGACATATGTATTGCGCCGATCGTCATCTCTCTTGTAAAACTTCAAGTAGCCACGCTCTTCCAGTTTTTTCGAGAAATTAAAAGCGGTCGACACGTGCATGACGCCGAATTTGGCTACATCCGAAATGGAGGCACCTTGTAAATGATACGCAATCCATAAAATATGGTGTTCATTAATATTCAGGTCATAAGGTTTTATCCACTGCTGCCAATCTTTTTCGACTGCTTTCCAAAGCGCTTTTGACATTTGGGCAACACGTTGACTATAAATCATTGCTTCCTTTTGAGAGAACTTTTGCTCAGTCATTGTATACCTCCAACAATTAAATAATTGGTCTTTCTGTCATTATAGCAGGAAAATATCAAATAAAAAAGTTTGAATTGCAAAAACATTGTATAGGGGGAATAGGAAGGGAGTTTTATATGTTGTCAAATCAATGAAATTTCCGTTAGTTTGCAAGAGGAAATAATTTTCGAAGTTGAGTGGGGGGATTCCGCGTGTTTTGTGCGAAAGCAGTCTGTTATGCCTCAAAGTTGATCCGTGCCCAATTCCGCTTTCTGCCACACTTGAATGGTACTGCCAAACCGGCTAATCGAGCAACAAAAAAGACAGAGGACGTACAAATCCTCTGTCGACGGAAGTCTCTCACTTTTGTTGCGCTGCAATGGATTGTTCGAGTTCAGCAAGTGATTGTTGAATAGCGGAGATTTCCTTTTCAAGGCGTTGCTTGTTCTTTTCAGTTGAGCGTTGCCATTGTTCAATCGAGCCTTTCACGTCTTGCACGGCATCAGGAACTAGTTCTTTCGCTTCTTTCGTCATGTGCGTGACGGAATCTTTCAACTCGGAAATTTTCCCTTTTACGTCATTCAATTTAAGTTTCATATCAGTAGAAGCGCTTTTAACGGATGAACGAATTTCACGACCCGATTGTGGAGTTGAAAAAAGAACGGTGACTGCCGCTGTAACGGATCCTGCAAGTAGTCCGTACATAAATGTCGATGCTTTCATGAAGGACACTCCTTTCATTTTGAATAGTATTCCTTTTCATAGTTTAATTAAAACATGGCAACCCGTTCTGGGCAAATAAAAAAAGCTTCGCTCACGAAGAGGAAGCTTTGGGCTATCAATTGGAAACGGCCGTTTTAAACGATGTCCGTTGTAAAAACTTTTGAATGATTGGGTAGATAATGAAGAATACAATCCCGTTCATTGCTATTGTCGGTAAAACAACTGTGACGAATAGCAAAGCAAATGGAACTTCCGCGCCAAGTACAAAAATGGCAACGGACAAGAAAATCGTTCCGGACAATAATGTCCCGACACATGCGATCGCAGTGGAAACAACTAAATGATTCGTTGCTTTTTTCACGAACAAGATGATTGCATAGACGACGAATGCCGTAATGAGCTTGTCTATAATATTGGGGACGAGTCCACCTGGAAATTGGGTGAAGATGCCTGATAGGACACCTGTCGTCGCACCAAGTAATAAGACGCTACGTGAATCTCGGAATAAAAAGATGCCAATAATCATCATTGTTAGCATGAAATCAGGCTTCATGCCATTTCCGTAACCTGGGATCACCAAGTACAAAGCGGCACCAACAGCAACTAATAGTGCCATTAGCGTAAGATTTTTCGTATTCATTTCTCATCTCTCCTCAACTGGGCTCATTATTGTTCTCCTAACGTATCCTCGTGATCGTTAGCGAAAACTTATTGAAAGTATACACATAATAGTCTGAATTGGCAACTGTTATTTATTGCCGATTGTCTTTCGGATTTCATTCGCAAACTCGTGAATCCGTTCTTTCGTCAACTCTTCCACTTGTGGATTCCAGTTGGAAGAGAAGCCGTCCGTTTCATCATAACGTGGAATGAAATGCATATGGAAATGGAAGACGGCTTGGCCTGCAGGCGCGCCATTATTTTGCAAAATGTTCATGCCAGCTGGTGTGAACGTTTCTTTTAATGTGTTCGCGATTTTCGGAGCAACCGCAAATAGATTTGCAGCTTCCGTCTCACTGAACTCATAGAGATTTTCACGATGTGTTTTTGGAATTAATAAAACATGTCCCTTTGTCACAGGGGTAACGTCCATGAAGGCGACGACATGGTCGTCTTCATAAATTTTCTCACTCGGGATTTCCCCTTCAACAATTTTACAAAAAATACAGGATGTCATTGACGTTTCTTCCTTTCTCATTCGGATTTTCCGTTTCATGATTAGCGTGAAAACGGAGATGGATTCATGATTGAAACAAGTGTAGCATAATTTCAATTAACAAGTGAAAGTTGGACAAAGCATTTCGATTGGATGTTTGGTAAAATGAGTACAAGAATGGAGGATGGATATGGCAATTCTCGAAGTACAAGACGTAACAGGTGGCTATACACGTAAACCTGTTTTACACGAACTATCATTTGAAATCGGTGAAGGCGAACTGGTCGGGTTGATCGGTTTGAATGGAGCCGGAAAAAGTACAACGATCAAACATATTATCGGACTCATGAATCCTCATGATGGAGACATAAAAGTGAATGGGGTCACGTTTAGTGACAACCCTGAAGACTATCGGAAAGCATTCTCCTATATACCTGAAACGCCTATTTTGTATGAGGAGCTGACGTTGCGAGAACACCTTGAACTGACTGCGATGGCGTATGGGCTCGATCAAGAAGTATTTGAAGCACGATCAGCAATGTTGTTAAAAGAGTTCATGATGGAAAAGCGGTTGAACTGGTTCCCGTCCCATTTCTCGAAAGGGATGCGCCAAAAAGTGATGATCATGTGCGCGTTTTTAGTGGAACCGTCGCTGTATATTATCGATGAACCGTTTGTCGGATTGGATCCGATTGGTATCCGTTCATTACTTCAGCAAATTACGGAACGAAAAGCGAACGGGGCATCCGTGCTCATGTCGACACACGTTCTTCCAACAGCAGAACAGTATTGCGATCGCATTATTGTTTTACACAACGGACGGGTGCGCGCGCAAGGAACGATGGACGATTTGAGAAAGGCATTCAACCGTCCGAACGCAACATTGGACGAGTTATATATTTCAATGACTGAGGAACAAGATTATGAACAGCATTCGTGACATATGGAGCAATCGGTTTGTTCATTACATGTCCGAACTTCAGCGCTACATGCAATTTGTGTTTACAGGCCATCTCGCAATTGTGCTGCTATTTACAATCGGAGCAGGTGGCTATGCGTACAGCGAATGGCTAAAAGAAGTGCCTGAAACGTTCCCCGCAGCTATTTTATCTGCGTTGCTCATCGGTTTTGCCTTATCGATGGGTTCGCCTGTCACGTTGTTGAAGCCTGCAGATCGTGTATTTTTCTTGCCGATGGAAAAGAAGCTAATGTTGTACTTGAATAAGTCTTTGCGTTTCACGTTTATTACACAACTGCCGATTCCACTGATTTTATTCATTATTGTCGTACCGTTATTGGCGGCAACGGGAGTTGCGGGTAAGCCTCAATTTTACTTGACGGCTGTTGTAATACTCCTTGTGAAATGGCTATATGTTGAGACGGAATATCATTATCGCCATGCGAGCGCGGGTGAAGGTGTGTGGAAAGACCGGTTCATCCGTTTTGTGTTAGCGGCATTGTTATTGTATGTAACGATTGCAGGGTTTCCGATTTTTATTCCACTCGTCGGTTTGCTCATGGCTTTCTATTATGTACTTTGGAAGAAAAGAAGTGCTGTAAAACCTTTTCCATACGATCACTTCATTACGCTTGAACAAAACCGAATGATGCGTTTTTATCGATTCGCTAATTATTTCACGGATGTGCCCCATTTAAAAGGCTCGATCAGTCGACGGGCATGGCTCGGCTTTCTCATGCGGCCAGCAACGTTTGAACGGACATCTTCGCAACGCTATTTGCTAAGAAGAACGTTAATCCGGACCGACGATACATTCTGGTTATGGGTAAGACTCACCGCATTGTCTGTTGCGGGTGTCGTTCTCATTCCTTTCCCAATTGTCATGTACATTTTTAGTGGAGCATTAGCTTTCGCGACGTCGATTCAATTGGTTCATGCATTGCGTGCTGGAGATGAATTCCGGATGGATCAATTATTTCCAGCGGCAACAGATGAACGGACGCCTGCCATTCGCAAAACAGTGAGCGTTGTGCAGCTCATCCAAGCTGTCGCGGTTTTCCTAGCAGCCGTCTTTGCAAGTGGTTTATCCACAACCGCAATTATTGTAACGGTCATCGTCGTCCTCATTTCTGAATTGACAATCCGGTCATCGACAAAGCAGAACGCAGAACAATGACTAGCAAACTAAAAATTAAATAGAATATTCTCAAAATCCTTGCAACTGAATAGCAAAATTATGTATAATAGAAAAAAGGCATCAGGGGTGAGGGAGATGGAAAACAATTATTCATATGCCGATTTCTTAAAAGCCGTGGGAAAAAACAGTTCTTCGCTACAAGCTGAAAGATTGCTAAATGATATCTATATGGATTTGTTTCTAAGTCACATTCATCGCGAACAGACGAAAAGCCGTCTCTTGGAGCTGATTGATCTCGCACTCGATGAAAATGACGAAAAGTCTTTTAAAAGGCTTACGGATGAACTGTTGAAAGTGGAAGACGATTAATAAATAAAAAGCGGGCTGCCCGGTAGGAAACTATCGGAGCAGCCCGTTTTTTTACGATTTATTTTAAAACACATGTTCCCTTATTTCTTTCGACTCGTGAAACTCTATGGTAAACTAGATGTAATCAATAATGATCTTGGGGAGGGAAAGACATGGACCAAACATTCGACTTGCATGCGCCATATGAACCGCTAGGCGATCAACCGGCCGCAATTGCTAAATTGGTCGGCGGTATTAATGAAGGGAAAAAGCATCAGACATTATTAGGGGCAACAGGAACGGGAAAAACGTTTACGGTGTCTAATGTGATAAAAGAAGTGAACAAACCAACACTTGTCATCGCGCATAACAAAACACTCGCAGGGCAATTATATAGTGAGTTCAAAGAATTTTTTCCAAATAATGCAGTAGAGTATTTTGTAAGTTTCTATGATTACTATCAACCGGAAGCGTATGTTCCACATACCGATACGTATATCGAAAAAGATGCAACGATTAACGATGAAATTGATAAATTGCGTCACTCCGCTACCTCTTCTTTGTTTGAACGGAATGACGTGCTGATCGTTGCTTCCGTCTCATGCATTTACGGTCTAGGTTCGCCGGAAGAATACGGGAAACATGTCGTCTCTCTTCGTGCAGGCATGGAAATTGGACGGAACGAATTATTAAGACGGTTTGTCGATAACCAATATTCAAGAAATGACATTAACTTCACACGCGGAACGTTTCGCGTAAGAGGCGATGTCGTTGAAATCTTCCCCGCTTCACAAGACGAACATTGCATCCGAATCGAGTTTTTCGGGGACGAAATTGATCGAATTCGAGAAGTGGATGCATTGACAGGCGAAATTTTAGGGGAACGGGAACACGTTGCCATCTTCCCGAATTCTCACTTTGTTACCGGAGAAGAAAAGCTAACAAAAGCGATTGCCAATATTGAAATTGAATTGGAAGAGCAACTGAAAGTGTTGCGAAAAGAAGATAAGCTGCTCGAGGCACAGCGGTTGGAACAACGAACACGCTATGACTTGGAAATGATGCGCGAAATGGGCTTTTGTTCAGGGATTGAAAACTACTCTAGGCATTTAACGTTGCAACCACCTGGTGCGACACCCTTTACATTGCTCGATTATTTTCCTGATGATTTCCTCATTGTCATTGATGAAAGTCACGTCACATTGCCGCAAATTCGAGGGATGTACAATGGTGACCAAGCTCGTAAACAAGTGTTGGTCGATCACGGCTTCCGGCTTCCATCTGCCTTGGATAACCGGCCACTTATGTTTCAAGAGTTCGAGCGGTACATCCACGAAGCGATCTACGTATCCGCTACACCTGGTCCGTATGAAATTGAGCATACGCCGGAAATGGTCGAGCAGATTATCCGACCCACCGGATTGCTTGATCCGCTCATTGAAGTGCGTCCGATCGAAGGGCAAATTGATGATTTAATCGATGAAATTAATGAGCGTACAAAACGGGATGAACGGGTATTGATTACTACGTTAACGAAGAAAATGTCTGAAGATTTGACGGACTACTTAAAAGATATTGGCATTAAAGTGCAATACTTGCACTCAGAAGTGAAGACGTTGGAACGGATTGAGATAATACGGGAACTGCGGTTAGGAACGTATGACGTGTTGATCGGCATTAACTTACTGCGGGAAGGGCTAGATATTCCTGAAGTATCCCTTGTCGCGATTCTTGACGCAGATAAAGAAGGGTTTTTGCGCTCGGAACGGTCTTTGATCCAGACGATAGGCCGGGCTGCCCGGAACTCAGAAGGGCAAGTCATCATGTATGCAGACCGTTATACCGATTCAATGAAAAAAGCGATTGATGAGACGGCGAGAAGACGTGAAATCCAAATGGCGTACAATGAAAAACATGGCATTACGCCGACGACGATTAAGAAGAAAGTACGGGATGTGATCCGAGCAACTCAAGTTGCGGAAGCAGGAGAACCATCCTTTATGGATAAAGTGACGAAAGGAAAGCCGTTGTCGAAGGATGACAAGGCGAAACTACTTGTCACATTGGAGAAAGAAATGAAAGAGGCAGCGAAAGCGCTAGACTTCGAACGTGCAGCACAATTACGGGATACGATACTAGAATTGAAGGCTGAAAGGTGAAAACGCGATGAAGAATTCGGAGATTATTATTCAAGGGGCCCGAGCGCATAATTTGAAAGATGTTAATGTGAAAATCCCGCGCGACCAGCTTGTCGTCATGACAGGCCTGTCGGGATCGGGGAAATCATCACTTGCTTTTGACACGATTTATGCGGAAGGGCAAAGACGGTATGTAGAATCATTGTCGGCGTATGCACGGCAATTTTTAGGGCAAATGGACAAGCCGGATGTGGATGTCATTGAAGGCTTGTCACCTGCTATTTCGATTGATCAAAAGACGACGAGCCGGAATCCTCGGTCGACAGTCGGTACGGTGACGGAAATATCCGATTACCTCCGCTTGTTGTTTGCCCGTATCGGAAAACCGATTTGTCCGGTGCATGGGACGGAAATTACATCGCAGACGGTTGAGCAAATGGTCGATCGGATTATGGAATTACCCGAACGATCCCGTCTGCAAATTCTTGCACCTGTTATTTCGGGCAGAAAAGGAACGCACGTCAAACTGTTGGAAGACATTAAAAGAGAGGGCTATGTCCGCGTCCGTGTGAACGGGGAAGTGATAGACCTCGATGACAATATTGAGTTGAATAAAAACAAAAAGCATACGATCGAAGTCGTCATTGATCGGATTGTCGTAAAGGAGGGCATCGAGTCGAGGCTGAGCGACTCGCTTGAAGCGGCGCTCCGATTGGCAGAAGGCACGGTTATCGTTGACGTCATCGATGTAGAGGAGTTGCTGTTTAGCGAGCATCATGCTTGTCCGTTATGCGGATTTTCGATTGGAGAGCTTGAGCCGAGAATGTTTTCCTTCAACAGTCCGTTTGGTGCATGTCCTGAGTGCGATGGGCTCGGAACGAAGTTGGAAGTGGACCCGGACCTTGTCATTCCCGATCGCTCATTGACACTGGCAGATGGTGCAATCGTTCCTTGGATTCCAACGAGTTCCCAATATTATCCAGAGTTATTGAAGACAGTTTGTACGCATTTCAATATCCCGATGGATGTGCCTGTGAGTGAGTTGGCGGATGAAGATTTACACATCATTTTGCATGGTTCGAAAGACGAAATGATTAAATTCCAATATACGAATGAATTTGGCAATACACGCGTGAACAACATTTACTTTGAAGGTGTGTTAGCGAATGTTGAACGCCGTTTCAAGGAGACGTCTTCGGATTATATCCGCGAGCAGATGGAGAAGTATATGGCACAACGCCCTTGTCCGACGTGTAACGGTTATCGGTTAAAGGAAGAGTCGCTAGCCGTCAAAGTGAACGGTAGCCACATCGGTGAAGTGACGGCACTCTCAATTACAGATGCAGATGCGTTTTTCAAAAACCTTGTCCTTTCTGAGAAGGATATGCAGATTGCGAGACTCATTTTACGTGAAATCGAGGAGCGGCTCGGCTTCCTTATCAATGTAGGGCTTGATTATTTGACGTTATCAAGAGCAGCGGGTACGTTGTCGGGCGGTGAAGCACAGCGGATTCGGCTTGCGACGCAAATTGGTTCTCGTTTGACGGGTGTACTTTACATTTTGGATGAACCGTCGATCGGTCTTCATCAGCGGGACAATGATCGACTTATCGGTACGTTGCAAAGTATGCGGGATATCGGCAACACGCTCATTGTTGTCGAACATGATGAAGATACGATGATGGCGGCAGATTTCTTAATTGACATTGGTCCGGGGGCTGGTGCTGCAGGTGGGCAGATTGTTGCTGCAGGTCCGCCGACTGAAGTGATGAATGACCCGAACTCATTGACAGGTCAGTATTTAAGTGGAAAGAAATTCATCCCGCTTCCGCAAGAAAGACGGAAGTCCGATGGAAGGGTCGTTTCGATTAAAGGGGCGTCCGAGAACAACTTGAAAAATGTGAACGTGGACTTCCCATTAGGTCAATTCATTGCGGTGACGGGCGTTTCAGGTTCAGGAAAAAGTACGTTGGTGAATGAAGTGCTATACAAAGTGCTTGCCCAAAAGTTAAACCGTTCCAAGCAGAAACCGGGACAATTCAAATCTGTGACGGGACTTGAAGAATTGGAGAAAGTCATTGAAATCGACCAGTCTCCAATTGGGCGGACGCCTCGATCCAATCCAGCGACGTATACAGGTGTGTTTGACGATGTGCGTGATGTGTTTGCGATGACGAACGAAGCGAAAGTACGTGGGTATAAGAAAGGCCGTTTCAGCTTCAATGTGAAAGGCGGACGTTGTGAAGCTTGTCACGGCGATGGCATTATTAAAATCGAGATGCACTTCTTGCCGGATGTTTACGTGCCGTGTGAAGTGTGCCACGGGAAACGATACAACCGTGAAACGCTTGAAGTGACGTATAAAGGCAAAAATATTGCAGATGTTCTGTCGATGACGGTTGAAGATGCACTCGTCTTCTTTGAAAATATCCCGAAAATCAGTCGTAAACTGCAAACGATTGTCGATGTCGGATTAGGGTACGTCCAACTTGGACAACCGGCAACGACGTTATCAGGTGGCGAAGCGCAACGGGTGAAACTCGCATCCGAATTGCATAGACGGTCAAACGGCAAATCGTTTTACATTTTGGATGAACCGACAACAGGTTTGCATGTCCATGATATAGAAAAGTTGCTGAAAGTGTTGCAACGACTCGTTGATTCTGGAAATACGGTTCTCGTCATTGAGCATAATCTTGATGTTATTAAAACGGTCGATCACATTATCGATTTAGGTCCTGAAGGCGGACACAAAGGTGGACAAATTATTGCCACAGGGACACCGGAACAAGTTGCACGCTCGAAAAAATCGTATACTGGCCACTATTTGAAGCCAATCTTAGAGCGCGACGAGCAACGGATGAAAGACAAAATCGAGCAAGCACAAGTATAGAAAGATGAAACCTTCTGCACACTCTTTCGTATATATAGCTATGAAACGTGAGAGTCTCGAACACTTGCTTTGACGGAAGGCTCTTGCAAAGAAAAACCTAGGCATACCAATTTAGGAGGCGGAAATGATGCAAAACGAACGCAAACGTATATTGACCATGCTAGAAAACGGGACCATTTCAATGGATGAGGCCTTGACGTTATTAGAGAAGTTAGAGAACAAGTCGACGGCAGAGAGCGGTCATGTAGATGTTCAACGAACGGAGCATTCGGAGTCGGTCCACGATGAGGATGCTGCGCACACGACAAAAAGAGGAAGAGACAAAAATCCTTCCATGGATGAATTCATTGAAGATATCCGCAAAGATTTTGTAACAGTAGGCGACCGTTTCATGCAATTCATGCAAACGACTGTCGACCGCATGAAAGGTTTCGACTTCGATTCGCCGTTTGGTGGAAGTTCCACTTTCCATCATTCTATTGTGAAGCAGGGAACGGATTTGTCTGAAATTCTCATCGATGTGGATCACGGGAGTGTCATTGTCCAACCGACGGATGCAACAGAGATCCGGCAGAATTTACGGTAAAGGCGTTTAACAACCGATCCGAAGAAGAGGTCAAAAAGGAGTTCCTGGATAAATTAATTTTTGTACAAGATGAAGGGAAACTTCGCCTCTTGAGCGATTTGAAGTTGTACCAAGTGAACATTGATTTGTTTGTGCCGAAGAAGAAGCTCGACAAAATTTCTGCACGATTATTGAATGGAAGCTTTAATTTGAAAGATTTGTCCGTCGACCGTTTATATACAAAAACAGCAAACGGAAAAGTGGACATTGAGCGTATGGAATTTGATGAGGCGGAATTGGAAACAGCCAATGGATCGATCCGTGTGAATGAAAGTACAGGCCGCTTGCTCGAAGCGGAAACGATTAATGGACGCGTATACATTTTAGGGAAATTAAAAGATGTAGAAGCGAAGTCGTTGAACGGCCATGTCGTCGTAACAACAACCGATCAAGCCGCACAAAAGGTGGAAGCACGAACGGTGAGTGGATCTGTCGAGTTATACATTCCATCTGATGTTCCGCTCAATGGGGAAATTTCGACGAACATGGGACGCTTGGATCTGCAGTTGCATGACATTAATAAAACAACGGAGCAGGAGCAATTTTTACAACGTGCTGTCCGTTTCAAGAAAGATGTTGAAGGGGATGCAACGCCACTTCATTTGATTGGAGAAGCGAAGTCCGGTTCTGTCATTGTGTGCTATACGGTGAAACATTCGTAATGAGAATGGGTAGCCTGAAGAGTTGTGTCTTGTATGACGACTCTTCAGGCTTTTTTTGTTTGTAGGGAAATGCGGTGATTTGATTGGAATATGCGGAGTTTGAGTGGATTATGCCGCGTTTGGAGAAGTTATGCGGCGAATGCGTGAGTTTTGCCGCGTTCTGGAGGGATATGCCGCGTTTGACTGGAATATGCGGAGTTTGAAGAAGTTATGCTGTTGTTATCGCGGGGAGTTGTATATGTGGGACTGTTATTGTCGCGCTGAATGGGTTTTGACAATCTAAAAATGGGCTGATTATTGGTGAGGTTATTACTTAAAGTAACGTCGAGTTTTAGGGGAATGCGGCGTTTTGCTTGTATATGCGGCGAATGGAGAAGTTATGCGGCGTTTGAGCGACTTTTGCGGCGTTCTAGAGGGATATGCGGAGTTTGACGGAAGTATGCCGCGTTTGGCTGGAATATGCGGAGTTTGATGAAATTAGGCTGTTGTTGAAGTTGTTGTTATCGCGGGGAGTTGTTTATTTTAACGGTTACAGTCGCGCTGAATGGGTTTTGACAATCTAAAAATGGGCTGATTATTGGTGGGGGTATTACTTAAAGTGACGTCGAGTTTTAGGGGAATGCTGCGTTTTGCTTGGATAAGCGGCGAATGGAGAAGTTATGCGGCGTTTGAGCGACTTTTGCCGCGTTCTCGAGGGATATGCGGAGTTTGACGGAAGTATGCCGCGTTTGACTTGAATATGCGGAGTTTGAAAAAGTTATGCTGTTGTTGAAGTTGATTTTATCGCGGGGAGTTGTATATGTGGGACGGTTATTGTCGCGCTGAATGGGTTTTGGCAAATAAAAAGGGTTGGTTGAGGGTGAGCTGTATGACTAAGGTGATGTACTTGCCTGGCATTTCTTTTTTCTCGTTTCATTTCGAGCGAGCCACCCTCTTCCAAATTACTTTATGTTAAAAGCAGCACAGACGTGGCAAATCCAGTTCCATGCTTATACCAATCCGCTCTTAACCTTTATCTAAACGGTACAGCCATGCTAACACGCCGAATGCGATGGCGTTGGCGCATTGTTGCTGGTATTTCGGATCTAAGAGCAATTGGACTTCTTCGCGATTTGTCATGAAGCCGCATTCGAGTAGAACGGCGGGCATGGTGGTTTCGCGGAGTACGGCGAAATTGGCTTTTTTGATGCCGCGGTCTTTTCGGTTGCAGGCGGTGAGTAATGATGTGTGCAATAGATTTGCGAGCAATTGGGTTTGGGTACCGGCGGTTGGATAGATATACGTTTCGATTCCTTGCGCTGCATTCCATGTGTTGCCGTATGCGTTGGCGTGGATGGAGATGAAGGCTGCAACTTGTTGGCGATTGGCATAGGTGGTCCGTTCTGTAAGTGGAACGTCTCGGGTTTTATCGTGAGCAAATCGAACGGTGATGCCTTTAGCGATTAGATGTTGCTTCGTTAAATTGGCGACGGCGGCATTGAAGGTGAATTCGCGTAAAAGGCCGTCGGGTGAGCGTTTTCCTGGTGTGTTCGGTCCGTGTCCTGCGTCAATTAGTAGTATCGTCATGTTATTCCCTCCTTACTTCTTATATAGAATGGAAGGGGTAAGAAGTGTACAAGTTCGAATTGAATTCATTTAAAATGGAGCAGTTCGTGGTAAAATGGTGCGTAGACAGATTGATATGAAAAGGTGGCGAGAGGATGTCGATTGTGACGGTGAAAGATGTCCAAGAACGTTTTGGACTTGAATTGCTTGGTGGCCACGCAGGGATTGACCGACGGATTGAAGTGAGTGACATTTCACGTCCGGGTCTTGAGATGGCTGGTTATTTCGATTTTTATCCAGCTTCCCGTGTACAATTGCTAGGGAAAACAGAGCTCTCCTTCTTTTATAAACTGACGGCAGCTGAACGGGTGGACCGCATGGAACGGTTATGTTCGCCTGATACACCTGCTTTCATTATTGCGCATCAGATGGAATGTCCAGCAGAACTGATGGCAGTTGCGGAGAAACGCAATATTGCTATCTTACAGACGGATAGCGCAACGACGCGATTTTCGGGGATGCTGACGAATTTCCTTGAAGGTAGGCTCGCTCCGATGACAACGGTCCATGGTGTGTTGGTCGATGTGTATGGCATCGGGGTGTTGATTACCGGGAAAAGCGGTGTGGGGAAAAGTGAGACGGCGCTGGAGCTCGTGAAGAGGGGGCATCGGCTCGTTGCGGATGATGCGGTCGAAATTCGTCAAGTTGCGAAAAATGTCCTCATTGGTAATCCGCCGAAGATTTTGCGGCATATGCTTGAAATTCGTGGCGTCGGCATTATCGACATGATGACGTTATTTGGTGCGAGTGCGGTGAAGGACGATAAACGCGTGCTCATGGTCGTCGATTTAGAAGTGTGGGATCCGGAAAAGATTTATGACCGCTTAGGCATCGATGAGGAGAAGATGAAGATTATTGATTCCGAATTGACGAAGTTGACGGTACCGGTGAGGCCGGGACGGAACTTGTCGGTCATCATTGAAGTGGCGGCAATGGATTACCGCATGAAAAGATTGGGCATTAATGCTGCAGAGGCGTTTTCAAAGAAATTAGACGCGGCAATTCATGATGAAACGACGAAATCTGGCATAGAGGGAATCGAGTGAACAGATGTTTGATTTACTAGCAATTGACCCGACTGCGTTCAAGTTAGGGCCGATTCCTATACGATGGTATGGGATATTAATTACAACAGGGATTATTTTGGCGTTTATCGTCGTGCAAAAGGAAATGGTGAAGCGGGGGATGCATCCTGACTTTTTAACAGACCTGCTCATTTGGGCTGTTCCGATCGCCATTATTAGTGCGCGGATTTACTATGTCATTTTCTCGTGGGATTCGTATAAGGACAATCCTGCTAATATTATCAAGATTTGGGAAGGCGGCATCGCGATTCACGGTGCATTAATCGGTGCATTTTTGACGACATATGTCTATACAAAGCGGAAAGGCATTTCGTTTTGGAAAGTGGCCGACATTGCTGCGCCTGGTATTTTAATTGGCCAAATTATTGGACGTTGGGGGAATTTCATTAACCAAGAAGCGCATGGTGGACCGGTTTCGCAGTCGTTCTTGGAAAATACATGGATTCCTGATTGGATTATGCAACAAATGACGATTAAGGGCGTTACATACCATCCGACATTTTTGTATGAATCGTTATGGAATGTTGTCGGATTGATCATTATTCTTTTATTACGGAAAGTGCGTTTGAAACGCGGAGAGATGTTCTTCTTCTATTTGACGTGGTATTCGATCGGCCGCTACTTCATTGAAGGGATGCGGACGGACAGTTTGTATGGCGGCGATTTACGGGCTGCGCAAATCGTATCCATTTTGGCGATTGTGTTTGCGGTAGCGATGTTCATCTATAGAAGGTTCATTAAAAAAGTGAACGTGCATTATCAAGATAAATAAAAGAGGGTTGGGGACATGGAGACGTTGCGGAATGGGTTGAAAGCGGGATTGAAGACGACGTGGACGTTAGGGAAGATTATATTCCCGATTACGTTGTTGCTCGTCATTTTACAGCATACACCCGTGTTGTCTTGGATTGTGAAGCTTGTTTCACCTTTCATGGGCATTTTTGGATTGAGCGGGGAAGCGGCAATTCCGTTAGTGCTCGGGAATGCGCTCAATTTATATGCGGGGATTGCAGGAATTTTATCGCTTGAGTTGACTGTGAAAGAAGTGTTCATCTTAGCGGTGATGCTCAGCTTTGCGCATAATATTTTCATTGAAACCGGGGTGGCGTTGAAAGTTGGCGTCAAGCTGTGGGTTGTGCTTGTCGTACGGTTCGGATTGGCGGCGTTCTCAGGAATTGTTATTAATTTGTTCTGGAACGGTGGCGGGGAGATTGCGAAATATGGCATAGCACCTGAAGTTGTTGCTGCACCGGAAGGGTGGCTGGCAATCGGTTTGCTTGGTTTGCAAAAAGCGTCATTCGGTGTGCTGCAGCTTGCGATGATCGTCATTCCGTTAATGATTTTTGTGCAGTTTTTGAAAGACCGGCAGTATTTACAGAAGTTTTCCGAGAAACTTGCTCCTTTCACGAAAGTGATCGGTGTGCAACCGAATGCTTCGATGACATTGGTAGCCGGTTTGGTCATCGGATTGGCGTATGGTGCAGGTGTGATGATTCAAGCGGTGCAAGAGGATGGCGTCAGTAAAAAGGATGCGACACTTGCATTCATTTTCCTCATTGCCTGTCACGCCGTCGTGGAGGATACGTTAATATTCATTCCACTCGGGATTCCGGTGTTGCCGTTATTACTGATCCGGCTCGTGACAGCGTTTGTCCTAACGATTGCTGTGGCGGTGATTTGGAAGCAGAACGAACGAAGGAAACTGAAGGAGGTCACGGTGCTAAATGGCTAATATTACGACTTTGTTATTTGATTTTGATGGAACGTTACTCGATACGAATGAGCTGATCATACAATCGTTTGAGCAAGTGTTGAACAGCCGTTATCCAGGGCAATATACGCGGGAGGATATTTTGCCGTTCATGGGTCCAACATTGAAAGAGTCATTTGATACGGTTGACGCTGATTTGTCAGATGTATTGATTCAAGAATATCGGACATGGAACTTGGCGAACCACGACCAACTCGTAAAAGAGTTCGACGGGGTGTCCGAAACGTTGCTACGATTAAAAGAGAACGGACTGAAAATGGCAATTGTATCGACGAAGCGAAACAATATGGTCATGAGAGGGTTACAACTCATGGGGCTGGAAGATTTCTTTGATACCGTCATCGGATTAGATGATGTGCAACGACCGAAGCCTGATCCCGAGCCTTTGTTGCTCGCATTGGAGCGGTTAGGGTCAAAACCCGAGGAAGCACTTATGATCGGGGATAATACCCATGATATTGGTGGGGGCAAAAATGCGGGTGTGCGGACTGCTGGTGTTGCTTGGTCGTTAAAAGGAGAAGCGTTTATTCGTTCGCTGGAACCGGATTATGTGTTGCAGCATATTAGCGATCTTCTTCCAATTACACAGGGTGAAAAAGTGTGAGAAGGACGGAACGGTACCGTACGAAAGGCGATGCGAATTCGCTTTGGCACATTTACCAAACGGTGTCTTTTTGGAAAGTCGCGAAAAACTTCTTTTTCATTCAAGTCGGTCGGTATACGCCTTTCATCCCTTTGAAGAACTTCATCTACCGAACGTTTTTGAGGATGAAAATTGGCGATAAAACGTCGTTTGCGCTTATGGTTATGCCGGATACGATGTTCCCTGAGCGCATCAAAGTAGGGGACAATACAATTATCGGCTTTAATACGACAATTCTTGCGCATGAATATTTAATTGATGAATACCGGATTGGCGATGTGGTCATCGGAGATCGGGTCATGATCGGGGCGAACTCGACAATTTTGCCTGGCGTGGAAATTGGCGATGGGGCGATTGTATCGGCCGCTTCACTCGTAAACCGCGATATTCCTGCAGGTGCATTGGCAGGAGGGAATCCCGTCCGGATCATCTATACCGCGGAACAGATGGAGGCGCGCAAACAGGCTTCCTCTCGTAACCTGCAAGACTAACAGAAATAGAGTGACGGTTCGTAAACTTATGTTATAATAAGGCAAGTTGATTGGGAGGAACGTTTTATGCGTTCCTTCTAATTTTTTCGGAGGAATTTGATTGGACAAAAAACATAAGAACATCGACAAAAAAGTGATTTCATTTATTCCTGACGGTGAATTTTATTATCATAAAGGCGTCAAAGCGATGCAACGCGAACGCTATGATGAAGCTCATAAATATTTACAACGGGCGGTCGAGTTAAGTCCGAATGATCCGCTCATTCTCATGCAATTCGGCATTCTTGTCATGGAGCAAGGCATGTTTGAAGAGGCGTATGAAATTTTAGCGGCTGCCCATGGTTTAGACCCGGAAGAAGAGGATATTATTTTCTATTTGGCGGAAGTCCACGCTCACCTCGGGCTTCTTCGTGATGCGAAAATTTACGCTGAAAAATACATTGCGTTAGCACCGGACGGCCCACTTGCGGACGATTCGATGGAAATCATCGACTTCGCGGAACAAGAAGAGGCGTTCTTCAAAGACGAAGAAATGCCCGATGGCGAAGTGTATTTCTTGCAGGAGAAAGCACGACGTTCCATGGAATCCGGTGATTTTGAAGAGGCGATTAAAATCTTGGAAGCGATCATTATCGACTATCCGGATTTTTGGGCGGCTTATAACAATTTGGCGCTTGCCTATTTTTATGTCGGCAACATCGAGCCGGCAAAGGAATTGCTGTATGACGTGTTGGATAAAAACAAAGGCAACATCCATGCGTTATGCAATCTCGCCGTCTTTTATTATTATGAAAAAGATCAAAAGGAATTGGATCAAATGCTCGATTTGTTACTGAAAATCAAGCCGTACCAATTCGTCCATCGCTATAAATTAGGTGCAACGTTTGCGTTAGTTGGTAAACATAAGGAAGCATATGGCTGGTTGCGCAGCTTGCAGAAAAAAGGTTTTGAAGGGGATGCGGGCTATTATTTCTGGCTTGCCCATTCGGCTTATTTCTCAGGAAATGAGCAAGTTGCAAAGGATGCATATGAAAAACTCGTTGAACTCGATCCAAGTAAGGAAGGGCTAGAGCCTTGGAAAGATGTTCATTCATCCGTAAAGCCGGAATCGTATGAGCAAGATCGCGAGTTTTTGTTAAGTAAAATCGGAAACAAATATCGAAGTGAGCGTCTACTTGGCTTTTATTTGCTTGGCAAGTCGGGCCATAAGCAAGAAATTATTTCCCATCCTGCGTACATCGACTTGGACAAGCTTTCCGTCATGGAACAGTTGTTTTTAGCACATAGCCTCGACTATGAATTCACGATTGTGAATGAATTTGATGAGTCTTTCTTACGAGCAGTGCAAGCGACGGATTTATTGTACGCTGAGTACAAACCGCTGGACAAACAAGGGACGCATTTATTCCAAATGTGGTTTACCCTTTGTGAAGTCGGGTTGCAACGCGCATATCACTTCCGCAATCCGAAAGCGTTGGCGGCGGCTGCCGATTACATGTTCCAGTCATCGCGCTATAAAGGCGTGACGAAAACGGCCATCGCCCGCATGTATGGCATTTCGCCTCAGACGTTGACGAAATATGTGAATGAATTGATCGAATTTCTTCCACATTTTAATCAATAAGGAGAAAAAGTCATTTATTTCATGCAAGCAAAAAAATTGAATGGCTCCTTGAAATCTTATACGATTTGAACAGTGGTATATGTAATGGAGGAGGAAGAACGATGACAACTGAGAAAATCTATGACGTCATTATTATCGGCGCTGGTCCTGCAGGGATGACTGCCGCAGTGTATACATCTAGAGCAAACTTATCAACATTAATGCTAGAGCGCGGAATTCCGGGCGGACAAATGGCGAACACAGAAGAAATCGAGAACTATCCTGGTTTTGAAACGATTTTAGGACCGGATCTTTCGAAGAAAATGTTCGATCACGCGAAAGCGTTCGGTGCTGAATATGCATACGGTGACGTTTCCGAAATTATTGACGGCAAAAGTTATAAAACAATCATTTCAGGAAGAAAAGAATATAAAGCACGTGCGATCATCATTACGACAGGTGCGGAATACCGTAAGATGGGCATTCCTGGCGAGAAAGAACTGACTGGACGCGGCGTGAGCTACTGTGCAGTTTGTGACGGAGCGTTCTTCAAAGGAAAAGACATCGTCGTTATCGGTGGAGGAGACTCTGCTGTTGAAGAAGGTGCATACTTGACGCGTTTTGCTAACAAAGTGACGATTATCCACAGACGTGATGAGTTGCGTGCACAAAAGATCTTGCAAGACCGTGCGTTTGCAAATGAAAAAATTGATTTCATCTGGAATTCAACGGTGAAGCAAGTGAACGACAAAGACGGCAAAATCGGTTCCATTACACTCGTGTCAACAGTGGACGGAACAGAAAAAGAAATGGAAACAGAAGGTATGTTCATCTATATCGGTATGGATCCGTTAACACGACCGTTTAAAGATCTTGGCATCTTGGATGAACACGGCTATGTCGTGACGAACGAAGACATGGAGACGTCCGTACCGGGCATTTACGCTGCTGGTGACGTGCGTCAGAAAATGCTTCGCCAAGTTGTTACAGCAACTGGTGATGGTAGTATCGCTGCACAAGCATGCCAAAAGTATATCGAAGAACTCGCTGAGAAATTAGCGGAAGTATAAGAAGAGAAATGAGCAAGGACGGAGAGGGTGTTTCCGTTCTTGCTTTTTTTTGTGGGTGGCGGGGGGACTATTTTGGGCATAAGCAGGCTTACATTGGGGACGTCAAGCTGGTTATTGGGTGAAAATTATCCGATTGAAAAGGTGAACGAACGCAACAGCGCGCAGGAGGAATATTTTGCGTGAGGGTACGCGGGCGGGATGTAAGTCGGAAGCTTCCCGCCATGACGCGATTAAAAAAAGAGGTTTTTAAAGCTAGGAATTGCAGAAAGTAGTTATGTTACTGGAATCTCTGGCAGTTGTAATAACATTAATGCAACCTTAATATTGTTGTAATGGTTCTGCAATACAGATGGGTTATAGTAAGAGTATCAATTTGACCCCCCTTTTTGATATAGCAAGTTGTTAAGGCTATCTACCGGTTTACCGGTGGGTGGTCTTCTTTTTTTGTCGTTTGGTTGAAAAACATAGTATACTGTACGTACGCGTGTTGAAAAAAGAGAGGATATTTAAATGCAAAGAATTGCTAATTTACTTGTAGTCAAAAACAATCAAGTGCTGTTGTTGAAGAAACCGAGACGTGATTGGTATGTTGCTCCAGGTGGAAAGATCGATTCTGGGGAGTCCATTTACGAAGCGGCGGTGCGGGAGTTTGAGGAAGAGACGGGTGCAGTGCCTGTGAAACCGCATGTGAAGGGGATCTATACGATGATGATTGTGGATCCGGATACGAAGGCGTTGTTGAATGAATGGATGTTGTATACGTTCGTTGCGCACGATTTGACGGGGACGCCATATGAGTCGAATCGGGAAGGGTTGCTGGAGTGGCATCCGGTTGAAAGTTTGGAAACGTTGCCTATGGCGGAAGGCGATCGGGCAAACTTGTTATTTGCAGTCTCCCAATCTGGCGTGCAATATGGTACATTTTATTATACAGAAGAGTTCGAACTGTTGGACGAACGTTTGCAAAACTCGATGGAAGGTGATTGACGACAATGGAGAACGAATTACCGAATAGCGACGTGGAATTGGTCATCATTACGGGGATGTCTGGTGCGGGGAAAACTGTGGCGATGCAAAGTTTCGAGGATCTCGGGTTTTATTGTATCGATAATTTGCCGCCAGAGTTGCTTGTTACGTTTATTGACTTAATGATGAAATCCGAAAACAAGATGAGAAGAATTGCAGCGGTGATGGATACGAGGGGCGGAGACTTGTTCGATTCGCTAATCGGTGCATTGGATGACATGATTCAAATGGATGGTGTAACGGTCAAGCTGCTGTTCTTGGAAGCGAATGATGAGACACTTGTTAGACGGTACAAGGAAACGAGAAGGTCTCATCCGCTCGCTGAAGGTGGCTTGCCATTGACGGGCATCCGAAAAGAGCGGGCATTGCTTTCGGAGTTGCGCGGTCGTGCGCGGTCCATTTACAATACATCTCAACTAAAACCACGAGAATTGCGTGAGAAAATTATGTCCACGTTTTCATCGAAAGGCGATACAGGCTTTTCACTGAACTTTATGTCATTCGGTTTCAAACATGGGATGCCGATCGACGCAGATGTCGTCTTTGACATCCGTTTCTTGCCAAATCCGTATTACATCGATGAATTAAAGCCGAAAACGGGTTTGGATAAAGAAGTCTATGAATATGTGCTAAAATGGAATGATACGCAAGTGCTGATCGAGAAGCTGTCCGATCTGTTTAAATTCATTATTCCTCAATATAAGAACGAAGGAAAATCCCAAGTCGTCATTGCATTTGGCTGTACGGGTGGACAACACCGCTCGGTTACACTTGCAGAGTTTTTCGGTGCTCGGTTCAAGGAAGAGTATAAAACAATTATTACACATCGTGATGTAGAGAAGAGAAAGGGTTGAACGCTATGTTGCAATCCGGGGGAGAGAAAAAAATAGTCGTCTTTGGAGGCGGGACCGGATTGTCCACATTGCTTCGAGGATTGAAAAAGTACCCTGTAGAGTTAACAGCAGTTGTCACTGTGGCGGATGATGGTGGTAGTTCGGGTAGGTTGTTGGATGCTTACGATATTCCACCGCCTGGTGATATTCGTCAAGTGATGGCAGCGCTGTCAGAAGTGGAGCCGTTAATCGAAAAGATGTTTCAATACCGGTTTTCGATTTCGGATGATTTGAAGGGACATTCTCTTGGAAACCTTATGCTTGCTGCATTGACCGACATTACGGGTGATTTTGCCGGTGCGGTTGAAAAGATGGGGCAAGTGCTGAACATTAAAGGGAAAGTATTACCTGCAGCAAACCAAAGAATCACCTTGCATGCGGAGCTCGATGATGGCACAATTGTAACCGGTGAGTCAAAAATACCGGTATACGGACGGAAAATTCAAAAAGTGTATGTATCGCCTCAAGAAGTTGAGCCGCTACCTGAAACGGTGAAAGTGATCGAAGAAGCGGATCTAATTATTTTCGGGCCGGGTAGCTTATATACAAGCATATTACCGACAATACTTGTAAGGGACATACGAGACGCTGTTCTCGCATGCCGCGCGAAAAAGGTCTATATTAATAACTTGACGACGCAAGCAGGAGAGACGTTCGAGTATACAGCCTCCGAACATGTGAAAGCGTTGTATGAGCATGCTGGAAGCGAATTCATCGATACCGTGCTGTTAAATGACACGGATGTGGAACGTATTTATCCGCAAGATGAAGGGGCCGATGTACAACTCCCTGTCGAAAATGATATTGAAGCGTTGAAAGACCTTGTGCAGAACATTGTCGTAAAAGATATTTCAACGATGGTAGATGGCCGAATGATTCATGATGCCCAAAAGGTTGCGTCTTGGGTCATCGGCTATATGGAGCAACCAAACGTTAGCGAGTAGACTTGATTGTCGCCGAGAAAGGGGGGAATGTCATGTCTTTTGCAGCAGAAGTGAAGAAGGAATTGACGCAAATTGAAACGAGTGCTTGTTGTGTGAAAGCTGAAATTGCTGCATTTATTCGCATGAATGGTGCCCTTTCGTTTTCCAACAAACAGTTAAGTTTAGATGTACAGACAGAAAATGCTGCCATTGCGCGGAGGCTCTATTCGAATATTAAAAGGCTATATCCTTATAAAGTGGAGTTGTTAGTCCGGAAGAAAATGCGGTTGAAGAAGAACAATGTGTACATATGCCGTATTCGCGAAGGCGCTAAGCAGTTGCTAGAGGATTTGTATATCCTGACAGGAACGTTTCAGTTTAACAATGAAATCGTCCCGGAGTTGATTAAAAAGAAATGCTGTAAGCGGTCTTATTTGCGCGGAGCGTTTTTGGCTGGCGGGTCGGTGAATAACCCGGAGACATCTTCTTATCATTTGGAGATTTTCTCGTTTTACAAGGAACATAGTGAAGCGCTAGTGGAGCTGATGAATCTGTTCCATTTGAATGCCAAGTCAATTGAGCGGAAGAAAGGGTACATCGCGTATCTGAAGGAAGCGGAGAAGATTTCCGATTTTCTAAGCTTGATGGGTGCGCACGTATCCGTCATGAAGTTCGAGGACGTAAGGATTTTGCGGGATATGCGAAACAGTGTGAACCGTCTTGTGAATTGTGAAACGGCCAATTTGAATAAAACAATTGGAGCGGCACAACGCCAAGTTGAAAATATAAAATTCATCCAGAATACGATCGGGTTGGATCAATTACCTGAACGCCTACAAGAGATTGCCCATTTGCGGATCACCCATCAAGACATTACATTAAAAGAGCTTGGTGAAATGGTTTCAGGTGGGACGGTTAGTAAATCTGGGGTCAATCACCGTTTACGGAAAATCGAAGAGATTGCAGAAAATCTGCGTGTTGGTGGCATTTTGAACTGATTGAGAATGTGAAGACGAAAGGAGTCTAGTGCGAATGGCAGAAAAAACAGTAGAAGTGAAAATGAAGACTGGATTGCAAGCAAGACAAGCTGCATTGTTTGTGCAGGAAGCGAATAAATTTACATCTGACGTGTTTCTGAAGAAGGAAGAACGTCAAGTGAACGCGAAGAGTATTATGGGTGTCATGAGTTTGGCGATTGCAAGAGGTTCATCGGTGACGTTAATTGCTGAAGGCAATGATGAAGAGCAAGCGATCGAAACCCTAACTGCACTTGTAGAAAAAGAAAACTAAAAGAAAAAGCCGTTTCGATTGTTGTGAAACGGCTGTTCCTTTGGACAAAAAAACCTGTAAACAGGCAGGGCCCATTTACAGGTTTTTTATACGTTTACGCCCTCGGCAGGAATCGAACCCACATCTCAAGAACCGGAATCTTACGTGCTATCCGTTGCACCACGAGGGCATATTATGCGCTACTGCTTGTAGCAGACAAATCCCATTATACAAATAGCGCGGCTTGATTGCAAGACTTATTTTTTGTGCGGTTGTCTAACATGCGAGTAAGTGGGGAATGTATGAAGTCTAGGCAGAATAAAGTAGGGAGAATCGGTATTGTCGTGCTATGGACGTTATTACAGTTGTTGACGAGACGATTGCTGAATGCGTAATATTTGACCTTAATTGACCATAGTATGTATGATAGATGTACAGTTGAATAAAAGATTTCAACAGAACGATAATTTCGATCCAGTCAAAAGGAGGAAATAGGATGAATCTCATACCAACAGTTATTGAACAGACAACACGAGGAGAACGCGCTTACGATATTTATTCTCGTTTATTGAAAGACCGTATTATTATGTTAGGGAGCGCAATTGATGACAACGTAGCAAACTCCATCGTTGCACAATTGCTATTCTTGGAAGCGGAAGATCCAGAAAAAGACGTATCCATTTACATTAACAGCCCAGGCGGAAGCATTACAGCTGGTATGGCAATTTACGATACGATGCAATTCATCAAGCCGGACATCCAAACGATTTGTATCGGTATGGCGGCTTCAATGGGATCGTTCTTATTGACGGCGGGTACACCAGGAAAGCGTTACGCGTTACCGAATGCCGAAGTGATGATTCACCAACCACTTGGCGGTGCGCAAGGGCAAGCGACAGAAATCGAAATCGCAGCGAAACGCATTTTGTTCCTTCGCGAGAAGTTGAACACAATTCTTTCCGAGCGTACAGGACAACCGGTTGAAGTCATCGCGAAAGATACGGACCGCGATAATTTCATGACGGCTGAACGTGCGAAGGAATACGGTTTGATCGACCATATTATTACGCGCAGTGACATGAAAGATTTGAAGTAAGGGAATAAGTTAACTTAGGCTGTAGGCATACTTTGTATGTCTGCAGTTTTTTTATGCTTTTTTATGGGGAGAGCTGGCGCAGTATGCTGAGTTCTGCCTAGTTATGCGGCAAACGGCGATGTAATGCGGCGTTTTGAAGAAGTATGCCGCGTTCCGATGAAGTATGCGGCGTTTGAAGGAAGCATGCCGCATTTGCAATCTGTCTTTGCTCCATAAACGTGGGTGGTTTCTTTGTGTGATGGATTAAATGAATCGCGCTGAATGGGTTTTGACCAATTAACGGTTCTCATTTAAGGGAAACATCGTGAAAAAGAAGAATCGGTGATAAACGTGGGAGAAACGGTGATAACGTGTGCCGAACCGGTGATAAACGACCGAGAACCGGTGATAACGTGCTCCGAATCGGTGATAACACGCCTAGAATCGGTGATAACGGAAATAGGAGCGTTCCAAGTTCATTGACCAAAATCGTCTTTGCTAAAAAATACGCAGTATACTGCGTTTGACAACGAAACTTTCCTGGAGAGGGCTGAATCATTGGTTTGAAAAGTGCATTTCTAACATAGGCTTATGGTGGATGAGGACACGTTTAGTAAGCAGGCGATGTAGGGTATGGAACTATGAGTAAATAAGGGAGTGGTTTGATGAAGAAATTACTTGGACCGATTGGCATTATCATTGCAATTGTAGTTGTACTTGGTCTTATTTTCGTGCCGAGTTACAACAAGTTTGTCAATCTAGAGGAGAATGTGGATCAGTCGTATGCGCAAGTGGAGAATCAGTTGCAGCGGAGGTTGGATTTGATTCCAAACTTGGTGAATACGGTGAAAGGATATGCGAGTCATGAGAAGGAAGTGCTGACGCAAATTTCGGAGGCGCGTGCAAAGCTTGCGGGTGCAAGTGGACCGGAAGAGCAGGCGGCTGCGGATTCTGAGTTGTCGAGTGCGTTGAGCCGATTGCTCGTTGTTGTGGAGAATTATCCGGATTTGAAGGCGAATCAGAACTTTACGCAATTGATGGATGAGTTGGCAGGTACGGAAAACCGGATAGCAGTTGCCCGGCAAGACTACAATACTGTCGTTGCTGATTACAATAAGCAGACGAAACGTTTTCCGGGTCGACTCGTCGCGTCGATGTTTGGTTTTGATGAGAAGGAATATTTTAAAACGGATGCAGCTGCGAATGAAGCGCCTGAAGTTGATTTCGGAGATGACAAAGATTGATTCGTCGGACCGTCAGCTTCCTTTTAGCTGCCTGTCTCGTTTTACTTATTCTTCCATTAGGGACGTTCGCAGCTGACATCCCTCCGTGGAATGCGGCAGATCAATATATCCAAGATCGTGCTGGGATTTTATCGAACGAGCAGAAAGCGGAATTGAATCGGCTCGGTAAACAGTTGGATGAAGGAACAACTGCTGAGCTCGTCGTATTGACGTTGCCGAGTATTGGTGACGAGCCGATTGAACAGTTCGCAGTCGATGCGCTCCGAGAATACAAACTCGGGAAAGCGGACAAAAATAACGGTGCGTTGCTCGTCTTGACGACTACACCGAATTCAGAAGGGGATCGTCATTTTGAGTTATCTACGGGTTATGGCTTAGAAGGCGCATTGCCGGACGGTAAAGTCGGTCGCATCATGGATGAAGTGGCGGTACCGTATTTGCAAAATGAGCAACCGGATCTCGCTATTATGGAAGCATACAAATCATATTACAACGTAATTGCCAAGGAATACGGCTGGAATGGCGAATTGGCTGACGTTCAACCGCTTGAACGTGGCGATTCCGGTTTTGGCATTCCGGCACCTATCGTCATTTTCATCATCATCGTCCTTATCGGCATGTTCTCCGGTGGTCGCGGCGGCGGTGGAGGTGGTCGTGGGGGACGCGGAAGAAGCAGAAGTGGTCCCGTCTTTTTCCCGGGCTCGTTCGGCGGCGGTGGCTTCGGTGGAGGCGGCGGCTTCGGCGGTGGCTCAGGCGGTGGTTTCTCAGGCGGTGGCGGCTCCGGTGGCGGCGGAGGAGGCGGCCGTAGTTGGTAATGAACAGGAGGAGGCTTGCAAATCAGTTGCAAGGCCTCCTCTTTCTTTTATACTAAAAGAAAATGGAGAGTCGAGGTGCTTTTTCATGCATGTGCAGTTTTATACGAAAAAAGGGTGTCATTTATGCGACGAAGCGGAGTCTATGATGAAGCTTGTCCAAGAAGACTTTCCGCTTACGTGGACGACGATTGATATTGAATCGGATGATGAGAAGCATGAGCGGTATATGCTGATGATTCCAGTCATTGAGAAAGACGGGGAAGTTCTGTTGTATGGAGCGATCGGGTATGTCGATTTACTGGAGTTGTGTTCAACAATGGTTGGGCAATGATGTGATGATTGATTCGTTTATTTGTTAGTAATGAATGAACGCATGTAGATAAATATAAATTTTTTCTGGAATAGGTAAGTTGAAGGAGACCTTTAAGAATGATTAATTGGACTATAAGAAAAGCAGATGTAAATGATGCTGATGGGTTTCAGAAATGCATGCATAAAGCCTATTTAAAGTATTCGGATAGGATAGATATTCAAACTCTACCTCCAATGAATGTAAATTATAAGGATGAAATAGCTTTTTTTCCAGTTTGGGTGGTGGAAAATAAACATCAAATAATTGCTGGATTAGTATTAGTATTTGAAGAAGATCATGCATCACTTGCTAATATTGCAATAGAACCTGACTTTCAAGGTAAAGGGTTAGGGAAGTTTTTACTGAACTTTGCAGAACAAGAGACTAGAAATAAAGGGTATTTAGAGATGGAATTGGCTACTCATGTTTTATTCACTGAAAATGTATCATTTTACACTAAACAAGGGTGGATTCTCGTAGGTCAAGATGGAACGAAGGTATATATGAAAAAACAATTGATATGAGGCTTTCACACACGGGTGCGCTAATGGAATAAAAGAGATACAGAAGATACGAGAGACCATTCTCTTGTATTTTTTATTTGAGTGCTATCGACCTAACATCCATATGCGTTAGTAAGAATCCAAGTATATGAATAGGAGGGACAACCGATTTATTAACGGCTTGTCATGAATTTCCCCAAATAAACTAAAAAAGTTTGAATATACTAGTGAAGAGGTATATACTTGCAGTATCAACTATATTTTTTTGCAATAGGTGGGACAAAATATTATTAGGTGGGCAGAAAGTGTCCTGCTAGAAAGTGAGGCTTTCCGTGAACTCGAATATACTCGAGGCGCAACGAAAGCTTGTGCCAGAAATGGTGGATGTACTCCATCGACGTTATAAATTATTGACTTTCATTGAGATGTCTGGGCCGATTGGGCGGAGGCCGTTAAGTTTGCTTGCAGGTTTGTCGGAGCGCGAGTGTCGAAATGAGATGGAGAGCTTGCGCGATTTGGATCTCATTCGAATCGCAAAAGAAGGAACGACGATTACTGCGGAAGGGGCAAAAGTGCGGGCGGCTCTTCAGCCAAGCATCGATGAGTGGACGGGACACGGCTTGATCGAGAGAAAGCTGCAGCGTTTATTGCATATCCAGCATGTGAAAATTGTGCCGGGCGATAGTGATGCCAATGATGCGGTGAAAAACTTGTTGGCGAAAGAAGCAGCGAACGAGTTTACGGAGCGCATTGGAGACGGTGAAATTGTCGCGGTTACCGGTGGGACATCGGTTGCGGCGATCCCACACTATATGCACTCGTTTGAACGAGCTGCGCACTTGCACTTCATTGCAGCAAGAGGCGGTGTCGGAAACGACATCGGCTTACAAGCGAACGTTATTGCGGCATCGTTTGCCAGTGCGTGTGGTGGGACGTATAGCACGTTTTACTACCCTGAGTCACTCAGTGGGGAAGCACATGAAGTGTTCAAAAAGGAACCGACGGCGCAGAAGATGATCGATTTGTATGAAAAGACCGATTGTGTCATTCACGGAATCGGGGATGCACAACGGATGGCTGAAATGCGCAATACACCGAGCGAAGAAACGGAAAAACTGCAACAAGATGGCGCAAAAGGTGAAGCATTCGGATATTATTTCGATGAAAATGGCAAGATTGTACACAGGATCAGAACAGTCGGTATTCAAACCGAGCAATTGAAAAAAGTACCGCTCATCATCGCTGTTGCAGGTGGCAAGGCGAAAGCGGACGCGATTGCTGCGTATATGGCGAGTGCGCCTGAGCAAACGCTTCTTGTGACGGATGAAGGGGCAGCACTGGAAATCATCCGTAAATTAGAGAGTACGTCTTAACGACATTAACCATACTTGGAGGGAATTCAAATGACATTAAAAGTAGCGATTAACGGATTCGGACGGATTGGAAGAGTGGTATTCAGAGAGGCAAGCAAGCACGAAGAACTTGAAATTGTTGCGGTTAACGATTTGACGGACGCACCGATGTTGGCGCATTTATTGAAATACGATTCTGTGCACGGGATTTTTGACGCGGAAGTCGGTTCAGAAGACAATCATCTTGTCGTCAACGGGAAGAAGATTAAAGTTTACGCTGAAAAAGACCCAGCGCAACTGCCATGGGGAGACTTAGGTGTGGACGTCGTCATCGAATCCACAGGTGTGTTCAGAGACGAAAAAGGGTTGATGAAACATATCGAAGCGGGCGCGAAAAAAGTGATCTTGTCTGCACCTGCGAAAGGCGACGTGAAAACGCTCGTCATGGGTGTTAATGAACACGAATACGATGCGCAAACGGATAAAGTCGTGTCCAACGCTTCTTGTACGACGAACTGTCTGGCGCCTGTCGTAAAAGTGTTGAATGACCAGTTCGGCATCGAACGCGGGATGATGACAACCGTGCATTCCTACACGAACGACCAACGTATTTTGGATTTGCCACATGACGACTACCGTAGAGCAAGAGCGGCAGCTGAGTCTATGATTCCGACGACAACGGGTGCTGCATCAGCGGTGACAAAAGTCATTCCGGAACTAAAAGGGAAACTTGATGGCATGGCGGTACGTGTACCGACGCCGAATGTGTCACTTGTCGATTTCGTTGTCGAACTGTCAAAAGACGTTACAGTGGAAGATGTGAATGCTGCACTGAAGCATGCATCTGAAAATGAATTGAAAAACATTCTTTACTATAATGAAATTCCACTCGTCTCAAGAGACTACAATGGCAACACGGCTTCATCCACAGTTGACGCACTTTCTACGATGGTGTTGGATAACAACATGGTGAAAGTTATTTCTTGGTATGACAACGAGTCGGGCTACTCTGCACGTTGCATCGACTTGGCACTTTATATGCAAAAACAAGGCATTTGAGGCCAATCAATATAAATCATAGCCAATCGATAGGCTACACCTTATAATAGATAAATGGGTAGGAGGAACGGTGTACAACCCGTTCCTCCTTTTTACTAGCGTGCGTATGAAACAGCTTACTGTTCGTACGCGTTACTACTCTTGGAGGTGTGCAGTTTACATGAATGCCAAACAGACGATCAAGGATATGGACCTAACAGGAAAGCGCGTATTTTGCCGGGTGGATTTCAATGTCCCGATGGAAAACGGTACAGTGACGGACGATACAAGAATCCGTGCAGCCGTACCGACGATTACGTATTTGGTCCAAACGGGCGCAAAAGTCATTTTAGCGAGTCATTTAGGGAGACCAAAAGGGGAAGTGAAAGAGGAATTACGCCTCTCAGCTGTTGGTGAACGATTGGCTGAACTTCTTGGTAAACACGTGACAAAGCTTGACGACTCGATTGGAGCAGACGTAGAACAAGCAGTAGCTGCGATGAACGATGGCGACGTTGTGTTGCTTGAAAACGTTCGTTTCCATGCAGGGGAAGAGAAAAACGACGCGGAACTTGCAAAGCAGTTTGCTGCACTTGCGGATGTATTTGTCAACGATGCGTTCGGTGCTGCTCACCGTGCACATGCGTCCACTGCTGGAATTGCTGCGCATATCCCTGCGGTAAGTGGTTTCTTGCTCCAAAAGGAACTGGATGTCCTTGGCAAAGCGTTATCGGATCCGGATCGTCCTTTTACTGCGATTATCGGAGGTGCGAAAGTAAAGGACAAGATTGGTGTCATTGATAATTTGTTGGACAACGTCGACAATTTATTGATCGGTGGCGGTCTTTCCTATACATTCACAAAAGCACAAGGATATGAAACAGGCAATTCACTTGTTGAAGAAGATAAGATTGAACTCGCACAGTCGTTTATTCAAAAAGCGAAAGAAAAGAACGTCAATTTGTACTTGCCAATCGATGCGGTCGTAGCGGATGCATTTTCTGAAGAGGCGAACGTTCAAACGGTGAAGATCGATGCGATTGAATCCGGTTGGATGGGGCTCGATATCGGACCTGAAACGGCTGCATTGTATGCGGACGTCATCCGTAACTCGAAACTTGTCATTTGGAACGGGCCGATGGGCGTATTTGAAATGGCGCCGTTTTCAGCTGGAACGAAAGAAGTGGCATTGGCAATGGCAGAAACCGAAGCATATACCGTAATCGGTGGTGGTGATTCTGCTGCAGCTGTTGAGAAATTTGACGTTGCGGAGAAGATGGATCACGTGTCTACAGGTGGAGGCGCTTCCTTGGAATTCATGGAAGGGAAAGAACTTCCGGGCGTAACGGTATTGAAAGATCGATAATTAGGAGGGAAAACTTTGCGGAAACGAATCATTGCAGGAAACTGGAAGATGTATAAGACGATGGAGGAAGCGAAGCAATTTGTTACAGAAGTGAACGAACGCTTGCCGCAGTCCGAACAAGTCGACGCAGTCGTTTGCCCACCTTCACTCTATTTGGCAGCGCTTCAGTCAATGACGGAAGGCTGTTCATTGCAAATCGGCGCGCAAACGATGCATGACGTGGCAGAGGGCGCATTTACAGGCGAAGTAAGCCCGAAGATGTTAGCGGCATTGAATATTCCATATGTCATTTTAGGGCATTCGGAACGTCGCCAATATTTCAATGAAACCGATGAAACGGTCAACAAAAAAGTACTGGCAGCATTTGCGAATCAATTGACACCAATCGTTTGTGTCGGGGAAAGCCTTGCTGAACGGGAAGCAGAAAAAACGGTAGAAACAGTTGCTTTGCAAGTACAGAAGGCATTTGAAGGCGTGTCAGCAGAGCAAGCGAAAAATGCCATCATTGCGTACGAACCAATTTGGGCGATCGGTACAGGCAAAACAGCGACTGCTGAAGATGCGAATATTGTTTGTGAAGCAATCCGTGTGGAAATCGATCACTTGTATGATGAGCAAACAGCTACAGCAATCCGCATTCAATACGGCGGCAGTGTAAAGCCTGGCAATTTGGGCGAATTGCTGTCCATGGAACATATCGACGGTGCGCTTGTCGGTGGCGCGAGCCTTGAAGCAGATTCATTCGTGCAAATGATTGAGGTTGCAAGCCATGCCTAAAGCACCTGTTGCATTGATCATCTTAGACGGTTTCGGATTGCGGGATGAAAAGTATGGCAATGCGGTGGCGCAAGCGAACACACCGAATTTCGATATTTTATGGAACAACTACCCTCATTCGACGCTAACAGCTTGTGGCGAAGCGGTCGGTCTTCCGGAAGGCCAAATGGGCAATTCGGAAGTCGGCCACTTGAATATCGGAGCGGGTAGAATTGTCTACCAAAGCCTAACGCGCATTAATAAATCGATCAAAGACGGAGATTTCATGACGAATGCGGCGTTGCTTCGTGCAATTGAGCATGTGAAACAGAAAGGCTCTGCACTACATCTAATGGGTTTGCTGTCCGATGGTGGCGTACATAGCCATTACGAGCATTTATTCGCTTTGCTTCGTCTTGCGAAAATGAACGGCATCGAAAAAGTATATGTCCATGCCTTTTTAGACGGCCGGGATGTAGGTCCGCAAACTGCACCTGGCTATATCGAGAAGACCGAAGACGTGATGGAAGGTATCGGTGTCGGCAAGATTGCTACGGTATCGGGTCGCTATTACGCAATGGACCGCGATAAACGGTGGGACCGTGTAGAAAGTGCTTACCGTGCAATTGTCGACGGAGAAGGAGCTCGTTTTCAAACGGCAATGGCAGGAGTTTTAGCTTCGTATGACGAACTAGTACATGATGAATTCGTTATCCCATTTGTCGTGGAGCAAGACGGACAACCTGTCGGAACGATTGAAGATGAAGATGCGGTCGTTTTCTTCAACTTCAGACCGGACCGTGCGATTCAATTGTCACGGGCATTCACGGATCCAAAGTTTGACGGCTTCCATACCGGACCAAAATCATTGGAACAAGTAAAATTCGTAACGTTTACACATTATAGTGAAGACGTACAAGCGGATGTCGTGTTTACGAATGTCGACTTGACCAACACACTTGGTGAAGTGCTATCGAACAATGGACTCCGTCAATTGCGTATTGCGGAAACTGAGAAGTATCCCCATGTAACATTTTTCATGAGTGGCGGTCGGGAAGAAGAGTTCGAAGGTGAAACAAGGATTTTAATTGCCAGTCCGAAAGTGGCCACGTATGACTTGAAGCCGGAAATGAGTGCTGTCGAAGTGACGGAAGCGCTACTTGCGGAAATTGAAGGTGATCGACAAGATGCGATCATCCTCAATTTCGCGAATCCGGATATGGTCGGCCATAGCGGCTTGCTCGAACCGACGATCAAAGCGATTGAAACAGTCGATGTGTGCCTCGGTAGAATTATTGATGCGTTACTGTTAAAAGGCGGAACAGCGATCGTCACGGCGGACCACGGCAATTCCGATGAGGTCGTGACGCTTGAAGGCAAACCGATGACGGCGCATACGACGAATCCAGTGCCGGTCATCATTACAAAGACCGACATTGACCTTCGTGAAGGCGGTATCTTATCTGATCTTGCGCCGACAATGTTGAAATTGCTAGATATTGAACAACCGGCAGACATGTCCGGAACACCATTATTCTAATTAAAGGGAGAGAATTGTTATGCCAATCATTACCCACATCCAAGCCAGAGAAGTTCTTGATTCACGCGGAAATCCGACGGTTGAAGTTGAAGTGTTCACAGAAAGCGGCGCGTTCGGACGTGCAATCGTTCCATCCGGTGCTTCCACAGGTGAATATGAAGCCGTTGAATTGCGTGATGGCGATAAATCCCGTTACTTAGGAAAAGGCGTGTTAGCTGCAGTTGATCACGTGAATGAAGTGATTGCAGAAGAAATCGTTGATAACTATTCAGTGCTTGACCAAGTTGTCATCGATAAAGCTTTGATCGAACTAGATGGTACGAACAATAAAGGGAAACTTGGTGCGAATGCGATCCTTGGTGTATCCATGGCAGTTGCACACGCAGCGGCAGATTATTTGGATCTTCCACTTTACCAATACCTTGGCGGCGTGAACGCGAAACAATTGCCAGTACCGATGATGAACATCCTCAACGGCGGTGAGCACGCGGATAACAACGTTGACATTCAAGAATTCATGGTCATGCCTGTCGGTGCGGAATCATTCCGTCACGGATTGCGTATGGGCGCTGAAATCTTCCATAGCTTAAAAGACGTGTTAAAAGGAAAAGGCTTGAACACGGCGGTTGGTGACGAAGGCGGCTTTGCACCAAACTTAGCATCGAACGAAGAAGCTCTTTCAACAATTATGGAAGCTATCGAAAAAGCGGGCTACAAGCCAGGCGAAGAAGTATTGCTTGCAATGGACGTTGCGTCTTCCGAGTTTTACGATAAAGAAGCAAACACATACCGCTTAGCTGGTGAAGGCATTACGAAAACATCTGAAGAGATGGTTGCTTGGTATGAAGAGCTTTGCTCAAAATATCCGATCGTTTCAATCGAAGATGGGCTAGACGAAAACGATTGGGCTGGACACAAGCTATTGACAGAGCGTCTTGGCGGGAAAGTCCAATTGGTCGGAGACGATCTATTCGTAACGAATACAGAGAAGTTGGCACGCGGTATTGAAGAAGGCGTTGGCAACTCAATCCTTATCAAGGTAAACCAAATCGGTACATTGACAGAAACATTTGACGCGATCGAAATGGCGAAACGCGCGGGTTATACAGCGGTTATTTCGCACCGTTCTGGTGAATCCGAAGATACGACAATTGCGGACATCGCTGTTGCGACAAACGCAGGTCAAATTAAGACAGGTGCGCCTTCTCGTACGGACCGTGTAGCGAAGTACAACCAATTGCTTCGTATCGAAGATCAGTTGGATGAAACGGCTGTGTATCTAGGAGCGAAGACGTTTTATAATTTGAAGAAGTAAGTAGCGACATAAAGACAAACAGCCGGCGATTGTCGGCTGTTTGTGGAATAATCAAAAAGATATTGTAACAATATGTAATGTTTGCTAGAATAGAGATAGTGTTATGTTCGATTCGGGAGGTGGAACAAAGTGCATGCTTTGTTTATGACGTTGCTAGTTATCGTGTCATTGGCGTTAATCGTTGTTGTGTTATTGCAATCCGGAAAAAGTGCAGGTCTGTCAGGAGCCATCTCCGGTGGTGCCGAACAACTTTTTGGGAAACAGAAAGCGCGTGGGTTGGATTTAGTGCTTCAACGCGTGACAATTATACTTTCAATTTTATTTTTCGTGTTGGCGATTGCCATCGTGAAGATTTGATGGGTAGTTAACGAATTGCATACATGATGAAACGCCTGGCCACCCGTATGGTCGGGCGTTTTTTTCTCTTTGGAAAAGGGAAGGGTATACATAGAAAGCTTTAATAAAACGGGATTTACGCTGCAGGCGGACGCGTTCTGCGGGCACGGCTTCAGTCTCCTCGTCACTGCGTTCCTGCGGGGTCTTCAGCTCGCGCTGTTCCCGCTAGAGTCGCCGCCTTCCGCTGCAATCCCTATATTAGCTTTTATTGTAATGGATTTGTCATAATGGTACGAGGTTTGAATTAACGGCCAACAGCTGTAGGAATATAATTCACAATAAGAGACTCGAATACATTAGAGTGAGTTTGCAATAAATAAGTACTAGCATTCATTACTGCAACCCAGTCTAATACTTCTATTGTTAAAAAGGATTTTGATGATTGGAGTGCAGGGCGGCGACTCTAGGGGGATGAGCGGGACAGGTAAGACCCCACAGAGAGCCAAAGCGTAGCGACGCGAACGAGGAGGCTTACCGCCCGCCCCCCAGAAAGCGTCCGCCCGGAACTGAAATCATCGTTTATGAGGTAGAATTTTTTATTCAACATACATACTGAAAGGATGAGTATAGATATGAGGATTGCGCAGCCGAAGCCGTTCTTTTTTGAGAGTGGGAAGCGGGCGGTTTTGTTATTGCATGGATTTACGGGGACGTCAGCGGATGTGCGGATGTTGGGTCGTTTTTTGGAGAAGAAAGGGTATACGTCACTGGCGCCGCATTACAGGGGACATGGTGTGCCACCTGAGGAATTGATTGAGACCGGGCCGGATGAGTGGTGGGAAGATGTTGTGGCGGGCTATGAGCAGTTGAGAGATGCCGGGTATGAGGAGATTGCGGTTGGTGGATTATCGTTAGGTGGTGTATTTTCATTAAAAATCGGGGTTACACTGCCTGTAAAGGGAATTGTGACGATGTGTGCGCCGATGTCGATGAAGACGACGGATCTCATGTTTGAAGGTGTGTTGAAGTATGCAGCGGATTATAAGAAGTATGAAGGAAAATCGGCTGATGTTATCGAAAAGGAAGTAGAGGCGTTGCGTAAACGCTCGATGCATTCATTGCCTGCTTTGCGTTCGCTCGTGTATGATACGCGGGATGAGCTGGAGAAGGTGGAGGCGCCGTTGTTCGTTGTGCAGTCGCGTGACGATGAAGTGATTGACGTGGAGTCGGCGAACGTCATTTATGACGAAGCGTCTTCTACGAAAAAGGATTTACAATGGTTTGAAAAGTCAGGGCATGTCATTACGCTCGGTCCGGAAAAAGAGGCGCTTCATGAAGAGGTGTATCAATTTCTTGAATCCCTTGACTGGAACGTGTGAAAATGGAAATAGATGACGATAGTTAGAAGTGGAGGGATGGTATTGGACTTTTTTGATGAAGAACTACGGACAAGATTATTGTCTTTTATGAGAGAGGAATCGTATAAACCGCTGACGGTTCAAGAAATCCAGGAGGCGTTAGGGATTGAAGGCGCTGCGGAGTTCAAGGAACTGGTGAAGATGCTCGTTCACCTTGAACAGAAAGGGGACATTGTCCGCTCACGTACGAACCGTTACGGTGTGCCGGAGCGCATGAATTTAGTGCGCGGAAAGTTCATTGGGCATGCGAAAGGCTTCGGATTTGTGACGCCTGAAACGGAAGGAATGGATGATATTTTCATTCCACCACCGGAAGTGAACGGGGCGATGAACGGCGATATCGTGCTTGTCCGCGTGTCGAAGGGCTCGTATGGCGACCGTCGTGAAGGGACGATTATTCGAATTGCAGAGCGCAAGACGACGAAAGTGGTCGGGACGTATCAAGACAACCGCGGATTCGGTTTCGTCATTCCTGATGACAAGAAGTTGCCGATGGACATTTTCATTGGCAAAGGCAACTCGCTGGACGCGGTAGATGGCCACAAAGTGGTCGTGGAAATTACCGATTGGCCGAGTGATATGAAGTCCGCAACGGGAATGGTTGTGCAAATTCTTGGGCACAAAAACGATCCAGGTGTCGATATTTTATCGATTATTCATAAGCATGGGATTGAAGTTGAATTCCCTAAAGAAGTAATGGATCAGGCGAATAAAACACCGGATGAAGTGCAGGAAAAGGATTTATTCAAACGTCGTGACTTACGAGAAGATGTCATCATTACAATTGATGGGGCAGACGCGAAAGACTTGGATGATGCCATTTCACTTGTGAAAAATGACGATGGGACGTATACATTGTCTGTCCATATTGCGGACGTGAGCCATTATGTGCAACAAAATACACCGCTTGACGATGAAGCGTATGAGCGCGCGACGAGTGTGTATTTAACGGACCGAGTTATTCCGATGTTGCCACATAAGCTTTCAAACGGGATTTGTTCATTGAACCCGCATGTCGATCGATTGACGTTGTCTTGTTCGATGAAAATTGACCGCAATGGGAAAGTTGTCGATCATGAGATTTACGAAAGTGTCATTAAGTCGAAAGAGCGAATGACGTATACGGATGTATACAAAATCATCGAAGAAAAAGATGAAGAGCTCATGCAAAAGTACGCACATATCGTTCCAATGTTGAATGAGATGGCGGAACTCGCTTCGATTTTGAGACAAAAGCGAATTGACCGTGGGGCGATTGACTTTGATTTCAAAGAGTCGAAAGTGCTTGTGGATGACAACGGTTGGCCGACGGATATCGTGTTGCGCGAGCGTACGGTGTCTGAACGACTCATCGAGGAATTCATGCTTGCTGCGAATGAAACGGTGGCGGAGCATTTCCATTGGTTGCAAGTGCCGTTCTTATACCGCATTCACGAAGATCCGAAAACCGAAAAACTGCAACGTTTCTTTGAGTTTTTGACGAACTTCGGAATCGTCGTGAAAGGATCTGGCAATAAAGTGCATCCACGCGCGTTGCAGGAAATCGTGGAATCGATTGAAGGTATGCCGGAAGAGACGGTCATTTCGACGATGTTACTCCGTTCCATGCAACAGGCGAAGTACTTTGAAGAAAGCCTAGGCCACTTCGGTTTATCAACGGATTTCTATACGCATTTCACGTCTCCAATCCGACGTTATCCGGATTTGATCGTTCACCGATTGATCCGTACGTATTTGATTGAAAAAGATGTGTCTGCACAGACGCTTGCGCATTGGAATGCCAACTTGGCTGAAATCGCGCAACATACGTCTGAACGTGAACGTCGCGCAGTTGACGCAGAACGTGATACGGACGCGTTGAAGAAAGCGCAGTTCATGCTGGATAAGATCGGTGAGGAATTCGACGGCGTCATTTCTTCCGTTACGAATTTCGGGATGTTCGTTGAGCTTGAAAATACGGTGGAAGGACTTGTCCATGTCAGCTATATGACAGATGATTATTACCGTTTTGACGATCGTCAAATGATGATGATCGGTGAGCATACAGGCAAGCAGTTCCGGATCGGGGATGAAGTGACGATTCGTGTCGTGTCCGTCACACCTGAGGAATCGGCTATCGATTTCGAAATTGCAGGGATGAAGCAATCGTTCCATCGTGCGCGGAAAGAAACGCCGAAAGTCATTCATGCGAAAAAGGGCGGCGGTAGAAGCCAATCTGAAAAGCCGAAAGGTGATAAGAAGCAGGGCGCCAGTTCGCCGAATGCGAAGAAGAAGTTTTACGAAGGCGTAGCGAAAAAGAAGAAGAAAAAGCCGGCTACGCGGAAGAGGAAGTAATAGTAGGAAATAATAAATATAGCAAGCTTACCCGATGATTTACGTTCCAGGCGGACGCTTTCCGGGGGGCGTGCGGTGAGCCTCCTCGTTCGCTTTGCGACCTTGCGGGGTCTCACCTGTCACGCAAATCCCCCAGGAGTCGCCGCCCTTCACTACAATCATCTAGTATGTACTTTTTAATAAAGTGGTAAATGGTACGCATAATCTAATACTACTAATTAGTATTTGTTTTGTGTTTGAAGAGGGGGAGAACGGTATGGCAAAAGGTCAAGGAAAAGTGATCGCGATTAATAAGAAAGCGAATCATGATTATGCGATTGAAGAAACGATTGAAGCAGGCATTGTGCTGCAAGGGACGGAAATCATGTCCGTGCGTAACGGGAAAGTGCAAATTCGAGATGCATTCGTGTTGATTCGGAATAATGAAGCGTGGATTTCCAATATGCACATTAGCCCGTACGACCAAGGGAACCGGTTCAACCATGATCCGTTGCGTTCTAGAAAACTATTGCTTCACAAAAAGCAGATTGCGACATTGATTGGGCAAACAAAGCAAGAAGGGTTTGCGATTGTTCCGTTGAAAATATACTTGAAGGACGGCTTTGCGAAAGTGTTGATCGGCGTTGGTAAAGGGAAGAAACTTTACGATAAACGTGACGACTTGAAGAAGAAAGAAGCGAAGCGTGAAATGGAACGCGCATTCAAAGCAAAACAGCAGTATTGATATTTACGTTAAAATCCTGTATACTGATTGTAGTGAAATAGTTCAGAAGCCTGTTACAGGCATTCCTGACATCCCTTTAAAGGGTCTAGCCACCTTTTATCTCGGGGACGTTACGGATTCGACAGGGGTGGTCTGAGCTTGAGCTGCGCGTCGGAGGGCTCGACTCCGTCAGAAACGGCAGTTAATAATAACTGGCAAAACAAACAACAACTTAGCATTCGCAGCGTAAGCTGATGAATCTGCCTAGCAGTTCCATCGCCCATGTGGCATTGTTAGGCTCAACTTAAGTGGGATACGGTAACGGTCGCCTCCTGAGGCCGTTACAAGAGATTATCAGGATAGCGCTCACGGATAGCCTTGATTGACGGCAAACGTGCGCGCGAACCTAAGTAGTCAATCTACACGCGTAGACGCTGAAGTAGCAGAGCCTTTGGACGCGGGTTCGACTCCCGCCGTCTCCATAAGAATTTATGGATAGTAGTACAGAAAAGAAGCATTGTTTCCTAATTGGAGATTTATGCTTCTTTTTTTATGAATCTATTTATAGGAAAATTCAATCAATTCATTGTGTTTATTGACTCGTACTTTGATAGGAGGATTGGTTTTAAAATGACTTGGCAAGAAGTAAGAGAATTATTTCCTGATCAATTTCTTTTGGTATCGATTTTAGATTACTATGAAGAAGATAATAAAAAAATTGTAACAGAAGTTGCTCCGATACGTACTGTGGCTAAAAAAGATGCAAACAAAGAGTTTTTTAGGGCGAAAGAAGGAACGGTCGTTTATCATACATCGAATGAAGATTTTGTGATTCATCTTCGCAGAGATCCAATGATGAAAGTGAGACGAATTCTAAAATAAGTGTGAAATGTATTGAGTATTCTGCCGACCATAGATTGACAATGTTCGGAATATACTCTAGTGTGAAACATAGGGGAATGGGAAAGGTGTGTTTGTCTTGGCTAGACGGTTTACTGTCATATTTAAAGATGATATAACCATGCTAGTTTATGATGTGATTTATTTTGAACCGAAACAAATTGAGGAAATTAAAGCAATAGCAGCTGAATATGATAAAGATGCTTTACGAAAAGCTGAAAAGTATGGCATTCCCATTTCTTATCTAACTGATAATCAACGAAATATTGTTCTAGAAGAAAAGGAAAAAATGCTTGGGTCTCATAGTGCTGAAGAGCTTAAAAATAAAAACATTATTCAAATTGGAAGTCATTCCTTGGAACGAATTCTTGAACGTATCGGCTCAATTGAGGAAAATGTTATTATAGACTTAATCACGAGACTCAAGATGACCGATGCAATAACTCAGGCACAGTTTAAAGGGTTCCCATCGTTGTCTTATAGTTTAATTGAAAGTGGGAGCCCAGAGAAATATACATTTGCGATCAGTTTTGTAATAAGTAAAAGGAAGGTTCGTTTTATAAAAATGATTACAGTTCATCTGAATAGCGATAAACTAGAAAAAGTCCACTTCAGAGCTAGCGAAGTAAACCTAGATTATTATCGAAAGTTGGCGAACCTGAAAGAACAAATAATTGAACGAAACAAAAAGGACGACAGTGAATAGATAAAAGGTTAGGATTAAAATGTATCTATATAGGGAATATTAGAAGAGGAGGAAGGCACTTTGCACAAAACGTTGGTTAGGGAGGTTGCCGCCATGAAACCGGGAACCAAATCATTAACAAAAGATGTAAAATGGTGTATTGATGAAAAAGTCTATATAGTAAAAAATGTGCCTTATTCTATATTACCAGCTGAAGAGAATGAGTATTTCGAAATGGATGTTTCTATTCGTTTAACCATGATCCGTGATTTAATGTATATGAATGAAATACCGTCTGTGATTGATTATAATGTGGTTAGAGATTTTGAAGTTTAAGCTCACTAAATATAAAATAATTTGATGTACTCTAAACTTTCCACTTCTGATCTTGATTGAGAAGTGGTTTTTAAAATCAAGAAAATGACCGAGGTTAACTTATAGCCATGCCAAGGTAGTACTTCTGTTATTGCGAATCTGTTGAAGTGATGCTACTGGTTGATTATATGGAATTCGATGTTGGCGAACGGTCCCTGTGTGATAAACAATCATGTTAATTCAACCAATATGTATGGTTATTCGGAAGAAATTAATAAGCCTTACCCTTACAACTTCATGTTTGTATGAACATGCAATTGTAATGTATTAACTAAATTGAATTTCACACAGGCACATATTTTTGAAGAAAGCATAAGAAGCATGAACCTTTCCAATCGGGGAGTTCGTGCTTCTTTTTGAATGCTCGGATGTGGCTATGTGGATTTTGTACCGACAATCCGTCTCGCCACAAACCGACTTTCACTCTATAATGAAAGGAGCCATTATTTTTTGTCCGCTCAGTAAAGGAGTTCATGCATGACTACTCAATTCTCAAAGAAACAAACCATCTTCTTGCTTTTCACCATTTTCGCGGTGGCCATCAATATGCGGCCCGCGATCACATCAATCGGCCCGATGCTCGATACGATTCGGGACGACCTCGCCCTCACCAACGCGCAAGTGAGCCTGCTTACCGCGCTGCCGGTCTTTTGCATGGGCTTGTTCGCGTCACTTGCGCCGGTGCTGAACCGGAAAATCGGATTGACCTGGTCGATGTTGCTGATGCTGATTATCATTGGTTGCATGACGGTGCTGCGCGGGTATTATTCTACCTATGCCGCTTTGCTCGTGTCTGCGATCTTGATCGGTATCGGCATTGCGGTCATCGGGCCGCTGTTGTCCGCGATGATTAAGCAGTTCTTTCCGGACCGGGCGACAAGCGTCATCGGCGTCTACACATTCGGCATGGGAGTCGGAGCGACGCTTGGAGCCGGGCTGACTGCGGTCTTTTTCAAATGGACTGGTTCGTACCCTTTTGCTCTCGGCATCTGGGCGTTGCTCGTACTGCTAGGGATCTTCTTCTGCGCGATTTCCTTGCGTGGCAATGTCCGCTTGAAGCAGAGAGAGACACCGGCCGCGAGCGGTGCAGCGAGAATCTCACCGTGGAAGCAGAAAAAAGCCTGGCTGTTCCTCGTGTTCTTTGGCTTGCAGGCATCGAGCTTCTTCTGCGTCATCACATGGGTCGTACCGATTGCGACGGACAGCGGCATGTCACTCGTCGCGGCGAGCGGAGTATTGAGCCTGATGACGGGGATTCAGATCGTCTTGAACCTGATCTTCCCGATTGTCTACGAACGGATTCCGAAACGGAAGCTCTGGCTGCTGTTTTTCCTGATGATGGGCTTAATTTCGATCGGGTTGCTTTCGACTGGCAACTGGACACTCATGTGGATCAGCGCCATTTTCATGAGCCTGCCTCTCGCAGGGCTCTTCCCAATCACATTGCTGTTCCCACTCGACGCGACGGAAACCGCCGAAGACACGAATGCTTGGACCGCCATGATGCAGACTGGCGGCTATATTATGGCTGGCTTCGTCCCGCTCATCATCGCACTTGTCTACGACGTCACCGGCAACCATGCCTACACACTCTGGATTTTCGCCGCATTGTTCATCTGCATGATCGGACTGACGTTCTTGGTCGGGGAGCGGGAGCAGCGATTTGGTTGATAAAGAGGTAGATTATAAGAGCAAACATCCTACTGTCGTGAGATGTTTGCTTTTTTTATACGTGCAGATTCATCCATAAAAAATGTGCCTGTGCTGGTTGAATTAACGTAAATTTTTTGCGTAGAATCCTGTCTTAGCTACGCGTCGGTGGGCTCGACTCCTTCAGACCGACAGTTAAAAATAACTGTAATACACAAAAACCCTCGGAAACTCCTTTTGGAGTTCCCGAGGGTTCAAAATTTTACTATGGTGTTATGAAAACCGCGTACCTTATTGTTGCATTTTACCTGCAGTATAACCGCCATCCACTGCAAGTGTTACACCGCTAATTGATTTTGCAAGATCTGAGCATAGGAATACGACAGCATTTGCTTGATCTTCTGCTGTAGACATTCTTCCAGCTGGAAGTGATTTGAGTACGCCTTCGTATTGTTCTGGAGATGTTTTTGCCCAATATTCAATTGCAGGTGTAATCGTCGCACCAGGTGCAATTGAGTTAATCGTAATGCCTTTTTGGCCATATTCCAATGCAACTGATTTCGTTAAACCAGCGATTGCATGTTTAGAAGCTGTATAAGGAGCCATGTTTGGTGAGCCTTCAATACCAGCACCTGATGCTGTATTGACAATTGCACCGCCGCCATTTTTCATCATTGCATTGACTTGGTGCTTGAGGCAGTAAAACGTACCATACAGATTTACTTTTAGTGTAATATCCCAATCTTTAGAATCCATTTCACCAATTGGTTTAAGACCTTTGTTGATACCCGCATTATTATGTGCAAAGTCCAACTTGCCGAAAGTTTCAACTGTTTTATTTACAAGTGCGATTACTTGCTCCTCATCACTTACATCACATTTGAAGAAGGCTGCTTCGCCACCGTTGTCTTTGATGATTTGTACCGTTTCGAGTCCAGTTTCTTCGCTTACGTCAGAAATCATTACTTTTGCACCTGCTTTTGCTAATGCAACCGCTGCTGCTCTACCGATTCCTGAACCCGCTGCTGTAACTAATCCTGCTTTACCTTCCATAATTCCTACCATTTAAAACACTCCTTTTTTTATAATACAATACGAAAAAATTATAACATTAATAAGCTAAACTAAATAACCCATTAATATGTGTTAAATAACGTACATTACTTGCCTCTTTCATTAGAGAAGCCGGTAATCCTTTGAGTCCAATCCCGTTTGCCCCGATTGAAGCCACGCCGTCTTTACGACCAAGGCTTGCCAATGTACCGGAGTTTGTTGGATCAAGTGCTTCTAACGTTTTTCCTTGTAAATACGCATATAAGTTATAGCCTACAAGCTCACCCATTTGCCATGCATTTTGTGCAGTAGGAGCGTATGGACGACCACCTTCAGAAGGGAAGGCAACCGCACTGTCACCTACAACGAATACATCTGGATGTGAGCTTGATTGGAGAAACTCATTAACCGTTGCACGGCCACGATCTACTGCAAGTTCTGATTCACCAACCAATGGATTACCTGCTACTCCGCCTGTCCAGACAAACGTATTTGCCACAATGGTACGGCCATCTTTCAACGAGATTTCATTACCACTCACATTTGTTACAGGTAGTCCCATTAAGAATTCTACCCCACGTGCTTCTAGGCTTGCAGTTGCGCGCTCAATTAAATGATCAGGTAAGACCGGCAATACTTTTGGACCGGCTTCAACAAGCTTGATTTTCAATTCTTTTGGATCGACACCAAAACTTTTTGCGATTTTTGGCATATGGTCAACAATTTCCCCGACTAATTCGATACCGGTTAAACCGCCACCACCAATTACAATCGTTGCATCGGCTTCATTTTTAGATTTTGCGTAATCACTAATTTTACCGACGATATGATTGTAGATTTTATTCGCATCATTGACTGATTTCAACACCATGCTATTTTCTTCAAGCCCTGGTATACCAAAGTACGCTGTTACACTACCTAATGCGACCACAAGTGCATCATACTTTACAGTTGAACCATCAGCAACCTTTACCTCTTTATTGTCGACGGAGAAAGATTCGACCTTTGCGATTTTTAAATCGATATCTTTACCTTTGAAAAGCTTTTCTAAAGGTATTGAAACGGCCTTCTCAGAAATTGTCCCACCTGCAAGTCGATGCAATTCAGTAATAATCTGATGTGTTGGATATTGATTGATAACAGTGATTGTAGCGTCATCACTTGATAAATAGTTGCGGACAGTTAGAGCAGTTAGAAGACCACCATATCCTGCGCCTAAAATTACAATGCGTTTTGACATTTTGTTATCCCCTTTTTTATCGTCTTGGAGTAGAAGAATTAGCTTCTGTTCTCACGTTCAGCTGCTACTTGCAAATATGAATTCACAAAACGGAAAAGCTTTTGTGCTTGCGGATCTCTCATCATTTTTAGAAGACCAAAAAGACCAATCACTTCGGTACTATCCTCGGCACGGTCTTTGGCTTCGATCATTGTAGCTGCAATATTTTTTACAGAGTCTTTTACCGGCTCGCCTATTTCTCTTATGAAACCAACTGTATCATTTTTTAATACATCATCGGTTGCAACAGATTGAGCAAAATCATAAGACTTATTCAAAATGGTGACAAGCTCGGTTAGTTTTGGTAATTGCTCTACTAAAGCAGTTAATGATTCTTGCACCTCAGGTTTTAACAGTTGATCAAGAACATCTTGTTTTTCTTGATTTGAAGGTACATGTACGCTTTCTTCAGCACGATTTGTTGCATCATGTTGTGCGGTCATTTGCGATTCTCCTTTACTTTATTAGTTAAAATAAACTGATCCTTACATCAGCAATAAATCAAATTATTGTTGAAAGATAACATGGAAAAAAGCTTCAGCTGTGTTTTCCATTGAACAATATACGCCCATATTCGAGTAAGGTCAAACATATATTTAGATGTCTAATTATTTAGTATGAACGATATTGTTCGGAAATTCATGCCTTCTAAATTCATAATTATTTTCATTTTCAAATGAATCATGCGCCTCTTCAGTTTCATAGCTGATAGAGGCTACTTTTATGGAGCAAAGGAAGGTATGGGCGCTATTTTTCATAAAATGGACAATAAGTAAAAGAAGTATAGATCAAAGCAATTATTTGAGATTGTAATTTGCATGTATATTTTATAGAATAACAAACATAGTTTAATTAGAGTACTTTAATTGAACTATAATTCCGTGAAAATTGAGATGGAGAAAGGAAATAGTACATGAAATTTAGAGAGTTTTTAAAAGGTAAAGGTGCGACCTCCGCAATATTTATGGGGGTTTTATATGCAGTTTGTATGTTAGGGATCTTTTTGCCAGGCTACACGGCAATTCCGGGCAATATTGATCAGCTACCAATTGCGATTATTAACGATGACGAAGGGGAGTTTGGGGGGCAAATTGCAGAGAGCCTAGAAGAACAACTTCCATTCGAGAACATAAAAACAGACATTCCGAATAAAGCAGCTTTAGAAGACTTAGAAGATAACGAATTAGCGTTAGTCATTCATATTCCAAAAACGTTTTCAGCTGATTTGAAAAATAGTGATGTTCCATCAAGCATTGAGTTCACGCTCAATGAAGCTGGCGCAACAGTTGTAGCCTCTTCGATGAATCAAGTTGTGTCTCAAATTAATGCGCAATTAAGTGCGCAATTCTCACAGCAAACCGCAGAAGGCATCTTAATGAACGTTAATGTGCCTGAAGAGCAAGCAAAAGAACTAGCGAAGTCTATTGAAAACAGCTATGTAGGCGATATTGTTACCATCAATGACATTCCAGATGGTATGCACAATAATATGCTACCGATGTTCTTAACGATGGCCTTATATGTAGGGGCAATGATTGCTGCAATGCAATTAGTCGGAGCGTTTAAAGCGAATCGCGGGAAAGCAACGAAAACACGTTTATTCATCTACGTGCAAGTAACAGCAATCATCGTTGGACTAATTGCTGGAGTCGTCTCAACAATCATTGTGATGGGGATTAATGATTTAAGCGGAGTTTTATTCCTGCAGATTTTGGGCCAACAAATCCTGAATTATTGGGTAAGCTTTAACTTCACGGCAACGGTCATCTTCTTGTTTGGAGAAGCAGGTATGGTTCTAAATATTCCAATCTTATTAGTTCAGACACTTGCAAATGGAGCAGTCATTCCACGTGCTATGATGTATGCACCTTATGAGTGGGCAAGCCATATTTCACCGATGTATTACTCGGTACAAGCTTATTTTGCAAATCTATTCGGTAGCACAAGTGTAAGCCCTTATGTGTTAGGGTTAGGCCTAGTTGGACTAGTCGCGATGGTAATAAACATTGTGATCGTGTGGAAATTACACAAACCACTGCCAATAGAATCTGCAAAAATTTAAAATCTGCTGAAGTAAATGAGTAGTTTTGATAGAATAAAACTACTATTTACCGAAGGAGCTGAAACAATGGCGATTCAAATTTTTATTCTGACGAAGCTTATGGAAGAAAATAATTACCCATATAAATTGAAAAAACAAATCGCAGAATTACAGCCTCTTGAGACGATCAATGGTTTAACTGAAAGCAAGTTGTATTACCATTTTGAATCATTAGCAAAGCAAGGCTTCATTGAGGTAAAAGAAATCATTAAAGAAGAGCATCGACCAGACAAACAAGTATTTGCAATTACTGAAAAAGGTCAGGAAGTCATACCGAAAAAGATTTATAAACTCTTTGAAAGTGCAGAAACAATTGGGGATATGGTGATTGGTTTAGCCAATTTGAAATATGTGGATCGTGATAAAGTCATCCGTATTTTAGAGAAAAAGGTAAACGGGATCAAAACGACTTGGGACAAGATGTCCAAATTTGAGGGACGACATTTTATTGAACCGGGGCAAGAAGTTCTAGCAGACTTTATTGGCGATTATGCGAACTATCGAATAAATTCCTCAATAGAGTATTTTGAGAGGTTAATTAAACATATTCGAAATGAGGAAATATAAATTTGCTAATAAACAACACCTAGAAAATACGTACGGAGTATTTGAAGAAAAAGCATACACAAACAGATGAATAATAGGGATGTAAACATAGGAAGACTACAATCTCCCTATGTTTTTTCTTATTCCAATGTCCTTTTGTTCAAATTTTACTAAATCGTAGAAGCTAGGCTGTTTTTTTGGATTGGGCATTTAAAAAGAAATAGAAGACGGACCTTCTATTTCTTATAGGGAATATTCAACAATTCAGGAACAGTGACAAACTCGTACCCTTGCTCTTGCAGTGCAGGAATTATTTGGCGAAGAGATTTGATGGTATTCGTTCGATCTCCACTCGGTTCTGAGCCATCGTGCATGAGAATGATTGAGCCTGGTTGAATGTTACCTACTACTCTCGAAGTGATTACTTCCGGTGAATCTTCTTGCCAATCCAACGAATCCACTGACCATCCAATTACGTAATTGTTTATTTCGCCAAGCTTTTCGACGAGTTCATTGTATAAGAAGCCATATGGTGGCCTAAATAATTCTGTCCGGTAACCAATAATGCCGTTCAGGGCATCTTCCGTTCTAGTCACTTCCCGCTCCAGAGTTTGGAGGTCGGATTCTATGACAAGGTTCGGATGGGAATACGTATGGTTTCCGATTACATGTCCATCGTTTTGCATTCGCTTCACAATGTCAGCATTAGCAACGGCTTTTGAACCTAACACGAAGAATGTTGCTGGTACATTGTACTGTTTCAAGACATCTAATACATCATTTGAAAAGCGTGGGTCAGGACCATCATCAAATGTTAAAGCAATCCGTTTTTGATCCGTAGGACCTTGCAAGAAAAAAATATCCGGATACCGCTGTTGTAGAATTCGTAAGTCAACAGGCTGCTGAATTTTTCGACCGGAATTTTCAATTCCTTCGTCAGGATCAGGCAAATCTTCTTTCGGGTCATCTTGTATGACTGCTGTCGACCTTTCCTGCGCTACATATACCAAGGGCTCGTCATTCGCATAAACAGTCCAGACTTCCGTTATATGCAAACTAAATAAAAACCCCGTCACCAACAACCACTTCAATATTCGAATTTGCATCCATTCATCTCCTTTTTATATTTCATAACAGAGACTATTTATTGTCACCATTGTTATGTTCAACTAAATTGGGTTATTTATTCAGAGAGAAATGAACTTGGCTCTAATTTGAAGCGGTAGTTAATAAACAAACAGCATCCTCGCATTCGCTTTTGTGCGCAAAATTTAGAATTCCATTCGCTTTCTAGAAATGTGGAATGAATAGTATCTATATAAATGGCAGACTGAAAACATTCGTTCACATAGGAGCTTCTTTTTTGGACTACTTATATAGAAGGAAGGAAGTGAATTTTTTGAATATGGAGTGAGAATAGAAAAGTATTGCATCGTTTTTAAATCTTATTTATAGTAAGTAATATAACGTATTTTTCGTTTAATATGCGTAAAATGAAACAGGAAGTTCTGAAAAAGGAGGTATCTCTATGGTTGCTGTGAAACAAAGAAACATGATTTTGTTATTACTTTTCATTGGATGGGCGATTGGGAATTTCGATCGTTATTTTATTAACTACGCAGTACTGTCCATAACAAAGGATTTACAATTAAATCCGACCAGTACGGGATTGATTCTTAGTAGTTTTTTTGCAGGGTACGCGCTTATGCAAATTCCCGGGGGCTGGTTGGCTGATAGATTGGGTTCAAGAAGGGTCCTGATCAGCTCCGTTCTAATGTGGTCGATCTTTACGGCTTTGACTGGGGCAGTGTGGTCATTGGGTTCGATGATCATCATCCGTTTCTTATTCGGAGTTGGGGAAGGTGGATTCCAGCCGGCAAGCTCGAAATTGATTTCGCAAACGTTTCCAACGGATAAAAGAGCTTGGGCCATGTCGATCATGTTATCTTCAGGAGGGATTGTGTCGTTAATCGTACCGCTTCTTTCCGCCTATATGCTAACAACAATAGGTTGGCGTACATCGTTCTTGATCCTTGGTGGTATTGGATTTCTTATCACGATCCTCTTCTGGGTCTTCATCAAACTGCCTGCTGATCTCAAAGATGAGGAGAAGACACTGGCGGGGGATTCCCATCAAGGAATTTTCAAACAAATAATAAAAACGCCACTCATGTTGAATCTGTTTCTTGCCTATTACAGCATTTATGCCATTAACTGGGGCTTGGCGACATGGTTGCCGACGTACCTCGTGAATGTGAGAGGACTTGACTTGATTTCACTTGGATGGATGCAAACAATTCCAGGTTTAGCAATGATTTTCGCAATGTATTTAGCAGGATATGTCATCGATAAACTTCCGCTTGGCAAGGAAAAAGTGGTTGGCGCAATTTCTTGTGTTGTTGTTGGTATCCTCCTTTATCTCATGTTCAATGCACCAAGTGTGACAATGTTCGTTGCATACCAGACGATTGTAATTATTTTTATTTCCTTTGTTATGCTTCTGTTACCGGCAATTATTTTGAAAAGACTTCCATCCGCTGTGACGGGGACAAGCATGGGTATTGCAAATACAGGAGGTCAGCTTGCCGGTTTTATAACCCCGCTTGCGATCGGATTTATTGTACAGACGTTTAACGGTTCATATAATGCGGCTTTTTGGATGCTGATCATTTTCGCTATCATCTGTACGATTTCACTTTTGACGTTGAATTTCCGGAAGGGCGAGCTACTGCAAGCTAACGCGTAGGCTTTAACGGTAATTCATATAGATAAGGAGAGATGAATGATGGAATTCAGGAAATCGATTTCAAGTTTGATTGAACAAAAAAAGGATAAATTCATTGCGTTAAGCGATAAAATATGGGAAGTACCTGAATTGTATTTCGAAGAACATCAATCATCCGCCTACTTAATTGGGGCGTTAGAGGAAGAAGGGTTCCATGTCGAGCGGGGAGTCGCGGGACTTAGCACAGCTTTTATCGGGAGTTTCGGGTCAGGGAATCCTATCGTCGCGATTTTAGGCGAATTCGATGCTTTGCCGGGGCTTAGTCAGAAAAAAGGGCTTTCCCATCATGATCCAGTTGTCGAGGACGGCAACGGGCATGGATGTGGCCATAATCTTTTAGGGACTGGAGCGTTTGCGGCGGCGGTCGCCGTTAAAGAATATATGGAACAGAACGGTTTGCAAGGGACGGTTCGTTATTATGGCTGCCCTGCGGAGGAAAATGGATCCGGTAAAGCCTTCATGTCGCGGGCGGGTCTGTTTGACGATGTAGATGTAGCATTCTCTTGGCACCCTTGGGATGTACCAGGACTCATGAATGTGAAAACGCTTGCCAATTATTCTGCACGCTTCAAGTTCAAAGGAAAGAGCGCTCATGCTGCAGCCACTCCTCATTTAGGTAGAAGTGCACTCGATGCAGTAGAGTTAATGAATGTCGGTGTCAATTACTTACGGGAGCATATGGTGCCAGACGCACGAATCCATTATGCGGTTACGGATACAGGCGGCACTTCGCCGAACGTGGTGCAGGCGAATGCCGAAGTCGTCTATTTGATACGGGCAGTTGAAAAGGATGAAGTGGAATCACTTTATGAAAGGGTTCATGACATTGCTCGTGGAGCTGCATTAATGACGGGGACGACATTTGTCGTCGAATTTGTGGGAACTGCTTCCAATCTGATTCCTAATACTGTCCTTGCTGATGTGATGTATGAAAACCTTGTGAATGTCGGGGTTCCATCCTATGATGAAGCGGACGTCGCATTTGCGAAAGAAATCCGACGCACATTGACTGAGGATGATCTCAATAATGCATATGCTGGACGAGACCGGGAAACCGTGAAAAGGCTGAAGGAAAGAGTGATTGCTGATTTCATACCACCCCATTCCACTACCGAAGCGATTCTTTCAGGCTCAACGGACGTCGGGGATGTCAGCTGGGTCGTGCCAACGATGCAGTGCCTCACAAGCTGTTTTGCTTTAGGCACACCGCTCCATACATGGCAAGTCGTGTCGCAAGGAGCAACGCCGATTGCGCATAAGGGAATGTTGCAGGCGGCGGAAGTTATCGCGTCCACGGCGCTGCAAGTCATGGAAAACCCGACGATCATTGAACAGGCGAAAGCCGAGTTGGTGGACCGCTTGGACGGCAAGTCTTATTATTCTTTAATTCCTGATTCAGTAAAATAATATAAAAAAAGTATCGTGAGGACACACTCCCGATACTTTTTTTATATTATTTCGTGCGAAGTTGCAAAAGAATTTCCTCCATTTTAAGCTTACTGGTAAAATTGGATTATCGGAGTTAAGAAAGTAGGTAATGTCATGTACAGAGTAGCGGTTGTTGGTCCAAATCAATCGGTCGACAGGATTCTTACGTTGGCAAGAGAGATTGAAAAAGAATTAGAGTTCGTTCCGTATATTTATTCAAAAACGAACGAAGTAAAAGACTTCATACTGAATCCAGACATACCGGTGGACTTTTGGCTGTTTTCAGGCTATATCCCTTATCAAATTGCAGTCAATTCGACGGGGACGAACGAAAATTTTGTGTTTATCGATTCAAGTGAATTGAGTATTTATAAGGGAATCTTGAAACTTTCCAATGAGATTGGTAAAATTCCGCAACGGATTAGCGTAGATATGGTTTCATCGTTTCATTTTGATGAAGAATTTACCCAGTTGGAAAAGGACCTGGGGAAGGCATTTATTAAGAAATTCGATGTCGAGATTGAGGCGGAGGAATTGTTAGATTTTCATTACGGGTTATGGAAGCGGAATGAAATAGAAGTGGCGTTAACATGCTATCCGACTGTCTATGAAAGTTTGCGGGAAGCAGGTGTACCGGCATATTGGCTATCACCTTCACGCAATGAGATCTACCAGACTATCCGGATGTTCTTTGAAAAGATTAAAACATCATACTACAAAGACACACAAATCAGTGTCAAAATGATTGAAATCGTGAAGTATGGTGTAATAAAGGAAAAAATGAAGGAATCCTATCAACTGGAATACTTGGAGTTGCATTTAAAGAAAACACTTATACAGCTGTGTGAAACATTAGATGGTTTGCTTATTGAACAAGGAAATGGGCGGTATGTGATCTTTAGTACAAGAGGAGCAGTGGAGCGGAAAATCGGGACATTGAAGGAAAAAGTGGATCATCTATCACTTGAAGCGGACTCGACTGTTGCTGTCGGAATTGGCTTTGGTCAAACCGTCTTTACGGCCGAGGTAAATGCAAACCGTGCCGTTCGGGAGTCGAAGGAAAAAGGGAAGCAGGAAATTATCATTATTCAAGAAGATGGCACGATGATTGATGCAGCGGGGAAGGATGAACAGCTTGTCTATTCTTACCGTACGGACGATAATGAATTCGTGAAGAAACTACAAGAAGGAAAAATCAGCGTTAAGACATTTAAACGAATTGAATCGCTTATTCGGAAAATGGATTGGGCCCATTTCACAACGAAGGATCTGGCGATCCACTTGAACATGAGTGAGCGGAATGCCCAGCGGATCGTTTCCGATTTATGCAAAGTGGATTTAGCTGTATGCGTTGGGGAAGAATCACATTATTCGCGGGGAAGACCGGTGAAAGTGTACCAGTTGACATAATAAACGGCACAACATCCTAACATTTTGCGTAGAAATTGGTCATTTTTTTCACACTTAAAACAGGTGCCTGTGTAAGGCTGAATTCAGTTAATTCACTACAATTTCATATACATAAAATCTGGATGTTGTAGGTATCACGTTTCTTATGATTGCTTGTATAACCATTCAAATTGCTTGAATTAACGTGATTGTTTCTGGCACAGGCACCGTCAAAATTCAAAAAAATCATTCCATCAAAATTGCCGAGGCTGCGTATTTTACAGTATGAGAGTCACGATGGTATCCCGATAGGGCGGGATAGGACACACACACGAAAAATCAATGCGGCGTCTTTGGACCCATTCATTCGGTTTTCGGATCGAAGAGCAGCAAGCTGCCGAACAGACCGACGCCGAAAGTCACCATCCCGCCACAGATAAAGCCGAATCCGACCATCGTTGTTATGCTGGATATAGTGAAACCGCTTTCGAATACACCTAACGAAAAGATGATAAAGCCCAGAACAAGTTCGAGTGTTGCTAGTCGTTTCATAAAATATAGGAAATTAATTTGCATCATGATTCCTCCTTACTCGTTCACCGTTTTGACATATTTTCAGTATACGCGTGAGATGATTGTCTTGTAAATGTATTTTGATAATTTTTTAAAAACCGGTGCCTGTGCATGGTTGAATTTAGTTAATTCACTACAATTGTATATATATATAACTTCGGAATGTCTTCGTTGGTTGTTTCTTTGTATACTTATTAAAATTGGTTGAATTAACATGAATGTTTCTTGCACAGCGTTTAATGTGAAATAAGTCAAGTGCCATGTTGTTGCTATTTTTACGCACGCAAAACCAAGCTTCAGAATGGTATTTTTTTGAAACTCAACAATCACAGAACACTCTATAAGGGCATCTTTCCTTAGCGGGAAAGGTCTTACATTTTCATTCCACAGGGATACATCCTATTAAATCCAAACTCTGTTCTTTCACGTTTTATCCGTATTTGTGGAACAAGACCTAAAACAGGTGCCTGTGCAAGGTTGAATTCAGTTAATTCACTACAATTGCATATACATAAAATCTGGATGTTGTATGTATCACGTTTCTTATGATTGCTTGTATAACCATTCAAATTACTTGAATTAACGTGATTGTTTCTGGCACAGGCACCGTCAAAAGTATTAGTATTAAAGTATAAGGCAGTGGTGGCGGGAAAAGTACTCTATAAATGAGAATCAGATGATGGTATACTATAAGTAGAGAATAAGATGTGAATCAAATTAATCCGATAGAGAGCGCGTATAGGAGAAGGGCAGCCACTGCTGCTCTTCTTTTTTCGGCCAACTTTGTTCTTAAAAACGGGTACCTGTGTCAGGTTAAATTTAGTTAATTCATGACAATTGTGTATACAAGAATGTCGTGGTTGTAGTGTTTATTAGTAAAGTTCCTACACCTGCAATCAGTACGCGAATAAAGGTAAATGGTATACTACATTTAAATAATGCGCATTCTATTTGATGAATAGATTCTCTTTTAAAGTCGTGAAAAAAAAAAGTAGGTGAACAAAGTGGGAAAATATCAATTGGATTATAAAGGTCAATCGGCTGTGACTAAATATCATGAAAAAAACAAGCCTGTTAAGTTTGATAAAAAGCAGCATCTTGAAAAGTTACGTACAGAGTATTTGAATAAAAAGCAAAAACAAACAGATCAATAATTGGAGCGAAAGAGGCTGGGACATAACATAAAAAAACTGCATTATGGCTAATTCGCCTTTTAATGCAGTTTTTAATATTTTTCCAGTGTTTCTTTTCAAATTCTTTAGTGAGTCGGAGCGGAAAAAGGCCGACTCCTGCGGGATTGTAGCGCGAATGTTGAGACCCCGCAGGCAGCGCAGCGGACGAGGAGGCTCAAGCGCGCCCCGCGGAAAGCGTGCCTTTTGGAGCGCAGAGGAACGGTCTATTTAGAGTTTTGTCCCAGCGTCTTTATTTGAGCTCCTTTATTGAATGACCGTTTGGAAGGACAACATGTTAGGTAATAAATGGTCCGGTTGTAATCAATCATACAGTATGATATGGTTTAGGGTGAAAACCAATAAGAATAGTAGAAATGGCAGCAATCGTTATACAAAACCTTAAAAACTTAATAGGATGCACTAGGGGTGTTATTTAACTGAGATGAGTAGAAACTCAAACCCTTTGAACCTGATCTAGTTGATGCTAGCGTAGGAAAGTGTGAACATTCATACATATGAAGAGGGATGACTCTGTCTTTTTCTTAGTGTGTCATATTTGTTTTACGCAACTTTCCTTTTGGAAGGTTGCGTATTTTTTTTTGCTGCCATTTGCCTATTCAACTATTACATGTTTAGGAGCTGTTGAAATGACAAAGGTCGTGTTGGTAACAGGAAGTAGTCAAGGATTAGGGGCAACGATCGCAAGGACATTGGCAAGCCAAGGATTTCGGGTCGTCATTAATTACAATAAAAGCAAAGAGGCAGCCGACAAGATGGCTTTTGAGATTGGAAAAGATCATGCGATTGCGATTCAAGCGGATGTCACCAATCGTGCAGAAGTAGAGCGCATGGTGGAAAAGGCAACGGCATACTTCGGGCAAATTGATGTGGTCGTCAATAATGCATTAATCGATTTCAAATTTGATCCAGTCAAGCAGAAGCCGTTTAGTGAACTATCTTGGGAAGATTATCAGGGACAGTTGGATGGGACGTTAAAAGCAGCATTTAACGTCATTCAAAGTGTCATTCCTCAATTTATTGAACGACAAAATGGAAGTATTATCAATATCGGAACGAATCTGTTTCAGAATCCTGTCGTTCCTTATCATGAATACACGACAGCGAAAGCCGGATTGATCGGTTTTACACGCAATATCGCTGCCGAGTTAGGGGCATACGGTATAAAAGCGAATGTCGTTTCAGGGGGCTTATTGAAAACAACGAATGCGAGTGCTGTTACAACGCCGGAAGTATTTGAATTAATTGCGAACGCTACGCCGTTGAAAAAAGTGACAACCCCTCAAGACGTTGCAAATATGGTCGCTTTTTTGTCTTCAGACCATGCGAGCGGCATTACAGGGCAGAATTATACCGTCGATGGCGGCTTAACAATGAATTGACAAATGGGGGTGTGGAGAGTGACTGAACAAAAAGGGAAACAATTGAACTTAGGTGTTTTGCTGTATGGGTGCGGGCACCACCAAGCTGCTTGGCTCATGCCTGACTCAAGTGTTGAACGCATTGGTGAGATTTCCTATTATCAAGACTTGGCCAAGTTGGCGGAAAGGGGCTTGCTTGACGTCGTATTCTTTGCGGATAATCAATCTTTTGCAGGAAAGAGTTCCAGTGAATTGCCGGCATTTTGGTTTGATCCGCTCATCAATTTAACAGCCATCTCCCAAGTGACAGACCATGTCGGGTTAGTTCCGACGATTTCAAGCACTTTTTCCAATCCGTTTACAGCTTCCCGCCAGCTTTTGAGTTTAGACCATATTACTAAAGGTCGTGTAGGTTGGAATCTTGTTACGTCAATGACTGATGTTGAGGCGCAAAATCATAACATGGATCAACTGCCCTCGCATGATGAACGGTATGAAAAGGCAGATGAATTTGCTGTGTTAATGAATAAATTATTTCTTTCATGGGACAGTGAAGCATTTTTGCATCAACGTGAAGAGAAAAAGTTGATCAATCCTGCAAATATCTCGCCATTCCATCATGAAGGCACCTATTTTAAAGTGTGTGGACCGTCCACTACGCCGAAAAGCCCTCAAGGTAAACCGGTGGCGATGCAGGCAGGGGCGTCCAAACAAGGCATTGCATTAGCCGCAAAACATGCTGATGCCGTTTACTCAGTGTCATGGAATCTTAAGCAAGCCAAAAGATTTCGGGACAAATTAAATGAGCAAGTGAAACAAAGCGGGAACAACAGACATATTAAAGTGTTTCCGGGCTTAGTCACCTATGTGGGGGAGAGCCGTGAAGAGGCTTTTGCCAAGAAAGCCGCAATAGATGTGAAACTTCCTATTGAAACAGCTTTAAAACAGCTGAGCATGTTTATCCGGCAAGACTGTTCCGATTGGGCATTGGATGAAAAGGTTCCTCCATTGCCGCCTGTCGAAGAATTTACTGGGCCAGTCGGCCGGTACGAGACGATACTGGAAATTATTCATGATACAAACCCGACAGTAAGGGAGCTGTTGGGGTATCTGAATGCTGGTGGGGGACATTTCACGCTCATCGGCACACCGGAAGAGATTGTCGATCAGATGGAGCTTTGGTTTAAAGAAGGGGTGGCGGATGGATTTAATCTTATGCCGCCGACATTGCCCGGTAGTTTAGAAGACTTTGTTGAATTAATTGTGCCGGAGTTGCAAAAGAGAGGTATTTACAAAAACGATTATGAAGGTCATACGTTACGTGAATATTTAGGGCTTGAAAACAGGTGCTTGTGATAGCGTGAATTCAGTCAATTCACTACGATTGCGTAAATGTAAATTCAGAATATTGTAGGTGTACTGTATGTTATGCTTGCTTGTATACCCATTCAAAGTGCTTGTCTCTGTCACAAGCACCGTCAAAATTGGAGGAATGCAACACATTTTAGTCTCTTTTGTCAGTTTCCTTGAGGAAATCATTGCATCCCCTTGTTAACCCATAATCACGCCCGTCGTGTCCGTTTTTGCTTCCATCAATACGAGATGATGGATGGCTTCTTTCATTATAATAAGTCTCCAGGACATCTCGGTGCTTATTGCCGTGTGTCAATAAAATGGAGAGCTGTACATCTATGCGAGTTTGGGTGATTTTTTGATGTATCATGAAAAATAGATACAATTCCATGAGAAAAGTAGGCAAAAGAACAGAAAGCCTATTTTAATCGAAAATTTTTCAAACATTTCACCACTTGAAATCCAGTGTACATGAAGAATAGCAAAAACTGATGCAGAAGGTCCCTTGGCAACTTTCGAAAGTTCGTGTTTTTTGTCATTGAATTGAGGGTAGGCTATTTACATTGACGACTGCCGATTTTAAATTGGCGGACTTCCAATAGACTAGCGTAGGAGGTAATTTCTTTGAATGAAAAGGACAAGAATCAAAATGAGCAAAAGGGGCAGGACGTACACCGCGAGACATTGACGACACGCCAAGGGCATCCGGTCAGGGACAACCAGAACATCCGGACGATTGGAGACCGCGGACCAGCGACGCTAGAGAACTATCATTTCATCGAGAAGATCTCGCACTTCGATCGTGAGGAGATTCCGGAACGCGTCGTTCATGCGCGGGGTACGGGGGCGCATGGCTATTTTGAGACGTATGGCAAAGTCGGGGACGAGCCGGTGGAGAAGTACACACGGGCGAAAGTGTTTCAAGGTGCTGGGAAGCGGACGCCGTTGCTCGTTCGTTTCTCGACAGTCGGCGGTGCCAAGGATTCACCTGAAACTGCCCGGGATCCGCGAGGCTTTGCGGTGAAAATGTATACGGAAGACGGCAACTGGGACCTCGTCGGCAATAACTTGAAGATCTTTTTCATCCGTGATGCGATGAAGTTCCCGGATATGATCCATGCATTCAAGGCGGACCCGGCATCGAATATTCCGCATCCGCAGCGCATGTTCGACTTTGTCTCCCGCTCGCCGGAAGCGACACATATGATTACGTTCCTGTTCTCACCGTGGGGGATTCCTGCGACGTACCGCCATATGCAAGGCTCTGGGGTGAACACGTATAAATGGGTGAACGATAAAGGCGAGGCGGTTCTCGTGAAGTACCACTGGGAGCCGAAGCAGGGCATCCGGAACTTGACGCAGGAAGAGGCCGATAAGATACAAGCGAAGAACGTCGGCCATGCGACGCAGGATCTCTATGAAGCGATCGAGCGCGGCGACTATCCGGAGTGGGAACTGTTTGTCCAAATCATGGAAGATGACTACCACGACGAACTTGATTTTGATCCGCTGGACGACACGAAACTGTGGCCGGAAGATAAATTCCCGTGGCTGCCGATCGGACGGATGGTGCTTGATCGGAATCCGGTTGATTTTCATGCGGAGATCGAGCAAGCGGCATTCGGAACCGGCGTCCTCGTCGATGGCATGGATTTCTCCGACGACAAAATGTTGCAGGGACGGACGTTCTCTTATTCGGATACGCAGCGCTACCGCATTGGATCCAACTACTTGCAACTGCCATCCAATGCGCCAAAAACTGCGGTCCGCACGAATCAAATGCGCGGCCAGATGGACCACCGCGACCCGAACGAAGCGGGCGACAATCCGCATATCAACTATGAACCATCAATGATTGGCGGTTTACAGGAGGCACCGAAAGGCGAGCGACCGCCTCACCGCCCGACCTTCAACGCGGCAGCGATGAGCGCGCCAATCGACCGGCCGAACAACTACGGCCAGGCCGGTGACACGTACCGCAGCTTTGAGAACTGGGAACTCGATGAATTGATCAACAACCTGTCCGAAGCCCTCGCCGTCTGCGACAAGCGTATCCAGGATGCGATGGTCGAACATTTCACGAAAGCCGATGAGGACTACGGCCGGCGCGTGAAAGAAGGAATCGAACAGAAAATGCAAGAGAACGAGACAATGACCGCCGACGAATACCTGCCAGGTCGCGAGTCCGGCAAGACGAAATTCGGTCTTGGTACGCCGAAAGCAGCCGACGCTGCACATGACGCAGTCGATAAGAGCAACGAAGCAGATCCATATTGATCGGAATATAGGACGGACACCCGCGTGGAAAGGCATGCGGGTGTTTTAGGCGTGCGCGAAGACGTCAGCTGAAAACAGGTACCTAGGTTAAATTCAGTTAATTCACTACAATTGCATAAACATAAATTTATAATGTTGTAGAATAATGTTTGTTATATTTGCTTGTATACCCATTCAAATTGCTTGAATTAACATGTTTGTTTCTGGCACAAACACCGTCAAATTAGAAGAGCAAACATCCAACTGTCGTGAGATGTTTGCTCTTTTATTAAAACCAGGTGCCTATGCATAGTTGATTTAACCTGAATGTTTCTTACACAGACACTGTTCTACATGTTTCACCATGGCATCCTGCTCATTGCGTCACGCAATTCATCAATCGCATGAATTTTTTCTACCGTATTTATTGTAATTGGCAATTGGTCAGTGACCGGTGCTAGTGAAATTGCGGTGTCTTTTTTTACGGTCATGGCTTTTGGTATGCCGCCAAGCTGCTCGGTCAGTTTTAGGAAAGCCTTCTGAATCTCTTCTTTAACATTCAGGGATTTGAGCACTTCCTGATATAACACCAAACCGGGTTCTACATCGAGCGCGACAATCAGGGTTGGGAAATAGGGTCTCTCGAATGGTGAATCTTGAATAGGCTTGTCGATCATGACAAAATCGAAAATAATGGATGTACGGAGTACTTGCATTTTCTCTAGACGTTTTATATCCAATTCGCTTATGTGCAATGATGGCTCGTCGTCTTGCTTCAGCTTTTCTTCTTTCAGCTGAATGTGAACGCTTTGCCATTCATAGCCTTCTTCAGTCTCTTGCACCATTCGTCCAAAAAACGTATTTCCACCTGAGTAGGAGGGAATCGTAAGGCCTCTCTCAACCTCTTTAAGCATTTCTTTTGCTTGTTCAATTGCGACAAGCAGCATACGGCCTTCCTCCTCGTCTACATGCCAAGGGTAGTAGCCAGGTACAAGGCTGCGCATTTGGACCCATTGTTTCCGTCCACGGAACGACATGCCGTGCTGTTTGAGCAAATCGTAATCGGCTGCATCCAGTTCATCTCGGTCGACAAATGAAAGGAGCAAACTGTGCTGCTTCAAAAAGATGTCTCTGGTGGATTCCCCGGAAAGGGTTGATTTTAGCGCTTGGAGTCCAGTATTCCCAACATATACGGCTAATCCGAACTCCTCTCCTCCAGCTCCAAGTATCGAGCAGTAAAGGAACTGACGGCTTTCCCAATCCGCGACAATGAAAATTTGATCATCCTCAAGAAATTCCCATGGCTTGAGTTTGTTGAAGGACTTTGCTTCCTCTAATAGTTCTAGCCAATCAAATTCATCGTCAGGATTAGCGGAATCCAGTAATCCGATTTCCAAGGTTTTTAGTTTAAGGTTTATTTCTTCGGTAAGCTCTCGCCAGTCCTTCTCTTGAATAGAGGCGTCCATAGCCCGGCTATCTTCCTCGGGTGCCAGTTTCATTGCTTTCAAGCAGTATGGATAGTGCACATCCAGTTCGGGCTTCAGGATTTTCTCAAGCACGATTTCATGCTCCCAATCAGCGCCGAAGTCATAGGTGTAAATGGCGCGGTCCTTCTCCGCCATGAACCAGTCGCATATTCTTTCTTCTTGTTCTTCGTAAAAATCGTGGAAAGAGAAAAACGGAAATACCATATTTTCTCTATCTTCAACGGGTCCGATTTCTACCTTTGTCTTCTCTCCACCGCTACGCAACATCATAAACGAATGAAGGTGTGAATCTTCCCAGTCAAACGCCACTTGCAATACGTGATGAAAGTCGACAAAAGACATATTTCCATCCAGTTGAAAACGTCTCCATACAGGCGGGCTCATTCCCTTTAAGCCCACTTTCATTTGATAAATCATGCAATCACACCCACCTATTTAAGTGAATTTTTTGATAGAATAAAATAGATAACTTGAGGCTGCTTTTTATAAGGAGATGATTTGTCTTGGTTACACTTTACACTAGAATGGGCTTTCTTCTCAACAAGATGTAACCGATACTGTGTAAGGTTGAAATCAGTTAATCTACTAAAATTGCACATCTGGATGGTAGGTATACTGTTTGTTATGCTCAAATTGCTTGTTGCTGGCACAGGCACCGTCAAATAGGTCTGTGTAAATAACTCTTGGAGGGATAAACATGGAATGGAATGAAGTTGAAGATGTTGAGGATATAAATAAACTGCTAAAAACGTTTGGTTACTTTCACGACAGTTGCTTAAAAGAGTTGGTGATGTGGAACGACTTCCATGTGCAAAAGGATCTTTCAATGGCATTTGGCGATGGGCTTGATAACAACATTAAAATGCTCTTCCAAAGGCAATTTAACGATCCATCAGCGATCGAATTACTCTTTGAAGGCGTGAAAGAATTTCATCTAGGTGATGCTGGCTTAATCTTAGATGCGAATCTCATACTTCAAGATGGAATGTTTATTTGGGCAGATGCTTATGAATGGAAACCAAATGATAACGACGAGAATATTACTTGGATTGCCTCTATGAAAGTTAAATGACGTGATGTCAGTCATTGGATGGGTGACGAGAGAAGATATGGAGAGCTGACGGAGAGTTGAACAATTGAAAAAGGTATTTATGCTAGGTTAGATTCAGTCAATCCCTTACAATTGCATATACATAAATACCGAATGCTGTAGGTATACTGTTATTATGCTTGCTTGAATACACATTCAAATTACTTGTTTCTGGCACACCATCAAAAAATAAAGCAGAAGAAGCATGTTCGCTCCGGATGAAGGGGGGACATGCTTTTTTTGCTTTGATTCACTTTCGTGACTGTTGAATTGTGCGAAGTAACCAATCATGTACGCCATCCAGTAGAACATCGATCCAACTCACGTAGATTCTCCGATGTGCAAGGGAGTACGTCCATAATCGCTTCCTGTTTTTCATTCACTCCAGCCAATCGGGAACGCGTACGTATCGTTCGCATATTCTGTTAAGAGGTGGTTACAGGATGGAAGGTTTATTTGCGCTGTTCCTTTATGGGAATTTTGTGTTGTTTCTCTTTTTGTATATGTATATACATCGGCACCGCCGACTAATTGGTTTTCATTTAGGTATGAATATTGCAATGACGGCTGGGGGGATGGCTGGCCTCTTGACGGGGATTATGCTGATTTTTCAATACCCGTTTCACTTTACGCTCATAACGATCCTTGCAACCATTATTGGAATGGGGGTAGGGGCGCTATTTGGTGCGTTGTTTGATTACCAAACGATGTTAACGGGACTCATTAACGGACTGATGGTGGGCATTATGGCGCCTATGTTAGGGGCGATTTTAACGGAGCAACTCTTTTTTGGGATCGTCCTTGAAGGATTAACTATTGCTGTCGTCACGATTTTAATCGTCGCGATCAGGAGTACATAAGGAGGGCGCAATGATTATCATTTGGGGGTTAGCTATATGGAATGTTGCAGTAACGATTTACTGTTACCTCATTTTGCGGAAAAGGAAGCAATTATTTGACGACCGATTTGCCACAACCTTAACGAATACGGCAACGTTCATCGCAACAATTGTTGTGAGCTTGCACGTATCGGTTCTGTTAACCGTTGAACTCTCCTTGATTTTCATACTGAACATGATCATTGGGGTTAGCATTGGCTCGCTTTTTGGTTCACTCGTAAAGTACCATTCAGTCCTCATTGGTTTTTACAATGGATTGATTGGTAGTTCAATGGGAGTGATGATTGGGGAAGTCTTGAAGAATCCGCAAATTTGCAGCATCCCAATCTCGAACCAACAGCAAGTAGTCATGAATATGTATCAGCTATGTGGATTTGCAACTCTTTTGCTGATTGTTGTCTTTGGTCTCGTTTTATATTCAATGCGAGTATGAGAGGTGTATGCATATGAAAAAGAACATTGTTATCGCGTTCATCGTTTGCATAGGGTTCGTAGTCGTATATTTGTTTATGCCCCGGACTGTAACCCTTCCGAAACTAGCGCTCGTGAAAGATCCGCATTTGCCTGCGATTACTGGTGAAACCTTCACATTCTCCACCGAAAAACCAAAGCTTGTCGCCTTTTTCTTTACCGAGTGCCCGAATGTTTGTCCCATGACGGTCATCGACTTATTGAAGGTGCAACAGTCGTTGGTAGATGAGGGGATTAGTGAACAACAATACGACGTTGTCTTCATCACGCTCGATCCGGAGGTGGATACGGTTGAGAAAATCCAGCAGTACAAAGAACAATTTGCGATTACTGCAGAGAATTGGTTTTTCCTAAGAGGCACGGTTGAGCAGACAGAGAAAGTTGCCAAGCAGTTCAACATGTATTTCACGAAAGACCCTGATGGCACTATCGTCCATAGCACAACGATGTATGTAGTAGATCGCGACAATCAGATTCGTGCACATCATCCTATGAGTACTGGGGCACAATCAATGAATGTAGAGCAGCTAACTGAAAATTTGAAGAGCCTCTTACAGTAAGCACGGAAGCGGTTTTCAGCATAAACGACTGTACCTAAAAAAGTATTCCCCATATAGTAGCAGAGAGTAGTATTAAACATCATTAGAAAAAAGAGGAGAGGGGGCCATAAGTGGAGCGGAAAAATGCGTACCCTACATTTTCTTCCCCGACAAGTTCAGTGTCAGACGAAGAAACGAGAATTTTAACGGAACACATTAGCCAGATGAACATGTTTAAACTGATTAATTTGTATGAACCGCACCGTAAAGCGTTAACGTTGAAGAAGTTCTTTAAAATGAAACGTCATCAGGAGGTTGTCATCACACTGTTAAACCGTACGGCAAAGGAAGCCGTCATTACAGGAAAAGTGACAACCATTGGCAGAGACTTTGTCATGCTAACCAATTTAAAGAAACGAATTTGGCTCCCTTATACCGCTATCGAATCAGCTACGATCCCCTTTGGTACCCCTACGTACACAAATCCTTATCAAAATCACATTTATGACAATCAACTAAGGAAAAAAATCGTCCTTCGATTTGGTGAAACCGTGTCGAAGCGGGATGCCCTTGTCCAACAGTTTTTTGAAGAGTCCATGCGAACGAATCTCCATGCTTGGAAAGGAACGTGGGTAGTCGTTCGGACTTGCAATCAAACAAAAATCGGGAAAATCCTCAAAACCGATCAAACAAAATTATGCCTAACAATACGCAATGCTGAAGTGGACATTCTGCTTGAAGATATTCAATCTGTCTCAACGATAAGGTTCATGACTATGTGGAAAGAACTGCTTAAATCCTTTAGTAGATGAGTGAATGGACAGAAGAAAGTTTTTATGAAAGAAGGTTGATGAGATGAGTACGAACGACAAAGAGCTCAACGATTTGCCGCTGACTAGTCAGCGCGACGAAAGAATGCTGGATGAGTTAAAAAAGATGAAGGGCAGCCAACTATTAGTTGTTACCAATGCAGTCCAATTAAATCTATTAGGGCAAGTCTTCCGGCCGATTTTTTGTGGCACGGTTGAAGAAGTTCAAGTTGGCCACATTACCTTGTCACCCGTCATTATAAAAATGGTCAATGCTCCTTTTTATAAATTCCCGTTCCCATTAAGCATTCCGCTAGAAAAAATTACAGCATTCTCTAAGGAAGTGCCTTGTGATTTGGTATTCCCACTCACTTAAGAAGTTATTTTTAAGGCAAACAAAACTGCTCATTTTCAAAAAGTCGCACGTAAAGGGAGGATTTATAAGATGGAAAAAGCTGTTCAATTAGGTGAGGTTAACGCGATGCGTTATGAAGCAACCGTGCAGATTTTTAGAAGAAACAAAGGAAAAAAGGTTTTTATCTTAACAGAAGCATTTCCGTTCATGTTTATCGGCATCATCAAAGACGTGGTGGAGGATTACGCTGTGTTGGATGTGCAAGTTACTAGCATTCCTGCACTGGAACGCAAGGAGTGGCTCGTTCATGTTGACAAGATTGAAGTTTTTTATTTTGAAACAGAATTGGGTCCCAAAATTCCTGATTTAAAAGATTAATTGAGAAGAGGGTGTTCAATGAAACGAAGGTACCACGTGGTTGCCATCCCGATACGAATCGTTGTTAATACCTTTGGCGACCACAATCCGAATGGGGTTATGTATGTATTAAAGGAAAATGAGAATAAAGTCAAAGAATTAGTCAGAAAGAATCCTTTTACACCTGTCGAGATTGTGCAACCGCTTGTAATTCGGGCGAATGAAGGCGATGTAGTTGAAATAGTTTTTGAGAACAAACTGCCCTATAACACCGGTATGCATTTTCAAGAGGCGGATTATGATGTCTGTACTTCTGATGGCGCGATGGTGGGGTTTAATAAAGACACGACAGTTGCACCGAATGAATCCATTCTGTATCGAATTCATGCGGTAAAAGATGGCAATTATTTCTTTTCCGATTTAGGAAATCCATCGAGTACTGAGAATGGTTCCAATGGTAACGGATTGTTTGGAGCGTTAGTAGTTCAGTGCCGTTTTTCCTGGTGGACCGACCCAGTTACAGGGAAGCCGTCCAATAGCGGTGTGTATGCCGATATCCATCACCCATTGCTGCCCTCCTTCAGAGAATACGTTTGGATGTTCCACGATGAAATGGAAGTGAATGATCTAACCGGAAACCGGCCCATCAATCATATTTCCAATCAGGAAGAGGAATCATTTCACGGAGCGAACTATCGGTATGAACCTGAGAATAGACGATCACAGCTGCTTGCTGAAGGGGTAGTCTGTCCGAACTGTGAAGGGGAGGAAGTCCATCATGATTCGTGGGTTTTTGGCGATCCATCCGCCCCGATTTTAAGGGGATATGTAGGTGATCCTGCTAAAATCCGACTATTCCATGGGGGACTAAAAGAAACGCATGTCTTCCACTATCATGTCCATCAATGGATTAGTGACCCGCATGATTTATCTTCTGAGATTATTGATGCGCAGGCGATTAGCCCACAGGCTCACTATACAATTGAGCCTCTTTACGGGTTAGGAAGTTTGCAGGGGGCTATCGGAGATACGATTATACACTGCCATCTTTATCCGCACTTTGCAGCAGGAATGTGGGGGATGAACCGCGTATTTGATACCCTCCAAGACGGCAGTCAATGTTATCCGAATGGTGAACCGATTGCAGCGCTTCAGCCGCTTCCAGATCGACCGTTGCCTCCAAAACCGACAAAACTTAGACCGGGCTTTCCGAATTTCATCCCGGGTAAAATCGGATATAAAGCTCCACGGCCACCTCTCGGAATCGTTGGAGGTAGAGGGTTAACAGAATTAGAACATCATGCAGCTGTTCCGAACCCTCGGCCAGGAGCAGTATTTGCCGACCCATGTCCCCCAGGCGTCAATGTCAAAGAATTTAATGTATCGGTTATTGAACTCCCCATTGTTTACAACAAGCAAGGCTGGCATGATCCGAAAGGACGGATGTTTGTCCTGGATGAAGACTTGGAAGCGGTTTGTTCGGGTGAAAAAGAACCTGAACCGCTTGTCTTCCATGCGCCTGCTAACACATGTATCCAAATAAATCTCACGAACCGTCTTCCGCATATTCTTGATGGCGATGCTTTTCAACTGGTAACGCGAACATATGAAGTAGGATTTCATGTTCATTTTGTGAAATTTGATGTCCTTGTTTGTGATGGAGCAAATGTAGGATGGAATTACGATTCATCAGTCTTACCAGGAGAAACGATCATTTACTCGTATTTTGCTGATGTTGAATTAAAAGCATGGTACTTCCATGATCATTTATTTCCATCATCCCATCAGCAACATGGCGTTTTTGGTTCAGGTGTCATTCATCCACGATTTTCTAAGTTTCTAGACTCGGCAACAGGTGAAGAAGTTGACCATGGCACACAAGTTACTGTGGAAAACCCATTGATTCCAAATTACCGTGACTTCGTTTTGTTCGTACAAGACTTTTCGCTGCTCTTTGATAAAAGTGGCAAACCTCTCAATCCACCAGGTTTCCCTGGTTCGCAGGATGACCCTGGCCTCTTTGGAGTGAATTATAAAAATGAGCCATTGCAATTCCGCCTAGGTCCGGAATGTGACCCGGCATATAGTTTTAGTTCCCATGTTCACGGAGATCCGGTTACACCAATTCTTCAAGCTTATGAAGGCGATCCCATTAAGATCAGGCTCTTACAAGGCTCGCAAGAAGAATCCCACAGTTTTAATGTACACGGGTTGAGGTGGTTAAAGGAAAGAAGGGATATGCTGTCGAGGCTTGATTGCCAACACCATATTGGAATTTCAGAGTCTTTCACGTTTGAAACGTTCATCCCTAGAGCAGGGGACTATTTATGGGCTTTTGAAACGGAAGAGGATTTATGGAACGGTCTTTGGGGATTAATACGGGCATTTGCTGAACGAGTTCCGAATCTCATTTCGCTTTCGGATCGGCCTGAGCCTCCGAAACGTTCCAAGCCTTTGCCGGAATGTACAGGGAAGTTGCCGCCACCAGCAAAAGATCCTACTATCTTGCCAGTTAAAGGACCTGTCCGCAAATTCGATATTGTCGCCTTCCAGATTCCTTTAGTATACAACCAATACGGAGATCATGATCCCAATGGAATTATCTTTGCACTCCGTGAGGATATGGACGCAATTCGAAAAGGGAAAAAGAAACCAGAACCCCTTATTATTCGAGCCAATGTTGGAGATACGGTCGATATTACCTTAACAAGTATGCTGCGGTTTGATTTGTTTCCGTTTAAAGATGGAATTTATCCTTATCCAGAGGTGAAGGAACAAGCATTTTATCCGCCATCCTTGCGCATATCGCTCCATCCGCAGCTCATTGATTATGACGTCAAGACCTCTTCCGGGGAAACGGTAGGATTTAACGATGATCAAACGGTCGGTCCAGGTGAAACACGAAATTACCGTTGGTTTGTAGATAGCCAAGTAGGGGCTTGTGGATTATGGGATATGGCCGATTTCCGCAATCATAAAGGGCATGGTGCTTTTGGTGCCTTTATTGCGGAGCCAAGAGGGACGGAATATATCGATCCGTATACCCTTCAGCCTGTTCTTACTGGCGCGAATGTAATTTTGCGAAACCCATTGCTTCCTGATACGAGAGAATTTGTACTCGTCATGCATGATGGGGTAAGACTACTAGACAAAGACTGTCAGGTACTATTCGACCCAGTGGATAGTATTTTATTAGCCCCTCCAGAGATTGATGAGGATTTGCTGGACACGTATGATAATGGATCACGCGGATTTAATTACCGTTCTGAGCGCCTTATCAATCGTTATCGAGAACATCCAGTGCTCCATCAGCTTTTTTCCTCAAAGGTGTTTAAAGATCCGGCGACGCCTTTGTTGGAGAGCTATGTAGGTGACCCGGTCACAATTCGGTTAGTGACACCGGCAGAAAGACGCAGGTCACATACTTTCCACTTGCACGGTCATCGTTGGCGCTTCGACTCGAAAGATAGTAATTCGCGCGTTGAATCCTTCGTAGGTTCACAAGTCGCTGGAGCTATTCGTAATTTGCAATTGTTAGGCGGGGCTGGTTCAGTAACAGGATTTCCAGGTGACTATATGTATCGCTCTGGCAATATTCGATGGGATATTGAAGCAGGCATGTGGGGCATTTTGCGCGTACATCCGCATCCTCAAAAGCATTTACCCCCACTCAACAGTTATCATACGAGCGATCTTGACGATTCAAGTTCCTATGGATTCCTGTAGATTTGTGAAAAGCGATGCACTCTTTCCCGCACTGACGCTCCATGTAGATGGGCAAGAAGGGAGGTGATAGGGATGAAATCTAGACCGGAGGATAAGCGCCCACTTGTTGAACAAGATGCCGTTGAAGACTTTTGTAGTTGTAAAAGCCGTTGTCCCGATAAAATCCCGCATGTCGAAATTCCATCTCCGACGAGCTGTCTACCGATTAGCACACTAAAAGAGCTAAGAAAGAAAATCCATGCAGCCAATGAATTACTCCTTGACCTTGCGTTAGATGATGAAAGACCTGCGGAAGAAACATTTTTGAAGGTCTTCTCAGGTTTAGTAAGCTTGCATGTGGAAGTGGAAATTGATACAGGCCAAATCATAGAAGGAAAAGTCCATTTGGCAGGCTTTGATTTTGTTGTCCTTTTAGATCACAAGGTGGAAATCATTGTGCCATACCTTGTCATCCGTAACGTGAAACCGGTTGGGAAATTTGCTGAACCTGACCATGAAGCAGCTTTGCTAGCAATTGACCCTTGTCTTCGTCGTGACCTTACCTTTTGTTTTGGTGCTACTGTTGCCTCTTCACCAGAATTACTGCAACTGTTTTTCGAAATGCGGTTTACAATCTATTTATTGTTCTTAGAAGCAAAAACAATTGAACTCACATTAGGCGAAGAAATAATAACAGGGTTCGTGACAGATGTGAATAAAGAGACAATTGTTGTGAAGGTGGAAAAAGATACAAAAATCATCTCCACTGAAAAAATCACGATGGTAAAAGTAAAAAAAGAGGCTGGGACATATCAAAAAAAGCTGCATTATGGCTAATTCGCCGTGTGCAGTTTTTTTATATTTTTCCAATGTTTCTTTTCGAATTTTTGAGTGAGTCGGAGCGGAAAAAGGCCGACTCCTGCGGGATTCTAGCGCGAATGTTGAGACCCCACAGGAAGCGCAGCGGACGAGGAGGCTCAAGCGCGCCCCGCGGAAAGCGTGCCTTTTGGAGCGCAGAGGAACGGTCTATTTAGAGTTTTGTCCCAGCCTAGTTGTTAAGTGAATTTTGCATGTCTGTTTCCTCATACGGTTTAATCGTAATTGCTTTAATGTGATCGAAGTGAATGATGGTGAAAGGTACTACCGTCTCCAGATGCTTCGTTACAAGCAGTTCTGGCTCAGGTTGCAGCATGTCGCGATCTGTGACGACGGAGGAGGGAGGCGTGGTGGAAGCTTTGTTGGTGTTCTTCTGTGGTTGTTCGAACAGATTTTTCGACTGTGTAGCAGCTTTTCTTCTTTTCATTGGCTTCGCGATGTCCGTTTTGTGTTCACGCTCAAGCGGAGTGTTTGCTGTTATACATGCTCGAACATCCTCGATCTGCTCCGAATTCACCCATTGAAACCCGCAAATCATCGGTAGCGCAATTGTGATTGGCGAGCCAGAGGATTGCTCCATGCTATGCGGATGGACCGGGTGCAAAACCAAGCAATCCTGGTGTTCAACAAACTTTTTACATGAAAAGAGATGAGTGGTGAAAAAACCATGTGAATGGTCTTTGCCTATCGCTTTCAGGAAGGTGCCATCTTTTAAATAAATGATAAGAAATGGCTGTTTTCGTCCTGTACGATTAAAAAGGGACTGGATCTGTTGAAAAATAGCCTTCACGGAAGTACCCCCCTACCAAAATGTGTCTACTACTATTCGCGTAGTCGAGAGAAAATAGAAATCGCTTCGTAAAATGTTCAGTTGGATTTTATTTACAAATGCAAGGGCCTGGGCATCCGCAATGGTGTTTCAAATGATTGATTTTATCCAATGAAAATAGGATGGTTTGGCTTTTCCGTTTCATATTGCCTTGATCCATGCTCTCTTGTTCTTCAGTCTCCTCTACATCCTTTAACTCCTCAGCATCCTCGGCTTTAGAAACATTTTTTCGCTTGGTATCATTGTGTGGAGATTTAGATTCGACGATTAATTCAACAAAATTTGAACCTACGTGACATATCTTCCCTCGGATGACTTGATCATCCTCTAATTGAATCTCGACTTTGCAACCAATCAGTTGTCGAAGGCGAAAGTTCAAGCCGTCTTGCAATCCGCCTAAACGGAGTCTGAAGTCATCATCGCAAATAAATCTTCTACATGAATGACGGTGGCAGCAAACACATCGGCATTGGTGGCGATGATGCTTGCATGAGGAATCGTGACAGCCTTTACAACAACGATCTTGATGGCAACATTTACAAGAATGACAGCTAGTAGCTTGGCAACCTCTGCAACTACAATCATCATGGTGACCTTTACAGTGGCACCCAGAATCATGCTGGTGGCAAGAATGACACTGTTCGTCGTCATCCTTTTCAGATGCGTAAGCACCCTCATAACCATTTTGATAAGTACGGTCGTGCATTTTATCTCTCCTTTCTGTAGTTTTATGAAAATGAAACGCTGGACAAGAATTGAGTTTTTGTTTGAATCATTACATTATATGAATAAATGTTTGAAACCCGTGGACAAAACGACTAGTATCAGATGATTTACCGGTTTTCCTTAATGCTTGTAGGAGAGCGGGTGTCTCGCTTCACGCGAGAGTGGATAACTTTTTCTTGCTGCGACGGATGAGCATTTGTTCTATTCTTTATTGTATGAAAACTTACTAGCATTAGTGGTAGAATAGGGAAAACCAATGCTTGAGGCATGTGCAAAAAACATTGCTATTCATCTAACCGATGTGAATGGTGATAGATTGCATTAGTGGATATGTATACTTCTTGAAGACTTGATTTCCCTTGGGAAGTAGGGGCTATTTGCTGCGTTGAGTTTGGAAGTAAACGATAAAAGGGGAGGAAACGTTTTGACTTTATTATTAAAAAATGTACGTTTGGAAACAGGGTATTTGTATGATGAAGCGTTTGTTACAGCTACGGAAACGAAGATCGTTGATGTTTTGATTGAAGATGGAAAGTTTGTTGAAATAGCGCCAACGATTGAGGCAAGCGGTGCAGTAGTGATAGATGCCAACAAGCAATTACTCGTTCCGTCGTTCAAAGAAATGCATATACATATCGACAAAACATACTTCGGTGGTGAGTGGAAAGCGCCAACTCCCGCAACAGAAGGGATTTTTACGCGTTTAAAAGAAGAAGCAACACTGTTACCGAAACAATTGGATGTAGCGGAAGAGCGAGCTCACGCAATGGTGCAGCATTATATACAAAATGGACATACACATATTCGTACGCATGTGAATGTTGACCCGCACATTGAGACGAAACATATGGACATCACGAAGCGTGTGTTAGACAGTTATAAAGCGCAAATTACGTATGAAATCGTTGCATTCCCGCAACATGGCGTATTGCGGAATGGCCCAGCATTTTTATCAATCTTTGAGAAAGCATTGCAAATGGGAGCGACGCATATTGGAGGGGTAGACCCCGCTTTAGTCGATCGGAATAGCGGAGAAGTGTTGAGAACAACTTTTGACTTAGCCGAAAAATACGACTTGGCCATCGACATTCATTTGCATGAACGCAATACATTAGGGGAATTTCAGATCTACCAAATCCTCAATGAAATGAAACAAAGGTCTTTCAACAAGGAAGTAACCCTCAGTCACGCATTCGCATTTGCAGACTTGCCGCAACAAGCATTAGACCATTTGATCGAGCAAGTGGCGGCAAATCATGTTGATGTGACAACAACGGTTCCAATTGGGGCAGCTCCGATTACCATCCCTGTGAAATATATGTATGATCGCGGCATAAACGTTTCATTTGGACACGATAGCTTAATTGACCATTGGTCGCCTTTTGGAAGCGGGGATACGATTCGAAAACTAAACCAGTTTGTTCAACGTTTTGGTTATATTGACGAGTGGCATATCGGCCAGTCGTTGAAATATGCGACAGGCGGATTAACGCCATTAACGGACACTGGCGAGCAACAGTGGCCAAAAGTTGGGGATGCAGCAAATGCACTACTCGTCGATGCCGTTAGCTCTGCGCATCTAATTGCGAGACAATGCCCGATTTCGACAGTCATTTCAAAAGGGACCATCATTCATGAAGAAGAGATCGAGCTAAAGGGGGAATTCCGATGAGCACATGGCTACGAAACGTTCGACTGGAAATTGGGGAAACAACATATGAAGATGGCAGTATTCAAACCGTAACCGATTTGTTTCATATCCAAGTGGTAGAGGGAAGCATTCAGACGATCATTCCCGCAACTGAAAATGTGCCAGATGAAGATGCAGTGGATATGGAAGGGAAATTGGCGCTTCCTGCATTCAAAGATCTACATAATCATTTGGATAAAACCTATCTCTCAATCGGATGGAGAGCTTGTCGCCCCGTAAAGAGTTTAGCTGAGCGATTGGCCCTGGAAGCGGCTGAGTTAGAGGAACTTGCTGAAACAGCGGAACAAAGAGCATCTGCCATGATTGAACTCCATTTGAGCAATGGTGTGAATCATATACGCACGCATGTCAATATTGATCCTTTCATTCAATTAAAAAATTTAGAAGGCGTTAAAAAAGCACTGAAAGCTTATGAGCAATACGTAACCTATGAAATTGTTGCGTTTCCTCAACATGGCTTGCTAGCGCATGAAGAAATGCCGGACTTATTAAGACAAGCATTGGCATCTGGTGCAACAATCTTAGGGGCACTTGACCCAGCTGGCATTGATAAGGACATCGAAAAGTCCTTGCAAGTTACGATGGATATTGCGAAAGAGTACAATGTCGATGTCGACATGCATCTGCACGACAGAGGACAAGTAGGTTTTTATACGATGGATAAATGGCTGGACATGGTGCAAGAACAAGACTATAAAGGAACCACTGCTTTTAGTCATGCATTTGGTTTAAGTGCCTTGACGCCTCCTATGCAAAAGCAATTTGCAAAAAAATTAAGCGAGCATAACGTGGAGATTATGTCTACCATCCCTATTTCTATAAACTCTCAGCTCATTCCGATCGATATACTGCGAGAGGAAGGCGTTAAAGTTGCATTAGGCTGTGATGGCTTTTTTGACTCTTGGAGCCCTTATGTTCCTGGAGATGTTCTGGAGAAAGTTCATAATTTCTGTGACTACACAGGGAAATCAAGCGAACGGTCGTTACGCGAAAGTTTAAGTTTGATTACACAAGGCGTAACCCCTTTGAATCGTGAAGGTGAACAAGTGTGGCCAAAGGTTGGCGATGAGGCTAGTTTTGTATTTGTAGATGCAAGCTGCAGCGCAGAAGCCGTTGCAAGACTACCGAAGAACAGACAGTTGATGCATAAAGGGAAGTTGTATAAATAGATTGTAGTGTATGAACTGAATTAAGTTACACGCAGGTGTCTGTTGCAAGTACTTTTTAGAAGGTATTACTTTTCAACATACTATGGGGGTTATTACTTGAAAGTATTGGTCATTGGTGGAACATCATTTATCGGTCGACATATTGTTGAGGAGTTGTTACTCAACGAACATGAAGTAGTTCTATTCAATCGCGGAAAAACAAATCCAGATTTATTTCCAACGTGCCGTCGCATTGTGGGGGATCGTCGTACGGATATGGATCAGGCTGCCCTCGAACATTGGGATGCTGTCATTGATACAAGTGGTTATACGCCGAATGATGTAAAACCTGTTATTGAGGCACTGAGAGAAAAGAGCGATCATTATACATTTATTTCAACGATTTCCGTTTATGATGATTTTTCAAAAGGCGATGTAAATGAGCATGGCACGATTATTACACATACTGTCGAGACGGATGAAGTGACGGGTGTAACGTACGGTCCGCTAAAGGTAATGTGCGAAAATGAAGTGAAGAATGGTTTAGGCGAAAAAGCTCTTATTGTTAGACCTTGCATTGTCGTTGGTCCGGATGACCCAACAGATAGATTCACCTATTGGGCTTTGCGAACTGTGGAGGAAGGGCCAATTGCCATACCGGGAGGAAACAGGAAAGTACAATGGATTGATGTACGTGATTTGGCAAAATGGATTGTCACCATGATTGAGGGGAAGAAAACAGGGACTTTTAATGCTGCTTCCGAACCTGTTGCATTCGAATCATTCATTGATGCATTAATTGCTAAACAAGGAATTGAGACAATCGCCATTTCGGATACGATTGTGGCAAAGATAGAGACGGATGCAAAACATCGTTTCCCATTGTGGATGCCTATTTCGGAACAGTTTCCACAAGGCTTTTTTATTGTAGATGCATCTAAAGCTGTGCAAGAAGGGCTTTCGATTCGTCCCCTTCATGACACTGCTGAGGACACAAGGAAATGGGCAGTGCATCTTAAATCCGAAACATGCAAAGTTGGTCCAACGACCGAAATCGAGAAATTATTACTTGAAACTGCTGCGAGAGACGGAATGTCAAATTGAAGACTGATTGTTTCGGTGCCTATGTGAGAAACATTCATGTTTATTCAACCAATATGTATGGTAATTTGGAAGAAATGAATTAGCCTAATCCCTATAACTTCGTGTTTGTATTCACATGTAATTGTAGTGTATTAACTGAATTGAGTTTTGTATAGGTACCTGTTGCAAGGCTTTGAGGGAATTAAACAGTTGACTGTATTGACGACCATTGAATATCAGGAATGGCATCTTGCTTTAAACCCTTTCGTCATCCAGACGAAAGGGTTTTTAAACAGCTGCCATTCAAGCATTTTTAACGTTTTGTCCCAGCCTTCTTCAAACTCGATTCATGTGTAAATACAAATAATTATTAATCACATGAATCGAAAATACAAATCTCTTGTTCTTTCATTTGCTCATCAATAAAATCTTTAAATTCTTTTAATGCTACTTCTAGATTTTCCATGTGTTCTTGTCTTTCAGTGTCTGTTCCTGCATCAACAAAAAAAAGAAACTCTTTATCCGTTGCAGACTCAAGAACTACAAAGTCATCTTGTGGAACTTGGGAGGTTAACATACTTCGCACCGAACCAGAGTGTTTAGAGATAACTGGATAAAGTTCAGTAATTGTTTTTAGCATGTTTTCTTTTTCCGAGCTATTCGTTTCGGCTATATATTTCTTTTCAATGTCTACGATTTTTTGATAGTTATCAATTAGTCCATAAACGCTCATGAAAAAGGATTCATTGTAAACAGTTAATTTATGGTTCTGTTCTTTTATTATAATTATTGAAATTAGGTTGGTCAGAACTAAGAGCGCAACTAGTATTTTTAAAAAACCTATCTTTTTCAATTAAATCATTCCTTTCATTTACATCTAAAGATACTATTCCGCGCTTTCCACAGATACAGGTTTAGTAACTATAGCTTGAGTTTCTTCTGAAAAGACTCCAACCACAAGCAACAAACCGACCCAAAAACAACTATTCCTTGTAGTATACATTTTTAAACACAGGATAATTTTAACTTGTATAGCGAGTAAAGTAAATAGATGGTTTTGTGAATTCATCAAAAACATTTTTATTGAATTAATGATATTAATATCAAAATATACTAGTGTTACTTTCAAAATAGATAATATTTGTAAGTACATACTCTTCAAAATTCTATTAATATAAAAATGAAACTTTTTAGTTTATTATCACGACTAATCGGTATAAGGGAGGGAAGGTCGATGAAAATAAGAAAAATCGCCATGGTTTTACTCGTCGCTCTTAGTTTAGCTGCTTGTGAAAATCAACAGGTAGTCGATGAAATCGGAGACATTAAACCAAATTATGAAGGTGCATATACAGCTCCTACCATCAATAATTTTGCTGGAATAGTAAACGGTGGAACTGCAAGATATGCAACTGGAAATGTATTTACAAGACACTCGCTCCAAGGAAGAATGAACCGGGCCATTGAGGTATATCCTGGATCTACATACGTACCAGATCTCCCGAAACTGCAGAAAGGCTATTATGCGGAAATCCTTTTTGAAGAGGTGAATAAACACGGAGAAAAACCAAAAGAGCTGTACGCCATAACGACGAGAGATCCAGAAGAAGCGAAAGTAGATATACCGGATAAGCCAGGTAAGCTTTTTCGCTATACCCTTACAATTCGAGATGAAAATGATGAATTTAAAGATCGCCGTTATGACCCTTTGTTCACAACATTTGAAGACTATAATTTTGTTATGAATGTCCGAAAACCTGTTTATAATCAGTATGAAAAAATCACTTTAAACATTGAAAATTGGGGACCCAATTATCTTTCTATTAGTAAGGATTGGAAATTATTCAAACTAGAAAGCGATGAGTGGATGGAAGTTGAATTTCTTATAAAAAATAAGACTGTTGGAGAACCAGCGATTGAGCCATCGGCATGGAATATGGATTATCTTGCTATTGGCCCAGATGCTGAATTGCTAGTAGCAGACACAGATAAAACTTTTGTGTTCAATCATGTTCATTTGCAAAAAGGCCTATATAAGATCCAAGGTAAAATGGGTTCTGCTGAGCATGTCTTTTATTTGGAGGATTCGTTTGAGGTTAGATAGGGTGTTAGAGCATAAGAACATGGGCAGATTCCCAACGTGGTCATAGTCTTTTGTATAATTTTATAGTTATTATAAATAAAGATATTGTACAGAGGACAGACTTCTGGACAATATCTTTTTCTCTAGTGGAAATTAGCTGCCTTGTTTTAACTACCTCTACATGCGGCACTCTATTAAAGCTTATCTTTCTCATAATCACTTGATACTTTTAACAAGTTCAATAAACAGATCAATCATCGGTGAACGGGCTTCTACATTCCAGGCAATGCAGTTCTTCATAGTAATATCACAGTTTTTTATAGGGAGGAATACTACTTCTTCTCGGTTGAAGTAGTTGACCAGCTCAGGAACTATCGCAATGCCCATATTGGCTGCGATTAGCGGGATGATGGTCTGTAGTTCATGTGTCCTTTTGCTGATGTGCGGATGGAAGCCTGCAGTATTGCAGATATTAATAATAGTGTCGTAATAAGCCGGACCGATTTCTCGTGGTGTCATGATGAAGTTTTCATCTTTCACTTGCTGTAAATCGATTCCTAAGACTTCTTTGGCTAACGGATGGCTAATAGGGAGAGCCACCTTGTATGGATACTCCGCTACCACATTCGACTCAATGTTCTTCTTTTTGATTGGTCCAGGAAGTAGCCCGATATGAATTTCTTTTTTCTCAAGTGCCATTAATTGTTCTGCTGTTGGCATTTGTTCCAATTGCAATTGAACATTAGGATGGTGCTGTTCATAAATTTTTAGAATTTTGGTCAACGTCCCATAGTCAGGACCAAATCCAATCTTTAAGGTTCCTAACATTCCATTATCTATCAGTTTCGTATTTTGTATGATTGAATGCAAGTTACGATTGATTTTTACGGATTCCTTGTAAAAATAGTGACCCGCTTCTGTCAGAACTACTTTCCGCTTCGTACGGTGAAACAGTTTCACTTCCAAATATTCCTCTAATTTAAAGATTTGTTGACTAAGAGGTGGCTGTGTCATACCTAGTCTCTTAGCCGCTCTTCCAAAATGAAGCTCCTCTGCTACTGCAATGAAATACATTAGTTGTCGAATTTCCATCATTTTCTCCTATTAATTCTTTTTACATATTAGTAGTTAACAAAAATCGTATTGGTAATATTTATTAGTATACCGTAAACTAAGTTTTATGAATAGTACGCAATCCATTATTATTATATGGAAGCGCATACAAAGGGGGGCATGTAATGGAAATGGAATTTAACCCGAATTTATTATGGTATGTGATCGGGTATGGCGTCTTCATGATTGTTCTGGGGATTATGTATTCCAAAAAAGTATCAACAAGTGATGATTTCATTTTGGCAGGAAAATCGCTAGGACCTGTCGTTTTGATGGGGACATTGCTAGCGACATGGGTCGGCAGTGGGACGGTCACTGGAGGACCTAATTCTCTTGCGTATTCTTATGGTCTCTGGCCAGCCGTAGGATATGTGTTGCCGTCTTTAATTGGGATTTTTGTTCTGTTTTTGATGTCATCTAAAATCAGGAATTACGGCAAGTACACAATTTCAGAAATTCTTGAAGTGAAATATGGGAAATTTGCAAGCATGGCAGCCGCTATTATCATTATCTTGGCTTATGTCGGAATTGTTTCCTATCAATTTAAAGGGGTCGGTTTCATCCTTCACGTATCTACAGGTGTTTCTGTAGAAACCGGTACACTAATAGGCGCGGTTATTATTATCTTCCTTGCTACGATTGGCGGACTGATGTCTGTTGCGCCTACTGATGCATTTAGCGCATTTTTGGTCTTGATTGGTTTGATTGTTGCAGTGCCTATCGTCATTTCAGTTGGAGGGGGCTGGGATGAGATTATAGCTACAGTACCTAGTGAAAATTTAGATTTATTAGGGAGTCTGACACCACTTCAATTTCTAGGATTCTATATCCCAGTCCTGTTCCTCTTGCTTGGGGATCAAAATATGTATCAGCGGATTGCTGCTTCGAAAAGTGACAGCACAACAAAAGTCGGTACAGCTGGCTGGATTATTGGCATGCTAATTTCAACTCCTCTAGTCGCTGTCATCGCTTTTAGCGCACGAGCGATTTTTCCAGAGATCGATCCGGGAATGGCCCTAATAGCTACAACGCTTGTTATACCGACATTTGTAGGTGGCTTGTTAATATCTGCCGTTACCGCCTTCATTGTCACAACTGGGAACTCGTACTTGTTATCAGCTTCAACGAATATCACATACGACATATACGGAAAGTACATTAATAAGAATGCAAATGATAAACAAAAATTGATTTTTACAAAGGTACTGATCCCGGTACTCGGAATCATTGCATATGTATTAACAACTTTCTTCCCATCTGTGCTTTCAATACAGATGTATTCTTATACGGTTTATGGTGCTGGTATTACGCCTGCACTACTCGCTGTTTTAATATGGCCAAGTGTCACGAAGCAGGCTGGAATCGCTTCTATGTTAGTAGGGATTGCGACAACATTAGGGTGGGAGCTTGCAGGAAATCCATTCAGCATTAATAGTGCTATAATTTCCATTCCAATAGCTATTATTGTGTTAATCATTGTTACTTTAGCGACTAAACAAAAGCAGTACAACGTTTCCATTTAATTTAGAAAGGATGATTTCATGAACCACAGAATTCAGACACTTCGGAGCGACTTTTCTTCAATAGGAATTGACGCTGCGATCATTATGAACTTCGAGAACCAATTCTACTATTCAGGACTAAAAGCAATCACATATTCGCGTCCCATTGTTCTTGGTATCGATCAAAATGAAACGCATTTAATTATCCCCTCTTTAGAGGAGGAACATGCTAAAGACAAGACTGATGTTGATAAATTGTATGTGTATCATGAAACAAAATTGGAGTCGAGTAGAGGGGAATCCTACCTAGATTACTTCGTACAGATGCTTGCCCAGTTCTCCCCAAATGCTCGTATTGGAATCGAATATTCATCCTGTCCAGTTATATTACGAAACATTTTAGCCGATAAAGGTTTTACGTTACTCAATGTGGATTCATACATCGCTGAAAAAAGGTTTATCAAAGATGATGTGGAACTCAATCTTATTAAAGAATCAGGTAGACTTGTCAGCTTAGCGTTAAAACACTCTCTTGAAAACGCGAAGGCTGGAATAACAGAAATTGAATTGGACCAATATGGGAATTCTGCTCTTTTCGATGAAGTGGCCAGGACACATCCGAACTCGACGTTAGATTTTTTTGTCATGTCTCCTTCAGGCGTCAAACGGACAAATATGCCACATGTATTCTCCAATACTAGAAAACTAGAAAATAACGATATTATTATCCATAGTAGACAAGTTGGTTTCAATGGATATCGGGCAGAGTGCGAAAGAACCTTCTTCATTGGAGAGCCGACAGCTGAGCAAAGGAAAGTATTTTCTGTTGCCGTCGAAGCACAATTGAAAGCCTTAGAGGAAATTAAAATAGGTATGAGAGCCAGTGAGGTAAACGAAATCGCACGACAGATCATTGCAGATGCGGGATACGAGAAATATATGAAACACCGGACTGGCCATGGAATTGGAATTGGTTTACACGAGGAGCCATCTCTACGTTTTGACAATGAACTAGTCCTACAAAAAGGAATGGTCTTCTGTGTTGAACCAGGTATTTATGTTCCTGGCATTGGCGGGTTCCGTCACTCAGATACAGTCATACTTTCGGATAAAGGAACTGAATTGATCACACAGTATCCTTATTCAATAGAAGAATTGATAATCGAAAAGCGGTGATATATAGAATGGTAGTGTGTCGGTGTGAGGAACATTCGTGTTAATTTAACCAAAACAAATGGTTATACGTAAGAGATTAATAAACCTAATATTTACCAAAAAACAGGTACCTGTGTACGTACATGCGATTAATTAACTAAATTAATTTCAACACACAGGTACCTGTTATTTTTCATATTTTAAATCTATTGTTCAAATTTTCTAGTAAAGTATATTTGTCATATTTTCACTGATACGCAGCACAAGTGCGCGTGATTCGAATGTCTTACTGCCTCTAATTTCAGCCTCTGCAACTCATTTTTGAACTATTTGGACAAAATACACGGAATTTAACTAAACACCCCTCACAAATACCGATCCAAAAACTCCCGTATAGCACGAAACCCAGTAACCTGATTCTCCCGCTTCGTAAATCCATGCCCTTCATCTTCAAAAATAATATACTCCACTGGTACGCCGTTTTCTTTCACTTTTTCTACAATGTCGTCGGACTCGGCTTGTAGGACGCGTGGGTCGTTTGCGCCTTGTAGGACGATGAGTGGTTTGTTGATGTTTTCGGCATAAAAGAGTGGCGAGATGCTGCGGATGTAGTCCGTTTGTGTGTAGGGATCGCCGATTTTTTTGTAGAGCAGGTCACGACTTGCTTCCCACCATGGCGGAATGCTTTTTAGTGTGCGTTCCCAGTTGGATACGCCGAATATGTTAACGCCGACATTGAATGCATCCGGTTGGAAGGTGAGGGCTGCAAGTGTCATGTAGCCGCCGTAACTTCCGCCGATGATGCCAATCCGGTTTTCATCGATTTTGCCGGTTTCAGTTAAGAATGTCTTCCCCTCAATACAATCCGCTAGGTCGACATCGCCGTGCTTTAAGTCAGCTGCCTTGAAAAAAGTCTTCCCATATCCTGAACTCCCTCGGTTGTTCACAGCGAGTACAGCATACCCGTGATTGACCAAATACTGGATCATCGGATTGAAATCGACGGTCGATTGGCCACCAGGTCCGCCGTGTACCCAGATGAGCGCAGGTGCTTTTTCTCCGTCTTCCAAGTGTGGTTCATAGTAAATGGCAGGTATGTCAAGGCCGTCGAAAGAAGGGAAGTGAACAACTTTTGCATGGACTAAATCGTTCTCGTCAATTTCAGGGTTCAGTGTGTTTGTTAAGCAATTTAGCGTTTTTGATTCAAACTCATATACATACAAGTTTGCAGGAGCTGTTGACCGGTTTACTAAAAACACCATATATTTCTCACTCTTTGAAATGGCTAAACCGCTAATTTGCCCTTCAGGAAAATCAGTAATTTCAACCGCTTTGCCTGTTGCTGTTTCTAGCACCTTTACTTCCGTTTTTCCGTCATGATTTACATAGTAATACAAGTATTTATGAGTAGGAGAGAAACGAGCGGCTACAATTCCCCAGTCTTCTTTCGCTACAACTTCTGTCTTGCCGGAAGTTAAACAAAGCCGCTTCAAGTATAAGAACTCATGCTCTTCGTCCGTTAAAAAGTATAAGAATTTGGAATCCAAATCGAATGCGACAGGTTGATAGTGAACGTCGCCGTCATGTTCTGACATGTACTTCACGCCGTCTTCTTTCGTATAAATAATCATATCGGAATCATTTGCTGTCCGTGGCTTGTGTAACGCAACGTATTTTTTGTCATGAGAAATCGCGGCAACGTAATAACCGTCTTCATTTGTAAACAGCAAAGTCGGTTCCAATGTGTCGATATTCATTTCATACAAATCCATATACCGAGGATCGCGCTTATTGGATTCATAGAAAAAGGAGTTCTCATCCAGACTCCATCGATGAAACTCGGCTTTCTCTTCTGTACCAGGTGTCAAATCGATCTGTTTTCCATCTTCCTTTTGCATATACAGATGCGTAATTTCATTCCCACCTTGGTCGCTGCTGAACAGAAACTTGCGGCCATCCGGGAAATACCCCTTCGGAATAATAAAATTGTCATCTGAGCTTGTCAGCTGCTCGACCTTGTCGCCCGAACGGGAAAACGCATACGTATTGTACACACCCGAACGGTTACTGCCTACTAGAATTTTTCCATCATCAGGAGAAATCGATACCCCTATCAAACTCTCGCAATTCACAAATTGCTCAATCGAATACTTCTTCTTCACACGAATCATTTCTTTAGCCCCTTCCTTTTTCCATACACCCACTTAAAATTTTATAGTATTTCGACTGTTTAAACAAATATTATTGAAAAAATAACCTAATATTTAATGAACATGGGAAATAATATTAACCAGCAAGGCAAGATAGTAATTATACAAAGCCATCTATCACTATTTTTACAAGTTGAAGTATAGTGTTATCGGAAAACAAGCATATTCTTTATAGACCAAACTACTAATAAAACAACAACCTAGCTTCTGTAACGTAAGCTACCATCGAAAAGAAGCATGATTGTCCACTTAGGAGATTCATGCTTCTTTTTTTGAATACAGGTTTATTCATGAATTCTGTCTCCGATTTCCCGCGGCTTGGCAAACAGCCGGTTTAATTTGACATTAGTAATTGCGAAAAGGGTATACAAGTGGAAAGGGAAAAACAAACATTTTCATCAAAGCTATGGTATAATTGACGTAATTAATAGACAGGCTTGCACATATACATACGTAAAAGGATGTGATATGTGTGTGCAATCGGGAGGGGAAAGATATGGCAATAAATATCAAAGAAGTGTATAAAGATACAGACGATAAGTTGATTGTTGATGCTAAAAAATACAATTCAAAAGTTCCCCGGATTGAAGTGGTTGACGGCAAAGTTAAAATAGACCTTAATGATCCTCTTCAAAAGAAATGGTTTGAGGAGTTCGAAAAGTAATTAATGGAATTAAAAATTGGCGATATCTTCTGGTTAAATTATATTAATCCTAGAAATAACGAACATGATAGGAGACCAGTAGTTGTCTGGGCATTTGAAGATGAACGTTTTCTAATAGCAGCTTTTGCAACAATTACTACATCAGAGATAGAGGACTTTGATGGTAAGTATGATAAATGGAAATCTCCTATTTTTAGATGGCGTGATGCGGGGTTGTACAAGGAATCTTATGTTAAGGCAAATTGTATAGCTAGTGTGGACAAAACAGCATTTATTTCTGAAGATTATATTGGTGAAATGGCTAGGGTTGATTTGAATAATGCTCAATCAAAAATAAAAGAATTTATCAATTCAGATGAAGAACCTTGGTAAGCATCCTCCATGGGTGCTTTTGTTTTGTAGATTAATAACATTATTATCCTAAAGTAAACAAGCGTCAATAGCCAAACCCAACACTAAATCAAGCACAATTTTTCGTCCGTGGAGATTGTGGATGCAGTTTACTCACACAACTCTAACCCCTATAATCTTTGAAAAGGGGGATTAACATGATCCGTTTATTAACTAAAAGAAATACGAAACAAGCTGCCACACTACTCGCGATGGCTTATCCAGGGATGCAAATCGCGGGTGAGGAAGCTCAACAAGCATTTATTGAACGACTCAACTTGGAAATTGAAACCGAAAATAACTTAAGCTTCTACGGGCTATTTACTGAACAAAACGAGTTAGTAGGCACATACAAACTTCATGATCTTCAAGGGAATGTAAATGGGAAGATTGTTCGTGTCTGGGGAATCGGCACTGTAGGCGTGCACTTTTTCCATAAAAAAGAAGGAATTGCGAAACGATTGCTGCAGCATTTTCATGAGGTGGCTAGAAGTGAAAATGTCGGGATCGTAGCGCTTTACCCATTCAACACGACTTTTTATCAAAAGATGGGGTACGGGTATGGACCGACACGCTATCAATATAAACTGAAGCCTGCAAGTTTTCCGAGCAGTGGCGATCGAAAAAAAGTGATCATGCTGTCTCCCGAAAATGAGGAAGAGATTGTTGCCGTGTACAATAAATTCGCATCGCTGCATCATGGCATGATTGAACGGACTTGGCATGAACGGAATTTGATTAAGAAAAAAGCGACATATTATGCGGGTGTTTATGAAGGCGATGAGTTGGTTGGCGCGCTTGCCTATGCATTGCTGCCTGTGAAAGATAGTCATTTTCTACATCATGAGATGACGATTTTTGAGTGGGTATGGACGAAGCCAAGTGCTTTCATGGACTTGTGTGCGTGGATTCATTCACAACAGGATCAAGTCGAACGTGTCATCGTTCGGACGCATGACGAGTCACTCATTTATCAACTGGAAGATCCCCGAAACGATAGCAATCATCTGATTCCGAGTGTTTATCATGAAATCGGAACGGTTGGCATTGGGCTCATGTATAGAATCAGCTCGATCGAGTCATTTGTCCAGCAAACTAATTTTCATTCCTTGGAGCGACCTGATCACCCTGCAACGATTTCTTTGTTCGTCCAAGATACATTTATTCCCCAGCAAAATGGGAGTTACCATTTGTCATTCAGCCAAGATCGTTGGAGCATAGAAAAGTCATCAGATTCTTTGGAAGAAGTCGATTTGAGCATTGCGATTTCAGATTTAAGTTCGTGGTGGATGGGGTGTGTCAGCATGGAACAGCTAGTTCACTATGGAAAAGTGAATGTGGATAAATTGTCGGCTAGGCAGTTGGATCGATGGTTTAAGCCTGAAGTGAAACCTGTTTGTTTGACTTCGTTTTGAAGAAGCTGTGAACATCCTAGTTCCATACCTTCCAGCAAACCATACTCACCTTTTCCGGAAAGTTATTGCCTGTTACCTCATTTATAAGCAGTGAAGCACAAATTCTTACCTTCGAGAATCTGTGCTTCTTTTTGTGATAGCAAGATATATCTTTCAAAGTCGTCGTAATTATCGTATAATTAACTTAATATGTATGTATCGACAAATCAAGGTAAGCAGTCCTGAAAATCATGGAAAGTAGTTTGAAGTGCTATTTTACGTAAAGGAGGTGTAAGACGAATGGTGAAAAAGCTGCTAGGCATTCTTGCGATAATTGGATTAATTGCAGCATGTAGTAACGAGGTTAATCAAACAAATAATAATCTTGAAGAAGAAGTGGAAAAAGAAATTCCAGAAAATGATAAAAATCAATCGAATTCAAAAGATGATGTGGTTGAAGAGAATGAATCCAGCATGGAAATTCATACAGGCTCTACAGAAACAATTAGTAGAAAGACTGAAGGTCAGGATCAGGAGATTAATGTTATTAATTATCATATAACACCATATGGGATTGCCTATCAATTAGACGAGGTATTTGGTGTTCCTGAAGTGGTCAACAACCAAATATATTACACATCTCAAAACTCTGGCTATAAGATTACATTAGAAATAATCGAACACACAAATCTCGAAAAAGCTGTATCGAACCTGCAAGAAAGATTTGAAAGCGAAGGATATGAAGAAAGTTTTGAAGACGGTTATGAATTGAAAAGCACGCCGGTTGAAGAAAATGGTTTGATAGGAAAAACACAATTATATGGCGATCATCCAATGACAGGATTTGTTGCATATGAGATTGATGAACATGCACTCGTGGTTACTTTTCAATATCAAGTAGAAGGTGCAGATGCGATGAACCCACTCTTAGAAGACTTACGAAAATCGATTCATATGCAATAATTATTTCACCAACAAAGCACGTTTTATCAATACTATCCATTTGCGTGCACGCCGAATGAAAAAGGGTAAAGTGAATGCTTTATCCTTTTTTTTAACCCCATTCATGTGGATTTTTTATTTTTAAAATCTTATTCGATCTTTATTTGTCGGAATTCCATTATTTACTTTTTCCCATTTGCCGTTGTTAAATCGTTCGTACTGTTTAAAAGCAAAAGGTAATCCATTTGCAGTAGCGATGTCACTACTGTTCCTCGTGTGATGAATGATTGTCCAATCTGATAGGATAGGTAAGTGAGAGGGGTGTTACTCATGGAACTAAGCAAAATTCCGTACTATGAAAAAGAGTCACTGAAATTTCAACCTATGAAACATATGCAAGGAAGGATTCAAGAAATGGAGCAGGCATCGAGTGAAGGAGCAGATGTTGCTAATCGCTGAAAAGACATTGTCGAGCAGCTTAAAGACGAAGTATATCCGGTAGTTCACCCGATCGGGCGGGAGACATTTTCGCTGTTTGCTGAGTTTCCGTCTGGGATCTTTGAGTATGCGCTGGATATTGACGAGGCTACTTCAATAATTAAGAGGAATCAGCTTAAACCGTTCATGTTTCAGCCTTCATCGGTTATAGAGTCGGTGGATGTGGGCAATGTCAACACAGACACGAGCAACATAAAAACAAACCACAAAAATCCTATCATGGTTCTTCAAAGTCAATATGTAACTGAGGGAAAACCTTATTGTATTAATGGAAACCACCGCATCACGGAAGCATTTAAAAAACAAGCGGATCACATTGGTGTATTTGTCTTTCGTGATTTGGAATTTGTCCCGTTTTTTTATGACAATCTGAGCAAGGCTATTTATTATTTGGAGATTGATTACCACAATGTCGTCAAGAATGAACGGCAGCTGTTGGCGGAACAGCAGACTGCGTTTGTATATGAATTCTAAATGATAAATGTTTGATGTAATCACGCTTACGATGTCGGAAAGCCGTTTAAACATATGACGGTGACTGATAGAATGAAGAAGCAAGTATAATAGATTTGATATTCTTATTGTGGAGGTGAAGTGAAGACATGGAATCGCTTTTTTCCGATATTGGCTATTATTTCATGCCGATATTAGCAATTGTTTTTTGTCTTAACCTAGTAGCCATCATAAAAAAAGCAAAGAACGACCAAACTACTACTTTAAATACATTTTTAATGACAACATCTTTTGTATTTATCGTATGGACCATTGCTTATCTCACTATGAATCGTAATTAATCGAATCAGATACGAGCGACAATCAACCATGCAATATGACGCGAAAAATTAGGAAGAATATACCGAAATGCTGGAAGATTATTGGCGGAAAGAGAAGCTGTTTGCTATTCGGCAAATTTACGGTTTCTTTGTCCGATCTTCACAGCATTCGCGTGATACAGATTTTTCGGTACATCGCTATGACTTTTTGGTTTTCGTTTTTCCATTCCTTGCTTCGCGTAGGAAGCTTGAATTGTTTTTCCATTTCGGCTTTTAGACCGGCTAACAGTATATCCTTTTTCGGTTGGTCGAAAAAAATGATTCGTTCATATTCTTTTTGGTAATCCGCTAGTGACTTACCTGTCATGTTATTGCCACCTTTTTTTGCAGTTAGGAAAAGATCAAATCTTTTGCAGTATTATCAACAACAAGGTTAAGACATCGTTTTTTCATCTAAGCAAGATCCAAGCAATTAGTGGTGCCAGTATGGAGCTCAGCAGGGCATTGAGTGACATGGAGACGGAGCCCATGGAAAATGCCAGCTCTCCATATTCGACAGCTTTTGCTGTTCCGAGTGCGTGCGAGGCGCTTCCGAGAGCGATTCCCCTTCCAACCGGGCTATGCACTTTCGCCCAATTTAAAAGGAGAGGCGCTAAGATTGAACCGAATATGCCGGCAATCATGACGGCGACGACTGCCATCGAAGCATTGCCGCCTATCCCATCTGTAATTGCGATTGCAACAGGTGTCGTGACGGATTTGGGAAGGATGGAAAGACTCAATGTATGGCCCAAGTTTGTTACTTTAGCAAGAATGGCGACGCTCAGCATTCCGATCGTTCCAGCGAAAGTGACACTGACAAAGATAACCACTGCATGCTTACGCAAGAACCTTCGTTGCTTATAAAGCGGATAGGCAAGTGCTACAACTGCCGGTCCAAGTAGCGAATTGATCCATTGACCGCCCTGCATATAGCTTTCGTAAGGGATTTGAAAGGCAACAAGGATAACGATAATTAATATTGTCGATGTCAACACAGGAAGTAAAAATGAGTAGTGGAATCGACTATAAAGTTTTGTCATAAAAAAATAACTGATGACTGTTAACAGAATCATGAGTGCTGCGAATAGGATTAGTTGCATTCGGATGCCTCCTTCTTCTTTTCTGTCCTTTTCTCCAAACGTTGGGTGAAAATACCTGAGATAACGATTGTAATCGCCGTACTTACTACGACAATTCCAAGTAGCAGCAATCCTTGCCACGATAGCAGGGAAGGGTAGTTCATGATGCCGACCGTCATCGGGACGAACAAAAGCGTTAAAATACCAAGTAAAAACCCTGCACCATCTTCAATCAATTCAACAGGAATCACCTTCAAGGTTAGGCAAATGAATAATAGGATTAACCCGATGATGCTCCCTGGAATAATGAGATGAAAAAGGTTTTGGATAATAGTACCGATATAAGAAAATATGAAAAGTATGCCGATTTGTAGGCAAATACGTATAACTTTCATCTTTACACTGTCTCTAAAGAGACAACTTCCTTCTTTCTGTATAAGAGTTGTTCCTTGTATGGTTATTTGCATGAAGTGAATGTAGTAGCAAGGATTTAGAGATTATATCACTAGTAAGTGTGAGGTTCAATGATACGAATGTCTGTGGCGGTATGAAAATGTGTCGGTGCCTGTGTGAGAAACATTCATGTTTATTCAACCAATATGTATGGTTATTCGGAACAAATCAATTAGATTAATCTCTATAACTTCTCATTTGTATTAACATGCAATTGTAGTGTATGAACTGAATTAATTTCATGCAGATGCCTAACAAAATATTACAATTAATAGTAGAAAATAGAATCAGATAGGAGCGACAATAAACTATGCAATATGACGCGAAAAATTATGAAGAATATATCGAGATGCTGGAAGAAGATTGGCGGAAAGAGAAGCTGCTTGCGATTCGGCACATGATTTTGGAGTATGCCCCTGAATTGGAGGAAGTGATTCGCTATAAGATGTTGAATTACGGGAAAGACGATCACTATATCTTTGCTCTTAACGCGCAGAAGCATTATGTAAGCCTTTATGTTGGGACCGTCGAGAAAGTGGAAAACTCTGAAACTTTATTAGCGGGTTATAATTATGGTAAGGGCTGCATTCGTGTGAAGAAGACGATTAAGATGGAAAATACCGGATTGGAGCAGTTTATCCACAAAACGATTGATATGTGGCGTGCTGGGGAGGATACGGATTGTTGATGGGCAAGACTTTGTCAGGATACATTGATAGTTTTTAGTATGTGAACTTTTTCGTTACATGAAAAAACAGGAAAATGGAGTTTGTATAGTGAAGAAAAATAAATTAATGAGCATCGTAACCTTATTAGCAATTGTGTTGGTAGGAACGTCAGCATGTGCCAATACCTCAAACGAGGCGCCAATCGAAGCAAATCCGTCAAAGTCTGGTGCAGTGGAAGGCAACAATGATGGTTCGGTCGATGCTTCTGCGAGCGCTGACGATGAAGAACTGGATACTACAAGTTCAGAGCAAAATGCGAGTGAACAGAAAACGCAAAAGAATGAAAGTGTAAATCCACTTTCTCAGTATTCGAATGAACACATTGAATACGCGCGTGTTTGGCTACAACTTGGACCGAATCAGGATATCGATGAATTAAATGTTCGCCATATTCCAGCTGGCGAACCGATAAACCCTGATGATGATGATACGAGTGCTGACTACCCAGAAGACGTTATTCAGTTAGCGGGGAGCCGCTTAGTAGATGGTTCCGTTACGTACAGTGGAAATGGCGATGGTACAATTACTGTTTATAATGTTCCATTAAGATGGGATGGAAACTATCCTGCTGGCGAAGATTTTTACAGAGATTTAATCAAAAATACCAAACTGGTGTCTATTGATCCACACGAGGATGAAAAAGTGATAGCGCTAATCAAATTGATAAATGTGCAGCAAAATTAGATGCGTTTAAAGAAAAAAAAGTAACTACCTTGCTAACTGGCCAGTAAGCAAGGTAGTTATTCATTCGTGCAATGATGGACCGCACTTCATGCGGACATCTGGTGGGTCGACTGGATGTTCGTTTACCCGGTCTTCTTAGGAAAATGTACGTTTATCTTGCCTCAACATTGCTTGGATTTCTTCTTTTGAGTAGTAAAATACTTACCCCTTGAGCAATAAACATGATGTAAATTAATAAAATCATATAATCCCTGTAAACGTCTATAGTGATATTATCAAAGAAACGATAATAAATTTCTATGAGTAACCATCCAATTGGGAAGACGGCCGCCGAATACTGATAAGATTTCAAAAGGATTTTTTTCTCTTGCTCGTCTTTTGCCTTACTCGCATATCTAAACGTTAACGATAAAAATAGCAAAAAGACAGGGATTAAAAATAGGATGATAGAAGATAGTATAGTCAATGTTTTCCTCCAATCTAAATGAGTTGTGGTTCTATATTCCCTATATATCAACTTAAATGTAAAATAATTATAGTTTAATTCAAGTGAAAAGTAAAGATTGTTTAAATATTATAGACTTGCGTGATAATTAGCTGTGCAATAAATAGTGAAGTAGGTTGAAGATGTTTGTGAACGTAATACATGATTCAACGGATACAAACAGGCGTGATAAATTCTTTTCAGATAGCTCCATGAAAGTTGGAGTCCATGGTTGAAGTCCGAACAATACTCGCGCTTACTTACCGACGACATAGAAAGTCGATAATGCAGGCTCATTCGTTAATGTACTGTAAAGTAAAGCACCCGTAAATCAGGTGATTTATGATCTTACTCTCACCAGTGAACTTGCAGTTTATTGCCACTTGGGTCGTAAAAGTGGAAAAAGGCATGGCCATTATCTTCTTTTATTGCCTCGACCTTTACTTGATGATCTGTTAAGTGTTGGTGAAACTTAGCTAATTCTGGACTTGTAAAGCCGATGCTAAATTCGGGTTCGTTCTCAATGGTGAAATGTGAGAATGTTTCATCCTTAGTAGGAACTAAAATTAGTAAAAAAGGTCCTTCATTTACTTTTACGATTGCACGTTCCTCCGTATGGGTTAGTAACTGAAACCCTAATACATCTCGATACCATTGCACAGATTCCTCCAAATCCTTTACAGGAATTCGAATGTAATGTACTTGATCGATGAATGATGGACGCATTGTTTTCACTCCTCGTTTGAGTTGGATTTTCGAATCGCCATTCCCTTTCCTCTAATTACACGGAAAATTTAGGTAATCATAGTTTAGCATAAGTTTTGTTAGTTGTGTCCGTACCTGTGCAAGAAACATTCACGTTTATTCAACCCAAATGTGTAGTTATACAACTAAAAAAGATGAATCTACTACATACGCATTTGTCTTTTATAAAACATGCAATTGTAGTGAATTGACTGAATTCAACCATGCACAGGCACCGTCACATTATCTGGTTACAAAGCCTACCGGGTACAAGCTAAATCTCGACAATAAATGAAAACAGAATTTGAAATAAATTCATTGAAACGCCGGCCACCTCCAAACAGGTGTCTGGCGTTTTGCTTGCTAGTAGACAATACAGCAATGCCATATAAATCGATTTTATCATTCCGTGCAAGTCAAAGAAACTACTCGACACGCTTACAACCGTGAATCATACTTTCTCTGAATGAGCACCGTCCACTACATGTCACAATTTTCCTGCCGACCGTTAGTAGGTTTCTTCTTTCGGGTATGCTAAACTTTGAAACGTTCAAGAGGTAATGAAGAAGGTGGAATTTAGATGAAAAGAACGGAGCATCAGCAGCAACAAAAACGCAAGAGGGCGGAAAAGAAAGGGACGATCATGAAAAGGGTTATCCGCATCTTATTCGCTGGAATTCTACTTGCGACGATTTGTAGCGTTATTATCATCAATCTATTAATTGCAACGAGTGATGTGAGTAAACTAGAAGAACCTGAACCAAGACCGACTTTTATTTATGATCAAAACGGGGAGGTTGTCAGTAAAATCTCTCATTCCAATATAGAAGGAGTTTCGCTGGACGACATTCCGAAAGAGTTGATTGAAGCGGTTATTTCTGTGGAGGATCAGCGATTTTACAAACATCATGGGATTAATTATGTCGGGGTTGCACGCGCTTTTATCAATAACTTGTTCGAAGGTGAGGTCGTTGCAGGTGGGAGTACCATTACACAACAGCTCACCAAGAATGTGTTTTTATCGCAGGAGCGGACGTATTCACGTAAGTTTAAAGAATTGATTCTTTCAAAGAAGATTGAGCGAACGTATTCGAAAGATGACATACTGGAACGTTACCTCAACCAAATCTATTTCGGTGAAGGGGCATGGGGTGTGCAACGAGCTGCGCACATCTATTTTGGGAAAGATGTCAGTGAGTTAACGTTGAGTGAAAGTGCGACGTTAGCTGGATTAATTAAGGCGCCTACTCATTTATCCCCTTATAAAAACTTGGAGAAGTCGGTGGAACGACGCAATGTTGTTTTATCGTTAATGAAAAGTGAAAAATACATTAGCCAAGCCGAGTTCGATAAAGCGATTGGACAAGAAATTGTTTTAGCGGATGCAACCATGACAAATTATAAAGGGAAATACCCCTATTATATTGACCAGGTTGTTGACGAGGCGATTCACACGTACAAACTAACGAAAAATGAAGTGCTAGCTGGCGGGTTACATATTTACACGGAAATTAATCCCGTCATTCAAGATGCGCTGGAAGAAGTGTATGCGGATGACCAATATTTCCCCGAAAGTCAGGCAGATCAACTCCTGCAAAGTGCGTCGGTTTTCTTGAATCCTAAAACGGGTGGCATTTCGGCATTGGTCGGGGGGAGAGGTGAGTACACATATGGGCGCTTTAATCATGCGACCGAGCTCATTCGGCAACCGGGGTCGACGTTAAAACCTCTGGCCGTCTACACAGCTGCGTTGGAAGAGGGCTATCAAATGGCGGATTTGCTTGTTGACGAACCGATCAACATAGATGGGTATTCCCCAAGAAATTTCGATCGCAAATATCGAGGGCAAGTGACCATGTACGATGCCGTCGCTCACTCGTATAACATCCCTCCCGTCTGGCTGTTGCAGCAAATTGGCATTGAAAATGGAGTACGCACGGTTGAACGGTTCGGCATTCCTTTGGCAGAAGAAGATCATAATCTAGGGCTCGCCTTAGGAGGCTTGCATAAAGGGACATCACCGTTGCGAATGGCACAAGCTTTTTCGGCATTTCCGAATGATGGCGTTATGATACAAGCTCATGCAATTGTAGAAATAAAAGATTCAGAAGGCAAAGTCCTTGGAAAGTGGCAGGAACAGTCAGTAGAAGTGACAGAAGCAGAAGTTGCCCAGCAAATGACGTATATGCTGCAAGGTGCAGTCGAAGAAGGTACGGCAAAGAAAGCACAAATTGCAGGTGTTGACGTAGCGGGTAAAACAGGTACGACCCAGCTCCCATTCGAAGGCGTGGACGGGTCAAAAGATCATTGGTTTGTCGGTTACACACCGGACATTGTTGGGGCAGTTTGGCTCGGGTATGATCAAACGGATACGACCCACTATTTAACGTCAACGAGTAGTTTCACAGCTCCGCCCATTTTCGCCGAAGTCCTATCAAAATCAAAAAGTGAATTGCCGACCAAGCAATTCGACTTACCATTACTCGCAAAAGCTAAAAAAGAGCTAGAGAAACAGCAGGATAATCAACAACGAAAGCAAGAAAAAGAGAAGAAGAAAAAGGAAAAGAAAGAAGAAAAAGAACGGAAAAAGCGGGAGAAGAAAGAAGAGAAGGAAAGGAAGAAGCGAGAGAAGAAAGAGGAGAGAGAAAAAAAGAAACGGGAGAAAAAGAAAGAGGAAGAAGAGGAAGAGGAAGAGGATTAGAAAATTTCGATAGTACATGACGATGAAGAATGTGAGGTGCTTTGATAAGTTGTTGCCAGACCAAAGCGGCATAGCACACGTGCTCTTAGCGAGTCGTCCTACTGATCACTTCATGAGCGATAAAGCATTTGGCTTTATCGCTCTTTTTGGGTTACTTTATAGGCTCACGGAAACCGTTCGCCTAAAGGCCATCTACTGTAAAGTAATCTCCTCCGAAGGACTTAATCTGTTAAAATACGAAACTTTATGAATAATAGAGCGTACAAGAGAGAAGGAATCGGGGAAGGAGATCAATCATTGGTAACTAGTCTATTCATGTTGTTCATACTCATCGTTTTACCGATAGTTACCATCTGGATGTTAGCGAGAGCAACCTATAAAACGAAGTTGGAATGGCTCCTCGATGCAGTAAAAACGGTAGCGTTGGTCGCGTGGCTAGTCCATACGCAGCCGTGGGACTGGATTGGCTATTATATCCGTTATCTATTGGTCATTTTGCTTGTTGTTGCGCTTTTCCTCTCATGGAAAAAGGTCAATGCGTTACCGTTTCGCGAAAATTATACGATGAAACGTACAAATACAATGGGTCTCAATATCGTGCTCATTGTCTTTTTTGGAGCAATTACTGTATCAAGTATCTTCAGCTATTCAGTCAAAGACAAAGCGATTGAACTAGCATTTCCGATGCACGAGGGCACTTATTATGTTGGTCATGGAGGAAATCACACGTCGATGAACTATCATCATGCATATGATGATCAGAAATATGCGCTCGATATTGTAAAGTTAAACAAAATCGGTACACGAGCAAATGGCCTTCAACCGAAGGAGTTAACCAAATACGAAATTTTCGGTGATGAACTGCTTAGTCCGTGCAATGGAAAAGTAAGCGAAGTGAGAGATGGTCTTCAAGACATGACACCTCCTAAAATGGATCGCGAACATCCGGAAGGTAATTTTGTAGCACTTTTTTGCGAGCAACATGACGCTACAATCTACATGGCGCATATGAAAGAAGGAAGTGTTGCTGTCGCAAAAGGGGATACAGTGACAACCGGGCAGCTGTTAGGGAAAGTCGGCAACTCGGGAAATACAAGCGAACCGCATTTGCATATCCATGCTGAACTGGATGGCAAAGGGGTGCCGCTGACGTTTGACGGAAGGTTTTTAGTGAGGAATCAGTTGGTGAAGACAGGGGGGAAGTGAAGGTTTGATTACCATACAGTTGAAGTGATTATGCGGGCGTTTGTCAAATAAGCTTGCAATGCTGTTGACGTATCGTACGTTAAATGGAAGCACTATTGTTGACAGTAAATCAAACAAAAGAGATGTAGAGTTTGCCTCTACACCTCTTTTGCTTGAATGGTATTTTTCTTCTTGTTATTGTATCCGAGAAGATCCAACAGCTCATTATTCTTTCGAGCCAATTCCCTTAATTGTAAATCCTTTGTAGCGCGTGTTAAATGTTGTGGGGTCGAACCAATGTATTTAATAATTTCCTTAGCCATTATACATCCCTCCCAAAATGTCTACCGCTAAATCGAATTGTTCTCTTTCATCCATTATAGCACTCAGTACTTGTCTTTCATAGTGCTCTACCCTTCTGCTGCTCCAGTTTTCGCCAAGTTGAAAATGACAAGTTAGGATAAGTTCTCCTCTTTTCTTTGCAAGGTAAACCATTTGCTTGCTTTCTGAATAGAATATGTGCTCTGTTTCGGGAGTGTTTTTCCGATATGTTGCTGACACGAAGGAATCTTCATCGTTTAAATGATAATATTCATCAGGCGTAATCGCACCAATGAACCCCAATAATTCAAAGTTGTCACTTATTCTTTTGTATAATGTGATGCCCAAGCAATTTGAAATAGTAGTTAGAGGTTTATCAATATATGCACTTGCGTTCTTTTGGATTTCACCGCCGGACAAATAGCCACTTAATGTTTTCAGAAACAATTTTAAGTTTAACTCTCCATTTTGGATACATTGCAAAAATAATGGTACAGATTCCTTATATGCAGTTAGTTGTTGAAATGCAGCAAGACGTTCTTTCACCTCATACTGTTGGTTAAAGAACGGCGCAACTTCCTGCAAAATTTTACTCAATGATTCTTTTACGAATTTACAAATCATTTCGGGGTCTTGAATCGTATAGTCGTATGTCCACGTATTTTGCCCATACACATCAAAAATAAATGACCAAATAAAGTCATCTACCCCAGATTCCTGAATTCTTTTATGCAAAGGGGAGTTTGTCATACTTAATTCACTTAACAGTTCACTCACAATTTCAGTTGTATACTCGGGTTCACTGTCATACAAGGATCTATACGTTTCGTATTTTTCCGTTATCAAGTCTTTTAAATGTTCTCTGTAGAAACTAAAAATATCCGTATCAATAACTGGGATAATGATTTTGTTAGTTTGTACAGCGGTTGCATATTCTGCATACGTAACAGTGATGTTCGGGTCTTTTTGTGTGAATGAACCAGCCTTATTTGAAATCAATAAAATAAAAACATCGCATTGTCTAACCTTTTTTAAACAATCTTCAATCGAATCTGGAGAATAAATACCGAAGCCGTTGTCCTCGAATAATAAAGGATTATGCCCAGCTTCTTTAAGAGACTCATGAAGTTTTTCCCTAACAATACGAAGTTCAGGCTGAGAAGAAGAACTAACAAATATTTTGGATGAATTATTCACTTACTACCCCCCATATCTTTTACTCGAAAGCGTCGCCGATCGTTACAACTATAGTAAAACAAATGTTCGTAATTATCAAGCTTGTAATCATTGGTTGGAGTCAAAATGTAGTGAACCGAGCTGCACGTATTGTCCGAATCGGCCAGAAACGCCGCTACCGAAGGGGTGAAAGCAGCTCATTAAAGATTGAAGGATATTGGAATTGGCTATGCATAATGGAAAGGTGGAGCACTCATGATTGTATGGTTTCGACATTTGCCGCAAATACGCTTGGAAGGGGCAGCATGGCAGCCTTTCATTCAACACGAATGGTTGCGTAAGCATTTTATGAAGATTGTTTATGGATTAATGGTCGCTTTTATTATATTGCCCTTTGTGTCTGGAGGGAGTCTTACTCCTGTGAAAAACTTCCCCCTCCTGTTCATCATTGTTGGCGTATTTGTCATTCACGAGGCGTTGCATATGCTTGTTATCCACAAGAAAGGCGACATGAGCTTAACGTTCAAGGGGATTTATTTTTGGATACATACAAATGCCATCCTCTCGAAAAAGAGGTATTGGGTTTTCATGACGTTACCCTTCATCAGTTTAACGATACTCCCGGCAATTGTGTCGTTTTTTGTTACGGGTGAACTGCAAGCACTCTTGTTGTTCATCGCTTGGTACAACTTAATAATCTCTGCAGCTGATATTGTGAATTCGATTTTGATTTTATTGAAACCGAATCGGACCGAATTTTGTAGGGGCTATTATCGGAAGAGAAGTCGGGAGGAAGTTGGCATGAAGGTTGTTGGGTGAGGTGTAGAATATGGAGGCGAAACTATAGAAGGATGAAATGAATTTCGATTAGCGACTGCTGTTCGTGAAGTTGGAGTTTAATCACGGAAGGGGACGAACGAAATGAATCTTAACAAGCCAATTGCTACAGGAAATACAGCAGAGATTTTTTTGTGCGAAAATACGATTGTAAAACTTTTCAAAGATTATCTTCCTGAAACCGAATCGTCTTATGAAGCAGCTAAGCAGAAGATTGCCTACGAGCTCGGCCTTCCGGTTCCGAAGATACTGGATGTTATAAAGGTTAACGGGAAGCAAGCGATTATCATGGAATATATAAAGGGAAAGACATTAGGGGAACAGTTTCTTGAAAATAGGGAGCAAGGAGAGTATTTTATCGAACTATCCATTGATATGCAACGAAGAATACATAGTTTGAAGGTAGAAAATCTTGAACCAATGGCTTCAAAATTACGCCGTCAGATTGAATCAGTCCATCGTCTTGATGAAAGACAAAAGTTCATGCTCTTGCAGAAGTTAGATTCATTCTCATTCGAAAATAGACTCTGTCATGGAGACTTTCATTTATTTAATCTTGTAGAATCAGATGATAACGTTACGGTCATAGACTGGGTTGACGCCAGTTCTGGAGATATACGTGCCGACGTTTGCCGCTCATATTTACTGTATAAGCAGTTTTCCGAAGATTTGGCAGAAATATATATAAGTATTTATTGCGAGAAGAGTGGATTGGCTAAAGACGAGATTGTGGAATGGGAGCCTATCCTGGCTGCTGCTAGGTTGGCGGAGAGAGTGGAGTCCGAAGTGGAAAATCAGCTAGTCAATATTGTGAATCATTACTATCCGCTAAATAAGTCCTAGAAAATGGAGGCGATCCCATTGGAGAATGAAGTGGAATTTCGATTAGCAATTGAGCAAGATTTGGAACGAATTGTTGAAATGCTGGCCGATGACAAGCTGGGTGCCACACGAGAGCAATTCGAATTGCCATTACCAGACGTGTATCGTGAAGCATTTCGTGCAATTGAAGCAGATCCTAATATCGAACTCGTCGTTGCCTGTCTTGGAAATAATGTTATTGGCGTCCAACAAATCACATTCACCCCCCATCTAACTCGACAAGGTGGATGGCGTGCAACAATCGAAGGAGTCAGGACTTACTCAAGCGTTCGCGGAAAAGGGATGGGAACAGAATTGATAAAGTGGGCCATTCAACGGGCAAAAGATCGCGGTTGCCATCTGATCCAGTTAACAACGGATAAAGAGCGGAAAGACGCCATCCGTTTTTATGAACGATTAGGGTTTCAAGCATCTCATGAAGGGATGAAGATGACATTGCATTAAAAAAGGGACTTGGATGAACGGACTGATTTCATCAATCCTTATACGTGTTCACGTCTTTTAGTAAATTGCCATTCATAAAATGCACATTTCTAATCGGACTTTCGTAGGCTACTAATAAATGAGCATAGCAATGGCATAAAGGAAGTGAATGGATGGATGATGGACATAAACAGCAACAAGACCAGTCTCCTGTTTCCTCTGAAGTGTATGCGGCGAGAATAGCGTTTCTCGGTTCGGTCCTGTCCGCATTAGGAGATGGACTTTCTGTAATCGCGGCGGGCATGGCGCTTCAACAAGCGGAAAGCCAAAGCGCACAAGAATCACCATATCCAGACGAACAAACAAAACAAATTGAATCCATGCAAAAGCAAATTGAACAATTGACTAAAAGAATTGAAAGCATGGAGAAAAGAGAAAGTTGACTATCACTCCGAACCATTGTCAGCTTCCGTCTCTGCTAACGATTGTGCGGTCATTTTTTTAGGAGCGCAATTTTTGAATGAACGTGCGTCAAATCACTGAAATGAGGCAATCAGACAGTACGAGCGCGGGTAAGAACTTTGGTTCTTCAGTAAACAGGGGGCATGCGTCTACAAGCCGCACCATTTATTTGCATTGTTGTTTTTTAGGCGGAAAATAAGGGAACGTCTAATTTGGACGTTCCCGTTCTTATTCCGTTTATGAAACAAGGTTACCAGTGTACTTGTAGTTTATTACCATTTGGGTCGTAAAAATGGAAAAAGGCATGACCATTATCTTCTTTTATATCCTCGACCTTAACTTGATGATCCTTTAAGTGTTGATGAAATTCTGGTAATTCTGGACTTGTGAAGCCAATGCTAAATTCTTGTTCGTTATTAATTGTAAAATGTGCAAACGTTTCATCCTCGGTAGGAACTAAGATAAGTAAAAAAGGTCCTTCATTTACTTTTATTATTGCACGTTCCTCAGTCTGATTTAGTAACTGGAGCCCTAAAACATTTCTATACCATTGTGCAGATAGTTCCAAATCCTTTACAGGAATTCTAATATAATGAACTTGTTCAATAAATGATTTACTCAAAGCCTTCTCTCCTTTAATCAATTCGGTATATGATATAGTTCGCTTCCTTTATCCCTTTTTCCTTCCGAGTCTTTAATGAACCAGCCCTGGTACATTAAAGCATGGTTAATGTCCCGCTCTCCTCGAATTTCTTCACTAACGGTACATTAAAGCACGTTTAATGTACTGCTGGCATCGATTTTCCTCGCTAACGGTACAATAAAGCACGTTTAATGTCCCGCTCTCCTCGAATTTCTTCACTAACGGTACAATAAAGGACGTTTAATGTCCCGCTGGCATCGATTTGCTTCGCTAATGGTACATTAAAGCACGTTTAATGTCCCGCTGGCATCGATTTGCTTCGCTAATGGTACATTAAAGCACGTTTAATGTCCCGCTGGCGTCGATTTTCCTCGCTAACGATACAATAAAGGACGTTTAATGTCCCGCTCACACCGAATTCATTCACCAACGGTACATTAAATAAAATACCAATAACAACTATCACTGCGACCGTCTGCATAGGATGACTAGAAAATAACTCCAAAAAGAAAATCGAACTAAACGATTGTAATCTTTGATGACGTATGTTATTATTATCTCGAATTCAAGACATTCTTGAGTTCCTTCTGCAAGTGAACATACTAATTCTGTCAGACATCATGGATTTTACATTTGTTAAATTTTTTTACTCATATATCTAGAATTCGAGATAATTTCATATTATAAAGGAGAGAGGACAAATGAAAGGTATCAAAGGGATTCACCATGTCACTGCCATTACGAGCAGCGCGGAAAAAAATTATGATTTTTTCACCTATACATTAGGGATGCGCCTAGTGAAAAAGACGGTTAATCAAGACGATATCCAGACGTATCATTTATTCTTTGCGGATGATAAAGGGTCTGCGGGTACCGATATGACATTTTTCGATTTTCCGGGCATCCCTAAAGGAACGCATGGAACAAATGAGATCTACAAAACGGCATTCCGTGTACCGTCGGATGCAGCATTGGATTATTGGTTGAAGCGTTTTGAAAAATATGGCGTGAAGAATAAAGGAATTCAAGAAGTGTTCGGCAAGAAGACGATTTCATTTGTCGACTTTGATGAGCAACAGTATATGTTGATTTCGGATGAGAAGAACGAAGGAGTCGCCGCGGGGACGCCATGGCAAAATGGTCCGGTTCCTTTAGAATTTGCGATTACTGGTTTAGGACCGATCCACGTACGCATTGCGGATTTTGATTACTTTAAAAAAGTACTTGAAACGGCGTTGGAATTTAGAGAAATCGCTAAAGAGGGCTCGCTGCATTTGTTTGAAGTCGGAGAAGGTGGAAATGGTGCACAAGTCATTGTGGAACATAACACGTTGCTACCGAATGGACAACAAGGATTCGGAACCGTACATCATGCGGCATTCCGTGTGGAAGATGCAAGTGTGTTGGACGAGTGGAATGCACGTATGCGAAAGTTAGGCTTCCCAACATCAGGCTACGTCGATCGTTTCTTTTTCGAATCCATCTATGTCCGCGTTGCACCTGGCATTTTGTTCGAATGGGCAACGGACGGCCCTGGCTTCATGGGAGATGAGCCGTACGAAACAGTTGGCGAAAGCTTATCATTACCGCCATTCCTGGAAGGGAAGCGGGCACAAATTGAGGCATCGGTACGACCAATCGACACAGTTCGAAGCACACTTACAATTGAAAAAGAGTACTTTTAAGGAGGTGAATTAGAAGCAAATGGGTTTTTTAAGTAAATTATTCGGAACACAAAATAAGGAGGAAACAACAATGACAAAACCAAATATAGGTATTATTTTAGGATCAACACGTGAAGGGCGCGTAAGTCCACAAGTAGGCGCATGGGTTAAAGAATTAGCAGATAAACGCGGAGATGCAAACTATACAATTATTGATATCGCAGATTATAAATTACCACTTTTAGGTGAAGCAGGTGACGCATCTGGTGCAGCTGCATGGTCGGACATCGTCTCAAAACAAGACGGTTTCGTATTCATCGTTCAAGAATACAATCATTCTATTACAGGCGCGTTGAAAAATGCTTTGGATTACTTGCGTGAAGAATGGAACAACAAAGCGGCGGGGATCGTTTCATACGGTTCAGTCGGTGGCGCACGTGCGGCAGAGCACCTACGCGGCATTTTGAGTGAATTGCTAGTTGCGCATGTTCGTGTACATCCAGCACTTTCATTGTTCACAGACTTTGAAAACGGAACAGACTTCAAACCTGCAGCAGTACAAGCGGCTTCCGTTAACCAAATGTTAGACCAAGTGATTCCTTGGACGAATGCAATGAAAACAATTCGATAATCAGATAACTAAAAACACAAAATGTGCATGGGCGCATTTTGTGTTTTTTAGTTATGAAAAGTTGCTTGTATCAGAGTTGGAATCATAGGCGTCCAACTAATCACCATTAGCCCCACGACCTCATTTGATTCATTCAATAAAACTGCCTGCCACCAATTGTAATTTGGCGCAGGCAGTTCCTTTTAGTCTCGCAACATAACTTGTAACGTCTTCTTGTTCCATTTCGTTTGAAAATAAATATACTGCGCGGTGAAATTCACGCAGAAGGCGACCGAATAAGAAACCCAAACCCCGTTCAACTCAAGGGCAGTATGGTGCGATAGGAAGTAGGCGATTGGTACTTCGCATGCCCAAATGGTGAGTACTAAAAAGACGGTCGGCCAAAAAACGACTCCGGTTGCGCGCATCGTCGCAGTGACCGTTTGCATATGTCCGAAAATGAGATAACTCCAAAATGTGATGAATAAATAGTCTTTTGCAATGGCTAGCGTTTCGGCATGGTCGATGAATAGACCTAAAATCGGTTGTGCAAACAGATACATGATGAGGATGATAATGCCCCCAAGCACATAATTCAGGCGCACGCCGATCTGGCGGATCTTTTGAATCATTTCTGTCGAACTCGCACCGAGAGCTTGCGCCACGAAAACGGATGTGGCAATCGCAATACTCATCGCCGGCATTTGAGCGTATCCGCCAATCTGATTGACGACTCCATATGCCGCTGTCGCACTCGAGCCATAGACGTTTACAAATCCGATTATTGCGATTTCCGCAACTGAAATTGCAACCATGCTGATGCTCGCTGGGATGGCAAGTTTCAAAAGGGAAGAGAGAATGTCTTTCTTCAAATTGAAGTGTTGTAAGACGGTTTTATCCAATCGTAAACTGTGTTTCTTTTTATGCAAATAGAGCAGGAGTAAAACAAGTGTAACGAAGTTTGACAACACAGATGCATACGCAGCACCGTTCAAGCCTAAACTTGGTATGCCAAACCATCCGAACATGAGAACAGGTAGGAAAGCGATGTTCGCTACGACACTAATCACAAGGAATATGAACGGCGTCTTTGAATCGCCAACCCCTCGTAAGAACGTCGTGTATACCATATAGAGAAACATAATAGGTAACGTGAAAAATAAAATGCGTGCATAAGAAACACTTTGGGCAAATATATTTTCTGGTGTTTGCATAATGCGTAAAATCGTTTCAATGAAGAGACCACCAAAAATTGCAACGACAACGGATAAAATTGTCGTTGCAGCTAACGTCACACCGACGACTTGTTTCATCTTCTCAATATTGCCAGCGCCATATGTTTGCCCGACCAATATCGAACTCCCTGAGCCAATGCCGATTGCAAAGGCCATTAGGAAAAAGAAGAATGGAAAGAAAGCGGAAATCGCTGCTAACGCATCCACTCCTAAATGTCTCCCGACTAAAAACATCCCGAAAATCTGTCCAAGGGACTGTAAAATATTCGCAAACATGATGGGCAGTAGAAAGCTAATAAAGGCTTTCTGCAACGCTTTTTCATCACGTACTAGAGCTTCGTTCATAATCGTTTCCTCTTCCGTTTTTAATTAATAGCCCATTTCCTTCAATACGCGTGACAGCGTACGCAAACGCTCGCCGATCAATTCACCATCATCACTCAACGCTTGGTTGAACAATTGAATGTCTTCTTTAATCTGATCATTTTCCGTGCAAACTTCGACTGTCATCGCATCACCTTGCAACCCGACACGCTTTACGACCGGGTTTTCAGAATCATACAAATCTTCATAACGATAAGCATCCTTAAAATACAGCTGTGCCTCACATACCAAAATGGCAAGATCGAGTACACGATGCAGCGGCAACTCCTCTGACTGGCGGGACCACTTTCCACCTGTATGACGCCACACCTTCGCGGAAATATCCACTTTCCCACGGTCATTCCACTGTGCCAATCCAAGCGACAAGCCTTGAGCATCTGTCTTATAAGCCGTACGACCATCAATATTCGCATAATTCTCCGCAATAATCACCGGTTTATGCTTCAAATGAGTCGGTATTTTCATACAAATTCCTCCTTACTGATTTACTAATTTACTAAATTACTGATTTAGTAAATATACGCTTGCTTGCCGCGAATATCAACAGCGCGGTTGTGCCGAATTATGTATGGATTTAGATTGAACGAGAGACTCAACAATTAGCGAGCGGACAGCAATAGGAGTTGTAATACATTGCTGATTAGGATGTTTATGTTATCGTTAAACACAAGTATAATAACGAGGGTGTCGATTCATGAATGAGGAGTGTCTAACAATCTGAAAATCCTTACGTTTTCGCTCTGCAGTCTAGTCAGCTTTTCACACGGAAAAAGACCGTCAAATGACGATCTACGTTCTTCCTTCAACGCACCCGTTAGTTGAATAAACGTCTGTAAACAATCACGCCTAGTTCTGATTTATCCGTTTAACTCAGGACAGATAACTAAGAGGTTGGACAACCTCGCAAAGTTCGCTTTCTTCCATAAAATTTGTAACAATCGAAGAGTGCCCCACACCTACAAGGAATAAAATACGATCTTCTTCAGAATCAATAAGACGGGTTAAATTTGCAAACATTATTAGATTTCTTTTATACCACCAACTTAACCAGTTCATACCAATATAATTATCTAAATCGCCAATGCGTGCAATATTCAAATGAAGTTTTTGTACATTGTTAACTATGGCGGAATCGTTTAGTTCTTTGTAGTAGTCTATTACACTTTTATCATCCGACAATTCAGGGGCCACGAGCTCTTCATATATTTCCTTTAGAAGTTCTGGTTGATTTTCTTCCGCCCACTTCACAACTTCCCCATAACTCATATTTGCATCGCCCATCCAATCAGTCGGATAAATCTGTTCATGATCAAGCTTTAATCCTAACCGAAAAGCGACTTGGTATATTTCATTCATAGGTAGTTTGTATGTACCTAGTTTATATTGATTAAATTCTTCGTTAAATGATTCACTATCCTCTGGAACCATTTCAACTGCAATCTTTGTCGGGTTAAACCTTTCCAGTTTGGACACTAATTCCTCTATTTCACTTTGTCTTTTTTCTGAATCTAGCCCCTCATATTCAGCCATATGAAAACTCCCAAGTACAAGAACTTTCGCTTTTTCCTGTTTCAATTAAATTCCTCCTTAATTGCCGTATTTTCATACACTAACTCCCAATCATTTACTTAAACAATCTGATCCAAGTATTGGATATTATTATCTTATAGCACTAGTGATTTTCTGGTAATGGGCCTGGGGATGATTCTCAAATAGGGCTCGAGGCTTATTAAACTAAATGTTTGTCTTATTATTCATATACAATTCTATTGACTATATTTAATCGGACACAGTCACTGTAATAATTCTTGTTTTGAAATACAGAAAGCGGTATGATTATTGGCGTATTACAGTAGGAGGTGTTGTGAAGATGGCAATTTTAATGGCATTGCCAGCTTCTAAAAAGACTCATGCAAAGCCGATTTCTGAAGTGGCGATACTTTGCATGGGGCGAATGAAAGACTAATCGCTTGCGAAAGAAGCTTCTCCATTTCTACAATTGTGGCTTTGCGCATTGTTTGCAACCCACAAATACGAAGGAGCTGACATGATGACTAACGAACGTTTTATACGAAACGACCAATATAATTTTATTAAACGACAAGTCCATCAACTCGTGTATGGCCATGCAACCGTGAATGATCAACACGTTATTGGTGCTCTCGAATCGCTCTCCATTGAGAGAGTAGATGAATTGTTTACAGAGTTATCGAATGAACAAAAAGAAATGTTGTACCGTATGGAGAACATAGCGGAAAAAGAAACAGCGGAACAATTTCTTCTGGAGCTAGAGCCGTATATTATCCCGTTCAATGAACCTTCGGAACAGCGTATGAAAAAGCTCTTTCCGAAAGTGAAAAAGTTGAAAATGCCTAAAGAAGGCTTGGACTACACAAAAATGACGTATCTCAGTTTTGACGATATCGGCACGAAAAAGAGATACATTGTCGCGCCTGCCAACAAGGGCTTGATAGGACTTGCAGGTACTTACGAAGAGTCTCAGATCAAACAAATATGTGCGATTTGCAACCGTCTCACTACTGTCATCCTTTTTATGACGAAAACAAAAGGGGAAGCAATCGGCACATACACGAAAAAAGGGAACTATATTTGCAAGGATGCAGACAATTGCAATCATCACCTGCTTACCTTAGAAAAACTACATGATTTTGTAGAAAACATGAAATAGAAAGTTATAATCAGAACGAAGTACTCAACCTAGATGTAGGGGATTTTCGAATAAAAGGCACGCGGCACACAATTCCTTGAAACTGTATTTACTATAAGAAACATTCATCCTTGAGCCTCGGCTCCTATAGGGTGGATGTTTTTTTATGTATGAATAGAACTCTTTTTAAAGAGAATCTGTTAATTCATAGTGAATTACTTCCATTATAAAAAATAGAATTGAAGCATGGCTCTCTGACATAATAAATGTTTTTTTACTATTAAGAAATCTATATGCTTTCTTCCTATTAACTGCTAAAATATACCTAACAAGCAGCATGGGGGAGATTCATTGTGTGGAGAAGATTAATTGCAAGTTTGCTCGTCATTTCTTTATGTCTCGTACAATTTAGTAGTGTTACATATGCACAGTCAACGTACTTTATTAACACACCAAAACAAGTGTATACATATGAAAAACTGACGAAAGATATTCAACAGCTGGCGAAGGATTATCCCGACTTAGTCTCCTATCATTCTGTCGGCAAGACGGCGTATGGGAGAGACATCTGGGCAATGAAAATCGGAAAAGGTGAATCTACACTTCTCGTTACCGGCGCTCAACATGCGAGGGAATGGATGACGACCATTTTAACGATGCACATGGCGAATAAATACGTGACAGCTTATGAAACGAACCAATCCATTCAAGGATATGACGTCAAAAAAGTACTCGACGAGACAACGATTTGGTTCATGCCGATGGTCAATCCCGATGGCGTGACATTGCAGCAAAAAGGGTTAGCTGCTTTCCCGAAGAAAGACCATCCGAAACTACTTCGCATGAACGATGGGAGCAAAGACTTTACGCGTTGGAAAGCAAATGCACAAGGCATCGATCCGAATCGAAACTATGACGTTGACTGGAAGCGCATCCAAAACAGTCCGACAAAACCTTCATGGCGCAATCACAAAGGTACGAAGCCTGGACAAATTGCTGAAGTAAAAACTGTCATGAAAGTGGTGGATGAAGTGAATCCTGAAATGATTTTGGACTATCATAGTTCGGGCGAAGTATTGTTTTGGGATTATAAAATTGATTATAAAAATAAACAACGCGACCGCGTCATTAGCAATAAAGTCGCAAGCATGACCGGCTATTCGCTCATGTTCGCACAAAATCGTGCAACCGGCTCATTGACGGATTGGTTCATGTATCGGTACGACAAGCCGGCATTGACGCCGGAAGTCGGCAAGTTTGCCGGACAGACGAACGTTCCCCTTCAAGAGTTTGATAGGATTTGGAAGCAGAACGCAGCAGTGCCAATGTATGCGGCAATGGAGAGTCGTCAACTGTGGTTCAACAAACAACCACTCGTCCAATTGCGCGATGTCCAAGTCGATTTGCTCAAACCGATAACTTTGTATGCGCAACCGTTCAAACCAACGAAACAAACCATCCAACCTCAAAGAGTTTCAGCCGTCGGAGAAAAAGCGGATTGGTATGTGATTAAGACGGATAAGGGGAATAAATGGATTAAGAAACAGCATACAAAAGAATATACCGTTCAAGGATTCACCGATTATAAAGAGGGGGCTTATTGGTCCGAACCGACCTTGTGGGCTGTCAATAATGGGCTCATTGCCGGCAACGTTGTCAATGAGCGAAAGTATTTAAAGCCAATGGACGACTTGACCGAAGCGCAATTTTTAACGATATTATTCCGCTATGCAAAACCCGAAGAGCTCGCAATGACTGCGCCGACATCCAACTTTTGGGCGGCCGTACCGTATCAACTAGCTGCGCATTATAACCTGCCAGTTGCAGGAAGTCTTGCTCATGTAAAACCGGCAAACGCCCCGATTACGCGAGGGAAAATGGCACAAATACTCGCTGCACTGCATTTCGGGAATCCGGCCATAACTGTTGAGGAATCAGTAGCTTTCATGTACGAAGCAAACATTTCCCAGGGCTATGATCCGTTCAATCAAACCTTAGCAAACTTCGGTGTAGATGAAATCCTAAAACGCGGTCAGATTTCAACATTCTTTATGAACTACGACGCTTTTTTACAACAAGAAGCCCTTGGTGACGAATCGATTGAACAAACGGAGGAGTGAGGACAATAAGATTGAAAAGATTCATCATTTACAACGTGTTGATTTGTCTAATCGTGTGCATAAGCGGCTACAGTTACATCAAAAATCATGCCCGAAGTACAATTGCTTCTACGTACGCTTTACAATACACAGCCGACAAATATGGACTGGATGAAGGAGAACTAGAGCTACTTGACGTAACGTATAGGAGAGGTATGGGCGTTTATGAGATCACCCTGCAATCGAACGTCACAAAAGAGGAGTTTGCCAGTGAAGTCAGGATGGCAAATGCCCATCTTGTTTCTCATTTTTATGATCAAACAAAAGAACATCGTAAACAGCAATCCGAGGAGCGATGAGAGGATCGATGAAAAAAATCATACTAATCGTCAACATTCTGCTGTGCCTAACGGTATTATTTATTAGCCATCATCATTTCCACCGCCAACAACAAAAGGCAGCAGCCTATCATCATGTCCTATTAACTGTCAGTGAAAAGTATGAGGTGAACGTGGATAGATTGGATAGAAAACAAGTTGAGTATCTACCTGATGAAGAATACTATGCTATCCAAATTGAAGTGAAAAAGACAGGCGATGTGCTAACTTACAAAGTTGGCGTAAATGAAGACTATGCAGTGACGCATGTTGAAGAGATTTTAGTGGAGTCTGAATGAAATGCCTGATGTTATAAATGTATAATTAATAAAGGTGCCATGTAATCCAGTACTAGATAAATAAGTAAAACAGGCAAGCCGTGTGATATGCGGCTTGCCTGTTTTATAAATGATATCTGCGCAAGATAGGAGTCTCCCGCGTCGATAAGTCATGCTTAATGACGCTCGAAACCGTAAATTGGAGTCTCCCGCGTCGATAAGTCATGTTTAATGACGCGCAATCCGTGAAAAAGGAGCTTCCCGCGTCGATAAGTCACGTTTAATGACGCGCGATCCGTGAAAAAGGAGCCTCCCGCGTCAAGAAACCATCTTTAACGACGCGCACCCCGTAAAAAAGCAACTCCCCACATCATAAACACACATTCAAAGTCACTCCACAACATTCCAGTGAAATAACATACCTTCATCCGTAACAATCCCGCAAAATACCCTATTCAACCGCGCAACCAAGCACAGCGCAAAAGCAACCTCAAAGCACCTTACTTACCGCACGCGCTGCTTCCGCATCCACTGCGTCGCAACCCACTTCTCGCCGATCTCCACAGGCGCACCGCCGTGCAACGTCAAATCATTCAACGCCGGATCATTGTAGAAATACTCGAAGTACACCGCCATCCCTTTGCGCGGCGCAACCGAAAAATTCAAATGCGGGAAAAACGTCTCGCCGCCTTGCTCCACATCATTCAAATACATCACAAGCGTACTAATCCGATTATTCGTCACGTTGCTCTTCGCCGAAAAGAAATCATGATGCGCCTTATACTGCTGCCCCGGCGTATACCGAAGGATCTGCAGCCCCTCACCATGCGCAATCGGGATATTCATCACCGCTTCAATGCGCTTTTCAATTCGTGCAACAACGACATTTTCCGTCTCGTCAATGAACGTGCTACTACTCGTCCGGACCTCATTCTCCTCGCGTGTCGTTCCAATCTTAGAACGCTTCAACCCATCCGCCGACAAACGAATCAGTTCATCACACTCTTCCTCACTCAACATATTCCCTAACACAACAACCAACGGCTCATCGATTCTTGCAATAATGTCAATCTCTCTATCTGTCACGATCTTCTTGCCAACATGACCGAAAATCGTCTGCTCTCTATTCTCCGCTATCAACTTCCAACACCTCTTAATTGTTTACTTTGTAAAACAAAAACGTACTCGGGCAATTTATATACAGCTAATAACGGTCCTCTCTCGTCCGGTTCACACATCCTTTTGGAAGTAAATTCAATATATTGTAGCACGCAGAAAACCGTATCGTAAATTACTTTTTTTGTACAAAGGGTAGGCCGATGGAACTGTTTTTGCGGGCAAAATTTTCGTGCGTTTTTTCTTTGAATCGCGATGGAAAAAACAAACGCACGGCAGCTACGACACGAAAAAAATTGTACAACAAAACGACCGCAGCGCACGTGTGAAGTACCGTATGCCAAACATCCGCAAGCATTTCTCCCAAGCAAAAAAAATTCTTTTTTATTTTTTGTATCCTTTTATACATTCCGCGTCTATGTAATGTGTGAGAGCTATGATCATAAAAGTAAAGGTGGAGAATGGAATGGAAATGGAAAGGGAAATGGAAAAAGGATGGTTTAAAGTATATCGGAAGCTGATCTATAAACCGATTTGGAGAGATGCGAAGCCTCATCAACACACTGTGCTCATCACGTTGCTTTCGATCGTCAATTTTGAAGAGAAGCAATGGGAATGGAATGGCAAAGTGTATACAGCGCAATCGGGACAAGTCATTACGTCGCTGGCGTCATTGAAAGATATATGCGGCAGACATATCAGTATCCAACAACTTCGGACGGCGTTAAAGCGTTTTGAAAAATACGGATTTCTAACAAACGAATCAACAAACCAAAATCGGCTCATAACCATTACCAATTGGGACGTTTACCAGCAAAACGGCAAAGGAAAAACAAGGCAAGCAACAATCGAGCAACAAAGCACTAACAAGCAAGTAACAACTAAGAAGAACTATAAGCATTATAAGAACTTAAGAATAAAACCTTTCGCGTATGCGAATCCAGTGCAGGAATACCAGCTCGATTTGACGAAGGGGGAAGCGCTATGATGGCAGAAAAAGCGGTACTGGGCTCGATGATGAAAGAAAACTACCTCATTACGGATGCGAACTTGTCGGTCTCGCACTTCGCAGATCCTGTCCATAAGATTATTTTCCAGTCGATGAAGGAGCTGCGGGCGAGTGGAAAGGGGGTCGACTTCATCACGTTGTTGACGACGTTCCACCCGCAAGACATCGGAGGGGCAAACTACGTCCGAGAGTTAGCGGACTATGCGCACCTTCCAACGTTTGACGACCATGTGACTGTCATGCTCGATGCATGGCGGGAACGGGAAACGCGCAATGTGCTGCACATCGCCATGCAAGAAAACTGGCCGATCGACCGCATTATGAATGGATTGGACGCACTACTTGATAACCGCGTGACCGATTATGCCTCTTTGAGTGCCTTGCTAGCGGACGTCTATGAGGACCCGTACATCAAAAAAGAGATAGCAGAAGGGGCAAAAGCCGGAATCGGGGCGCTCGATACGATGACGGACGGCTTCAAAGACGGTGAGCTGACGATTATCGCGGCACGGCCAAGCATGGGGAAATCGGATATTATGCTGCATATCGCAAAGCACGCCGGCTGGACAAACCGGCTGCCGCTCATCTTTTCGCTTGAAATGTCCGCAACGAGTTTACGAGATCGCCTGCTTGCGTCAACCGGTCGTTTTTCACGCATTCGTATGCGCGATCCCTACACGATGTTGAACGACAAACAGAAAAACGACTGGCCTCGCACCGTCGGCCGACTTGCGGAATCGAACATGCACTTCTTCGACCGCAGCAAACAGACCGTTGCTGAAATCCGCATGAACGTCCGCAAAATGATCCATACGTACCCGGACAAGAAACCGATCATCTTCATCGACTACTTGACGTTAATTCATTCGGAGGACAAAAGCAGCAGCATGCACTTGCAAGTGTCCAAAATTACGAAAGACTTAAAAGCGATGGCGCGCGAATTCAATTGTCCCGTCATCACACTCGCCCAGCTCAGCCGCGCCGTCGAACAACGACACGACAAACGCCCACTCATGTCTGACTTGCGCGAATCGGGCTCCATCGAAGAAGACGCTGACGTCATCGTCTTCCTGTACCGCGACGCCTACTACTCGAAGAAGGAAAACGACCTAACAATGGAACTCATCGTCTCCAAAAACCGCAACGGCCCGGTCGGCACCGCCGTCGCCATGTACAACAAATTCACAGGGGAGGTCATCGGCAATGCCTAAACGTACGATCAAAGAAGAACTCGAGGACGCCATCAAACTCGACGGTTCTTTCGTCGCACACGCCATCTACTACGCCCTCCAAAAAGGGCTCGTCCAACTCGACGACCCATCAAGCAGCCTACCATACCCCTTCCTTGACTACGACATCATCAGGAATTGGAGGGATGCAAACTACTTGCAACTGTGCACGGTTAAGCTGTTCACGATTCCCATGGGTCAAAAACGGCACGCCCTGTACTTGGCACATGCAGAAGACGAAGCCAGAGCGCAACACTACAAGATGTACGGCTACCGTGCCGAGCGTATTAGTGAAGCCCCGCATGAAATGGATACGTCGTTGTATTGCGAGGAGACGAGGAAGCACCGGGTGATACGGGATATGAAGCGGAAGATGGTAGAGTTTCCTTGTTGGGTGGGGGAGGTGGGGCTGCCAAGCATGCATGCATAATAAGCCTGACGGCAGGGGGGCGCTAGGCATTAAAAAACGCCAGATGTATTCAAATCTGAGCGTTTTTGTTTTCTTTCTTTCTTTCTTTCTTTCTTTCTTTCTTTCTTTCTTTCTTTCTTTCTTCTTATCGAAGCAGCAACACCAATCAACATTCTCATTCAGATCGGTAGCAACATAATTAGGCACAACCTCCTGTCTTCGATTGAAATATTCCCCGCCGTGATACGCTTCAATCGCATCCAGCCCGCTACCTGTCTTCAACAACAACTTCCACGGTAGCCGACCTCATCCACAACTAGCAAATCCGTCCACCGATCCCCAAAATGACATACCAGCATAAATTCAGCCTATTCTCCTTCGCGGCCCGAAGCAACATTCCTGACGAAGGCTTCCTGCACGAACAGCACTTCGCTGGTGCGTGCGGACGAACGTAAAGCCAGTCAAAACCAAAGCCCCTCACAAGCTATAAACAATAAAAGGAGAATTATGAGATTTATTGCAGAATATAGATTATAATTATATTAGAACGCTAATAAATGTAATTCATACTTGGATATTAAGAAAGAGTCTTAACTAATTTGGATATAGAATAGTTACAAAAATACTTAAAGGGGTGTTAATAATGTTTACAAATCTGTTGATTGGTATTTTGGCAAGTATAATTGCAGGTGTGATAATGGGGCTAGCGACATATAAATTGGTTGTGAAAAATAGAAATAAAAACACAGGTATTATTCAAGAAAAGGGTAGCAATCAGATTGCATTGATGAAATCCAAAAATAACTCAATAAGAATTGGAGTGACTTCGGATGAAAAAGAGAGAAAAAGGGATAAACCAAATTAACGGTGCTAATCAAGTGGCTATGATTAATTCAAGCAATAATAACGTGACTATTATTAATAATCCAGTCGAATATATGTCTTACTTAATTAAAAATGGGAAACTTGAAGAAGTGGTTGAGTTGCTTTCGGAGGTCAACAAAAAGACAGAGACATTACATCCTATGTATCCACATTATACGTATAATCAAGTGAAAATTGGTTCGAAGATTGCTTTTAAGCATACTCCAGTAAATGAAATAGCTGCTAAGAAATATCCTCTGAAATTCAAAGGTAAACTATCAATCACAGATCCGGATTTTAACAATAATGAAACTATTGAAGAATTTTTAACACGAAAACACTTTCTACAAGAAAAGGTCAGTATAGATGTGAAATATATTGAAACATGGATTGGTGAACAACTTATCCAAGATTCAATCTCTCTTGAACAGCAGGCAATAAAGGATGGAGAATGGTTTATAATCCCAAAAGAGCTTCCTTCCCCCGTTAAAGCTAAATTAGTAATGACTGAAGAAACAGACATAGTTATTATTGATTACCTTGAACTAAGAGTTACAAATATAGATAAGAGTGGAAATAAGCTCGAAATAAGCAATAGCTTTCAAAAAAACTCTCCAATACAATTAGTTTTAACAATCCCTATTTCAAGTTTTTTTGATGATAACTCTTCAGTTGTAAAGAACTCTAAATTTAACATTCAAATTAGAGAAAACTTTGAAGGTAAGTTAAGTGCAGAAAAAATCTTCTTGGAATTCATGAAGTATGCTGGTTTAAGTTCAAAAATGAAATTCATTGATATAGAGAAAAATAAAGTGTTTTTTTCGTCAGAAAACCTTCATTTAGATAAACCGGAAGACTTTTCAGAGGTTGATGATAGGATATCACTGCTTAAAGATCTGAAGCAGATTCAAGATGAGTTAGACGTTGAATTTAAATTGTCAGAAATAATATATGAGCAAGACTTTGAAATGATACAAATACTAAAGTCTATTATTGAAGATAAAGAGGTAATAACTAAAATAGAAAACCTAAACGCTATTATTGATAATAAGGAGGCATTGGAAAAATTAATAAGTGATGTAAGAGGAAAACCTTTTATGATATCGGGACAAGAGGAGAAAGTTATTAAGCTATTCGGTGTAAGTATTAATCTTAACATTCAATATAAATTTGAAAACCTGGTTGTAAAAGATTTAGAGAGGGTAAAGAGAAAACTTGAAATCTTGGAAGAGGGAGAAACAGCAAAGATTGACTTTGTCCCAGGAACAAAGAACAAAGCTATAACTCGCTATAGTATTTTGGAGAGGGAGTAAAGACTAAACTCGTAGCTTTTGTTGCTCTATCCACCAATAGAAAAATGTAACCACCCTCCGCTAAAGTCCAAGTAAGCAGGGTAGTTACTTTCTGTGAAAATACCCTATTACCGGCCAACCCCAGGTCAAGTGGTATGTCCGTTGCAATGACTGGACGTTGTCGTGTCCGGTCATTTTTAAACTACATCAAGGTTACCACAATATAGATACTATCCACGAATAAAGAGCGCAATGGAGACGAAGGATGAACGAAAGAAGAACACAGGCATTTTTTCAGTGCTTAACTTGTCTTTAATCAGCAGAAAGGAGTACACAACCATGATCAGTGAAATGAAGTTACTCTACGACACTTGGAATAAAAACCAATTGCAGCTTGATGATCATGAAGACTTTATTTTAGTGACAACGCCATTCCTTGATTTGCACCATGACTTCCTACAGCTTATTTTCACGAAGAACGGAGCGGAAGAATACAGGCTGTCCGACGATGGCTTCGTCCTATCTGAATTGGAAATGCTAGGAATCGATATTTTCAGCTCTCAGAAGCGCAAAAGTTTCTTTGACATGACGCTTCGCATCTTTGGAGTAACACATAATCGAGCTACAGGTGAACTTTCCGTCTCCTTCAAGTCACTATCCGAGTATCCTAAAAAACAGAACAACCTCATCCAATGCCTTCTGCGCGTTTCTGATATGCTGCTGACTGCAAGAAATACTGTCATCGGCATTTTTGCAGAAGAAGTTTCCAACTATTTTATTGAGAATCAAGTGTTCTTCTCGGACGATATCGGTTATACCGGAAAATCGGGCAACTATCAAAGCTTCGACTTTGTCATTCCCGCCGCAAGGGGTAAAAAGGAAAAAATTATTAAAGCTATCAACAATCCAAAAGCAGATAACTACAAGCAACCTTTGTTATCGTTTGTAGATATACAAGAGTTGAAACCGAACTCGCAATTCATTGTATTAGGCAATGACTCCATCCAACCGATATCCGAGACGTTCTACAACTCATTATCGAACTACCAGATCCAAGTACTTCCTTGGTCAGAACGGGATCGTTGGGTTGGTGATTTGCGAATACTATAGAGACACTTTTGAAGTGCCGAAATGGGCTTTGAAAGTGGTTTTTTTGTAGGTGGTTTTTGGGATCACTTATTTTTAAAATTTCTTATTCTATATTGGAGGTGAAAGAGATGGAGATTATGCCGGCAATTCTTGATGGATACAAACTGCAACCTAATGAAGAACAAGCATTGGAGAGTCAGAATGCAAAGGATTTCGTCAAAATAATGATGCTACAAGAAGAGCTTGAGAGAGAAAAAGAAAGGCTTTATCAAGCGTTAAGTGAACAAGAAAAGATAGAAGCTTTTAACGTTCTCAGTACACAGTTCAATATTCCCGATTTCATTACGGTACGCGAAGCATCTGGAATTCTAGAAATTACTCCTCAAATGGTTCGCAGATACTGTGCCGATGGAAAACTCCGTGGTCACCAAACGCTACAAGGAAGTGGAAAATGGAGGCTTGATACAGAACAATTTATTGGTAAGCCGAATTGGGATAAGTTTATCGAAAAAAGAGCAAGGATAAAAAAACAATCCGTCAACATTGCGAATAATATTTTGGATTACTTAGATGATCTGAAGTAGGGAATTCATAAATATATAGGAAAGACACTAGTAAACAGGGGTGTAAGATATGAAGGAAGGGTATATCGTAACAGATCCTGAAGAGGAGAGATTGTTGATAGCTGAGTTAAATGAATCGAATCCAACACTGACGGATGAAGAAATTGATGATATGCTCGGGTTGGATGGAAGACTATTGATTGGAAGAAATCCTTAGTTTCTGGACGTGGCAAAATAATATGGCTAGTAATTTAATCAGTACAGGTTGACACTTTTGGAGTTCCTTATTGGGCTTCAAAAGTGTCTTTTGTTGTGCGCCCGGCATGGGCTATAACTTGGTGGTGAAAGTCCACTACAGGCTTGGCAGTAGGAACTGTTAGCTTAAGGCAAGGGTGTTCATCGTGAGGTGGAATCTGAAGGAAGCCGGCGGCAAAATCCCGAACCGACGGACAGAAACTGCATATAAGGCTGAATTGGAACGGACGAGTTTGCAACACAAAACGAAGTCCAATACTGCCCGAATTCCATACAGTAAATGCAGCGGTTACATGGGAGGAAGGTTATAGCTCTTACCCGGGGAGGTCTTACAGGGGTTCCCGACAAGAGGAATGGAATATTCCACAGGAACAAACCCGACAGTGATGACGGGTTGAACTGTAAGAAGTCAGCAGAAGCCATAGTAGTCCATTAGGATGAAGGGCTGAACAATAACAATTCTGAAATGAAATGGAGGTAAAGACAGTGCAAAGACCACAGAAAACATCGTCAGATGGCTGGCCGCAAAGGGATAGGTTGGAAACTGAAAAGTATGCGGGAGCGTGCAGTCCTGTCTTTACAGAAATGGAACGACAGGATGGTATCGATTTGATTGATAAAGTAGTCGACATCAACAACCTCTTTAACGCATGTAAGAAAGTAAAGGCAAATAAAGGGGCGCCCGGTGTCGATGAAATGACAGTAGATGAGCTATTTGGACATGTAGCCAAATACCGAACCCAACTGATTCGGAAACTGAAAGACGGTTCGTACGAACCACTACCAGTAAAACGTGTTGAAATCCCAAAGTTAGATGGTTCAATGCGAAAACTCGGCATACCGTGTGTACGGGATCGAATGGTTCAACAAGCCATCTATCAGGTGATTGGTAAAATCATTGACCCTCATTTTTCAGAGGGAAGCTATGGTTTTCGTCCAAGACGGAACCAACATCAAGCTATTAAGCAGGCCATCACATATTATGAACAAGGTTACAGGGTGGTAGTCGATTGTGATTTAAAAAGTTACTTCGATACCATTAATCATCAGAAGCTGATGGAGTATCTAAAGGAGTTCATAAATGACAAGATTGTCCTAAAGTTGATATGGAAGTTTCTAAAGAGTGGCATCCTAGAAGATGGACTTATCAGTCCAACAGAAGAGGGTGCTCCGCAAGGTGGTGTACTTTCCCCGATTCTTAGCAATGTCTATTTGAACCAATTGGATAGAGAACTTGAAAAACGTGGGCATAAATTCGTACGATTTGCGGATGATTTCTGCATCTATGTGAAAAGCAAGCGTGCAGGGGAACGTGTTCTGGAAAGCATTACAAAGTTTCTTGAACATGACTTGAAATTAACGGTAAACCAAGAAAAGAGCAAGGTGGGTTCACCGGTAAAACTCAAGTTCCTCGGTTTCTGCCTCCATTCCACATCTAAAGGTGTGGGTTGTAGACCCCATCACTCCGCGAAGAGTCGATTCAAAACGAAAATAAAGAAAATCACCAAACGGAACCGCCCGGGTCGCTTCGAAGAGATTGCCAAAGAAATCAACCAAGTGACAGTAGGCTGGATAAACTATTATGGAATAGGCTTGATGAAAAGTTTTATAAAATCCATGACACAATGGCTGAACCATCGGCTACGGCAACTGATATGGAAACGTTGGAAGAAGATATGGACAAAATACCGTCAGTTGCGAAGACTGGGAATTTGGCATGACGAAGCTTGGAAGGTAGCAAATTCCCGAAAGGGATATTGGAGAATTTCCAAAAGCGAAACGCTACACAAAGCAATCAAAGCAGAAACGCTCACCAAGTGGGGTCTGAAAGACTTGAATCACTTGTATGAGCGTCGGTACTTAAGTTATTGAACCGCCGTATACCGAACGGTACGTACGGTGGTGTGAGAGGACGGGAGTTAATCACTCCCTCCTACTCGATTAAACGATAAGAATTAGATTTGGTGAGTGAGTCGAGGTATGGAAATTTATGACAATGTATATTGTTAATCCGCACAGATAAAACCCGTATACAGGGAGTTTTCATACATATATAACCTATCAAGAATTCTTGTTCTTTAGGGAAAATAGTCTTGCGGTAAATGAGGAATTGTAAGACAATGGAATTAGTAAGTTGTTAAATAATATTGAATTGAATCTTAAATACTAGAGTGTTTGCTAGATGATAGAAAAACAAAAAGTTGGTGTTTTCATGATTATTTATGAATCGACAAAAGAACAATTTGTCGGTGATGTTGTCAATGAACTACTTATTGACCGACTCTACAATTCCTATCAAAAGAAAATAGGACGTACCTCTAAAGCTGAAATTCGTTCTTGGGAAAATTCGTTGCAAAAAATGTCCAATGTCATGCAGGATGATGAAATTCCGAATGACGCATCAGTTGCTATTGAGTTTAATATTCCGAACACTTCTAAACGAGTGGATTTTTTAATTGCCGGCAATGATGGCAGTCAAGATCACGTCGTTATTGTAGAGCTGAAGCAATGGGAACAGGTAGAGAAAGTAGCCACTAGAGATGCCATTGTACGAACGTATCTTGGTAAAGCCAATCGTGAAACGACTCATCCGTCTTATCAAGCATGGTCGTACGCTGCACTCATAGAAGATTTTAATGAGAATGTGCAAGAAAAAGAAATTCAGTTAAAGCCTTGTGCATATTTACATAACTATCGAAAAACTGAAAACGACCCTCTAACAGATCCACATTATAAGGAGCATATAGTGAAGGCGCCTGTTTTTGCAAAGGGAGAAATACAAAAACTTCGAGCTTTTATTAAGAAGTACATTCGAAAAGGCGATCAGAATCACCTGATCTATCAAATTGAAAATGGTAGAATCCGACCTTCAAAGTCTCTTCAAGATGCACTGAATAATATGTTGAAGGGCAATGAGGAGTTTATTATGATTGACGAGCAAAAAGTGTTCTTTGAAGAGGCATTTCACAAAGCGATAGAGGCAGTTAAAACAGATACGAAGCAAGTGATGATCGTAGAAGGGGGACCTGGCACAGGGAAGTCTGTGCTAGCAATACACCTCTTAGTCAAACTAATCGACCAAGGGCTTGTCGCCATGTATGTCACAAAGAACTCAGCACCACGGAATATATACTCCACAAAGCTTAAAGGCGATTTTAGAAAGACGCATATTGATAATTTATTTAAAGGATCTGGAAGCTTTACAGAAGTGGATGAGAACGAATTTGACGTACTGATTGTTGATGAAGCGCATCGATTGAACGAGAAGTCAGGTATGTTTCGTAATAAAGGCGAAAACCAGGTGAAGGAATTAATCAAAGGCTCGAAGTTCACGATCTTCTTTATCGATGAAAATCAAAAGGTTACGTTGAGTGATATCGGCAGTGTAGACATGATCAAACACTACGCCAGACAATACAATGCCGACATTATCTCCTGTGCACTTACTTCGCAATTCCGTTGCGATGGGTCTGACGGGTATATCGCATGGCTAGATGACGTGCTACAAATTAGAAGTACTGCAAATACGAACGATTTAGGAATGGATTATGATATTAGACTTTATGATGACCCGAATGAGATGCTTGCGGAAATTGAAAAGCTGAATGAACGAAACAATAAATCCCGTGTGATGGCGGGCTATTGCTGGGAATGGCCGAAGAACAATCGTCAGGACGTCAATCATCACGACATTACAATTCCAGAACATGATTTCGGAATCAGTTGGAACATCGAAAACACCTGGGCTATCGAGAATTCTTCAGTTAGAGAAGCCGGCTGTATCCATACCGCACAAGGATTGGAGTTTGACTACGTTGGCGTTATTATTGGCGACGATATGCGTTTTGAGAACGGGCAAATTATCACGGATTATACAAAACGCGCTAAGACAGACCAGTCATTAAGGGGTATTAAAGGAATTGCAAAAGAGGCCCCGGAGAAAGCACATGTGTTAGCTGATCCGATTATACGGAATACGTATAGGACGTTGATGACACGGGGGCAGAAGGGGTGTTTTGTTTATTGTACGGATCCTGCGTTGCAGGCGTATATGGAGGAGCGGTTGGAGAAGGTTTCGCTCTATCGTAGTGAGAGGGAAGAGCTGTTGTATTTGGTGGATGAATTGAATGATTATCAATTTTGGAATTAGATATTTTTGATGAGGAATTTTTTGTGGTCGTTATTATTTCACACCTAAAAACTTGGTGATATTTTGGATGAAATATGGTAACATAGAATCAAAAGGTACATTTACGAGATAATTCCTTGAATAATTTCCAATTGTTGTTTTATCGTGAGAAAAAACTTTGACCTAGTAAGTAGTTTGACTATTTATTTTGAGGGGAGATACTAGTGCAGCTATCGAACTTACTGAGTAGAGCTGATGAATTTACAATCCAGCAGATGATGGGAACACAAACTGTTAGGATTTTAAGATTGCTGAATGAAGAAACTATTTATAATAGTCACTTTAAGAAATTAATACTACGATTACATAGTTCACAGGTTTTGCTGCTTACAAAAGTATATCGAGATGATTTAATAGATTTGATGAAAGAGCCAGAGATAAAGGCTTTAGCAAGAATATTGGGGCTTTATTCACCACATGAACCAATAAGTCGTATATATAATAAGGTTAAAAATGAAAAGTTTAGACTTGGATCTAAAAAACAACAAAGTCTTTTTGAGTTTTTTAATATAAAGTTATCCAAGCAAGAAAATGAAAAAGTTGAAGTTTTGAATAAGGTAATAGGGAGTTATAGCCTATTCCCACACCAGCGTGTTGCCGCGAAAAAAACAAGTGATTTGTTATTAAGGCATCCTAATAGGGTTTTACTTCACATGCCGACAGGGTCAGGGAAGACTAGAACTTCCATGAATGTAATATGTGATTATCTTCGAAGGAACGAGCCTACCGTAGTAATCTGGTTTGCAACGACTGAAGAATTATGCATACAGGCAATAGAAGAGTTTAGCAAAGCATGGAGAAATTTAGGTAATAGAGAAATAAATACATATAAATTCTGGGGCGATGCCGAATTAGACTTGAATGATGTAAAGGATGGTTTTATTGTAGCTGGGCTTCCAAAAATGGTAAGTAGATTTAAAGCACAGGGAGGTAAAGAATTCATTTCCCAACTTGCACACAAAACGACTTTTATTATTATGGATGAAGCTCACCAGGCAGTAGCACCAACTTATGAATTTTTACTAGATACTCTAATGTCGATAGGTAAACAAAAATCTTTATTAGGTTTAAGTGCTACGCCTGGAAGAACATATGATAATAAAGAAGAAGATTTGAGACTGGCAAACTTTTTCTCAAGGACTAAAGTGAAGTTAGAAGTAGAGGGATACACTAATCCTGTAGATTATCTGACAGAAGCTGGATACTTATCTAAGGTAGTGTATTATCCTCTAATTTATAATAATACTGACCTAACTGAAGCTGAGAGACAGAGTATCATGACTTCTAAAGACATTTCCAGTTCTATACTCAATAAATTAGCAGAAGATGAAAAAAGAAATCTTTTAATAGTAAACGAAGCTATTCGTTTGTCTAGGAATCATAAACGAATAATTTTGTTTGCTCCTTCTGTTAAAAGCTCCAATATGATCTCTTTTATTTTAGAATCACAAGGGTTGCATTCAAGGTCATTAACTGGATTAACGGATAAGTCACTAAGGCAAGAAATGATTGATGATTTCAAAAATGATGATGACAAGCCAAAAGTCCTGTGTAACTATGGAGTATTGACTACTGGCTTTGATGCACCATCGACGAGTGCGGCGATTATTGGTAGACCGACCTTATCTTTAGTTCTTTATAGTCAGATGGTAGGCAGAGCAATTAGAGGGATAAACGCAGGAGGAAATGAGGAAGCAGAGATAGTTACAATTGTTGATCAGGAATTACCTGGATTTAGATCTGTTTCTGAGGCTTTTGAAAATTGGGAGGATGTATGGTGATGAATCAAAATACAACATTAATAGATAAATCTTATGTACCTGCTCATTTAGCCATTGAAGCAATGAGAGATAATGGTTATAAAAACACAGCATATGCAGTTGCAGAGCTAATAGATAACTCTATCCAAGCAAATGCGAATTACGTACAGTTAATGTGTAAAGAAGTTAATACTACGACCGGCCAGCGAAGTATTGCCAAGATAGAACAGCTTGCAGTATTAGATAATGGCGATGGAATGAACAGAGATGTTTTAAAGCTCTGTTTACAATTTGGTAACGGAACAAGATTAAATAAGAATCAAAGAACAGGAATTGGTAGATTTGGAATGGGTCTTCCGGCTTCATCAATATCCCAATGTACCCGTGTAGATGTTTGGAGTTGGCAAAATGGAGTTGAAAATGCAGGACATGTCTTTTTGGATATTGCTGAAATCAAACAGAGAAAGACAAATGAAATACCTGAAGTGACTTCTACTCCAATCCCTGATCTCTGGAAGGAAAAGGGGTATGAATTTGGTGAGTCGGGAACATTAGTCGTATGGTCTAATTTAGATAGGATGATGTGGTCAAAAGGACAAACGCTAGTAAATCATTCCGAACAATTAATTGGCCGCATGTACCGAAAGTTCTTATATGACGGAAGCATTAAAATTAACTTTACTATCTTTAACGACGAGCGAAATGTAAATGAATCTACTTTTGCTTTACCAAACGATCCGCTTTATTTAATGGCAAAAACAAGTTGCCCCGAACCATTTAATAATAGGCCTATGTTTGAACCTTATATGGGTGAGGATAATTTCGAGAAGATTTTTGATATTCCGTTTCAGGGTAACATTCATAAAGTATTCGTACGCGCCTCACATGCTAGAGATGAAGCGAGAGAAGGTGTAAACGCTGGAGGCCGTCCACATGGGAAGCATGCTAATAAAAACTTGGGCATATCTATATTAAGAGCAGGTCGCGAATTAGACATGGACTTAAGCTTGGTTAATAATTATGATCCAACCGAACGGTGGTGGGGGATTGAAATTGAATTCCCTCCTTCTCTAGATGAACTGATGGGTGTTTCTAATAATAAGCAGTCTGCTAGGAACTTGACAGATGTTTTAAGTATGATGGATGAGATAAAAAAAGAGCAAGATAAAGGGACTACTTTATTAGAAATTATTGAAGAATATACTGAAGAAGGTGATCCTAGAGCACCTTTGATAGAAGTATGTGAGCATATTAATCGTCTACTGCATAATCACCTTAGGAAGATTATTAAAGGGCAAAACCAGGGTAGTAGAGTTAATCTTAAACGACATCAAAACGATAGAGTGGAAACTGAAGCCACTAACATTACCGAAGTACGAAAACAGAAAGGCTATTATGGTACTAGCGATGCAGATGAGAATCAACCGCTCGAAAAAAGAAGAGAACTTATAATAAAGGATTTAGTTGAGAGTGGACTAGATAATGAAAGTGCAGAAGAAGCTGCTACAGAAGTAGTTACAAAAGAATCCAAGTACTCTTTCATCGAATCACCCTTTGAGGGCGATGCATTTTTTACTGTAAGGACAAAAGGCGGTAAAATTAATATTCTCTTAAATAAGTCACATCCTGCTTATGAAAATTTACTTGAAGTCCTTGATGAGAGGGATGATGAAAATAGTGTCCCGCAGCTTAAAAAGAGACTTGAAAAAGCTTCTGATGGATTAAAACTACTTTTGGCTGCGTGGGCGAGATATGAGGATGAAACCCCCGATGGTCCGCGTCGTGACGATATACAAGGAGTAAGACAAGATTGGGGTCGTTATTCAAAGGAGTTTTTAAGAAGGCGGGATTAATATGAGCGCAATCTTCCATTCTACAGACATATATCCGCATATCAAAAAAGAATTAATAGCTGTAGAAACTGAGTTGCTAATTGTCTCGGCGTTTGTCAAATTAAATGCATTGAAACAAATAGATGCAGATTTAAATAATTCATTAAAAGTGTGTAAACGATTATTGGTTAGGTTTAGAAAAGAAGATATATTGCATGGAAGCACTGATCTCAATTTATTTTATTACTGCTTATTAAATAATTGGGAATTATATATAGACTTTGATCTTCACTCCAAAATCTTTATATTTGATAAAAAACGATTTTGTATAGGTAGCGCTAACGTAACGCTTTCAGGTCTTGGACTTATTGAGCAATCTAATATTGAAACTGTTTGTCATGGTGATTTAGGATGGGAAGATTATCAAGGGATAGCTGATTTTTTTCAGAATGCAACTTTATTAGATGCAACATTATTTGATAAAATGTTATTTGAATGTAAAAATGCAGAAGTTAGTTCAACAAAGACCCCATTAAAGTGGAGTAAGGAGTTAATGGATTTGGTGGTGTCAATACCGAATAAACTTTGGGTATCTGACCTGCCTTCTAGTAGCTCACCATACGATATGAACAGCGCAGATAGAGCACTGCTAGGTGTGAATTTAGATGAGTCTACTGATTTATCTTTAGTAAGAAATAGATTTAAGGGCTTGAAATGTTATGCCTGGCTATCTAATGCTTTTGATAAGGAAACATATTACGGGCGTCTCTCTGCTGAATTACATGCAGCTTTAGTAGATAATCCTAATTTATATAGGAAAGACATTAAGGTTTTGCTCAGTAATTTACTGAATTGGATTAGTGAGCTAGGAGTTGAAGAAATTACAGTCGATAGACCAAACTATTCACAAAGAATTAGAAAAAATAAATGAAGTTATTTTTTGATAACTTCTTTTATTTTTATGAAATTGTCTACTGGACTACACGTCCAGTAAATCGGAGGAAGGAAAATGGGATACAATCAACATCAAAGTTTCTATCTGAGAGATCGTTGGCTAAGTAAAGCAATCCGTAACACTCTAAAACAACCATCCTTTCTATATGAGAAAGATGCATTTGAAAAAATAGGGCTTGGGAAAAATATGGTTCAATCCCTAAGATATTGGGTTAAAGCAACAGGGATTATGGAAGAGGATAGGAAATCAAAGGAATATAACCTCACTGCATTAGGATTATGGTTAACAGAACAAGACTTAACAGTACAGCATTTTGAAACAGCTGCTCTTTTGCATTATTCACTAGCGAAGGAAAAGGAGCCTAGCTCTACATGGTATTGGTTCTTCAATGTGTATCAAGAAACTGTTATGACGAAAGAAGAAATCATACATGAATTATCCCAGTGGGTACAGGGCGTCGAAGCAAGAGTCATATCTGTAAACTCTATCAAACGTGATGCCGATTGCTTAGTTCGTATGTACACGGCTGGCGGGAACAACGAAGACCCGGAAGAAGTGACACTCAGTCCTTTATACAAGCTAGGTCTACTTGAAGAGCGCAATGGTACAATCTTTAAGAAGGAGCCGATAATACCAAGGGGTAAATACAACTTCTTGCTATATGCCCTGCTAGATTACTGTCGAATGAATGACAGATATGAAATCGATATAGAGGAAGTAATTGAAGGAGAGGGCATGTGGGGTAAAGTGTACAATTTATCAAGAGTGACGATAGTCAATATATTGAATGAATTGACATTGCATTCGCAATATCCAATAACTTTTATTCGGACTAACAACTTAGATATGCTTAGAGTCCCAGCTGTTGATCCAGATGAATTTCTTATCGAAGTGATGAAATTGAGAGGTTGAAAAAAATGCAAGCAAAAACGGCATTCAAAACAAGTGTGAATATCAAATTCGATATTGGTAATAAAGACTTTCTAGAAAGATATCTTCCAACTCCATCTCATGCAGAATCCTTGATAGGCTTGGCGGAAGGCTTTGTAAATAGCGAGTCAAATAAATCGCATATTATGATTGGACCTTATGGTAGTGGGAAATCACTAGTAGCGTCCATCATTGCAAGTGTTGTTAGTAAAAGCGTTTCTGATTATGCAATCGGAAAACTGATCAACAAGTTCGAAAAAGTCCATCAAGATATCTATAGCGTAATCTCTCAATTACCTAAAATGGAAAAACGATATATCCCTATTACCTTAACCGGGCATGAAGGGACGTTCAGTGAAGCTATTGTCAATGCAATTAATAGGGCTTTTGAGAAGAGTGGAATTAAATCTAACTTATCTTCTGACATTGATTCCATAAACTCAATCGTCATGAAATGGAAAAAAGAGTTTCCTTCTACATATGATAAATTTTTAAAAATTTTAGAAGATGAGAAGAACTTATCCATAGAGGAATGGTATATCCTACTTGATGATCAGCTGAATCAGGAGCTATCTTGGTTCAAAGCGGTCTATCGCCATTTAACAGCAGGTGCTATATATAAAGTGGACAATAGCGAATTATTCTTAGAAAAGATGGAGGATTTACTCGAAATCTTGCGCGACAAGCAAATTGGTGTCTTTATTGTTTACGATGAGTTCGGACGTTTCCTACAGAATTTGAAATCAGAAGAAATTTATAGGACAATGCAAGATCTACAGGATCTGGCTGAACTATCCGCCCGATCCGATAACTTAGTGCATTTTCTATTGGTTTCCCATAAAAGCATGCCACAATATATGTCGGCGTTAAATGAAGAATATAAATCAGAGTTTCAGAGGATTGAGAAGCGGTTCAATTCATATTTCGTAGAGAGTGATACAGCGACGTTTTACCGTATTGCTGAACAACATACCTCCCAGTTAGTAGAGCCTTCAATATTCTCAGTTGAAGAATTCGATAATAGTGTAGCTGAAATTCGGAAATTCAACCTCTTCAATGAACTGAATCAGCAAGAAGTCGAGAAAATTGTAGTAGAAGGATCGTTCCCTGTTCACCCAGTCGCACTTTTCTTGCTGCCTAGAATATCGAAAGTATTCGGGCAGAATGAAAGAACACTATTCACGTTTCTGGAAAGCAAGGAGTCAGGTGGATTGCTCAATCATCTAGCCAAAAATCAGGACTATTACTACTCTCATAACTTATTTAATTTCTTCTTTAATCAGAAATTCCGAAATGATTACGATGATGAAATATTCAAGCCGTTTTATCTTTATAAGAAGATCACTAATAACCTGGTAGAGAATCAAGAAAATGAGCAACTTTACTCAGTCCTTCGCTTCATAACATTATGGGAGCTGAGTAATTCAAATGCTGTCTATAAACTGGATATTGAATTAATAGCATTCGCTACTGGTATATCATCGGAGCAAGTAAAATCCTTGCTCGAAAAAGCAACTCAATATAAATTTATCCGATATAACCGAATTCTTAGTATTTGGGAATTACATGAAGGAAGTTCCGTATTGTTAGATGAGGTGATAGAAGAAAACAAAAAGTTTCTCAAATTAAATAATGCGAAAAGAACAGAGTTTATGGAAAGTCTGTTACGGAAACAATATTACTTAGCCAATGGCTATAACGATCAAAAGAGTATGACGAGGTTTATGAAAGTCAATATAGTGATGGCTGCGGAGCTGCTTAATGGAGATATCCATGTAGACGAGGCCGAAATCAAAGATTCAGATGGTTTGATTTACTTTGTTTTATTGGACAAAATCCAGAACTTCAAGCCGGCTTTAGAAAAGGCGAAAGAAATTCTAGGTAAAAGATTCATGTTCAGCTTGGTGCCGGTTGAATTCTCAGTTATTCAGCCTTTAATCGATAAAGAGATGGTTGTATCAAATGTATTGAAAAACAAAAAAATACTTAGTGAATATGCTCTACTGGAAGAAGAACTCCTTATTTTACAAGAAGAGCTGTTATACCAGATTTCAAACTTCTTAGAAAAGTATACGGACTTTTCTAGAGACCCTATATGGATTACTAATGGTAAGCGAATACAGCTATATAGCGAGATTGATTTGGAGAACCATATAAGTAAGGTTATGGAAGAACTCTATGCCAAGACACCGCTTGTACTGAATGAAGCTGTTAACCGCATGCATGTCAACGGGGTGCAACAAAAAGCATTATATCGGGTACTTAGCGGCGTCTTGATGGATTATGACAAAGAGGATATCGGAATTGAGGGGCAGGGTCCTGATTACTTGATCTATGCTACAGTCATTAAGAATAACGATATACAGTTTAATGAATTATCAGAGCTGAAAAATGAAATTTTAAAGGAACTTAGAGAAAGACTATTGCGTTGTATCATGGAAAAACCGGATGGCAATCTGCGTTTACTGGTGGATATTATGCAGTCACCACCTTTTGGCATTAGAAAACCATTGATTCCACTATTGTTTGTCATTCTGTTACGTGACAAGTGGGATCAGTTGATGTTTTACCGGAATGATATGTTCGTTTCGGCAGTTGAAGCTGAGAAGATTTATACAATGTTCGATGACTATGAAGAATATCAATACGAATATCATCAGTATTCTGATGGTTTGCTAGCATTCATGGAGAAGTTAGAATGTGAAGTGAATTATTTAATCAGTGAAAACGTAAAAGATAGAACTTTATTAATAAAAGTTTGCAGTGGTTTGTTGAACTGGTTGCGTCAATTACCTAGAGTCACACAAATCACAGGACACCTAACCCAGCGTGAAAAAGAATTGAGAGACTTAATTCGGCGAACTGAAATCAGTCCTTTGGAAAGCATGAAAAGAATCTATCATGAATTTTCAGGGGATGTATGTACGGTGGTTAAAGAGATGGAAGTGATCAGTAACTACTATGGAAGGTTCGCTTTGCATGTAACTGACTTACTTACAAACACATTGGGTATAGACGAATTTGATGGAAAAGAGCAATTCCTACTTCAATATGATCACCAAACAGTCTACAAAAACCGTATGCTAACTGGTTTATCGCGTGCATCTTCAATTGAACAATTTATTGATGAATATATTGGAATTGAACTGGAAGGATGGTCTGACAATACACTTGAATTGTATAAACAGCAGTTGGCAAATGATTTTGAATCCATTGGAATAAACGGTATTGAAGACTTATTGAATGAAGATGCTATCCAGTTGAATTATAATAATAAATATATGAGCATTGAACCTGTTGAACTTTCGACGAAGTCAGAGGTCGTTTTGAAAAACGTTGACAGGATGATTAATAGAGCGGGCAGAAATGTTCCGAAGAAGGAACTTAACTATATCATGTTTAAGTTGATCGAAAAGTATCTTGAATAGGAGTGGAAATGATGGATAGAAAGCCTGTTCATGTTGCGATGTATAGTGGTGGGGCTTCTAGTGCTTATGTAGCTTATCAAATGGTTCAGACCCATGGAGTTGAAAATTGTATACTTTTCTTCACTAATACACTCTGGGAAGATGAAGATAACTATAGATTCATGGAAGAGGTTGCTGACTACATAGGTATTGAAATCACCGAAAGAATTGACGGCAGGACCCCAGAAGAAGTATTTATTGACACCAGGTTTCTGGGAAACTCACGCTTAGCCAAATGTTCAGAGGAATTGAAAGTAAAACAGACAATATTCTTTTTAGAAGAGCTGCGAGATGAACACAATTTAGAACCTATATTGTATTTCGGCATCGGTCCCCACGAATCTCACCGTGCGGATAACCTGAAAGAATTTTATGCACACAGACCAATTGAACCAGTAGAAACGAGATTTCCTATGATAGAAACGTTTAGAGAAGACATAGATGTAAAAGTGATAATTGAACAGGAGTGGGGGATTAAACTTCCCAGAATGTATGAGTTAGGCTTCTCACATGCCAATTGTGCAGGGAGATGTGTGCGTGGTGGTTTCCAACACTATGCACAACTTTATAAAATTTGGCCTGATCAGTATGCTTTGCAGGAAGAAATGGAAGAGAATTTCAGAAAACACTTTGAAAAAGATGTATCAATTCTAAAGAAAGATGGTGGACCGTATACTTTAAAAGAGTATAGAGAGCGAATGGACCAAGAAGGTATAGAGAAGTTTTTGAAGATTCAGGACGAAACAGTGCCGTGTGTTTGTTCGTTTTCTTGAAAATTATAAAAAAACACTATATTTTTGTGGAAAAAGGTATGCAATTAAAGGTTATTGGTGAATTAGAGTAATTCTACAACATGTATATAATCTTGAAAATAAAGTGATTGACGAATCGGTCTAATTGTCTGGTGCCTGTGTCAAGTTGGAATCAGTTAATTCGCTACATTTACATATAAATGAGCACGGAATGCGTCAGGAACAGGTACCTTCAAACTTTTAAATTGTTTACAGATAAGTGGAAAAATAAGATCGATGGTATCACGCCGAATTTCGAGTATTGTCGAGATTCGGTTTTTTAAATAGTTGAAATCATAGATTGCTCTATTTGAATTGGAAGTGTTGTGGTAAAATTGTTACAGAATCGTTTATTCTAAGAACTATTAATAAGTTTACCTTCACATCACATATAGGAGTGGACATACTATGCACGATGAAAGCTATTTTTATCAATTCCTAGAGTCATTCACAAAAGAGTTAGCTGATGTTGCTCATGAGTTAGAATCTACAATTTTCTCTAGTCCAAGAATGATGCTTACGCATTCTAGAGGATTTATTGAAAATATTATATTACTCGTTATGCGTGAAGAAAAGATTCAAGTTGACGATTGGATCACACTTAAAGAAAGACTAGATATTTTGAACAACGGAGGCTTTCTTACAGCAGATGTACGAGATTCGCTCCACAGAATTCGCAAGCTGGGAAACAAAGCTGCACATGACGTGCGGCAGTTCCGTTTCTCGGAGGCATTAGGTACATGGGAGCAAATTTACGTAGTCGTAAAGTGGTTTGTTGAGGTGTATGGCCCAGTAGATATAGTTGTTCCAGAATATACCGATCCAAAGCCAGATAAATCCGATACATACGATACTACTGAGATAGAGTTGCGGTTGAAGTCGCTTGAAGAGTTATTAAAGAGTAAAATTCAAGCTGGCAATCAAACAAAAGCACAAGTGGCAGTCAAGCCGCCGCGAGTGACTACTTTGCCAGGATACACTGCAATCCGTACGATTTCTTACAAAGATGATAGTGTCGACATCCCCTATTTTTTACGGGACGCATTTTTGTTACCACAGCGATTCGATAAATCTGAAACATTTTTAATCCGATTAGGGGCTGAACAACAAGCGAGAATAATGAGTGAGCTTCCAAGTAATTTGGAAGGTCTCCATAAACATGTCAAACGCTATAATGAAAAGAATGATGCGAACTTCTTTAGTGAGTTGAAAGTATTTATTGCAGAAGAAATAACAAGAAGAGAACTGGTCATTCAACGCCCCGGAGAGTTATTCCTCTTCTATAAAGATCGTCATATCGTTGTCACTGAAGAGTTAGCGAAAATTCCATTTAATGCAGATGAATTTACCGGCAGCCCAAGTCTGTTACGCCAACTGAAAGAAGATCAGATCGAAACGGTAGGTCAATTGCCGAGTGAGTTAGCGATACTAGCTAAGTATGATAATGTCGGGATTAAGACGATTGAAAGTTTGTTTGAGCAGTTGGAGAGGAAGCAACTGGATAGGGTAGGGGTTTAGTTTAAGTTACAACATCTTGAAGATAGATGGCTTCGATTTACATGAATGTTTCAGGCATAGGCACCGTCAAATTTGAATTTTCGTTATAATGTAGGTGCACGGAAAGTATCACATCTTGCAGCATTAATCGTAGCAATACTGTTGTTCTTAACAAAAATAATCCATCCTTGAGTAGCAGCTCCTAACTGATGGATTATTTTGTCCAACTAGCTGATTTTCCTTGAAGGGAACCTGTTGTTATTACTTATGACAGACCGCCTAATGTTGGTAGCATTAGGTGGTCTTTTTAGTATATGCTTGTTATTTTTATTACAAAGCTGTTTTTCATCATTACAAAAAACATTTTAAAAAATCAAATGATTCAGGAGGAACTCACCGTGCCCAACACCAACAACAAATCCTATCCCTCATCGAGGATTCCGAGGAATTCACCTATTTACATAACCACTTCAACCGATTTAATCCATTCAAAGTTCTTCAATTTGACAATTATGAAATCCGCCATTCCAATGTGTTGGCGTGGTTGATGGATCCGCAGCAAAATCATGATTTAGGCGCGCATTTCATTAAGAAGCTAATCGCGAAGTTGTTCGTCAATCCTGCCAATTATGAGGATGAGGACAAGATTGCCAATTATGATGTACTTCAGCTGAGCCGTCATTCGTATCATGATCTTGTTGTGTATAAAGAGTTGTCTACTTCTAACCGCAAGCGAATTGATCTGTTGGCTGTCTCTCATATGCATCAAGTGGCGGTACTAATTGAAAACAAGTTTTGGTCCAATGAATCGGAGGTAAAATGCAGCCTTCTTGTTTGATGATTTCTTGAATTTCTTACATGTTTTCAAGAGAGTCCCATGTAACGACTGTTAACTTCTAAAAGAAAAATATTTTAATTTTTAAAAATAAATAAAAATCAGTATGTTTTTAATGTTAGGAACGCATGTATGGTACAATAACAGAGTAATAGAATAGGTGACTCGAGGGTGGTCGGTATGACAGTATTTGAAGCGCTAATGCTGGCAATTTCATTTGCCGCCGTAGCAGTATCGTCGTCTAACCATAAAAAATAAACCATCCTTGAGTGGCTGCTCATAATGGATGGATTATTTCAATACCAGAGCTGATCCCCTTGTAGGGAACCTGCTATTACAGACTGCCTAATGTTAGCAGCATTAGGTGGTCCTTTTTAGTTTATTCATTTTCAAGAATTATATACTTATATCTTTATTATAGTGCAATTTTTTGATTATTACAACCAAATAGTGATTCCTAATGGACTTTGATTGAAATTAATAATAGTAATCCTCTACTTTTTTAAGTGACTCCAAAAAATGTAATACATTATCGTTGAAGGAGTACTCTAAATTGTCAATTGAATAAATGATTAAATCCGCGTCATCTTTATAGACTTTATTGTAAACAGGTTTTACATTACTGTTTTGGATAAATGCCTTGGCAAGCTCAATTGCCAGCATTTTATTCTCATTCAAATTAGACACCTCCTTGAATGAGAATATTTTATAAGAGGATTTATTATGACAAGACTTGATTATTGGTGCCAGATTCTTAGTGAGTTTCGAATTGTTTTAGACCTTAATGCACTAATTTGTACTGAAAAGTAATCCATCCTTAATTTACAAATCATTGTTATGGATGGATGTTTTTGTTTTGAAAAGCGAGTGCCTATGCCAAGTCGAATCGACGTGATGTTTTTGCGCAGGAACTGTCAAAAATGAGAGAAGTTATTTAATAACCACTCCAATTTCTTGGTGAGCGTGTGATTCTCAGCCTCTCATGTACTTATTATAGTAGAGCGTAAAATCGCTACTACCTACTGGGAGGCAACATAAAATGACAACTAAATCATTTCAACCCATTCACTTTTCGGTTCAAGCAGAGGGAATGGAACTCGGTAAGGACTATGCCATTGTTTCTATGGAGCATATTAACGATCCGATTCTAGGATGGGAGTTGGGTTCTAAGAAAGCGTTTTTAGAAGGGCTTGATGTGAATGACACGAAGGCATATGATCATATTTGCGGAATCGATAGTTTGCAACTGCTTGAATCTGAAAAAGTCTATACGGATCATCAACAGTTTTTAAAAGCAGAACTTGTGAAACGTGGCTATGGCCATATACAAATTCATAAAACATCTTATATATCGAATGCAACATTTTATTATCCGAAGCAACCTATTCAACTAGCTGCTGCGCATACTTTCGGGTTGGGCGTAGTTCAGATTTTACGTGGGAAATTTAAAGGTGCATACATGTTGTATAATTACCAACGAATGAATGCTGAAGATTTAGTTGAAGAGGATGATTATGACGAGCAAATGATACTGCATTTGTATTTCCAATTCACAAATCCTTCTTCATACTTTGACAAGCAAGTTGTGAATTTACTTGAAAGAAATTGGGATCTAGCGCAAATTTTGATTATTAACCATAAGGAATACATGCGTGATTATTTCCATGCTGTTGCAGCTTATCATCGGGCGAAGGAGCAGGGAAGTGTGCCGATTGATTTGATGCGGGTGATTCGTGGGATGCGTGTATTCTAATAGAAAGAGGGAAGTATATGAGTCGACGATTGCTGACAGACAAAGTGCGCTTAGAAGAACTTTACGCAAAAGAACTAGAATTAAAGCGAACCGAACCGATTGGTTCGAGCCCACTTTTAGCGCATCTGTCCTATCAGATTTTGCTATTAGAGAAGAAATTAAAAATTAGTAATCCTGACAGACAATTCGATTGCATAGGCATTATGATTGAGCATGCGTATTATATGAAGATGGAGCAGAAAGATCGACATGTTGCAAAGAAGACATTCCAGCAAATACTAAGGTTGGATCGTTATAATCCGGAGGCGAATTATCGTTACGCATTTCTTCATTATGAAGAGGACGATTGGATAAAGGCAATTCAATACTTCCAAGCTGCACTTTTAGAGAACGATTCGAATTTTCCTTTGTCGTCAGATCAGGTAATGAAGGCAAATCTATTCATTAGCTATTGTGCAATGATGATCGTGAAAGAATCTATACACACTGTAAATGAACTGAAGTCAGATGAATTGATGGAGACGGAAGGCATTAGTATCGAGGAGCTGTCCGATAATGTGAAAGACTTGCTCAGTCAGTCAGAATATAAGATTATTCGTAACGAAGGTGAATCATTCATTTCACAAACACACTATGAAGAACTTGAATCGATTGTTGAATCGGACGCAATCTGGCTGGACCTGACGTTGGATCAGCCATATATAAAGAGTGGCAACCGGAGTATAGAGATTTCGCGACAAAACGGCTTGTTGCTAAAGCGGTTGTTATTGAAGTCTGCCAAACAAGAAGGGCTTGCGCTAACCGAGATCACAGGCTATCAGGATGAATTCCTCGCTAATAGTATAGATATTAGTTGGGACAATTATCGGCAGAAAGTCCGTAGGATTAATGAAAGGCTACGTACGATTGGGTTACCTTCTCCGTTCATTCAACATGTTACCGGTAAGCATAGTTATCGAATAGAACCATGTACATTTTCAATTATTGAATATGATGCTAAATAAGAAAATCTCTCTACTGGCTAGAGAGGTTTTTTTGTTCGCGAAAATCGTGTGACAGGGGTGTCACAGGTGTGTACGTATACTTGAGTTATCAAATGAATTGGAGATGTTGAGATGAAGAAGAACTGGAAAGAATTATTCATTGGTTTTGGCTACGAAGTGACGGAAGTCAAAGAAGGACAGTATGATTTAAGCGCTTTAAACGAGCTCAATCAACAACTCCTTATATCTGTTTTAGAGAAGCTACCCCTTACAATGGTTGTTTCAACACAATTACTGTCCATAAAAGAAGAAGCTGTAGCAGAGAATGCGTGGATTTGCCAATTAGAGAAATCCATTTACGGTAGAAGTGAAGCGAGTTATGCGCCGGCTGAAATTCCATTGCAGAAGATTGATGTGTACATTGCCGGCCTTGTCATGCAGCTGAACCGGCTTGGGTATGTTATGACCTATTCATGTGATGGTCATGAGCGACGTATGCCTACACTATATTTTGAAAAAGTGAAGTATGCACGGGAAGCGAAAATCTTGTTGGCTCATTTCGGACTGGAAAGTAGACGAAGAGGGTTGCAACTTTCATTCCCTGTTAATCGCAAAACGTTACCGGAAGTTGCTTTAAAAGTTTCTTGGCTTACACGTGAAGATGTGGAGAGAATTTGTCGTAAAAACAATGACCTCGTTGAGGAAGCATCGTTCAATGAGACATTGGAGAAGTTACTATCCATCCGAGGAGAGAGCGGAAACGAAGATAGAATTCGCGAATTTGTAACTGGAGAACTAGAACCGTATACAGATCATATTGAAGTCGACCACTATGGAAATGTCGTAGCAATCAAGCGATATGGATACGGACCTACCGTACTGTTAAATGCGCATTTGGACACGTGTGAAGCCATTGTGAATGAACGAGAAATTATTAAGAAAGGTGATAGTTGGACGAGCAGTGATGGCATACTAGGCGCGGATGACCGAGCTGGCGTTAATGTAGTATTGTCGGTTGTCAAATCAATGACCAGCAGCCAATTTAAAGGGACGATGAAATACATCTTTACCGTGCAAGAAGAAGTTGGGCTTCAAGGTGCTCGCCAAATTGCAAAATCGTTCCTTTGGGATGTTGATATGGCATTTGTCATCGACCATCGCGGCACCCACGATATCGTCACATAAAAAGGCGGTATGGTTCCATTTTGTACACCTGCGTTTGGTAGAGAACTCGAGCGCATTGCCCGTAGATCTGGCGAAGCGAGATGGCGGACAGTACCAGGGGGCTCAAGTGACACGTATATATGGGCGCAAAGTGGAATTGAAAGTGTGAATCTATTTGCAGGCTACATGCATGAGCACACAGCTGACGAGACGTTGGACGTGAAGGCGTGTTATGGCACGTATTTGTTTGTGATGGAAATATTGGATGCGTGTGATCGGATTGTGCGGAGGGGGAGGGAGGTTCGACGTCAGGATGAGACTAGGGCTGTATATTGAGAGATTGCGTAGAGAGGCGAGTTAAGCTTCTCTATTTTTATATTGAACAATAATAAATCAGATTTGGGATGTAAAGTGAAGAGATTAAGTATTGGTATTATAAGCATAATAGATGTTTATTAGCTTAATACTTTAAATCTATCAGATAATTAAGGAGATATGAAATTAGTTACAAATCATGTAAGGAAGTGGTAGAATAAAATTAATTATTTGATTATTTGTTAATTTATTTAGTTAATTATAGTAAAATGGTTTTGTAATTCAGACTATGTAATCTCAATATACTTTAGAAGATACTATTTGTGGGGGGATTTTATGTTAAATCCTAATATCAATCAATACAGTATAGACAGAGTTGGTAAAATTAATGATAGTCATGAATTTTTATACGAACTGGTATGCTTATCTCATATAGGCATAAAAAAAGACGTGAAAACGGCTGAATTTCATGATTATTCGATTCGATTATTAAATTTTATTCTTGAGACGGGAAATGCTTCGCTTGCTTTACTACTTACAAGAACATTTGTTGAAATACAAACGCATGCTAAGTTTTTCTTGACAGCTAATGCGACAAATGTTAAGCAACTATGTGATTTAATTTTATTACAGTTCAATGAATTAGAGGTAGATATTTATTACAATGTTATGTGGTTACTGAACAACTATGATGAGTCCAAAAGTGAGGTCTATAAATCAATAGATGAGTCTATCGGAGAAGCGAATATAAAATCTATACTTCCTACAAAGATTGACGAAATGGACGGAAATCTTTACGAATGTTATAATCTATCGTTATCTATTGAGCTATTACATTGTTATTTAATTATTGATTATAGCTCACTCAATCACCTTTACTTAGATTTGCTTTCGGATCGAGAAAGATTTAATGGAGAACTTTCGGATGTCAATTTCTCAAAATTACTTTGGTATGGATTTCTTTTAGATCATGAGACTTTATTGAAAGATGTACTGAGAAATTACGATGAATTGGTAAAAAGCCAATTATGGACAATTCGATTTTACAGATTTATTGAACAAAACTTGTCTAAAAAAGAAAAAAGAGATGTTGATAAAATTAATCGTGTTATAGAACGTTTTAAAAAGGAAAAAATTTTCTCAAGTACTGAAAAGAAATTTATTGTAGAAAAAATAACTACCTTGATGGTGACCAAAAAGAAACAAACTCCTCAAAAGTTGAAGAACTCTAACATAACGAAAAGCGTAGTTAGATTGTCGCCATACAATCTTCCACCTAATTTACCAATAAGTGATATTAAACATAAAGTGATGATTGATCTAGCTGTTTATGACAACGAGAAAATGAAAAAGATGATAAAAACAATAAGAGTAGAGGTATTAACTGATAGCAATAAGACGGCTATGTATGTGAGTAAAAATAGCTTGAAAGAAATAAATAAAGAAGCATTGCCAGGATGTGTATGGGTAGAACACTATACGCAACACACAAAAAATTTAACTAAAAATAGAATAGTAAATCCAGAAGTAGCTGTCCATTCTAAAGGAGTTTTACGTGATAGTTCTGCCTTGTTTAATTGGCCAACAACAGAAGTTACAGGAAAAGGCTTTTCTGCAGAAATCGAGTCAAATGGTTTAAATGAACAAAGTATTCTGCGTAAAATGGGCTATCAAATAACAGATACTACTAGGGAAAAAAGGTGGGAAGCATTAATACGGGCTGTTCCAAAATTGGGGTTAAAAAGAGTAGCCTATACGATTGCAGGTTTTGTAAGAATGCGAAAAGGACAAAAAAATGGTCGTGTTAAATTTAAGCATGCAATTGCTGAATGGGAGTATGATTTGCAACGGTTGAAAAGCAAGTATTACAAAAAGGACTTTAATTGGCCGAGAACTTAAAAACAATAGCAATAAGTTATGAATTTAACAACAGGTGCCTGTACCATGTTAAATTCAGTGTTAATTCACTACAATTGCATATACATGAGTGATAGATAGTTAAGTTGATGGGTTTGCAGTTAATTCTTGCATAACTACTCAAATTGATTGTATTGACGTGAATGTTTCTGTCACAGGCACCATCAATACAATCGTCCAATACAATATCCACCGATCCGCGAACCTTTTACAGGTTCTACGGGTCGTTTTTATTTGTGAAGACAAATGGTAGGATGAATTATAAAGCTTTTATAAAGTTACGAGATTTGAGGAATGTCGGTGATAGATTAGAGTCAGGAGGAATGATGATGGGTGAACAGCTATTGCTCGTAGAAGATGATGTGGAAATTGCTCGCGTCATTCAAGACACGCTGCGGCAGGAAGGATATGGCGTGGCATGGGCGACGACGGGGCTGGAAGGATGGGAGGATTTCCAACAGGGTCAGTACGATCTCGTGCTCGTCGATTGGATGCTGCCCGAAATGGATGGCATTACACTCTGTCAGAATATCCGTTGGAAAAGCGATGTGCCGATTATTATGATTAGTGCGCGGAAAGAGGATGCGGACAAAGTGGAAGGTCTCGGCATTGGCGCAGATGACTATTTGGCAAAGCCGTTCAGTCTGGCCGAATTGAAAGCACGTGTCTCTTCACAGTTGAGGAGATGGCGGCGGTATAACGGTCTTGAGGAGGAGTCGCAGCAAGCCGATTATTCGAATGAATTAACGATTGATTGGCAAATGGAGCGTGTGTTTATTAAAAAAGAGGAAGTTGCTCTTACACGAAAAGAGTTCGAACTGCTGAAACTTCTTGCTCAAAATCCGGAACGCATCTTTTCGAAAGGCGAATTGTATCAGCACGTGTGGCAACAACCGGAACTCGGCGATGCACCAACAGTGGCCGTACATATTAAGGAACTCCGTGAAAAACTGATTGACCCTGTCAAAACACCGCGGTTCATCCAGACAGTATGGGGCAAAGGATATCGGTTCATCGGTGAGCGATTATGAAGATCAAAACGTGGTTGTTGCTCTCCTATTTCCTTGTCATGCTGTTGCCGCTTGGTGCCGCATACGGACTGTTCGCGTGGATTAATGCCTATCATCAGGATCGCAATATCGCTGAATATATGGAAAGGTGGACAGAGCTAAACGCTATGCAAGCAGTGTTGAACGATCCCTCTCTGTACGAGCCGAATGCTGATTTGACAAAGGTCAAACAACTTGAAAGCAATCACTTGTCTGTGACGTTATACACGAACATCGGATTAGTCTTATATACGTCTAACCCTATGAAGCATACCCCGCTATCTTTCGTTACGAAAGAGCAATTGTTTGAAGGGTTTTATGAATTACAGCAGAAATTCGGTGCTTTCACTTATAAGGAACCTATTTTTGCCGGCACTACGCTCGTTGGCGTGTACGAAGTCCAGTTGCTGCGGGATGAATGGGTGGCAGGAGTCGGACAGCGGACCTGGTTCGTTGTAGGAATCTTTTCAGTCTTCTTCATTGCCCTGTTCACGTGTGTAACGATTCTCGTCAACCGGAAATTAAACAAGCCACTTCATCAGCTAATGGGACAGATGGATTCATTCGCAAAAGGGGAGCCGGTCACCCAAATCACGACGCGCCATGACGAAATCGGGGAACTGACGAAAAGCTTTGATAGGATGCGGTCGGAATTGACGGAAGCCAACCGTAAACTGGCGGAGGAGCAGCAACAAAAGGAAATGATGATTGCGAGTATCTCCCATGACTTGAAAACACCCCTCACCTCCATCCGCGCTTATGCAGAAGCATTAAAGACGGGAAAACTTTCAAGTGATGAGCAAGCAGAATATCGCAGCGTCATCATTTCAAAGTCTGTGTATATGCGGCAGATGTTGGATGACCTTCTGATGTACACATTATTGCAGTCGAAAAATTATGAGACAGATTACGTAAAAGTGGACGGTGGAGAGTTTTTCGATATGCTCGTGTCCGGTTATGACATGCTGTGTGAAAAGAAACGAATCAATCTAAGTGTAGTGAGCGATGTAACCGGTGAGTATGCGGTCAATGCTAAACAACTGATGCGTGTCATCGATAATGTAATGTCAAATGCGATTGCACATACGAATCCAGGCGGGGAAATCGGGCTTGCTGCTGTAGATGTCGGGAAGACACCGGAATGGAGCTTTCCTTTCGCCGCAGAAGCACTCAAGCGGGAAGATGGCATGTATTTAATTGTCCAAAATGAAGGGCGCGGTCTTACTGACGCTGAAATCGCAAAAGTGTTTGACCCGTTATTTCAAGCGGATCCAGCGCGAACGAAAGCGGGCGACCGGGGGACGGGCCTCGGATTAAGTATAACGAAACAAATTATGGAGAAGCACGGAGGCGACGTGCGAATGGTTTCGGTTCCAGACATCGGAACAGCGATTATATGCTGGTTGCCAAGAATGAAAGGAGAAGAATCGTAATGAAAGAATGGATTAAACCAATGATAGCCGTTAGTTTCTTGCTCTTTTTTGCAGTCGGATTGGCGGCTTGCAACACAGAGCACAATAAGTTTTCACCACAAGAAGTAGTGAATGCAGCGCTAAAAGGTGCAGATGAACAAATAGATTTCTATGGAGAATTTACGATGAAGACAAATGACGATGAAGGCGATTATTACGGGAAGCAATGGGTAGCGAAAGATGGAAAACGCCGCATCGAAATGGCGTCTGCTGATGGTGCGGAAGAAACAATCGCGGTCAATGACGGTACAAACATGACGATGTATGACAAAGCGAGCAATACCGCATCAGTTATGGCGATGACGCAGGAGGATATGCAACTGATCAGCCAGCAGACTCCTCAACAACAAGCAAAAAAGTTGCTCGAACTCGTCAAAGACTCACATGATTTATCGACGGTAGGCAGCGAGAAGATTGCCGGCAGAGATACGTTCCATATAAGCGCAAAAGCTAAAAAAGGGAATACGTTGATTGGTGATCAGGAGATTTGGGTTGATAAGGAAACATGGATGGTCCTTAAATCCATCTCAAAGAGCACTGATCTTGTCATGACACAGGAATTCACGAATGTTGAGTATGATCCGGAATTTGAAGAAGGCATCTTTACACTTGATATTCCTGAAGGTGCAGAAGTAGAGACGTTTGACAAAGAAAGCATGGCACCAAAAGAAGCAACGTTGGAAGATGTGAAAGCGGAACTCGGCACATTCCATATGGTCGTTGAAACAGACGAAATGAAGCTGTCTAGCCTAACAGTTATTGAAGGAATGGAAGGACGTCCCGAATTCTCATTAGACTATACCGATGAAGAAGGAATTCCACTATTTTCAATTTCTGTCTTTAAGGATATGTCGAATACCGTAGATTTCGGCGCAACAGCTAAAGAAGAGCAAATAACAATCCGCGGGCAAAAAGGATCGAAAATGGAAAGCGGCAACTTCCGGTTATTGAATTGGGTCGAAGACGGTGTCGTCTATAGTGTCATTTTGGAAAACCCGACAATCGAGTTTGATGAAATGATTGAACATCTTGAAGAAATGAAATTGGTGGAATGAAGTGAGGCAAAAATCAAAGGGACTCTTTAACCGTAAAGGTTGAGTCCCTTTGATTATAAATCGGTTGACTTTGTCAGGTTGAATTAACGTGAATGTTTCTGGCACCGTCAAATTAGAAATGACTTAGAGCTCGTAAGGGAAATAGTACGCTGTTTTTATCCTTGAAAAAACGCCTTGAACGCTGATGTAACAACGTTTAGGCGTTTTTAAGTGTCTAAGATAAGATGATAGGAAATTTAGTAGGTTGATTGGGTAAAAGGAATCTGTCTAGTTTGCTAGCAAGACGGTAAATACAGTAAAGATCAAAGAATTCCTACCAATATATTAATGAAGGAAAATACAGTTTCCAGTTCTGCTTTTACATCGATATAATAGAAATTAAGTAAAGATCGCTTTAACAATGAAATTGATAATTAGGAACTTCGCAATTCCCAGTGCCAAGTCCTTAAACTATCCCGAAAGGATGATGACAGTGCCTTCTACCCCCATCACAGCGAGAGAACGTCTCCTGGAAGTAATCCGTATATTAGAAGCCTATTCAGATGAGGACGATAGGTTGTCTATCCACGACATACATAGCCGTTTCCCTGAAGACTCACAAGTGGGTATCGGGGCGGTGCGGGAGGATGTCGCTGCCCTTGAGGAATCGATTGTCTTTCCGGTTTCAGCGGTGCAAGAGAAACTAGGAATGCCGAAGCATTATTATTATGACGGCAGGCCGTTTGAAATTCATGAACTTCGCTTACTCATGGATGCAATCAGTGCAGCGAAATTCATTTCACGGAATGAAACGAACCGCTTGCTCATGAAAATCCGGAAGCTGACAAGCCGTAGACTAGCTAAGCAATTGACGAATGAATTGCATGTGGCGGAGCCTTCCGCACAAGACGCGACGAATATCGTTGCAACCGTCCAGCTGCTGCATGAAGCAACCCATGATAAACACATCGTCGCCTTTCAATACGGACGTTATGGGACAGACCTTCAATTCCAATTAAGCAATGAAGGGCAAGATTACATCATCCAACCACTCGGTCTCGTATGGAACAATGATCGTTATTACTTGGTCGCCTATTACCCATCGGTAGATGATATTCGCCAATACCGGGTCGATCGGATGCGGAACGTCCGTGTACAAGACGAGCAATTTGTACCCAACCCGTATTTTGACTTACAAGCATATACGAAGAAGATGTTTCATATGTTTGGCGGCGAGCTGATTTCATTGGAAGCAAGATTTTCCGATAAGCTTATCAATGTAGTGATTGACCGATTCGGCCTGGATGCCAATATACAAGATCATGAGGATGGGACATTTCGTTTAAAAGCGCAAGTAGCGATGAGTGAAGGGCTCGTCCGCTGGCTGTTCCGGTGGGGCGGTGACGTTAAAGTCATGCATCCACAAGAACTTGTCAGCAGAATGAAAGAGGAAGCTGAAAAAATGTATAAGCATTATCTCTAACCTTTGTGGATATTCGCAAAGGTTCTTCATCACATGCCCTTACAATAAAGGAGTGAGAAAAAAGGAGGGCATTGTAATGAAGAAATTGTTGATGGTTTGTAGTGTTTTCGTTGTGATGATACTTGCGGCGTGTGGGGATATTGACGAGAAAAATAGTCGGGAAGTGAAGTCGAGTACGGACGTTGCTTCAGACACTGACGAAGCAACAGAAACGGAAAAAGAGGAAGTGAAAGAAAAAGAGAAACCGCTCGGTACACGGTCCAATCCGTTGCCATTCGGTGACACGATTACTGTGAAAGAAAATATATACGATGATAGCTTCAACGCCTATGAATCATTCGTCGACATTACACTCCTCGAAACGATCCGCGGCGAGGAAGCGTGGAAAATGATCCAAGAAGAAAACATGTACAATGAACCGGCGGATGAAGGGTTCGAATATGTGTTAGTAAAAGTAAAAGGATTTCTAAAAGAATCAGAAACCGAAGACGACAGCCTTTATTTCAGCAGCATGAATTTCAACTTCGTATCGAATGAAGGGGAAGTGTATGACTGGAAATCTGCTGTCATTCCGAACCAACTAGACAAAGAGCTTTACAACGGCGGCTCAGCGGAAGGTTTTATCGTAAATCAAGTGAAAGTCGGAGATGACTTTAAGGTTTCTTATGATTCGAGCGAAGGCTCACCTGTGTTCTTTTTTGTTAAATAAGTAATTGGAGTTGAAAATGATGAAGAAAAAACGATTGGCAATTCTGTTGTTATCAATATTCACCTTAGTAGCTTGCTCATCTAAAGAGGATGCTAACGAAAAAGCGGATAACGGCAAACAAGAAGAGAAGACTGAAGAAACGAGCGGATCTGTGGCCGTCGATAAAGGGCTATTGAACGTGGAAGTGACAATTCCTGCTTCCTTCCTAGAGGGGGAAGACATCGACGTAGTCGTAGCTGAAGCAAAAGAAGACGGCATTAAAGAAGTCACGAAAAACGACGACGGATCCGTCACGTACAAAATGACAAAAGCGAAGCACAAAGAAATGATGCAAGAAATGAAAACGAATGTAACGGAGTATGTCGATGAGCTCGTCAACAACGAAGACTTCGCCTCCATCATGGACATCAAACACAACAAAGACTTCTCTAAATTCACACTAGAAGTCGACAAAGAAGCATTCGAAAACAGCTTTGATGGATTTGCAGCCATGGGACTCGGAATGACCGGGATGTTATATCAGTTGTTTAACGGCGTCGATTCAGAGAAATTGAATGTAACAATCGATACGGTGGACCATAGTTCTGGAGAAGTATTTGGTACGGTGAGTTATCCAGAAGCGTTTGAGGATATGGAGTAATAAGATCGGGTGCCTGTGTCAAGTTAAATTTGGTTTATTCACTACAAAGGCATATGTAATGAGTATTGTATGTTTCCGTTTAAATTGGTTGAATTGAATTGAAGTGAATGTTTCTGGGACTGTCAAAATTATTCGAACGAAGGATTTCCTGTGTCTTTTTGGATAATTGATGGAGCAGCATTTTTGTTTGTTAATCAATATAGACATAGAGTGGATTATGCTATGATATAGGTAAGAACTGAACAGGGAGGGGTTTTACAAATGAAATGGGAAGAAGTGCGTAAATTATACCCGAATCAGTATGTAAAATTGAATATCCTTGACTTTCATGTAGAAGCCGACAAAAAAATCGTGACGGACGTAGCCTTAATAAATGTCATTGAAAATCCGAAAACTGCTACGAAAGAATTGCTACGAGCAAAAGATAGTACGATTGTTTATCATACAGGTACTGAAGAAATTATGATTGAAATGAGAAAACCGACCGGCTTAAGAGGAATTAGACTATGAAGTTGGGGTTGTAAACCGTTTACTTGAAGTAGAGATGCTTATTTCTTACAAAGGAAGAACCAAAGTGCTGGACAAGCTTGTTGTCGATACAGGTGCAGCCCATACGTTGATTTCTTCTGATGTCGTTGAAGAGCTAGGCATATACTTTGAGAATGGTGACCCTTTGGTTAGCTCATATGGTATAGGTGGCGAGGAATATTCATTCAGGAAACCAGTGGACTTCCTCAAGCTCGGACCTCATAAAATATGCAGGCTGAAATTAGATTTTGGTAATTTGCACGAGTGGGGCATAAATGGCCTCATAGGTCTCGATATATTAATAAATGGTCAATTTATAATTGATTTAGAAAAAATGGTATTGGTCCAAAGAAATTAACATATAAAAGCGGGTAGCTGTGCCAGTTTGCATTGAGTTAATTCGCTACAATTGCATATATAGAGTATGTTCCAATTGATGGATTTGCCGTTGAAAATTGGGTACTGTGTAATGTTAAATTCAGTTAATTAACTACAATTGCATATATATATATATATATATATATATATATATATATATATATATATATATATGAGTTGTTGTAGTTGATGTGTTTGTATTTTTGATTGCATATTCATACAAGTTGTCTAAATTAACATGAATGTTTCTGGCACAGGCACCGTCATACTAGCCGAAGAAGAAGGGTGATGGCGTATTCAAGCTAACATCTGAACAGATGGACTTGATCGACGATAAGATAAGAAGGTTGTATACTAAAAAATAACGGTTTATTTATAGCATCTATTCTACTTTCTCTTGATTTTTTCATTGAAAAATTGTTATTATGAAAATTAAATGTAATACATATACTAATATTGCCCTTGCAGATAAAAATCTGTAGTGCGGCCTAAAAGATTTTTAACTGACCATCTCGAGTGGTCCAAAAAGGAAAAGCCATCCTCTTAGTGGGGGTGGCTTTTTACGTTCTTGGAACTCCTACTTGTTACAATTTTGTAGTTGATAGAGGATATTGTAATACAACATGTGATGGGGCAACGTGAAAAGCGAGTAGCTGGTTCTTTTATTCAATTACTCCACTTCCGCTTTAATTTACCCCCTATTAAAAACAGAATGAGTACATAAAGGGCAACAATCAATACAGTACCCCAATTGCCTGCAGCGATTTGATGGCCGGCGAGTGAATAGGCGAGTATGACGGGAAGCTTGCCTAACAATGTTGCGGTGATAAAGGCACCAACCCCTACATTTGATATCCCCGCGATTAGATTAATGCCTGCTGAAGGGACAATTGGAATAATCCGACCAAGCAGTACAGCTAAAAAGCCGTTTTTTTCAATGAGCGCAAGGTATTTCGATAAGTGCTTCTTCTTGGTTACATAGTTTCGTGCGGCGTGACGCAGTACGCTTTTACTAAAGAGAAATAACAGGAAGGATCCGAGCGTTGTCCCGAGCATGTTAATGGCAAAACCCGGAAAGAACGCATGATTACTTGCAATGAATGCAGCGAGTACAGGAATTGGCGCAAAGGGAATCATTGAAACGATTGCCATTATGAAGAATTGATAGATCCATGCATAAGGCCTTTCATTTTCTAGAATGTCTAAAAGTAATTGATCCATAATCGGTCCTTTACGTTGTTTTAGCTCTAGTATAGCTCATATTGGTGGAGGGTGGCTCGTACCATGCATTCGTGAAGTTTCCATATTTTGTGTGGGAGATATAGAAAGGACTTGTTCCTTTCTCTTTCGGTACCTACCTGAAATGGTTATGGGACATACTCTTAGGTAAGTGGACAGTAGGGAATACGGAAAAAAAGCACAAATCATGTATTTATATTGTGATGGCAAACGACATTTCATATGAAAGACAAGATGAAATGATTGTACAAGGCGGTGGTGAATTCAGAGAGACGCCCCGCTGTGCAGGGAAGTGGATTACCCTTCAAAGGAAGCATACGTATCTTTTCTGATCAAGTAGTGAATGCATTTGAATGTAAAGTATCCGCGCAAGATTGTACGATCACCACGAACGAGTTCCCGACGTATCCAACGGTTAAAATGCTGTTAATTAAAGATTGATGAACGTGAAACGTATACCATGCCCCATTAATTGAGAATTGAACGGGTGCCTGGTACTGTTGTTATATGGGGTGGTTTTGTGGAACTTGAAAAGTGGAAACAGCAGCTGCTGAATAATAAGGATTTATTCATTGGAGAGAGCACAGCGAGGCGCTCGGCTGTGCTCATTCCGCTCGTCGAAGTGGATGGGGAATGGTGTATACTGTTTGAAGTCCGGTCGTCAAAGATGAGGTTTCAACCAGGAGATATTTGTTTTCCGGGCGGAAGAGTTGACCCTGATGACCCATCGCTTTTGTTTACGGCTTTACGCGAGACGCATGAAGAGCTTGGCGTAGCGCCACATACTGTGGAAGTGCTCGGTCCGCTGTCACCATACGTTTCTTCGATGTCTTTTGTTGTCTATCCGTTTGTAGGGGTTGTGGATTTCAATGAAATCATTACCTCTTACAATGAAGCAGAAGTTGAAGAAGTATTCACCGTGCCAATTAGCTGGTTGCTTACGCATGAGCCATTTATGCATGAAGTGGCAGTGGATATTACCCCTGATCGGCAGACGTTTCCGTTTGAGAAGATTCCAAATGGAGATCAGTATCAATGGCGGAAACGCACGATAGAGGAATGGTTCTATGAATATGGAACGTATACGATATGGGGCATGACGGCACGGATATTGAAGCATTTTATTGCTGTCATACGTCCGTAGAAAAGCGAATAGGAAGTTTAAGTACCAGGCATCCATACAATTTAGATTTGTGCGGGTACCTGGTACTTTTATGTTATATACCGATAAGTTCGCGTGATCATTTTTCACGGCAATCATTACACGTCTTCCGCGAATCATCAATCACTGCGTCAATACCCCGAACGATGCCCCAGTTTTTTTGAGATGCGCGCGCCTGTTTCGAGTAATCGCTCCCGCATGGAGGCGAGGCGTTCTTCGGTCATGTGGAAGCTTGCGAAGCCGATGCTGACCGCACCGACGACTTCCCCGAATCCGTTCACAATCGAGACGGCTATGGAGGAGGTGCCTTCCGTCCGTTCCCCGTGACTTTCTGCATAGCCTTGCTTTCTTATTTCCTCCAACTTCTTTTCAAATTCAGGAATCTCTTGTTCCTGGATGAGCCTTTTCAAAATAGCACGCGTTTTTTCTTTCGGGAAGGCGGCTAGCATCACTTTGTTCGCTGCGCCAATGTGTAAAGGAATCCGAATCCCGAGTTGGTCATAAATGCGGATTTGGTTTTTTTCATTATCAATTCTTTCGATAATGATGGCGTCGAGTTCTGCTGGTTTGCTTAAATAGACGCTTTCTTCCACTTCCTTTGAAAGCCGGTCGAGCTCAACACGGATTGTATTGACATAATCCATCGAGTCATACACTTGCAGGCCGTACTCCAGCCAAATGGTGCCAAGCCGATACCGTTTCGTTTTTGGATCTTGCTCCACCATTCCTTGTTTTATCATCGCTTGTAGGATTCGATGTAGGGTGCTGAGTGGAAGACACAGTTTTTCGGAAAGCTCCGAAATTGATAGCCCTGTGTCAGCAGTTTGAGAAGCTAATAATTTTGCGATGAGCATCGCACGGTCAATCGTTTGCACAGAAATTTTCCTCCCTTAGGTAAGACAATACGGATAGATAGATTTATTGAAATAAAAAATAGATTACTTTCTTCAACCTTATTGACATTTTACCATAATAGCAATATATTTAATCTATTAAATTTCCTGACAACGGAAACAATTTCCGTTCAGTGGAAAAAGGAGGAGTTAAATTGACGTATTGTTCTTCGATGTATAGACCTTTAAAGCGTGTCATTGTGAAGCATCCGAACGATGCATTCCGCAGTCAGTCGCATCTGGCGAGTGAATGGCGTACCTTCAACTATTTAGCCGAACCTAATTTTGAAGAAGCGGTTAAAGAGTATGACAAATTTATTGACATTCTGAGCAAGCATGTTGAACAAATTGATTATTTACCGCAGTCGGATGACGTCGGTTTGGATTCTTTATATGCCCATGACCCGGTGAAATTCACTCCTGAAGGGGCTATCATTTTAAAATCAGGAAAAGCGCTGCGGCAACCGGAAGCTGCTGTCTATAAGCAGTTTTTGAAAGAGAAAGGTATTCCGATTATCGGTGAGTTGACAGGCGATGCTGTTTCGGATGGCGGTGATATCGTCTGGCTGGATGACCGGACTCTTGTGGTAGGAAGAGGGTACCGGACAAATGATGAAGCAATCCGCCAATTAAAAGAAATGACTGCCCATATGGTGGACGAGTTCATCGTTGTACAATTGCCGCATGATTTAGGGGAAGCGGAGTGTCTGCATTTAATGTCTTTCATCAGTATGGTGGATCACGACTTGGCAGTTGTTCACTCGAGATTGATGCCTGTGTTTTTCCGTCAGTTGTTGATCGATAGAGGGATTCAGCTCATCGAGGTTCCGAATGAGGAGTACGACAAGCTAGGCTGCAATGTGTTGGCATTGGCACCGCGCGTATGTATGCTCCCAATTGGAAACGTTTCCACGAAGGAACAATTAGAGAAAGCAGGTGCAACGGTTTATGAGTATAAGGGCGATGAAATAAGCGTTTTAGGCACGGGGGGACCGACGTGTCTCACTTGTCCAGTTGTCAGAAGCTAACTAAAAGGAGAGATTTCAAATGTTTACAAATGTCATCGTAAAAACACCAGGTAAGAGCTATTTAAATGGACTCACGACATCTGATTTAGGGGAGCCGATTTACGATGTTTTGCTCGAACAACATCAGGCGTATGTAGAAGCTTTGAAGCAATGTGGCGTGAACGTAACCCATTTGCCTGCGAATGAAGCGTTCCCTGATTCCACATTCGTTGAAGATACAGCAGTCCTCACTTTAGAATTTGCGGTTATTTGTAATCCAGGAGCTGCTTCCCGTAATCGTGAAATCGAAGACATGGAGCCTGTCATTCGGAAATTCTATGACAAAGTCTATACGATCGAAGGAACTGGAACGGTGGACGGTGGAGATGTGCTCCAAGCTGAAAATCGGTTTTATATCGGAATTTCTGACCGCACAAACGAAGAAGGTGCCCGCCAGTTACAAGATATCCTTGTAAAAGAAGGGTATGAAGCTGACATCATTCCGTTGAAAGAGTTCTTCCATTTAAAGACGGGCATCGCGTATGTCGGAGAGAATCGGATGGTACTTGCTGGTGAGTTCGTGGATCATCCTGCTTTTGATTCATATGAAAAAATCATTGTCAGTAAAGAAGATGAGTATTCCGCGAACTGCATTCAAGTGAATGATTATGTCATCATTCCAAAAGGCTACGAAGCAACAAAACGTCAATTAAATGAAGCTGGTCTGCAAACGATTGAGCTTGAAATGTCCGAGTTTCAAAAACATGATGGTGGTCTAAGCTGTTTGTCTTTACGTTTCTAAAGAGGTATCCCCGATTAAATTTAGAAGAATTTGTCGGGGATGTTTTCCAAATATTATTAACTGAATTTTAATTTTATTCGAAAGAACATGGGGGTGGATTGTATGAATAAAGTAGGGGAACAAGCGCAAAAGCCGCAATTGAATCGTTCGATGAAAAGCCGTCATTTGCTTATGCTGTCTCTTGGTGGTGTCATTGGAACCGGATTATTTTTGAATGTCGGCTATACGATCAATCAAGCTGGCCCTGGCGGAGCGCTTGTCGGGTACTTGATTGGTGGGTTGATTTTATATATGGTGATGACTTGCTTGGGGGAACTCGCCGTCCATATGCCGGTGACTGGATCATTCCAAGCGTATGCAACGCGTTACATCAGTCCTTCAGCAGGATTTTCACTTGGTTGGATGTACTTTGTCGGTTCGGCTGCTACGGCAGGGGTCGAGTTCACTGCTGCAGGAATTCTCATGAAACATTGGTTTCCTGATATATCGGTTTGGGTTTGGTGTGCCGTATTCATGGCGTTGTTGTTCTTCTTGAATGCGCTCACAACAAAAGGGTTTGCAGAAGCAGAGTTTTGGTTTGCGGGTATTAAAGTCCTTGCTGTAATCGCTTTCATCGTCATCGGAGCACTTGCGATTTTCGGGTTGATACCGTTGCAAGATCGTGTGGCGCCGCATTTCTCTAATTTGGCCCCTAGCAACATGTTTCCTGCAGGGATTGTCATTGTTTTCGTGACGATGATGAATGTCATTTTTTCTTACCAAGGTTCTGAACTCGTCGGCATCGCGGCTGGGGAGACGGAGAATCCGAAAAAGAACATTCCGAAAGCCATTCGGACGATATTGTTTCGAATCATCGTATTTTATATTGCATCCATCGTTGTGCTGTCGGCGATCTTTCCTACATCTGAGTTAGGGCTGATGGAAAGTCCATTTGTCACATTGATGAAAGTGGCGGGTGTTCCTTATGCGGCAGGCATCATGAACTTCATTATCCTGACGGCGATTTTATCGGTAGGGAACTCTTGCTTATATGCATCTACACGTCTCCTTTGGTCGATGGCAAATGAAGGGATGGCACCTAAGCTGTTCGGTCGCCTGACGAAAAACAAGGTGCCGCTCAATGCGTTGATCTTCACGATGTTTTTCTCGTTGCTGTCACTGTTGACAAGTGTGATGGAAGCCGATGCGGTGTTTGTGCTGCTCATGTCGATTGCTGGAATCGCGGTCACGATTTCATGGATGGGTATTGCAACGTCTCAATTAATGTTCCGTCATCGGTACGTTAAAGCAGGAGGGAAAGTTGAAGAACTGGAGTATCGAGTCCGTTTGTATCCTTGGCTTCCGATATTCTGTATTGTCTTCTGTTTAGCCGTATTAGGCTTCCTTGCGAGTGATCCTACACAACGGATCGGTTTACTATACGGCGTCGGTTTCTTCGTCGCTTGTCTAGTGTTCTATAAATTTAAATTGGCAAAGAAGTTTCCTGAGCGTATTGAAGCATCGGAGCTTGCGCCGGAAACAAAATAAAAGTGTTTGGTACTAGAAGAGGAGATTGAGAATGATGAAAGAATCTTTATGGGCGACACCTGAGAACCTACGTGCTTTGTTATGTGAACTTGTCAGTTGGGACAGTCGAACACTGACAGAAGGGGAGCGGTTTTTTGCGCCGAAAGTGATGGCGAAGCTAGGCGAGCTCGACTACTTCCAGGATTATCCGGAACAGTTGGCGATGCATGACGCAGGATTGGGCCGAAATGCTGTCACTGCATTGTACAAGCATGCTGAAGCGACGGAAACGATTGTGCTGATCAGCCATTTTGATACGGTTCAGACCGAGGAATATGGCGTGTTGGAGCCGCTTGCTTTTCATCCTGAAGAGTTGACGAAGAAGCTGCATGACCATAAAGAGGATTTATCAGTAGAAGCGAGAGCGGATCTTGAATCCGGCAATTACTTATTCGGCCGCGGCACGATGGATATGAAGATGGGCCTTGCGCTGCATATGCAACTGATCGAGAAAGCGAGCAAGGAAAAATGGCCGATCAACCTCGTGTTGACGACTGTTCCCGACGAAGAGGTCAACTCTGCAGGGATGCGAACCGTCGTCACGGAGCTCGTCCGTCTGCGGGAAGAGTATGGCTTGACGTACAAATTGTTTTTGAATGGCGAACCTTCTTTTTCTCAAGGTCCAGCAGATAATAAGGAATACATCTATTCGGGAACGATTGGGAAAATCATGCCGGCTGCCTTGTTCTATGGCAAAGAGACGCACGTAGGCGAACCACTCCGAGGGATGACGGCGAACTATATCGCTTCGTTCTTGACACAGAAAATGGAATGGAACGAACGGTTTCGGGAAACGGATCGAGGGGAGAGCACGCCACTGCCGGTTTCATTGCAGCAAAAGGATTTGAAGACGCAATACTCGACCCAAACTCCTTACCGCGCGGCTGCCCTTTACAATGTGTTCTTATTCAAGCGGACAGCGGCTGAAGTGATGGACCTTTTCGCGGAAGTTGCAAATGAAGCGATGGCGGAGTGCAATGCGCACTATCAGGCAGTTTGCGAACGGGAACAGCTGAAGGGTGTAGGGGAAGTGAAGGTACTGCGGTATGATGAACTGCTGTCCTATGCCTTGAACAAACTAGGTGTGGAGGAAGTGAATCGGCACAAGCAAGAAGCGCTCATCAATGAAGAATGGGACGATCGGGAAAAATCGCTTCGCATTGTGGATAATTTGATGATCCAGTGTCAGGAACTTGCGCCGGCAACGGTTCTGCTTTATGCACCTCCTTATTACCCGGCTATTAATTCGTCAGATTCTCCGCTCGTCGATCAAGCGATCAAATTGGTACAGGAGACGGCGAGTACATTCGATTTGACGGTGAATCAAATCCATTATTTCAACGGGATTTGTGATTTGAGTTATGTGAACTACACAGATGATGCTCAAGGGTGGACGGCATTTGAAAACAATACCCCTGTTTATGGCGAAACGTACAGCATCCCATTTGAGGCGATGTCCGAGCTGCGGGCACCCGTCTTGAATGTCGGCCCGTTCGGAAAAGATGCGCACCAGAAAACGGAGCGATTGCATGTGGATAGCGCATTTAAAGAGATGCCGGTTATTTTGGAGACGTTGGTTAAAAGCATGTTTTGATTGCAAATTGAGGGGGTGCCTGTGCAAGGTTGAATTCAGTTAATTCACTACAATTGTATTTTCATGAATACGAAGTGTAACAATTTGTGGGTTTAGATTTATTTGTTGTATAACCATTCAAATTGGTTGAATTGACATGAATGTTTCTGGCACAGGCACCGTAGCATATAAACATTCAAGTTCGATGAATGGACCTGTTTGATTCCGGCACAGGCTCCGTCAAGCGTGTATTGACGTTCAGATCTCATTTTGGTATAATTCATCTATTATTTTTTTGAAATTGAATAGAAACCTTGTATAAATTCAAGAATACGGCTTGAAAGTTTCTACCAGCTACCATAAATGGCTCGTCTACAAGGAATGTGAAATCCATGCAATTTACTATTCCAATTTGTAGAAAAAACTTTGTCCTCACTAAAGGCCAAAGTTTTTTTATGTATGTGGCTTAATTGGACGATTTGGCTGTGTAATAAAGATTTCACCACTGCCGTTCATTCTTAAATTTAACAAATAGGAGATTACAACATGAGAAACTTCTTTAGATTTGCTGAACGGAATACTTCCTATAAGCAGGAAACGCTCGCAGGCGTGACAACCTTCCTGTCTGTCGCGTATATTTTAGTCGTAAATCCGCTGATCTTGAGCCAAGCTGGGATGGATAGCGGGGCGGTATTTACTGCAACTGCTCTTACTGCGATTATCGGTACACTTCTTATCGGTTTGCTTGCGAACTTCCCAATCGGAATTGCGCCAAGTATGGGACTGAATTCATTTTTCACTTTTTCTGTCTGTATTGGAATGGGGATACAATGGGAAGTTGCATTGACGGGTGTTTTTATTGCAGGCGTTATTTTTATGCTGTTAAGTGTCATGAAGATCCGGGAGAAAATTATTACGATTATCCCATTGAATTTAAAATATGCAATCGCTGCTGGAATCGGATTCTTTATTACATTTATTGGGATGAAAAATGGAGGGCTTATTATTGCCAATCCGGATACATTTGTTTCAATTGGAGACTTAACATCCCCTACAACCTTGCTGGCCATTTTTGGCTTGGTCCTTACGATTGTTATGTTAGTGCGTGGAATTAGAGGCGGAATTTTTTATGGGATGATCATTACTACGATAATTGGAATGATTGTCGGATTAATAGACGCTCCCTCAAAAATCATAGGAAGCATACCAAGCTTAGAACCGACATTTGGAGTCGTGTTTTCCCATTTGGATCAGGTGTTCACCCCTGAATTACTGGCAGTGATTTTCACGTTTTTACTTGTTGCCTTTTTTGATACGGCTGGAGCTTTAATTGCCATGGCCAGTCAAGCGGGAATGATGAAAGGGAATACAGTGCCGAACATTGGAAGAGCATTGCTTGCTGATTCTACCGCGAGTGCAGTCGGAGCGATATTGGGAACATCCACGCCTGCGACGAGTGTTGAATCTTCTGCCGGCATTGCAGTCGGTGGCAGAACTGGCTTTACGTCTGTTGTGATCGCTGCTTGCTTTATGATTGCTTTGTTCTTTTCACCGGTTTTATCTGTGATTACGTTAGAAGTTACTGCGCCAGCGTTAATTATTGTCGGCGCATTAATGGCAATGGAAATCAGAAAGATAGATTGGAGCAGACTGGAAATTGTAATTCCATCCTTCTTAACGATCATCATGATGCCCCTCACTTCGAGTGTGGCAATGGGTCTTGCATTTGGTTTCATTCTGTATCCACTTTGTTTTGTGGCGCAAAAGCGGTCTAAAGAAATCCATCCAATTATGTATGTGCTTGGTTTGTTATTTATCCTATACTTTGCGTTTATAGTGTAGCTAGAAGTGTTCGATAGCTTTTTTAGATTAAACCCAGTTAGAAGTATCTTTTAGTTGAAGAATGTGCCAGTACTTGAACCCAAATCGTTCAAGAAACTGGCATTTTTTTTATTTTGAAACCAGATGCACCTTTGCACGCGTCTTAGAGGTAAGATTGTAAATAGTGTGGGTGGCGGGGGTGAGAAATGATTATGAGTCGTTCTTGGAATGAATCCGATGAAGAGGTCTGGCTGTCTGGTTTGATGGATGCGCTTGGCGATCGGTTGACGAATCTGTCTTTCAGTTATTTGAAAGATTGGGGGAAAGCTCAGGAAGTAGTGCAGGATGTCTTTTTTACCTGTTATAAGAAACGCCGTCACGTTCTCGAATTGAATTCAATTGAAGCCTGGCTATACAGGGTCACCGTGAATCGGTGCAAAGACGTCTTACGGACTTCATGGGTTAAGAAAGTGATCGTGAACAATGAGTTGTTTCTTACGCAAAAATCAGGGCAGCCATCGCCGGAACATGAAGCTGTCGCGAAAAGCGAGGATGAGCGGTTAGCCCGGCTCGTTTTGGAGTTGCCGATCAAATACAAGGAAGTCATTTTGCTTTTTTATTATGAAGATCTGTCTGTGGAGGAAATCAGTTATGTGTTGAAGTCCAATCCGAATACGGTCAAAACCCGCTTGAAAAGAGGGCGGGAAGCATTGCAGAAATCCATAGAGAGGAGCGGTTTTCTTGAAAGAACCAATGAGGGATATTAAAAAGTCATTAGATGCGACGGTCTTCAAAGATTCGCAGTTCAGCGCGAAGCATAAGCATGCAGTCTTTCAAAAGATTCATAAACGCAAGACCATCTATGTCCTGCCTGCGCTCGTTAGCGGATTGCTACTGACGGTTGTGGTTTCAACAGGTATTTATTTTGCATCGGAAAGGATAGGCGGTGAAAGTCCGGATGCATTGGTACCGAATCACCCAGTTACCACGGAAATTCCGCCACCTCAAGGAGAGGGTGGAACAGAAACAGTTCCTCTCTATGCAGCCAAAGAGGATGGCGAAGTATCCATGAAGGACGCTGAAACAGCTTATGCGCTTTGCGTAGATGCACTGACGGACTATTACAATGCCATTTGGAACGGCACGGAGATTGACGTGGGCAAGTTCATAGGAAACGAGAACCTTCAACAGTATTTGGAAACGAAGATTCAGTTCGAATCTAAGAAGTACGGCACTATGGACAGCAAGATGAAACAGCTTGAAATCGGCGATTGGGAAGTGACATTTACGAATGATGAGAAGGGAGGATATCTCTATTTGGAAGTACCGGTTAGCATCCGAAAGCATGATGGAGGCGGATATGGAGAAGGTACAGAGTTTTTTGTGGGGAACATAGATGGCAAGCTGGCGATTGTTGACTGGTACACGGGCGGAAAAGATACGTATGATTACTTGGTGCGCGGATATGAGCAGAAGATTGGCAATCCTAATGTTTGGAATGATCATGATTGGGTGAAAAAGTTTAAAAGCGGTACAGGTCTCTATGATTTCGAACAGCAGGTCTATGATCGATTCCAGCTCACCCATGATGCGAACGAGTTGATCGGGTTGGAACCGATCAGCATTGCGAAACTATATGCATACGCCAGTTATCACCAAGACTTTGAAACGGCGTATGCGCTATACACGGATCGTGAGGAGCATATATTATGGAGCGAGGAAGAAGATGAACAAATTCCGTTGGGCGATAGGGGGACACCGGAACAGGTATTGGAAACATATAAAGGACTCGAAAGAGGGTCTTTTATTCAAACAAGTGACTACGAAGGATATATTAAGTTTTATCCAAACGGCGAGCAGCACGTGGAATCCGGCTTCTCCATGATAAAAAATGAAGAAGGCATTTGGCAAGTCGCGTTCTTGCCAGTCCAGTAAATGTTGAGGGGCTATGTGACAAACATTCATGGCTGTTACCCAACTATGAAAAACCTGCGCCTGTGCCAGACTACAATACAATTGTATGTCCGTCCGTGGAAAATGTATCGGTTGATGGCTTTACAATTAATTCATTTACCACGATTCAGTTAAATTAAAATGAATGTTTCTGGCACAGGCGCTTTTAAAATGAAAAGCCTACCCTCGTTTCTCTTTTATGTAAGCAGAGAGGTGAGGAGTAGGCTTTTGGCAATCAGTTTTGTATGTTGTACGTTTTAGTGTTTACGTTTTACTTCGATTCGATAGCCGTCTGGGTCAGTGACAAAGAAGTAAAAAGGTGCTCCGCCTGAAAGTCCCTTCAGTTCACCTGTTTCATAAGGAGAAGCTTTACAGATTTCATGCATTTTTTCTAAATCATCCACGGTTACGCCTAAATGACTGAAACCATTTCCGATTACATAAGGTTCTGCATCGTAATTATACGTCAGTTCAATCTGTACGGAAGAACCGGGTGAATTCAAATAGATAAGATCGAATTTATCTTCAGGGAATTCTCTGCGACTAGCTACTTCAAAATCAAAAAGATTCGTATAAAAATCTAACGTCGCATCAATGTCTCTGACACGTAAACAAATTTCAACGAGTACTTGGTTCATTTTTTCAACCTCCGTAATTGTATAAGTTTTTGTTTGTTAAGATGGTTCAACTGATTGAAAACAGCATCTTTATTTTACCATACATGATTCGTTAAGTGAAAAAATGCGATGGGGTCGCTCAACCTTCATGGCTTTGCCCAATAAACAACGGTCGGAATGTGGTGAAATGACTTCTTATACTTTCAATAGGCTTGTCTTTTCATTTTCCGCTAGATGATCCGGCAAAAAGCAATCCGGTCATTGTCTTAAAATTGATCACGGGCGTTCCGCAATTCGATAAAGTCCTCCAATGTCTCCGCTTGCAAAAAGAGATTGATGGCCTTCTCTTTACCAATCGTCGTCGGGAGTGTTGGAAGTCCTTTGGCACGCAATTCCTGGACTTCTTTTAACGAATTGTAGATCTTTTCATTCTCCGGATATATGTTGGAGGCAAAGCGTAAATTCGTTTCGGTATATTCGTGGCCAGGGTAAACCTGTATCGCATCATCCAAGCATTTAAATGTCTGCAAAGTTTCGTATTGGGCTTCGTAATCGCCGGTGAAAACCCGACCGCAACCTGCTGAAAACAAGGCGTCCCCGCAAAAGAGATGCTGTCCCATTAAGAAACTGATGTGGCCATGCGTATGCCCTCCTGATGCGTAGACTTGGACAGGTTGCCCCAATACGTGAAAGGCGTCTCCTTCCTTTACAATGCGATTCACGAAGTTTTTCGTTTCTTCCGGCCCATACACAACACTTTCCGGATGACTCGCTACAATCTCTCGTACACCGCCGATATGATCTTCATGCATATGCGTTAATAAAATGGCCGTCAAACGAAGCTGCTTTTCTTCCAGGTAATCGAGGACAGCGCCCGCTTGTCCTGGGTCCACGACAACTACCTCTGCTTCTTCCTGAATGCACCATATGTAATTATCAGAAAAGGCTTTGATTGGATGAATAATCATCTTCTGATTCCTCCTCTTGGTTTTTTAGTGTGGAGACTACTTTTGAAAATTGTCTGTGTAAGTTTGTGAATACACACTACAAATTGTTGGTTGAAGAATTATTTTAACATATCAACTATCTTGATTAATCACAAATGTTGGTTGGTACCTACCTATAGCTTACTAAGTTCATCTATGAAAGCGGGCCGTCGTTTATACAGCTCTTTCAGTTCTTCAATTAAACGGATTTGTTCAATATGCCCGCCAATTTTCTTGAATCGTCGTAGCATTTGGCAAATCCCTCTATATTGGCTTCGGTTGTATGTCTGGTCTGCCATTTCTTTTATATAAGTTCCAAATAAACGAATAGCCTCTTCCTTATGAGCATCCATTAAATATTTCAAGAATTGCTCAATACTAGAAGGGTTTGCTTGTACATAGCGAAGCATAGAATCCACGTCATTTTCAGCCTCAATAAGCTGGAGAAACATCCTTTGATTACTAGTTGCTAATTCTTTTTTTAAGTGATCATAAAAGGAAGGGAAATCATCCGCTGCAAGTTCTTTCAAGTCCCAATAGTAATCAAATTCTCCAGCGAAAAGTAATTCACGCCCTGTCTGGATCTGCTCTTCAGACATGTTCATCTCTTTGTACGCTTTATAGCGCCATTTTTTCCAACGAGTCACCAAACCGCGATAGTTCGCATCCTTTTTTTCGCCTGTCAGAGCCAACTCCAGTACGCGACTACTATTGCCATTCTCCCATTCAATGTGCATCAATCGTTCACGAAAGGAGGGATAGTCCAATTTATCGTGCAAAAATTTATGCGCTTCCGCAACAGTACCATGCGTTTGTATCATCTCAAACAGCAAGTTGTAAATCTGCTCATTCGAATAGTCCTTATAATGATTTTCGGTGGTATGATTAATACATGATTCCAATTCACCAATTAATCGCGAACGCAACTCGTCATCTTCGGCAAATAGCGTACTGATGGAAAGCAAATCGTTGCGATAGTCTACCCATCCTTCAAACACGTTATCTTTCGAAAGTTGAATGAGTCTTTCCAACAGCTCCCTTTGCTCCGTGACATCTGTTGTTTCTTCTGCAATCCGACGAATGGTCGTTATTGTTTGGTCGACTACATAACCAATTTCGCCTCCTGAATCATCAGCGTATTGATACGAATTGACCGCTTCAGTTAGGAGCAACCCGGCAACCTCTGTCGCTATCAACGGATCTTTAATCGTATCAATCCTCTCTAGTACCGCTGTTAAGTCAGTCGCAAAGTCACTGACATATTTATAGGAAATATAGCCTTCTCTCGCCATGTATTTATGAATGACCGAGTCAATTAATTCTCTGCATCGATGCAGTTCCTGCTGCGCGTCAACGCTTGCATAATTGAAAACTAACCGATTGTGCAAAACACTGTCTTCATCCGCCAAATCGACCAGTATAGCAATCAATTTTTCTTTTGATAAACTTCCAAGAACGTCTTTCAAATCGGGTTGATTACTTATAGAATCGAATTGTTCAGGAAAGTCTCCATCCTCGAAGTGCTCCAATAGCTCATAAAGAACGGCAACTTCATGCTTGCAAATTGGTCCTGAATCGTAAGGGCACGTACATTCTGATGAAAGGATTGTATAATCCTCATCCATATGTATCGAAATCTCATACAAGTCTGTTCCTTCAACAGACGCTCGATAGCGCCCTTCTTCATGATCATGGGTGATATCCGTAACCAATCCTGATGCAAAATACGTAAATCCCCGTTGCAAAATAACGGGACTCACTTGTTCTTTAAAATGGTAAAGATTCATCCTGTTTCCCCCTAAGTGTTGGTTGCAGCAAGCGTATTCATATTAATCAGTGTCGAGAAGCAGTGCCAGTTTTCATTTTCTTAATTCACACCAATTTTATCACACAGGTGAAGGTTTCTGGCGATGATACCGTCAATTCAATAAGCTATAGCCTAGGAGAGATACGAGAAAAACAACGAGACTTGGAATAAAAACATTCAGGAGCGACCTTTTTAATGCTCTTATTTCCTTAGAAAGAAAAGAATGAAGTACTTCAAAAACTACAAATGTCCCTACTATAATATAGGGTTCCTTCCACAATTCCTACATATCGTGTCGCCTTATACTAGTGATACGTTCAAGGCAAGGGTATCTCCATTTATCCATTCATTAATAACACTCTTTCGTCAAAGCTTGGATATAATACGTGAAAAACTGGTAAACTCTTTTCACCATGTTGCTCATTTTTCCATAAGATGTTTAACCACTCTTCAAAATTGCTTAGTGTTTTAATAATTTTCTTTGTATCTTGACTTATGAAACCAACACGGTACTCATGATTTTTTACATTGTCATCACAGATGAATACCCAATGATTATTCGAACTATCACCAGCATCAAACATCGTAAAAGAAATTAATGTAGCTGAACGAATCCATTCATTCGTTTCTACTAGGAGTACTTCACTTGGAATATCCGGAATAAGGTCGTGAACATGACGAATGTCTGCGCAAGGAGAGATATCGTCAACACCACCAATAGGTTCGCAATCCAACAGGAAAATACCGTTTGAGAAGTGTTTCAAAAACAATCTAAATGATGGAGGCAAGGGATACCCAAGAGTCTTTTCGTATGCGCAGATCATTTCTTCCGACGCAGGTTCTGTCTTGTCAATACTTGGGTATCTCATGTTAAATTGCTCAATGAATTCTTGTATGAACATATTATCACCCTTCCACTGCCAATATTTCTTAGGCAATAAATAATACGTTGAATGTAAAAAATAGTAGTCCATAAAAGCTTAAAAACGACAGGAATAATGAAAAAAGGAACGTATTGGCTAAGCTAAGCCGTCAGTTCCTTGCATCGAGAGTCGAAAAAAATTAAATCTGTTTTTTACTTCAGTTTCCTTCCGCATCCGTCCAAACGACCTTGTACAGCAAAGCGATGTCATAGGTTTCAAGCCTTTCAGGTAAACCGCTGTCTTTCGAGGGTGCGAAAGTAAACAGCGTGCTACCTTTTGTCCCAACCCAAGCGGCAAGATAAATTGGTTTGTCTTTGTGGAGAGTGGAATCTGAAATGACGAGGTTCCCAAATGACCGGGCTAAGCTTCCAACTTCAATAGGGTATGTGATCGATGTGCTCCCTGAAGGATAGCTGAGCTTGATTGCTACGTTTTCTTCATCAAGTTCCGTCACGGTGAACGAGATCAATTTACCATCGAAATGTTTGTCTTGCGTTGAAGATGTGAGAAGAAGTTCCTCTTTGAATTTCCCTTTATGATAGACCTCGACGGAATACGTTAAATCTTCATTTTCGGCAATCTTCCCGTTCACTGTAAAGAATTGCGGATTGTTTGCTCCCGCCATAGAAAGCAATAACTCTTCATGTTCGCTCAATGTATACGGTTTGATGCTCAATGTTGCATCGGTTGAATCTTTAGGAGACATAAAAGAGCAGCCTGCTAAAAGAAAAATCGACATCCATACAATTGAATACTTTTTAATATGTTTCACACAACTCCCCCTCTTAATTTGATTTTACTAGTTATACGTATATAAAAGCAATAAGATTCAGAAAATAGTACATTGAATTTCCAATTAGGTTCGCACCAGGTTCTCATTGAATTTTATAATGCTTTAGAACGTATAGAAGTGAATGCAAGTTATCTATCAGAAATCTTTGTATATTCGATGGAACATATTGTTAGTGATATGATACTATTTAAGTAGTGGGAATTTTGTAGAAAAATAGGAAGGGGACGTGTATGCGTTCGTTTACTAGTCGAAATGTGGATTGTCTAAAAAATGCCTGATTCACAAGTTGTCAATTACTTGCAATAAGATGAAGTTTACCTACCTTTTTCTATATATAATAATGTTTAAAATTGGAGGTGTTTCTGTGGGGAGTTTTGGAAGTAGATTAAAAGAACTTAGAGATTCTAAAGACATTACTGTAGAGAAATTATCGGAAACACTAGGCATCGCGAAAAGTGTGATGTGGAATTATGAAGCGGATAGGAAGGGTCCAAGCTTTCTGCATTTCATAATGATTGCAGAATATTTTAACGTATCATTGGATTATTTGGCATTCAGTAAGCAGGCTGCGGTTGAACTTTCCTCATACGATTCATTTAAAAGTTGTGAAATTCACCTGGATGGAATAGCAATTAGTGAAGAGGAGCATGAAGAGTTGCTCGTTTATTTACAGACACGCAGAGCAATAAAAGCTATGCGAAGCGATGAATAACTATTGTTTCAATATGTGGACTGGATTCAGTTAAATCTCTTAGCGACACTAATAGCTATATAAATTGGTTGCAATAAATATTATTGGCGCAAATTTCAAATTATTCTTTTACAAAAGAGCAAGGGGGGCGTTTATATGTTTAGCTTTTTGAAGTCGAAATGTGGACTATGTAAACGAAAAATTGCGCAATATCAGAGGTACCGACTACCCGATAATAAGGTGAAGAAGATTTGCTTACCTTGTTGTGAGTACGCAGAGAGACGCGCTTATCGGAAGTGTTGAGCGTGTATAATACGTGTGTTTGTGTGTGATAGATTGCAGTTGTGTGATACAGGCACATGATTGTTTAGACGAGGTGTAAACGAGTGGATGTGAATAAGCATTTAATTCTAATAAAAAATATAGATAAGACGAAACAAATTGTTGATTGTGCTTTCCAAGATGGGCAATGGCACGTGAAGTTTCAAAACAACGATAGAATCTATCAATATCGTAAACATAATGTCGTTTGGCATCGTAATCCCAAAATACTGGACCTGCATAATCGAATCATCTATGCAGATGGTCAGCCGCTTTCAGGTATTCAGGTGGTACAGGATTTCGGTGATACAATTCGACTCGTTTTTACGAGAGGTTTTCACAAAGTGTACAAACGATCGCAACTGGTGGTGGAAGAATCGTGTTTAGCTAACGAGAAGTCTTCAAATTGTTTGGGGTATTTGAAAACGTTGGCGGAACATGTAAGTGCCAATCCAGAAGACGAAAATGTTTCATTTTTAAGTAAGCAATACAATCGAATGACAACGATCAGTCCTCGGAGCGTATTAGCTTTGTATTTAGAACGGAAAACGTTTACTCGAAATCCGGTCACTTCAAATCTCATTTTTCCGTTTGGATTAAATGCGAGTCAGAAATCAGCGACAGAAAAGGCAATTGCGGGTCCGATTAGTGTGATTGAAGGTCCGCCGGGTACGGGTAAAACACAAACGATCTTAAACATTATTGCAAATGCGGTCATTTACAACAAAACCGTAGCGGTCGTGTCCAACAATAATGCAGCAACAGCAAATGTCCTGGAGAAGCTACAAAAGTACGGGCTGGATTTTATTGCTGCTTATTTAGGCAATCATTCGAACAAGGAACAATTTTTTGCCGAACAGACTGGAAGTTATCCAGACATGACAGACTGGTTGATGAGCGAAGAGCAATCTCACCGCATTAAAAACGACTTAGTAGAATTGCAAATTAAGTTAAATGAAATGCTTGTCCTGAACAATAAACGTGCGCAATTACAACAAGAATTAGCCATGTTGCAGACGGAATTCCAATATTATGAAGACTATTACTCAAGGAACAAATACAAACAACTACGAATCAACGCTTTTTTACGGTTTGATGCTGAAAAGTTGATGAAAATGATCATTACATATAAAGGTGACGCTGGTAAAAAGAATTCGCTCAAAAAGAGAATTTACAATTCCTTTGTGTATGGCATTTACAAGTCTGATTTACATAAATACGATGCTGAGACGGTCGTTTCTCACCTTCAAAGAACCTATTACGATGTGAAAATAACTGAACATAATAAGGAAATAAAAAGTTTAACAAGTAGATTAGGAAGTTACGATTTCAATCAAGCAATGACTGCATTTAGTGAGCAATCGATGCGATTGTTCAAATCAAATTTAGCAAAGAAATACAGGGAACAAGACAAGAAAAGACCGGTCTATAAAAGTGATGTGTTATGGAAAAATATAGCACAATTTGTTCAAGACTATCCAGTTGTTCTTAGTACGACGCATTCGTTACGCAATAATGTATCTGAGAACTTTTTATTCGATTATGTCTTAATCGATGAAGCTTCACAAGTTGATGTCGTAACAGGTGCGTTAGCGCTGTCATGTGCTAAAAACGCAGTCATCGTTGGGGATACAAAGCAATTGCCAAATGTCATTACGACCGAAGTACGGGAGAAGGCACGCAAGATTTTTGATGCCTATCGTCTGCATGCAGGCTACAATTACGCCGAGCACAGTTTGTTATCATCGATCGTTTCGTTGTTTGACGACCTCCCACGTACACTTTTAAAAGAACATTATCGCTGCCATCCTAAAATTATTGGTTTTTGCAATCAAAAATTCTACAACAACGAGCTGGTTGTTTTAACGGAATCCAATGACATAAAAAAACCGCTACTCTTGTATAAAACGGTCAAAGGGAATCATGCAAGAGGGACGTTCAATCAACGGCAAATTGATGTCGTTTTTAATGAAATCTTACCGGAACAAGACATTGATACGGACAAACAGTCGTTAGGAATCATTACGCCGTATCGTAAACAGGCAAATGAATTTGATCAGTATTTCGGAACGCAAAATATCGAGGCGGACACGGTTCATAAATTCCAAGGTCGCGAAAAAGACATTATTATTCTTTCGACCGTAGCAAATGAGATCAACAAAGACGACTTTGTAGATGACGCCAATCTGATTAATGTAGCCGTGTCGCGTGCGGTCGACCAATTAATTGTTGTGACGGCTGATGGCAGTGAAGAGTGGCATGGTACGAATATTGGTGATCTGATTAAGTACATAAAATACAATAACTTTGAGATTATTGAAAGCCAAATCTATTCCGTGTTTGATTTGCTATATAAGAGTTATTCAGAGAAGCTGTTAAAAGTGATGAAAAAAAGTCAGCAAGTGTCTGAGTTTAGTTCGGAAAACCTCATGAATCTTGTACTAAAAAAAGTCTTGGCACACGATGAATTTAGGAGCTTGGATTTTGTCCTGCATCAACCGTTGCGCATGTTAATCAAAAATCCCGATCAACTGTCTAAGGATGAATTCAATTATGCGATGAACATCTTAACACATACAGACTTTGTCATTTTTAATAAGTTGGATAAGATGCCGGTATTAGTCGTGGAAGTAGATGGCCACGCGTATCACGCTAGAAATCCAAAGCAACTCAAACGAGACCAAATGAAAGATCGGATCTTAGAAAAGTACGGAATACCGATCATTAGAATAAAAACAACGGGAAGTGAAGAGGAGAAGCTCTTACGAGAGAAACTAATTGAATTAACACGTGGATGAGCTATTCACAATAATTCATCCAACAGAAAGGGGGAACTACCGATGGCATTCATTAAAAAGCCATTCCTGTCGAGAGTGGTCGACGCATTGAAGGATAAGGAAGAATTGAAATTACCTGTCGTAATAAAAGAAGCAGATTCAATGGATAGTGAAATTGCACGTTTACAGCAAGCATTGGCAGAGGGACAGTTGAATGACACGGAAGCGAAGAAGCTGACAAAACAAATGAAGTTCCTGGAGATTGGTAAGTCAGGTGAACAATCATTGCTTTTTGAGTTGAAGAATTCGTTTTTGCCAATCATGATTTTGCACGATGTTCAAATTGAGCATAAGGGGTTAACAGCGCAGTTCGATTTCATTGTCATCACCCGTCAATTCTTTTTGGTCATTGAAGTGAAAAAGTATTATGGAAATATTACCGTCAACGAAAAAGGCGAGTTCATTCGAACGGTCAATCGTGGAGGACGAACAATTTTTCAAGAAGGCATGTACAGTCCGATTCGGCAAGTTGAACGGCAAGTGGACGTATTGCGCGCGATGTTGATGGATCATGGTGTTATTGAGAGAACCCCAATCCGATATGTCGTTGCATTTGCGAATGAGAAAACTGTACTTAATATAAAAAAAGCACCGCCGGAAGTGAAAAACCAAGTATTCCGTTCAGACGGAATTGTATCGTTTTTGAAGGCGGAGTTAGCGAAAAAGTCACCTGTCTATTTTAGGGATAACCGAATGCGGGAGTTTGCTGAATACATTAAAGATCAGCATCTCAGTAACCGTGCGATCGAGAAGCAAGAAGAAACCGAAGTCCGTTATTTTACAGAAGAAGCAGACCAAGAAATTCAACCTGCAGTGGGAATTGAGAAAGCGATAACAAGAGATGAACTTGAAGCAGCATTGAAAGCATTTCGGAAACAGCTTGCCGAGAAAACCGGTCAAAAAGCATTTTATATCTTTACGAATAAAACATTAGATGAGCTAATTGAAAAAAGGCCACAAACGTTAGAAGAGTTACGCCAGATTTATGGATTGGGCGATAAGAAGATTCATGAGTTTGGGGAGGAATTGGTGCGGGTGGTTTCTGGAGAGGTAGTTTTGATTTCTTAGCATTTGGGTACTTGGGTTTTTTGGGTATGCCTCTCTTGGGTCTTATTTTTTGTCTTAACCTAATAGTGCGACATTGTATTCAGAAATCAATATTACTGCCACGCTCAAGATACTTCTAATGCCTCGCGAATCGAAAAAAGGATTGAATAATATATTAAAGAGCTGCACTGCGTAACGTCCAATGCGTGAAAGCTGTTATAATGGTTATACTAACTAAAATGCGTGGTGGTATAGATGCAAGAAGAGTCACGCTTCGAAAGAAGAAAGAAAGTCCAGTTCGCTGTTGGAATGGCAGCGATTGATGGTGGAAAACCGAGCGCATTTACAAAAAAACTTTTAGAGCAGTATGAAAATGGTCAATTAACATCCAGTGAATTAAAGCAAGCCATTGTCAAAAAATATACGAGGACTTCCCAGTAACTATGGACTCGTATGTAGAAGAATCTCCTGAGCCAAATTACCTTAAAAAAATTATTTCAGATGCATTATATGCGGTTCCTTCCCAAAATGTTGATTTGGAGGAGGAAGTCTCTAGTAGTTATCAGGTAATCGGTCAGTACGATGTTTCTGAATACGAGGAAAAACCATTTGATATTGAATTCAACAATAATAAAACTAAAAAGTAATCCACCCTTAGGTTTAGCTTACTATCAAGGTTGGATTATTTTATTTCACAAAAATGCGAATGCTGGTATGACAGTAATGAGAAAATGATGCCAGTGCCAAGTCATTTACATAATTGTAAAATGTATCGGTGGATTAGCAATTAATACTTGAATACCTGTTTAAAATGATTAAATTAACATGAATGTTTCTACTCCATGCACCGTCGAAAATCAACCACCTATGCATAGAATCCCTTTTTGTCACTATACTAAGTCCATCTATAATAGGAGGGATGATGATTGTGACAAACGATTCGAATCCTAGCTGGAAAAAGAACCACCCGAGCTCCCAGCTGAGCAATGCTGTTGAAAAGGCGGAACGCTCGGTGAAGCAAGCGTTGTCAAACCCTGAAGAAATGGCGGTCGAACATGCTTTTAATTCGATTTTACGAGCAGAAAATGCCTTTGCCAATGCAGTGGAGAAAAATGAGCATATGGATACGGTTCATCAGAATAAGGAGCAATTGGATGATTTGCGGCAACAACTGAAGGACGTACATGAGCAAGGTGAAAGTATGGAGTAATTAGGAGAGAAGAGTTTACGATTGCGCAGATTGCCGTAAGTGGTAAGCGATATATAGTTTCTTCCGTAGCGGGTATTTGAGGGTACTCTTAATCTCGATGGAATAAAAATACAATAAAAACGGCGATCCCTATCTGAATGTAAAAGGTATTGGATCGCTCTTTTTTTCTTTGTATACATGTATGTTCCGTTGAGGCGCAAATACCGCTAGGAAGTACAAAGTGCTATTCCTATATAACGATTCTGATTGGTCTCTTGACAATAAGGTTTTTCGCTATTGAAACATTGTTAAACATATTTCGATTTTTTTCTTGACGAGCGCAGAAATTCATTATATTATCAACGATATTGAGAATCATTTTCAATTAATTGAAGTCAGGAGATGAATAGGTATGAAGAAAAGTATGATTTTTCTTGTTGTCGCTATGATGCTTGTATTATCTGCATGCGGCAGTGCAAGTAACGAGGGCAAAAAAGAAGAAACAAAAAAAGAGCCAGAGGTACAATCTGGTGAAGTGAATTTATATACAAGCAGACATTATGATGTGGATAATGAATTATATAAAAAGTTTGAAGAAGAAACAGGCGTTAAAGTGAATGTCATCAAAGGTGAAGCTGATGAGCTGATTGAGCGCATTAAGCGTGAAGGTACTGCAACGAAAGCAGACGTTTTCTTAACAGCAGATGTTGGACGTCTTTTCCGTGCGAAGGAAGATGGTTTGCTTCAAGAGGTGTCAAGTGACATTTTAGCTAAACAAGTGCCAGAAAAATTCCGAGATCATGACGATATGTGGGTAGGTTTGACGAAACGTGCACGAGTTTTAGTGTATAATAAAGAAAAAGTGAAACCTGAAGAACTTTCTACTTATGAAGCCCTTACGGAAGATCAGTGGAAAGGACGAGTTCTTGTTCGTTCTTCAGAAAGTGTGTATAACCAGTCCCTTCTTGCTTCTTTCATTGAAATAAATGGAGAAGAGCAAGCGAAAGAGTGGGCACAAGGAATTGTTAACAATCTTGCTCGTAATCCTGAAGGTGGAGACCGAGACCAAGCGAAAGCAATTGCTGCTGGAATCGGTGATGTTGCGATTATGAACACATACTATTTTGGTCAAATGCTGAACTCACAAGATCCAGAAGAAGTGAAAGTAGCTGAAAATCTTGGCGTGTTTTTCCCAAACCAAGAAACAACGGGAGCACATGTGAATATTAGCGGTGCAGGCGTTGTAAAAGGATCGAAAAATGCTGAAAATGCAATGAAATTACTTGAATTCATTACGGGTGAAGAAGCACAAGCAGAGTTTGCTTCAGCGAATTATGAATACCCGGTGAATCCGGATGTTGAACCTTCTGAGCTCCTAAAATCTTGGGGTGAATTCAAAGAACAAGATATTCCGTTGCCAACGCTTGGAGAGAACAACGCGAAAGCGATTATGATCTTTAACGAAGTCGGTTGGAAATAAAAAGAGTAAGCCCCCTGCCGCTTTTGCGGTAAGGGGTTTCTTGCGGAAAAGATAAAGGATGGATTTGTCATGAACAGGTATTTGGCGAACGTGAATGGGTGGACAATTGGAGCTATACTAATTATTATCTTGCTATTTATACCAAATATCTCGATTGTAACCGGCATTTTTTCACCAGCAAGTGAAAACTGGACGCATATTAAGGATTACATGCTCTTAGATTATATAAAATCTTCATTAACACTCGTTTTATTTACAGCATTGTTTACGATAATAATTGGTCTCAGTCTTGCTTGGTTAATTGCCCAATATGATTTTCCGCTAAGAAATTTCATGAAGTGGGCACTCATTCTTCCTTTGTCAATTCCGCCATTTATCGGTGCTTACACGTATCATGGCATTGTGAATTACACGGGTGTGATTCAAAAGACACTCCGTAACCAGTTTGAAATCAATCCTAATCCTGCTTTCTTTGACATCATGAATGTGCCAGGCGCCATTTTTATTTATACAATCTTTCTCTATCCGTATGTATATATGATTACAAGAATTTTCTTGTCTCATCAATCCGCGTCGCTAATTGAAAGTGCTCGTACCCTCGGGAAAGGGCCGTGGGCAGTTTTTTTGAAAGTAGTTGTCCCAATTTCACGCGTCTCAATTATTGGTGGCGTAAGTCTCGTGATTTTGGAAGTGTTAAATGATTATGGAGTCGTTAAGTATTTTGGCATTCAAACGTTCAGTACAGCTATTTTTCAGACGTGGTTTGGACTTGGTGATTTGGATTCATCCATTAAACTCGCTGCTTCCCTCATGGGTATTGTGATTTTTATTCTAATGGTGGAACGTTTACTACGTGGTGGTAAACAATACAGTTATTCAACGACAAAAGTGAGACCGCTTCCTCTTGTCAAGTTGAAAGGGAAGTCAGCCGCTTTTGCTACGATGTATACCTTGACGATTTTTAGCATTGCCTTTCTAATCCCTGTCATTCAGCTGGTCGATTGGGTGATCTTGACGTTTGGAAAAGTGCCGATGGATGAGGTTCTCGTGTATACGAAAAACTCTGTTTCTGTCGCTGCACTCAGCGCGACATTGATTATTGTATTCTCGTTGATCATCGGTAATTTTAGCCGGTTCGTCCATCATAAATTTGCAAAAGTACTACCTAAATTGACCATTCTCGGTTATTCAATTCCGGGGGCAGTCATCGCGGTAGCGGTCGTTACGACATTTATAGCGCTTGATCGTTTTTTTGCTCCTGTTTATCGGTGGTTCGGGATGGATGCAGATCTTGTCTTAAGTGTGAGTCTTTTCATGCTCATCAGTGCGTATGTCATCCGTTTTTTTGCGATTGGATATAATTCGATTGAAGCTGGATTCGATAAAATCGGCACGGATTTCCATGACGCTTCTCGCATGTTAGGGGTTAGCCGATTGCGAACATTTTTCAAAATCGACGTTCCGATGATGAAGGGTGCGATTATTAGTGGATTCGTCCTTGTGTTTGTCGATATTCTCAAAGAAATTCCGTTAACACTTATTTTAAGACCCTTCAACTATGACACGCTTGCAACGAAAGCATTTCAGTATGCAAGTGATGAAAAAATCATGGAGGCTTCACAGGCTTCGTTACTGATTGTGGGTGTCAGCGCAGTTGCCATTATTGTTTTCCATAAGCTACTAAGAGAGGAGCCGAAATGATATGTTCATCGACATTCGAGATTTGAGTTTTTCGTATGCTAATTCAGTAACGAGAGCAGTTAACTGCATTTCGTTTACAGTGGAAAAAGGGGAAGTCATCTCTATCCTTGGTCGAAGCGGAAGTGGAAAGAGTACAATTTTACGCTTGATCGCAGGTCTTGAAATGCCGGATGCGGGTTCGTTTACATTGAATGGCAGAAAAATTATGGATGCGCGGACATTTATTCAGCCAGAAAAGCGGGGAATTGGGATGGTTTTTCAAGACTATGCGCTATTCCCTCATATGAGTGTAGAGGAGAACATATTATTTGGGCTTTCGAAGATGAGTCGGAAAGAGAAGCAGAAGCGTGTAAATGAAGTGCTTGAACTCGTTGAACTGGAAGGTTTTGAAAAACGCTATCCACATCAATTGAGCGGCGGCCAACAACAAAGGGTTGCTCTTGCACGGGCAATCGCTCCAGAACCTGAACTTATCCTGCTTGACGAGCCGTTTAGTAACCTTGATACAGATCTTCAAGTGAAAATCAGGGAAGATCTTCGGCGCATTCTTAAGAAGGCTAATACGACTGCTGTATTTGTCACGCACAATATCAATGATGCGCATGCACTGGCGGACCGGATTGTGAAGATTAAAGACGGGAAGATTGACATCATTGGGCGTCCTTGTGATTTGTTGGTCGGTAGTGCAACGTAAGCACCTACAACACGGGTGGAGTTGTTTTGAGGAACTGCTTTGCCTGTGAAAGAATGAAATTAGTGAATTCAACACGATTACCAAACAAATAAAATGAAAGAAGGGAGCCCGTCATATTGAATGGGCTCCCTTCTTTCATGTAAATTGTTATATAATGGACGCTAAACAATTATTGTGGATTGGTGCGCATAAATAATTCCCGGTCAAGCGCATTAATTTTATGTGTAACGTATTTGAGTTCTTTCGTCAAATTATCTTTGTCTTGTATCGTGTTTTTTGATAACGCTTCGAAATGTTGGCCGACCCTGTTAATTTTGATTCAACTGCATCTAATCGTGTATCGACCGCATCAAATCTTGTATTCATTTCGGTTTTCATGTTAGACATTTCGGCCTTCATGCTGGCCATTTCGCTCTTCATGCTGGTCGTTCCAGCCTTCATGCTGGCCATTTCCGATTCTATAGAAGTAAGCTTGTCCATGACTTTTTACATCATTTCCGTCAATTGAGTTTCCATCAGCATCACCCCGTTTTACTCATTATACGATTGATGTACGGTTACTTCAACGAGGGATATAATTGCTATAGATAACAGGTATTCTTTTAATTGTTTGAAAGGAGTTACTGCTGACTTCTCTTTATCGGTTGGCAGCAATTTAGTTACGGCTAATAGATTAAGTTGCTTGCCAATGATTTTGGCACAAATGAAAACTGCGTCTGTGCGTGTTTACTGTGTAATATCCTGATGTATGAAGACGATACGACAATGGTCAAAGTGAATTTTACAATAGGAGATGTAGGAGAATGACGGTTAATCTAAATGAAAAGGCACTTCAACTATTTGAGGTAAATGAATATGATGCAGCGCTTGCACTGCTTGAGCAGGTGGTTAAGGAAAAGCGGACAGTGCAATCGTTGAATAATTTGGCGTGGATGTACTTGTATGAAGAAGAGGATGTGCGTCGAGCGAAACCGCTTCTGGAAGAGGTTGTAGCGCTGTGCCCGAACAGTCACTTTCCGTTTAACATGCTCGGAGAAATTGCGTTGGGGGAGAAGGATTGGGAAAGTGCAAGGGAACTGTTGACGGAATCAATAGCCATTCAATCGTCACGTGAAGCCATTCATAATTTAGCAGTTGCCGACTTTCATACGGGTCGTTTTAAGCAAGCGGCAGACGGATTCCATGCAGTCGCTGAAGACTCGGATATCGTTTGTTGGTATGAAGTAATCGCACGTATTCGAAACGGGGAGTTGGCTGGTGCCAAATCAATACTTGACGAGTGGAACAGTGAGTCTGCTCATTATTTAGGGGCAATCGAAGCGGCAGATGCTTATGTGGAATTGGACTGCTGGCAAGAAGCGCGGGACATGTTTGAAAAAGAGTGGAAAGATTATTTCGTTTCGCCTTACGTGATCGGCCGGTATGCGTATGTTTTATTCCGCTTACATGATGTGCACGCTTGCCGGCAAGTGATCGATCAGGCGGTTGAGGACAAGCAAGTGGAAATCGAAGAAGTGAAGCAGGAAATATGCGATGAACATTGGTCTGAAGCGGATAAAGCCGATAGAGTTCAGGAGTTGCAAGAGGAACTAAAAGGCCTACAACAACTATTTGCAAAATTGCAGGCAGGCTATCGACCGGTTTTTGAGTTTGAATTACATTCTGAGGGCGGCTGTTATTTGTTTGGCTGTAAACAACACGGTCATTCGGAGTGGGTGGAGTGATTGGTTAGGGGTTTGTTGATGGTTCTGGTGAATCAAAGACTTAGGTAAGCTTTACAAATGGAGCACTTATATTCATGTTGTGTTGCTGAGTAGAAGTCAGCACACATTGTTAGGATTCATTACAAGGGGGAAATGTATATGGTCGGTATGTTGAAAAGCAAGCGGGTTCTTTTACGAGAAATAGAAGAAGAGGATTGGGTGGACGTTCATCACTATGCTTCTCAAGAAAAGGTTTGTCAATATCAGCCCTGGGGACCGAACACAGAACAAGATTCCAAGGAGTTTGTAATGCAGGTTTTACGCTTGCGCTCATAAAAGAGCATGTCCGAATGAGGGAATACAATCATGCCTATTCCTGGTTAGCTGAAGGTAAATCCCTGTTGCCAAAATTAAATGCAAAAAAACAGGAGTACTATGAAACGCACTTCAATATTAAGTCGTCCTTCGAATGAATTATTTGGAAGCGATTTGAAACATGGTCTTTACGGTGTTTACGTGGACCAAAAAGGTACAGCTGTTATAGACCTAGTCCCGTTTACGCATATCATAGGTGTACCGTCACCTCAGGATCAATTCGAGTTGTTGAATACAATGACACAAACTATCCTCAGCCATCCAGAAGTAAAGGAAATTTATTATACATTTAATTTGAACCGGACGGATTTCTTTGATTGGCTGGACGCCGATGAGCAAGTATATACACGGGAATAAATTGCGGTTGATTGACAGGAACTACAGATGGTCAGGTTCTTCTTCGTTTAATGAAGAACCTGGCCATTTTAGATTGGTGACAGAGTAGACGATGCAAATCGAATGTTATCGTTTTTTCTTCCGCGCCCTATACTTCAACAGTATGCTAAAAACGACTACGCCTGTAATGATGGTATAGGCGAGTATTTGCCAAGTGAACAACAGTTGAATGGCATCTTCGATCGAAGTGCCACGGAGGAATACATCATACGGATTTGCGTTGCGGTACGCGATCGGTAGCTTGTCTCCGACGTTGTATTGCTGGTACGTATAGGGGGTGACGTCTTTTATGACACGGAAATTCTGTCCGTATTTGTCTTCGAAAGAGATGACGAATTCGTATTTTGAGTCTGCATATTTGCGATAGGAGATTTCGTAGTTACGGTCGAAAGTACGTTACCAATTGCCAAACCTGCTATTTCATTTCATCATTGTCTCGTAGAAAGTGAACCCGGTTCTTGATAGACCAAAATCAACTCCAAATAACTCTCAATCCGCTTCGCTTGCCCAACAGCACCTAATTCTCTAAATAGATAAATCGATTTTCGAATCTTCGTGATCCTTGTTCTGTTTCTCCCAATCGCAATTTATAAGCACCTTTGAGCTGCAACAAGTTTGCCCGCTCAAACAATTTGTGTTCAGGTAGTGAGAGCTTGTGCAGGTAGGAAAAGAACTCGTTCAATTCTGTTTGAAATCTCGTGTCGTGCGTGAAGTCAGTGACAGGCCCCAATAGATACGTAATTGAATTCATGAGAATGGTCGTAATGACGTCATTTACCTTTTGGAAATCCTTGTATCGAATACTTTTTTCATATGCGGTTCGTGAAAGCAGGAGCACGGTTTCCGGTTCAAGAAAAAATAGCGTGGCATTATAGAGCATCAATTCATAAAGCCCCCATACTTCAATGCGGAAGAAGTAATCTGCTAATCGTTGAATGTCCTCTTTGGTTACTTCTTCATCCATCCTTTTGTTGTCAAGGATCCCTTCATACATATGTAGCATTAACACATGATACTGATAGGTTTCCACCCCGAATTGCTGCCACTTTTTCGTTTGCTGCTGTTTTAACTTCCTTAGTGCATCCGAATCACCTTGTGTGTATGCGTTGTGAACCGCTCTGAAAAACTGTTCAAGTTGGCTCGATTGGAACTCGTTGTGCACAAACAAAAATTCATCAAAACTCATCATCATTTTTTCTAATATGTCCGTGAACAGCCCAAGTGTCATATCGGAATCGCCGCGCTCAAATTTCGATAGGAATGAAATCGAGCAAATCCCATCCGCCAATTCCTTCATCGTCAGCCCTTTTTGCTCCCGAATCTGTCGTAGTGTTTCCCCGTATGCTTTCATTACTTCGCCCCAATTCCACTATATGAAAATTTGATAAAGCCTTCTAAAATTTCATTCTACAATAAAAATAAGATATTTCCATTATACATGAGGAGGCGGCTGAAATGGCTGAAGCAAAACAGTATCTAATAAAAAATGGGACGATTATTGATGTTGAAAAAGGGGAATCATTCCTCGGCTCAATTGAAATTGAAGGAACAAAAATTAAGCGGATGTATAAGGTGGATGAAAGGTTGCCAGAAAACCTTCAGATAATTGATGCGAACGGTATGTATATTATTCCAGGTTTGATCGATATGCATTGTCATATTCAATGTAGATTTGCGCCACATTTCTTAGCGTCTGGTGTGACAACTGTCCGGAATCCGGCGAGTAATGTGATGATGATTGAGGATTTGCTCAACGCGCCGTTAGATGCACCAACGCCTCGTGTTTTTTCAGCAGATCGTATGATTGACGGCGAACCGGGGCTATGGGGGCCAACAAGTTACGGAAATTTTGTTACAGAAGATCCTGAAGAAGCTCGAGTGGAAGTGCGAAGACAGGCAGCAACCGGTGTTAACTTCATCAAAATTTATGGCTTGGCAAATCGGGAGGTTATACAGGCAACCGTTGAAGAAGCGCGGAAATTTAATTTGGAAGTGGCATGCGATTTGATCCATTCCCAAAAAGTGAGTGCGTTGGAAGCAGCGGAGCTAGGCGTTACGTGGTTCGAGCATGCTTCAGGGTTTGTACAGTCTCTCTATCCCGGATGGTACCCAACTGCGGATCAAGCAGAATGGAGTCATATCGATTGGGAGAATCCTGACGAGCAGATGATTAAAGAACTTTGTAAACAGATGCTCCAATATGAAGTGAAGCTCTGTCCGACGCTTGTCTGCTTCGATCAGTTGAAACGGTATCCTCATATTTGGTCGCCGGAAAATCTGGTGATACGTTCTCTCGAAGAACATGCTATTTTGATGAGTCATTGGAAGAGCATGGAACAACAGGTAGACAGCATTAATCAGCAATTTTGTCATCAGCATGCTTTTACAAAACTTGTGACGAAGACCTATTTTGACCTTGGTGGGACAGTTGTAGCAGGGACAGATACACCTGCGCTTTTGTACACGTTCCCAGGGATGGCGCTGCATCGAGAGTTAGAGCTATTAAGAGAGATTGGCCTAACTGAAATGGAAACGTTACAAGCTGCAACAATCCGTGCGGCGCGATCCATCTATCTTGAGAACATCGGCGCAATTAAAGAAGGGTACATTGCTGATCTCGTCATCTTGAATGAGAATCCCCTCGAAGCGATCGAACATACGAAAAGCATCCATCGCATTGTGAAAGGTGGGAGGGTGTACAGCCGAGAAGAAGTGCTTACGTATATTCCAAGTGAAGAGGATTTTGAACAACGTATGGTTGAATTCCAGAAGAGGTGGGAGGAGGAGATGGGTACAGTCGAAGTTGGTGGTTGAGATTAGTGTGATAAGAATCGATCCCTGAACAGTAAACAAATTATACCTTTATTAAAAAACATCCATCCGTGAGTGCTTACTCATGGGTAGATGTTTTTTGGTGTTGCTTCCATGTTCAAATAGGATTGTTTACAAAACAATACCTGTCTATTTCTTGTCATTCAACTTATCGGTGAATAGCCCTAGCTAAATTGGCTAACTTTATGAATAATGCCATGTAGAGCCAATCAATATATTGTAATTTTATAAAAGTTCAGTATAATAAAAATAGATTGGTGGATTTTCCACTGGTTAGTGAAGCAAATCATAATGAAAGGGTTGAAGAGTAGACGGTAAACATACTAGCAGTCTAGCGAAAACAAAGTTCAGAACGATTAATTAGCGAAGAAGAACTGGAATTTCAATGCGCTCCAGTCTCCAACATCTTAGTACGCTTTCTGCCTCATGTGTTTTGACTGGATAATCCAGCAAAGAAACAAAATACAAAGGAGTGGATTGTAGATGAAAGAAAAAGAATTTCAAATGACAGACGAACCTTGTGAAACGATTGACATTAAAAAATTGGAGAAGTTAGATCGGGAAACTAGGTATATCGTAAATTCGGAATTTCGGACAGGCTTGTCATTAACAGTTGTCTATTTCCTTTTCGTTCTTTCGGTTCCTGTCATGAACTGGTTTAAACCGGATTGGGCGTTTGCAAAGCTGTATGGTGGCATGTCAACAAGTTGGTTTCTAACTGCAATTGTTGCGATGGTGATGGCTTTTGTTATCGCGTTCGTGCACACGAAATTGTATGAGCGATGGGAAAAGAAAGTTGAGACCATTATTGCTTCTAGCGAAGAAGAGCCAAACACATCTTCAGGTAGAGAGAAGGAGGTTGTTAAATGATGGAATTCCTCCTAGATCCAAAATATTTATTCACCCTTTTGCTCTTAGGTACGATTGTCTACATTACGTATCTATCAAAAAGGAATGAGAGTGCAAGTGATTTCTTCGTTGGTGGACGTCAATTCGGCTGGTTTACGAATGGCTCTGCAATTGCTGGGGACTATTTGAGTGCTGCTACATTTCTAGGACTTGCAGGACTTACATTTTCAATTGGATATGACGGAGCTTTTTATACGTTCAGCTTTTCGATAGGCTTAACGTTGTTGGCGTTATTTGTGGCGGGACCTTTGCGCCGTTTAGGAGCATATACGGTCGCAGATTTTGTCGCATATCGTTTTCATAGCAAGCGGGCGCGTATTATCGCTGTCATCGTTGTGTTGGCAATTTCAGGTTTTTATGCTGCACCGCAATTGCTTGGTGCGGCTTCCATTTTAAGTATGTTTTTTGGCACATCATATGAATTTGGAATTATTTTTACAACTGCGGTTATGATTTTCTATGTCGGTGTCGGTGGAATGAAAGGGACAACCTTAAATCAAGCTTTGGAGCTTTGGATTCGGTTAGGCGCTTTTATTGTTATGGTGGCGGCAGCCATTTACGGTGGATTTCATTACGAAAAGATTTTAGCCGTCATCAACGACTTCAGTGGAACAATTGCAAACACTGGAGCATTTACAAGTGATGGGAAAGACATCGTGTTTAACGGAGAAAATTGGTACAAATCTGGTTTATTTAATCCGAATTTTTTGCATAGTCTTTCCATGGTCATTGGACTTGCACTTGGTGTTATTGGACTACCTCATATTTTATTACGTTTTTATACGAATCCAAATGCGAAGGCCGCTCGGAAATCTGCAGTAATGTCCATTGGGATTGCCAGTTTGTTTTTCGGTCTTGCTGTGTACCTTGGAGTCGTTGGACGCGCAATTTTTTTGGAAGGAAATGCGAGTACTGAAGTGATGAAGAACTTAGTAACTGGCGGCGATAACATGGTCGTTCCGTCAATTGCAACGGCACTTGGCGGTCAGTGGCTCCTTGGTTTTGTAATTGCTGGAGCATTTGCTGCGATTTTCTCAAACTTGTCTGGATTGTTCATTGCCAGCTCAGGAGCTATTGCGCATGACTTGTATGCAAAGTTTTCAAAGAAGGAGTTGACTGAAAAACAACGTGTACGAGCAGGTAAATGGGCCATCGTCTTTCTTGGCGTCTTTTACGGTGTGCTTGGCCTACTTGTGAAAACCGCCTCAATCGGTCACCTTGTTGCACTCGCTTTTACCGTTGGAGCGAGTACGTTTGCACCAATATTTATCCTTGGAATTTGGTGGCGAGGAATCACTGAAAAAGGTGCCATTGCAGGTCTAGTCATGGGGCTATTAGCATCGCTGTTCATGATTTTCTTTTCGTCAGTTTTACCAGAAGCATTGCAATTTAGAGTACCAGGTATCATTACTGTGCCAATCGGGTTCTTATCCGTTTTTATCGTCTCAAAATTGGATGGCAAAGTACCGGCTGACGTAAATTTATTCATGCGAAAAGTCCATGCTAAAGAAGAGTTGTCGTAAGCGGCGTTCTATTTTAGAGGATTTGATGAATGATGACGTTGTGTATCTTACAAAATCATAGGATTGCTGAAGAAGTTTGTTTTTCTACTAATCTGTTTTCTAGGAGGCGTTAACGTGTATGTACCGTTGCTATTAACAGACTTTTTAGATCGTGCCGTTAAACTATATGGCCAGAAAACGGCCGTTATTGACGATGATAAAGTTGTCACGTATTCCGAGTTAAATAACAGGGTGAACCGACTATCACGTGGATTGCGGAAAATGGGAGTCGAAAAAGGTGATCGCGTTGCTATTTTAGCACCGAATACGTTGGAAATGTTAGAAGGATTTTACGGAGCATTCCAGTTAGGGGCTGTTGCTGTACCTCTTAACATTCGACTGAAACCAAATGAGTATTTGTTTATCTTAAATCATAGTGAAACAAAAGTGTTGCTCGTAGATTGGGAATTGTACGAGTCGATTGCGCCTGTTAGAGAGCAGTTGCATGTAGAACAAATTATTGTGCATGGTGCTGCTAATATAGAGCTTGCAGGAACGGATGTAGCGTATGAAGAGTGGCTTGCTCAATTTTCAACAGATCCGATTAATCGAGCGGAATTGGATGAATGTGATATTGCGAGTTTGCTTTATACGAGTGGCACGACGGGTGATCCGAAAGGTGTTATGCTTACGCATCGAAACAACTACTTGCAAGCCCTTCAAGTGATGCATCATTTACGTGTCAATGACCAGGATGTACTACTTCACGTGCTACCGATGTTTCACGTGAATGGGTGGGGATCAATTTTTTATTATACAGGCAACGGCGCAACGCAAGTCATGTTGAGGAAAACCCGGCCTAAAGAAATTTTTGAGAAAATGCAAAAGTACGGTGTAACGGTCATGCACATGGCCCCAACAGTATTAAATTCACTCATCCAGTATTTTGATGAAAATCAGTTGAATAATGACCCGCATAAGCAAGTTCGCATTGTAGTGGGAGGATCCGCTCCTCCTGTCACTTTTATTCAAAAAGTAGAGGAAGAACTTGGGTGGGAATTCATTCAAATTTATGGAATGACAGAGACGTCCCCATTGACGTTAATTTCCTTGATTCGCGATCAACATGTGAATGAACCGAAAGAAGTGCATTACCGGATGAAAGCGAAAGCAGGCTATCAAATGAGCTTGACTGAAGTAAAAGTGGTCAATGAAAATGGGGAAGAAGTGAACCATGACGGTCGGGAAATTGGAGAACTTGTCGTCCGGGGGAACGGTGTGATGGAAGGGTATTGGAAAAATGAAGCTGCAACACAAGCTGTCATCCGGGATGGCTGGTTCCATACTGGCGATATGGGAGTCGTCGATCAGGAAGGAAACATCGAAATTGTGGACAGGAAAAAAGACATCATTATTAGTGGTGGTGAAAATATTTCTTCTATTGAAGTGGAGAATACACTGTATGAGCATCCGGCGATCTTGGAAGCAGCTGTCGTTTCCATTCCACATGAAAAGTGGGGAGAGACACCTCATGCAGTAGTTGTCATCCGGGAAGGTGTGACAGTGACGGAAGAGGAAATCATTTCTTTTGCGAGAGAACAGATTGCCCATTATAAAGCCCCAACCTCCGTTTCTTTTGTAGAAGAACTACCTAAAACTGGATCTGGTAAGATTCAAAAAGCGCATTTACGTAATGAATTTTGGAAGAGTAAAGAGAAAATGGTTAACTAGTGTTACGTGTATGTCCGTGAAAGGAAACGGTGTATTTACAGTCATTGCGTGAAGGTAAATTGGTTGTTGTAAAATGTCCTATATTGTTCATGAAAGAAACCATCCAGCGCTCATATCATCGCGGAGGATGGTTTCTTCATTTTGACGCTCATTAGGTTACCTAGCAGAAGACGTTAATGGTTTGTTCGGTTGTCAATAATCTTCTGCACCTCGTCAGTCGTCAATTCAGCAAGCTTGCAAATTAACTCCAAAGGTAGAGATTCATCGTGCATTTTCAAAACAAATGCCTTTTTGGTTTGTTCAATGCCTTGTTCAATGCCTTGTTCAATGCCTTTCGCGATTCCGATTTCTCGCCCTTTTTCAACGCCTTGCTGAATACCTTGCTCGATGCCTCTTTCAATCCCTTTTTCAAGTCCAAGCTTTTCAGCATCTTCCATCCGTTGAATATGGTCACGCAACGCAATTTCCCTGCTGAGAGCAAGGTGGAATGTTTCGGGATCCATACTTAGTTTACGGATTTCCTCAAATGCCTCTTTGTATGCGGAACTTTCCATCGCAACTTCCTCCTTTATCTTTTGATTTCCTCTAAAAAATAGCAGCCATTTTTCGAGCGCATTCATATCATCTAAAGGCTTTTGCAGTTCTTTTGGCAATTGAATAACGTGTATCTCCAAGTGCTTTGAAAAGAGAAGACCTTTTCTTGGTTCTATTATTTGAAATGTACTATGGATGTCTTTAATTGGCAACATTTCAAAATCCGAAATGATAATCTGGATTACTTTTTTCAACTGTCCATACGGATCTGTACTTCTTATTTGTGAACTATACAAACTCGCCCAATAATACAGCATGCGTTCGTTGAAAGCAGTATGTCTTTCCAATTGCATTTCTATGTTAATTTGTTCGCCAAGTTCAGTTGTCGCACGCAAATCCATAATGGACAACTTATCAACGGCATACTTTTTCGTATTCACGGGATCCATTAACTGTAAAGACTTAATCGTACCCCCTAAAATTGAATTGACAAAATGCAGAAGCAACCGATTGTTCCGTTCATCTGTGAAAAACGATTTGAAAACAAAATCATTTCGTAGCTCTAGTAATTCAGAACCGTACACTTCCATATCTTCCTTCACGACAGTAACCAACGTACATCCCTCCATTTCGTTACAATTATAATAAAACAAATGTTCGTGGAAATCAATTAAAATAACGAATTATTCAAACTTTTATTAAGTGTATTCTATTCTATGTATTTTGTGAAGACTATTTTTATAATATCCCTCATTTGCAAGGTGGATTGTAGAGGACTGAAATGCATAACTAAAAACCGTGTAGACAAAGTTGAATCCTACTTGATCTACACGGTTTAGTAATGTCGTCCTATTATTTATTTTTATCTTTGTCGTTTTCCTCTTGCTCTATCGCTTTATCCGCCTTATTGAAGTCTTTTTGATAAAGTACTTCTTGTGCTGAACTGAGATTATTGTTCTTGTCAGTCATCTGTTCATGTGGCTGTTTGTTCTTATCCATTTCAATTACTCCCTTCATCCTTGTGTCTCTATTACTTGTACCCAAACCTTGGAATACTATGCACAACTCAATGTTAGAGTACATCCATCATTTTTTCGCATCAACCAACACAAGCACTTTTCCATTTTGAACGTCATCTGCAAACTGTTCTGCATCATCATCCGGAACACCTAGTTCAAGCAATGCGTGCTTTAATCCGCCAGCATCTGTACCAGCGCCGATTACTGCACCGCCAATCGTTGTCAAAATGGGGCCGGCCGCTAACACTGCACCGAATCCCGGAATCACAACTGTCGATAACCCTACTAGAACGCCTGCCATACCGATCGCACCGCCCGTTGCAGCTCCTGCAATCGCTCCATCTCTCGTTGACGGTTTAATTTCCTGTGTTACGGCATCCGGCGTTTCAATATGTTTAGCAATCACCGAAATCTCATCAGTTGTAAAACCTTCCTTTTTTAATGATTCCACTATTTCAGCTGCTTCGTGTTCAGTCGAATAGACGCCAATTACTTGTTTTGTCATAACAAAATCCCTCCAGTTCACTTCTGCGGTGATGTATCCTCTTTACCCATCCTGAAAGAAATCTATACATCGTTCCTTGAAAATTATTATCGCAATAAAATGAAAAGGACGATAGCACTCATGAAAATTGGCTCTCAAAACAAAAATGCATGAGAGACAGTTTGCCCCCATGCATCTTTCATTTGGATATTAAAAACGAAGTATTTCGTTATGTTGATACCTTCTACGTACCTCTTTGCTAATTCATTCATACGCTACAACAATATGAAAAGGAGGGCTAAAGATGCTATCGATTGCCACGTTCATGCAAGTGTTACTCCCGTTGTATCTGATTGCAAGCGTCGGGTTTATCGCACGAAAAATAAACGTCTTCCATACGCAGACGAATCAAGTGATTACCCTACTACTCCTGAACATTACGTTACCGGCATTAATCATCTATTCATTGAACACGAAGCTTACAAAAGAACTGCTTATCTCTTTTGAATGGTTAGTGGCAATGTCCATTTTCATCCTCGGCAGTTCCGTCATTGTCGCGTTCATTCTACGGAAGAAAGCGCGTTTGCCTGAACAACAAAAAAGTGTCTTTGAAAGCCTCATTATTTTTGGCAATCAAGGATTCATTGGTTATGCAATCATTTTTATTCTTATGGCTGAAGAGGGAATCGTGTATTTAACGATTTTCAATAGTTGTTATTTGCTACTTATTTGGTCGTACGGTATTTATTTATTCACAAAGGGCGCACACAATGTGAACTGGAAAGGTTTGATCGTCAATCCAGGCATTGTATCAACCGTAATCGGGATTGTTATGATGGTCTTGCCTCTTTCTTGGCCAGAACCATTTGTAGCAACCGTTGAAAGCATTGGCAAGATGACGATACCATTATCGATGCTACTCATCGGTAGTCTGCTTGCGGATATCCGATGGCGAACATTCCGCCAATACAGCACAAACAGGTATCTATGGATAGCGGCTACTTTTCGTTTACTCGTGTTGCCAATTTGTTTACTGCTTTTCCTTTACGTCCATGTGCCTTTTCCATTGCTAGTTGTTGCTGTGCTGACATCGGCGATGCCGAGTGCTACAACGACTTCGGTCTATGCCCAGAAGTTTGGGGCGGATGCGTCTTTTGCTTCGTTTGGTGTCCTTTTGACAACGGTGCTATGCCTGTTTACATTGCCGTTATTATATAGCCTTTTGCATTGGTTGTATCCGTATTTTTACTAATTCATCGTAGGGAACGTAATGACCAATTGACCTTCATGATTCATCACTTCAATGAGTGCATCGTCAAAGAGGTAAGGCGTGTCATTCTGATCACGTGGTGTAACCTTTTCATAGCTATTTCTAGCCGTTAGCACAGGGAATGTGATTGGGATGAAACGTCCTTTATGTAAGACCCGCATATTGCCCATCAGGAATAACTCTTTGCTAGATGCGGCAAAGCTTAAGTGGCCGACTTTCTTATTTGTCGTACGGGAGATAAGTTTTACGTCTTGCAATAAAGCGATCATGCACAACATAATATCATTGATCACTTCAGGTGAAAGTTTATCGAATCCTTGTTCTACGAAAAAGGCATTGAGCTGGTTGCGGATTTCCTTAAAGGAGAACAAATTCTCGATTTTCTCTTTTTTTCCTTTGCCGAGGTTTTGAATGATTTCTTGGCAGTGGTCGAAATAGCTTTTAACGTACCCTGTCATCTGTTCACGTTGGACAAGGAATTGTCCGAGTTCGTTTAGTACTTTATTGGCTTGCGCATGTTTTTTGGCAAATAACAGAAATGCTAGCACGTCTTTTTCGTCAAATGACCGTTCAGCGAATTGTTTGTAATAATATGCAAAAAGTTGTTTTTCTTTATTGTCCATTGGTTTTCACTCCTTCACATCAGAATTTCATCATACCACGGATTGTTTTTCGAGATAATCGACACGTCTTATGTTGCACAGATTGAGAGTTGTTTGAATAAACTCAATTCATTTCATTTTTGATTTCACCGGTGAATGCATTTAAAATAGACTTCTGTAGTTCTACTCGGAGTAGATGTACGGAAGTAACGAATAATCGGATTGCTGGAGGTTACTATGAATTATCGAATTATGAACAAGCAAGTATTTGAACAAGCGCAAGTGCGTTCAGTCTCAGATGTAACGTTCACAGAGGAGGAACTTCAACACGGCATGAAAATTGCGGTGTCAAAAGTGGACAAGACACTCGAATTGTATTTAGTCGATGTAGATGGACAGAAGAAGTTTGAAGTCCGGTGGGATGACTCCACGGAAATTTTCACAGGCTGGAATTCCGCTTGGGAAAACTTCACTTGGTGTCTAAATATCGTTGGAAACGAATAATAGGGCCAGCCGCCCTTGAATAAAAGCATGTTTTGATTTTCATTTCAAAACATGCTTTTATTTTTTTGTTGATTGCTGGAAATTAATAAGATGATAAAGTTCAGAATTCATATGAAACTTTCTGCCGTAAGTGATCGTATTAACTAGTAGATACACGCCTACATTAAGTAAAATTGATAAATGATCATAACTTGTTGAGAGTTAACAGACGTATGGGAGAGAGAAAAATAACCATTGAAGGTGATGTTTTGAAGAATACAATATTAAGGGTTATTTGGATTGTGCCCAATGTATTCTGCTACATTATGCTGATTGGCTGCCTAATTTTTGTGGCTATTCATAAGAACGACATTGCTGAAATCGGTATGTTATCGTTATGGATTTTAATGCTCATAGCACTATTTATGGTAGCCCTATTTGGAAATTTACGTAGTAGATATTGGATAAAAACAGGGGAAATATAGTGGTAGTTTGTTCATCAACACAAAGCGCGGAAAGGGGATCGCACACTTGGATTTTGCTAGAAAGTCTATCTATTACCTGTTCAACATTGCATTTGCCATACTTTATTTTTACATCCTCAGTTTACTTTATAACTATTCGCCACTACATGTGGGGCATTCTCTATATCTTGGTCTTTTGAGTTTACTTGTAATTGTTTTTTCAATCCTCTTATCCGTTTTAACGGTCAATAAAATACGAAAAATATACATTGCTAAACTTTCGTGATCGAGTCAGTGATGTTTTTACATAATGTCATTGTCTACTGCGTTCATCATCCGACAGTGAAATCCTAAAATTGCCTGTGCTAGAATAGAGACACTAGCTGTTCACTTGAATGTGAACTTGATCACCTTCGATGAAACATATAACGAACAGGAGTGAAATGCATTATGAAAAAAAGATTGATTTTAGCAATCGGTTTACTAGTAAGTCTTCTCTTGGTTGCTTGTAGTAAGGAAGATTCGGGGAATAAAAGCGAAGTCGAAGATATTAAAGAAAAGGTACATGAATATAGCGTAGGAAATTTCCCAGACGATGTAACAGCGTCTATTACTTCACATGAACTCATTGTCACGGACAAAGGTCAAAAAACGACATTCGACTTGCCGAGTGATGAATTCTTTGTTTCAATTGCTCCCTTTGTTGAAACGACTCATTCTTGTGCAATCCACAGCTTAACTGGGTGCCAAGGGGAATTAGTTGGAGAGGAATTTGGCGTGCTCATTAAAGATGAAGAGGGCAATGTAGTAGTAGATGAAACGATGACATCACTAGAAAATGGATTTATTGACTTGTGGTTGCCACGCGATAAGAATTTGTCAGTGAAAATTACACAAGGTGATAAAACGGTTGAATCTACTATTTCAACATTTGAAGGCGATAATACTTGTATTACGACAATGCAACTGACTTAATGCTGTTACAGAGTTGCATTTGTAACAGATTTGATATGCCAAACAATTGTTGAGTATAGCGATAAGTTTTTAAAAACTACTCATTAAGACCCGTGTTTGGACATAAAAAAGGATGTTCCTGAAATCAATTTTCTGGAACATCCTTTTTAATTAAATAACTCACTCCGTACGGCTTAATTCCTTTGCAGCGGCAAATAAAATTTCAGCAGCGGGGAGTAGGGCGTCTTCGTTAATGTCGAAGCATTCGTGATGATGGCCAGCAGCAAGCTCTGTGCCGAAGATACAATACGTCGCTTGGCCGCCACGTTGTTGGACCGCTTCCAAAAAGTACGTTGCGTCTTCTGATCCTGCGTTCGCTTCACTCGTGACATCCACTTGATGGATGAACGCATGTTGCTTGGCAATGTTGGCTAAGCGTTTTGCCAAGTCGTCTGAGCATTTGCAGCTCACCGCTTCGCCAGCCGTTTCAATCGAATAGTCAATGCCGTACATTTGGGCTGCGCCTTTCACGATGTTTTCGACTTGTTCTTTCATGTAGTTGTTCACGTCACTCGTTTCACCACGTGTTTCGGCGACAAGTGTGGCATGGTTCGGGATGATGTTTCGTCCCGATCCAGCATGCAATTCACCTACGTTAATGCGCGAGTCACCGCCTGAATGTCGGCAGATGGCGTGCATATTCAATGCAGCACTAGCAGCGGCAAGCAAGGCGTTTTTTCCGGCTTCCGGTTCTCCGCCCGCGTGTGCAGCTTTCCCTGTAAACGAAATGTTGAGCTTCGTTGTCGCTAAAAAGCCATTGTTTGCAGCGACAAAATGGTGTTGCGGCACACCCGTACCGATATGAGAGGCGATGAAGTAATCTGTGTCGTCTACAACTCCGGCACGAGCCATTGCTTTTGCGCCTCGCGTTCCTTCTTCTGCTGGTTGGAAAATGAGCTTAATGACACCGTTCAGCTCTTCTTGCTTTTCTGCAAGTAGCGTAGCGAGTCCAAGACCTATTGACGTGTGTGCATCGTGCCCGCATGCATGCATCGATCCGTCAGCAGTTGACCGGAAACCGAATGAAGCAGGCGTATGATCCGCTGTATCTGCCTCTAAAATCGGCAGTGCATCCATGTCTACCCGGAACGTAACGGTCGGACCAGGGCGCTTTGTATCGAGCGTTGCAACGATGCCTGTGTACCCTTCCTCAAAATAAGGAAGGAAGCGTTCAACGGCACCGTTTTCAATTGCCCAAGCGACATGTGCTTTTGTTTTTGCTGCATCAGGTTTCCCCATGCATTCGTCTTCTTTCATCACTTCTTTACCGAGCTGTAATTCAAACCCTAACGGTTCTAAAATGCTTGCTACGATGGATGCCGTACGGATTTCTAGAAAACCTTGCTCGGGAAATCGGTGAAAATCACGTCTCCAGTCAATCATTTGTTCTTCTAGTTGCATACTAATGCCTCCTGAAATGACGAATTGTTGTTTGTATTATTGATTACATACGTGCTGGAATACCAGGTCCGAACGGAATGCCTGCATAGAAGAATACAAGAATTAAAATCATCCATGTAATTAAGAATACAAGGCTATATGGAATCATTAAGGACATATACGTTCCGATACTAGCTTTCTTATCATAGCGCTGCATGAACGCCAAAATAATGACCATGTAAGGGAACAACGGCGTAACGATATTTGTAGATGAATCCGCAATACGATAAGCAACTTGCGTGAATGCCGGATGATACCCAAGCTCCATAAACATCGGTACGAAAATTGGTGCTTCAATAGCCCATTTTGCTGAACCAGATGTAATGAGGAAGTTCATAAGTGATGTGAAAATAATATACCCGATGATAAGTGGCATTCCTGTAAAGTTGACGCTTTCTAGGAATTCCGCACCGTTGACAGCTACCCATGTTCCTAAGTTCGACCAGTTGAAGTACGCAGTGAATTGCGCGATTGCGAATACGAGTACGATATAGCTAGACAAGTCTTTGACGGATTCAGACATGTAGTGGCTAATATCTTTACTAGACTTAATTTTGCCGACAACCATACCGTAAGTTACCCCGATAATAATGAAGAAGAACAAGATAATCGGAATGATACCGCTTAAGAACGGAGATTTCGGAAGTAATTCGCCGTTTTCATTTGTTAATGGGCTGTTTGGTAAGTAAATCGTTACGACAATTAGAATGACATATAAAAGACCTGCAAGAACTGCTGATATGAACGCCTTCTTCGCCTTCGGGTGTTCTTCCGTCTCTTCGTCTACAACAGCATCTCCTTTGTAGACACCAAGACGTGGCTCAATGAATTTCGTTGTCAGCAAGCCCCCGACAATTGTTAAAACGATAACGGACGCGACATTGAAAAACCAGTTATCTACGGGTGACACGATGAATGTTTCATCCATGATCCGTGCAGCTTCTGTCGTAATACCCGCAAGCAATGCATCTGTTCCAGCAATGAACAAGTTTGCCGTGAAACCTGCACCTGCTCCTGCAAATCCTGCAGCTAGACCCGCTAAAGGATGACGGCCGACTTTATAGAAGACAAGTGCTGCAAGTGGTGGAATTAATACGACTGCAGCATCTGACGCCAAGTTCCCCATGATCCCAACGAATACAACTGTGTATGTCAGTAGGAAAGGGGGGGATTTCAAAATTGTTTTACGTACAGCATAGTCTAACATCCCAACTTTTTCAGCTAATCCAACACCAAGCATCATGACGACAACAAGGCCAAGCGGCGCAAAGCCCGTAAAGTTATCGAGCATCGATGTGAGGATGAACTGCAAACCTTCTGCAGAGATCAAGCTTTTAATCGGTAGGACTTCACCTTTACCTGGATGGACAACAGAAGCGTTAAACAAACTGAAAATCCAAGAAACAATAATCATTAATACTGCTAAACCGACAAATAGTGCGAATGGATCGGGTAATTTATTCCCTATCTTCTCAACAATGTCCAAAAACTTTTGGAAAAAACCTTTCTTCTCTTTCATCATTTCACCTCTTTAGTAGATTCTTTTTCCGCCAAGCGTAGATGGACTGACATCTTTCGGAATCGGCGGATTGTATGGGTTTTGGTGCTCAAATTGAGCATGTTCTTCTCTCACTTGTGCAAGTTTTTCACTTGAAGTGAGTAGATCAATACCAGTCAAAGCCATTGCAGAAGCAGCGCGGATCATGCCGCGATGCGCAAAATCTGAAAGCCCTTGGGCCGTCATTTGCCATGTATGAAGTGCCGTGCCAAGCGTACTTGTTGCAGCCGTAAGTTGGGCAGTAGGGAGCACCCAGCTGACATCCGCTACGTCTGTCGAGCCATAGAAAATTTCCTCAGATGGGACATAATCAGAAATTTGATCATTCAAATACTTGCCTTTGAATTCACTACCGTCTCCGATATAGCCGAATCCACTCATAACATCTAAGTAAAATTCTTGCTCATCAGATGAGAATGTCTCCCAAATCTGTTTTGCGTATGCCTCTTCTTCGGCGGACACTTCACCAGCTCCGACTTCTTTTAAGTTTTTGTGAAGGATTTGTTCCAAACTTCGATTTGGCACATAGTTGGAGCACGCTTTAATGAATTCAATCTCCACGTTCGTTTCAGTCATAAGTGCTGCGCCTTCAGCAATCTTGCAAATCCGTTTATAGATGCCCTCGACTTGATTGTTTTTCGGTGCACGGATCAAGTACAGCACTTCCGCTTGGGGTTGCACGACTGCAGGGGATAGACCGCCTGTATCGGTAACGGCATAGTGAACACGAGCATCTTGAATGATATGCTCACGTAAGTAATTGACACCGACGTTCATTAATTCGACCGCATCCAACGCACTTCGGCCAAGGTGAGGGGAGTTTGCTGCGTGTGCAGATATCCCTTTGAAACGGAAAGCGACTTGGTAGTTTGCTAGCGTCGGTCGGCTCATAATGGAATTACCCGGTGACGGATGCCATGTCAATGCGGCGTCAACGCCTTCAAACGCACCGTCTCGCACCATGAACGTTTTTCCCGATCCACCTTCTTCACCTGGGCAGCCGTAAAAGACGACCGTACCTGGCAAGTTGTTCGCTTCCAAATAGGCTTTCGTTGCACAAGCTGCAGCAAATGCGCCTGTACCGAGTAAATTATGTCCGCATCCATGTCCGAAATGAGGGGTTTCTTCAACAAGCTCCTTTTTAGCTGTTCCTGGCGTTTGGCTCAATTCGGGCAAAGCGTCATACTCACCTAAGAAAGCAATGACCGGCTTCCCTGAACCGTATGTTGCTTTAAACGCAGTAGGGATATTGGCAAGGTTACGATCGACCGTAAAACCTTGTTTTTCACATTGCTCTGCTAGAAACTTTGCAGATTCAAATTCTTCAAACCTTGTTTCTGGATGCTGGAAAATATAAGCGGATACCTCATTGAAGTAGTCTGCATTGTTATCCATATAGTCTTTGATGAATGTATACATGTAAAAATTCCTCCTAGTTTTCAGTCTAATGATGGGTCTTCATTGCTTGCTGCTCGTTTTAAATATTCGGCAAGCACTTTCGTTCCTTTCAATAGATCGTCACTATCGGCAAGTTCTGACGGATGATGGCTCACTCCGTTACGGCAAGGGATGAAAAGTAACCCGCACGGCCAGCGTTTTGCTAGATTCATCACGTCATGTCCCGCACCACTATTTAATTCCATCGATGACAATCCGATGTCGTTGCATAGTTGGGTAAGCGTTGCATGTATCGATGGGTCCAACTCAATCGGGTCATCGTCAACGAGTGTTTTGATCGAGACCGTCACCGCTCGTTTTGCTTCGATGGTCCTAACGAAATGATTAATCTTTTGGACCAGTTCGTTTTTTGCGGCAGCACTTGTACTTCGAATATCGACGCCTAACACGACTTCCCCCGGGATCATGCTCATCGCATTTGGGCTATTTTGGATTGTGCTCACCGTCGCGACAAGTGGAATATTTCGTCGATTTACCGCAAGCGTTTCCTGTTCGATGAAGCTGATAAGCGGTGCGATTGCAACGAGCGCATCTTGCCGTTCGTCCATCGGAGTGGAACCTGTATGATTTGTTTTGCCAATGGTAGTAATCCGAAGTCTCGTCGGTTGGGCAATCGCTCGGACAATCCCGATGTCTGTCCCTGTCTTTTCAAGTTGCGTCGCTTGTTCAATATGCAATTCGATAAATTGCTCAAGCTGTTCATCTTCTAGTCGAGCCTCATGAACGGTGTCCCAATCCAATCCACAATCTGTAAGCGCTTTCTTTAACGTGATGCCACTTGAGTCCTCAAACAAAGCAAGTTTGTCCTTATCTAACAATCCGGCAATCGCTTTACTACCGATCGTTGATACATTGAACCGCGCAGACTCTTCACAGGCAAAGGCAATCACTGCAATGTTCTTTGTCGGTTTAAAACAAGCATCTTTTAGTAGTTTGACCGCGGCAAGACTAGCGACGACTCCTGTTACACCATCGTATCCGCCGCCGTTGTAAACCGTATCGAGATGTGAGCCTGTAGCAATAAAACGCGCTGATTCGTCAACTTGCCATACCGCCCATTGGTTGCCTGCTGCATCTTGGAACGTTTGCAAGCCGAGCTCTTTCGCGATGGACCGGAATTGTTCCTGAGAGGCTTGTTCTTCTTTCGAATAACCGAGACGGGAAAACCCTTCAGGCTGGTCCATCGTTTTAACGAGGTTGACTTGTCGCAACTTCTCTTCAATCCAACTAGTGAGTTGTTCCATCACTTACTCCTCCTTCCCGAAGAGGAGTTCCTTGTCCGAAAAGCGGTACACATTGCTCGGTCGTCCTCTTTGTGTCGTTTGCGTTCGTTCATGAATTTCAATGACCCCGGCTTGTTGTAATTCCAATAAGATACGCCGCGCATTCCGTTTCGTTTGCGAAAACCATTGCGCCACATCGTCCGCGGTAAATGCTTGTCGGTTATAGCGTTGGCAATGAAAAGCTAATCGCAAAACGTCACGGGCGTTGCTGTCCGTCAACTGGAACCGGACTTGTAACGTGGCACGCATTTCAGTCGTGTTCAATTGATTGGCGTAATCGCTATGGATTTTTTGCGTAATGTCTTTCTTTGTTTTGACAATTAAAATGTACGGTTCTTCATCGGCTTGCAATTGATTGAGCCCATGTCGCACATGTTGTTCAGCTTCAAGAACGGTTTGTCCGTAACCAATCGTAAAACCGACATCCAATTGCTGATTCAATTTGAATGTTTCAATCATGTTCAGTAATGAAGCTTCAATGTCTTCGTCAATCTCACCTTTCGTCGTATAGATGGAATAAAGACCATCAGCATTCTCAACAAACGATCCGTTCAAATTTTGCGTTAATGTGAGCAAATCTTTTTTTACGAGCAAATCTTGGTGCTTCCATTCAAAAATGGATTGTTCGATGTTTTCATGTGCGTTCAACACTTGGCAGCCGAGAACAGCCATTTGCAAGTTTTCATAGTGTTTTGACTGAGCTTTTTCAATAAGTAGCTCAAGTGCTAACTTGATCGCAATGTACGAAGGAGTGAGCCGGTACACAGGGATGTTGACGGCTTGAAGGCGATCGAATACATCTTTTAACGCCGTAATGGCTACTTGCGTTTTCCCTTCTTTATACATTTTCTCATGCAAACTAGCGATCTGCTTACTGTCCCCGTTAAAAGAAGAAGGGATTGTACTAAAACGGAGATGGTCAAAATTATAAAAGGAGACGACTTTCTCCATTTCTTCATCCGTAATGTAATCAATGCTCACAGAGTGAATCATTCTTCCTTCTTTCTCTTGAATTTCAAGTAGTTTGACAAAAAAGCTGGAACCGTGTAAATAAGGGTAATTCGACTGTTCTTCCGATACCAGTTCATGTTGCAGTGCGTACATATGATTCATCATCCCGGAAAACAGCCACTGATCGACAATTGAACGACCTTGCTCAATAAGGGCAGGTAGTTCACTCACTTTTTCATAAATGAATGGAATGCACTTTGCATGTGGAAACTCTTCTGCAACGTATTGAATCTTTTCAACCGATTCAGCAGGTCCAATAACGCCAATGGTAACGAGCAATATGTAACCTCCTCTCCAGATAGTAAGTGTGATTTAAGGACAAATTCCTTTAAGTTTCCTTATACGTTACTATAAAGCGCTTTCACTGTCTATATGTTTTTCTTTGGAAATATTAGATTGTTCTTAAGAAACGTTGATATGGTAAAGTTTTTAGCTATGTAAACGAAAAAATAGAGTGAAAAAAGTTTAGTCTTGTTTTCAATGGGGAATACTTAAACGCTAACTAGATAACTTGTCGTGCTTTAATTAGTAGATGAAGACGTTGCATTTAAGAAGAATAAGTCGAAAGGAGAAGTTTTTTTGCATATTACTAGAGTATTTTGGTATGCAGTCGTTATTTGTATAGCGATTGTTTTATGGGGTTCACTTGCTCCCGCTCAATTAAACGATTCAACAAAGATAATAACAGCATTTATTTATGATCACTTTGGATGGTTTTATATTTTTGTTATTGTCGCCATGATCAGTTTCTGTTTTTACATGATGTTCTCGCGATTTGGTAAGGTGAAGTTAGGGAAAGAAAATGATGAACCGGATTTTAGCTTACTTGCATGGTTTGCAATGCTTTTCAGTGCAGGTATGGGGATTGGCCTTATGTTTTTTACGACAGCGGAAACGATCTCCCATGCATTTATCAGTTCACCAAATGCAACACCGGGATCCGACCAAGCAATTATTGAATCCCTTCAGTATGTCATGTTTCACTGGGGGCTTCACGGTTGGGGACTATATAGTATTGTGGCGCTCGTGTTAGCGTACTTCAAATTCAGAGTAGGTGCGCCAGGATTAATTAGTGCTACATTGGAACCGTTATTCGGCAAAAAAATAATGAGAGGCTCTGTCGGTCATATAGTGGATACACTTGCCATTTTCGCAACGGTTGTCGGAGTAGCTTCTACACTTGGATTTGGTTCAGCGCAAATAAACAGCGGATTGACTTATTTATTTGATGCACCGAAAACCTTTTGGTTCCAACTCATCATTCTTTTAGTAGCAACGGTTTTGTTTATACTCTCAGCATGGTCTGGAATTGGCAGAGGCATCAAATACTTAAGTACAGTCAATATTGTTGTCGCGTTCATCCTGCTCATTTTGTTATTCATCGTTGGACCGTCGATGTACATATTAAATCTGTTTACGACATCGATCGGGAAGTATGCGAGTAATTTTATTGAAATGAGTTTTGAGCTCCAACCGTTAAATGGCGACAAACGTCAATGGATTAACGATTGGACGATTTTCTACTGGGCTTGGTGGATCTCCTGGGCGCCATTTGTTGGAATGTTCATCGCGCGTGTGTCTAAAGGGCGTACAATTAAAGAGTTTGTTGCAGGTGTTTTGCTTGCTCCAACACTTGTAACCTTCATCTTCTTTGCAGTATTCGGTGGATCGGCATTATACTTGGAGCAAAATGGGATTGCCCAGCTGTCCTCATTAATCACAGAAACAGTGACATTCGGTATGTACGAACATTATCCGCTCGGTACGGTCTTGTCTTTCATCACTGTATTCGTGATTGCAATCTTTTTTATCACATCAGCCGATTCGGCAACGTTTGTTCTTGGTATGTTCAGTACAGGTGGTCAATTGAATCCGTCCAACGTCGTCAAAATCGTTTGGGGTCTCACGCTAGCTGCAATGGCGGCGATTGTCATGTACTCCGGTGGGATTAAAGGCTTCCAGAATATGCTTATCATTTCCGCATTGCCGCTTTCCCTTATCGTTATTTTAATGGTTGTTTCTTTTTACAAAATCATTCAGCAAAAAGAATAAGCCTTTAGCTACAAAAATTCTCAAGAGGTGTGATTTTAGTGAATTTATTAAACGTTCGAAAAGGACAATTTGTCTATTACAACAATAAGTTGCACAAAGTGTATTCCGTCAAACCGTTCTTTAAAAAGTCTGTGCACCTTATTCGCCTTGAAGACTTGGAACAGGAAATCGTTACTGCAAAAGAAATTACATTGTACAAACCAAAGCATTTGGATAGTTTCCTATTTAATTATGAACGCTATACGTTGCATAAAGAAGCAAAGGCGAGTGTGGGAGATTATATTTTAATCATTAATCCCAAACCAGACTCCTTGGATCATCACCATCTTCATGCAATTGAAATCGTTTCTTCTATTGAAGCAAATGGTGTTATCAGTAATAAATCCAACGGCATTAAACATAGTGAGTACTGGGTCATGGTACCGAGGCTGGAAGAAGGGGCGACGATCATTGACTTGGCACAACCCGATAGCCATGAATCGGCCGAACAGGCAAAGAGACAAGAACAGCATATACGTCAGACGTATACGCCTAAAATTGGCGATGTCTATCAGAAAAACAATACTGACCCTGTTTTACAAGCGATGGTCGTTGCCATTAAAGGTGACACAGCCTATTTAGGCGGTGATATCGAAGTACCCATTGAAAAGTTAATAAACAGCAAGACGTGGAGTTTACTTGCCCGGGTACCATTGTAAGGAATGCATACGTAAAAGCGAGTCAATCAGACAAGTTCTGGTTGGCTTTTTTCATCCGCCTTCCCCTCATCGTTCGTGTATTGAAATTTCTGATTTGTTTCTACGTGGGTGGATTGACTTTCAACTGGAAGGTGTTTACAGTTAAAGTGCTAGCGCGTGTTTCTTTAAATACATGGTGAATAATCGATCGATACTGAAAATCGGAGAGGGGGAAGCATTTCATGTACATTACAGTTATTACGGGTTTATGGGTATCCATACTTCTTTTCTTAACTATTCGATTCATTCGTATTCTTTTTAAGATGACACAGACGGTTGTTTTTCCATTGACAGAAGTTGAGTGGAATTCCATTCGAGTTCATCCGAATAAAACGGTTGGCAAGCCGGACCTCTCTCACCAAAAGATGGCTGTATGGGGAAATGGCCTAGTCATTTTTTTCATCACTGCGTGGATTGTAGTGGAAACATTGCTCTTAAAACGTCATTTTCCTGCCGCTATCGTGTTCGCTCCAATATTGTGGAACTTGCCTAAACTATGGAATCTATTCGCTTTTCTAAAACAAGGAATTGTTTGTGGTAACCGTTTTGTCCCGTGGAATCGGTTGCAGTCCTACCAGTCCATACCAATCGATAACCATCATCGCTATTATGGCTATTCACCTGAACTGAATGAAGGCTATGAGTTACTAATTCATACGAAATTTTCAGAAGTGAGCTGCCTTGTGACAACGGAATCGGTCAAGCAAAAGCTCATACTTCTATTGGAGGAGCAACTAAAAATCCATCAAACAAGACCGATAGGCATGTAGAACGAACAACACCGATCGATAGGGGATTTCTTTTAGGTGTACGGATGAAAGGTAATACAGCAGAAACGTAACGATAAATCCATAACTAAAGGACGTTTCAAAGACATTCGCATATGCTAGAAGAAAAGTTTGAAAGGAAGAGCGAGTCCTATGTATTATCCACCGTACGGCTATCCGGACCAACCGCGCAATTATTGGAATGGTTCAATGCAGCATTCAGCAGGTAATCCAACCTATCAACCTTGTCCTAATGGAGCGATGCAGGCCTATCCCTCTCAACACAATTATTTTCCGTATCAAACGGCTCCTACAGATTATGGACCGCAACCATTTGTCTTGAACATTGATGAGGCGACGAAACAAAACAATACTTTCCGTACTGCCATATGGACAGGAACTTATTTACAAGCGACATTAATGAGCCTTCAACCGGGAGAAAGTATCGGACTTGAAATACATCCTGATGTGGACCAGTTCATACGCATTGAACAAGGAGAAGGAATTACACAAATGGGGAAGCAAAAAGACCGGCTAGACTTTCAAGCTGCTGTAGCGGAAGACTCGGCAATCTTTATTCCTGCTGGTGCATGGCACAACCTCACGAATACAGGACGTATTCCGTTAAAGCTGTACTCGATTTATGCACCTCCTAATCACCCGTTTGGTACTATTCACCCGACAAAAGCAGCAGCAATGGCAGCGGAATATGGATCCGAGTAAGTGTCTCCATTCCAAATTTGCGTTGTAGAAAGCTTAAATAGTAAAAATGCCTGAAGGATCACTCCAATCAGGCATTTTTCTCTGTTCACTCAATTTGTCCACCTTGTAATCTTGTAGCTATGCTGAAATAACCTGTGTTTGTTTCCGTCGCGATAAGACGAGAGTCGTTACGACAAGTAGAAGTATTGCCAAGAGTAGTGTATAGGCACTTCCTGTCAAACCAGCAACAATGAACCCAACAAGCGCAATAGAGGCATTCAACAATGCATAAGGGAATTGCGTTTTCACATGATCCAGATGATCCGCGCCTGCTCCAGTTGAAGAAAGAATGGTCGTATCAGAGATTGGTGAGCAATGATCTCCAAAAATTCCTCCGGATAAAACTGCACCGATACAGACGAGTATATGCGCGTCCAACGAAATCGCCATCGGAATTGCAATCGGCAACATAATTGCAAATGTACCCCAAGACGTACCAGAAGCAAGCGCCATAACTGCACCGACAATGAAGAGAATGGCCGGGATAATAAATGCAGGTACATTCCCTTTCATGATTTCCACAATGAAAGCAGCAGTCCCCATCTCACCAATGACTTTACCAAGTGACCACGCAAGAACAAGTGTCGTCGCCACATACACCATCTTTTGCATGCCGCCTGTATAAATATCAAAGATCTCATTGAATTTCTTCACTTTATACACAATCATTAAAACAACAATTGTAATCGCCGCAAACAAGTAAGCCGTACTTAACGCCACACGGAATTCGCTTCCTGGAACAGGCGTTACCGGAAAACCTTTCGACACGAGCAATCCAAACAACGTTGCAAATAAAACGAGAAGCGGAAGCCATATGAGAATTGTACGGCTTCCCGTCGTATAGTCCTTCATTTCTTCGGCTTTTCGCAACGGTTTGGACTCTGGCCAATACAACTGGCCAGTTTGACGTACACGTTTTTCCGCTTTAGCCATCGGACCAAAATCCAATTTCGTAATGGCAATTAACGGCACAAGCAAAACTGTTAAAATCGCATAAAATTGAAAAGGGATAACTTGGATAAGTGTACTGAATTCTGAATCAGCAATATTCAACTTATCAAACTCCGCGCGAATTAATCCCATAATATAGACGCCCCACCCGATAAACGGTATTAGAACAGCTACTGGTGAGGCTGTGGAATCAATAATCCAAGCAAGTTTCTCCCTCGAAATTTTCACCTTATCAAAGATTTTTTCAAATACAGGTCCAACAATAAGCGGCGTACCTAAGTCAGAGAAGAATATGAGTATGCCACCGAACCAAGCTGCTAATTGCGCATTTGCTCGTGTTTTAATAAATTTCATGGATGCTGCAGCAAGGGCCGCTCCGCCCCCAGATTTCTCCATCAAAGCAACAAAGCCTCCGATGAAGAACAGCAATACAAGTACCGCTGCATTATAACTATCCGTCAGTTGGGGAAATAAGTATTCTCCAATGACGCCAGTCGTAGCTGACAGCGGATTCCCGCCAACAAGAATAAGCACACCGGCAAACACGCCGGAAAATAACGAAATCAGTACATTTTTCGTAACGATCGCTAAAATGACCGCAATAATTGGGGGAATTAACGATAACAGTCCCATATGTTCCATACAGTCCATTCCTTTCTAAGGTGATTTATTGCATAACTATACAATAATATCATTTTATATACAATATAAAAAAGAGAATTCGAATTTACATGCGTTGTTGAATTATCAATAATGCATAATGTTTAACACTATATTGTGAATTTTTCCTTGAGTTAAAAAGAAACTATACATAAATAATAGTACGCGTTTCTATTGTCAAGATGGCTATCATATTAAAAAGATTCAGTCCTATGTATGTTCCCTACTATTCATAACAAATGTAGAAATATTTCGTATTCTTATCAAAGTCCTGTCCAAGATGTAGATAGCTATAAGGGATGTAACTAAAGTATTTGTGGTTGAACTCTTCTTCTATTTCAGAAATATTCCAATAGCTTTTTTATGTTATTCTTGTTCATGTAATAGCTCAATTTACAAATCGGCTTTAAAGGATAGATTTAACTACTTCAATATAAATTGCTTTTTTAGATATTAGTTGCCGAGCAAAGAAACGAGCAAACTACATAATAAAAAAACTTTTATCATGAGCTATAAAACTTTTTTATTGGTTGTTTAAATTTTTTCAATTTCCTTTATCCGAATGACTCTTGTACGATTTGTTTACAGAGTATTCGCTCCTCGCATGTGAAAGCGATTACAACAGAGAAGGGCAGGAGAGCGATCTATGATGAGTAAGGAAGCATTGTTTACAAGAGTGAAGGATTTGGAACAAGAGTTGGTAGAGTTAAGTACATTCTTGCATGCAAATCCTGAATTGGGCAATGAAGAGTTTCAGGCAGTAAAGAGGATTACACACATTTTAGAAAGTAACGGATTTGTAGTTGAACGTAGTTTGGCTGGTTTGGATACTGCATTCCGCGCAAGCTATACGGTTGGTTCAGGGGGACCTGTGATCGGGCTGTTATGTGAGTATGATGCGCTAAAGGATTTAGGGCATGGTTGTGGGCATAATTTACAGTCTCCATCTGTAGTAGGTGCGGCGATTGCTTTGTCGCGTTTGGAAGATTTACCGCCTTGTACGATTGAAGTAATTGGAACACCAGCTGAAGAAACGACAAGTGGAAAGATTCCTATGGCGCAGCAAGGGTGCTTCGATCACTTAGACATCGCGCTCATGATGCATGGGGGTGACAGGACGACAGTGGATGGCCGCTCACTTGCCGTTGATAACTTCGAATTCGTGTTTGAAGGCAAGGCTTCTCATGCTGCGGTTGCTCCAGAAAAAGGCGTTAGTGCTTTAGATGGCGTCTTAATGACTTTTAATGGGATGGAGTATTTGAGGGAACATGTTCGTTCAGACGTTCGAATCCACGGGATCATAACAGACGGAGGAATCGCAGCCAATATTGTACCAGAAAGAGCTGCGGCGATGTTTTCCATACGAGCGATTAACCGTCCTTACTTGGATACAGTTGTCGAACGTGCATTAAATGTCGCAAGAGGAGCCGCTTTAGCTACCGGTACAAAAGTGCATATCCATCCTAAAAAATCGTTAGAAAGTAAGTTAAACGTGCAAGCGCTCAATGATGTTCTTTTGGAGAATGCAAAGTTAGTTGGAGCGAAAAACGTTACACCTCCACGTGAGAAAACGGGTTCTACAGATTTTAGTATTGTCACACACCGCGTGCCAGGTGCGTGCATTAGAGTTGCATTTGTTCCACAAGGCACACCGAATCATACAAAAGAGTGGGTAGAGGCTTCTAATAGCAAGGAAGGTAACGAGGCTATTATTACTGCAGCAAAGACATTGGGTGCTACGTGTATAGATGTACTTTCGTCTGCAACGTTATTAGATGCGATTAAAATGCAATTTAAGGAAGAAAAAGAGCTACAAGAAAACTTGGTTTTACAATAAAGGGGGAAAAATAATGAATAAGAAGTTTTTGTGTTTAATGTTGGCAACATTACTCGTCATGTTATCTGCATGTACGACGACAAGTAAGCCATCTAATGAAAGTGGTGGATCAGCAACAGGGGAGAAAGGAAGCAGTACGTTAACAATTTCATTAGGTTCTGATATGCTCACTTGGGACATACATAACCATACAACGACTGCTACGGAAGCTATTCATGTGAACGTTTTTGACTACTTGTTAATGAGAGACACGAAAGGTGACATCCAACCACACCTTGCAAAAGAATGGGAAATGGTGGACGACACAACGTATGAATTAAAATTAAATGAAGGTGTCAAGTTCCATAATGGTGACGAGCTCACAGCTGAAGATGTGAAATTCACATTGGAACGAGTGGCAAATGATGAGAAACTAAAAAGTCATGGTGACTTTAATACGATTAAAGAAGTGAAAGTGTTAGATCCTTATACGTTCCAAATCATTACAAAAGAGCCAGATCCGATGTTGATAAGCCGTATATCAAGGCAAGCGTCAGGAATCCTTCCAAAAGCGTATATCGAAGAAAAAGGAATGGATGAATTCTTGAATTCACCAATTGGCTCAGGCCCTTATAAGTTTAAAGAGTGGAAAAAGGATAACCAAGTTACATTAGTGAAGAACGACGATTATTTCGGCAAAAAAGGCGAGTGGGATCAAGTCGTATTTCGTGCAATTCCGGAAGATTCGACCCGTGTAGCTGAGCTATTGACGGACAGTGTAAATATTATTGCAAACGTTCCACCAAGTGATTGGAAACGTATCAATGAATCGGATAATAGTGAGATTGTAAACGGACCTTCTAATCGGACGTACATGTTATTCCTGCGAACACAAGAAGGTTGGCCAACAACAGACGTGAAAGTACGTCAAGCAATTGATTATGCAATCGATGACAAAGCACTCGTTGACAGTTTACTAGATGGGGGAGGAACTCCAACATTGACAAGGGTCAATCCTGGAAATGTTGGTTTTGAGGAAAGTCTCTTCGATCAATACAATTATGATGTCGATAAAGCAAAACAATTATTGGAAGAGGCGGGGTATAAGAATGGCTTGACGATTGAGCTAGCTGGTCCTACTGGAAGATACATTAAAGATCGTGAAGTGATGCAATTGATTGCAGGGATGCTAGAAGAAGTGGGCATTCATACAGAAATGAATTTGCTCAAATGGGGGAGCTTTGCTGAGCTCCGAGACCAGGAGAAACACAAAGATGGCTATTTAATTGCTCTTGGATCATCTTTCTTCGATGCAGGACAAGCATTGGATTACTACGGAACTGAACGTTCTGCTTCTATAAACGGCTATAGCAACAAGGAAATTGATGAGTTGTTACAGGAAGCGAATACATCGTTAGATCCATCTGTGAGAACGACAAAATACCAAGAAGTTCAAAAGATTGCTAGTGTGGAAATGCCGATCATTCCTTTATTCCAAATTGACCAGTTCTTTGGCGTAACGGATGGCATTGAATACACTCCACGTTTAGACGAATTGATTTACATTCCAGACGTTCATAAAAAATAAGGAAATGAAGGAAACGGCAGCGGACTGTTAAGCAACAGACCCTGCCGCCCTTCTTTCAAGGAGGATCAATATGTGGAGATACTTTCTTAGTAGATTTTTGCAAATACCAATCGTGCTTTTTATCATTTCTCTAATGATCTTCGTACTTGTTTATGTAGCAGGAGATCCGGTGGCGATGATGTTACCTGCAGAAGCAACACAGCAAGAAGTGCAGCAATTACGAGCCGCCTTAGGATTTGATCAACCTTTTTACATACAGTTTTGGACGTACATGGTGGATTTAGTGCAAGGCGATTTTGGTGAATCGTATAAATACGGCATATCTGCTCTAGGCCTTGTTTTGGAAAGACTGCCTGCGACATTGGAATTAGCTACGGCATCTATGATTATGGCTATTATTATAGCGGTGCCTCTAGGGATTATTTCGGCTATTAGACCAAATGGAATAATTGACTTATTTACAACGGGGTTGTCGGTTCTTGGGAAAGCGATTCCAAACTTTTGGTTAGGGATCATGTTAATTTTAGTCTTTGCGGTTAATTTAAAGATCATGCCTGTTTCTGGAACAGGGAGTTGGAAACATCTTATTTTACCTGCAATTACACTCGGTACAGCTGTATCAGCTGAAATTACTAGACTCGTCCGCTCCAATATGTTGGAAATCCTTCAGCAAGATTACATTCGAACAGCAAGGAGTAAAGGGCAGAAGAAAAGCGTTATTATTTTCCGTCATGCATTCCGAAATTCATTAGTCCCAGTCCTTACAATTACAATCCTACAAATGGCAAGTTTAGTAGGAGGCTCTTTGATAACGGAAATGATCTTTGCGTGGCCGGGAATCGGTCAATTGATCATCCAAGCGGTTTACGATAAGGACTTACCAATTATTCAAGCGGCTGTTTTTGTAACCGCAGTTCTTATTCTATTTATGAATCTGTTGACGGATGTTCTCTATCGTTTCTTAGATCCGCGCATCAAATATAGCTAAGAAAGGATTTGACAATATGAAATCAACGAGTCAAGTTGAACTTGCTTCTCCTCCTATAGATAAGAATGATAGGAGTATAAAATCGAAAAACAAATTTACAATCTTTTTTACAAAACTTTTAAGAAGTAAGACAGGAACAGTTGGACTAATAATTGTTCTAGCGTTATGTATGATGGCGATCTTTGCTCCATGGATTGCACCGTTCAATCCTGGGAAAATTGATACAACAAAAATGTTAGTCCCTCCATTTTGGGCGGAGGGCGGAAGTATGACTCATATTTTAGGTACTGACAATTTAGGGCGCGATATTTTGAGTCGCATTATTTACGGATCGCGTATTTCTTTAATTGTTGGAATATTATCTGTTTTGGTTGCGGGAGCAATAGGGGTTGTGTTTGGACTGATTTCGGGATATTACGGTGGACTGGTTGATAACGTAATTATGCGACTCGTGGATGCGTTTTTATCTGTTCCAACGATTCTCTTCTGTCTTGTATTTTTGACAGTACTGGATCCTGGTATCCCTACCTTAATCATTGTTATTGGTGTGACGAGCTGGGTCCTGTATGCGAGGATGATCCGAAGCGAAACGTTAAGCTTGCGAGAACGAGAGTATGTAAAGGCTGCAAGAACGATGGGGGTGTCCGATTTTCAAATTATGAAACGGCATATCCTTCCAAATGTCACATCTTCAATAATTGTCATCTCAACACTGAGTGTAGCGGGCACGATTATAACTGAATCTTCCCTTAGCTTTTTAGGGTTAGGAATTCAGCCACCTACTGTTTCGTGGGGAATTATGTTAAGTGAAGGAAAAGAATATGTGGCCACTAGCTGGTGGTTAGCAACGTTCCCAGGATTAGCTATTACACTGACTGTGTTAGGCATCATCTTCTTAGGAGAATGGTTGCGTGATTTGCTTGACCCGCGTTCACAAGGTACTAATTCGTAAAGAGAGGAGGCTTCTGTATGTCGACTTTGTTAGAAGTGAAAGATTTAAAGACTTATTTTTATACGACGAATGGCATCGTTCCATCTGTTGATGGTGTCTCATTCGCTCTAGAAGCTGGGCAAACGACTGCATTAGTAGGAGAGTCTGGGTGCGGGAAAAGTGTTACCTCTTTTTCAATAATGCAGCTAGTGAGCGCTCCAGGGAAAATCGTTGGTGGAGAAATCCTTTTTAAAGGCAAGGACTTAACCAGTTTAAGTGATCGGGAAATGCGTAAAATTAGAGGCAATGAAATTTCTATGATTTTTCAGGAGCCTCTTACATCTTTAAACCCAATCTTAAAGATTGGCGCTCAATTAGATGAAATTCTACTATTGCATCAAACGATAAGTAAAAAAGAAGCAAAGGTAAAAAGCATTGAGATGTTGAAAAAAGTAGGGATTCCACGTGCTGAACAAGTGTATGACATGCATCCCCATGAGTTAAGTGGAGGGATGCGACAACGTGTCATGATTGCTATGGCATTATCGTGTAACCCAAGTTTACTCATTGCGGATGAACCAACTACAGCATTGGACGTTACGATTCAAGCTCAAATTTTGCGGTTAATGAAAAACTTGAAGAACGAAATTGAGACATCCATCTTATTAATTACCCATGACTTAGGGGTTGTTGCGGAACTAGCTGACAAAGTCATTGTGATGTACGCGGGACAGGTTGTTGAAGAGGCGGATGTCATCTCTTTATATGCGGATCCTAAACACCCCTATACAATGGGGTTAATCCAAAGTACACCTAAAATTGACGCAGAAGTAGATACATTAAATTCAATTCAAGGGAATGTTCCGACGCCTAGCAATAAACCGTCTGGTTGTTACTTTCATCCGAGATGTCCGTTCGCAATGGAAAGATGTAAAAGTCAAATGCCCCAGTTGGAAACGAACGAACAGAACGGAAATAAAGTACGATGCTGGCTTCATGCAGAACAGAAGGAAGGGTGAGGAGTAATGGGTAATCTTACATCTGTTCAAACGGAAGAAATTCTTGTCGTAAAGAACTTGAAAAAACACTTTCTTGTAAATCAACAGCTCTTTAAAAAGGAAAAGGAATATTTAAAAGCAGTTGATGGTGTCGATTTGACGGTATACAAAGGAGAAACACTTGGGATCGTTGGAGAGTCAGGGTGTGGAAAGTCTACATTAGGGAATGTAATCATGGGATTATTGCAGCCAACTAAAGGTGAAATTTACTTTAATGGTGTCGATATATCGAAAATGAAAGAACGGGATTTGAAAAAATATCGCGTAGACTACCAAATGATTTTTCAAGACCCCTTCTCTTCATTAAACCCAAGAATGCGCGTTTTTGACTTAATCGCTGAGCCGTTAATTACACACCGTAAGTTCTCTAAAAAGGAATTAGAAGAGGAAGTTCATCGTTTGATGATAGATGTCGGTCTCGATCCTCTTATACTCATCGGTACCCACATGAGTTCAGTGGCGGGCAAAGGCAGCGTATAGGGATTGCACGCGCGCTTTCGTTAAAACCGAAGCTTATTATATGTGATGAGCCGGTTTCAGCATTAGACGTATCTATTCAAGCACAAATACTGAACTTGCTCGATGAACTCCAAAAGAAATATGATTTAACGTTCATCTTCATCTCTCATGGTTTGCCGGCTCTTCGTCACATCAGTGATCGGATCGGCGTCATGTATCTAGGGAACTTAGTCGAACTAGCAACAAAAGATGCACTTTTTAAAAAGCCAATGCATCCGTATACAAATGGATTACTAGCATCACTACCAATTTCTGACCCGCGATTGCGAAGAGCAGAAAAAGATGAGGTGCTATTGGAAGGGGATATGCCAAGCCCTGTACATCCCCCTAGTGGTTGTAAATTCCACACTCGTTGTCCATTTGCACAAGAAACATGTAAATTGGTCGTTCCCGAATTTGAAGAGAAAGAAGAAGGACACTTTGTTGCGTGCCATTTTCCGTTACATCAGGAATGAAATTCGTTTTGTTGCGCTTGGATGAAGTTGATAAATTGGGTCACTGTTAAAAGTTCCATATTCGATTTCCGATAGATGAGCCATGTTTTACGGTTTAAAGGCTTCCCTTTATCATTGATAAGATCATGTGTGTAAAATGAATCTTTGTCCGTCAAACATGATTTTGGAATAATTGAGTAGCCTAGGTTTTTGTTAACCATTTCTTTACACGTCTCTACTTTATCGAGTTCCATTCGTACTAATGGAGGGGCTGAAAAACGGTCTTGCCACCAATTTTCAATCATTTGCGCAAGAGGATTCGTTGCTTTTTCTCCAGGCCCCTTCTTTTTATTAGGCTGATAGGAAATAAGCGGGAGGAAAGGGATTTCCTCTAGATTGATTGGGGTTTTAGAGATGATGGTTAATGGATCTTCGGCTAGCAGAATTTTTTCGTCGAACCAATTGTAATTGCCAGTGATTATACCAATTTGAATTTCATTTTTGTTTAGCAACTGAATAATTTCTGAACTCCATCCGGTCGTTACATTCACCTGGATGGAGTGATAATTGTCTACAAATTGCTTAATGAGAGTGGGTAACTTATATAGGGCAAAGTTACTTGAGACGCCAATCCGAATTGTACCGGTAGCGTCTTTTTTTAATGTCTTTAAGTTTTCTTCTAATTTGTTTAAATCCAGAAGCATTTTTTTACAAAAGTCTACTAAATACTCACCTTCTGGAGTGAAAAATAACTTATTCCCTTCTCTTGTGTATAGTCTAATTTGATATTCTTCTTCTAGCTTTTGAAGACGATACGTTATAGCCGGTTGAGAGGTAAATAACTTTTCGGCGGCTTTCGTAAGGTTTTTTTCTTCGTAAACTGAAATAAGCATTAAGCAATCTTGCTTTTGCATCATACCCCTCCTTATTGTAAATGTATGTTAAAAATTTGTATTACGAGCATTCTTTTTGGTCATCTATTTGTAAAGATAGGGAAATAGCGGAATATACTAGCTTCTTATCTTGTTCAATACATCAGTTGTGGCGAAGAAGATAAATGAATGTCCTAATTATACTGTAATTTGTCGGTCAAACTATGTCAAAGAATGCTTGTGAGAAATTATTGGTTTTACAAAATATAGAAAATTTGACGCTACAGAAGTAATAGGAAAAGTCTTGTAAGTGAACAACTAACCTATGTTTGCTTTAGCTTCAAATAACTTAAAAGTGATAAACTACCATAAAATAAGGAGTGGTTATTGTGAAGAACGCACTTAGGAATGAGCGGGACGTATCTGCAGTCATTGTTGGCGCTTCACTTTCAGGTCTTATGACGGGTATTGCACTTGCACAAGAAGGTATACATATAACGATTATAGACAAGGTAAGGGAGATTCGGCATGGGGGATCAGGACTACGCGTAAACGGCGAGACCTTTGGTGAATCAAAGACTAAAAGGTTGCTTAAACAACTCGTTTCACGTGGGAAGAGCTCTGTTCAGCTTTGGTCTACGATTGAGTCCCGTTTACGTACTCAAGCTAAAAAAGAATCCCGAATTAACTTGCTCTATGATACGCGTGTATTATCGGTAGGACAAGATGAAGACACTGCTTGGGTAGTGACAGAATCGGGAGAGGAGATTTGCGGTGACCAATTAATAGGCGTGGATGGGCACAATAGCCGCGTGCGAAAGCATGTGGCTCCTCATAAGCCGAATGCTGTATACGCAGGTTATATAGGCTGGATTGCTTCCATGAGTGAGGATTACTTGCCAGACAACCTTCGTATTCGTCATTACGATGAGGGGCCAGCTGTCGAGATGTTTGATCATGACGATTGCTTTAAATTCGGTTCAATTATTGAAAGAGAAGAGGGCTCTGAAGTCGGGAGCAGAAGAATTGGCTGTACATGGTATGACAATAAACGAAGTGAGTTGCTGCGTCATCTGGATTGTGTTGAGGGAATGGTTGTCCGTCATTCATTGAATGGGCAGGATATACCAACATCTACGTTAGCGGAGCTGGCGCATCAGGCTCCAATTGGCCAGAACCATGGCGTTCTACAGCCCTTCATGCCATTGAAACACGCACACTCATAGGCATTCCCATCAAATAATATGTCCCGGATAATTTAGTGAGGGGAGGCATTGCACTCGTCGGTGATGCAGCACATGTACCAGTACCTATTCCAGCTAGTGGGTTCAATGAATCCCTCTAAGATGCGGTAACTTTAGTAAGATGTGCCTCAAAAGGCATACAAGGACAATTGGCAATCCAAGCTTTTACAAAATATGAATCTCTCCGTTTGAACATCGTCCCTCAAATGGTCCAATCCGGACAATTTTATAGCCAGTCGTTTGGTCGTCCGTAAAGAAGACTAGAAATAGCAACTTAAACTTACATATGTGATTGATCTGCATGAAGCGGAAGGTGAAGTTTTGGGAGTAGCAGTCATCATAACTTTGTGAGTATGTAGGAATTCACATAAAAAAGAGTGAAAGAAGGTTGTTAGCTTCTTAGCACTCTTTTCGTTTATTAAGCAAATGAAATGCTAGACGTTTTGAAATTGATTGGATTTTACTCCTCACTCCAACTCTTTATCCAACAAAGGAAGGATTAAAGCTCTTACCTCATCAGTTGATTTAGTATTCATCAACTCATTCCGTAATTCGCCCGCACCTCTAAATCCACGGATATAAATTTTGAAGAAACGGAGAAGCGGTTTGAACGAACGAGGTTCAGCTTCTGTTGAATACTGATCGTGCAAATCCAATTGCAAAAGCAATAAATTCAAATACTCTTTCACACTATGTTCTTTAGGTTCCTTTTCGAAGGCAAATGGATTTGTAAATACACCGCGACCAATCATGACGCCATCTACACCATATTGTTCCACTAATTTCATACCTGTTGCACGATCAGGAATATCTCCATTTATCGTTAACAACGTGTTTGGCGCAATCTCATCCCGTAATTTTTTGATTTCAGGAATCAGTTCCCAATGTGCATCGACTTTACTCATTTCTTTTTTAGTGCGGAGGTGAATGGAAAGGTTCGCAATATCTTGCTTCAACACATGTCCTAACCATTCGCGCCATTCATCGACTTCAACATAGCCTAAACGTGTTTTTACACTAACTGGCAATCCGCCTGCTTTCGCTGCTTGGATAAGCTCTGCAGCCACATCGGGTCTTCTAATCAACCCTGATCCTTTTCCTTTGGCAGCGACATTCGGTACAGGGCATCCCATGTTCAAGTCGATTCCGCGAAAACCAAGTTTCTTCATATCGATGCTCATTTGTTTAAAATACTCCGGTTTATCGCCCCAAATATGTGCCACGATCGGTTGCTCGTCTTTCGTAAACGTCAATCGTCCACGCACACTATCTCTACCATTTGGGTGACAATAGCTTTCCGTATTTGTAAACTCCGTAAAAAATACATCAGGTCGGCCTGCTTCTGCAATGACATGACGGAATACAACATCTGTAACATCTTCCATTGGTGCTAATATAAAAAACGGCTTCGGTAAATCGAGCCAGAAATTATCTTCATTACTCATTTCATATCCTCCTGAAGCAATCAATAAAACCAACTTTATTCATTGCGAATTCCTAATCCATTTTAGAGTTTATCATTTTTTGTAAAGGATGCACAGAGACAACTAAATCATTCCCATGAACTTTAACCTTGTTAGTAACAGAAAAACTGCCGAATTATGTAAACATCTACAAAATCTCTGTTCGTTATCAAGTTAAAACGCTGATTTCACATAAAACCGTTTCAAAAACTTCTCAAACGCGGCAAACATCTCTCAAACACCGCATAAACTCCTCAAACGCGGCAAACATCACTCAAATACCGCATAAACTCCTAAAACGCGGCAAACATCACTCAAACGCCGCATAAACTTCTCAAACGCCGCAAACATCACTCAAACGCCGCATAAACTCCTAAAACGCAGCAAACATTTCTCAAACGTCGCATAAACTTCTCAAACGCGGCAAACATCACTCAAACGCCGCATAAACTCCTCAAACACCGCAAACATCTCACAAACGCCGCATAAACTCCTCAAACGCCGCATACTCCTACAAAACAATCCACTCATCAAACAACCCCGTTAGCATGTCAAACCAATTAGGCGCGACGTGAGACATTTAGATACAAGCCATTTCTCGCGCTCGAAAATCTAGAAGTCGCTTAGGTTTTGTGTAAAAGCTCTTATTTTCTACAATTCTTCCATTATGCCAATGAAAAACTTCATATTTCCATAGACTCCAACAAACCCTTCACAAACCGACTGAAAACGGTATTTGGCAAGTAGCTTTCATGCTAATACAATGATTATTGCTGTCAACAGGGCATAAGGTCGTCATTCATCCTTACCTTCGCAGCACAAAACTATTTATGTAATTAATTCCATTTTATAGTTCTTTATATACATTTTACAAAATAGATGACACGCAACTTTAATCTTGACAAGGTGAATCGTTGAGGGTTTAATGGAATAGGATTAATGACCTGGATGAATAAGGAGGTATCTACGATGTACGAGTATACCGTGAAACGAATTGCTTTACTTCATGGTCGTGAGGGGATGTCCTTAGCTGAAGACTATGAGCAACACATTGCCGCGTATGCAAAACAAGGATGGCGGTTTGTACAACTTGTCGTTTTTTCTGAATTGGCACCTAACGAACGTCGCATCGATCTCCTATTTGAAAGGAAAATAGAATAGGAAAGGAGTGACTCTCATGAATACAGTTGCATTGCGTTTGTTGAAAATTGTTACGCTATTGCTTGCCGGCCTTTTCGGTTTCTTTGTATTTGCTGGGAATTTGTTGGACTATAACTCAAATTATCAATTCGTTCAACATGTTTTATCGATGGACACTACGTTTGAAGGGAATTCATTAATGTGGAGAGCAATTGAAAGCTCTACAGCGCACACAATTGCTTATTGGGCATTAATTATTGCAGAAGGAACGTTTAGTTTCTTAGCATTCATCGGTGTGTACAAAATGTTGAAAAATTTACGTGGGACAGGACGCCAATTTAACAAAGCGAAGTCATTTGGTTTTTATGCATTCATTTTAGGATTCGCGATTTGGTTCTTTGGTTTTATTGTCATCGGTAGCGAATGGTTTGCAATGTGGCAGTCGCAAATTTGGAACGGAAAAGAAACAGCGATGGATATTACATCTGTTTGGATCGGTTTCGCAATATTATTAGCATTAAAAGATGAAGATTTAGAGGCCTAATATTTTTATTTATTTTTATATTCCTTAAACGAAGCTTTACAAGAGATCGATTCTTGTAAAGTTTTTTTATTGGAAGTCACTACTTTGTTAATAGCTATACATTGCATGAATTTGACTGCGCATAATACTTGCTCTTTTTCCATATAACAGTAGAAACAATTAGCTAAAGGATGGTTCATTGGCACATATGTGGATTGTGGGTTTCGCTACAACATTCATTGGACTTGTAATTGGCGGTGGTTTGGCGGCAATTGTTAACCAAACTACACGAAGTATCGCGACAATCTTTGCACTTTGTGCGGGCCTTTTACTCGGATTGCTTAGTTTAGAAATTACACCTGAGGCAATCCATTTAGGGGGATGGCTGGTGTTTGGCGTAGGTTTTTTCGGAGGGGTTCTACTTTTTGTGATAACTCATAAGTGGCTGCATCGCTATCCGATTATTCGCAAAGATGCTCAGAAGACACAATGGATTCGCTCGGGCATTTTGTTGGCGGTTATCATTTTACTGCATAATTTGCCTATGGGCGTTGTTTTAGGAGCGAGTCATCATACAACGCTCAATCTCTCTTTATTACAAGCGCTTGCACTTCATACGATTCCTGAAGGGATGATTCTATTTACGCCACTACTCCTTGCTCGCGTTCGTGTAACGGTAATATTTCTATTGGCGATTATTGTGTCCATTCCTGTTGGCATAGGTGCATATATTGGCAATGAAATGGGGCAACAATTTGACATGCTATTGGGTCTGCTCATTAGTGTAACGGTAGGAACAATCTACATGATTACAATAAAGGAAATTCTGCCTGAAGCCATAAAACGATCTTCCAATCTCTCTAGTTTGTTCATAGTTTGTATCGGTTTCGGTGTGATGTGGGTGTACATGTTTATTGTTTGAAATAAATGACGACGGCGAGAATCAAAGAAGTATGGGAATAAGTATGAATAGCAGTGTGGTCTTACCGGGTAAGTCTGTCGCATATAAATAGCTTAAAAACTGAGGAGTAAATAGATGATTGAATTTTTTACAGCGCGAAGTCTAATAGAACAAGCAGTGCTTGCAACGCTTTTCACTTGGGGGATGACAGCTGTCGGCGCATCCTTCGTATTCACAACGAAAAAAGTGAACCAGAAATTCATGGATGGTATGTTAGGATTTGCGGGCGGTGTCATGGTAGCAGCTAGCTTTTGGTCGCTGCTTGCACCAGCAATTGCCATGGCTGAAAACGGTCCTTATCCATCTTGGTTTCCAGCTGCTGTTGGCTTTTTAGCAGGTGGGCTCTTTTTGTGGATTGCAGATAAAATCATTCCACATTTACATCCCGGCATGTCGCTGAAGCATGCGGAAGGAATCCGACCAACAAGGAAAAGAAGGAGTACGCTGCTTGTCCTGGCAATAACATTACATAATATCCCCGAAGGTCTTGCAATTGGCGTGGCGTTTGGCGCAGTGGCTGCTGGCTTACCATCAGCGACAATCGCGTCTGCTGTCGCGCTTGCAATAGGCATCGGTTTACAAAACCTACCTGAAGGAACAGCTGTTTCCTTGCCCCTTCGCAGAGAAGGATTATCCCGCAGAAAAAGCTTTTTCTATGGGCAATTCTCTGGTATGGTAGAACCTATTTCAGCAATAATCGGGGTACTTGCAGTCGTAGCATTACAACCCATTCTTCCTTTCGCGCTCAGTTTCGCTGCAGGCGCGATGCTGTTTGTCGTAGTGGAAGAAGTCATTCCAGGTTCACAAGAAAACGGCAATACCGATCTAGCGACGATGTGTTACTTAATTGGCTTCACAGTTATGATGATACTGGACGTCGCTTTTGGATGAATGCCCCGAATCATTCGTGTAGAAAGAACGCACATCTGATCGGAAGCAACCCATTAGTTTGTCAAAACCATTTAGCGCGATTTTGATTAACACACATCTTGAATCCTACCGCGCGCTCACCAACACGGCAAAACTCGCTAGAACGCCGCATAATCTTGATGAACGCGGCATACCCTCTCAGAACGCCGCAAACTTCTCTCAAACTCAGCAAACTCTCTCAGAACGCCGCAAACTTCTCTAAAACGCGGCATACTCTCTCAGAACGCCGCAAACTTCTCTCAAACTCAGCAAACTCTCTCAGAACGCCGCATACTTCTCAAAAACGCGGCAAACTTTCTCGTAACGCCGCAAACTGCTCGAACGCGGCATATCCCTCTATTAAAATCCAAAATGCTTCCTCAATAAATAAGCGACCCATTTACAATGTGGATGCAATTGAATATTCTCGAGTAAACCTTTAACAAGCGGACGGCTTAACGTCGGCTCTAGTAATTCCTGCTTCAGTAATTCCAACGAATCTTTCTCAATAGACGCATCAATGTCATGCAAGGTCCGTTCGATAACGTCAAGTAACTGATCTACTGACACTTCTTTGCAAATGCCGTGCTGAAACTGCTGAACAAGCTCATTTGTTATGAACGGAGTAATGATATGTTTAGCGAGTATCTCCGTCTTTTCCACGAGTGATCGAGCGAGTACGTCTACATCTAATGGCGTGTTATAGAAAATGAACAACTCCGAATACATTTTCATAAAACCTTTAATGCTGTATACAAGATCGTGTTTCGTGCGATCAACAGCATCGCCAAATAATCGTTCCACCATCAATAATATTGTCTGTTCCATCATTTGATCGTATGACCGCATCTTTAACATGAAGTCTTCGTTAAACGATTGCATTTGTTCTTTAATTAATATCTTAGCAAAGTCTGAATGTCTCTCAAACGAATCAAAAACAAAATAATAGAATTTATAAAGGAGTTCATCGTCATCTTTTGTAGTATTGACCAAGTAGTCAATATTTGACGTGAATTGCGTAGTGAAATGATCGATTAATGCTAAAATCAATTCATCTTTGGATTTGAAAGCTAAGTAGAATGCACCTTTCGATATTCCGCAGCGATCAGTAATTTGTTGTACAGAAGTTGCTTCAAAACCTTGTTCTGCAAAGAGTTCCAAAGCGTTTTCCATAATTAGTTGTTTCTTTGTCATGTGCATATTATCACTCCTCGTTTGTTGACAAGTGACCGAGTAGTCATTAGTATAAATAAATGAGTTCTCAAAGTCAATGTAGGGGAAGGTGTCATTGTGAAAGGCTTGGTCAATTTTGTATTAAAAAATAAACTAGCAGTATGGCTACTAACAATTATTATAGTTGTAACAGGTATTTATTCAGGGACACGGATGAAAACAGAAACGTTGCCTGATATTTCAATTCCATTTTTAATGGTTATGGACATCTATCCAGGAGCAACTCCTGAACAAGTCATGAAAGATGTTTCCGTTCCGTTAGAAAAAGCGATTGAAAACCTTGAAGATGTTAAAGGAGTTTATTCCAACTCGTATTCTAACATGTCCAGTATTCAAGTGGAATATGAATACGGAATAGATATGTATGAAGCGAAGCGTGCTTTAGTATCCGCTTTAGATGCGGCAACTTTACCGGAAGGTGCAGAGGCGCCGACAATAACAGCGATTAGTATGAACATGATGCCAGTCGTTGCGTTAAGTATAAGCAGTGAAACAGAAGACATTGTTGAGTTAACATCTACTGTAGAAGATATGCTCCTTCCAAAAATCGAGAAGATCGAAGGTGTTGCTTCAGCTACGATTACAGGGCAGCATATAGAAGAAGTAGAGTTAACATACAACGCTGAGAAAATGGCTGAACTGGGCATTGCGCCTGAAGACGTGAAACAGATGATTCAAGCTAGTGATCTAGCTGTCTCATTGGGGCTTTATGAGTTTGAAGAAGGGGAACAAGCAGTTTCAGTAGATGGGAAATTCATGACGGTGGATGAACTGAAGGGAATGCTGATTCCTGTCACACCATCTGAAGCGAACCCATCACCATTTGTGAAGCTTGGTGATATCGCGACAATTGAAATCGTCGGGAAAGTACAATCGGTATCCCGCACAAATGGTGAAGAAGCCATTGCCATTCAAGTTGTTAAAGGGCAACAAGCAAATACCGTTGAAGTTGTAAATGCGGTGAAGAAGCTCGTTAAGGAAGAAGAAAAAGCTGTAGAAGGTCTTGTAGTCGATATTTCACTTGACCAAGGCGCACCAATTGAAGAATCTGTTGCCACAATGATTGAAAAAGCATTGTTTGGTGGATTAATCGCTGTGCTCATCATTTTGTTGTTCCTTCGCGATGTAAAATCAACGATTATTTCCATCGTTTCCATTCCAGTATCGATCTTCATGGCTTTGTTGCTACTGAACTGGATGGATATCACGTTAAACATTATGACGCTTGGAGCAATTACCGTTGCCATCGGTCGTGTCATCGATGACTCTATTGTCGTTGTAGAGAACATCTATCGACGCTTGCATTTAAAAACAGAGAAATTGTCCGGTAGAGCACTTGTACGGGAAGCGACAATTGAAATGTTTAAGCCGATTATGTCTTCAACATTAGTAACCGTTGCAGTCTTCGCACCACTCATCTTCGTAGATGGTATGGTCGGCGAATTGTTCATGCCGTTCGCATTGACGATGACTTTTGCACTCGGAGCTTCCTTACTTGTTGCAATAACAATCGTTCCTGCTCTATCACACTTCTTATTTAAGAAAAAGTTATATAGTGAGAAAACTGATAGCCGCCACAAAGAGATTGGTAAGATGGCGACAAGCTACAAAGGGATTCTTCGTTGGACGTTGAATCACAAGTGGATTACCTCTATTGTTTCAATTGTTTTATTAGCAGGAAGTATCGCACTCACGCCACTGATTGGTTTTAGTTTCTTAGGTAGTGAAGAAGAAAAAGTCATGTATTTAACATACACGCCAGAAACGGGCGAGTTAATGGAAGATACGTTAGCGAATATTGAAGTTGTGGAACAAGAACTAATGAAACGTGATGATATTGATATTGTCCAGTTGTCTGTTACGGACGCGGGGGATCCGATGTCTGCGATGATGGGCGGCGGGTCAAATGGTGCGTTAATGTATCTCATTTTCGATCCAGATATGAAGGACTTCCCTGCGGCTCGTACGGAAGTTGAAGAGTATGTCTTCAATATTGGCCAGTCAGGTGAATGGAAGAGCCAAAACTTCGGAATGGCTATGCCGACAAATGAGATTAGCTACACATTCTATAGTGAAAATCTTGATCGATTAAATGAAGCAGTAAAAATGGTCGAAGGTGTTATGAATGAGAACGACCGACTGGAAGACGTATCATCAAGTGCGAAGGATGCATACGTCGAGTACAAATTCAAAGTTGAACAAGATGAATTGCTTCAGTACGGTCTAACGACAGGTCAAATCGTTATGATGCTGAACCCTTCGCGGACACATGATGTGCTAACGACGATTGAAAAAGACAGCAATACGTTGGAAGTAGTTGTTCAGCAAGAAGAGGCAATACAGCCAAAGTCGATTGATGAATTGCTAGCGACTGAGGTACAAACAGCACTTGGAACGACGATGAAATTGTCAGATCTAGTAACGCTTGAAAAAGGAACGACGCTAAATGAGCTTTCAAGAAGTAAGGGCGAATACTATGCAACCGTTTCAGGAACGATTAAAGATGAAGATATTTCAAAAGCGACAACAGAAGTTGATGAAGCTATCGATAAGTTAGAGTTACCTAAAGGCGTAACCATTGATGTGGCTGGGGTTGCTGCAGATATGACAGAAACATTTACTCAACTAATTGTTGCCATGTTAGCGGCAATTGCTATTGTCTACTTCATTCTAGTTGTTACATTCCGAGAAGGTGTCGCACCTTTTGCGATTTTGTTCTCGTTACCATTTACTGTTATTGGTTCATTTGTCGGTCTGTTGATTGCAGGTGAAACGATTTCTGTTTCGGTCATGATGGGACTGTTGATGTTAATTGGGATTGTCGTCACAAATGCCATTGTATTAGTGGATCGAATCGTTCGTATGGAACGTAGCGGGTTAAAAATGCGAGAAGCTGTACTTGAAGCTGGAGTCACTCGTTTGCGCCCGATCTTAATGACCGCAATTGCAACAATCGGTGCACTTGTTCCGTTAGCGCTCGGCACGGGCGGCGGTGGCGGATTAATTTCCAAAGGCCTTGCCATCACAGTTATTGGTGGGTTGATCAGTTCAACAGCATTGACATTGATTGTGGTACCGATTGTGTACGAGATTTTATCCAAGATGTTTAAGAAAAATCGTGTAGATTTAGAGGAAGAATAACATTCAATCTTCACAGCTACCTTATAAATGCATGGAGACTCATTCGTCTTCATGCGTTTTTAATAAATAGTATTTAATAAATCCTAGAAAAATTTATAGTAGGTTCAGTAGGTGAAGCAATCGCCAAACTCCGTATAATCCTCTCGAACAACGGCAAACTCCCGCCAATCGCCGCATAATCCTCTCAAACGCGGCAAACTCCCTTCAATCACCGCATAATCCTTTCGAACGGCGCAAACTGCCACCTAAACGCCGCATTTTCCAATGTACAACCCCTCTAGTTTGTCAAAACCCAATTGGCGCGAATAATAAAAACTGCAACTCAATCGAATCCGCGAATCCAACATTCACCAAACGACAGATCAGAGAAAAATAAACTCCTAAAAAATCACGATAACATCTCGACACGGCTTACCCCTCTCTTAACAACTCAAATTATCCTAAAACGGCACATAAAACGCCGAAACACGGCAAACTTCCGCCAAACTCCGCATAATCCTCTCGAACGCGGCAAACTCCCGCCAAACTCCGCATAATCCTCTCAAACGAGTCAAGTCCTAAATCTTGTGTAAATTCCTTACTAATGTTTTCAACATGTCTACTAAAGAAATCTAATTGAACAAATTTGTTAATCCTGTTGAGAAGGATACTTAGCACAACTGGAACAAGGCATACGATTATCTCTCTCACAACTTTACTTGGAGAGGCGGGCATGATAGGCTTGTCGGAAAAGCCAGCATCTACATAAGCTGGCTTTCCTGGCTTAAGAGTCATGCCCGTAGAGGCTCCTAGTCAAGTTGTTAACGGCTTTTTAAGTCTTACGACTTCTTTGTGGTAAATAGTTTTCTGTTCCAGTTTTCATTTGCATCTACATAGCTAATTAATACTGCACCAATTAATCTAAAAGCTGATTGTGTATTCGGGAATATGTTGATGACTCTTTCGCGCCTACGGACTTCTAGGTTTAAGCGTTCTAAACTATTGGTGCTTCGTATGGACTTTCGATGTGAAATAGGATAGTTCATGTATTGAATTGCATCATCAAAACCTTCATCTAGGATCTTTAGTGCCTTTTGGTATTTCAAATCATTCTCATACTTCTCAAAGAATAAATCTTTTAATTTCCTTACTGTCTCTAGCTCTTCAGCCGCAAAGATACTCTTCAGTAAACTGGTTGCTTCTTGACGATCTTTCTTAGGAAGAACCTCTACAATATTGCGTTTAAAATGGACGGTGCAGCGTTGCCAAGAAGTTCCGATGAATTCTTGCCGAATCGCCTTTTTTAAACCTTCGTGTGCATCCGAAATGACCAATTTAGGTGATTGAAGTCCTCTTGAAATAAGGTGCTTGAAGAATCCAGACCAGCTAGTATAGCTTTCATTATGATCCACGCTCATACCAAGTATTTCTCTACGTCCCTCTTCATTAATTCCCATGGCAATGTAAACAGCTTTGGAGACCACTTTACTGTGTTCTCTAACTTTAATGTACATGGCATCGACGAAAAGATACGGATAATAAGCCGTGTTTAGTGGTCGATTTGCCCACTCGTTTACAATTGGATCGAGTTTAGAAGTTAACGAAGAAACAAACGATTTCGATACACTACTCCCACATAACTGTTCAACCACTTTGGTTACTTTCCGCGTAGAAACGCCGTTAACTACCATCTCAAGCATAGAGAGGATAAGTGCTTGTTCACATCTTGCATAACGTTCAAACACAGATGGAGCAAAATCACCTTGTCGAGTACGAGGTACCTTCAACTTGATCTTGCCTAGACTAACAGTGTAGTCGCGTTCGTAATAGCCGTTACGGTAATCCCTACGGCTGTCAGTCCGCTCATAAGCAGATGCCTGTAAATGTTCGTCACGCTCTTTCTCCATGAATTCATTCAGTACAAGCACAATTGTAGATTTTACAACCGCATCAATATTCGAATTCATCACAGAGTCTTTCAAAATATCCATATTTAAGTTAAAATTAAGTTGAGCCATTTTCTATTCCTCCTAAATGTTTATCGTGGTTGAAAACATTTTAACATAAGGAATAGAAATGGCTTTTCCTTTTTACACAATTATATGGACATGGCCCTCAAACGCGGCAAACTCCCGCCAAACTCCTCATAATCCTCTCGAACGCGGCAAACTCTCACCAAACTCCGCATAATCCACTCAAACTCCGCATAACTCAACCCCAATCACCGCATAACCAACAAAAAAAGGAATCCTATCATCTAGGATTCCCCTCCCAACTCAATAGCACGTAAACTGATCGATTCGGTCTAAATCCATCCCGAAGTATTCCCAACGACGACGATTCGGTCTCCAGCGATAGCCCGCAATCGACGTGCGCCCGACAAAAGTTGGATAGAACCAGAACCCTCTATTTCGAGACGTCCAAATGTACGTATAGCGGTACAAGCAACCTCTTATGCCGCCTGGATCGACGCGGTACAATTGAGCGCTCGGATAACTCGGTGTATAACTCGGTGGCGCAGCAGTAGGCGCTTGTGATCCGCCTTGGCCTGGCCCGCCGGAACCCCCTTGCCCCGGTCGATCCTGGAAAACCGCCACCCGGAAATCCTGGGAATCCGCCCCCTGGGAAACCACCTGGTCCGCCTTGCCCTGGTGGAAATCCAGGCATTCCTCCTGGTCCACCTTGCCCTGGTGGAAAACCTGGTGGTCCAAATGGAGGAAACTGTCCGCCTGGCCCCCAATGATTCATCTCATAATTTTGCATGCCCATCCCCGACATCCAATCGTCCATTCCATAATTCGGCATGCCGCTTCCTGGCATCCATCCGCCCATTCCGTTATTATTCATTCTCTCTGCCTCCCCAGTATATCCTTCAGGTAATTTCGGGTACCATTGCTCCTGTCCTTGACCTTGATTCGTAGAATTTACGTCATTCATTGGTTCTCTCCTCTCAAGCGCTTCTCTTCATTCTATGTAACAATAAAAGAATTGGGTTGGACTCTTGGGGAAGAAAAAACTTTTTTCGTACATGACAGTCTAATAGATAGAAGGTGCTCACAGGGGGTGGGGAAATTGACAGAAATAGAGCTAGCACGGAAAGCGATCCGTGGAGACGACGATGCCTTTTTACAACTGATGTTTATCCATAAAGAGGCTCTTTATCGAACCGCTCTTGCTTATTTGAAAAATGAACAAGACGCACTCGAAGCCTTGCAAGAAGTAACAGTACGTGCCTATGAGAAAATGAAATCATTACGGAATCCTCAATATGTAAAAACGTGGCTAATCCGTATTATGATGAACCATTGTCACGACTTACTGAGAAATCAAAAACGTGTTGTGCTTAATGAAGAACTCATTATTACAAATAAAGTGAGTGATGATTTTACGTACCTTGAAGTCGAAGAAGCGCTCAGCCATCTTGCTGAAGAAGATCGAGACTTAGTCCACTTAAAATATTTACATGATCTCAAAATTAAGGACATCGCCGCAATGACAGCAACACCAGAAGGAACTGTGAAAACGAGGTTGTATAAAGCGATCAAATCATTACGCGCATTTTTTGAAGAGAAAGGAGAAATTCGCCGTGTTTGATGAAGAAAAGGACTTGAAGAAATGGAAAGAGGAAATTGAGAAGAAAGAAGTCCAGGACGTTCAACTAGAAACCGCCATTTTAGAAGGCTTTCGACAGGCAAAAGAGAAAAAAGTGAAGAAACAACGTCGGTTTATGAAAAGAAGCATATGGACGACAGTCGCTGCTGCCATTTTGCTCCTCACATTCATCACATCAATCCGCGTGTCTCCCGCTTTTGCCAATGCCGTAGCTTCCATTCCGGGAATGGCTCGTTTTGTCGAAACGATTCAAAGCGACAAAGGACTACAGCTAGCCATTGAAAATGAACACTTTCAACAGATTGGCGTATCAAAAGAAACGGAAAATATGAAAGTGACGCTTGAAGGATTCATTACCGATGAAACAACGATGGTTGCATTTCTTACCATTGATGAGAAGAGGTTTTCTCCTGAGTCCCGTCCGGAATTTCGTATACTCAATCTTGAAGGTGACGTAGTTAGTAAATCAAGATCTATCGGAGCAAGTTTCGAATATACAGATAGACAAAGAATCGCAACAACTGAAGTCGAGTTTGAATTTGTTGAAACGGTACCGAGCGGTGAATTGATATTGGAATACGAAGTTCAAGAAGCAGGGGATGGAGAAACGATTGAAATCATCCAAATCCCGTTCGAAAATACTTTACAACCCATTAAGAAAGAACAATTCATCATCAATGAAACAGCAGTGGTCGAAGGACAGAAAATCCATATCCGTTCCGTCACAATCGGTTCATTAAAAACAGCAGTGGAAGTAGAATTTGATGAAGAGAATACAAAGAAGATTTTTGGTTTTGAAGATTTAACACTCATTGACGATACCGGTGAAGTCTGGAGCTCCATCAACAACGGCGTTATAGCAAGAGAAACGGATAATCCGAATGTTATGTTTTATTACTTACAAAGTAACTATTTTAAAGAGACTAATCATCTTACATTAACGTTTAGTAAATTGATGGCAATGGATAAAGACGAAGCTTTTGTTGTCATTGACACAGATAAGAAGCGAATTATTCGTCAACCCCCTCTTAACCTGTTCAGCAACTTGACTGTAAACGGCTCGTTTATTGAAATTGAAATGAAGAGTGAAAAAGGTGTTCATCGTGATCCTTTCACAATCCTATTGGATGCAGACGGTAATGAGGTGGAAAGTAATTTCCAAGGGTCCATTAACTTTTTCGAAAAAGATATGACAATTCATTTCCAAATATCTGGTGAACACTATAAAAACCCATTAACCCTGCCATTATCGTTTTATCCATCCTACATCAACGGAAACGTCTCCATCACAATCAAATAACAAATGCCCACGTAGCTTCTCAAGCCCGTGGGCATTTTCATCACATCACCATACTAAATCACCATCACATTACCATAGAACAAACTTTCGTAATTATCAACAAATAACGTTCGTTTTCGTGTACGATAAGGAAAAATACCATCTACATATGAACGAAAGGATGAACAATGTGATAAAGCTTTCTGGGGATTCATTAACACTTAATCAGATGGAGCAAATCCTCTATAAAAATGTCCCAATCGCTTTGGACGAAGAAGCCCTACAACGTGTCCGGAAAAGTAGGGAAGCGGTCGAGCGAATTGTGCAACAAGACAAAACGGTTTACGGCATTAATACAGGTTTTGGGAAATTTAGCGATGTAAAGATAGATGAAAGAGACACGAAAGATTTACAGCGGAATCTTATCCGATCGCACGCATGTGGGGTAGGTGAACCGTTTCCTGAAGTGGTTTCAAGAGCAATGGTAGTATTGCGGTTAAACGCACTGTTGAAAGGTTTTTCAGGCATTCGTGCGGAAGTGTTGGAACGATTCGCCTATATGGTTAACAACGGCATCCATCCGGTCATTCCGCAACAAGGTTCGCTAGGCGCATCAGGGGATTTGGCGCCACTGTCCCATTTAGCCCTTGTCCTCTTAGGAGAAGGTTTTGTTTGGCAAAACGGAAAGCATGTCCCGGCGTCCGCGGTTTGGAATGAACATAAAATAGAGCCGGTTGTTCTTGAAGCAAAGGAAGGGCTAGCGCTCATCAACGGTACACAAGCCATGACGGCTCAAGGGGTCGTCAACTATTTGGAAGCTGAAAAACTTGCATACAGTAGTGAATGGATCGCCGCGATGACAATGGAAGCGCTGCATGGCATTACGGATGCGTTTCATCCAGCGATCCACGAAGCGCGTGGGTACAAGGAGCAAGTCGACGTGGCGGCAAGAATGTTGGACTGGTTGGAAGGAAGTCAACTGACAACCATTCAAGGTGAAAAGCGCGTTCAAGATGCGTATTCCATCCGTTGTATCCCCCAAGTGCACGGTGCAAGTTGGCAAGTGCTCGCATATGTAAAAGAGAAATTGGAAATTGAAATGAATGCTGCAACTGACAATCCATTGATATTTGACGAAGGGGAAACCGTCGTATCGGGAGGGAATTTCCATGGTCAACCGATCGCATTTGCAATGGATTTTCTTAAAATCGCGGTAGCGGAACTTGCGAACATTTCCGAAAGACGAATTGAACGTCTCGTCAATCCGCAATTGAATGAAGGCTTACCGCCATTTCTTAGTGCGCAACCAGGTCTTCAATCCGGGGCGATGATTTTACAATATTCCGCTGCCAGTCTTGTATCGGAAAATAAAACGCTGGCACATCCTGCTTCCGTCGACTCTATCCCGTCTTCAGGGAACCAAGAAGATCATGTTTCGATGGGGACGATTGGTTCAAGACACGCACAACAAATCATCAAAAATTCACGAAATGTCTTGGCAATTGAAGCGCTTTGTGCGATGACAGGTTGTAATGCTCGAGGCATTGAACAGATGGCTCCAAAAACGAAGCAACAGTTAAACGCACTTCTAAAAATCGTTCAACCGATTGACTGTGATCGAATTTTTGCGCCAGACATAGAAGACATCGCGACGTTTTTAGCGATGTAACAATAAACCAAGCATGCATGCCACCGCTGGAACGCAGTGCATGCATGCTTGGTTTTCATTTGACTACATAACTTTCGAATTTTACTAGAAAATTGACGAAGCAGTATGACCCATACCATTTCAACACAGAAAAATACAATCAGTTCATTGCACAACCGTCCGACTATCACATTCCGGGTCAACTGCCCGGTTCAATTGGACAATGTGAGCGGAAGGATGCTCATTCCCAGTCAGCGCATCAGCAAGCATTTTGGCGCCCATCATACTGTAAACCGTCCCGTTGCCGCCGTAGCCAAGCAAGTAATAATGGTTTCGTTTGTGTGGATGCTCGCCGATGAAAGGGAGATTATCAAGAGACTCTCCAAAAGTGGCACAATACGAATAGGCGATTTCAATCGGCAAGTGTGGGAATAGCGCTTTAACCTGCATTTTTAATTGTTCACCACACTCCGTAATCCGTTCATCGGTCGTTGGCATTTCAGCAACTTCTTCATCCAAACCGCCGATGACGAGACGCCGTTCCGCAGATGACCGGATGTATAAATAAGGACGTTTTGATTCCCAAATAAGCGCTTCCTCATACCAAGGTGGCATTTGGTCGAGCGGTTCCGTGACGATGACATACGATCGATTAATGTCTGCACCGATTCGTTTGCCAACAGGAACTGTTTCATAACCCGTTGTGAACACAACTTGTTTGGCGTGCAAATCTCCCGCAGACGTTTTAATTCGAAGCCTATCATTTTCTTCTTTGACGTCTTCCACTTCTGTAAATTCAAAAATATGGCCACCATGCTCCTCGAAATCATCGAATAAGCAATTGACGAATTTGTAAGGATTCACTTCTGCATCTCCATACGTAACAATGGCACCGGGTTTATCAAACCCCATTTTCTCTTTTAGTGTTTCCTGATCCCAATAATCACACGGGAATCCATGCTTTTTCAATGTTTTATATTCGGTATAAATCCGTTCTTCATCTGCTTCATCACTCGCGTAATAAATGCTCGGACGGCTATAAAACTCCGGGTTACCCGGTAACTGTTTCGCAACAGTTTGCAAATCTTCCATTGCTTCCAAACATAACCGATAGAATTCCACAGCATTCTTTTCTCCAATCTGTTCAATCAACTCATGAAGCATGATATCATTAGAGTATTGAAGTAAACCGGTATTTGCAGACGAACTGCCAGCAGCGACTTGTCTTTTATCGAAAACGGCTACAGACAAGCCTTTTCGAATGAAAGTATAGGCACATAACGCACCTGACATCCCACCACCGACGATGATAACATCATATGTATCTTCTCTTTTCGGTACGCGTCGTGGTGAAACTTGAAGTGTAGTTGGCCAGTAAAGTGAACCACTATGAATTTGCATAAGGCAATCCCCCTTTTTTCTTCAATATACCCGTTTAAGAATAAACAATATCTAACTTGCTGAAAAAATTTTTGGAGGTCTACCCAATGGAATCAAAACCACATCTTTTACTTATAGATGGCATGGCTGTGCTATTCCGCTCATTCTTTGCCACGTCAGCAATGGGCCACTTTTTCCCGAATTCGAATGGCATCCCGACGAATGCCGTCCAAGGATTTGCTCGACACACATTGACGGCTACTTCAATTTTTAAACCAACCCATATGGCGGTTTGTTGGGACATGGCTGCACACACATTCCGGAACGATTTATTTGATGGCTATAAAGCAAACCGCCCTGAACCGGCACCAGAACTGCTACCGCAATTTGATATGGCGAGAGCACTGTCCGAAGAAATTGGTTGGAAAAACTACGGAATTCCAGGAATGGAAGCTGACGATCTAATCGGCTCACTTGTCTGTGCTTGGGAAGGGAAGGCAGACATTACAATCGTGACGGGTGATAAAGACCTGTTGCAATTACTCCGTCCGGGTGTGTCCATTGCATTTATGAAAAAAGGGTACAATATCTATGATATCTATACAGAAGAACGTTTCGTAGAAGAGTACGACATTCCACCGCATCGTTTTGTAGAAGTCAAAGCATTCACAGGGGATACAAGTGACGGCTATCCGGGTGTAAAAGGGATTGGACCGAAGACCGCGTTGAAATTAGTGAAAGAACATGGAACGGTGGAAGCGGTCATTGAGAAAATTGACCAACTGGCACCTGCCATGAAGAAAAAAATCGAAGCGGATATGGATATGTTGCGCCTCTCTAAAAAGTTAGCGCAAATCCATTGTGAAATTGAATTCAAAGAAACAATTGATGACTTACTGCTTCCTGAATTTTGTTCAGGATTGAGGGACCACTTGCGAGCGAACGAATATTCAATGGTCGTCCGGCAATTGGATTCATTGTTTCCTGCAATCGAAAAAACCACTGTCTGATCGGCTAATCAGCAGTGGTTTTTTCAACTTTAACGAAAGATAGAATGGCACGGTTTTTCTCGTACGGAATCTCACGAATGTGGCTCGCACGATGGCGGCCACCGTTGTCATGAACAAGCAACAACAAACCTGATTGAGTCTCTTTGTACCCGATAACAGGCACCCAGTGGTAATCAAAGCTATACGTGCCGAACCAGTGAAAAGAGAACCATTTATCGAATTTAGCAGCAACCGCTCGTCCATTCGCAAGTTCGACTTTTACAGCATCAATTGTGCAGGCTTCCACGATCCAACCATTACCGAGCAACTTCCGCAAATTGCGTATGAATCGCCATTTGAATAATCCGATAGGCGTGCCACCCAACTTTCGGTAAAGCTCATTAATGTGGTAGTCTAACGACTGATGGCGTAGCAATAAGAAAGCTGTTACGGGACCGCAAGCAGATTGACGATACCGCTCAGCAATATCATCGTCAAATTGTGATTTTCCTTTGAAGTTTCGAATGTACATCACGTCGAATCCCTCGCTTAATCGGTGCGACTTTTAATAGTCTAATTGCTTTAGTAGGACTACATAGAAGCTAGTAGTAAAGGCATTGTGTATTATAGCTGAATGACCGATTCATTTTCCTTTAATAGTACCTTTAACGCCATACGGAAGTTAATGTACGATTCAAAGTCCATATGAACCCCTGCACTTACAATTCTGCGAACAATACTTGGATTAAAGCCAACGGAAATCGGGCGAATATCCATCAGTTTAAGTGTATTGTTAAGCACTTCTAGTTCAAATGCAATGGTATTATAATCATGCTCATCACTTTCATTTAAATCAGAGCCTGTAAAATCAAAGATGGCACAATTGACTGTAGGATTTTCTCCTATGTATTCCAACACCTGATTACGTATCAATTCAAACCGTTCGGCCCCCGTATAGCCGACAATCGGCACGAGAATTGTGTGATCGACAATTGAAGAAATAATTGGGACGGACGTTTTCTTTATCATTTTTTCCAGCATTTCAATTCTTGCTTTCAAACGCTCTATTTCATGAATGGATTCCATTTTTCCACCTCAAATAACTGTTTTCTGTTGCACCCTTCCATTATACGACATACTCTAACAAAAAAAACAAAACTAATTCAGTAAACAAAATAATTCGCTCCAGTTGAGCATAAAATTGAAGCGTCACACGTACAGAACAATCTACATCCACCTACTAGCCAAAAAAAATAGGCCTTTGCCTTCAAAGTGTTCACTTCGAAGACAAAAGCCTGCACCGTTACATTCAATTTACGAATTTTTTACTTCGACTGATTCCAAGAAATCAATCACTTGATCTGGCGTTTTCGCATTTGCACTGTGTAAATGCGCTTTCTTCTCACCATTTTGGAAAATGAGCAAACTTGGGATGCCCATCACTTCGTATTTCTCTGCAACTTCAGGAAGCACATCGCGATCGACGTCATACCATGTGTACGAATTGTACTCCTCAATGATCGGATCGATGAACATGTCCATACGTGTGCAATCCGGGCACCAGCCTGCTTGGAATTTGATTAATGCTTTCCCGTCACCGTTAATGACTTCGTTAAATTGTTCTACTGTCGTAATTGATTTCATCATACAACACTCCTTTTTCCTTCAGTGTACAATCTTCTACACGATACGGAAACTAAAATGCCCACACTAACGCTTCCACCCGTCATCCATGAGGGAGAGTATGAATAGAATAATAGAAAAGAAAACGCGTATGTTCCAAAAAGTTTGTGAATTGAACCATATAAATATTGCGAAAACGTGTGGAATGTTCTAAACTACTAAATATAGATACCGTTTCTATTTTTTTTACGCATAAAATGAATGAGCGTTCATTCAAGAAAAGGGAGGCTTCGTAAACGTGGCATATGAAATCAAGAAAGCGGCAGTATTAGGATCAGGCGTGATGGGGTCAGGGATTGCAGCCCATTTAGCAAATATCGGGATTCCTGTCCTTTTGCTCGATATTGTCCCAAATAAGCTGACAGAAGAGGAAGAAGCGAAAGGACTGACGTTGGAAGATCGGCGCATTCGTAACAAATTTGCTTCCACTGCTTTAGAAAAACTGGTGAAGCAAAAGCCCGCTCCACTTACGACGAAAAAGAATCTTTCACTCATTGAAGTCGGAAACTTTGAAGATGATTTGGATAAATTAAAAGATGTTGACTGGGTCATCGAAGTAGTTGTGGAAAATTTAGAAATCAAAAAAGCGTTATACGAAAAAATAGATGCGGTACGTAAACCAGGAACAATTATTACATCGAATACTTCAGGGATTAGTATTGAAGCAATGGCTGAAGGACGTTCAGAGGATTTCCAAAAGCATTTCCTTGGTACGCATTTCTTCAACCCACCTCGCTATTTGAAATTACTAGAGGTCATTCCGACGGCAAAGACGGCTCCTGAAGTCCTTTCCTTCATGCTCCAATTCGGGGAAGATCGCTTAGGAAAAGGTGTCGTCATCGCAAAAGACACACCGAACTTCATTGCCAATCGGATTGGGACGTATGGATTGCTCGTTACCCTTCGTGAAATGGAAAAACGTAATTATTCCATTGGAGAAGTGGATTCGGTGACAGGAACGCTTATCGGACGTCCGAAATCGGCGACATTCCGGACATTGGATGTCGTTGGACTCGATACGTTCATGCACGTCGCGAAAAACGCATATGACAAAACGGAAGGCGAAGAACAGCAAGTTTTCGAACTCCCAGCTTTCATGCAAAAGATGATCGACAACGGCTGGCTCGGCGCAAAAGCGAAGCAAGGCTTCTATTTGAAGAAAGATAGAGAGATTTTGGAACTCGACATCGAGACGTTTGAATATGTCCCAACGAAGAAATTGAAAACGCCTTCAATTGAAATGGCGAAGCAACAAAAAGGTTTGGCGAACAAAGTGAAATCCCTCGTCTACGCAAATGACCGAACAGGGGAAATCCTTTGGAGTATCCTTTCTCCAACGTTGACATACTCTGCGCTACTAACTGGTGAAATCGCGGATGACATCGTCGCCATCGACAATGCCATGAAATGGGGCTTCGGTTGGCAACAAGGACCGTTTGAAATTTGGGATGCAATCGGTGTCGCAAAGTCAGTTGAGCGGATGAAAGCAGATGGACTGACGATCCCTTCATTTGTAGAAGAAATGCTTGCGAAAGGATTCGACACATTCTATAAGGAAGAAGAGGGAGACTTGTTCTTCTATAACGGAGATCGCTATCAGCCTGTTCCAGTAAATGAAAAGGCGATTGACTTAAAGCGCTATAAGAAAAAGAATGGCGTCATCAAGAAGAATTCAGGTGCAAGTTTAGTAGACTTAGGCGATGGCATTGCGTTACTAGAGTTCCACTCTCAGTCGAATGCAATTGGGTTAGACATCATTCAGATGATTAACTTTGCTGTCGATGAAGTTGAAAAGAATTACAAAGGGCTCGTCATTGGCAATCAAGGCAAAAACTTCTGCGTCGGCGCGAACTTAGGCATGATCTTAATGGAAGCGCAAGACGATAATATTTTTGAACTGGATTATACAATCCGTTCCTTCCAAAACGCGATGATGAGACTGAAATATAGCCGGAAACCGGTCGTCGCTGCACCGTTCCAAATGGCGCTCGGTGGTGGGGCAGAAGTGTGCTTGCCAGCAGCACATATCCAAGCATCAATGGAAACGTATATCGGACTTGTTGAAGTAGGTGTCGGGTTAATTCCTGGAGGTGGCGGAAACGTCAACTTGTACACAAAACACTTAAAAGGATTGCCGAACGGCGTCCAAGTGGATATTCAATACGTCGCAAACAAAGTGTTTGAAACGATTGCGATGGCGAAAGTATCGACGTCTGCTGAAGAAGCGAAAGAGAATAACTTCTTGAACTTTGCAGATGGCATAAGCGTCAATCCGGATCACTTGCTCTATGACGCAAAACAAGCGGCGTTGGCCCTTTATGAAGGCGGCTATTTACCACCTAAGAAAGAAAAAGTTCCTGTAACGGGGGATTCAGGGTACGCAACAATGCTACTTGGTGCAGAAGGGATGTATTTATCGGGCTTCATTAGCGAGCATGATTTGAAAATCGCAAAGAAATTGGCATTCGTACTGTCCGGTGGCAAAGTGCCGTTCGGGACACTCGTCGATGAACAATATTTGTTGGACCTTGAACGGGAAGCGTTCCTCAGTCTTGTGGCGGAACCAAAGTCACAGCAACGTATGCAACATATGCTCCTGAAAGGGAAGCCATTACGCAACTGACGGAACAATTAGCAAAGGAGGAAAAGGGATGCGTGAAGCAGTAATTGTAGCCGGTGCACGGACACCGGTCGGAAAAGCAGGCAAAGGCTCGCTTGCAACTGTCCGTCCGGATGACTTAGGTGCATTGGCAATTAAAGAAACATTGAAACGAGCTAATGGATACGATGGACCAATTGATGATTTGATCATAGGATGCGCGATGCCGGAAGCGGAACAAGGCATGAACGTCGCGCGTAATATCGGCGCATTGGCAGGACTGCCCGATACGACACCTGCCATAACCGTCAATCGTTTCTGTTCTTCTGGCCTTCAATCGATCGCCTACGGAGCGGAGCGGATCATGCTTGGACATGCAGAAGCAATCATAGCTGGTGGCGTCGAATCGATGAGTATGGTGCCGATGATGGGGAATACGATCCGACCGAATATTACGCTTGCGGAAACAGCGCCTCAATACTATATGGGGATGGGGCACACAGCTGAGCAGGTCGCAATGAAATATGGAGTCAGCCGGGAAGACCAAGATGCATTCGCGGTACGTTCCCATGAAAAAGCGGCTGCAGCAATTAAAGCAGGGAAATTTGTAGATGAAATCGTTCCTGTTGAAGTTGTAAAACGGTTTGTTAATGAAACAGGAAAATACGAAGAAAAAACCGTCCTGTTTGACATGGATGAAGGCGTCCGTACAGGTACGACAATGGAAGTTCTGGCGAAACTGCGTCCGGCGTTCTCAGTGAAAGGAACTGTCACAGCTGGAAACGCTTCGCAAACTTCAGACGGTGCGGCATCCGTCCTCGTCATGGACCGCGAAGTCGCAGAAGGAAATGGGTTGCGTCCAATTGCAAAATTCCGTTCCTTTGCAGTAGGCGGAGTGCCTCCTGAAGTGATGGGGATTGGGCCGATTGAAGCGGTACCTAAAGCGTTGAAACTTGCGGGTTTATCAATCCAGGACATCGATTTGTGGGAGTTGAACGAAGCGTTTGCTTCCCAATCGTTACAAGTCATCCGTCATTTAGGATTGGATATGGACAAAGTGAACGTTAACGGTGGAGCAATCGCACTTGGCCATCCACTCGGTGCGACTGGTTCCGTCTTAACAGTAAGATTGTTGAACGAATTGAAACGCCAAGGAAAGCAGTTTGGTGTTGTCACGATGTGTATCGGTGGCGGAATGGGTGCTGCAGGCGTATTTGAAATGCTGTAAACCTGCGTGGAGACGATTTTAAGATTACAAACGAAAAACAAAGTGAAGCCGTGCAATCATGCTTAATAAGCAACTATTGTTCAACAACGCATGGCTTCCTTCCGAGATAAGGCGGTCCATAAAAGACTTCCATAATAAGTTAGGTAAATAAAGGAGGAACAAACAATGGCTGAAACAAAAACAAATGAATTCGTTCGTGGTGGGGCTTTTCTCGTTGAGAATCTGGATGCTTCACGCGTATTTACGCCAGAAGATTTTTCTGACGAACAGAAAATGATTGCAAAAACGACTGAGGACTATGTGAAAAACGAAGTGTTGCCAGTAGTAGAAAACTTGGAGAACCACGAGTTTGAACATTCCGTCCGATTATTGAAATCTGCTGGGGATCTTGGTCTATTAGGGGCGGACGTTCCTGAAGAATACGATGGCCTCGGTCTCGATAAAATCTCGTCTGCGTTAATTGCAGAAAAGATGTCCGTCGCAGGTGGCTTTTCGATTACACATGGTGCACACGTCGGGATTGGTACATTGCCGATTGTCCTTTTTGGGAATGAAGACCAGAAGAAGAAGTACTTGCCGAACTCCGTATCAGGCGACAAAATTTCTGCGTATGCGTTAACGGAACCGGGCTCAGGATCTGATGCATTAGGCGCAAAAACGACAGCGAAATTGAATGAAGCAGGAACGCACTACATTTTAAATGGTGAAAAGCAATGGATTACAAATGCTGGTTTTGCGGACGTATTCGTTGTTTATGCGAAAGTGGATGGCGACAAATTTACGGCATTCATCGTCGAAAGGGACTTCCCGGGTGTTTCTGTCGGTGCGGAAGAGAAGAAAATGGGCATCAAGTCTTCCTCCACACGGACGCTCATCCTTGAGGATGCAGAAGTACCAGTTGAAAACCTCTTAGGCGAAATTGGCCGTGGCCATATCATCGCCTTCAATATTTTGAACATTGGTCGGTACAAACTTGGTGTTGGAACAGTTGGAGGGTCGAAGCGGGCACTCGAATTGGCGATCACATATGCGAATCAACGTCAGCAATTCAAAACGCCAATTTCATCGTTTAATTTGACAAAAGAGAAACTGGCGACGATGGCTTCCAAGTTGTACGCGACTGAAAGCTTAATTTACCGTACAGTCGGATATTTTGAAGAGCGCAATAGTGAGATGACGCCTGAGCAACAAAAAGACGGAAAAGCGGTTGCAGCGTCCATCGCGGAATATGCAATCGAATGCTCCATCAACAAAGTTGTCGGTTCCGAAGTACTCGATTATATCGCGGATGAGGCGGTTCAACTTCACGGCGGATACGGCTTCATGCAAGAGTATGAAGTGGAGCGCATTTACCGTGACTCCCGTATTAACCGGATTTTTGAAGGAACAAATGAAATTAACCGGATGATCGTGCCAGGCACATTCTTGAAAAAAGCGATGAAAGGCGAGTTGCCTTTACTCGAAAAAGCACAAGGCCTGCAAGAAGAGTTGTTAATGATGATGCCGGAAGAAATCGGCGACGAAGCATTGGCACAAGAAAAAGTGCTTGTGAAGAACGCGAAGAAGATCGGTTTGTTGACTGCGGGTATGGCTGCACAACGTTTCGGCACGAAGCTTGAAGCGGAACAGGAAGTCCTTGTCAACATTGCGAACATCGCCAACAACATTTTCGCAATGGAGTCTGCGCTGTTACGAACAGAAAAAGCAGTCGCGAAAAATGGCGAAGCGAAAGAACAACAAAAAATCCTTTACACGGAGATTTTCTGTCAAGAAGCATTCGAAGCAATTGAAAAAGATGCAAAAGAAACATTGCTTGCTTCCGTAGAAGGCGACAACCAACGGATGATGCTATCGGCATTGCGGAAATTGACTCGCTCAACGCCATACAACATCATCTCGAAAAAACGTGAAGCGTCAGTGAAATTAATCGACGCTGAAAAATATATTGTTTGATGCATCTGCACCCAGGGCAGTTCACGCCTGGGTGTTTTCTCTGTTATACTAAAGAAAAAGTGGAGGTGCTGCAGATGACGATTACTTATTACGGCTATCCGAAATGTGGAACGTGTAAAAAAGCGGAAAAGTGGCTAATGAACAATGATGTGAACTTCGAATCTATCAACATTGCTGAAAATCCACCAACGAAAGAAACGCTTCAACAAATGATCAGCAATTCCGGATTAGACATCAAAAAATTCTTCAATGTCAGTGGGATGAAATACAGGGAATTGAACTTGAAAGACAAACTCCCTAACATGTCAGATGACGAGAAAATCGCGTTACTCGCATCGGATGGAATGCTCATTAAACGACCACTTGTAACAGATGGTACGACAGTGACGGTCGGCTTTAATGAAGCCCAATTTGAAGCCGCATGGAACGCATGATTAAGTTTCTTGTCTTTATGCATGAAATATGTAAGAATTGAATGGAAATCAATAAATGTAAACGTATGGAGGGTTATGGGATGAGCACACCTAAAGACTTGCGTTATTCAGAAGAACATGAATGGGTTAAAGACGAAAACGGTAATTACCGCATTGGTATTACACACTTCGCTCAATCTGAACTTGGCGATATCGTATTCGTGGAACTTCCACAAGTTGGAGACGAAGTGAAAGCGGACGAGCCATTTGGTAGCGTAGAATCTGTTAAAACGGTTTCTGAGCTATATGCGCCAATTAGCGGAAAAGTACTTGAAGTGAACGAAGAATTGGAAGATAGCCCTGAATTGGTGAACGAATCTCCATATGAAGGCGCTTGGATGATCGTCGTTGAAGCATCTGACAAAGCGGAACTTGATGCATTAATGTCTGCTGAAGACTATGACAAAATGACAATCGGTGAGTAAGCACAACTAGAGCGCTGGAGCTTTCCGGCGCTTTTTCTAATGGCCTAAGGAGGCAGGGAAATGGAGTTTCGTAGAGTCGTTGTCGTAGAAGGTGGAGCGGACCGGAAGCGATTGAAAAAAGTGTTGGCAGAGCCAGTCGAGATTATTTGTACGAATGGAACAGTGAGCCCTTACCGCATTGAAGAGTTGCTGGCACCGTATGAAGATGACCAGATTTATGTTTTTGTCGATGCAGATGACTCAGGCGAAAGCATACGAACTTTATTCAAAAGGGATTTTCCTGAAGCCCTCCATTTATACACGGAACGCGTCTACAGGCAAGTCGAGACGACCCCTTATCGCACGCTTGCAGCAATTTTGCTTGCAGAAGGTTTTCATGTGCATCCTGAATTTTTACTTTGAAGGTGATAGAACTGAACACGATCCAAACATGGACACGTGAACAATGGGAACAAAGCAAAAAAGATTCCCCGCTAAGCGTGTTTTATTTATATACACCGATGTGTGGCACTTGCGCGGTTGCGTCTAAAATGATGGAGGTCATTTCTGTGATGAAACCAGAGTTGCCAATTGGAAAGGCAAACTTGAATTATATCGAAGATCTCGCCGTCGATTATGAAATCGAAAGTGTTCCTTGCCTGCTCATTCAGAAGGAAGGATATGTACGAGAAAAAATCTATGCTTTTCAATCTATCCCGCATCTTTTAGAAAAAATGGGTTTGACATGATTGAAAGTTCTATGGTATAAGTATATCTAATAAATTTAACGCAAATTGAATATGTCGCTCTTATAAAGAGAGGTGGAGGGAAGTGCCCTATGAAGCCCGGCAACCGTCACGAAAGTGAAATGGTGCCAAATCACGCAAAGCGCATGCTTTGAGAGATGAGAGATCGGACGAACGTTGAGATAAACGATAACGTATTGGCCTTTCTGCTTGTCTGCAGAAAGGCTATTCTTTTTGGACAAGATTGTATTGAGGTGAATTGAACATGATCGAGTTGAAAAGTGTAAATAAGATATTTGGTTCGGGAAACAATAGTATAACGGCTGTTGATAACGTCAATCTAGACATCCATGCTGGTGAAATTTTCGGGATTATTGGGTATAGCGGTGCAGGGAAAAGTACACTAATCCGATTATTGAATGGTTTAGAACAACCTACCTCGGGATCTGTAAATGTCGCAGGGTATGAAATGGCAACCATTAGTGGAAAAGCGTTACGGGAAGCGAGACAAAAAATTAGTATGGTGTTCCAGCATTTCAATTTGCTTTGGTCGCGGACTGTAAAAGAGAATATCGCTTTTCCATTGGAGATTGCAGGCCTCAAAAAGGATGAAAGAGATCGTCGCGTCCAAGAATTAATTGATTTAGTTGGCTTGAACGGCCGGGAAAATGCGTACCCATCCCAATTGTCAGGCGGACAAAAACAACGGGTCGGCATTGCCCGGGCGTTAGCAAATGATCCGCAAGTATTGCTATGTGATGAAGCCACTTCAGCACTCGATCCGGAAACGACGGATGCCATCCTCGATCTTTTAACGAGCATTAACGAGCGACTTGGTTTGACCATTGTTTTAATCACACATGAAATGCATGTCATCCGTAAAATCTGTCATCGCGTGGCGGTCATGGAAGCGGGGCGAGTTGTGGAAATCGGGAACGTTCTCGATGTGTTCCAATCACCAAAAGCGCCAATTACGAAGCGTTTTGTCTCTCAAGTGACAGAACCGACCGGCACAGAACAAGCGTTAGAACATTTAAAATCCGATCATGCAGCTGGAACGCTCGTAAAATTAGTATTCGTCGGTGAACGAACAGAGCAACCGGTGTTAGCAAACTTAATTCGTACATTTGGAATCGACGTCAACATCGTGCAAGGGAACATTTCGCACACAAAAGGTGGAGCATATGGGACATTGCTGTTGCAATTGATTGGCGATGCAACAATCGTCAACGAAGCGATTGACTTCCTTCATTCCGAAGGCGTACAGACGGAGGTGATCGACCATGATTGAAACACTTTTACCTAATGTTAAATGGGATAAGATGTGGGAAGCGACGATCGAAACACTCTATATGACAGCTGTTTCAACCGTTTTCACGTTCGTGATCGGTATCGCGCTCGGTATTGTGCTCTTCCTTTCAAGTCCTGGCCAATTATGGGCGAACAAACTGACTTATGCCATCACCGGAGCGGTCGTCAACATATTCCGTTCAATTCCATTCATTATTTTAATCATCTTGTTAGTGCCGGTAACAATTTTCCTAGTCGGCACGATGCGTGGTCCGAACGCCGCACTGCCTGCACTCATTATCGGCGCAGCACCTTTTTACGCACGTATGGTGCTCATCGGTTTACAAGAAATTGATAAAGGTGTGTTGGAAGCTGCACGGTCAATGGGGGCAAAGACGAGTACGATTATTTTCAAAGTACTATTGCCTGAATCAAAACCCGCATTGTTCTCCGGTATAACCGTTACAGCCATTGCACTAGTCGGCTATACAGCGATGGCGGGTATTATTGGTGCTGGCGGGTTAGGGAATCTTGCGTATTTCCAAGGATTCCAACGAAGTCAGAATGATGTCATTCTCGTTGCAACGATTTTAATATTAGTCATCGTTTTCATCTTTCAATTCATTGGTGATGCCATCGTCCGCAAGTTGGACAAACGGTAAGTGAATGTCAGGTCAAACCTGTTCATTATAAAAAACAACTAAGAAATGGGGAGTCAATTATGAAGAAGTATTTGGCGGGGATTTTATTAGCAGTACTTGTACTTGCATTAGCAGCTTGTGGGACAAGCGATAAAAACAATGCAAGTGGCGGAAAAGAAGAGTCTACGAAATTAGTTGTTGGTGCGACAAACGTGCCACATGCACTTATTTTAGAACAAGCGAAGCCGTTGCTTGAAGAAAAAGGTTTTGAGTTAGAAATTGAAGAATACCAAGATTACGTATTGCCGAATAAAGACTTGGATGCAGGGACGCTAGACGCAAACTTCTTCCAGCACATTCCATACTTTGAAGGACAAATTGCAGACTTTGGCTATGAGTTTGCAAACGCTGGCGCAATTCATATCGAGCCAATCGGCGTTTATTCTAAAAAATACAAAGCACTTGATGAACTACCTGACGGTGCGACAGTCCTCATTAGTAACTCTGTAGCTGATCACGGTCGTGTTCTTTCTATGTTGGAAAAAGAAGGTTTAATTACTCTAGCAGACGGTGTTGAGAAAGTAAAAGCTGAGCTTGACGATATCGTTGATAATCCGAAAAACTTACAGTTTGAAGCAGAATACGAAGCAGCACTTATGCCGGAGTTGTACAAACAAAACGAAGGTGACTTGTTGTTAATTAACTCAAACTATGCACTTGACGCAGGCTTAAATCCATTGGAAGATGCGATTGCACTTGAAGAATCAGATTCTCCATACGTTAACATCATTGCTGTTCGTGCTGGAGATGAAGATCGTAAAGCAATTAAAGCACTTGTTGAAGTACTAACATCTGAAGAAATCCAAGACTACATCTTAAAAGAGTGGGGCGGCTCGGTTGTCCCAGTAAAATAAGTAAATAAAATGAGGCTGTCTATCATACCGATAATGGTGTGGTTGGCAGTCTTTTTTGATAACTACAAATATTTAACGTAGCGTTCCTATTTCTTCTTTACTATGTTAAAGTAAATGTACAAACAAATAGACAAATGTGCATTTGGGGAGGACATAGAGAATGAAAAAGATCGGACTAATTTGGCGAATACTTATCGCCATCGCACTTGCAGTAGGGTTAGGGATGTTACTTCCAAAAATACATGAAGGATTCAGTGAATGGTTTGTCAGCTTATTTGCGACATTCAATATGATTTTTGGAGGCTTCTTGAACTTCGTCGTGCCGCTAATCATCATCGCTTTTATTGCACCGGGAATCGCTAAACTCGGAAAAGGTTCTGGAAAGCTATTAGGTATGGCAACCGTATTTGCATACGCATCAACAATCGTAGCCGGTATCATCGCTTTCTTTGCAGCCACGACTTTTTTACCGAATTTCATTCATGCCGTAGGGTCAGGTTCAGTAGAGAATGCTGGAAGACCTGCAGCAGAAGCGTTTTTTGAAATTGAAATGACACCAGTAATGGGCGTCATGTCTGCATTATTGCTAGCATTCATCCTCGGAATTGGAATGGCATCCATTAGCAGCAAAACGATGCTTTCGTTCTTTGATGAATTGAATACTCTCATTGAAAAAGTAATTTCGTACATCATTATTCCGCTATTACCGGTTCATATCTTCGGGATTTTCTTGAACATGACGTTCAGCGGGGAAGTGGCAAAAGTATTATCCGTCTTCTCCATCGTGTTTGTTATGATCATTATTTTGCATCTACTCATGCTGACTATCCAATATACGATTGCAGGAAGTGTTTCAAAACGAAACCCATTTGTGTTAATGAAAACAATGGCACCTGCTTACATGACCGCAATTGGGACACAATCTTCAGCAGCGACAATCCCTGTTACACTAAGACAAGCAAAAAAAGCAGGAGCATCCGAACGAGTAGCTGACTTTACGGTTCCGTTGTTCGCAACAATCCATTTATCCGGTAGTACGATAACATTAGTCTCTTGTTCCATTGGTGTATTGTTAATGAATGACATGCCGGTATCATTCGTAAGCTATTTGCCATTCATCTTCATGCTTGGCGTGACGATGATTGCAGCACCAGGGGTACCAGGTGGTGCTGTGATGGCGGCAGTTGGACTGCTCGCAACAATGCTCGGCTTTGACGAATCGATGGTTGCTTTGATGATTGCGTTGTATATGGCGCAAGACAGTTTCGGCACAGCGACAAACGTAACCGGCGACGGTGCATTGTCGATTATCGTCGATCGGTTTACGAAGAAAGAAGCATAACTACAAACGAATACATCCGACGAACTGTGGATACCCTTGAGAAATCGGGCATCCACAGTTTTTCATTCTCAATGAACTGTGAATAAATGAAAATGTAGGCTCCTATTTTCATAAAGAAGATTGAGAAATGACGAGCTTTGAGCTAAATAAATTATAATAATTCTTAATGATTTGCAAGGGCGTCCGTAATAAGCTAAAATTAGAATGATACTAAACAGAGAATGGAATTAACCGTTCATAACGATCATATTGGAGGTATTGGAATGGCAACTTTGGTAATTAAAGACCTTCACGTTGAGATTGAAGGAAAAGAAATATTGAAAGGCGTCAATTTGACAATCAATACAAACGAGATCCACGCAATCATGGGTCCGAACGGTACTGGTAAATCGACACTTGCGTCTGCAATTATGGGGCATCCAAAATATGAAGTAACTTCAGGTTCAGTCATATTAGACGGTGAAGATGTACTTGAAATGGAAGTTGATGAGCGCGCTCAAGCGGGTCTTTTCCTTGCTATGCAATATCCAAGTGAAATTACAGGCGTAACGAATGCAGATTTTATGCGTTCTGCAATTAACTCACGTCGTGAAGAAGGCGACGAAATTTCCCTTATGAAATTCATCCGTGAATTGGACAGCAAGATGGATCTCCTTGAAATGGATCAAGATATGGCAACACGTTACTTGAACGAAGGTTTCTCTGGTGGAGAGAAAAAACGTAACGAAATTCTTCAACTCATGATGTTGAAGCCGAAATTTGCGGTGTTGGATGAAATCGACTCCGGTCTTGACATTGACGCTTTGAAAATTGTTTCTAAAGGGATCAATGAAATGCGTGGACAAGATTTCGGATGCTTGATGATCACACACTACCAACGTCTATTGAATTACATTACGCCTGATCACGTTCATGTCATGATGCAAGGCCGCGTTGTGAAGTCAGGTGGTCCTGAGCTTGCGAAGCAACTTGAAGAAAACGGTTATGACTGGATTAAAGAAGAATTAGGAATTGAAGACGAAACAGTTGGACAAGAAGCATAAGAAAGGGGACGATTCAAAATGACGGTTGAAACAAAAATGGCATTGACCGAACAGGACGTCCGCTCTTTTTCCGCACACATGAATGAAGCCGCTTGGATGGCAGATTTCCGCGCAGATGCGTTAGCGAAAGTGGAACAGCTTCCGATGCCAAAACCAGATAAAACGAAAATTGATAAATGGAACTTCATGGACTTCCCATCTCACACAGTAGAAAGCGCAACATTTGCTTCACTTGCTGAGCTACCGGCAGAAGCTAAGGAATTGGTTGGGGAAGACCAACGAAACATTTATGTACAACATAATAATACACCTGCATTCATCTCACTTTCAGAAGATTTGAAAGCGAAAGGTGTCATCTTAACAGATATTTTCACAGCATCTCGCGAGCATGGAGATCTTTTGAAAAAATACTACATGACAGATGGCGTGAAAGTGGACGAGCATCGCTTGACGGCACTTCATGCAGCGTTAGTGAACGGTGGCGTATTTGTCTACGTACCGAAAAATGTAGTCGTTGAAGAGCCTTTGCAAGTGTTATTCTTGCACAATGATCCGCAAGCATCCCTATTCAACCATGTGATCGTCGTAGCAGATGCGAATAGCTCTGTCACGTATGTTGAAAACTATCTTTCAACTGTTGAAGAGGCTGCTGGACAAGCGAATATCATCTCAGAAGTGTTCACTGCCGACAACGCAAAAGTGATTTACGGTGCAGTGGATGTCCTTGCGAAAGGCTTTACGACTTACGTCAACCGCCGTGGCGTCACTGGCCCTCATAGCCGTATCGAGTGGGCATTAGGATTAATGAATGACAGCGACACAATTTCAGAAAATATCACGCACTTAGTAGGAAACGGTTCTTCTAGCGACTTGAAAACAGTTGTCGTTGGCCGTGGCACTCAAAAACAGAACTTTACATCAGAAATTGTTCACTGGGGCCAAGATACAGATGCGTTCATCTTAAAACACGGTGTCATGAAAGAAGGCGCTTCTTCCATCTTTAACGGTATCGGTCGAATTGCGAAAGGCGCAACACGCTCTAATGCAGTTCAAGAATCACGTATTCTCATGTTAAGCGAAAAAGCACGTGGGGATGCAAACCCAATTCTCTTAATTGATGAAGACGATGTAACAGCAGGTCACGCTGCATCTGTCGGTCGCGTAGATCCATTACAATTGTTCTACTTAATGAGCCGAGGAATTTCAAAACAAGAAGCAGAACGCCTCGTCATCCACGGCTTCCTTGCACCAGTCGTCAGCAAATTACCAATCGAAGGTGTTAAGAAGCAATTGACGGAGGTCATCGAAAGGAAAGTGCGCTAATGCTCAGCAAAGAGATCCGCAAACATTTCCCGATTCTTGACCAGGAGATTAACGGGCATCCGCTCGTTTACTTAGATAGTGCTGCGACTTCCCAAAAGCCGCAGCAAGTTATTGACGCACTAACGAATTACTACAAGCTCGACAATTCAAACGTCCATCGCGGTGTTCACTCGTTAGGGAACCGAGCGACGGAAGGGTATGAAGGAGCTCGAGAAAAAGTTCGTAAGTTCATCAATGCAAAATCAACACAAGAAGTCATTTTTATGCGCGGCGCAACAACTGCCTTGAATACTGTTGCACAAGGCTTTGGACGGCAAAACGTTGGAGAAGGTGATGAAATCGTCATTACTCCAATGGAACACCACTCCAATATTATTCCTTGGCAACAACTTGCGAAGGAAAAAGGCGCAGTCCTAAAGTATATTGACCTCGAAGAAGACGGTACGCTGTCGCTCGAAAAAGTCCGTGAAACGGTTACAGAGCGTACGAAAATTGTCTCTGTCATGTATGTATCTAACGTGCTAGGTACAATGAATCCGATTCAAGAGATTGCTGAGATTGCCCATGCACATGGTGCAGTCATGGTAGTGGACGGAGCACAAGCGGCACCACATTTGAAAATCGACGTGCAAAAACTGGACTGTGATTTCCTTGCTTTCTCAGGTCATAAAATGTGCGGTCCGACAGGCATAGGCGTCCTTTATGGAAAGAAAAGCTTGTTGAATGCAATGGAACCGGTTGAATTTGGCGGTGAAATGATTGACTTCGTAGGCCTCTATGAATCTACATGGAAAGAACTGCCGTGGAAATTCGAGGGAGGTACGCCGATTATTGCAGGTGCTATCGGTTTAGGCGCAGCGATCGACTTCTTGGAAGCAATCGGATTGGACGAAATCGAACGGCACGAACACGAGCTTGCTGCGTATGCGATGGACAAAATGTCAGCAATTGAAGGGCTTGAAATATACGGTCCGAAAGATCCAGGCAAGCGTGCTGGCCTCGTAACGTTCAATTTGGATAACGTCCATCCACATGACGTAGCAACTGTATTAGATATGAACGGAATCGCAGTGCGGGCAGGTCACCATTGTGCCCAACCGCTTATGAAATGGTTGAAAGTTTCAGCGACGGCACGTGCAAGCTTCTACGTGTATAACACGGAAGAAGATGTCGACCGCCTCGTCGAAGGACTCCGTATTGCAAAGGAGTATTTCCAATAATGTCATTAAACAATTTAGACCAACTATACCGCTCAGTCATCATGGATCATTATAAGAATCCAAGAAACAAAGGTGTACTAGCAGACAACAACATCACGGTTGACATGAACAACCCGACATGTGGAGACGTCATTCACTTAACAATGCAAGTTGAAGACGGTATCGTTAAGGATGCGAAATTTGAAGGAGAAGGGTGTTCCATTTCCATGGCATCCGCCTCGATGATGACGCAGATTATAAAAAACAAAGACGTCGATGCTGCTGTTCAGTACGCTCATGTGTTTTCGGACATGATGCTTGGCAAAGAAGTCGATGATTCCATTGACCTCGGTGATATCGAAGCCCTTTCAGGCGTCGCAAAATTCCCAGCACGCATTAAATGTGCGACATTGAGCTGGAAAGCGATGGAGAAAGGGATCGGTAAGGATTCTGACGAATAGACCCGGTGCCGACTTCTTCGTCTAGAAGTCAACAAACTGTCAAACTGCTTGTCTTGACAGGCAGTTTGGCAAATGAAAGAACGGAGGAATAATGATGGCTAAAAAAATGCCTGAAATTGGCGATTACAAATATGGTTTTAGTGATAAAGACGTATCTGTTTTCCGTTCGGAACGTGGTTTGACACGTGAAATCGTTGAAGAGATCTCAAAAATGAAAGAAGAGCCTCAGTGGATGTTGGACTACCGTCTTAAATCCCTTGAACTTTTCTACAACATGCCAATGCCTCAATGGGGCGGAGATTTGAAATCGCTCAACTTCGACGAAATTACGTATTATGTAAAACCTTCCGAAGCGACAGAACGTTCATGGGATGAGGTTCCTGAAGAAATCAAGCGTACGTTTGACAAATTAGGGATTCCTGAAGCAGAACAAAAATACCTTGCGGGTGTTTCTGCACAATATGAATCTGAAGTTGTCTATCACAACATGAAAGAAGAACTTGAAGACATGGGTATCGTCTTCAAAGATACAGATTCTGCCCTTCGTGAAAACGAAGAACTGTTCAAGCAATATTGGGGTACGGTCATTCCGAACTCTGACAACAAATTTGCGGCATTGAACTCAGCTGTTTGGTCTGGTGGATCATTCATCTACGTACCACCAGGCATTAAAGTGGATACGCCGCTTCAAGCATACTTCCGTATCAACTCGGAAAACATGGGACAATTCGAGCGTACACTCATCGTCGTAGACGAAGGCGCAAGCGTCCATTACGTTGAAGGATGTACAGCACCTGTGTACACAACGAACTCTCTTCACAGTGCGGTCGTTGAAATCATCATTAAAAAAGATGCTTACTGCCGTTATACGACAATCCAAAACTGGGCAAACAACGTCTATAACCTTGTAACAAAACGTGCTGTATGTGAAGCAAACGCAACAATGGAATGGATTGATGGCAACATCGGATCGAAACTAACGATGAAGTACCCTGCATGTATCTTAAAAGGCGAAGGCGCACGTGGAATGACTCTTTCCATCGCGCTAGCTGGTAAAGGCCAACACCAGGACGCAGGTGCAAAAATGATGCACTTAGCACCAAATACTTCATCAACAATCGTTTCTAAATCCATTTCCCAACACGGCGGGAAAGTAACATATCGTGGTATCGTTCACTTCGGTCGCCGTGCTGATGGCGCGCGTTCCAACATCGAATGTGACACGCTCATCATGGATGACCTATCGACATCAGATACAATTCCATACAATGAAATCCTAAACGACAACATTTCACTTGAGCACGAAGCGAAAGTTTCCAAAGTTTCCGAAGAACAGCTCTTCTACTTAATGAGCCGTGGTATCGGTGAACTAGAAGCAACAGAAATGATCGTCATGGGCTTCATCGAGCCATTCACAAAAGAATTACCAATGGAATACGCAGTAGAAATGAACCGCCTCATTAAGTTCGAGATGGAAGGTTCGATTGGATAAATGTATTAAAACCTTGTCACATCAATATTTGTGGCAAGGTTTTTTTGTGTGAATTAATAGTAAAAACGTAAAGCTTTAATGGCAAGTTTTATTAAGTCGGTAGGTATTCAATCTCTTATGAAATCATAAGTAACATGAAATAATGTTGGTCAATAGCATACTGCCTACCACATTGTGGGCTGTATACAGATAAATTAACTCACTTTGTGAGAATGATAAGGTTACGTAAAGATTGTGTAAAAAGTGAGGGAATCTGAAAATAGTAGAGTATACTCGGGAGGATAAAAGAAGAAAGAGGGGATTGTTATGAGAAGAATTGCTGTAGATATGGATGAGGTACTTGCGGATTTTACGCAGCAAGTACTCGATGTATTAAATAATAAAACAAATCAACGCTATACACGTGCTCATTTAAACGAATACTCGATTGAAGAATTATACCCGAATGAATTGGACTACCTAGTAGAACAAATCCATACGGATCATTTCTTTCGTACTATGCAAGTAATTGAAGGGAGCCAAGTCGTATTAGAGCGACTCAGTAAACATTATGAAATTGTCATTGCGACAGCAGCGATGGAAGTGCCGAATTCATTCGCTGCCAAGTTTGATTGGTTGCGTGAACACTTCCCATTTTTAAATCCGAATTTGTTTATCTTCTGTGGCAATAAAAAAGTCGTCCAAGCCGATTATTTAATCGATGATAATATCCAACAGTTGACTCGCTTTGAAGGGCGAGGCGTAATGTATACAGCAATGCAAAACATTGAACTTGCTTATGATGTCCGTGTGGATAATTGGCATGAAGTTGAAATGTTTTTCATGGAAGAGTTAAGTGTAAAAGCGTAAATAACCTAACAACAGAGCTCAGGTTCTGTTGTTAGGTTATTTTTTTGAAATGGTGGATTCCCTTCAAAAATACCTAAAAGGTGGATTTTCTTCATGAGATTTTTACAAAGATACCGTAATGGATTTACATTCATGTCTTACAGTAGAGATGAAAGGAGGGAGTCGTATTTCCTCATTAATTGAGAAATTAGAACACCCGGATGTGGAATGGAGTAGGTCGCAAAAAAATATCGCAACATTTATCTTGCAACATTTACAAGAATGTAGTTTTTTAACTGCTCAACAAATCGCTAATCGAACAAAAGTTAGCGAAACGACGGTGCATCGGTTTGCAAAGCAACTCGGGTTTGACAGTTTTTTATTGATGAAGCAAGAACTACAATTTTTAAATCAACACAATCGAAAAGTGATTACAAAACTGATGAAGATGACAGAAGTCCCTGTTGAATCTTGGTTGTTTAAACATTTCATGACAGAAGTTGATAATGTGATGACGACTGGACAACAGATGAAAGAACCTGATGTTCAACAAGCTGCTAGTGATTTGTTGGGAGCGAGTCATATCTATGTCGCTGGTTGGCGAATGGGGCAAGCAGTAACGAGTTATATGAGTTATCTGTTGCGCTATACACTCGGCCGAACGACTTTCATCCCAATTGGGGACATTCCTGAATATGTAGATGTCTTTCAAGCGGAGGACGTGTTGTTCGTCAGTTTTTATCCGAGATATTGCCCGCACACTTTATATGTCATACGGGAAGCGAAACAGAAAGGGATGACAGTTATCGTTTTGACGGATCAACTCGCGTCTCCTGCAGCACCTTATGCTGATATACAGTTTACGTCACGCCAAGAATCAACATACTTTTTAGATTCTTATACGGGGGCACTTTCGATTTGCCACGCAATTATGCATGCGATTGCGCAACAAGACTCCTCCCGATTAGTCAAAAAGATTGAATCGATGGAACACCAATTTCAAAGGTATTACGAGGTAGATGGGGGAATATCATGAAAGTCACGATCATCGGAAGATGGGGAGCTTACCCAGCAAAAGGAGAAGCAACCGCTTGCTATTTAGTAGAGTGTGACGATTTAAAGATTCTGATTGATGTGGGAAGTGGAAGTTTGTCTCAACTCGGAAAATTGATTGATCTAGCAACAATTGATGTAGTATTCGTCAGTCATATCCACGCGGATCACATTGCAGATTTGATGACGCTCCAATACGCTGCACTTGTGGATACCCAATTAAAGCGAAGAAAGAAGAAACTACAAGTATTTCTCTATGATCCAGAGGCAAGTGTATCATTTGAATTTCCCGATGTGATTGAAAGACATCCATTACAACCCTCGTCAAAAGTAGTGTTGAAGGAATTAAACTGTACATTTTTTGAAACGAATCATAACGTGCCTACACTTGCCATGCGATTACAATGGAAAGGTCAAGTGTTCGTTTACACGGCAGATACCGCTTATTGTGAAAAATTAGCGCAGTTTGCGAAAGGGGCAGACATTTATCTGACAGAGTGTAGTTTTTATGCCGCTCAGCAGTCGATTGCATCTACACATTGTACGTCAAGTGATGTGGCGAAAATGATGAACATTGTCAAAGCGAAACAAACAATACTTACACACTTGCCACATTATGGGGAACAAAAATTATTAATAGAAGAAGTGAAGCAGCTTACAAATTACGCAGCACAATTAGCAAAACCATTTATGACAATGACGATTAAAGGAGAAGTGAATCATGCGCTTTAACCAAACATTCGTATTTATTATTCTTTCAGCTTTACTAATTCTTACAGCTTGCGGGTCAAAAGATGTGGGCAATAATGATTCATCAAAAACAAACAAAGAACAAACTTCTGCACTAGGTGAACGACAAGTATTGCGTATTTCAATGGCTACTGAAGTAGATAATTTAGATCCTTATCAAGCAGCAGCAACGGATACAGGTTCAATGATGGACAATGTATTTGATGGATTATTTGATACAAATGAAGCGGGCGAATTAGAGCCGCGTTTAGCGACAGACGTAGTCGTCTCTGAAGATGGACTCACGTATACATTCACGTTAAGAGAAGGAGTCACATTCCATAACGGTGCAACATTTACTGCTAAAGATGTCGTGTATTCTTATGATCGTTTAGCTGGTTTAACTTCAGGTGAACCACTCTCGTCAAAGTTTTCAGTCATATCCTCGATAGAAGCGAAGTCAGACACAGAAGTGGCAGTCGTGTTAAAAGAAGTGGATTCATCATTTTTAGCACGTAACATCGTTGCGATTTTACCAGAAGGTTATGAAGAACATTCGACGAAACCGGTTGGTGCGGGTCCATTTTCGTTCAAACAGTATGATGCGGGTCAACAATTAGTACTAGAGAAAAACGAAAACTATTATTTAACGGACCGTGTGCCGACAGTTGACGAAGTACAGTTTAAAATTATGCCAGATTCAGAAGCTGCATTGCTTGCATTACAAGCTGGAGATATCGATGTAATTCCAGGTATTTCTGAGTTAGGTATTCAACAATTAGGTGATGCGATTGACGTCGTTTCAGGACCGCAAAACATGGTGCAATTAATGGCGATGAATAATTCATTTGAGCCTTTTACAAACGTGAAAGTACGCCAAGCTATCAATCATGCAATTGATAAAGATGTCATCATTCAAACGGTAGCTGAAGGGAAAGGGACGAAATTGGGTTCAAACTTTAGCCCTGCAATGGATTTCTTTTTCCAAGAAGGATTAGAAAATTATTATCCGCATGATATCGAGCAAGCGAAAAAACTCCTTGAAGAAGCTGGCTATCCAGAAGGATTTTCATTTACGTTAACGGTGCCATCAGAATATCAATTCCATGTAGATACAGCTCAAATATTGGCGAGCCAGTTAGCGGAAGTCGGAATTTCTGTAAGTATTGAGTCGATTGAGTTTAGTACATGGTTAGAACGCGTGTATTCAAATGCGCAATATGAAGCGACGGTCATCAGTTTTACAGGGAAATTAGATCCGTTTGAAGTAGTCGGCCGTTTTGTGAGTGATTATACGAAAAACTTCGTGAAGTTTAATGATCCTACGTTTGATCAAGCCATTCAATCAGCTCTTGCGACGACTAATGAGGACGAGCGTGCGGAGTTTTATAAAAAGGCACAGATGATATTGACAGAACAAGCAGCAAGTGTTTTCATCATGGATCCCGATCGTTCAATCGGTATGCGAAAAGGAATTTCAGGTTTTAAAATGTATCCGATTCAAAAATTCAATCTTGAAGATGTGACAATATCAGATAAGAAATAAGGAGTTTAGCCATTGAAACGACTAACTTATAAATTGTTGTCATCTATTCTTACGTTGTTTATCGTCACATTGCTGATTTTCTTCATGTTTCAAGTGTTACCAGGAAATCCAGCACAAATCATTTTAGGGATTGATGCTGATGAAGCGCAAATCAAGCAACTTGAACAAAAACTAGGATTAGATGAACCGCTCACGACCCGTTATATGCAGTGGGTACAAGGAATTTTTACGGGTGATTTGGGCGAGTCGTTGAAGTACCAAATGCCAGTGATGGATGTGTTAAAGCAAAGAGTGCCTGTCACTCTAGCTTTAGCACTGTCATCACTTGTTATAACGGCTTTAATCGCCTTGCCACTCGGTATGTTTATCGCAATGAAACAAGACAAATGGTACGCCTTTGTAGTAAATCTCTTCACTCAATTAGGCATCGCAATTCCATCATTTTGGTTTGGTTTTTTGCTCATTTATTTGTTTGGTGTGAAGTTAGGGTGGTTCCCGACATTTGGATATACAGCATGGAGTGAAAATCCGATGCGAGCAATCCAGTCGTTTATTTTACCAAGTATTGCGATTGCAGTATCGAATATTGCTGTCGTTACCCGTTACTTAAGAAATACCATTCTCGATCAGACGACGATGGATTACGTTCGAACCGCGAAAAGTAAAGGGGTCAAAGATCATCAGGTGATGTCTCGTCACATCGTAAGAAATGCATTCATTCCTGTGTTAACGATTATGGGAATGATTGTGGCGGATACGATTGCAGGAAGTATTATTATCGAAAATGTATTTGCTTTACCAGGTTTAGGGAATTTATTAATTCAGTCGATTACGAGTCGAGATTTTCCGTTAATTCAAGCACTCGTTTCGTATATTGCGATATTTGTAATCGTCATTAATATTGTTATCGATTTGCTTTACCGCATCATCGATCCAAGAATAAAGAAGAAAGGTTGAATGCGTGTGAAGAAAAATCTTTCACTACAAATCGGTTTTGTGCTTGTAGGATCACTCACCTTACTCATGTTGGTCAGTTTGATATATACGCCGTATGATCCTAACCAAATGTTTCCTGGTGAACGGCTTCAACGACCGAGCATGCAACATTTGATGGGCACGGATAACTTCGGGAGAGATATACTGAGTCGTGTCATGGAAGGCGCGCAGACAGCGTTTTTAATAGGATCCATGTCGGTAGCGATAGGCTTATCTTTTGGATTGGTACTCGGATCGATTAGCGGTTATTTTGGTGGGTGGATCGATGAGCTCATTATGCGATTGATTGACGCGATGATGGCGTTACCTGGAATTTTATTTGCGATCGTTCTGGTAGCAGTCTTTAGCCCCAGCTTAACGATTACGATTATAGCAATTGGTCTTATGAGCATTCCTTCATTTACCCGAATCATTCGGTCAAGTTTCGTGCAAGCGAAGGAATTTGACTATGTGAAAGCGAGTAAAGCGAAAGGGGCATCGCATGTCCGTCTCATGTATCACCATATTTTGCCGAATAGTTTATCGCCAATTATTGTGGCGATTACATTAAGTTTTTCGAGTTCAGTTTTAGCGGAATCCGGCTTAAGTTATCTTGGGTTAGGTGTACAGCCCCCTTTCGCGAGTTGGGGCAGAATGTTAAAAGAAGCTCAACCATTCATTGCAGCTACACCTAGTTATATCATCATTGTAGGCGGAGTCATTACATGTATGGTACTCGGTTTTAATTTATTGAGCGATGGAATTCGTGACGCAAATGCTAGAAAATGAAAGGAGTTTATCGATGACCCAACCGTTATTTGAGATGATCGATGTAGATGTAGCTTTTCACTTGAAAGACGGCTCGTATAAGGCGTTAGATGGAATTTCATTTGAAATCGAACCGAATGAAATTGTTGGAATTGTAGGTGAGTCTGGTTGTGGAAAGAGTTTAACTTCATTGACGATGATGAATTTACTCCATCGGACCTCAGAACGTACTGCAGGTACAATGCGATTGAAGGGTAAAGTGTTAGACGAGCAAACAGATTGGCATCAAATTCGTGGAAATGAAATGGCAATGATTTTTCAAGAACCGATGACCGCCCTCAATCCTCTGATGACGATTGGTAAGCAAATGACTGAAAGCTTAAAACAACATACGAATCTTTCTAAAATTGAACGACAAGAGAAGGCGTATGCAGTGATGCGTGAAGTCGGTTTATCTCGAGTGGAAACGTTGTATCGTTCCTACCCACACGAATTATCTGGAGGCATGCGTCAACGGGTAGTCATTGCGATGGCTTTAATTAATGAACCTGATTTAATCATTGCGGATGAACCGACAACTGCTCTCGATGTAACGATTCAAGCACAAATTTTACATGTGTTTAAATCCGTGATGACAAAACGCCAGTCTTCACTTGTATTTATTTCTCATGATCTAGGTGTCATTAAAGAAATTTGTGACCGTGTCATCGTTATGTATGCAGGAAGAATTATTGAAACAGGGACTGTAGAAGATGTCTTCAGTCAACCCAAACATCCGTATACAAAAGGATTATTACAAGCGATTCCTACTTACAGTAAAAGGGGGACTCCTTTATATACAATCCCTGGCACAGTCCCACCTCTCCAAGATAGAAAGAATGGCTGTCTTTTCGTTGACCGTTGTGGAGAGCGTATGCCTCAATGTATCGTCGATCGCCCATTCACTACTGGAGAACATGGTCATTATGCTAGTTGTCATCTTATGTATGAGGAGGATGGTGTAAATGCCGTTGATTCAACTCGAAAATGTCCACAAAACATTTGATGTTCCTCAGCAGTCCTTTTTTGAGAAAAAGAAAGTTGTACATGCAGTAAATGGCATTCATTTAACGTTAGTTGAAGGTGAATCCTTTGGTGTAGTCGGGGAATCGGGGTGTGGAAAGTCAACGACAGGTCAACTAATCGTGCGTTTACTAAAACCGACCGAGGATCTATTACGTATAAAGGAAGAGATATAGCGACCATGAATCGGCAGGAAATGAAGCAGTGGCGCAAGGAAGTACAAATCGTCTTTCAAGACCCATACTCATCTCTGAACCCTCGTAAAACAGTATTTTCAATTGTAGAAGAACCTTTACGTATTCATCGTCTAGGAAATGCAGAACAACGCCGCGCGAAAGTAAGCCGCGTGTTACAAGATGTAGGCATTGACGAAAGCTTTTTTCAACGTTTTCCTCATCAGCTATCCGGTGGACAAAGACAGAGGGTAGCGATAGCGAGTGCACTTGTTTTGGATCCGTCATTTATTGTCATTGACGAAGGCGTATCTGCACTGGATGTTTCCGTTCAAGCACAAATATTAAACGTTCTGAAAAAAATTCAAAAGCAATATCAATTGACGTACTTATTTATTTCTCATGATTTGAATGTCATCCAATATTTTTGTGATCGTATAGCTGTAATGTATTTAGGCGAAATTGTAGAGATTATAGAGCGAGATAACGTTGGAAAAACACCAGTTCATCCTTATGCAAAAGCATTGTTTTCTGCTATTCCACAAGTGGATCAAAAAGGAGCATTAACATTGCTTGAAGGTGAAATCCCAAGTCCTATCGATTTACCGTTAGGTTGCAAATTTAGTACACGTTGCCCATACATGCAGGAAACTTGTTTACAGAAATCGCCAACGCTTGACCGGTTAGCTAACGGGAATGCTGTTCGTTGTCATTTTGCTTCCTCGATTCAGAAAGGAGACATACAATGAGAATAGGTGTAATCTCAGATTTACATATTGACCAACGTGAAAATTCGGACCTGTTATACGCTAGCTATCTAGCACAGCTCGTTAAACTTGCCGGACAACAGCAGCTAGATTGCTTAGTAATCGCAGGAGATATTAGCAATGATAGTCAACTTACTTTAAAATTTATCAGTGATTTAGATAGTCGCTTGCGCTGTCCAATTCGTTTTGTTGCGGGAAATCATGATCTCTGGACACTCGCTGACAAAGAGAAAAATACTGAACAAATTGCTGCCCGACTTCAGGCGGATCCACGTTCCTTACAAAATAGACCTTATGTGTTAAATGACGAATGGGCAATAATCGGGCATAGCGGATGGTACGACTATTCGTTTGGCAATCAATTCACTACGCACGAACAGTTTTCACAAAAACAGTACAATGGTAGAACGTGGAAAGATCATCTTTATATTGACTGGAACATGACAGATGAAGAAGTAGTAGAACAGAGTTTAATTCAACTCCAATCAGATTTTGAACAAATCGGGGATCGACAGGTAATTTTATGTCTTCACATGGTTGCAACAGATGCCTTTATCGTGCCTACGCCGCACCCGGTGTTTGATTATTTTAATGCATTTTTAGGAAGTAAACGTTATGCTGAATGGATTGTATCACGTCCTTCGATTCGTTATATACTTAATGGCCATGTGCATTATAGAAAAAGATTCACGAAACATGAACAGACCTACATCTGTGCTTGTTTAGGAAATGAATCAGAATGGCAGTCGTCTAGTTTAGAAAAGGAACTACAATCCGCTTTTCAAGTGATCGATTTAGTTGACGGTTTAGTGTTGTAGTCATGGTTGAGCAATAGATAGGTGTTATGTAAAATCAATAGATACTTGTATTTGGACGAATCGTCAAAGAAAGAATAGAAAGGTTGAACAACCGCATTTCAAATGGTACGTAAGGTGTAAGTGGTGTGAGAGGTCGGCTAATCAATAATGATTAGCCTCCTACTCGATTTTTGATGAAAAAGCAAGTTCACAAACAGGAGATGAATGGTTATTAGATGGACCAAGGAGCAACACCAAACGGCTGCTAAGATGTTTGAGCAAGTGCTTAATTGGTCAAAAGCGATTTAGCGCGACTGTTTGCACCAAGTCATGAACATACCCGCGAACCTATATCCAACCAGCCACTTACTCGTAGTAAAACACCTTTCTTTGAAAATGCCACATATTTCACGAAAGCCGATAGATTTCATTCAAACGGCACATGCTCATGCCCTAAACTTGCATCTACCCCAAACATGCTTCTTCTCATGAACAACGCGGGATACTTGGGCCAAAACGCGGCATAACTCCGCCGAACACGGCATACTTCTGCCGAACGCCGCATAACTCCGCCGAACACGGCATACTTCTCCGAAACGCCGCATAACTCCGCCGAACGCGGCATACTTCCGCCAAACGCGGCATACTTCTCCGAAACGCCGCATAACTCCGCCAAACGCCGCATAACCCGGCGAATCCCCAGCCCAATGCAAAATAACAGAAGTACCAACTCCTCCTATGATATGATGACACTATTCATTCAAAAAAAACGAAACGGGGGATTGACGTGATTCACATCGGATTGACAGGGTGGGGCGACCATCCGGATGTCTATCATCCTTCTTCCAGCGCAAAAGAAAAATTACAAGATTATAGTGCACACTTTCCAATCGTTGAGCTAGACGCTTCGTTCTATGCAATCCAACCCGAACGCAATATCCGCAAATGGATTTCTGAAACACCTGAAACCTTTCAGTTTGTCGTGAAGGCATACCAAGGGATGACAGGGCATCAACGCGGGGAATTACCTTATGAAACACCTGAAGAAATGTTCGTCCAGTTTAAACGATCTATCGAGCCGTTGCGTGAAGCAGCTAAACTGGCTATGATTCTCGTGCAATTTCCACCATGGTTTGATTGCAAACGCGAAAATGTCGAGCAACTCCGCTTCATCAGGCACCAATTGGAAGGGTATGACGTCGCCATCGAATTTCGCCACCAGTCGTGGTATACAGAAGCCATGCGCGAAAAGACCCTCACCTTTTTACGCGAACATCACTTCATCCATTCAGTGTGCGACGAACCTCAAGATGGAGAAGGGAGCGTCCCTCTCGTAGCTGTTTCAACACGAAAAGATAAAGTGCTCCTTCGCATTCATGGCCGTAACGTAAACGGTTGGCGCAATCGCACAGGTAACAATGAAGCGTGGCGAGAAGTGCGGTATTTATACGATTATTCACATGCAGAACTAATGGAAATCGAGCAAGCAATTCGACAAGTAACAAGCGAAACGGAGCACGTATACGTCATTTTCAATAACAACTCAGGTGGTCATGCAGCTGAAAATGCAAAACGCCTTCAAAAAATGATGGGCATCGACTTCCAAGCGCTCGCACCTAAGCAGCTCGACATCTTTGAGGAGGAATAAGAAGTGGCATATATATTATTAGCATTGATTGGGGCGATTTCCGGCATTATGGGTTCGATTGTCGGCCTTGGTGGTGGAACGATTCTTGTCCCATTAACATTATTAATCGGTATTGATTTAGGACTCATTCCAGGAATCACCCCTCAAAGCGTCGTCGGCATTTCCGTCATCATGATGATCTTCAATGGTCTATCTTCAACGCTCTCACACGTAAAAGTGAAAACAATCGATTATCGGACAGGCTGGATCTTTTTTGCAGGCTCTATTCCCGGGACAATGATCGGCGCTTTTGTGAATAAAGGACTGGATTTACCATCCTTTAATTTGTATTTTGGAATTCTACTACTCGTCCTATCTATTTTATTGCTAGCAAGGAAATACTTAAAACCCATCCACTGGTTTGTCGATCGAGGCAAGCAAATGACATTCGTTGACCAACACGGGGAGTCACATGTGTATGGTTATCCGATATGGTTTGCACTCATTCTCACATTTACAATCGGTTTTACATCTGGATTATTCGGCATTGGTGGCGGCACGATGATTGTCCCAGCACTCATTTTGTTATTCTTATTTCCTCCACATGTTGCTGTCGGTACATCGATGTTCATCGTATTCCTATCTGCTATCGTCAATTCAATCACTCATATTTCCCTCGGTCATGTACCATGGTTGTATGCGTTAGCAGTCATACCAGGTGCCTATATTGGCGGAACAATCGGTACGATGTTGAATAAAAAAATGGATTCGGATACATTGGTGCTCGTGCTACGCATCATGTTATTGTTGTTCGGATTGCGATCAATCTATGAGGGGATTTGGGGATGACCAATGGAACAATTTGTCGAAAAAATCCACATATATCATACAAATGATCTTCATAGTCATTTCGAAAGCTGGCCACAGATTAGCCGCTATCTTCTTACACAACAAGCAATTCATGCAAACGCTTCGGAAACGAGTTTCCGTTTTGATATCGGCGATCACGTCGATCGTTCCCATCCATTTACAGAAGGAACGGCCGGAAAAGGCAATGTGGCGTTGCTGAACAGCGCAGGGTATGACGCGGTGACAATTGGCAATAACGAAGGCATTACGCTATCTAAAAATGCATTGAATACACTTTATGAAGGTGCGGATTTTGACGTCATACTTTGTAATCTAGTCGAAACTGACGGGTCCATTCCAAAATGGATGAAGCTGTATAAAATTTATAGCACCGTCGAGGGGACTCGCGTTGGCGTTATCGGAGCGACAGCGATGTATACGGATTTTTATTCAAAACTAGGCTGGCACATTCATGAACCACATGCCGCTCTGAAAGCAGTCGTCGAAAAAATTCGTCACGAAGTGGATATCCTCATTTGCTTATCTCATTTAGGTGTGAATGAAGATCGATTACTTGCCGAAATGTGCCCTGAAATTGACGTCATCCTCGGAGCGCATACGCATCATTTATTCCCTGATGGCGAACTTGTCCATCATTCGCTATTAGCAGCGACCGGGAAATTTGGACAATACGTCGGGCGTGTGACGCTAGAAGTGGATACAAAAAGCAACCGATTGCTGAATAAGCAAGCGACTGTTATCCCAGTAGGAGATTTGGCTTCTGGAAAAGATGATGTGCGCGAAGTGAACGGGTTACTAAACGCTGGTCAAATCGCATTGGATGAAAAAGTATTCTTCATTGAAACACCTTTGAAACAGCAGTTGTTTGCGAATAGTTCGTTAGCTACTTTTTTTGGTCAAGCGCTCCTTGCCTATACACATGCGGATTGTGCGATGTTTAATGCGGGCATATTTTTAAGAAGCCTTGAACAAGGGTGGGTAACAAAGCGTCATCTACACGAGTTACTCCCCCATCCGATCAACGTTTGCGTAGTAACATTGCGCGGTGAAGAGTTGCTGCGTGTTTACCACACTGCACAAAACGAGCAATGGCCGCAGTTGGAAATTAAAGGACTCGGTTTCCGCGGAACACTTATGGGCAACATGATCTTTGAACAATTAGCCATGAACGGGGATGGACACTTGCTGGTCGGCAGTGAAATCGTTCAAACAGACCATATATACCGATTGGCCACACTCGATATGTTCACATTTGGTTACTTCTTTCCGATGCTGAAAGATGTTGAAAAAGAGTATGTAATGCCTGAATTAATTCGCGATATTATGGCTTGGTATGGCAAACGTGAAATGATGGAATCACTTGGATTGCTTGAAGAAAATGAATAATAGTCTTTTAGAATGAACCACTCTTATCCTGCATAAGATTATGTAGGAGGAGTGGTTTTGAGATTTCATGGGCAATCACCCCGAAAATTTCATAGGCGGTCAAGGCGTCTTCAACGACAATATCCCCGCCACTATAACCGTGAACCAAGGCGCAAGCGTCGTTGGTTTCCGATTCTTTTTCCTGCATTACTCCTAACAATCGGCATGTTTTTGTACATCGTCAATTCAAAACTAACCCCCATCTACATTCAGTATGCAGAAGTCCAAACCGAGAAAATTGCCGCTTATGTCATCACACAAGCGATTAAGTCCCGCTCGACAGATATGTATGATGTGAATGAAATTATTGAAAATGTACCGACAGACTCACCTGGAATGGTGACAAATACATTTAACACTGAAATCATTAGCAAGACGATGGCAGAGATACAAACTCTTGTTGAAGCGCATTTAGAGCTTGCTGAAAGAGGCGACTTGGAAATGTTGCCGCTAAGTGAGGATATCGAATACGATCCTGAAGAAATGGAATCATATGGAGGCGTCGTATTTTTCGTACCGATGGGGCAGGCGACAAATATCCCCCTTATTGGTAACTTGGGACCTAAAATCCCGATTCGTTTTCACGTCATTGGCGATGTTCAAACGACGATAAAACATGAAATTGAAGAATTTGGAATTAATAATGCCATGGTGACTGTGAATGTCGTCGTAACGGTAAATGTTCAAATTATCGTCCCTTTAGCGACAACGAAAAGCACGGTGCAACAACAGATTCCAGTTGCTATCGGTTTAATTCAGAGCCCAATCCCTCAAATCTATAGCAAAGGGGATGTCAGTGCTCCGCAAGTCGAAGTACCCTATCCGGGAGTAAATGGAAAAGAGTAAGAGCTACTTGTAATCTGACGTGTAACCTGTTATTGTTGTAGAACAAGAGGAACACCGATTAGGTAGAGGCTGCATGACTTAAGAGTAATAGGCGCAAGATTGGCATCTAAGACCGTCTATGAAAGGAAGTTTTGCCGAAATATGAATGAGGATTGCCGATCCGTTCATATTGGGGTCATTTCGAACAGGGATGACACTGTCATGTATATTTACTACATGATGAGCTACAGATCGTACGTTAGATAAAGTCACCGAAGATTATCCAACAAACGACATGTAGAAAAGCCGATGCCTAGCACACAAACGTGTAAGGGCATCGGCTTTTTATTTCCCCCTACTTGTTCTTCAATGATAAATAAGAAATTGAGGAGGAAAATAGTATGATAGGTACATGGGTTTCAATCTTACCACCACTGATTGCGATTGTGATGGTATTAGTAACAAAAAGGGTTTTATTATCGCTAGGATCGGGCATTTTAACTGCCGCATTATTGGTAGCATCCTTCGGTCCAGTAGACACATTGAAAAACATTTGGTCCGCTCTAACAGTATCTTTTTGGGACGGTGGAGCACTTAATACGTACAATATTTTCATCATGGTCTTCATCTTATTCCTAGGCATTATTACAGCGTTTGTCAGCTTGTCAGGTGGCAGTAGAGCGTTTGCTGAATGGGCAGTCCGACGAATTAAAACAAGAAGAGGCGCAAAACTGTTGACCATTATTCTTGGTATCCTCATTTTTGTGGACGACTATTTCAACGCATTAGCTGTTGGCCAAATTGCTCGTCCGATCACAGACAAGCACAAAATATCAAGAGCGAAATTAGCATACTTCATCGATTCAACTTCAGCACCGATTTGTGTCGTGTCACCAATATCTAGCTGGGGAGCATTTCTGATCGGCCAATTAGCGCTGATATTGGGCACTACGGCTGCTGTAAATTATTCACCACTTTCAGCTTTTCTTATGATGGCACCGATGAATTTCTATGTTATCGCTACATTAGCGATGGTCTTCTTCTTTGCTTGGACGAATATTGACTTCTTTGAAATGAAGAAACACGAAGAACGTGCACAGAAAACGGGCGAATTATTCGACCCGGAAAAAGAAATTCCGGGGCAATTAAAAGAAGATTTTCCTGAGCATGGATACGGCCATGTGAGAGATTTAATCGCTCCAATTGTGACATTAATTGTCGCAACGCTCGGTATGATGGTATGGACTGGCTACCGTGCAAGTGACTCTCTAAGCATTTGGGCAATTTTCGAAAACACCGATGTACCTTTATCATTAGTAACAGGTGGAACAATTGGAACAATATTAGCCGCAATTCTTTACATTGCACAAATGGGACGGAATGAGACGGCGTCTTATACATTGGTCGGCAAAGCATTTACGACAGGAATCAAAGCGATGATGCCAGCAATCCTAATTTTAGTGTTAGCATGGGGCTTGACACACTTAATCGGCATTTTAGAAACAGGTCCATTCTTATCGAGTGTTGTTGAGCAATCGAACATTCCGGTAAACTTCTTGCCAGTTATCATGTTCGTCCTAGCAGGTCTCATGGCGTTTTCAACAGGAACATCATGGGGATCATTTGGGATTCTATTACCAATCGCCGGGACAATTATGACAAACGCAGCACCAGAGTTATTGCTTCCAGCATTATCTGCTGTTCTTGCAGGCGCTGTATTTGGTGATCACTGTTCACCTATTTCTGATACGACGATTCTTTCTTCGACGGGAGCCGGATCCAATCATATTGATCATGTTGCAACGCAGCTACCATACGCACTCATGGCAGCAACCGTCGCAACAATCGGCTACCTCATCTTAGGCGTGACGGGCTCCGTATGGATTGGCCTCGTCGTCGTCATCTTACTCATTATCGCTTTGTTCGCATTCTGGACATCGCGCAATAAAAGAGTAGTAGAACAACCAACAGTCGTTGAATAAACACATAACAATAGTAGCTAAAATGGAACTGACTTTGTTCAGTTCCATTTTTGTTGAATTCTAATGGAACTTCTATCTATATCTGGTTCCATGTTCCGGGGGAAAGTGGGACTACTGAGACATCCAATCCATTTCAAAGCCTCACCGAATGGAAATTTGTCTCTCTGGCGTAATGAGCAATGGTTTAAAGACACGTTAGCAGGAAATTTTAAAGCTCCGGTGTCATAAAACGAACTATATTGACTCGCTATTAGAAAGTCACACAGGTCTCTCGTCATTAAACACGGTTTAAAGACACGGCCAGCCGTAGAATCCCCGGATCCGGCGTCGATAAACGGATATATCGACACGTTAGCAAGAGAATCCCCGGATCCGGCGTCGATAAACGGATATATCGACACGTTAGCAGAAGAATCCCCAGCTCCGGCGTCGATAAACGGATATATCGACACGCCAGCAAGAGAATCCCCAGCTCCGACGTCGATAAACGGAAATATTGACACGCTAGTAAGAAAATCCCCGCTACAAATCAGTAAGACACAGACTATAAAAATGTCTCAGCCAACTCATCAACCTCAATTTAATAGGATCAGCATTTCCGGTGATAAGCAAAACAATTTCCTTCAATCGTTGAACTGAATGAATATTCAAGGAAAAGCACACATAAATTCTATTATGATGAAAAAGTTCGAAGCCTTGAAATAGTATAGAAGAATAGTGAAACTTTCGAAAACGCGACAAAGTAACGATTGAGTAGTGAGTGAAAGGTACCATTTCGGGTGTCGAAGTTATTTAATAAAAAATATTTTGACAACGTTAACTAAGACGTATATACTATGTTTATGATTATATAATAATCAGAAAATACCAAAGTATTACAAGACTCTATTAGAAAGGGGAGCTTTAAATGGCACAGCGTTCGCAATGGGGTACACGAGCTGGTTTTATTATGGCAGCTGTCGGATCTGCTGTCGGGCTAGGAAACATCTGGCGTTTTCCATACGTTGCGTATGAAAACGGTGGAGGGGCATTTTTCATACCATATTTATTTGCATTATTAACCGCAGGTATCCCGATTTTAATCATGGAATTCACGATTGGGCATAAGTATCGTGGATCTGCACCATTATCTTTCTTCCGTATGAAAGGGAAAGGGGCAGAGTGGATTGGTTGGTGGGGCATCTTTGTTTCATTTGTCATTTCGACATATTATGCTGTAATTATTGCCTGGGCAATGAAATACTCTATTTACTCCTTTAATTTAACATGGGGAGATGATACTGGAGGTTTCCTTTTCGGGGATGTCCTCAACTTAGCGGATAATCCAGGTGATGTCGGTGGCCTTGTACCAGGGGTGTTTCTACCATTACTCCTTGTGTGGGCTATTGCATTTATTATTCTATTAGCGGGTGTTAAACGGGGAATTGAATTAGCAAACAGAATTTTTATTCCAACATTGGTTGTCGTGTTCCTCTTGGTCGTTATCCGAGCTGTTACATTGGATGGTGCAGCATTAGGACTGGATGCTTTCTTTAAACCGGATCTGAGTAAACTAGCTGATTCAACCGTTTGGGTAGCAGCTTACGGTCATATATTCTTTAGTCTTTCCATTGCATTTGCTATTATGATAACGTACTCAAGTTATTTACCTAAAAAATCAGATATTACAAACAATGCGTTCATTACGGGATTTGCGAATTCAGGTTTTGAATTATTAGCGGGTATTGGAATCTTTGCAGCACTAGGATTCATGGCAACTCAAGCAGGAGAACCGGTCTCAGAAGTGGCTTCAGCTGGTGTTGGATTGGCATTTGTTGTGTTCCCGAAAATCATTAATGAAATGCCGGGCATGAATGGAATCTTTGGATTCTTATTCTTCTTCTCATTAGTGTTAGCAGGTCTTACTTCACTCATCTCCATTTGTGAGACATACATTGCGGGATTATCTGAGAAGTTCAATATTTCACGACGAAAAGCTGTTCTTTTCGGTGCAGGATCTGCTTCCATCATTTCAATCTTGTTTGCTACACGCGGAGGACTATACTTCTTAGATGCTGCAGATTACTTCATTAACCAATTCGGTGTTGCGGCAATTGGTCTCGTGGAAGTGTTCTTGATCGCTTGGGTATTCAGAAAGCTCAAAGTGTTCGAGAATCACGCAAACGAAATTTCGGATATTAAAGTCGGTTTGCTTTGGAGAATCTGTTTAACATTTGTGACACCAATCGTCCTTGGTTACATGATGTTTGATTTACTACGTATTAATCTGATGAAATTGCATAAAGACAGCGAAGGCAATATTATCGGCAACTACGAAGGCTATCCAGATGCATTCATTTTCCAAAGTGGTTGGATGGTAGCGTTGTTTGCAATCGTCATGGCCATCATCTTTACAATGATGAAATGGAATAGAAATACGATCGATTCCACAGACTACGATAATCGATAAGGAGGATTCAATATGAGTGGTTCAGCAATTTTCATGATGATACTAGGAATCCTCGTTATTTGGGGAGGCCTTGCAGGTAGCATTTTCTATGCAATCTCAAAGTCGAGAAGCAGAGCTTAATGTAGAAGAACAATGTTTAACGACCAAGATGCCAGTTCAAGTTTAATCGATTCATAAAAAGTGTAAAGCCGATATGCAATTCGTCGGTTTTACACTTTTTTAGCGGAATTAATTACCATCAATATAAGCATGTTTCAAGTGTATTGTGAGGGAGTTGTAGTTGTTAGAAGTCAGAAAATATGATACATTGACAGAAGTGGTTTATGCCAAACAAGCAAAGGAATGGAGTCGGTTATTGTGTCCTGCAGACCAGAAATAGGGAAAAAAGAAGAGCATATTCGTAAACCGGATTGGTTGAAAATTAAACTGAATACGAATGACAATTATACGGACTTGAAGAAACTGATGCGTGAGAAAAATTTACATACTGTTTGTGAAGAAGCACGGTGCCCGAACATTCATGAATGTTGGGGAGAGCGTAGAACAGCGACGTTCATGATTTTAGGGGCAGTTTGCACAAGAGCATGCCGTTTTTGTGCGGTAAAAACAGGATTACCAAACGAATTAGACCTTGCAGAACCAGAACGTGTAGCAGATTCCGTTTCACTTATGAACTTGAAACATGTCGTTGTCACTGCGGTAGCGAGAGATGATTTAAAAGATGGTGGTTCTGAAGTGTTTGCAGAAACCATTCGTGCCATCAGACGAAAAAATCCGTTTACGACAATTGAAGTGCTTCCATCCGATATGGGTGGAGTGGAAGAGAACTTGCAACGGTTAATGGATGCAAAACCGGATATTTTGAATCATAATATTGAAACCGTCCGGCGTTTGACGCCAAGAGTCCGGGCACGCGCAACGTATGATCGCTCGTTGGAACTGTTACTTCGTGCAAAAAATATGTATCCGGATATTCCAACAAAATCTTCCCTCATGCTTGGTTTAGGGGAATCGATGGAAGAAATTATTGAAACGATGGATGACTTGCGTGCACACAACGTGGACATTATGACAATTGGACAATACTTACAGCCTACCAAAAAACATTTAAAAGTCCAAAAATATTATTCTCCACAAGAATTCGGTGAGTTGCGCAAAATTGCCATGTCAAAAGGCTTCTCCCATTGTGAAGCAGGGCCGCTTGTCCGTTCAAGCTACCATGCTGATGAACAGGTTAATGCAGCTGCAAAGGAAAAACAGCGTATTGGGGATGAGCTGTTACAATCTACAGTGAAAAGCTGAAATGGCGGTGAGAAGATTGGTAACCCTCAACAATTTTGAATATGAAATTATTAAGAATTACAGAGAGGGCTTTAATGAAGAAGCATTAAACGCCCGTTTCAGTGATGTACTATCGAAGTATGATTACATCTTAGGCGACTGGGGCTACGGGCAACTGCGCCTAAAAGGTTTTTTTGACGACCGCAATGCAAAAGCGACATACGAGTCGAAAATCAGTACATTACAAGACTATCTCTACGAGTACTGCAATTTTGGTTGCGCTTATTTCGTCTTGCAAAAAGTCGGAAAGGTGAAACCTGCTACAACTGAACAAGACTAACGTGCTGAACCGCTTCGTGTGCAAATCCTTGCATGCCGAGCGGTTCATTATTTTGTCCAATATGATATGATGAAAAGGAATCATCCATACACAGGAGGGAATCATCGTGTACTTTATCGATCGAGCCAAAATTAACGAAACATTAGCTTATATGGAAAGCCTGTTGGCCTTATTTGAAGGGCACCAACAGTGGAATAAAGATAAAATCCATGCACTCGCCCTTGAACGCATCGCACATACAATTGTTGAATCGATCATCGACGTTGGCAACTCGATGATTGACGGTTTCATCATGCGTGATCCAGGAAGTTATGATGATATTATCGACATTATGGAAGATGAAAAAGTCATTACTAAAGAAATGGCAGATCCGCTGAAAAAAGTGCTTAGCCTGCGCAAAATGATTGTCCGCGAATTTGTCGCTGTCGATAATAAAGAGATTGAACATGTCCTTTATGAAAACAAAAATGAAATCCAAGCATTTGCTCATAATGTCCGTTATTACTTAGAAAACGAACTCGGCCCGGTCTCAGCCTTTAGTCCGGAGCAATAACAATGATCGACAAATACAAAGCAATTTGTTTGGATTTGGACGGAACGGTCTATCGGGGCAATGAAGTGATTCCCGAGTCATTGTCGTTCATTCAACAGCTGTTGGAACGTGGCATTGCACCTTATTATGTAACAAATAATTCGTCACTGACCGCTGAGCAATTTAAGCAGAAGCTAGGCAAAATGGGCATTGAGACGACGGCAGATCATATTCTGACATCGGCAATTGCTGCAGCAAAATATTGCAAAGAGCATTTTCCGAATGCAACGGTCAAAATGATTGGAGAAGAAGGGCTTCATGAGGCGCTTTCGGATGAAGGCATTCAACTGACAACGGATGCACCTGATGTCGTAGTTGTAGGCATCGACCGCAACATCACCTATGAAAAACTTGCGGAAGCCAGTTTGGCCATTCAAAATGGCGCACATTTTATTGCGACAAATGGGGATAAAGCGCTCCCGACTGAACGTGGTTTAGTCCCTGGCAACGGCTCATTCGTAAAACTGTTAGAGACAGCAACGGGCATTGAAGCGATTTATGTAGGCAAGCCAGAACCATACTTGTTGCAGTATATCCACGAAAAAGGCTATCGGAAAGAGGAGATGGTCATGATCGGGGACAATTATGACACAGATATTTTAGCAGGTATCCGCTTCGGTATCGATACGATTCATGTGGAAGGCGGCGTAACGTCTGCTGCACGCGTATTGGAACAAGTGGAACAACCGACGCACCTCTTTACGCATTTATTAGACGCAATAACTAAAAAAGTGTAGACAAAGTCGAAACGGACCTTGTCTACACCTAGAGTAGAAAGGGAGTACGAAAACATTCCTTTCTACTTTTTATTTGTTAAAATAACGGATTGTCTTCAATGAACTGATAGATTTTTTCTGTCAGCTCGTCAGGCGTGTCCGCTTGTACAACTTCTCCATTAACAAGTGCGTAAAGCGATTCAGCACATCGTGTACAGTAGCTGAGACAACCGTATTCAAGTACATCGATATTTGGGTCTCTTTCGAGTGCCTCCAATGTTTTTTGTGCGCCGTTCGCTAGATTGCTTATACAAAATTCAACGATCGGATTCAAGTCGATCACCTCACCTAGTAGAATGCTACTATGGATTCCTTTCTACGTCAATTGGGATGGCTTATTGTGAAATATCTCACAAACTGCTATAATCATTTGTGGGAACAATACGGAAAAACGATTGAAAAAGGAGATAGCTATGAGAAAACTTGTATTACTAGGTGCAGGATACGGGAATATGCGCATATTGCTTCGCCTGCTCAACAAAGAATTGCCAGCTGATCTCGAGATTACGTTAATTGACAGAACACCTTTTCACAGTTTGAAAACGGAATTCTACGCACTAGCAGCAGGGACATCACCTGATTCGGACGTGCGTGTTCCACTGCCAACACATGAACGCTTACACGTTGTTGAAGGTGAAATTGAAGAAATTCAACTGGAGGAGAAGTGCGTTTACCTCGCGAATGGAGAGGCAATTCGTTACGACGAGCTCGTCATCGGTCTTGGTTGCGAAGATAACTATCACGATGTACCAGGAGCTGAGGAATTTACGCACAGTATCCAGACGATTGGCAAATCCCGTGAGACATACAAGAAACTACAAGGACTTGGCGGGGGAGCAACGGTAGGAATTGTTGGTGCGGGTTTAAGTGGCATCGAATTGGCGAGTGAGTTGCGTGAAAGTCGTCCTGATTTGAAGATTAAGCTGTTCGACAGAGGACCGCGAATTTTGAAAGACTTTCCTGAGAGACTCAGTAACTTTGTAAAAGATTGGTTTGATAAGCATGAAGTTGAAGTCATTTCCAATAGCAATATTACGAAGGTCGAAGAGAACGTTCTTTACAATCATGAAGACAAAATTCCAGTAGATGCAGTCGTGTGGACAGCAGGCATTCAACCTGTCAGAAATGTTCGTGCGATGGATGTTGAAAAAGAACGAGGTCGGATCGTGCTTAATCAATACCACCAAATCCCTCAATACGAAAACGTCTATGTAGTTGGAGACATTGCAGCACTGCCGTTTGCACCAAGTGCCCAGTTAGCCGAGGAACAAGCGGAACAAATCGTCCGTGTGCTTCGTCTCGTCTGGAACAATGAGCCGCTTCCAAAAGAAATGCCAGAAATCAAACTAAAAGGGTTCATGGGTTCATTAGGAAAAAAGCAAGGCTTTGCCTACTTGGCAGACCGCACCGTAACAGGGCGTATTGCCAGATTATTGAAATCCGGTGTATTGTGGATGTATAAATGGCATAATGGGTAAGAAAACAGCCTTCACTCAACGCAAAGGAGTGAAGGCTGTTTGTTCTCATTTACAAGCATTCATTATCAATAAACCATTAAACTTGTGACACATATCCATGTTTTTCAAGCGCATTAAAAACTGGCTTCAACTGAATATAACCTTCGCCGATCACTTCATCATCAATTATGACAAGCGGGTAGAAATATTCGTCATTCAACACTTGCTCTGCAATTTCCTGTTGCTTCACATCCTGAATGTCTGCTTCAATATCGATGTAATCAATTTCAAACGGTTGGTCAGGGAACTTGCGCGTAATGGCAGCTTGCAACCACTCGTAGGTGTCTTTTGATGAAGGGGCATTCACACAGCTTGCGCAGACAATATCTGCACCATAAATTTCGATTTTCACTCTGTTTTTCGTCAATGAAAAAACTCCTTCCGTTTCTCTATTGGATTTTTTCTGCAATCCAGTTTATAATAAGTATAAGGAAAGGAGAGAAATAACACAATGACTGATACTGCAATGATGGAACCTGTACAAGAAGTATTAAATAAATTACGCCCATTCTTACTACGTGATGGCGGAGACTGTGAACTGGTCGATATTGAGGACGGTATTGTTAAGCTTCGCCTTTTAGGTGCTTGCGGCACGTGCCCAAGCTCGACGATCACATTGAAAGCTGGTATTGAACGCGCATTACTTGAAGAAGTCCCTGGCGTAGTGGAAGTAGAACAAGTATTTTAATTCAAATTAAAAACCGCATGTAGACCAATCTCGGGTTGGGCTAACCTAAATTATTGAGACAATATAAAACACCTTCGAAGTGATACACTTGTAAAAAGTACTTACATCGGAGGTGTTTTTGCGTGGGCAAAAACGTATATTCAAGCGAAGTGAAATGGTCAGTTGTAAAGGACAAACTTAGTGGTGAACTGACAACGAAAGAAATCATGGAGAAGCATGGAATCAAAAATAAATCACAGATTGAAACCTGGATGAGATGGTATCGGTCGAATGAAATTTATCGATTTGATCAGCCAATTGGAAAACAATATACCTTTGGTCATGGTCCAGAATTCGCCAGTGAAGACGATAAACGTGAACGACAGGTATCTCACTTGAAGATGGAGAACGAAATTTTAAAAAAGTACATGGAGTTAGAAATGGAGTTGAAAAAGAAATAGTCCTACAGATTGTAGAGAGGTTTAGAGGCAAATACACGGTTACAGCCATCCTAGGTGCGTTAGGCGTACCACGGGCAAACTTTTATAGATGGTGCGCTAAGGGATTCGTGGCGCAACTTACAGAGATAGAAGAAGCTATCATTAAATTATGTAAAAGCACAAAATATCGCAATGGACATAGAAAAATACGAGCTTTGTTAAAGGAAGAATGTAAAATTAAATTAAACCGAAATACAGTTCAAGCCATTATGCAAAAGCACAATTTACAATGCCGTATCAAGCCTAAACGGAAATGGAAATCCCAAGGAGAATGCATCATAATTGCTCCTGATCTTCTTAAGCGCAACTTTAACGCAAGTGCCCCAAACGAGAAGTGGGTAACAGATATAACTTATATTCAGTACGGAAGTACAACAAAATATCTTTCGACAATTATGGATCTATTTAATAACGAAATCGTCGCTTATAAATTATATGACCACCAACAGACGCCGCTTGTAATTGATACATTAAAGGCAGCGCTAGCTAAGCGGAATAACCCTAAGGGCGTGATTATACACTCGGATCAAGGAAGTGTTTACACGTCGTATGCATATCAAGGTTATGTTAAGGAGCACAATCTTGTAAGTAGTATGTCTCGTAGAGGAAACTGTTGGGATAATGCGGTGATTGAATCGTTTCATTCGAATTTGAAGTCTGAGGAATTTCAATATGTTAAATTCAACTCATTGGGTAATGAAGAGGTCAGCAAACGCATTATAGACTATTTAAATTATTATAATCAAGAACGTATCCAAGAAAAATTAGGCTACCTTACACCCTTAAAATACGGTGTAATGGCAGCCTAATCATGGTGTTTTATATGTGTCTCATCAGTCTAGGTCCATGCGGTTTTATCATTTAAAAAGCAGTTTGACGCTCCGTTTAGCCACTTTGTTTTTTGACCTCACGAATTTCATGCCATCTCTCTTTTGCCATCTCCACGATTTTCGGTTCAATTGATGTCCGTTGATTTTCAATGACACGGGAAAAATTCCGAGTGGCCGCGTCCCGATCCCCAATTGCATGGGAAAGCTCGGCCATTAAATACAAAACTCTTGTTTCAGACATTTGTGTCCCGACGTAATCCCCTTCAGTATAAGCTTCCGTATACAAATCACGTGCAATGGAACGAAAACGTTTTTCCATTGTCACATCTTGCCGCTCCTTATAGAGCCACGCGATTCGAAGGATAATCCCCGCCATCGTCAACGCCTTTTCTTTTTTAATGCTTGCACTCAAATAGGCAAGTTTGTAGGTTTCAATTGCTTCGTCAATCGTCCGTTCTTCGCCGAAAGACCTACCGCTCCATAACGAAGTAATGGTCTTCGTAATCTCATTTTTCACACCAGGAGCAAAGTACGTCGAAAAATCTTCGGTAAAAGAAAATCCACAATGTGGACAAACGGCAACATGATAAAATAATGGGTTATTTGAAGGATCCGCATAAATGGGTTTAAAATCTTGTTCGTGTTCGACAACTCGGACGAACCGAGACCGAATCTTTGTTGTAGTAAATTTATCCTTGCAATTTAAGCATTCCATTTTCTTTATATATACAGGACTTATTTCCATGCGTCATCATCCTTTCGCACTATAAATTCATTATACATCATTTCCGTCTAGATGGAGTAATTTTGATTGCGAAACTTACAGAATCATTGTTATGATAAAGAAAAGCGGGAAGGTGAATGGATATGAAACAATACGTTGAAGTTACAGAAGCTGCTGCTTATCACGTAAAACAGATGATGGTACACAACGAAGAAGAAGGATCGTTTCTGCGTGTTGCTGTGAATGGTGGAGGATGCAGTGGTTTAACATACGGATTAGGCTTCGAACAAGAACAAACAGAGGATGATTTCCTTTTAGAACAACATGGGATTCAAATTGTCGTGTCAAAAGAGGATGCAGCCATTCTCGATGGTACAAAAGTCGATTATAAAGAATCTCTTATGGGTGGCGGTTTTACGATCGAAAACCCGAATGCCATCGCATCATGTGGTTGCGGAACTTCATTCAGAACAGCTAAAAAAGAAGGCACACCCCAATCGTGTGATTAATCAATAACGCCCTCTTTCGCAGAGATAAATCCATTGTAATGGCTCTCTAGCGAAAGGGGGTCTTTCATCGTAAGTTCAATTTCGCGAAATTTTAACTTTAAAGTGTTGAAAAAAACCACCAAAAGGGCTACTATTGTAAGGTAGAAGTTTGTCGAATATAGACAAATGCCAGGACTGAGCAAATCGTCGCATGAACCGATTGTCAACGGACCCGGCACATAATAAATTTAAAGGTGGTTTCGATTTTCGTGAAAAGACCGACAATCTTAGTATTAGGTGCGGGTTACGGCGGTTTATCCACAGTCGTCAACTTGCAGAAATCTATTGGTACTGACGAGGCGGACATAGTACTTATTAACAAGAATGACTATCACTATGAGTCAACTTGGTTGCACGAAGCTGCAGCAGGAACAATGACTCCTGAGCAAGTTCGTTATGATGTGAAAGATGTCATTAACGAAGGCAAAGTGAAATTCATTAAAGCAGAAGTACAAGGTATTGATATCCCAGGAAAAGTGGTAACAACAAATGTTGGAACACACACGTACGATTATTTAGTCATCGCTCTTGGATTCGAAGGGGAAACGTTTGGTATTAAAGGATTGGATAAATACGCTTTGTCCATCGCCAACGTGAAAGCTGCCCGTCAAATCCGTGAACATATTGAATACCAATTTGCAACATGGTCACTTGAAGAGGAAAAAGACGATAGCCGTTTAACGATCGTTGTCGGTGGTGCAGGTTTCACAGGAATTGAATTCCTAGGTGAGCTTGGTAACCGAGTTCCTGAACTTTGCAAGGAATTCGACGTTCCTGCAGAGAAGGTCCGTGTCATTTGTGTGGAAGCAGCTCCAATGGTATTGCCTGGATTTGATCCGGAGCTAGTGGATTACGCAGTAAGACAATTGAAAGCGAAAGGCATCGAATTCTCGATTGGTACGCCGGTTGTAGAAGCGACTCCTGAAGGCGTTAACATCAAAAAAGGTGAAGACGAGTTTGAATTCATCAAAGCTGGAACTGTCGTATGGGCAGCAGGTGTCCGAGGCAACCGTTTGATCGAAGAGACAGGCATTGAAAACATGCGTGCACGTGTCAAAGTCGAAAAAGACCTTCGTGCGCCAGGACATGACGATGTATTTATCGTTGGTGACTGTGCATTGATGATCAATGAAGAAACAAACCGTCCATACCCACCAACTGCCCAAATCGCGATGCAACAAGGCGATATGTGTGCGAACAACTTGATCGCATTGATCAAAGGCCAACCGACTGCAGAATTTGTTCCTGATCTAAAAGGTAGTATCGCATCTCTAGGCGATGACGATGCAATCGGTGTTGCATTCGGTAAGAAATTGTTCGGTAAGAAAGCATCATTCATGAAGAAGATGGTTGACAACCGTGCATTGTTCTTGATCGGTGGAGTTGGTTTGACTATCAAAAAAGGTAAGTTCAACGTACTGAAATAATTGTAAGCTAATTATCTATTTGCACCTGCCTATCCATTGGGCAGGTGTATTTTTTCATTCATAGATTGGCGTGTGAATTGCGTAGATTTGTATGTAGAGGAGGGGATGTAAGTGTCACGTACGAAAAGGGGGAGCGTTTGGCTTGGGGCAGCAGGCATTGTCATGAACGGAAATGGTGAGTGGCTTGTCGTAAAAAAGAAGTATGGCGGCTTAAAAGGGATCTGGTCCTTTCCAGCAGGCTTTGTCGATCATACTGAAACAGCTGATCAGGCAGCAATTCGTGAAGTGAAAGAAGAAACTGGGCTCGATTGTCAATTGGAAGGCATGGTCGGCTTCCGCACGGGTGTACTAACAGGGGGCATTAGCGATAACTTAGTGATGTTCTTATTACGGCCAATAGATGAAACCCAGCTATTGGTTCCACAAGAAAGAGAAATTGAAGAAGTCGCATGGAAAACACCCTTTGCGTTAAAAGAAGAACCACATGCTTCTGCGATGATAAAAGAAATTGCAGAACGAGCCATTGAATCCGGTTTGTTGGAAATGGAAGAAATGGATCCAGGCACATGGTTCGGCTATACATCTTATAAACTATTTTTCAAAAAATAAGCGTCTTTTGCAAGACACTCTTGACAAATCTATGAACTGATCGTGTTTCATTGAAAGCCTTTGCTCATTGCTGTAAAATGGGGAGAGGAAAGCGGAGGTAGAAAAATTGGGAACTATTTCATTGACGCATGTCGTCTTGTCTATAATCATTTTCATGGTAATGTTTTTCGGAATCGGATTTTTATTAAATATGTTACTCCGTATGACGTGGTTAATGGCTATTATTTATCCAATTGTTGTCATTTTAATTATTGACGAAGTAAAAGTGTACGAGTATTTTACAAATCCTGGCGGATCGTTTGGCATGCTTGGCGATAAAATACTGTCGTTACATACTGCAGATATTATCATTTTGACAAGCGGATTCGTGGGCGCAATTATCTCTGGATTTGTGATGAAGCTCCTACGTAAGCAAGGCTACCAAATGTTCTAATGCTTATGATGAGGTGTCTCTTTTTTAGAGGCATCTTTTTTATTTTGTTAAAGCACGGCCAAAATCTCTAAAAGCGTAATGTCTTGCTCAAAGCAGTCTGTCCCGGTCATAGCGCGACATGTGCTCCGCGCCACCCAAAAGCGAGCTCCCGGCAGGCTTACCAAATAAAAAACAGGATTGTCCCAGAGGAGTCGGTAATCCCGTCTCCCCGTTCAATCCTGTTAGCGCTTGTAAAGCGAGCTGTCATCCTACAAAAAATGAGTATGTGAGTACGGAAATGAGGATTCCTGTCATAGCTCCTGCAAATACCTCGCTAGGTTTGTGCCCCAGTAATGTTTTCAGCTCCATAATTTTCTGTTGGCCGTCTTTTTGTGGCCAGCCTTTTACTTCTTGGACGAATGTTTGAAAATCTAATCGCATTTGATTGATAATGAGCGCTTGTTGTCCGGCTTGGTAGCGGATACCGGTTGCGTCGAACATGACGATCACTGCAAAAATGGCCGATACGGCGAATAACGGAGAATCGAGTCCGACTTCATAAGCGATTGCGGTCGTTAATGCAGTGACAGCAGCGGAATGAGAACTTGGCATCCCACCTGTGGACGTCATTAATTTCCAGTCTAACTTGCGTGTTAATAAAAAGTGAATCGGGATTTTGACGAACTGGGCGAAAAATATCGCGAATAATGCCGCAAGGAGCGGTGTGTTTTGCAAGAGGGCCATTAAAACCACTCCTTTTCTAAAAAATGAAAATTATATACTTAGTATACCATATTGTGCCGTTTGTTCATGATAGTCCGACTTCCGAATTAATCTTTTTTGTTCGGTCTTCCGATGGTATATAATAGAATATGTATGAAAACGGGGAGGTAGTCAAATGAAAGCATCATTTATTGGGAAAGAATTTAATGCGGTAAAAGCTGGAACACTGATCATCGGGGTGCCTGAACATCCGGAAAACACGGAAGGCTGGGATGTATTCGCTCACTCATTTAGTCCGCTTCTTATGGAATGGGTCAAATCCGGAGATGTGTCGACTGAATTTAAGAAGGTTGTAAAGATGCCGGCATTGTCAGCGGGACAATATGAGCGTGTTTTATTCGTTGGAGTAGGCCCGTCCAAACAATTGACTGTGGACCGTTTGCGTCAATTGTTTGCGACAGTCGGAAGAGATTTAAAGAGCGCTAAAGCTTCTACTGTTGCCGTTTGGACAGCGCCATTCACAAATGACGAGCTGACATGTGAAGATGTCGTTTTCGCAGCGGCAGAAGGCATTGGAATGGGTAGTTACCAATTCAATGGCTACCGGACAGATTCCAATGAGAAGGACGTAACGCTTGAGGAGATTGCGTTTTTGACGGACGCAGAGGAAGAGGATTTAAAAGCTGCATTTGAAGTCGGTCAAGCCTATGCTACAGCTGTCAACGAAGCACGGACGTTAGTCAATATGCCACCAAACATGTTAACAGCAACAAAAATGGCGGACTACGCAAAAGAACTTGCAGCTACGTATGATTTTGAAATCGACGTGTTAGGCAAGCAAGAGATGGAAGAGCTCGGCATGGGTGCGATTTTAGCAGTTAATAAAGGTTCTGTTGAGGAACCTCGACTCATTGTTATGAAATATGCCGGTACGGAGCAATGGGAAGACGTTGTCGGTCTTGTCGGAAAAGGGGTCACATACGATACAGGCGGTTATTCATTGAAACCTCGTGACGGTATGGTGGGCATGAAAGGCGACATGGGTGGTGCAGCAGCTGTTTTAGGAGCGATGCGCATTATTGGTGAATTGCGTCCTGCAAAAAATGTCATTGCAGTCATTGGCGCGACGGATAACATGATTTCAGGTGAAGCGTTGAAGCCGGACGATGTAATTACTTCGCTCAGTGGCAAAACGATTGAAGTGCTCAATACGGACGCTGAAGGAAGACTCGTGCTTGCAGATGCTGTGACGTACGCATTGCAATCAGGTGCTAATTACATCATTGACGTTGCAACACTTACAGGTGGCGTAATTGTTGCGCTTGGGAATGATAAAACAGGTGCATTGACAAATAATGAAGCGTTCTTTGAGGAATTCATGCAAGCATCTCTTGAGACAGGTGAATTCGTCTGGCGCTTACCGCTTACTGAAAATGATAAAAAGCGGATTCGTAAAAGTGATGTTGCAGACTTGAACAACTCTCCAGGAAGAGATGGACATATGATATTCGGTGGTGGATTTGTCGGTGAGTTTGCAGGAGATACCCCTTGGATCCATCTAGACATCGCAGGCACGTCGGATGCGTCAGCGGCACATGACCTTGGTCCAAAAGGTGGAACGGGCGTAATGGTACGTACCCTTGCGACAATTGTTGAACGGATGGCGGATGAAGAAGCGTAATTGTTAAGTTGGCACATGCCCATTCATATAGTTTTCTAGGAATGCACACAGATGATAGGCGTTCATCCCTCTACACTTCGCCCGCTTTGAATAGGATAAGTGAGAAAGGGGGATGGCGATGTCACGGAATTCTAGAAGACATGGTGGTTTTGGAGGATTTGGTGGAGGCTTTGGTAATCAAGGATTCGGCTTTGGTTTTGGCGGACCGTTTTTAGGTGGATTATTCGGGAGCTTTTTAGGAAGTGCATTATACCCTAATTATTATGGCGGACAAAATTATTACCCATATTACCCGTATTATCCATACCCATACTATCCATACGGATACCCACAGTATTACAATAGACCACCATATGGTTACTATTAAAAAACACACCCGGCTAACAGTTTATGCCGGGTGTGTTTTTTAATCTTTCCGTTGCTGCGCGTATTTCTTCTTTCCTTCTGCTACTGCTTTTTCTAAATCATCACCAACCGTCATATCAGTCGGTTTAATGCCTGACATGTACGCAGCGCGTCCCATTAAATGGCCTCCGATTGGAGAAGTGATGAAGAGGAAGGCGATACCAAGTAGAAGCTGGATACTGAAATGCCCTTCATTCAACCAAAAATGAAAGAATACGCCTAACAGAATGCTTAACACACCAAGCGTGGCACTTTTGGACGCTGCGTGTGCACGTGTATAGACATCGGGCAATCGTAAAATCCCAACCATTGTGACAATCGTAAAAATGGTCCCAACGATGATCGGTACGACAATGAGAATGTTAACGATTACGTTCACGTTCGATAATCTCTCCTCTCTCGATGAACTTGGAGAATGATACCGTTCCGATAAACGACATGATTGCAATGAGCAAGATGACGTCTATGAAGAAGGGGGTGTCAAACAAGATAGAGAGAAGCGCTATCGTGGAAATGAGCATGACACCGATGCTATCCAAGGATATGAGTCGGTCAGGAACTGAAGGGCCACGAAAGACACGATACAGGACGCCGACCATTGATAGTACGATGAGGATCAAGCAAACCCAAATAAAGACCATCATCCGCGACTCACCTCCAAAATTGCTTTCTCAAACGAATTTTTAATCGAATCAATCGCTTCATCCACATCTTCAACGTCAATTGCATGGATGTACAGAGTCCGTTGATCATTTGACACGTGAAGGACAAGTGTACCAGGCGTCAGTGTGATCAAACTTGCAAGTAATGTAATTTCCCAATCATGTTCCAATTCCGTCGGTAACGCAAAAATGGATGGTTGGATATTTAATTTCGGCCGAATGACGAGCATAAGAACCGAAATATTTGATAGTGTTAGTTCTTTGAAAAACAGTAGAACGAGTTTGATTGCTGCCCATAGACGCCAAATATACAATCTAGACGTAAAGAAACGCCTTGTGACGAACAGTAGCCCTAACCCGATTAGAAATCCAATGATAAATGTTGTTGCTGTCAGTGAGGAGCTCATGAACATCCAAACGACAGCGATGAAAACGTTCAATAGTATTTGAAATGCCATCGACATTCACTCCTCACTTTAGCACCGCATCAATATAGATGGATGGTTGTAGTAATACGTCTGTAGCGTCTGTCATGAACGGCATGAGCCATTCTGTGCCGACACCATAGAAGATAGACAGCACAACTAAGATGACTGCTGGGAGCATAAGACGCTTGTATGTTTGATTGCTCGTCTTCGGATACGATGTAGCAGGATCTCCCCCCAGAACGCATAGATGAAAATGCGGATGACCGATAACAGGACGACGAGACTGGATGCCAATATGATGATTGCACCCCACACATTTCCTGCTTCAAACGCACCTTGTACGATTAATAGCTTCCCTACAAATCCACTTAATGGTGGAATACCTGCTAAACCGAACGCTGCAACCAAGTACACCCATCCGAGTGGGGCATGCGTTTTCATAAGTCCACCCATCTTACGTAAATTGGAAGTACCTGTCACGTAAATGATGATGCCGATCAGGAGGAAAAGAGCCGCCTTGATCAACATATCGTGTATCAAATAAAACACAGCACCCGAAACACCTGGTTCGTTCATTTGCGCTGCGCCATATAAAATGACGCCGACTGCAATGACAATGTTGTAAATAATAATTTGTTTTAAGTCAAAATACGCTAATGCTCCGATACAGCCAATTAAAACAGTCAAGATCGCGAGCACCATTAAAATCTCGTGCGTAACGCCAGTGTCATGAACGAAAAACAATGTGTACGTTCGCATAATGGCATAGACACCGACTTTCGTCAGTAACGCACCAAAGAGGGCAAGCACGGGAATTGGCGGTGCTGCATAGGCGTTCGGAAGCCAGAAGTGCAACGGGAAAATAGATCCTTTTATCCCGAAAACAATGAGCATCAGTACAGCGATGACTGTTACAATGCCAGGCTGTTGGATGTCTGCGATCTTTACGGAAATGTCAGCCATATTCAATGTTCCAACGACGGAATACAAATAGGCAACTGTAATAACGAAAAATGCAGAAGACACGACATTTATCAATATGTACTTGATTGATTCACGTAATTGCTTCTTCTCTCCACCAAGGCCGATCAATACGTACGAAGCAATGAGTAACACTTCAAAGAAGACAAACAAGTTGAAAATATCGCCTGTTGTAAATGCGCCATTCACGCCTGTTACCATGAACAGCATTGCGGGGTAGTAAAAGAAACGTTCCCTTTCTTTGCCGATGGATGAAAAGCTGTAAATGACAACAAACAGTGTTAATAAGAGTGTTGTCGTGACGAGTAAGGCAGAAAACATATCCGACACCATGGAAATACCAAATGGAGCCGGCCAACTACCGAGCGTCACGGATTGTACCCCTTCTGTATGAACTGTTTTTACAAGCCACAAGGAAGCGCCTAAGCTAACAATGACACCAATAAGGGTGAGTACCCGCTGTACTTTCACTTGCTCTTTAAAGAACAACAAGGCAATCGCGAAAAAGAAAGGGAGAATGATCGGGAATAATAATAGATTAATCATGTTCGTCATTTCCTTTCAATTGATTCATATTATCGGTCTTATGCACTGCATACGCCCGATACGCAACGACTAAAATGAACGCCGTCACACCGAAGCTAATAACAATTGCCGTTAAGATAAGCGCTTGCGGCAACGGATCTGCATAATCTGTAACGCCTTCAGCCAAAACCGGAGGAGAGACACCGCCAAGTCCGCCCATTGTCAAGATGAGAAGATGAGCGCCGTGGCTTAACAGACCCGTTCCGATAATGATTTTCAAAATACTTCTCGACAAGATTAAGTAGACAGCAGCCATAAACAATATCCCGATGAGAATCGCCATTAATAACTCCATTACGAATCCCCTCCAATTGACTGGATAATGGTAATTGCAGAGCCTACAACAACGAGAAAGACACCCGCATCAAACAACATGGCTGTATGCAATGAAGTTTTCCCAAATAGCGGCAACGTGTAGTAATCAAAAGCATGCGTAAAGAACGGCACGTTAAAAAAGATGGCACCAGCTGCAGTGCCGAGAGCTAATACTAATCCGACAGCTGTCATGATGATGAAGTTAAACGGCAACGCTTTTTGGACTGTTTCCAAGTCGAATGCCAGTAATAGCAATACGATTGCGCCTGTCGTCAGCAATCCACCGACAAATCCTCCACCTGGCGTATAGTGGCCTGCAAAGAAGATGTGGATCGAGAAAAGGAAAATGATGAAAGTGATTACTTTAGTTGTCGTTTGTAAGATGACATCATTTGTTTTCATCAGTATTCTCCTTTCTTGCAAGTCGAAGTTTTATCATGCTGAATATCCCAAACCCTGCGATCGCCAAGACGGCAATTTCAAACAATGTATCAAATCCACGGTAATCCACTAAGATGACGTTAACGATATTCCCGCCGCCTGCTTCCGTCTTCACGGTATCTTTGTAGTACTGCGAAATCGAATCGACAAGCTTCGTCGAATGTGCAGATAATGCAACTAATGTAACGGTTACGCCGACACCGAGCGCGATGATTGCATTCAACAATTTGTTCGGCTTCGTTTCACCGTGATCGGAAAGCTTTGGCAAATGCTGAAATGCCAACAGGAACAGTGCAACAGAAATCGTCTCGATAACAAGCTGTGTAAGGGCTAAGTCAGGTGCTTTGAAGATGACAAAGAACAACGCCACTGAGTAACCGACAGCTCCAAGTGAAATAATCGCACTCAGTCTCGTCTTAGATAGCAACACAAATGCGACTGCCAACAAAAGGATAATGGCATTGATGACGCCATACGTACTAATGTCCGAGAAGCTGTCCATATCGACGACAAATGCATCTTTCATGAAAAGCACTACAATCGTCAGAATCGACAAGAACGCAAACGTGTAAATTAAATACGAACGAATGAGTCCCGTCATATACAAGCGGGAAATTCGATTCATTCCTTTTTCACTGAACAACATCGTCGAATCGTATAAAGCATTCAACGTTAAATAGTTCGGTTGGACAGCATAGAATTTCTGCCATTTCGCTAATGATAAGTAGAGCAGTGCTCCTATTAAAATTACAGCGATAGTCATCCAAAGCTCTGGGGCATCAAACCCATGCCATGCTGACACATGAATGGCCACTTCAGACGGATGGCTATATTGGTAAGGCTGAATCGCTGTGACAGCTGGTTTTACAAGCCATTTACCAACTAGATTTGGAATGAAGAAAATCGTAACAACAAGTGAAGCCAAAATCATTGGAGATACGAGCATACCAATAGGTGCTTCATGCGGTTGAACCGGTAACGGCTCGTCCTTGCGCTTGCCTGCAAACGTTCTAAATACAAAGTAGCAGCTATAAATGAACGTGAACACACTCGCAATCCATGCAACAATCGGGAATAAAATGCCCCACGTATCAAAATTGAACAATTCGAAGTTTCCGATCGCCAACATCGCCGTTAAAAACATCTCTTTACTGAGGAATCCATTGAATGGTGGGACACCGGCCATAGACATAGAGCCAATGAACGCGACCGTAAAGCTAATTGGCATAATGCTCATTAACCCACCTAGCTTGCGAATATCCCGTGTACCCGTTTCATGGTCAACGATTCCTGCAATCATAAACAAGCTACCTTTAAATGTTGCATGGTTAATTAAATGGAAAATCGCTGCGAACATGGCGAAGGTAAACATCTCTTCATTCGAATGAAATGTAATCGCACCTGCTCCAAGTAACGACATAATTAAACCGAGCTGACTCACAGTAGAGAAAGCCAAAATTGCTTTCAAATCTGTCTGTTTCACAGCGAAGAAGGAGCCCCAGAATAATGTGAGCAATCCAATTCCGGTAACAAGCCAAATCCACACTTCGGAAGCAGCGAAAATCGGGGTAAATCTAGCAACTACATACAATCCTGCTTTTACCATCGTAGCAGAGTGCAAGTATGCACTTACAGGTGTAGGCGCTTCCATCGCATCGGGCAACCAAATGTAGAAAGGGAACTGTGCGGATTTTGTAAAAGCACCGAGCAAGATGAGTACTAACGCTAACGTAAAGAACTCATGTCCGACAAACGTCGAGGATTGAGCAATCAGCTCACGAATGGAAAAGCTTCCACCCATAATGCCAAGGAGGATAAAACCACCGAGCATCATCAATCCACCAAAAACTGTGATCATCATCGATTTTAATGCACCGAAACGTGAACGATCACGTGTGAACCAATAACCGATTAACAGGAATGAGGAAATTGACGTCAGTTCCCAGAACAAATAAAGAGAAATGACATTGTCGGATTGAACGACACCGAGCATTGCGCTCATAAAAATAAGAAGGTAGACGTAAAAATTGCCTAACTTCTCACGTGTCTTATCCAGGTAAAAGATGGAGTACAAAACGACTAACGCACCAATTCCAGTAATAAGGAGAGAGAACAAAAGACTAAGCCCATCTAAATAGGACACAATTGAAATTCCTAGAGATGGAATCCATTGCAATTCAGATACGGCATGTCCACCATCCATAGTTGTTCCTATAAACGTTGTATAATAAAGGAATAACAGAACAGGGATGAATAGTACAAACCAACCAGTATGTATGCCTTTTACACTCCGATACAAAGAAGGAATGAACAAGGCGGCCGCAATCGGCAGGAATATCAGCAATACAAATTCCAAGAAAATCCTCCTTCCAATGAATGAATCATTATTCGTACATTGTTTAAAAGTATAACGTAAAATGAACGCTTTTGCATCGGTAACACGCCGACTTTATTGCGCGATTCGCTTCTCTTCCTATATTATAGGGAGGGTAAAATATTTGTTTTTTTGAGGTGCTTCATGAAAAATCCCTATCTTTTCGGCTATTTGCCTTTTTTGACAATTACGCTATTTAGTTTAACATTCGGTGTGTATATGGTTGGCATTTCCATGGAGTTCTTTAGCCAAGTGGGCTTATATACCGGAATGCGTGAATTCATGACAGACACACAGCTACGGCTATTCCTCCTGCTCATCTATTCACTCATTTTTTTCATGATTTTATCCGCTATGAAACTCATTGATGAAACGATTCATGAAACCGCGATGCTTTTCTTTTCAAAGGATGCCGCAGGGGAGTCCTATTACGAAGCAAAAAGCGGGAATGTCATCTATTTTTTTGGTGCGCTCGCTTCTGTAGCAGGAATCCAATCTTTAAAAATCTTACTGGCAATCTTCCTTCTTACAACATTCATCTACTTTGTGTACCGTGTGTTTAGGCTCAGCAAATTTTTAACCGTTATACATACGATCAGCTTATTGTTTTTCGAAATCCTCGTTTGGGCAGTCTTCCTGTCCGTAATCGTCTATGTCATTCTAAAGCTATACAACGGTATGCTAGCAAGCCTTCCAGTTTCATAGAAGAAAAGAACATGATGAAAAACCGCAAGAATCCTCCTGCGGTTTTTCTAGGCGTTACGGATGACTTTCTGAACTCAATGCATTAAAAGCTTGTAAATGAATTTTTACTTTGCTGTATTTCTCAATTGATGCGGGTTTGTCAAATCCGATCCAAACCGCGGTCGTGTACGCATCATTCAACCCGGCAACCCATAAATCCTTATACCGATCCGTAGTTCCCGTTTTTGCACCTGTATACGTCGTTCGATACGTAATGCCTTTTCCAGTCCCGTTTACAACTACATCTTCAAGCAATGTGCGGATAGTTGCCGTAGTGGACGGAGACCAGACTTCTACAGGTTGCTCTTCCCACCGATAGAGAATGTCACCAGATCGGCTTTTAACCGTCCGTATTGCGTGAGGCTCCACGTACGTTCCGTCAACGAAACTGGAATAGGCGGATGCCAGTTCCAAGGGCGTAACACCGACTTGGAAACCACCGAGTGCTGCAGGATATGTGTAATCGGCTTTCGTAATATGCTCGAACTGAAACGGTTGCAAGTAGCCAAATGCCTTTTCGATGCCAACTTTTCGAAGCAATCGGACAGCTGCTGTATTATGGCTATGCCGGAACGCTTCCTTCAACGTCGTCGTTCCATATGTGTATCCGCCAATGTTTTGAGGACAGTAAGCACCGATACAAATAGCGCTACTATCGATGGGCGTTCGCTCGTTATACGGTCCGCTTTCAAGATAAGGAGCATAGACGAGCAAAGGCTTCATTGCTGACCCAGGTTGCCGTATAGCTCGATAAGCTCGATTAAAATCACCTTTTTGAAAGTCCTTCCCACCATACAGACTAACAATTTCCTTCGTCACATTGTCAATAACGACCGCTCCTGCTTGTAAATTCTTAGGCGTTACCAAAGCAGACATCCGTGCTTCATCGCTTCGTTGCTTTTTTGAATGAAGTGCCGTCTCAATTTGAATGCCACTCGTCATCACTTCTGCGGTTCTGCGTTTTAACGCATCTTTATGTAGCTGCTTTTCATCGTCCGTTTTTGCTTGCCGAATTTTATGCTCAAACCCTTCCACTCTACCAATCAATTTCTCTAATTCAGCTAATACGTAAGAGCTGTACATCGCATGTTCATTAGCTTTTCGTTTCACATGAAGTTGAATCGGCTCTTGTTGTAAGGCTGTCGCTTCTTCCGCTGAAATGATATCATTGTTCGCGAGTACCGATAAAAGCAGTTCCTGCCTCTTTTTTGTCTTGTCAAAATGCTTCAATGGATCATAGCGGGAAGGATTATTTGGAATCGCAGCAAGAAAAGCTATTTCCGCATGCGTCAACTCGCTAATCGGTCGACTGAAATAAAACGTTGCAGCTGCATCAATTCCATAAACTTGATTGCCAAAAAACATTTCGTTCATATACATTTCAAGGATTTCCTCTTTTGAAGCGTGTTTCTCCAATTCAGCTGCATAAAGGAGCTCCTTGAATTTACGTTCATACGTCTTTTCGTTCGTTAAAAATCGCATGCGTACAACTTGTTGCGTAATTGTCGAACCCCCTTGTTGCAGATCATCATTCGCAGCATTCACCGCAAAAGCTCTGAAGATCGCTGCAATGTCATATCCACGGTGTTCAAAAAATCCTTTATCTTCACTCGTTAGGAATAAATCTCTCGCGAAGAGGGGGATTTCATCGAGCGTAAGCGGTTGTCTCCATTCCACATATTCTTCCGCGAAGACCCGGCCATCCCGATCAGTCATCGATATAGGAATGGGTACAAAAGGCTCTGTTAACGTAATCGTATCATGCATGCTGTCCTGTAACTGTTTGCTATCGTTCCATTCTTTCACAATCCCTTGTTGGATCACATATAAGAGAGGGAACAGGAGTAGGATGAGGAGTAAACCTGTTACTTGTCTCACGTAGAACCCCCTTTCTATAAAAAATATAGCACATTTCCATAACAGAAATGTGCTGAAATTTACGTATGTGCTTTCTGATCTTCATCTGCCAAAAAGTCTTCGAAATCCTGTACGGGTTTTCTTTTTGCATAATAAAGAAATGCAAATCCCACCATAAACAAGAGTCCGGTTAAGATGAACACTGACGAGATACCGACAAATCCACTGATAATCCCACCAAACATTGGACCGATAATGTTGCCGAGGAATCGGAAACTCGTATTGTAACCCATTACTTCACCTTGAATGTCAACAGGTGCTTCACGTCTGACAAGCGCTGTTGTAATCGGAGTCATCCCACCAATCGCAATTCCGAATAACAGACGCCAAATCATGAGATGCCAAATCGAAGATACAAACGCTTGCGGGACGATAAAGATGAATGACAGAACGAGTAGCGCACCCAACACCTTTTCATACCCAATGTCATCGCCAAGTTTGCCCCATTTGCGTGCGAACAAAAGGTTTCCGACTCCAGCAGCACTGAACGTCAACCCTGCAAGGAAAGCGACATCATTTGAATCTGTTAACTCAGCGACATAGAGCGATAAGAGCGGCTGGATGCTAAAGTTCCCAATTTGAATTAACGCTGTTACAATCATGACATTGAGCATAAGCCTATGATGCAACAATCCTGAAAGAATCGTTTTCCGCGAATAATGAACGGCTTTTTCGTTTTTCACTTTCCGTTGTTCATTAATGCCGAAAAGCACGATCAGTGCAGCGATGACAACAGAAATCGACGTAATGATAAACGTGTATTTGAATCCGAACGCATCTGCCATCAATCCACCTAAAACAGGTCCAAATAACGTCCCAGTCACGCTGCCCATTTGTAGCGTCCCAAGCTTTTTCCCTGCCTCTTCACGAGACGTCTGCGATGAAACGAACGCCAATGAGGTAGGAATGAATCCGGTCACAACACCATTGAAGAGTCGGAGAACAAAAAACGCTTCCACCGAGTGAACGAACCCCATTAAAAAGACGGACGTCGCAATCCCAAAGCCATTTATTAATAGAATTGGTTTAAACCCATATTTGTCGGCAATCCTTCCCCAAATCGGTGACATGATTAACGCGGTGATAAATGTCGCCCCGAAAATTAGCCCGGACCATTTTTGGACATATGCATCCGAATGATCGCCGAATGTCTCAATATACAAAGATAAAAAAGGCATAATCATCGTCATTGTGCCAGCAACTAAAAAGTTCGCAACCCATATGATGATAAAATTCCGTTTTTGAATCGTCATGTTAACCCTGCTTTCATGTACAATGCCGTCTCGTTCGTCGACAAAAGTCATCCCAAAACAGATTTCCCTCTGCCGCAATACGTTAAACGCTCTATTGTACTGGATACAGTATAAATCAATTCGGGAGTCGAAGGAAGTTTCTTGCTTATCCATCGAAAAACGAAAAGGGATATGGTAAACTAAATCAGGGTGAATGAAAATGAAAAAATCGACACTAGCATTGGTTATGGCAATGGTCATGATTTTTGTTGCTGCTTGTGGTCAAAGTAAAGACGAGCAAGTCGATAAACAACCAACAAATAATAATGACTCGACGAACGCATCAGGCGATTCGACAAATGAGGAGGCCGAAAGTATGTATCCACAATTATCAACTGAAGTAGCAGCAAATGAAGCATTGGTCGTTATGAACACAACGATGGGGCCAATCAAAATTAAACTATTCCCGGAGCAAGCGCCAAAGACTGTAGAAAACTTTCTGACGCATGCTGAAAACGGCTATTACGACGGCATCATCTTCCACCGTGTAATTAATAATTTCATGATCCAAGGTGGAGACCCAACAGGTACAGGTATGGGCGGAGAAAGTATATACGGTTCTTCTTTTGAAGACGAATTCACGATGAACCTTTTTAATCTTAGAGGTGCGCTATCAATGGCGAACGCTGGTCCAAACACAAACGGTAGCCAGTTCTTCATCGTTCAAGCATCCAGTGCACCAGGAAGTTCAAATCAATTGAAACAAGGTGGCTGGCCGGAAGAAATCGCTGATGCATACGCTGAAATGGGTGGAACACCACACCTTGACCAAAAACATACAGTATTTGGACAAGTTATCGAAGGTATGGATGTAGTGGACAAAATCGCTGCAGCAGAAACAGATCGTTCCGACAAGCCGACAGAAGAAATCTCAATCGAATCGATTGAAATCTTGCAGAAATAATCCAACCAGTAAGGAAGTGTCCGTAAATGAACGTTATCCTTATGCCGTTCCTTTACTTTCCAGAGGATAAATCCGAATACATCCCGGCATTTTTCTCCTTCGTTTTTTTCATGATTCTTCTCGTCCTCACATTCATGTGGATTAAGAAAAACTCAAAAAAACAAGAAGAAGAAACGCGCGAACTTGAAGAACGCATTCTTCGCGAACGCCGTGAAGCCCGTGAAAAACACCAACAATCCCACGAATAAACGAAAGGACATCCGCCACTAACAAATGGGGCAGGTGTCCTTTTTGCATGTCTTATATTATCTACATTCACATCTTTGTTAAATCGCGAACAAAAAATATGTGCCGATAGCAAAAAAATTAAGCCCGCGTTCAAGAACTGGTCCCGTGCGCTCATGGAAGAGCAATCCGCGCTCAAGAACCAGCCCTGCGTGCTAAAAAACCGCTTCTCCTTCGCAAAAAGAAAGCAATTTCCATTCCAACGACAAATTGACTTAAAGCATGTGGCAAAAATCAATCCATCAGGCTACCTTTGACACACACAGCATACACAATAAAAAAGAAGAATCCAAGAACGGATTCTTCTGAAAAACGTTAAGCTTGCATTGCAGTTATGAAGCGCTTCACGCCGTCTTCCACTACAGAACGAGGCGTTGCGATGTTCATTCGTAGGAAACCTCTGCCTGCTTCACCATACTTCGTGCCTGGCTCAAGCGCAAGTTTTCCGTTGTTTAATAATTTGTCCATCATATCTTCTTCCGATAAACCCGTTCCTCGGTAATCGATCCATAACAAATAGGTTGCCTCAGGTTTTTGAATGGCGATACCCGGTACAGCTTTCGGCAATTCATTGATGACATAATCCATGTTTGTTGAAAGTGTTTCAAGTAGTTCATCTAACCAAGCTTCACACTCCGTGTAAGCTGACTTGAGCGCGGAAGCAGCGAAAGCGTTCAACTCCATTTGTCCGTGTGCCATTGCATTTTTCTGTAAGGCAGTTTTTAACTCTTCGTCGCTTGTAATCATGATGGCAGCTTGTACACCAGCCAAGTTGAAAGTTTTTGTCGGAGCGACACACGTGACAATTTTTCCACCTTCTTCTTCAGCGAGTTTGGCAAGTGGAATATGTGTTGCACCTGGTAACACGAGGTCGGCGTGGATTTCATCTGAAAGCACGAGCACGTCATATTGGTTACAGAGACGTAAAATTTGTCGTAAATCCGCTTCTGACCATACGATACCTGCCGGGTTATGTGGATTACATAATATGAAGATTTTAATATCTTGTTGCAAACATTTTTCGAATGCTTCAAAGTCGATTGAGTACTCCCCATTGTCTTCAAGGAGAGCACATTCTACAATGTTTCGCTCTTGATGACCCGGTACGTTGAAAAACGGAGGATAGACAGGCGTCGTAATGAGAATATTGTCGCCTTTCTTCGAAAATGTTTCTACTACCGTTGCAATAGCAGGCACAACACCATGATGGAAGAGCATCCAATCATTTTGTGTTTCCCATCGGTGACGAGAAGACAACCAAGAACGTACAGCATCCTTGCACGTTTCGCATATGTATGAATAACCGAAAATGCCATGATCTAAGCGCTCTCTCATCGCTTCAATAATTGGCGGTGGAGCAGGGAAATCCATATCCGCGATCCACATCGGTAAAATTTCTTCCGCGTTTTCCACCCCGTAAACGGCTTCCATATTACCCCATTTCACGGAACGCGTATTTTTACGGCTAATGACTTGTTCGAACGCATTCATCTTAAAAACCCCTCATTTCCTTTTTTCTTTTACATTACTATGTTATCATAAATGAAAGAAAAGAAAAAAATAAGGTGACTTGACGTGCAAACTATGGACATGAACAAAAAAGCTGTCTTACTACTAGAAGATTGGGATCCTTTCAATATGGGGCGGAAGGCGTATGAGCACGAAATTGCTGATGTCGTCTCAGAACTCCAGTTGCTCGATCATCCGACAGATTTAGCAAAACGGATTAGAGAAATCTATGAACATTCCTATGAACTATGGATTCCGTTAGAAAAGTGCATGCAAATAGCATATAAGTTGTTCGCAATAAAGTACGAAGCGAAATGCATCGTATAACCAAAAGAAAGATTGTTAGGATAAAGAAAAATTATTACCGCCCGAAGCGTTAGGATACCTGCTTCAGGCGGTTTTTTATGTTCTTCATTAAAAGGATGAAACAATCAATTGAAATCCCTCGTATCATGAGCAGAGGGGAAAGAGAGTGAGGGTGACACATGGAAGAAACGGACTTGATCCAGAAAGCGCAGAACGGAGATCGGTCAGCTTTCACAGAATTAATGAATCGTTATTACCGGACTGTTGAAAAATTTGCTTATCAATGTGGTGTCCGTGTTGATGATATTCCGGATGTTACACAGGAGGTCTTCATAAAGCTCTATCGATTCTTACCGCAGTTCAATCAACAGCGATTTACGACATGGTTATACAAAATTACACTGAATGCTGCTCGGGATTATTACCGAAAAGCAGGTCGGGAGACGGACAAAGAAGAACGGGTTAAAAAGGAAATGAGTACGGTCGCACATCAGTCAGCAGAGAAACACGTGCTCCTTTTTGAAGAAGATCAGGAATTGCATAACGCGATATTGCGTTTAGATGAAAAATACCGAATTCCACTCATTTTGTTTTATTTCCAAGACTTGTCGTACCAACAAATTTCGGAAGTGTTAAACGTAACGATGGCTGCTGTGAAAACGAGGATTTTCAGAGCAAAGGATGCATTGAAAAAGGAAATTGAAACGACGGGAGGTGTATCACATGAGCAATGATCATTTTGAGAAACGAATGGAATTCTTGAAAAAGTCCTATGAACGTATTCCTTCGACTTTCGATCCGGAAGAAGTATTCAAGAAAATCGATGCGGAACATCCTCCTGCACCTGTTGAACAGAAACCTGTTAAAAAAGGTGGATTCAGACAGCGTATAACGGTTTTAGCTGTAAGCGTTGCGAGTGTATTCATCATCGGTTTCATTGCCAATGACGTCCTTGATGGAAATAACCAAAATCCGAACGAAGAAAATTTGGAAAGTGGAGAAATTGATGCCTACATCGAAGAACTGAAACAACAATTTGAAGTGGAAAAAGAAAAGCGTAGAGAGATGTTGCAGTTGGATGAAGAGCATTTTAGAATGTATGCCCAATCTAATTCAATCTCAATTTTGGATCATAAGACTTTCATACAGTCTGTTAAACAGGATGGAAATGCAAATGAGCGATTGCAAGAAGTCTACAACCGAGCAATCGAAGAACTAAAAACGCCTGCCGAAATGATTCAAGACGTAAAACGCAATCCGCTTCGGGAGGATGAAGAAGCGAGTATTGCATTCTTGAATAGTTACCGGGAAAAAGTCAAAAGATTGCAAGCCATTTACGATCAAATCGTAGAAGAAAACAAAACAGCAATTGATGCCTATGAAGTGGATCCATCTGCTGATAAAGCCGATGTCATGATGACGAGTAAAAATAGTTTTCCAGAGCCGCTTCAAAATATTATTCATACGATGAAAGAACAATCGATTCAATTGCATTCGGGGAAATATACAGGAGAAATTAAATCCAAATTTTATCTATCGAGGTCAGCTGAAGAACTTTCTTCTAAACTTCATGATTTCACAAATGCATACATTCATATGCTTGCTGATGAACCGTATATGTATGCAGGAGTCCTTGAATATACCGTCCCTGAGACAGTCGAAAAGATCACAGCAATGGAACGAACATTGATGAACGTCCAACAGGATTCATCCTTGTATCCGGTTATGCAAACGTACTTTGTGATGCTATTTAATGAAATTGTCAAAGGGAGCGAACAAACGAAAATCTTTGATGCGGATGGTGTATTGTTACCGGAGTACCAGGAGGCATGGACCAATCTATCGTATAGTGGAAACGCAACACCATTGACCTATCTTATGAGGCCGATTGTTAAAGAGATGAAGGCTTCAGATTGGCGGCAATCAGAGCATTGGGATTCACTCAACTATAATGATCTAGAAGAAGCACTCGTCCTTTATCGTGAAGGGGTGTTAGAAGAATACATGTATGGTGAAATGCCTGTATTCGAAGAGAAGGCGGTTGTCCTGCCAAATGAGGCATTTGATCAGGAAGTTAAAGAACTCTACAGCGCATTCAAAAAGTCGTATGACAAGTCCGTGTTAAAAGGGATTTCACCTGTGCATATTGTAGGGATTTTCAACTATGCAAATGAAGTCGAAGACCCCAAAACGATGTATCGACTATTCAATGAAAATTATGGAGATATGTCGGAAACAGGTTTCTCAGAGGAGCAATATATCGACTTTTACCGAAAAGGTCTCTCCTTATTTAGAAACGCAACGGATATTAAATTTACAAATGAAAACATAAACCGTTACGAACATGCACTTTATGGTTTTGTTACGATTAACAATGGCGCGGAAGTTAAAAATTCAGTACATCTCACATATGGTGAAGATGATGTATGGAAAATTAGAGACATGTATCTTGAAAAACTTCCATCGTACGAACAATCACCCGAAATACCAATTGACGAGATGACACTTAAGCATATGAAAGAGCTCTATGAAACCTTTAAAGAGTCGAAAAATCCAGCTAACTTATACGGAGAAGTAGCGTTGACAATAATGAGCCTCTATTTATACGCAGGATCTTTACAAGATTATGAAACACAATATGCATTGATTTATCAAGAATTCGGTGCGGATTTAATTGAGAAGTCGGCATTTGTCGAAAATGGTGATCGATACAAATTTCCGTATGCTGAAGATATGTATACATCCATGTCCTTCAAAGGGCTTGAAGAAGACCAAGATGGCAATTGGCCTGGTGTCGCCACGTTTACAGTAAATCAAGAAAAGTATCCAAAACTGCCAGCTGCACAACAATTTCATATGCTTTGGACAGATGACGGATGGCGCGTCAATGTTAATCATTTAAAATAAACAAAAAAGACTGCGAATTCTGCGGTCTTTTTCTATATTCTTTGTTATAGTAAAGAAAGGGATGTTTTGGAAAGCAGGGGGAGAGTACATGAATGAAGAGAAGCAACCAACCTTAGAGACGGATAAAGAGTCTTCTTTGGAATGGATACGCCTGATGTTGCCGCATATGGAACGTCTCGCAATCCAATATGGGCTAAGACCGCAACAAGCTGCAAACTTTGTAGAAATTGTGTTTCAAAAATTGTATGAAAACAGAAGTGAAGCATTGCATGAGGATGATACGATTAGAATTTTGCTCAGTCGGTTAGAGGACGTTACCATTCATCCGTCCGATGAAAAACTCTTTGCATTTAAAGAAGACGAGGTTTTGCATAACCGCATTATTGAATTACCAAAAGAAGTTAGGATACCTTTTATCTTGAACCTGTTTCACAACAAATCTCCAGCACAAATTGCGGAGATTCTAAACGTGCCAACAGGAGTAGTGGAAACAAAACTTGCTGAAGCTTTTCAGCAACTGGATGAACCGAACCTAGAAAAAAAGTTGGAGTTTTTACATACGTCTTATGGAAGATTGCAAACTCTTTATGATGAAGACCGGATATTCACACACACTACACATCATTCAATTGAGCCGACAAAATTAAAGGGGAAAAAACCGAAACGAAAGACGTTAGCGATGTGGAGTTTAGGCGTCGCCATGTTATTCACGTTACTTTTTGTATCTGTAACAAATAGTGAAGCCTATCAAAAATCCGCCAGTGAGAAATTCATCGAAAAAACCGAAGAGGAATTTGAGAAAGAAATCGCCAAACGATTCGAACTTGCTGGATTGACGAAACGAACAGCGATTACTATGAATCATTATAATATGTATGGTGAAGACACAAGGTTAAATTTTAAAGATTGGTTACGAGCATTAACAAGAGAGTTAGAAGAAAATGGGAAGATTGATAGAAAGAAGGCGAAAGAAGACTACGCAGCTCTCATTAATGAGCTGAAGTTGCCGTCAGAGTGGATGGCAGAATTAAAGAATAAACCTTTAGTCAACGATCGGACAGCGAGTATAGCGTTTATCGGGAATTTGTTTGGTAGTTCCACCATGCTTATTCAATCTTATTTAGCTATCCTTCAGGAACACGAAGATATCATACCTACTTATGAATGGAATGACAATGGCGAGGTGATCGTCCAAACGTTAGCTGAAAACGAAGTAGGTTACCCCAAACAGCTCCAAGATGCATTAAAAGGAATGAAGACACAAAATTTTTCTGTAGTAGTGTCTGACAATATGTTCTACTATCCACAGTTTGGGGATGAACAGCTCATCGAAGATATTCAAAACAAATTACATCCGAGTGTACGTGAGTATGTGAATCTGTTAATGGGTGGTATGGAAGAGATCGTTAAAAAACCGCTCGACGAACAAGTTAATCTACTTTTTTTCGTTGAAGACGATTTAATGGGCGATGAATTAACGGGGATATTCTCTAACGAATACGTTGAACAAGTGATTGTAGGGTCATATATGTGGCTCTTTCATTCCATACTTGGCCTTGAAAGTGAAGCGGTGGATTCTAGTTATGACCTTACTGGTGCCATTAAACCGGAATATCAAAAAGTGTGGAAGCAAATTGCGGACCGTGAACAACCATCGCCAGCTGCTACAGTCATGACAACCGTCATTGAAAATATGGAGGAGGAAGGTTGGTCGCGGTATACTCTGGATAATCAAAATAGCTATATGGAAATTTATAATCTTATTTGGCCAATTATCCACGAAAAGAAAGAAAAAAATAAGTGAAATTTTCCGACTGCTTTGCCAAATTTTTGTTGTGAAAGGGCTTTCTATGGTATAATTATTGATGGCCGCATAGGCAAATTCGATAGATGTAGATTGGGAGCTGTTTCGCATGGGCAGAACATACGAAGTGGGGGAAGAGCTGACTGGTAAGGTAACGGGCATCCAGCCATATGGCGCATTCGTGGCATTGGATGAAGAGACACAAGGACTCGTCCATATTTCGGAAATCACGTACGGTTTCGTCAGAGATATTAATGAGTATCTTGCTGTAGGCGACGTTGTAAAAGTGAAAGTACTGGAAGTGGATGAAGACGCAGGTAAAATCAGTTTGTCCATTCGGGCATTGCAAGAAGCGCCACCCGCCACACAAAAACCGAGCCGTCCCCGAAAATCATTGCAAGACAAAGTAAAAGAGCATGACGCAGAAGGATTTAACTCGTTAAAAGACAAACTAAAAGACTGGATTACACGGTCTGGTTATTAAAAAATGGGAGTAGGCTTAATCGCCTCTCCCATTTTTTACCTTTCGTAAACGATATTGAAGATTTTGCCTACTCATTCCAAGTGCTTGCGCCGTTTTGGTAATATTATCTTCATGCAACTTCATCGCTTTTTGTAAGTAATATGCTTCCGCATCTTTTAAATATTGATCGAGCGGCAATAAATCTTTCTGGTGTTGGACAACAAAATCCGTGTCTTGTAAAGGTGTGTCGTTCAACCCATTGCTTTTCATCCGAAAATGCAAAGGCAACATATCGTATGTAATGACCGACTCTGTACTTGCAAGCGACGTAATTTCGTCTAAAAGAAACTCAAGTTCTCGCATATTGCCTGGCCATTCATATCGTAAAAACAATTCCTCGACTTCTGTAGTTATTCCTTCTAGGGAAGAACCAAACCGCTCTCTTCTCTTCGCTAAATACGAAGTAATGAAAGCAAGTATGTCCTCTTTTCGTTTCCGCAAAGGGGAAATGCGAATTGCAAAAGAAGCAAAAAAGTAATACAGATCTTTCAATAAAGCTCCTTTAGCGATCAGTTCAACAGGGTCATCGCCGATACTTGCGATGAATTGATTGCCAGGTTGTACCGCCTTTTTTAGAAAAGAAAACAGTTTCTGTTGAAGTGGTATGGATAATAAATCAATCCGATCACAAAATAACGTGAATGCATCATGTTCAGTTAAGTCTTCATCCAATCGATCGATGAGCGACTCGTCTGAACGATGACAAAAAAGTGTATAGAAAGGACCGTTTACAGGAGAAAATTCATTATGAATACTCTCCGCCAGTAAATCTTTTCCTGTACCAGATTCACCAATCAGCAACACGGGTAGTTTTGCTTGAGAGGCTTTTAGTGCAGTAGAAACAACCGCTTGCATTTCTTCCGATGCTGCAATAATTTGATTGAACGTTACAGGGTCACTATTTTTTCGGAGGGGATGAAGAATAAATTTCTCAAGAGCTGTTACATCTCGTGCAATTTCCACAGCACCGATTAGTTCCCCATTGCTAAAGACGGGATACGTATCGTTAATGGTCGTAATTTCGTTTCCTTTGCGGTTCCAATATGTCTGTTTCACATTCAACTGCTCAATACCGCTTTGCAACACTTTTAACAATGTACTTTCTTCTTGATTAAAATTAAATAGCTCAATTATTGATCGATCTGCAACTTCTTCCAGCTCTAATCCTTCAATGGCTTTCATTTTATGATTGTATATGACCGTACGGCCGTTTTTATCAATTGCATGGATTCCTACACCGGCACGATTCACTGCAAATTCATATAAAGGAAAGAGGGCTTTTTCGATTTTATCCATCATCAAAAACACCTTCCGTGTACTTTTTTTCGTGATTTAAATAAAAACACTTGAAATGTGCAACAATCTCTTGCATTATTATAAATGTAATCAAAGATTAAATGCAAATTTTTTTTGCGTATCATAACGGAGGAGGAGTAACATGATTCCATACAAACACGAACCATTTACAGATTTTACACAAGAAGAAAACAAAAAAGCCTTTTTAGACGCTCTACAAACAGTTGAAGGCTATCTTGGGCAAGATTACCCTCTAATCATCGGCGGCGAACGCATTATGACCGAAGACAAACTTGTATCGACAAACCCTGCGAACAAAGAAGAAGTCGTCGGCCGCGTTTCAAAAGCGAGCAGAGACCTTGCTGAAAAAGCGATGCAAACTGCTGATGCAACATTCAACACTTGGAAAAAAGTAAAACCTGAATTCCGTGCAGACGTTCTTTTCAAAGCTGCTGCAATCGTACGTCGTCGCAAACATGAATTTTCAGCGCTTTTAACAAAAGAAGCAGGTAAGCCATGGAACGAAGCGGATGCAGATACTGCAGAAGCAATCGACTTCTTAGAGTACTATGGCCGTCAAATGTTGAAACTAAAAGACGGTATGCCAGTTGAAAGCCGTCCAGGTGAGTTCAACCGTTTCGACTACATTCCTTTAGGTGTAGGTGTTGTCATCTCTCCATGGAACTTCGCATTCGCGATTATGGCAGGTACAACAGTAGCTGCACTCGTAACGGGTAACACAGTTCTATTGAAACCAGCATCTACAACACCAGTTGTTGCATATAAATTTATCGAAGTATTAGAAGAAGCAGGTATGCCTGCAGGCGTAGTGAACTACATTCCAGGTTCAGGCGCTGAAGTTGGGGACTACCTTGTAGATCACCCAAGAACTCGTTTCATTTCTTTCACAGGATCACGCGAAGTCGGTTCCCGTATTTACGAACGTGCTGGAAAAGTGAACGAAGGCCAAATTTGGTTGAAGCGTGTTATCGCTGAAATGGGTGGTAAAGACACAATCGTTGTTGACAACGAAGCGGATCTTGAATTGGCAGCACAATCCATCGTGAAATCAGCATTCGGATTCAGCGGACAAAAATGTTCTGCTTGTTCACGTGCAGTCATTCACGAAGATGTGTATGACCAAGTCGTTTCTAGAGTGGAAGAGTTAACAAAAGCATTGACTTACGGTGATCCAACAGACCAATCCAACTTCGCAGGTCCGGTTATCGACCAAGCTTCATTCGACAAAATCATGAGCTATATCGAAATCGGAAAAGAAGAAGGCCGTCTAATCGCTGGTGGAGAAGGCGACAGCTCAAAAGGTTATTTCATTGCACCTACAGTATTTGCTGACCTCGCTCCAGATGCACGCATCATGCAAGAAGAAATCTTCGGACCAGTTGTTGGTTTGACAAAAGCGAAAAGCTTTGACGAAGCAATTGAAATTGCAAACAACACAGACTACGGCTTAACAGGTGCTGTTATTACAAACAATCGCGCACATATCGAACAAGCGCGCGAAGATTTCCACGTAGGAAACTTATACTTCAACCGTGGATGCACAGGTGCAATCGTTGGTTACCAACCATTCGGTGGTTTCAACATGTCAGGTACAGACTCAAAAGCGGGCGGTCCTGATTACTTGCAACTTCACATGCAAGGTAAAACGACTTCAGAAACACTTTAATAACTAATTGGAGGCAGTTCTAGGACTGCTTCCATATTTACATATCTTAAGGAGGGAATTAGATGTCAATTTCAGAAAAGTTGATTAACCAAACGAATAAATTTGGTGCAAATAACTACAATCCACTTCCGATTGTCATTTCAGAAGCGGAAGGTGTTTGGGTAAAGGATCCAGAAGGTAATAAATATATGGATATGCTTTCAGCGTATTCTGCGGTTAACCAAGGTCATCGTCACCCTAAAATCATTCAAGCGCTAAAAGATCAAGCGGACAAAGTAACCTTGACGTCACGCGCGTTCCACAACGATCAACTCGGCCCATGGTACGAAATGATCTGCAAACTATCTGGTAAAGATATGACATTGCCAATGAACACAGGTGCTGAAGCGGTAGAAACAGCTATTAAAGCAGCTCGTCGTTGGTCTTATGATGTGAAAGGTATCGCTGAAGACAAAGCTGAAATCATCGGATGCACAGGAAACTTCCACGGTCGTACGATGACAGCAGTTTCACTCTCTTCTGAAGCAGAATACAAGCGTGGATTTGGTCCGATGCTTCCAGGTATTAAACTTGTACCATTTGGTGATTTAAAAGCGTTGGAAGAAACGATTACACCAAATACAGCAGCATTCATCATCGAACCAATCCAAGGTGAAGCGGGAATTTTGATTCCACCAGCTGGCTACATGAAAGCGGCATTCGAGCTTTGTAAAAAGCACAATGTACTTTTCATTTCGGATGAAATTCAAGCTGGACTTTGCCGTACAGGTAAAATGTTCGCAAGTGAGTGGGAAGACATCGAGCCAGATATGTACATCCTCGGAAAAGCACTTGGTGGCGGCGTATTCCCGATCTCTTGTGTCGTAGCGAATAAAGATATCTTAGGTGTGTTCAACCCTGGTTCACACGGCTCAACATTCGGTGGTAATCCGATGGCGTGTGCAGTTTCAATCGCTTCTTTAGAAGTTCTTCTAGACGAGAAACTTGCTGAGAAATCATTGGAACTAGGAAATTACTTCGTAGAACAATTAAGTAAAATCAACCACCCTTCTATTAAAGAAGTACGTGGACGTGGCTTGTTCATTGGTGTTGAATTGACGGAAGCGGCTCGTCCGTATTGCGAACAATTGAAAGAGCTTGGATTGCTGTGCAAAGAAACACACGATACTGTAATCCGTTTTGCACCACCATTGATCATTACAAAAGAAGAATTAGATTGGGCTTTAGAACGCATCAACAAAGTTTTTGCAAGTTAATGAAATAGTACACAAAAACAGTGTGGACTATGGTACAATATGGGCGAAGTAGTAAGACATTATGAAATCAAAGAGGCGAACTTTTACATGACTGAAAACCTGAATCTGTTTACGTCTACGCAAGTTGTCATCAAGGAAGCACTTGACAAATTAGGCTACGATGAAGGAATGTATGATCTTCTGAAAGAACCTATACGTATGGTGGAAGTAAGAATTCCTGTCCGTATGGACGATGGAAAAGTTAAGGTGTTCACAGGATTCCGTGGACAACATAATGATGCAGTAGGACCGACAAAAGGTGGCGTTCGTTTCCATCCGCAAGTAAGTGCGGATGAAGTGCGCGCTCTCTCAATGTGGATGACATTAAAAGCTGGTATCGTTGACTTACCATATGGTGGCGGTAAAGGCGGTATTATCTGTGACCCACGTGAAATGTCTATGGGCGAATTGGAACGATTAAGCCGTGGTTATGTACGAGCATTAAGTCAGGTTATGGGACCGACAAAAGATATCCCTGCACCAGACGTGTTCACGAATGCACAAATTATGGCTTGGATGATGGATGAATATAGCAGAATTGATGAATTCAACTCACCTGGTTTCATTACAGGGAAACCGATTGTTCTCGGTGGTTCTCAAGGTCGTGACCGTGCGACTGCTGAAGGTGTAACGATCATTATTAACGAAGCGGCTAAAAAGCGTGGAATTGATATGAAAGGTGCACGTATCGTCATCCAAGGTTTCGGAAACGCTGGAAGTTTCTTATCGAAATTCCTGCATGACGCTGGAGCGAAAGTAATCGGTATTTCCGATGCTTACGGTGCATTGCATGATCCAAACGGATTGGACATTGATTACCTATTAGATCGTCGCGATAGTTTCGGTACAGTTACGACATTATTTGACAATACAATTTCTAACGAGGAATTATTAGAATTGGATTGTGATATTCTCGTTCCTGCTGCGATCGAAAATCAGATCACTGAAAAGAACGCTAACGATATTAAAGCGAAAATTGTTGTTGAAGCTGCGAATGGCCCAACAACATCTGAAGCGACTAAAATCCTTACAGAACGTGGCATTCTTCTCGTACCGGATGTTCTTGCGAGTGCAGGTGGCGTAACGGTATCTTACTTCGAATGGGTTCAAAATAACATGGGTTATTACTGGACTGAAGAAGAAGTTCGCGAAAGAATGACAACAAAAATGGTCGAGGCATTTGAAAATGTGTACAACGTAGCGTCTACACGTAACATTGACATGCGCCTTGCTGCATATATGATTGGTATCCGCAAAACTGCTGAAGCTTCCCGTTTCCGTGGGTGGGCGTAAGCGAATGAATAGAAAAAGCATCTCCTGAACAGTGGGAGATGCTTTTTCATGCTTCTTCAGTTCCTGCTAGGGTGTTAGTTTCACGCTCTTCATAGCGCCAATGTTCAAATAGCAAGCCTAACGACAGTAGACCGGAAATCCCAATCAGTACAAAAAAGAAACGGGCTAACGGTTTCGCGTACCCACCAGCGAATTGTGCGACAACATCGTAACTGAATAAGCCGACAACACCCCAGTTCAAAGCGCCAATAATTGTGATGGCAAGGGCCACTCGCTTGATTTTCTCCATGACACACCTCCTTATCTCCAAAATACCCCAATAGGACAGCTTCCATACTTGCAACGGATTATTCATTCTTGGATAATGAGTACTACAAAAGAGGAGGCGAAAGAGATGCATGAATTTACATTTCACAACCCGGTAAAATTAGTCTTTGGTAAAAATTCCATTTCAAAATTAACGAATGAATTAGCTGCATACGGTAATAAAATTCTTCTCGTGTATGGCGGAGGAAGCATTAAGCGCAATGGTTTATATAATGAAGTGGTCGAACTTCTGAGTAAAGCAGGAAAGGAACTATATGAACTACCAGGAGTCGAGCCGAATCCACGTCTTTCCACAGCGAAGAAAGGGGCGGCGATTTGTAAAGAGGAAGGTATCGATTTCATATTGGCTGTCGGGGGTGGTTCTGTCCTGGATTGTACAAAATTGATAGCAACAGCGGCGAAGTATGAAGGCGATGCATGGGATTTTGTCAGTAAAAAAGCGACGCCGACCGATGCAATTCCATTTGGTACCATATTGACGATGGCGGCAACAGGTTCTGAAATGAATGCAGGTTCTGTTATTACAAACGAAGAAACAGAGGAGAAATACGGATGGGGAAGTCCTTTCAATTTCCCGAAATTCTCAATTCTCGATCCAACGTATACGCTTTCCTTACCGCGTGATCAAACCGTTTATGGAATTGTCGATATGATGTCCCACATAATGGAACAGTATTTTCATAAAGCTACCAATACACCGTTGCAAGATGAACTTTGTGAAAGTGCATTACGGGTAATTATGCGCGCTGGTGAAAAACTAGTAGATGACCTGCAAAATTACGAGTTACGTGAAACGATTTTATTAAGCGGAACGTGGGGATTGAATGGATTCTTAGGGATGGGGAATGCTGGTGGCGACTGGGGGACACATGAGATTGAACATGCCGTCTCAGCAGTCTATGATATTCCGCATGCTGGAGGATTGGCGATTCTGTTCCCGCATTGGATGAAACATGCTATGCAGTTGAATCCTGAACGCTTTGCGAAGTTTGCAACAAATGTTTTTCAAGTTGATCCAACAGGAAAGACTACTGAAGAAACTGCAATGGAAGGAATAGAACAGCTCCGTAAGTATTGGTCATCAATTGGTGCACCTGAAAGGCTGAAAGACTACCATATTGACGAATCTAAAATTGAGCTTATGGCTGAAAAAGCTTCTGTAAACGGACCAGTAGGCAGGTTTGCTCAATTGACAAAAGAAGACGTAAAATCAATTTTAGTCGCTTCATTATAAAAAGAAGTACGCAGGAACTCGTCGGTGAGTTCTACTGCGTACTTTTTCATTCGGGTAACTTTTTGCGTGCTTCTTCTGAAATCGCCAATTCGTTAACGCCTTTCCATGTTTTGATGCCATCATCTTCATCAAATGAAATAAGGGCTTCGCGAACGCCTTTTTGTTTTAATATTAATGCTAGCAAACGATCCCTTATATCATCAATATACTCAAGTGTTTTTGAGGAATCGACTTCTGCCACTACTTCTACATGGAGAAATTCCCCTTCTTTAATCACCTCAACTCTTTGTAGATCTTTAACATCCGGGTCCTCAGCTACGATGTACGCAATGTGATTTAACATTTCTTCATCGGTTTCTCCTATAGCACCTCTTGCGTTTTCAAGAAATATTTTGCCAACGACATAAAACATCATGAGACCTATTAACACCGATGCAATTCCTTCTGCCGCAAGAAATCCAGTGAAATGTGCTACAAGGACGGCAGTAAAAGCTAATACTCCACCAATTGTTGCAACCAAATCTTCCATAAAAACAAGCTTTGTGGCAGGCTTAGCACGATTCAAATGCGTGAAACTGTATAGAAGTGCTTTAAACCCTTTCGCATCGTTTCCAGTTTCATGTGCAATTTCTTTTGCTGCTTTTAATAAGACGTACAGTTCCAACACAATTGCAAGCCCAAGTACGCTTAAATTAATGGTGAGTCCTGACGTTTCAGTAGGATGAAGAATATGATGCCAACCTTCTTTAACTGCTTCATAAGACATAATCGCAACTACAATGACAGCTCCTAAGCAGACGAGGTTGACGACTCTGCCAAATCCGTTTGGAAATTTTGGTGTCGGCGCTTTTTTAGAGAGCGCGGAACCAATGTAAACGAAGAATTGATTGGCCGCATCGCCTAATGAGTGTAATGTTTCTGCGAACATTGCAACGTTACCAGTTAACATATAGGCAATACCTTTTAAGATAGCAATGATTGTATTAATTACACCAGCAAGCAATGAAGGTTTGTTTCCATCTTTTAAGAGTTTGATAAAATCCTGCATAAAGGTTCCTCCATTTAAGGGAATATTTCTAGTTCAACTGATTCGATATAAGGTAGTTCAGTCAATTCAACATATAGTTGGGATGTTTTTTTCTTAGGTAATGCATTTAATCTAAAATCGAGTTCATGCATGTGAGGTTTGCCATCTTCAGGGATTAGTTGTCTGATTCGAAGATTTTCCACAGACATACTTTCATCACTTAGCTTTCCAATCAATTCATCAATCTTACTTCTATCTGAAATGATAATAATACATGAAGCTTCTTTTGAGCGTATTCTACGCGGACCAAACCGATCCAATATAGGTGCAATGACTTCGATTACAAACAATACACTTATAACAGCGAATGCAGCTTCAATATAAAAACCAGCTCCAACGGCAATACCAATACTCGCCGAACCCCAAATCATTGCAGCAGTTGTTAAGCCGGTAATACTATCATTGTCCCTTCGTAAGATTGCTCCCGCACCAAGAAAGCCAATACCACTAACAATTTGTGCTGCTAGACGTAATGGATCCATCGTTACATTGATATCATCTCGGGCGGGTACTAAATAAGCAGCTTCCATAGAAACAATCGTCAATAGACAACTAAATGTTGAGATGACTGCACTTGTTTTTAATCCAATCGGTTTCTTCTTTATTTCCCTCTCTACACCGATGACTAAACTTAGTCCTAATGCTAACGCGATTTTAATTAAGACATCCGGATACATCGAATTGTCGGCAATCCAGTCCATTCTAATTCTCCCCCTACTAGCATCTTCAAACCACTCCTGTGCTATACTCTTTATATTGTCTTTATCCATAAACAATGACAAACTAACATGAAACTTACAACGAAAGAGATGTGTACCATATGGAAAAGCCTTCTATCCACCCGTATATTCCGATTATCATAGGAGTTATCTCAGTCGCCTTATCAGCGATCTTTGTTAAATTATCTACAGCTGATGCGGGAGTTATCGCTTTTTATAGAATGTTGTTCTCTGTTTTATTGATGCTCCCATTATTTTTAATGAAGTACCGTAAAGAATTATTGGTCTTTACGAAGAGAGATTGGATCTTTTCTTCGATAGCAGGAATTTTTCTTGCCTTTCACTTTATCTTATGGTTCGAATCACTTAATTACACTTCTGTTGCGAGTTCAACTGTTTTGGTGACCCTACAACCTATTTTTGCGTTTGTCGGAACGTATTTCTTCTTTAAAGAAAAACTCTCCATGAAGACGATCTTATCTGCAGTTATTGCAATTAGTGGAAGTATCATTATCAGTTGGAGCGATTTTCAGTTAAGCGGTACAGCTTTCTACGGAGATATGCTCGCTTTGGCAGGTTGTGCGTTTATTACAGCATATCTTCTTTTTGGGCAAGAAGTGCGTAAACGTTTATCTCTTATTACATATACGTTCGTTCTGTATGCAATCAGTACAATTACATTATTCTTTTATGTGTTGGTAAAGGGAGAATCATTTGGTCCGTATTCGTCAACTGACTGGTTCTGGTTTTTTATGCTTGCGCTTATTCCGAATTTGCTCGGCCACTCGCTATTCAATTGGGCAGTAAAGTGGGTAAGTACAAACGTCATTTCAATTGCCATTCTTTTTGAACCAGTAGGAGCTTCAATATTGGCGTATTACATCTTTCATGAGACGCTTACTTCAGCGCAAATTATTGGCGGAATCGTTGTCATAGCAGGCATTCTTCTCTTCATCATTGATCCAAGAAAAATTCATCGTAAAT